>NZ_CP017718.1:1209363-2418727 GCF_001854405.1 Hyphomonas sp. Mor2
GGTCCATCGCAATCGCTTCTTCAGTGAGCCCGAAGGCAGTTTCTTCGATCCGGTCCCGCGCGTGGTCCGGGTGGCCGCCATTCTCGTGCTTAGCAGCACGGTGGTCTTGTCGGCCCTGTTGCTGGCAATCGGCCTTGCGCCAAGAGATGCCCTGGCGGGCGCGGTCAGCGCGATCTCGACCGGCTTGGTCGACCCAGCGGCCGCCGAGACCGCACCAGCTGGCGGCGCGTTACATGCGCTGCTGATCTGGTTTGGACTGATCGCCGGGACGTTGGGCCTGGTCGCGATTGACGGTGCCGGGCAGGGGCGGTGGCGTGCGATTCCTTTTGATCCCGAAGTACTGGCCTGGATCGGAACGCTGGTCTTGATCACAGCCCTGGCGTTTCTAGCTGGGCTGCCGCTGCTGGAAAGCGTGGGCTGGGCCACGTCTTCACTCTCCACCAGTGGAATAGCGCTGACCGATCCGCAGCAATTTTCGAGGCTGCCCATCGTGCTGGTGCTGTTTCCGGTTTTGATCGGCGGCTCGGCCTTGTCCGCGGCGGGAGGCTTCAAGCTGGCGCGCCTGATCATTCTGACGCGCCGGGTTGCCCTCGAGTTCGTGCAGCTGGGCTATCGCGGCAGCGTTCAACACTTCAAGTTTCGAGGACGGAGGCAGTCAGAACGCACAGTCGTGGGCGTATGGGTGTATCTCGTCGGATACATTGTCGCCTGCACGATCGGAACGCTTCTGCTCAGCGCCACGGGCCTCGCGTTTGATGATGCGATCCGCGCCGGGATTGGCAGTCTGTCGAATGCCGGACACGTCCTGGCAGGCATGAATGCGGAGCTGTCACAGCTGGCGCAAATCTGTGCAATCCTGGGCATGGTTCTTGGGCGTTTGGAGGTGATTGCGCTTCTTCCAGCCCTGAATCCAACTTTTTGGCAAAGATGATACCGCTTTGGCTTGCAAACTGAGGTCAATCGTTATAGCGGCTGCAATATAAAAGAAGGGCAGAAGAACAATGTCTTCAGATAAAAAGCAAAACCTCCAGGATACTTTCCTTAACGCAGTCCGCAAATCCAAGACTCCTTTGACGATTTTTTTGGTCAATGGCGTGAAGTTGCAGGGCGTCGTCACCTGGTTTGACAACTTTTGTGTGTTGCTGCGCGGCGATGGCCGCCCACCGCAGCTGGTCTACAAGCACGCAATTTCGACCATCGCTCCCGGTGCCCATGTCCAGCTCTTCGATGAAGAAGATAGCTAAGACGTTTGACGCAAAAACCGATTGATCTCGAACAGAAGCCTGAAACGGCGGGGATCATAATTCCATGGACCCAGGTCGCAGACCGACCCGGCGAAGAGCGGCTGCAGGAAACAGCCGGCCTTGTCGAAGCACTGGGCTGTGAGCTGGCCTTCCTGCGCGCTGAGCAGGTTCGGAAGCCGACGCCTGGCTATTTGTTGTCGGGCGGCTTGCTCGACCGGCTGATCATGGACGTCAAAGGCTATGACTGCTCGATGGTCATTGTCGATGCGTCCCTGACCCCGATCCAGCAGCGCAATCTCGAGACGAAGCTCGGTGTGAAGGTGATCGACCGTACGGGACTTATTCTCGAGATTTTCGGGCTTCGGGCGCGGACCAAGGAAGGAACGCTGCAGGTCGAGTTGGCGCGACTGCTCTATGAGCGATCTCGTCTGGTCCGAACCTGGACTCACCTGGAACGCCAGCGCGGTGGCCGCGGCTTCCTGGGCGGCCCGGGCGAGACTCAGCTCGAGGCCGACAAGCGCATGATCGACCGCGCCGTCGGGCGCCTGCGCCGCGATCTGGAAGAGGTGAAACGCACCCGGCGCGTCCAGCGTGAGGGTCGCAAGCGCCGCGACAGCCGCATAGTGGCTTTGGTCGGGTATACGAATGCCGGAAAGTCGACCCTGTTCAATCGTCTGACCGGGGCCGACGTGATGGCCAAGGACATGCCGTTCGCGACGCTCGATACGACGATCCGGAAGCTCGAATTGCCGGTGCTTGGCGAGGCGAGCCTGGTCGATACGGTCGGATTCATCTCAGATCTTCCGACCCATCTGGTCGATAGTTTCCGCGCCACGCTCGAAGAGGCGCTGGAGGCGGATCTGCTCATCCATGTCCGCGATCGCGCCAGCGATGCGGATGAGGACCAGAAACACGACGTCCTCCACGTGCTGCGTCAGCTAGCTGACCTGGAAGGCGTCGAGCTGCCACCGATGATCGAGGTCTGGAACAAGATTGATCTGGTCGCTGACTTTGTCCGCGACGGTTTGATGGCGGAGCTGGACCGGGTGCAGGAGCGGATCATCGCAGCGCCGGTCTCTGCGGTGACGGGCGAGGGGATCGACGCGCTGATCCAGGTGATCGAGGAGGTTCTGGATCGCGGCCGGGCGCGCTTCCGGGCGCGTCTGACCAACAAGGATGGGGCGTTTCGCGCCTGGCTCTATGAGAACACCCAGGTCGAGGACGAAACCTATTCCGACACCGGCGAGGCACGCCTGACGCTGACCCTCACCAAGGATGAGTTCGGACGTCTGGCGGCGCGCTTCCCCAAAGAGCTGAACACGCAATTCGAGAAGGTGGATTAGATGAGCGACAAAGACGTACTTTTCCTGTTGCCGCCGGGCTTTGAGGACAATGACCGGCGCGAGTTCTGTCCCGAATGCGCGGAACTGTGGGGCGTGCTGCACTATTTTCCTGCGATCAAGGAAGCGCTGGAGATTCGGTATGTCGGGATCGCGCATCCGCGCGCGCCAATCTGCGAGGAATTGGGCGATGGGCGCTGGAATGCGCCGACCCTTGTGCTGGCGTCGGCGAATGCAGACCTCGCAGAGGCCGAGCGCGCGAGCGGGAAGGCCTATCTCGGTTCGGCCCGCGCGATCGCGAGATACTTCGCTGAGCGCTTCGGCACGCCTATGCCTCGAGGCAGTTAAGCGACATCCACACCTTGTAACACGCCGCGAATGGACAAATATAACGGCGTCTGCCAGACCATGGCCAAATCTATTCCGCTTGAAGGTAGTTTTATGTTCGATCCGCGCCCGACCGATGTGAACCTCGTCCCCACTGTTATTGAGCAAACCAGCCGGGGGGAGCGTGCTTTCGATATCTTCTCGCGCCTGCTCAAAGAGCGTCTGATTTTCATTACCGGCCCGATTGACGACACGACGGCGTCGCTAGTCTGTGCCCAGCTTCTCTTCTTGGAGTCAGAGAACCCCAAGAAAGACATCGCGATCTATATTAACAGCCCCGGCGGATATGTGACGGCGGGCCTCGCGATTTACGATACGATGCAATATATCCGCTGCCCGATCTCGACCGTCTGCATTGGTCAGGCGGCCAGCATGGGCTCGCTTCTGCTGGCGGCCGGCGATGAAGGCAATCGCATCGCGCTGCCCAATGCCCGCATCATGGTGCACCAGCCTTCTGGCGGATATCGCGGCGTCGCGAAGGATATTGAGCGGCACGCCGACGAAATCCTCGATCTGAAGAAGCGCCTGAATAACATCTACGTGAAGCATACCGGCCAAGACTATGACACGATTGAGAAAAAACTTGATCGCGACACGTTCATGACGGCTGAAGAAGCTAAGGATTTTGGAATTATCGACACGGTTTACGAGCGCCGCACCGACCCGGGTGAAGAGTAAACGGCACTCATCCTGCATCACGAATGAACGCTAAGACTTGCGTGAGCCCGTAAGGGTTTTAAAGTTGTAACTAGTTTCTGGGATTCGTCCCCGGTAAATCGCATGTTAAGGCATGCGTGTCATAGAGGTTGCCAATGGCAAAACAAAACGGTTCCAGCGGCGATTCAAAGAATACGCTTTACTGCTCTTTCTGCGGCAAGAGTCAGCACGAAGTTAAGAAGCTGATTGCAGGCCCAACGGTCTTCATCTGTGATGAATGCGTCGAACTCTGCATGGACATTATCCGTGAAGAAAACAAGGCCTCTGGCTTCAAGGCGAAAGAGGGGGTTCCGACCCCGCAAGAGATCTGCGAAGTGCTCGACGATTATGTGATCGGCCAGAGCTACGCCAAGCGCATTCTCTCTGTCGCTGTGCACAATCACTATAAGCGCCTCGCTAATCCCGGCGGTGCGGACGGTGTGGAACTGGCCAAGTCGAACATCATGCTGATCGGTCCGACCGGGTGCGGTAAGACGCTGCTGGCGCAGACGCTGGCCCGCGTCCTCGACGTGCCGTTCACGATGGCCGATGCGACGACCCTGACCGAAGCTGGTTATGTCGGTGAGGATGTTGAGAATATCGTCCTGAAATTGCTCCAGGCCTCGGACTATAATGTCGAACGCGCCCAGCGCGGCATCGTCTATATCGATGAGATCGACAAGATTTCGCGCAAATCAGACAATCCATCGATCACCCGCGATGTGTCGGGCGAGGGCGTCCAGCAGGCGCTGCTGAAGCTGATGGAAGGCACGGTCGCTGCCGTTCCCCCGCAAGGGGGGCGCAAGCACCCGCAGCAGGAATTCCTGCAGGTCGACACGACCAATATCCTGTTCATTTGTGGCGGCGCTTTTGCCGGCCTCGACAAGATCATTTCTTCACGCGGAGAGGCCACATCGATTGGTTTTGGCGCAGATGTGAAAGATCCGGAAGCGCGCCGCGTCGGCGAAGTCCTGCGCACGGTCGAGCCGGAAGATCTGCAACGCTATGGCCTGATCCCGGAATTCATCGGCCGTCTGCCGGTCCTTGCGACGCTGGAAGACCTGGATGAAGAGGCGCTGATCACGATCCTGACGGCGCCGAAGAATGCTCTGATCAAACAGTATCAGAAACTGTTTGAGATGGAGGATGTGAACCTGACCTTCACGCCAGACGCGCTTGCCGCGGTGGCCAAGAAGGCGATTGTTCGCAAGACCGGCGCCCGTGGCCTTCGATCGATCATGGAATCGATCCTGCTCGACACCATGTTTGAGCTGCCAGGACTTCGCGGGGTCGATGAGGTCGTGATCAACGCAGAAGTGGTCGATGGCAATGCCAAACCGCTCTACGTGCACGCCAAACAGGTTCAGCCGAACGAAGCGTCCTAGAATTCGGGCGCTCATAGGACAGAATTGTCAGATTTCCACCGTTATTTGGTGGTTGAACTCGTCTTGTGCGAACATCAAATGAAACAGACGCCAGAATCATCCGACAACAGGATGAAGGTGATGGTCGCCGCTGAGCGGGACCAGATGCAAAGGAGTCGAATATGACGACGAAAACCCTCCCAGTTCTCCCGCTGCGAGACATTGTGGTTTTTCCAGACATGGTGGCGCCGCTTTTTGTGGGCCGTGACAAGTCTGTACGGGCGCTCGAAATGGTTGATGAGAGCGACAATGAAATCATGCTGGTCGCCCAGAAGGATCCATCCACGGATGATCCCGGTGCAGACGATCTGCACCCGGTCGGGACGACAGCGACAATTCTGCAATTGCTGAAATTGCCGGATGGCACGGTCAAAGTGCTGGTTGAAGGCAGCCACCGCGCCCGCGTGAACACGCTGGAAGATCGCGGCGATCACTATGTCGCCGAGATTGGCATCATTGACGCAGATGATGGCAATACGAGCGAGCTTGAAGCGCTGATGCGCGCGGTGATCGAGCAGTTTGAAAGCTATGCCAAGTTGAACCGCAAGATTGCGCCGGAATCCGTCTCGACGATTTCCGAGATCCTGGAGCCAGGCAAACTGGCCGATGCCGTCGCCTCGCAATTGCAGGTGAAACTGGCTGAGAAGCAGGGGCTGCTTGAGCTCTCTGATGTCAAAGACCGTCTGGAAAAGGTCCTGTCGCTGATGGAAGGCGAGATGGGCATGATGCAGATGGAGCGGAAGATCAAGAACCGCGTCAAGCGTCAGATGGAGAAGTCCCAGCGCGAGTATTATCTGAACGAACAGATGAAAGCGATCCAACGCGAACTGGGCGACCAGGGCGAAGGCGAGCGCGATGAGGTAGGCGAGCTCGAAGACAAGATCCGGGATACCGGCCTGTCCGAAGAAGCGCGCACCAAAGCTGAGCAGGAGATCAAGAAGCTCCGCCAGATGAGCCCGATGTCAGCCGAATCGACTGTGGTTCGGAACTATCTTGACTGGCTGCTGTCACTGCCATGGGACAAGCGCAAGGATATTTCCACCGACCTTGGCGCCGCTGAAAAGCAGCTCAATGACGACCATTATGGTCTGGAAAAGGTCAAGGAACGCATTCTTGAATATCTCGCGGTGCAGAAGCGCACGAACAAGCTGCGCGGCCCGATCCTGTGTCTCGTTGGCCCTCCAGGGGTCGGTAAGACCTCGCTCGGCAAATCGATTGCCGAGGCGACGGGGCGTGACTTTGTGCGCGTGTCGCTGGGCGGCGTGCGGGACGAGAGTGAAATTCGCGGTCACCGCCGGACCTATATCGGATCCATGCCGGGCCGGGTCATTCAGAGCCTGAAAAAGGCGAAGACCGGAAACCCGCTCTTCCTGCTGGATGAGATCGACAAGATGGGCATGGACCATCGCGGCGACCCGTCTGCGGCTCTGCTCGAGGTGCTCGACCCGGCACAGAACTCGACCTTCAACGACCATTATCTGGAAGTTGATTACGATCTGTCCGACGTCATGTTCGTGACCACGGCGAACAGCCTGAACATGCCTCAGCCGTTGCTGGACCGCATGGAGATCATTCGCATCGCCGGCTACACAGAAGACGAAAAGCGCGAAATCGCGGTTCGCCACCTGTTGCCGAAGATCCGCGCCGATCACGGACTGGAAGAGGCCGAATGGGTCGTCCAGGACGCGGCCATCAATGATTTGCTGCGCTATTACACACGCGAAGCAGGCGTCCGCTCGCTGGAGCGTGAACTGGCAAAACTCGCCCGCAAGGCTGTGCGTGAGCTTGGCAATGAAGGCGTAACGCAAGTCACGGTGACGCCTGAGAATCTGGCCGATTATTCCGGTGTGCGGAAATTCCGCTTTGGTCTCGCTGATGAGGAAGACCAGGTCGGCGCTGTCACAGGCCTCGCCTGGACCGAAGTCGGCGGCGATCTGCTGACCATTGAAGCGGTGTCCATGCCTGGGCGCGGCAACACCAAGGTCACCGGCAACCTGCGGGATGTGATGAAGGAATCAATCTCTGCCGCGCAATCCCTGGTTCGCGCGCGGGCTGTGGATCTTGGCATCAAGCCGAGTGTCTTCAACACGACGGATATTCACGTCCACGTGCCCGATGGTGCGACGCCGAAGGATGGTCCGAGTGCGGGTATCGCCATGACCACGGCGATCGTGTCCTTGCTCACCAATAATCCGGTTCACCGGGATATTGCGATGACGGGCGAGGTATCGCTCCGCGGCCGCGTCCTGCCGATTGGCGGATTGAAAGAGAAGCTGCTTGCCGCTCTGCGCGGTGGCATCAAGACGGTGCTGATCCCGCAGGAGAATGAGAAGGACCTCGCCGACATTCCTGAGAATGTCAAAGAGAGCCTGACCATCATTCCGGTGTCGGACATTAACGAGGTCCTGGCGCGGGCCTTGACCAAGACACTGGCGCCGATCGAATGGTCCGAAAAGGATGAGGAAGCGCTCGCCGCGACCTTGTCCGGACGACCTTCGCCGAATGATGGCAGCGCGCCTGTGCGTCACTAGCTGCAGGTTGCGGTGCATCGGGACGTTTCAGAACGTTCCGGCTGCATTTGCGCAAGCTTCAGCAGCATTTCAGCAAACTTCAGCGGCCCCTGTTTTTTCTCGCAGGGGCCGTCTTGCTTTTCTTCGCCAGACGAGGCAAAGGAAGCGTCCCGGAAGGGCGGTTAGCTCAGTTGGTAGAGCATCTCGTTTACACCGAGAGGGTCAGCGGTTCGAGCCCGTTACCGCCCACCATTTTCCAGTTTTACAGCACCCGCGTATCGAGGCTCTCGCCGCGCTCGATCAGGGTCAGTTCCGATCCATGGCGATCAAGGATCGTGACGCTGCAATAGTTCGGGCGGAACACGGTGACCGAATGGGCGCCGCTCAGGTGGCCGACGATTGCATTGATTGCGATAAAGTGGCTGAAAACCACCGACTGATCCGGCAGTCTCGCCACCGTCTCCAGGAGATTGTGATGCCAGGTCTTTACCTCGTCCGGCGTATCCGACCATTCGCCGGCCATCAGGTTTCGCAGCCAGGTACGACGATCCTCTATATCACTCGGAGTCGGGATTTCCGTGACCGCCGGCTCGATGATCGCGGTTCGACCAGAAAGTTCGACAAACGGTGCAGCGGTTTCCTGGCAGCGTTGCATGGGGCTGCTGAAAACATGTTCGTTGTCCAGCGCGATCAGGCGTGTAGCAACCGCGTCAGCCTGGATCCCGCCTTTGTCTGAGAGACCCGGATCGGGGTGATCTCCCCAACCCGCCGCGGCCTCACCATGACGGACGAAATAAATCATGCGGCGACAAGCTGCGGATCTTGATCATACTCGCGGAACACTTGCAGAGCCTGCTTGTAGAGCACGGGTTCGGCGATGTTCAGGCGCTCGCGCACCGCATCAATCGGCTGATCGAGCAGACTGACAATATCCTGTTCAATGATTCGTTTGGCGGCTTTGCCGTTGCGCCGCCCTTCAGCCAGAACCTCCTTCACGCGCGCCGCCTTGGGCGCTTGTTTGGCGATCTGGCGATTGCCCATAAAGGCGATGAAACTCACGCCAAGGCCGCCATGCTGGCTGTGCGTGTATCCGAGCAAGGCATCTTCGCCGAGCGCGTCGCGGCCATATCCGGTCAGGACGTGATACATATCGTGCGTATCGCGCAGGCGATTCCCATACCAGAGCAGGTCGTCATCGTACTGTTCAAGCGTCTGCCGATTGGAGAGGCTTTCCTCAACCAGGCCATGCGCCGTCAGGCCCTCCCGCTCCATGAACTCGACATAGACGCGCCCAACAGTTCCTTCCGGAAGCGCCTTGAGCGGTGCGTGGTCATCCAGGATATCAGGCAGGAAGGAGCGTTGTTTAAGCAGCGCCGGGCCACTGTGCGACGCCATGAATCGCTTGAAATCCTTACGCGTAGAGCTGCCATTGAGCGCTTCGATGATGTGAAACACCTGTTCGGTGTCTTCCTTGTCCGCGATCAGTTTCTGCATGTGCCGCCACGCCTTGATCGGACGCCGCTTTGGCGTTGGGCGATTGGGATCGATAAAAGGGACAGGTCGGCTCATTCAATTGGTCTCCTCAGTCTGAGAAACGTCATACCAGAATAGGGTGAACGAAACAATGACGCATGCGTCAAGTTTTTGCAGGTGCATCTTGCTCAAAAATGGTGCAAGCCCGCCCAACATGTGGTCAGCGTGAAGTTTGGCTGCGAGATCGCGGGCAGACCCTATCGCTTCGTCGTCAGAGCCGTCCTATGCGAAACCCAGTTTAGCCATTGAAGGGTTGCGGGAATGAAAAAGATTGAAGCGATCATCAAGCCATTCAAACTGGATGATGTGAAAGAAGCACTGCATGAAGTCGGTGTTCAGGGGATGACTGTCGTGGAGGCCAAAGGCTTCGGACGCCAGCGCGGGCACACAGAACTTTATCGCGGGGCTGAGTATGTGGTGGACTTCCTGCCGAAGCTGAAAGTTGAAGCCGTGGTTGCCGACGCCGGTGTCCAGGGCGCAATAGAAGCGATCACCAAAGCTGCACAGACCGGCAAGATTGGCGACGGCAAGATCTTCGTTTCGGATATTGGCGAAGCCGTACGTATCCGGACCGGCGAAACGGGCGATGGCGCGCTTTAGCGCCTGACAGAAACACGAACACAGACAGGAAAATTGGAGGGCTTAATGGCCGATAGTGTTTTGAAACTCATGAAGGACAATGACGTTGAATTCGTTGACCTTCGCTTCACCGACCCGCGCGGGAAGCTGCAACATGTGACGTTCGACAAGAGCATGGTTGACGCGGATTTCTTCGAAGATGGTCAAATGTTCGACGGATCTTCGGTTGCCGGCTGGAAGGCGATCAACGAGTCCGACATGAACCTTGCGCCAGACCTGGCGACGGCGAAAATCGATCCATTCTTCCAGCAAACGACGCTGGCAATTATGTGTGACATTCTCGATCCAATCACCGGTCAGGCCTATAATCGCGATCCACGCATGACGGCCAAGAAGGCAGAAGCCTATCTGAAGTCCACCGGCGTTGGCGATACGGCCTATTTCGGACCGGAAGCCGAATTCTTTGTCTTTGACGATGTGCGCTGGAACACTGAGCCACACATGACTGGCTACAGCTTTGACTCAACCGAGCTTCCAGCGAATACGGGCAAGTCTTACGAAATGGGCAATATGGGTCACCGCCCAGGTCCTAAGGGCGGCTACTTCCCGGTCCCGCCCGTCGACTCAGAGCAGGACATGCGGTCTGAAATGCTGTCTGTCATGGGCGAGCTTGGCCTGGAGCCTGAAAAGCATCACCACGAAGTGGCGCCGGCCCAGCACGAACTTGGGATGAAGTTCAATACGCTGGTCACCATGGCGGATAACCTTCAGCTGTATAAGTACGTGATCCACAATGTGGCTGCGAGCTATGGCAAGACGGCAACCTTCATGCCGAAGCCATACTTCAACGACAACGGCTCAGGCATGCACGTGCACCAGTCTATCTGGTCAAACGGCAAGCCGACATTTGCGGGTGACCAGTATGCCGGTCTGTCTGAGACGTGCCTGCACTATATTGGCGGCATCATTAAGCACGCTCGCGCGCTGAACGCGCTGACCAATGCATCGACCAACTCCTACAAGCGTCTGGTCCCGGGCTTCGAAGCGCCGGTCATGCTGGCTTACTCAGCTCGTAACCGTTCAGCTTCGATCCGTATTCCGTTCGGAACCGGCGAAAAAGCGAAGCGGATTGAAACCCGCTTCCCGGATCCGACCGCGAACCCATATCTCGCCTTTGCGGGCCTTCTGATGGCGGGTCTCGACGGCATTGAAAACAAGATCCACCCTGGCGACGCCATGGACAAGGACCTGTATGACCTTCCGCCTGAAGAGGCGAGCGCCATTCCGCAGGTCTGTGGATCACTGGGTGAGGCTTTGGCAGCCCTCGATGCGGACCGTGACTTCCTCAAGAAGGGC
Organism: Hyphomonas sp. Mor2; assembly: GCF_001854405.1. Classification (GTDB taxonomy): domain Bacteria; phylum Pseudomonadota; class Alphaproteobacteria; order Caulobacterales; family Hyphomonadaceae; genus Henriciella. The sequence goes on from NZ_CP017718.1 coordinate 1,220,433, forward strand.
GGCGTGTTCGATGATGACCAGATCGACGCCTATATCGAACTGAAGCAGGAAGAAGTGGAGCGCCTTCAGTTGCACCCACACCCTGTTGAATTCGATATGTATTATAAAGTCTAAAGGCTTATCGATTATTCGATAATAAACTTGAAGGCGCCGGAGCAATCATGCTTCGGCGTTTTCGTTTGTTAAGTGATATCGTTGCGTAAACACGCCTTTTTCACCGACCGTCACAGGTTTGAGTGACATGCGAATCAAAATTCGCGTTGTATACGTCAAGACTTGTTGAGGGCGGCGTTCAAATATGTTCACCAATTCAGATTCGAATAGCATCACTTTTACTCGAAATAGTGGCATTGAAGACGACCAGATGAAATTGGTCGCGGATTGCCTGGAGAGCTTGCGAGCCAATGCCCCATTTCGAACCGATATCTCGCCCGAAACCCGCGATGAATTGGAAGAGTACCTGGCTTTGGCTGAAGCCGCTTTGCGCAGAGCGCATGTCGAATCCAAGTGTTCTTAACCAGCGCCAGGCCTGGTCTTCAAATGATACCCCGAAATTTGTAGCCACCGCGTAGGTTGTACGCGCTTGCCCTAGCGTGATCCATTTGCAACAGTTGCATTGGAGGAACGTGTCTGGGGAATGAATGACACGGCGAGAGTGGGCGAACGAATTATGACGATGCCAGATGTTGCACGTGCCGAAGCGAATGTGCCCACGGGGCTTAGGGCCTCGGAGGACGCGTCGCATAGTCGAATAGATTTCACCGATGTCGCAACCAGGATTGGAGAGTCTTCGACCGGGGAGGAAGTCTGGGCCATCATTTCGGAGGTTTGCCGTCAGACCGAAACCCAGGGGGCTTGCTGTCGCTGTTTCCCGTCCAATGCCAGTGCGGAACAGACGGTTTTTTTCTCGACAACAGATGACTTCAGTCCAGCCCTCGCGGGCGCCCTGCAGAATTCGCCAGGTTATCTGGATGCGTTCCTGCATGCTTCCGTGAAGAGCTTGAGGCCGTTTCGCTGGAGCGAGATCAATCACGTTCTCGATCCGAAATCCCCGCAAATGGAATCTTATCGCCGGGATGTCGCGTCCCAGGGCGATGGGCTTGTCGTTCCCGTGTTTGGCCCTTTGTTTCGCCACGGATACTTTTGCTTTCACGCCAAGGATGGCCGGACGTTTGAGGACGCCGAGATTCTGATGATGCACTCGCTGTCGCAGACGGCGTATCTGAAACTCCTGGATGTCATGTATCGGGAGGAAGAGGGCGGTCGTGCGCTATCGAGCCGTGAGCTAGAGATCATCAATCTGATCGCGCGCGGGCAAAGCAATCAAACCGTTGCCGAAGGTTTGGACGTCTCAATCAATACGATCAACACCTATATGAAACGCATCTTTGAGAAGCTGGATGTATCTGATCGTGTGAGTGCGGTCATGCGGGCTTATGCGTTGGGTTACATTGCCTGACCCGGTCGTCAGAAGGCCTATTCCCGTTCTGTTTTCTTGACCTGAACCCATAGCGCTTCCTGCTCATCCAGGCTCAAGCTTGAAAAATCGATCTTTCGATCCGAAGCCAGCGATTCCATCCCGCGAAACCGGCGTTCGAACTTGGAATTCGCTTTTCGCAGGGCTATTTCCGGGTCCACCTTCAGGCGCCGAGCCAGGTTTGCCACGACGAATAAGAGATCTCCGATTTCCTCTTCGATATGCTCTGGCGACTGGGCTTGCATCGCTTCTTCAATCTCGGCGCGTTCTTCATCCAGCTTGTCGAGAATGTCTTGAGGGTTGATCCAGTCAAATCCGGTTCGCGCGGCTCGTTTTTGCAGCTTCTCGGCACGCATCAAGGCGGGGAGAGCCAAAGCAACGCCCGCTAATGCGCTGGAATCACTTTCGATTTTCGCTTCGCGCTCTTCTGCTTTGATACTCTCCCAATTGGCGACCTGTTGCGCGCTGGTTTTCTGCGCGTCCTCTCCGAAGACATGCGGATGCCGACGAACCATCTTCTCGGAGATCGCCTGGGTGACATCCTTGATCGAGAAATGGCCTTCATCACTGGCGATTTGGGCATGAAAGACGACCTGCAGGAGCAGGTCTCCCAACTCATCGCTCAGGTCACGCATATCGCCGCGTTCGATCGCGTCGCCGACCTCGTAGGCTTCCTCGATTGTGTAGGGCGCGATCGTTTCGAAACTCTGTTCCAGATCCCAGGCGCATCCCGTTTCAGGTGTGCGCAGCCGTTTCATGATCTCCAGGAGGTCATCAAAGTCATACGGTGACTGAAGGGCCTTGTCGGTCATCACACCCATCTCCGAATATGCATTCCCCAATGCGCCTAATGCTTCAGGTATTCGTGACAAGAGTCGACGCTGAAAATCTGTGAACAGCGCACGCGTCAAACCAAGAATTGACAACTCGCACTCGAACGAAGAGACGGGTTCCAGAACCCGTTGCGGAGAATCGATGTGAGTGAAGTCCGGTGTGTCGCACCTACAGGCTGTATGCTCGGAGAAGGGCCGCTCTGGAGCCCATCTGAAGGGTTTCTTTGGTGGGTCGATATCAAGCGCGCCAAATTGCATCGCCATAATCCAAAGACGGGCAACACTCGCCGTTATGATCTGCCTTTGCATGCCAGTGGTCTGGCTTTGTCAGATGGCGGTCTGATCATGATCGGCGATCGCCAGGTCGGGCGTTATGATACGGCGACGGAGAGCTACCGGCCGATCGTAGAGCTGAATGAACCGGACGGTTTCCGGACAAATGATGCCGGGCTCGCGCCAGATGGCAGTCTGTGGTTCGGAACCATGGATGATGAGGAGATCCTGGACGAGGGGCAGTATTATCGTCTGGCCCCAGATCTCACTGTCGATCGCATCGGGCTGCCAGAGGTCCGCGTGACCAATACGATGCAATTCTCACCAGACGGCACCATCTTCTACACGTGCGACAGTGCCGAACAGATGATCCTGGCCTTCGATCACGATCCTGAAACCGGGGCGCTATCGAACCGCCGGGTCTTCGCCTCGACGCTTGAAGCAGGCTGTTATCCGGATGGCTCTGTGATCGATGCCGAAGGCTATCTCTGGAACGCACAATGGGCCGGCTCCCGGGTGGTGCGTTATGCTCCAGATGGCAGCATTGACAGAATTGTCAGCCTGCCCGTCTCGCGTCCCACCAGCTGCGCCTTTGGCGGTGAGGATCTGAAGACGCTCTACATCACTTCGGCCCGCTCCGGCCTCAGCGATGCGGCCCTCGATCGCCAGCCAATGGCGGGCAGCCTGTTCGCCCTCGACGTCAAGATTCCGGGCCTCGCCGTGCCTGAATTCGGCAAATCGCGGTAGCGCCGCGCTTGCGATTCTCATCCTTTGCACCCAAGTGACTTCACAAGCGCAAAAATGCGCAGTATGGAGCCGGATTACCCCAAAAGTCAGGAACGCGAGAGAATGGCCGACAAGGACAATAAGAAGAGTGTGGGCCCGATTACCTTCGCCCGTCAGGTGCAAGCCGAGGGTCGAAAGGTGACCTGGACATCAACGCCTGAGACCATTCAGGCGACCATCATGGTGGTTGTCATGTCGGTGATCATTGCGCTGTTTCTATTCCTGTCAGACCAGCTGATCGCATGGGTTATTCGTCTTCTCACGGGTCTGGGCAGCTAGTCCCCACAATAAGGAGTGCTTCGCCAATGGCTGAGGCTAAATGGTACATCGTCCACGCATATTCCAACTTCGAGAAGAAGGTGGCCCAGGCAATTCGCGATCAGGCTGCGATGAAGGGCCTCGAGGACATGATCGAGGACCTCGAAGTCCCGACCGAAGAGGTTGTCGAGGTCGTGCGCGGCAAGAAGAAGACGATCGAGAAACGCTACTTTCCGGGCTATGTCCTGATGAAGGCAAAGCTGACCGATGATGTCTATCACCTGGTCAAGGACACACCAAAAGTGACGGGCTTCCTCGGCGCCGATGGCGGCAAGCGTCCATTGCCGGTCCCGCAGCGCGAAGTGGACCGCATTCTCGGCACTTCGGATGAACCGATCGAGGAACGTCCAAAGCCAACGATTGTCTACGAAATCGGTCAGGAAGTGCGGGTCAACGAGGGCGCCTTCCAGGGCTTCGAAGGCACGGTCGAGGAATTCGATCCGGAAACCGGTCGCATGAAAGTGAACGTCTCCATCTTCGGCCGCGCCACGCCCGTCGATCTGGACTTCACCCAGGTTGACAAGATCGCCTAAGGCACGGTTTTAGCCCCCCAGGATCAGCGCCGCTCAAGGAATTGGGCGGCGCTTTTTGTTGAGCGAATCCAGAGCCCGGGACGCTCGCCTTCAACCGCTCCCCACGGTATTTTTCCGTGGGGTCCAGCAAGAGATCTGGCGGCTGGGGTCAGGAATGTCCGGCTAAGACAGCCGACCAGCGATACGTCCCGTCGCCGGGTCTTCTGCTTGCGCCTCGCTCCTGAGGACCGGTTTCAGCCTCGACGCCATGGTCTTGCCGCGTTCTACCCCCCACTGGTCGAAGCTGTTGATCTGCCAGAGCACGCCGGCCAGGTAGGTCCGGTGCTCATACAGCGCGATCAGGGCGCCCAGGCGTTCAGGCGTCAGCTGTTCGGTGTAAAGGAAGGTCGACGGACGACCGCCCGGATGCACTTTCTGTTGAGCGATATGCTTGGGCAGGTTCGGCTCTTCCTGTTCGACCTCTGCCAGCGTTCGACCGTTCGCCATGACTTCGGCTTGTGCCAGCGCATGAGCCGTCAGGGCTTCGACGCCGTCGCGATCGTTCAGGCTGCCCGGAGCCAGAATGAACTCAGCCGGGACGATGTGCGTGCCCTGATGCAACCATTGGTGATAGGAATGCTGCCCAACCGAGCCTTCACCGCCCCATAGGAGAGGGGCCGTCGAGAGTGGCGCGGCGGCCCCGTCAGGACCGACGGACTTGCCATTCGACTCCATTTCAAGCTGCTGCAAATAGGTCGGCAGCATGCGCAGGCGCCGGGAGTAAGCGAGTACAGCGCGCGATCCAAATCCCATGAAGCTGGTGTTCCAGAAATCCAGGAGGGCCAGACGAGCGGCCATATTGTCCGCGATGGGCGCGGATTTGACGTGGCGATCCATCTCGGCGGCGCCTGAAAGGAAAGCCTCAAACGTGTCGACCCCAAAACTCGCCATGACCGCGACGGAGGCCGCGGACCAGATCGAGTAGCGCCCACCGACGCTAAGCGGCATGCCGAGCGTTGTCGCGGGCGCGCCATTGAGCCAGGCCGTCGCGCGGTCTGGATTGGCCGTGACAAGCAATAGACGTTTGGCGGCTTCAGTAGCGCCCAGGGCTTGTTCCAGCCAGGTCTTGGCGCGGCCCAGATTGTACAAGGTCTCTTCGGTGCCGAAGGATTTGGAAATGCCGATGATCAAAGTCCGTGACGGGTCCAGCCCGGCCAAAGCCAGATCGAGATCCAGCGGATCCACATTGGCGCAGAAGCGTAGATCAATGTGCGCCAGTTGCCGGTCTGCGAACGCGTCGGCATAGAGCCGGGGGCCAAAGTCGGATCCGCCAATGCCAATATGGACGATCGCGGAAAGGTCTTCGGCACGCGCAAGCTCCGCCGCTTTTTCGAGCGCTTTCACCGTGGTCGCATGTTCTGAGGCCGTCAGGTCACTCTCTGGGGGCAAGCGCAGGGCCCAGTGCAGGGCAGGGCGGTCCTCCGACGGATTGACAATCGCCGCGCTGAAAAGGTCCGTGATCGCACCGTTGAGATTGGCGGTCTCGGCCTGCGCCAACAAGGCCGCTTCAATCTGTTCCGAGACATACTGGCGAGACAGATCCGCGGTCCAGCCCGCCGCTTCCAGCGGCATCTGGGCGTGATCAGCCGCCAGGGCACGAAGCTCCCGCGCTTTTATGTCGGCCGCTAGCGTTTTCAGGTGATCGATGGACATAAGGCCTGGTTCCTAATCGCAATAATAGACAGTGAGTGCGTTTCCAGCGGCACGTTTCATGAGGCTGACCGGCGCATCATCCGGCGCAGAATCAAAGACTGCCTTCTTTTCTTGGCCTGTAATCAGCAACAGCACATTGCGGGCATAGGCCACGCAGGGCTGGGTCAAGGTCATGCGCAGGAGATTGGGGCCGGTGACGTCGCTCTGGATCGCTTCGACCGCGGCGACGACGGATGTCGAATCCGGAGAGACGGCGTCTTCATAGCCGCGACCGCCCTCGAACCAGGACAATGTATGCGCATCCGGGCCCATGCCAAGCAGCATGACGTCCGTCAGGCTTGCATCCAGGTACAGCTCGTTGACCTGCTCCACCGCGCGAAACGGATCATTCCCGGCAATCTTCATCGGCGTGTAGTCTGCGGCCGCGGCATTGTTCTGCAACAGGGTCCGGCGCATCATTGCGCCATTGGACGCCGCATGATCCTCATCGACCCAGCGTTCATCACAGAGCCCGATCTGGACGTTTGCCCAATCCAGCTCGGCTTTCGAGAGTGATTCGTAGATCGGCCCGGGTGTGTTCCCGCCGGAGCCCATGAAGACGGCGCTACCGCGGCGCGCGATGGCGTCTCGCAAAGCGTCTGCAATCCAGTCCGCTGCAGCTGCCTGTAACTCGGCTTTTCCACCGAAACTCTTGAATACGTATCCTTGCGTCATGGCTGCAGGGATGGGCCTTTATTGGGGTGGTTTGTCAAGCGCTTTCCAAGACCGTCCATAATTGTCTGCATACGACAGCACTATAGGTGCTTGAAACCTGCGCATTGCATGTGTATGTGGCCCGCTTCAACGGGACTCTTCTGGCCCGCTCTGAGAAAGGACCAACGTCCGGTGGGCCGGACACTTGAGAAAAGGAGGCCTGATATGGCCAAGGAGAAGTTTGAGCGTAATAAGCCGCACGTGAACATCGGCACGATTGGTCACGTGGACCATGGTAAGACGACGCTGACCGCAGCGATCACCATGGTGCTGGCAGATGTGACGGGGGCTGAGAAGCGTTCGTATGAAGACATCGATAGCGCGCCTGAAGAAAAAGCCCGCGGCATCACCATCAACACCGCGCACGTCGAGTATGAGACGGAAAACCGTCACTATGCGCACGTCGACTGCCCTGGCCACGCTGACTATGTGAAGAACATGATCACCGGTGCGGCCCAGATGGACGGCGCGATCCTGGTTGTGAACGCGGCTGATGGCCCAATGCCACAGACCCGTGAGCATATCCTGCTGGCCCGCCAGGTGGGTGTGCCGGCGCTGACCGTCTTCATGAACAAGGTCGACCAGGTCGATGATGAAGAACTGCTCGAGCTGGTTGAAATGGAAATCCGTGAGCTTCTGAGCTCTTACGAATTCCCAGGCGACGATATTCCCATCATTGCCGGTTCTGCTCTGGCCGCGGTTGAAGGCCGTGACGACAATATCGGCAAGGACAAGATCATCGAACTGATGGCGGCTGTGGATGAGTATATCCCAACCCCGGATCGTCCGGTGGATCAGGACTTCCTGATGCCAGTGGAAGACGTGTTCTCGATCTCTGGTCGCGGTACGGTTGTGACCGGCCGGGTTGAAACCGGTGTCATCCATGTCGGTGACGAAGTTGAGATCGTTGGCATCCGCGAGACCCAGAAGACCACCGTGACCGGTGTTGAAATGTTCCGCAAGCTGCTCGATCAGGGCCAGGCGGGCGACAATATTGGCGCGCTGATCCGCGGGATCGACCGGGAAGGCGTTGAGCGCGGTCAGGTTCTGTGTAAGCCGGGCTCGATCACCCCGCACACGACTTTTGAAGCCGAAGCCTATATCCTGACGAAGGAAGAGGGTGGCCGTCACACGCCATTCTTCACCAATTATCGTCCACAATTCTACTTCCGTACGACAGACGTGACCGGTGTGGTCACCCTGCCAGCGGACAAGGAAATGGTTCTGCCAGGCGACAACGTAAAGATGAGCGTTGAGCTGATCCAGCCGATCGCCATGGACCAGGGCCTGCGCTTCGCGATCCGCGAAGGCGGCCGCACCGTCGGCGCCGGTGTTGTGGCAGCTGTGAAAGCTTAAGCGACAGAAGCAACCCACAAGAAGAAGCCCGCCTGAAACCAGGCGGGCTTTTTTGTGCGCTGAAGTGACGTATCGCAGAAAAAACTTTCCAACGAATTCGTTTCGAGACGCAGTTTGTGTCTTGAGTGACCGCTAACCGCGTGGTTCTTGTTTCTCCAGAACAAAAACCTGGGGTAGGAAATCATATGCAACTTTTTCTGTATGCCGCGCTGGCGCTAGTGCCCATCATCTTTGTGTTTTCGATGTGGCAGATGCGCAAGCACCCCAAGGGCCTGTACATCCTGTTCTTCGCGGAAATGTGGGAACGTTTTTCCTATTACGGAATGCGGGCCTTGCTGATCTTCTATCTGACCTGGCATTTCCTGTATGAGAGCGACTTCTCTCTAACCTTGTATGGCGCATATGTCGCCCTGGTCTATCTTGGGCCATTATTGGGGGGATGGCTTGCGGACAAGTATATCGGATTTCGGAAGGCCGTAACATTTGGCGCGGTGTTGCTTGTCGCTGGCCACGGCTTGATGGGCTTTCACGGCCCACCTGCCAAGGAATCACTCCAGGCGGCCGGCCAGACTTACGCGCTCGAAAGGCCCGATTATAGCGAATCGCGTGATCAGCGGACGATCATTGTGGCAGATCAAAGCTTTGAAGTGATCGGGTTTGAACAACCGTCGATCGGTTCAAACGAGCGAACTGTTACGTATGCGGATGCAACTGGGCAAACAATTGTTCTGGACGGCACGATTGTCCGTGAGCGCAGCCCGATCCATGAGATGATCCTGTTCGCAGCCCTGGCGCTCATCGTGGCGGGCGTTGGATTTCTCAAACCGAATATCTCAACCTGCGTGGGGGCTCTTTACGACCAGGGCGATCGAAGACGCGATTCGGGTTTCACACTTTACTATATGGGGATCAATCTGGGCTCTTTCCTGTCGGGGATTGCCTGTGCCTGGGCGGCAGCATCCTTCGGATGGTCTGCCGGATTCGGGCTTGCGGCGATTGGTATGCTGGCAGGCCTGGTCGTATTTATCTGGGGGCAAGGCTGGCTTGAAGGTCGCGCGGATCCGCCAGCGGATGTCGACCTGAAAACCCCCGTTTTTGCGGGCCTGAATCGCGAGTGGATGGTCTATATTGCTGGTCTCGGCTTTGCCGCGACCGCCTTTGTCTTGCTGCAGTTTGCGGCCCTGACCTCCGCCGCCATGTATCCGATTTTCGGATTGGTGACGGCAGGCATCATCTGGTACATGCTTTCGCAACTCGATGCCGAAGCGCGAAACGCGATGATCGGTCTGCTTATTTTGTCGATATCGTCAGTTCTGTTCTGGACTCTGTTCGACCAGGGGCCGACGTCTCTTAACCTCTTCGCTGGGGCACACGTGACGAACGAGATCGGCGGGCAGGAATTCCCGGCGGCGGCCCTCCAGTCGGCAAACCCTTACTTCATCATTGTTTTTGCCCCGCTCGTGGCCGCGCTCTGGACCTTCCTGGGCAATCGTGGCTGGGAGCCGAACAGTTACATCAAGTTCGGCTTTGCGATGATTCAGATCGGTGCCGGTTTCTTCATTCTCAATGTCGGAATTCAGACCGCTGCACCGGATGCAGCAGGCGCGCTTAGAATCTCGGTCGTGTTTATTCTACTGATGTATTTGTTGCACACGACCGGTGAAATCTTCCTGTCGCCGGTAGGTTTGTCAGCTGTGACGAAGATGTCGGCCAAGCAAATCGTCGGATTCATGATGGGCTATTGGTTCCTCGCCAGCTCGTTTGCAAACGTTATTGCGGCGCAGGTGGCGAAAGCGACACAGGTTCCGGAAGGCGCAGCTACGGCAGACAGTCTCGCGGCTTACAATGCCGTCTATCTCCAACTGGGAGGAGCTGCCGTGGGACTAGGTGTCCTCTTACTCGTGTTGAGCCCATGGCTGCGTAACTTGACCAAGCATGTCGAAGGCCGAAGCGACGCCACGGAAGTAGACGCATCAGGTCAGCTGGATAACACGACCGCAACGACTTAAGTCGTCGGTGGGCTCGAGGCGGCGTCCTAACCCGCGCCGCCGACGGTCAGGCCGCCGACTTTCAAGGTCGGTTGGCCGACACCGACGGGGACGGACTGGCCAGCTTTACCGCACGTTCCGACGCCATCATCCATGGCAAAGTCATTGCCGATGCTCTCGACCTGGCTGAGTGCGGTCGGGCCGTGACCGATCAGCGTGGCATTCTTCACCGGCGCAACGATCTTTCCATTCTCGACCAGATAGGCCTCGGTGCATTGGAAGACGAAATTGCCGGAAGTGATGTCGACCTGTCCGCCGCCAAAATCGACCGCCCATAGGCCTTTCTTGATGGAAGACACGATCTCTTCCGGATCGTCTTTTCCGCCCAGCATCACTGTGTTGGTCATGCGCGGCATGATCGTCGCATCATAGGATTCGCGGCGGCCATTACCAGTCGGCGCGACGCCCATCAGGCGGGCGTTCTGGCGATCCTGCATATAGCCTTTGAGGATGCCATCTTCGATCAGCACGGTGCGATTGGTCTGAGTGCCCTCATCATCAATGGACAGCGAGCCGCGCCGTGCATCGATGGTGCCATCGTCGATTACGGTGACGCCTTTTGAGGCCACTTGTTCACCGACCCGGCCCGCATAGACGCTGGTGCCTTTGCGATTGAAATCGCCCTCGAGGCCATGACCCACGGCCTCATGCAATAGAACCGCCGGCCAACCAGGCCCGAGCACGACTTCCATTTCTCCGGCTGGGGCAGGGATCGACTCGAGATTGACCTCGGCCTTGCGCAAGGCGCGCTCCGCGAGTTTTTGCCAGCGCTCTGGCGCGATCCACTCATCATAGGCCGCGCGGCCACCTGCACCGGCAGACGCTGATTCGCGGCGCCCATTCTGTTCCAGGGTCACGGAGATGTTCAGACGCACCAGAGGACGAATATCGCTGAACTGTTCGCCTGCGGGGCGCAAAATATCGATCTGTTCGTGAGACCCCGCGAGCGAGACAGATAATTGCACCACGCGCGGATCCTTGGCCCGGACCCAGGCATCTATTTCGGCCAGAAGACCGGTCTTCACCGTGAAATCCGGAGCTTCAGTCGGGTCGATCGGCGCATAGAGTCGACGATTCGTTGGCGTGGGTCCGGTGTCCAGATTGCCGCTATAGCCGCGTTTGGCTTGCCTGGCGGTATCAGCTGCGCGGCGAATCGCTGCGATGGACAGTTCGCCAGAATGCGCATTGCCACTCGCTTCCCCCGCCACGACGCGAAGCCCGAATCCCTGCGAGGTGTCATACGTCGCCGACTTCAACCGGCCATCGTCGAAAACGAATCCTTCTGAACGAGAGCGCTGAATATAAATGTCACCATCATCGGCGCCATTTGCGGCGTCGGAAAGGATGGACGCGGCATCTTGCGCGTCGAAGGGGAGGGGCATGTAAGTCATGCCTGCTATGTGACGCCGAGGGGCCTGGAGATCAAGCGCCGTCCTGCCGTCAGAACGCCTAACTCACATCCTCGACGGTGAATCGTGCAAGCTGTCGCTCGGCGAGGGACCAGCCTGGTTTGAGCGCCAGAGCGGTGACGAAATCGTCATAGGCGCCAGGGACGTCTCCCGTGTTCTCGCGGGCAATTCCACGATTATAATGGGCGGCAAAAAGGTCCGGGGAATCGAGCTCGATCGCTCGATCCAACGCGGCGAGTGCAAGATCAAAATCGCGCTGATAGATATGCGCGGCCCCTCGGTTCAGGTATGCCGCGCCGAGTTCGGGGGTCAGATCAATCGCTTTGGCATAGTCCGCGAGAGCGTCGTCATACTGACCTTCGCGCATCCTCAGAACGCCGCGGTTCACGTAGGTCGCAGCGCGATTCTGCCGATTCATGACCTGTTCGCGTAGGGCGCGCGTGCAGATCTCATCGGCGGCGCGGAAATTGGTGTAATTGTTCTTGGTCTTCTGGTAGCACTCGCCGCCTAGACCTTTACCGATTACAAAGACCTGTGCGGAGGCGGCCTCTGCGACGAGCGCTGTTGCGGCCGCGGCGATCATCAGTTTCAGCTTCATGGCAGCCCTCCTTTTCTTAACCATACAATAAGCCACTCGATTTAGCGAGCGAGTGCGACATTTTATGAGAGCTGGTTGTATTGGGTAGACCTACCGGTTCGAGCTATATATGGCATCAGCCAAGACTGGATGGAGTGACTCTTGCGTTACATCTTTGCATGGATTTCTGCGATGTTGATGACGGGATCGGCATTTGCACAAGAACTTGTCGGGCAACCAACCCCTGGAGCCCTTGGATTTCAACCTGCGGCCACGCGGATTATGGAGCGGGTGAACGACTTCCATAATTATCTGCTGGTGATCATTACCGTGATCACGATCTTTGTACTGGCGCTGCTGATCTGGGTTTGCATTCGTTACAATCGACGCGCCAACCCCGAAGCGCGCAAGTTCAGCCACAACACGACGGTGGAGATCATCTGGACGGCTGTGCCAGTCATCATTCTGGTGGCGATCGCCGGACCATCTTTCTCGAACCTGTTCTATCAGGAAAATGAGCCAGATCTCGAGCTGATCGCTCAGAGCGGTGACCTGGATGATCCGAACATTTACGTCGATGCGGCGAAAGAAGGCTGGATCACGATCAAGGCTGAAGGCATGGGCAACTGGGCCTGGACCTATTACTACATGGATGAGCTCGATTCCGAGGGCTATCCGCTGCAATATGTCTCCAATGGCATCCATTTCGGCCTGCCATCCGATCCGGCACCGACGCCTGAAAAGCCGCTTTATCTGGCCACAGATTACCCGATGGTGATTCCGGTCAATCGCTACATTCGTTATCAAACCACATCAGACCGCGTCATTCACGCGTGGACAGTTCCCGCTTTCGGCGTGAAGACTGATGCTGTTCCAGGTCGCCTCAATGAAGGCTGGTTCCTGGTCGAGCAGACCGGCGTCTTCTACGGCCAGTGCTCAGAACTCTGCGGCAAGAACCACGCGTTCATGCCGATCGAGGTCCGCGTCGTGCCGCAAGACCAGTATGATCGCTGGCTCGAAGTGATGAAGTCCGGCGACATCGATCGTGCGACTGAGATGGTACAAGTTATTGACTCGAACGGTGAGGAAACACGCCTCGCCTCGGTCGAGTAAGAGAGGGATTTAGATCATGCCTATGGATCAAGTTGCTGCTCACGATCAACACGATCACGATCACAAGCCCGGCTTCTTCGTGCGTTGGTTCTTCTCGACCAACCACAAGGATATCGGCACGCTGTACCTCGTGTTCGCCCTTGTCGCGGGTATTGTTGGCTATTCTCTTTCCGGTCTCATCCGCTGGGAGCTGGCTGAGCCGGGCATTGGCCCTCTCACCGGTATTGTCGAGATGCTGTATGGCTCCACCGGCCCGCAGGCGATCGAACAAGCCAAGAGTTTCTACAATGTCGTCATCACCTATCACGGTCTGATCATGATCTTCTTCATGGTGATGCCGGCGCTGATTGGCGGGTTCGGAAACTGGTTCGTGCCGCTCATGATCGGTGCCCCCGACATGGCGTTCCCGCGCATGAACAATATCTCGTTCTGGCTGACCGTGGCGGCGTTCATTCTGGCCTGTATTTCGATGCTGGTTCCTGGCGGTAACGGGGTGAATGGCTTTGGCGGCGGCTGGGTGCTCTATCCACCGCTCTCCAGCTCGGCCGGGCATGCCGGGCCGTCCATGGACCTTCTGATCCTGTCGTTGCACACCGCCGGTATCGCCTCAATCCTGGGCGCCATCAACTTCATCGTGACCATCCTGAACATGCGCGCCCCCGGCATGACGCTGCACAAGATGCCGCTGTTTGCCTGGTCGCTGTTGGTCACGGCGATCCTGCTTCTGCTGGCGCTGCCGGTTCTGGCCGGCGCGCTGACCATGCTTCTCACAGACCGGAACTTCGGGTCGCAATTCTTCGATCCGTCCGGCGGCGGTGACCCGATCATGTTCCAGCACCTGTTCTGGTTCTTCGGTCACCCGGAAGTGTACATCATGATCCTGCCAGCCTTTGGCCTGATCTCACACATCGTCTCGACCTTCTCCAAGAAACCGATCTTCGGCTATCTCGGCATGGCCTATGCGATGGTGGCGATTGGCGCGATCGGCTTCATCGTTTGGGCGCACCACATGTACACAGTCGGCATGCCGTCTGACATGAAAGCCTACTTCGTGGCAGCCACGATGGTCATTGCGGTCCCGACAGGGATCAAGATCTTCTCCTGGATCGCGACCATGTGGGGTGGTTCGATTGATTTCTCGGTGCCAATGGTCTGGGCGATCGGTTTCATCTTCCTGTTCACCGTCGGCGGTGTGACAGGCGTGGTCCTGGCCAATGCCGGTATCGATCACGCTCTGCACGATACCTATTACGTCGTTGCGCACTTCCACTATGTGCTGTCGCTCGGCGCCGTATTCGGCCTGTTCGCGGGTTGGTATTATTGGTTCGAGAAGATGTTTGGCCTCAAGTACAACAAGATGATCGGCTATGCGCATTTCTGGATCATGTTCATTGCGTCGAACCTGATCTTCTTCCCGCAGCACTTCCTCGGTCTGAACGGCATGCCGCGTCGCTATGTCGACTATCCGGAAGCCTTCTCTCTGTGGAACAGCGTGTCCTCCATGGGCTACGCACTGTCCATGGTCGCCACATTGCTGTTCTTCTTCGGCCTCTTCGAAGCGATGATCCGTCGTCGCAAGGGCGAAGCGAACCCATGGGGCGAAGGCGCGACGACGCTCGAATGGACACTGCCAAGCCCGCCACCCTTCCACCAGTTCAACGAGCTGCCAGTGGTCAAGAATGAGGGTGGTCACTAGGGCGCCAACCAAATCCAAATCAGGCGGCCCTTTACGCAAAACAGCGTAGAGGGCCGTTTTTCTAGATCCGCAAAGGGTATTGCACTATGTCTCTCGACATGACGGCCTCACAACCACAAGCCAGACTTGCGACGGCGCGCGACTATGTCGAGCTGATGAAGCCGCGCATCATGATGCTGGTCGTGTTCACCGCTCTCGCAGGCTTGATCGCCGCGCTCGGTGTCACAGGGCAGGGCATCAATCCCGTGCTGGCCGGTGTGGCCGTTCTGTCTGTCGCCCTGGGATCAGGTGCCGCAGGTGCCATCAATATGTGGTACGATTCCGACATTGACGCGGTCATGGTTCGCACCTCGACCCGCCCGATCCCATCTGGGGCAGTGCCTCGCAGCGAAGCCCTCGCCATGGGACTGATCATGTCGGCTTTGTCGGTTTTGCTGATGTGGATCGCTTCCAACGTTCTGGCTGCGGCGCTGCTCGCGCTTTCAATCGCCTATTATGGCTGGTTCTACACCATGGTTCTGAAGCGCCGGACGGCGCAGAACATCGTCATTGGCGGCGCTGCGGGCGCATTTCCGCCCGTGATTGGCTGGGCAGCCGTGACGGGAAACACTCCGCTCGATGCGTGGATCCTGTTCGCAATCATCTTCTTCTGGACGCCGCCCCATTTCTGGGCGCTGAGTCTGGTGGCGCACAAGGAGTATGAAAAGGCCGGCGTGCCGATGCTTCCCGTGACGGATGGCGCCAAAGCGACCCGCTTTCAGATCCTGCTTTACACAATCCTGCTGGTCCCCGTGGGCATGTCGCCCCTGGCGACGGGATTGGGCGGCTGGATCTATGCCATCATTGGCGCTGTGCTGACGGCCGGGTTCCTGCGATTTGCCGCGAAAGTGTATCGCAGCCGTGCCGGTGACGCTGATGCGGGCGATGCAGAGCGGAAACTGGCGATGAGCATGTTCGCGTTCTCGATCCTGTATCTGTTCGGTCTCTTTGCCGCACTGATCGTCGAGCACGGTTTCGGGTTATACTTCCCACTCGGAGGCCAATGATGACCGAACCTGCACCGCAGACTGAAACGGACGCCGCAGCGATCCTGCAGGCCCAGAAACGCCGGAACGTCTGGCTCGCCTGGGCGCTGGTGGCATTCGTGGTGATTGTCGGAGTCTCGACGGCCCTCCGGATCCAGCAGGCTGATTTCAGTGGCGGTGACCGGCTCTATTTCTCCGGCTATCTGGACGAAGCAGAAAAGGATCAGCGCGACCGGGAAGCGGTGGAACGCGCCCGCGCAGCTGAGGCTGAAGCTGAAGCACTGACGCGTGAGGCGGCTTCAGAGGAGACAACCGATGAATAATGGTCGCGTAGCTATTCTGGCGACCGGCGCCGCGGTCTTTATGCTGGGCCTCGCCTTTGCCTCCAAGCCGCTTTACGACACGTTTTGCCGGGTGACAGGCTTCGGCGGCACGACGCGCATTGCGGAAAGCGCCCCGGATCGGATTAGCGATCGCGAGATCACGGTCCGGTTCGACGCCAATGTCGCCAATGCGCCGCTCAAGTTCAGAGCCGAACAAAACGCTTTGCCCGTGCAGGTCGGCGCGCACAATCTTGCCTTCTATGAAGTGACGAACACATCGGTCAGCGATGTCAGCGTGATCGCCAGCTACAATGTCACGCCGCACAAGACCGGACGCTATTTCAGCAAGCTGGAATGTTTCTGCTTTGAAGAGCGAATCATCCGGGCGGGCGAGACCAAGAAACTGCCCGTGATCTTCTTTATTGATCCGGCAATCGACGAGGAGCGCAATGTTGCGGACGTTCGAACCATCACCTTGTCCTATACATTTTTCCAATCGGACGATTTCCAGGGTGCGGCGAAAACAGCATCTCTCGATTGACCTATTGCAGAAACGGCGCGCAACGGTCTAAAAGCGCCGAGAATTGAAACAATTGCCACAAGGGATTCCCTCTCATGGCCGAAGACGTCAAACACGACTATCACCTTGTAAACCCATCGCCCTGGCCGCTGATCGGCTCGATTGCGTTGCTTACGCTCGCCATTGGTGGCGTGATGTACATGAAAGGCCTGTTTGGTGTCGAAGCCGGACAGCTCTGGACCCTGGCGCCAGGTTTCCTGATGGTCATCTGGGTGATGACCGGCTGGTGGCGTGAAGTCATCAAGGAAGGCCGCACCGGCGACCACACACCTGTCGTCGAGATTGGCCTCAAATACGGCATGGTCCTGTTCATCGTGTCGGAGATCATGTTTTTCGCCGCATGGTTCTGGAGCTTCTTTGAGCTGGCCATCTTCTATCCAGCCCGGGTCGGCGAGACGTTTGATGCGACCAGCCCCGTCTGGGAAGGCCTGAACGCCTTTGCGCAGTGGCCGCCGACAGGTGTGACCACATTTGACCCGTTCCACTTGCCACTGATCAACACGTTGATCCTGTTGCTTTCAGGCACGACCGTCACCGCGGCGCACCATGCCCTGCAGCACGACAAGATGGACAATGCCAAGTTCATGCTGTTGCTGACCATTATCCTCGGGATCGCGTTCACCTGCCTGCAGGTTTACGAATATTCCGAAGCTCAGTTCACCTTTGACGGCACTCTTTATGGCTCAGCCTTCTTTATGGCGACTGGCTTCCACGGGGCTCACGTGGTCATCGGGACGATTTTCCTGACCGTTTGTCTGGTCCGCCTCTACGCCAATAACATGACCGCCAAGAAACATCTCGGCTTCGAATTCGCGGCCTGGTACTGGCATTTCGTGGACGTGGTCTGGCTGTTCCTGTTCGCTTTCGTTTACGTGCTACCGCACCTGGTGCTGGGACACTAAGGCGATGCCAAAGGAGGTCTCGCCGATATCGGCAGGCCTCGGCTGCCGATGCCCCAAGTGCGGGGAAGGGCCTGTCTTCAACTCCTATCTCGGGTTCGCGCCGTCTTGTTCAGCTTGCGGCGCGGATTTCAGTAAAGCCGATTCCGGCGATGGCCCCGCTTTCTTCGTCATGTTTCTGGTCGGCATTCTGGTGACGCCGCCTGTTTTGCTGGTCCAAATCATGTTTGATCCGCCGGTCTGGGTGCACATCGTGGTCTGGACGCCTGTAATCATTGGCCTCAGCGTCTGGTTGCTGCGTCCGTTCAAGTCGCTCCTGTTTGCCTTGCAATGGAAGAACCACGCGGAAGAAGCGCAGTGGGAATCGACCGGGACGCACGGGAAATGACGTTCCGTCCGATGCCGGTCCTGACCGGATTGAGTGTCATCAGTCTGGCCATCCTGCTCCTGCTGGGATCCTGGCAGTATCAGCGCTATTCAGAGAAGATGGCGGCGCCGGTCCAGGAACAAGTCGACGCGGCGGTGACGCGGCTCACCCTGGAGATTGATCACGATCATCCGGGAAACGTCCAACAGGTTTACGGGTTTGCGGACAGTGAACCGCTCTGGAGGCGGTATGCGCCTGGAAATGTCGCAGAGAGCGGTGAACCGGTCCTGATCATGATCGAAGCGACAGGCGGCGCGCAGCCGCTTGCGACGCCCTTATCAAACTTACCCGCCACGATCGCCTATGATGGCATCCTCGCGCGCAAGCAGGCGAGTGGCAGCGCGTTCAACGCTCAGGATAACCCCGACGCAGATCAGTGGTATTCGCTCTCACCGGACCGCATTTGGGCTCATCTCGGCCTGGAAGGAGCGCCGCTCGTCGCTGAACCGGTCATTATGACGGTCAGAAACGCGGCCGACCTCAGCCAATCGCGCCTGACCCCTAATCCTTACGCCTATGCCAAGCCGCTCGACCCGCTGCCGCCGGAGCGCCATTTTGGCTATGCTCTGACCTGGTGGGGGATGGCTTTGGGACTCATAGGCGTGTATGTGGCGCTGCATCGCGCACGCGGAAGATTGAAATTCTAGTAGAGGCCAATCGCCATGAAATACGTTTCGACCCGAGGCCAGTCCGCTCCCGTGGACTTTGTCGATGCCTGTATGCGCGGCCTCGCGCCCGATGGTGGCCTCTACATTCCGGAGGCCTGGCCGCAGATTGAGCCTGCCAAGCCCAATGAAACCTATGTGGACGTTGCGACCCGCATCCTCGGAACCTTTGCCGGCGACTCCCTCAGCGAAGCAGATGTGCGCGGCCTTTGCGAGCGGGCTTACGAGACATTTTCCCATCACAGTGTCACCCCGCTTTCGCAGAGTGGGCCGAACACATATGTCATGGAACTGCATCACGGACCGACGCTGGCCTTCAAGGACGTGGCGATGCAATTCATCGGTCAGCTTTACGATCTTGTCTTGTCTCGCCGCGGGGAGCGCATGAGCGTGGTGTGCGCGACCTCAGGTGATACAGGCGGGGCCGCCGCCGCCGCGTTTGCCGGAGCAGGCGCGGTCGATCTCTATATCCTGCACCCGCATGAGCGGGTCTCGCCGGTACAGCGGCTGTTCATGACGACAACCGGGGCGGACAATGTCCACAACCTCGCTGTTGAAGGCGATTTCGACGATTGCCAGGCTCTCGTGAAAGCGATGTTCGCGGATAAGGAATTTGCCAACGAGGTCAGCCTGTCGGGGGTCAATTCGATCAACTGGGCCCGCATTGCGGCGCAAGCGGTTTACTATGCGACGGCGCAAGCTGCGATCGGACCAGACCGTCCGATACGGTTTGTCGTGCCAAGTGGAAATATGGGGGACGCCTTTGCTGGCTATGTCGCCGCCCGGTGCGGCCTGCTGGCGGGATTTGAACTGGTCTGCGCGGTCAATGAGAACAAAACGCTGGCAACCCTTCTGGAAGAGGGCGTGATGCAACGCGAGCAGGCTGTTGCGACGCCGAGCCCGGCCATGGACATCTCCGTCCCGAGCAATTTTGAGCGTCTCTTCTTTGAAGTTGCCGGGCGCGATGGCGACGTGGTGCGACGGACTTATGAGCAGTATCGTCAATCGAGTTCCGCGATTTTGCCCGATTCAGTTCGCGGCCCGTTAGGATGTACCGGCTTTACTTCAAACGTGATCAGCAATGGAGACACCCTGGCTGAAATGCGGACGTTCAAGGATCAGACCGGCGCACTTATCTGCCCGCACACAGCTGTGGGTACGGCAGCAAACCGTCGCCTGTCAGAGACCGACGCGACGACCGTGATCCTGTCCACCGCGCATGCCGCCAAGTTTCCGGAGACGGTGCTGGAGGCAACCGGAGAGGACGCGCCTCTGCCAAAACGATGTGAACAATTATTGTCGCGCGGCGAGGTATACGAGTGCGTCCCGAATGATCCAAAATTGATCAAGGATCAGATCCGCGGACATATGACCGCTGAGGCGTAAAATATGAGCGTACCAATTGGCGAATGGCAGTGGAACAAAAGCACCCAGCGACTAACTTTGTCGCTGGTGCCGCCATCGCTTGAACGGCTCCTGTCCGGCGATTGGGCGCTCGACGATCTCAGCAATGTGTTAGATGGCCTGAGCCGTCAGCGCCTTCGCAACGGGCTGGAAACCCCAAATGGCGATGTCGCGCTGGAACTGGTCACGGCAGAGGGTAGTATTGTCCATCTCGCGGGCGGCGCCGTAGATGATTACTGGTCACGCGGCGTGATCCTCTCCGTTGGCGAAGCCACGGGCGAAGCCGAAGACTCCGTGGTTGAGCTGCTTCCTCATTTTCAGCCTATTCTCTGCCTTCGCAGTCACCGGGTCGAGGGCTTCGAAGCCCTGGCGCGTTGGGAAGGGCAGGAAGGCGGGCACACGCCCGTCGGCGATACGCAAGGACTGGCGTCCTCGATGCTGATCCACGCGGCTGAGTCCCTGGTCAGCTTTCGCAAGGTGGCCCGCAATCCGAATCTGTTTGTCCAGGTCAATATTACCAGCCTCGATCTCGAGGATGGAGAATTGGTGGATCTGATCTCCGCGCTGCAGAGTGGGCACAGGCTGGCGCCGGGCTCGATCCGTCTGGAACTGACGGAACAGGATGCGCTGCGCGATACGCAGCAGACGCTGAACAGGCTGCATGACCTGAAGGCCGCCGGCGCAGGTATTGTGCTCGATGATTTTGGCTCAGGTCATTCCTCTTTCCAATGGTTGGCGGATCTGCCTGCAGACGCGTTGAAAGTGGATGCGTCGCTGATCAAGCAGCTCAGCAATCCTCGGGTCGAGACGATTCTCGAAGCCCTGACATTGATGGCTCGCCGTCTCGGCATGACCTCCACGGCAGAAGGCGTGGAAGACAAGGCGATGATGCCGCTTCTGCGCACACTGGGCTTTGATCATGCGCAAGGATTTGCGCTTGGTCGACCGATGTCGGCGAACAAGGCCGAAGCCTTTCTAAACGCCTAGATCGACTTCCAGCGTCGAGATCGCGTGCACGAAGTTGCTTGGCGCGAGCGAACTCTTTCCGGTCCAGCGAATGTTCGGGAACCGGCGCAAGATGTTCTGGTAAGCCGTCTCCAACTGCATGATGGCAACACGTTTGCCGAGGCAGACATGCGGACCATTGCCAAAGGCGAGGTGCTCATTGGCGTTTACGCGTTCAATATCAAAGGCGTTCGGATTCTCGAACTTAGCCGGATCACGATTAGCGGCGGCGTAATACATCACGACCTTGTCGCCTTCGCTGAGCGCCTGTCCACCAAGCGTGGTCGACTTGGTCACGGTTCGGCGCATATAGGTGACCGGGCTCACCATTCGGATCGCTTCATTCACGAAATTCTTGAACAGGTCAGGATTGGCGATCAGTTTCTCGCGTTGATCCATATGCTTTGAGAGCAGCTTCATCGTCCCGGAAAGGGAGTTGCGTGTCGTGTCATTCCCAGCAAACACAATGAGCAACCAGGATCCATCCAGGAACTCATCAGAAAGTAGCTCACCATCAATCTCGGCGTTTGCGATTGCGCTCAGCAGATCATTGCGTGGGTTCTTCCGGCGTTCCAGCAATTGATGGCGCCCGAAATCGAACAGGGCTTGGATCTCATTCATGAATTCCATGATCTGTTCAGGCGACAGGTTGCCGAGGCCTTCCTGCTGGGCCTGGTATTGGGCGTTTTCCAGATAGTGCATCCAATGCACCAGTTTTGGCCGGTCGGCTTCAGGAACGCCCAGGATCTCGCACAGCGTGAATAGAGGCAGCTCCGCGGAGAACATCTCCACCATGTCGACGACTGGCCCTTTGCGCTCCATTTCATCGAGCAGGGCGTTGACCTGCGCGTCGACTTTCTTCTTGAGTTCGGCCACATAATCCGGACGGAACCAGGCCATGTGCTCCATGCGGAGCGGCGTATGATGCGGTCGGTCGAGATTGATGAGCGAATTCAAAGAAGATGAGTGGAGCAGGGGATGGCGGGGAATCTCCGGCAGCCCATAGGACATCAGGATCCCGCCCCGCTGAGATGAGAAGGTCGCTGGATCCAGCTCGACCTGTTTGATCAGCTCATACTCTGTCAAAGCCCAGAAACCGCGCCCATACTCTTCCGGATGCCACATGATCGGCGCTTCGCTGCGCATCTTGTCAAAGGCCTCGAACGTGTAGCCATCATTGCTGGAGAACACATCCGGTTCGCTTAACGCGACAGGCGGCTCCAACGCATAAATCGGCGGATTGCTGGGTGGCGCCGGCGGCGTTTCCACCTGGTAAGTGTCGGTAACGTTCTGAAAGCCCATGTGATTGCTCCTTCGCGCGAAGTGTCGCACCGACCGCACAGAGACGGGTCCGTGTCATCCAGCTCGAGGAAGAGACTAGCTCAACGCTTTCGTGCGTGAAGCCGTGCCCTCGCGGGACCTTTCCGGCGCTCGCGCGCGGGTTTCTCTTCCGTCGGTAAAAGATGGCTCGGGACAAATTCCGCGAGGGCGGAACGCAGGTCCTCACCGGAGATCTCTTCAACCGCACCCGGCCGCAGATCAGCCAGTTCAAACGGCCCATATTGGACTCGGATCAGGCGATTGACCTGCAGCCCGAGATGCTCAAGCGCCTTTCGAACTTCTCGATTCTTCCCCTCACTGAGACGGACATTGATCCAGTTGTTCGATCCGGTTTCGCGCTCCAGCTCCGCTTCGATCGCCGTGTAGCGCGTCCCATCATCCAATGTGATACCGCCTTTCAGCGTATCGAGCTGGTCTTGTGTGATCTTGCCATGCGCGCGGGCCCGATAATGGCGCACGAAGCCTGTCTTGGGCAGCTCCATGGCGCGGGCTAGACCGCCATCATTGGTCAGCAGCAGGATGCCTTCCGTCGTTAAATCCAGACGGCCGATCGTAATGGTTCGTGGGAGGGACTTTGGCAGCTCTTCGAATATCGTGCGGCGCCCTTCCGGATCGGATGTCGTGGTAATGAGACCAGACGGCTTGTGGTATCGCCAGACGCGCGTTTGCTCATGTGCCTTGACCGGCTTGCCATTGACGCGGATGTCTTCGCGTCCGGTCACCTTGAAAGCGGGAGTGGTGAGTTTGCGGCCATTGATCCGCACTTCGCCGCGCTCGATCATGGCTTCTGCTTCGCGCCGAGAGGCAATACCAGCCCGGGCCAGGTATTTTGCGATCCGTTCGCCGTCCTGCCAGTCACGATCCGGGCCGGACGTGCGCTTGCTAGGGCGGCTTTTGCGTTTTCGGTTCGTCTCACGACGGTCCGTCATATGAGGCTCCTATCCGGATGAGAGTCCAAAGACCGGGGCCAGAATGGCAAATCCGAGCGCCAGTTCCAAGGGGATCCAGACAGGGATCAGCCCTTTCTCACGATTTTCTTTCCCGTCCAGCAACAGTGACAGGAAACGCCCGAGACCTGCGCCGATCCATCCCATGGCCACCGGGAACAGCGCAAACACCTTGTATTGAAGCGCCAGCGCGTCTTGCAACAGAATGATCATGACCGTCAGATGGATCAGCAATAGCAAGCCGCCATAAGTGGCGCGAAACTCGGAAAAACCGCCGGGTTTCTCCGGGTCAGGATCCGCGACAAGTCGAACGACGCCTGCGGCCCATTTCGGGACGAACAAAGCGCCAAGACCAAGCGCGGCACAAAACCCGAGCGCAATGATCGAAATGAGTTCAAGAAAGGGGGGCATGCATGACCTCCAGGCTAGACTGCTGAAGACAATAGGGCGGGGCGCACCAATTGACAGCGTTTATGTGATTCCAGCGCTCTTCCAGGCATCTTTTGGCCAGCGTCGGTGTTGCCAGAACCATTGACCGGGATTGCGGCGCACTTCTTCCTCGACAAAGGCCGAGATGCGTTTGACGCAGGCGATCAGGTCCGCTTCTGCGTGCCCGGTATTGTCCGGAACGAAGGGCGGATGCACGGTCACCTGAAAGCGCGCCGGGCCGGTCCGCCGCGTCGAGATGGGGACGATCGGCACGCCGTATTTCAATGCCAATCGGGAGGGTCCCTGCGCCGTCATGGCATTGTAACCAAAAAACGGGATGGCCAGACCTTCATTGAATTTCTGATCATTCATCAACGCCACGACCCGCCCCGCACTCAGAGCGCGCATCAATTCGCGCGTTCCGGCCCCCTTTGGAGCCAGCACGCCGATGCCGTAATCATGACGCACCTTGTTGAGGCGGCGGTCAATGAATGGATTGTTGAGCGCGCGATAGGTCACCAGACAATCCACCGGCCGTCGACAGATGGCGGCGGCCATGACTTCCCAATTGGCGAAATGTCCTGCGACGATAACAGCGCCGCGATCGGCTTTTTCGATCGCATCCAGGTGCTCGGTGCCGACGACCTCTACGCGATCGCCGTCATAGGGATGGATCTTGGGCAAATGTGGAAGCTCGCCTGCCGTGCGGCCAACGCTTTCCCAGGCTTGTTTGGCAATCTCCGTCCGCGTTTCCTCATCCATATCCGGAAAGGCGAGCTGCAGGTTTCGGTGCACGGTCTTGTTTTGGGAGAACAAAGGCCCGATCGTCTTGAACAACCAGCCGAGAAAGTTCGAAGCGCGGTCCGCCCCCAGTGCTTTCATTGGCCACCAGTAAACAACATCCCAGGCCAGGGCTTCAAATCTCCAGCCCATGCGCTGCATGAACGTCGAACGATTGTCGATGTCCTTTGGCCGAATGTATTGTTGTGCCGCTTTAGTCATGGGAGCCGGGTTTGATCACATCTGCTAGCAGTCTGTCGAGATCTTCTCTGCGCTCAAAGACCACCTCTACCGGCAGCGTGACGATGTCCTTACGCTGATCCGGAGACATACGAGCGAGATCTTTTTCCGTCGTCATCAGGCTGGCGTCATAATCCTCCGCGAGCCGGTGCAGATAGTTCAGATCGCCACTGGTGAACCTGTGATGGTCCGGGAAAGGGACAGCATCGCGCAGATCGACGTTCATGGACTTGAGGGTATCGAAGAATTTTTCAGGACGCCCGATGCCAGCAAAGGCGACATAGGGTTTCTCGGCTGGAGCCGACGTCGCTTCGAGCGCGCCGTTAAACACAGGCAAGCCACTCGCGCCAATTTGCTCGGGAGGTTGGCCATAGCCCATCACAATGATCGCATCGGCGCGGGCCAGACCTCGCTCGACCGGTTCGCGCAAAGGCCCCTTGGGGATCACGTGCCCGTTCCCGAATCCCGCTGCGGCGTCGACGACAATGATCGAAAAATCCTTGTGCAGGCCAGGGTTCTGGTGGCCATCATCCATGATGATGATATCGACCCCGTCATTTGACATCATCTGCCCCGTTGCGGCGCGATCCGCGCCGATCCAGGATTCCCCCGACTGGGCGAGCATGATGGGTTCGTCGCCAACGTCATCGGCGGTGTGTGTCTCCGGATCGACCTTGAGCGGACCCTTGAGTTTGCCTTTGTACCCACGACTGAGTGAAGCCACGCGCAGGTCTGTTGTCTGGGAGTAGTGATCCCGCAGCGCGGCAACAACCGGACTCTTGCCAACTCCGCCGGCAGTCAGGTTGCCGACACAAATCACGATCGGTCGAACTTTCAGGGGTTCGCCTCTGGCCACTCTGCGGTGTGTGGCTTCCGCATAAATCCAGGCGAGGGGACTCAGAAGAAACCGCAGCAAAGGCGCGGCTTCCCGTGATCGCGGGTCGACTTCTCGGGCCCAGAATCTCGGTTCTCTCATGACACTAACCCGGCACGCTTATGCAAGGGGTGCAGAAGGTCGAGGGTTTTCGCCATCGGGCCCAATGCATCGGCTTCCAATACTTGCGTCAATTCAGCAGAAACCGGCATTGCTGGAAAGGCCTCAGCCAGGGCGCTGGCATCCTCGACAATGCTGAAGCCCTGGTGGCCGTTCAAGCGTTCGCTCAGATCCTTGAAATTGAACAGGCTCGGGCCGGTCAGGATCGGTTTGCCGAGACGCAGCGCTTCGAGCGGGTTGTGACCTCCGACCCCCGGCGCGTGTCCGCCGCCGAGATAAACTGTATCCGCCAGCCGATACCAAAGTCCCATTTCACCCATCGTGTCGGCCAGGAGAATGTTCGTGACGGAAGTGACGGGATCGCGTTCAGACCGCCGCGAGATCGCAAACTTGGTGCACGAGAGCAGGGCGTCCACTTCATCTCCCCGATCCGGGTGGCGCGGTGCGATAATCAGAAACGTCTCGGGCGGAAGCTGCATGTACGCATCCAGAACCAGCGCTTCTTCGCCTGCATGTGTGGACGCTGCCAAGAGCACGCTTCGAGCGCCAATCGCGGCCTGCATTTCAGTGAGTTCTAGCTCGTCAACGGCTGGCGCCGGCAGAGCCGATTTCAGGTTTCCGGGATTGGCAATGTTGGTCTCCGACAATGCCTCGAGGCCCGTCTTTGTTTGCATGTCGGCTGCGATCAGGATGTCGAAACATTTGAAGATACGCCGGGCCGTTCTCCGCCAGCGCATCCAACCTTTGATACTGTTCTCCGTCATCCGCGCATTGATGAGGGCGCAGGGGATCGATCGGCGGTTGAGCTGAAGCAATAGATTGGGCCAGATTTCGCCCTCCGCGAAGATTGCAAGGTCCGGGTTCCAATGGTTCACGAAGCGCTTGGCCCCGCCTGGAGAATCGAGGGGCGCCATTTGCTGGACGCCCGTGATCTTCTTCAGTTCTGGATCGTCTGAAAAGGCCGTTGCCACCAGATTAGCGGCGGTTTTGGTCTGGCACGTCATCAGCACGCTGAAATCATCCAGGCCAGACCGAATGTATCGCCGGACAAGCTCCAGAAGGAGCTGGCTTTCGCCAACACTCGCCGCGTGTAGCCAGAGAAGCTTTCCGTCCGGGCGCGCAGGCAAGGTCTTGGCCCGGCGCTCATTCAACCGTCCTTCGGCTTCTTTACCGGACCGGACGCGCGACCGAAAGAAAACGCCCAGGAAGGGCGCAATCAACAAGGTAATGGTTTTGTATAGATACAGGCCAAGCGTCATCGCGCTCTTATAGACCGATTGGCGGGCTTTCGCCCACCTCTAGTCTCAGCCAATAAAAGCGATGGCGCTGCTATTTGGCGCGTCTGCTCTGGAATCGTCTGAGTCGTTCCCATCAGGCGCAACAGAGAAACCCATCCAGGCGAGCAGGACGGCGATTGTAAAATTTCGAACAGCGACAAAGAAGCTGGTCATGATAAACCCCTCGAATTATCGAATATCATTAAACCAGAATCGTCTTAACGAAAAGGGGCGTCAGCAGATAAAATTGCATTGGACCTCAAGAATGAAGATCGACATCGAACATCTGCTGAACATGACGGGCGGGGATGCAAACCTGGCCGATGAGGTGCTGGAAATCTTTCGCGGTCAATCCGAAACCTGGGGGCGCATGTTGTCCGCTGATCTCGGCCAGAAGGAATGGGCGGATGCAGCACATGCGCTGAAAGGCGCAGCGCTCAGTATAGGTGCAGCAGAGTTCGCAGAAGCCTGCGCAGACGTTGAAAAACGGGGCAGGGGGGAAGCGCCAGTGTCGAGGGTCGAAGCCGCGACGCTGCTTTCGGCGCTCAAGGATGATCTCGTCCGTGTAATCGAGGCGTGCGCCCGTGCCAGTTATGAATTGTCCAAGCCCGGCTTGAGCCGATCAAAGGATTCAAATTCATAAGCGATGCATCGGTCAATCAGCGTGCGCCAGACCGGTTCCGCGATGGCGGGTGACAAGCCCTGACGCTCGGCCTCGGCTTTCACCTTGCTCACAACATCCTCGATCCGCGGCCGATCCAGGACAGCTTTTCGCTGACCTTTGATCCGGGCGGCAGCGTCCATGAAGGACTGTCGCTCTTCCAGAAGACCGACAAGAATTCGATCTATGCGATCCACTTCATGGCGAACGTCCGCCATGGTTTCGGCTGTTTCGGCCGTGTGTCGCTGTTGATCGGTTTTATCCATCGATTTGAGCATCGCATCTGACCCTTGTTTATGGTCCATATCTAAGATCTTCCCCGACAAAAGCGATGCGGTGCTGCGACGCGCCACAAAACGGCTCAAATGAAATAGGCCTTCCGAGGAGCGCTCGGAAGGCCTTGTTCGCAGTCAGATGTGATCAGCGTTCCGTGAAGGTCGGGATGCGCGCCTGCACACGGCTGTTTCGCAGCGTTTCAGCCTCCAGCATCAGGGCCTGAATTTCAGGATCATTGATGATTTCAGCCAGCTGTCCGATCGCCTTCAGTTCTGCCGCAGATGCCGCAGAAGACGCACCGAAGAAATTAAACCCACCTTCGATCATCGGGAAGGTCTTCACACGGATCTCCGCATCGTCTTCGATCTCTGCCAGCTCGCGCGCTTTGGAGATCGCTACGGTTAGTCCACCGAGCTCGTCGACCAGGCCGTTTTCGAGCGCATCCTCTCCGCTCCAGACCCGTCCGCGAGCCACTTCGTTGATCTGCTCTGGTGAGAAGCCACGTCCGGCCGCGACCAGGGACGTGAAGCGGTCATAGCCGCGCTGGAGCCAGGCTCGAATCATCGTGCGTTGTTCGTCGGAAAAGCCTTCGGTCGTCGAGAAGGCACCCGTGAACGGACCGCCAATCTTGATCGACTCGGCATTGATACCGATTCGGGCGAGGCCTTCATCGATCGCCATCTTGCCACCAAAGATCCCGATGGAGCCGGTAATGGTTGTTCGATTCGCGACGATCCAGTCGGCGCCTGTCGACACATAGTATCCGCCAGAGGCCGCAACCGACGCCATGGAAACGACAACCGGTTTTTCTTCTTCTGTCTGGATGTAATTGATCGCATGCCAGATCTGGTCAGAGGCAGTGGGCGATCCGCCCGGGCTGTCGACGCGGAAGACGACGGCTTTCACATCCTCATCTCGCCCGGCTTCGTACAGCGCTGCAGCAATCGTGTCAGAAGCAAATCCGTTGCCCTCCTGGAACAGGCTGCCGCCTTCTTCGCCGGTCACAATCGGACCTTGGCCGCCGACAATCGCAATCACCGGTGCGCCGAACTTGGGCTCCGGCGCATTGTAAGAGGCGATATCGATCGAGATCGCTTCTTCGCCGGCTCGCTCGGTTGCCGCATCAAGGGCCTGCTCAGGCCAACCAAGTGTAGTGGCGAAGTTGAACTCGATCATCTGCTCGCCACTGATCGGGCTGGCTTCCAGGGCGGCCTGCGCTTCAGATACGGTAATGCCGCGATCGGTTGCAATGTCGCCGAGAGAGACGTCCCAGATTGATTCTGCCAGTTCTGTCATCGCGCGGCGATGCGGTTCGGTGAACGTCTCTTCCTTGTAGACGTTTGGCGCATTCTTGTACTCGTACAGCGCCTCGATCTCCGCGGTCACAGACAGGTTGTCCAGCAAGCCTTTGAAGAACAGGGTTTCGAACGTGATACCGCTGGCAATCATGTCACTGCCGGGTTGAATCCAGATCTCGTCTGATGGCGCAATGGCGCGGTAGCCAGATGGGCCGCCGCCATAAGAGCCCTGGCTGTGTGTGATGATGAATTTGTCGGCCGCCTGGAATTTCAGGAAGGCGTCGCGATATTCTTCAGCCCGCGCCGATCCGATGCCATACTCGCTGGCGCGGATGAACAGGCCTTTGACTTGCTCGTCATTTGCGGCAGCTTCCAGCTTGGAAATGATATCAATGAAACCGGTGCCTCCCCCGAACAGAAGTTCCGGCCCTGAGGTCGGCGCCTGATCAGCGTAAGGCACACGCAGGTCGAGCGTCAGAACAATTGGGTCACCATCTGCCTGACCCGTTTCCGGGCCAGCGGCTGACCGCATCGCGTTGCTGACGGTCATCTGGATCAGCCCTACTCCGATGAAGAAGAGAAGGAACAGTCCGACAATCGATCCGATGACGGCCCCACCCAGGGATGCAAAAAAGGTTTTCATGGGAGAAACGCTCCGTAATGTTTCTTATCGGATAACGATATGGGCGTTAAGATCGGGTTTGTCAAAACACAAAGATCACAAACAATGTCAAAACCACGTCGTGCCAGAGAGTAGGGCAGGTGGGTTCTGGCAAAAATGCAGCTGTTTGAATTTTGTCAGGCATTTGGGTGTTGCAAGCCGAAATCGGATTGGTTATGTCCGCCGCTCAGTTGGGGTGTCGCCAAGTGGTAAGGCACCGGTTTTTGGTATCGGCATTCCCAGGTTCGAATCCTGGCACCCCAGCCACCTTTCAAAAAATGGACACTCGCAAAGAGAGTGGAGTCCGCTGCGTGTGCGACTCGCGACTCCCCCTTGATCTATTCTCGGGATGTAATATTATTTCAAAAAGGCCTTGTAACTGCCTCAATTTTGAATGAGAGTTTGACAAGCTCCCGAGCATTTTGCAGAGGTGACCATGTATGCGAATATGACCACGGGTTAATCCCGGTCGCTGCGTAGATTAGAAAGACGGAAAGTCTCAAGGTCAAAAAACTGGGAGGAGGTGGGCGTAGCCCGGTTTCCTTTTTTTAGAACTGTGCGGGTTTGTGTGTGTAACCCCGCTAAGATCGTTTCAGCATTCTGCTGGAGCTAATGAAAAGTTTCAGCGACGTCCAAAGGCGGCGCACCATTAGGAGAGTGAGAGGCAGACTTCATGAAGAATGTTCTGACACCGGCTCGCGGAGCCATTCTAGCAACCATCGTCGTCGGCTTCGCCGCGCCGTCAGTTGCTCAAGGACTGGATCGCGCGATCGCGACTGGCGAACAGGCAACCCGCCGCGCCGAACAAGTTCAGCAGCAAATTAACCAGCTCGATGATGAGCGCGCAGACATGGTCGGAGAATTCCGGACCCTGCTTCAGCGAAAGACTGCCGCTGAGCTTTACGCCAGACAGCAGGAAGCTGCCGTAGAAAGTCAGCAGCGCGAAATCGCGTCATTGACCGATCAGCTCAGCCGAGTGGACGAGATCACCTCTCAGACCGTTCCAATGCTTGAGGCCCTGATCGACGATCTGGACGCCTTCATCGATGCCGACCTGCCATTCCGCCTCGAGGCCCGCAAGGCCCGCATCCAGCGACTGCGCGAGTATCTCAGCGATCCGGCCGTTTCCGTGACCGAGCGTTATCGTCAGATCATGGACGCCTACACCGCTGAAATGGAAGTCGGTCGCAAGACGGACACCTGGAAAGAAACCATCATGGTAGACGCCGGCACCGCGAATGAGCGCGAAGTGGCTGTCGACATGGTGCTCTTCGGTCGCGTCGCTCTGGTCTACATGGATCCGACCGGTCGTTACGCCAAGCGCTTCGATCGCGAGACCGGCAGCTGGGTCGACCTCGAGAACAAGTACAAGCCCGAAATCGAAAAAGCGATTCGGATCATTCAGGGTAAGCGCACACAGGATGTGATGTACGTGCCCGCAACCAAGCTTAACGTCCAGTAAGCCCAATGGAGTTGAGGAAAGAACACATGAAACCGTTCACAAAATCACTTAAAACCATTGGGGTCGCGGTAGCCTTTGCTGCCACGTCAATGGCCGCCTCTGCGCCAGCTGTTGCGCAGTCTCTTGCCGATATTCTGGCCCGCGTTCAGCAGGACAGTCAGGAACTCTCGACTGAAAACGAGCAGCGCCTGAACGACTTCCGCCGGGCAACGTCCGAGCAGGAAGCCCAAATGGCTCAGGCACGTTCTGAACTGAACGCAGCGAATGCCCGCGGTAACGCGCTCAGCGCCCAGTTCGACGCCTATCAGGCCGAGATCGACACACTGGCAACCGAGCTTGATATTCAGGCCGGTGACTTTGCCCAGCTTGTTGGTGAATTCCGCGCTGTTGTCGGTGAAGTTCAGCCGCTGATGCGTGAGAGCCTCGCCAGCTTCGAATATCCTGGCCGCTACGAAGGTCTGTCCGAAGTTGCTGAAGCCACGACGCTTCCAACCCGCGAAGAACTCGACCGTCTTCCGAAGGCGATCCTTCAGGAAATGATTGCTCAGTCGGAAGTGAAAACCTTCATGTCGCCTGTTTCCATGGGCGGCGATGACGAGTCTGTCGAAGACGTCGCTGTCACTCGTGTCGGTACGTTCATCGCAGCGACTGACAATGATGCTGGCTTCGTGACAATCGAATCCGCTGGTGATGGCAGCTACTTCCTGCAGAAGCTTCAGCGTCAGCCAGGTGGTCGTTTCCGCAGCGCGTTCAAGTCGCTCATCAATGCTGATGAAGGCCGCACGCTGACAGTTCCATTCGACCCGAACCGTGGTGAGCTGTTCAAGATTGAAGGCGACAAGCCGAGCCTCGGCGAACGCGTCAATCAGGGCGGTATCGTTGGTTACATCGTTCTTGGCCTTCTGGTCATCGGTCTGACCGTCGCCCTGTTCAAGATCATCACCCTGTTCTTCATGGGCAATGCCATTCGCTCTACTGCGAAAACGAAGCAAGCTGGCGACGGTAACCCGCTCGCTCGCGTCTTCGAAGCCTATGAGACCAACAAGAATGCCGACCTCGAAACTCTCGAACTGAAGCTCGACGAGCAGATCCTTCGCGAGTCTCCGAAAATCGAGCGCTACAATGACATCGTCAAAGTGCTGGCCGCTGTGGCTCCACTGATGGGTCTGCTCGGTACGGTTATCGGTATGATCATTACCTTTACCGCGATTACAAACTTCGGTGCCGGTGATCCGAAACTGATGGCTGGCGGTATTTCAGTTGCGCTTATGACCACAGTGCTTGGTCTGGTGGCTGCGATCCCACTTCTGCTGACCCACGCTCTGGCGGCTGCCATGGCGCGCGGGAACCAGCAGATCCTGGATGAGCAAGCGGCTGGCCTCGTGGCCGAGCGTGCAGAACGCGGAGGGGTGGCGTAAGCCGCCTCTGAGATCGGGAGCCCAGACATATGTTGGGAATGACCGAACTTCAGGAGTTCTTGGCCCGCGGGGGACCAGTGCTTCTATGGATTATGGGCGCCACATTCGTGATGTGGGCCCTGATCCTGGAGCGCCTGTTCTACTTCCGCATCGCCCACAACTCCGTCGCAGAGGAGGCTTTGTCGGAGTGGCGCTCGCGCTCTGATCACAAGTCCAAATACGCCCACTGGGTCAAAGACAAGCTGGTCTCAGAGGTCCGACAGAAGGCACAGGCGAATGTCTCATTCGCCAAGGCCATGGTCGCCCTCGCACCACTGCTGGGTCTGCTTGGCACAGTGACCGGCATGGTCACCGTGTTTGACAACATGGCGATCACTGACGGTGCAGATGCCAAAGCCCTGTCGCGAGGCGTGTCGCAAGCCACGATCCCGACCATGGCCGGCATGGTGGCCTCGATTTCAGGAATTCCGTTTGCCACGGGTATGGACAAGAAAGTCCGCCGCCTGGTGCAAAAGGTCGAAGACCAGATGGAGATTTACTGATGAGAGGTCGCGCCAGTCGCCCATCTGAAGAGGCCCATGTCGATCTGACACCCATGCTCGACGTGGTCTTCATTCTGCTGATCTTCTTCATCGTCACCTCGACCTTTATTCAGGAAGAGGCGCTCGGTGCAGAACCGCCGCCACCGCAAACGAATGCGCCAAGTAACCCGGCGCCTGCGATCATCGTCTATATCGACGAAACCGACCAGATTCGGGTCAATCGCAAGCTCACGGACATCTCGGCCGTACGGGGTGGCATGGAGCGTGCCCGCGCGGAGAACCCGGAGAGTGCCTTGATCATTCAAGCGCATCCTCAGGCCCGCACCGGCACCATCATTGAAGTGCGTGATATCGCTTATGACGCACAAATGGAGCGGGTGAACATCGTCCGTTCCGCAGGGTAGAGGAGGCTAGATATGGCTCGCAAAATGCGCGCAGCGGCAGAGAGTGCCGAAGATGATGTCAACCTCACGCCAATGCTTGATGTGGTCTTCATCCTGCTCATCTTCTTCATCGTTACGGCTCAGTTCATCCGTGAACCTGGCGTCGAAATCGATCGTGTGGAGGTCAACAATAAAGAGCGTCAAAACCCGCTCGGTATTCTGATCGCGATCGACTCGAACAGCGAGATCTACATGAACAAGCAGGTCGTCTCGATGTCGGAAGTGGGCTTTCGTATTCGCGAACTTCGCGAAGACAACCCAAAAGGTCGACTTGTTGTACAGGCAGATGCTGACGCACAAGCCGGGGTGCTGATCGATCTCATGGAGATCGTCAACGAAATCGATGGCCTGGGGCGCGTGCCGCTCTCGGTGGTCAATAATTAGGAGGATCTCATGTTTGCAAATCCGCTAATTCGCCTCGCAATTGGATTGCCGGTCGCTTTGATCGTGACCCTGGGTCTGTTTCACATCATGCGGATCGTGATCAGCAATGATTTCGAAGAGCCGGAAAACCTGACCGAGTACAATCTCGAAAGCATCACGCCTGAAGCCCAGGAAGAAAACGTGACGCGTCGGGCACGCAGCAAGCCGCGCAAGCTCAACAATGCTGACAAGCCGCCGCCACCTCCAAAGCTGACGGCCAGCAAGAATGACATCGATCTGCCGACGCCAAACATTCAGGGCGCACCACCCAGTGAATTGCCGCCGACCCGGCTGAACTCACTGGCGATCGATCCGGTGGCTATCTCTGACCGGGATGCCCAGCCGATCCGTCCACCGGTCCCGACTTATCCAAGCCGGGCCGCAGAGCGCGGCATTGAAGGATCCTGTGACGTCCGCTTCGATGTGGACACACGCGGCAAGCCTTACAATGTCGAGGCCGATTGCACGGACCGTGTCTTCAAGCGGGAAGCCGAACGCGCAGTGAGCCGCGTGGAATTCGCGCCGAAGATCATTCGCGGTCAGGCCGCGGAACGTCGCAACGTGGTCTATCCACTCGAGTTCACGCTCGCGGACTAAGCGTCGATCATTTCAAACAGGGCAGGGGAGGTCTTAGGATCTCCCCTTTCTTTTTGGCTTGACAATGTAACTTAATTACATACTGTAACAACATAACATCCCAAAGCGATAGGAGGGCGCTCATGAGTACGAGGATTCAAACCGGTCAAACACACCGACTGATGCGGGCCCGAGCAAAACGTCTCGGCGCCGTCGCGCTGCCAGCTGGACTCATGACGGTCGGATTGTTCATGGGAATGAAGAGCCTGATCGCAGTCGATGATTTTTCGCCGCCAGAACAAACGGTCTACGATCTGCCGGCTTATATGGAGGCGAAGAAAGTGGAGGATCCCGAGACTCTCGACATCAAACCCACGCGACCCGATCCGATAGACCCGCCGCCGCGTCCGCCAGAGCTGGTAAAAGACATCAAGCTCGTCGACGGACCACAGTCTGATTATAGCGGGGCCGTGCCGGCCAATTATGGGGAGGCAGAGTTCAAGCCGCTGCTGCCTGATCGCGTGAGCGCCATCAGCATTCGCGACCTGCAACCGATCACGCCGCCTGTGCCCATCTATCCTCGCCGCGCTATTGAACAGGGACTTGAAGGGGATTGCGACGTGTATCTCGGCGTTTCAACGCGTGGCGACCCCTTCAATGTGCAGGCAGAGTGCACCCATCACGTGTTTGAAAGTGCTGCCAGAAAAGCGGTTCAGAAGGTCAAATTTGCGCCCCAAATCCGTGGTGGACTGCCGGTTACTGTGACAGGTGTGGTCTACCCCCTTGAGTTCCGAATGGAACCATAAGAGACTGAAGGTGTAAAAGTCTGGGAAAATGCTTCAACTTATCGATTGAAGCGCTTGAAATCGGAGAGAACTTCCGGTTCAAAGGAGTTCAACCGCCAAACAGGCGGAGAGGAGTGAAAAGTATGATCAAGAATATCATGAAAAGTGCAGCCACTGTTGCCGTCATGGTCGCCATCGGGAGTGGTGTCGCGAATGCGCAGGCTTGTGAAGAAACGCAGTTCAGCTCGGCCAATGCCGAGAATTACCTGACTGCGGAAACCGAGCTTTTGGTCAATGACAATCCGCAAGCCGCTCTGGTCGCTCTGAACGCTCTGCGGGCGCAGGAACTGAACTGCTACGAAGAAGGCGCTGCGCTGCGTCTCGGCGCGGCGATCAAGATTGAGAATGGCGACTATAATGGCGCCGTCACGGACCTCCTCATCGCTATTGATCGCGGTTATATTCCAGACACCGAGAAGAAGACCACCTATTACAATATCTCCCAGATCTACCTCTCGACCGACAATAAAGTAAAAGCGCTCGAGTTTTTCGATAAGTGGATGGCCGAAGGCGGCGTGCCGGATCGAAACCAGAAATGGACCCTCGCGGTGCTATACCAACAGATGGACCGCTTCCCGGAAGCCCTGGTCTGGGCTGAGCAAGTTCTGCAGGCCGATGGTCCAGGCGCTGAGCGTCAGGTCTATGACTTCCTGATCTTCCTCTATGACAAGACCGGCAATCGCGCGAAAAAGGCAGAGCTTCTTGAGCTGCTGCTGGAGCGTGACCCAACTGATACGCAGCTCTGGCAAGCCATTGCTGGCGAATATTTCCAGGCCGGTGAAGACCGCAAAGCCTTTGAGGTTCAGAAGGCCATGTATCTCGGCGGCATGCTGACCACCGAAGACGAACTGATGCGGATCGTCAATTTCTACAACACGTTTGACGTGCCTTATGTGGCCGCAAAAACGTTGGAAAAAGAAATCAATGCCGGTCGCATTTCAAAATCATATGAGCGCCTCGAACTGCTCGCAAACCTGTATCAGGTGGCCCGCGAATTCGACCGCGCGATCCCGGTGATTGAAGAAGCCGCTGAACTGGCGCCTGATGGCAAGATGTATGAGCGTCTTGGCCGGTCTTACAGCGAGCTCCAGGAATGGGCCGAAGCTGAGGATGCATTGATCAAGGCGATCAACAAAGGCGGCCTCCAGAACGCGGGCCTTGCCTGGGTCCTCGTAGGTCAGTCTCGTTACGAGCGCGATGATCGCTCTGGCGCCCGGGATGCGTTCCGCAGTGCCAACAATCGCGGTGGCCGCGGCTGGCTCGACTTCATGCGCGCGGAAGACAATACCGCCATCGCTCTGGCCCGCTTCGAGATCTTCAACAAAGTGAGCGATTTCAAGAAGGAAAAAGAGCGTTGCAAGGACCTCGAAGTTATCGGGAATGCGCCTGAAACGTGCCAGACCGTCGACGAGCGTTTGGCCGCTGCTGAAGAGGAATTGGCCGAGTTTGATCGCAACACCTGATCCAACTCCAATCTCAATCTCCAGCCCCGGGCTTAGCGGTCCGGGGCTTGTTGTTTTAGTGAAAGCGTGAAACCAAGACGAATGGTCGAACTCAGTCAAAAAACCTCTGAAGACGAAGCGGTTTGTGAGCGCGTCTCGGACCTTCAGGAATCGATGCAGGCCCGAACATTCAATTGGGCCGAAATCAATACGGGCAGCTGGAATCGGGCGGGTCTTGATGTCCTCGCCCCGCAAATGGCGGATGCGTTCAGTGCGCTCCAGGCTGACATCGAGCTGATCGCGACGGACCCTTTTGAAAAAGTCTCGAACAATGGCGAGGTCGAAGCATTTGAAACCGGACCAGTGATCCGCATCTCGTCGCGCCCGGACGCGGACATGCAAGTCATCATGAGCGGTCACTATGACACTGTGTTTCCTCCCGAGACGTTCGACACCATTACCGACATGGGTGATGGCAAGTTCAATGGTCCGGGACTCGCTGACATGAAAGGCGGTTTGTCTGTCATGCTGGGCGCTTTGCAAGCGTTCGAGGCTGGCCCGTTGCACGACAAGCTTGGCTATCAAATCGTCATTACACCGGATGAAGAAACCGGTAACTTTGCCAGTGCGCCATTCCTGACCGAAGCGGCACAATCCGGGGCGATGATTGGTATGACCTACGAGCCTTGCATGGACACCGGCGCGATGTCGGGAGGCCGCAAAGGATCGGCGGTCTTCGATATTGTCCTACACGGGCGCTCGGCACACGCCGGCCGCGCCAAGGAAGACGGGCGCAGCGCGCTGGAAGCGGCCGCCGCCATGGTGGTTCGTCTCGAGCAACTGAACGGTGTGCGAGAGGGTGTGACGTTCAATGTCGGTTCGATCGATGGCGGCAGCGCCGTCAATATCGTTCCGGATCTAGCAATTGTGCGGTTTGGCGCCCGCGCGCCTGACGCTGAGGCTGCGGCCTGGGCCACGCGCGAGGTTGAAAAATTACTCGAAGAAGCGCTTGGACGTGATGGCATTTCCGGTCATGTACATGGCGGCTTCTATCGTCCGCCCAAGCCACGAAATGCGGCGCAGGACGCTTTGTTCAACGCCGTGTCAGAGACCGGCAAGGCGATTGGTCTTGAGCTTGAATTCGTCGATACGGGCGGTGTCTGTGAGGGGAACAATATCTTTGCTGCGGGGGTTCCAAACGTGGATACGCTCGGGGTCATGGGTGGACGCATTCATTCAAGCGAAGAATATGTGATCATGTCGAGTTTTGTCGAGCGCGCACAGCTCTCGGCTTTGCTGCTGAATCGGATTGCGGACGGGCGGCTGGACGCTCGAAAAATCAAGGCGTTGATGGGATGAAGTCTCCATATGTAATGCGGCCCGCGGAGCTGTCGGATTTCGACGCGCTCCGTTCGATGGCTGTGGAATCGGGCCCGGGATTTACCTCGCTGCCAGTGGATGAGGACATCCTGCGCAAGCGTTTGTTGAAATCCGTCGACTCGTTCGCGGGGCGGCTCGAGCAACCCGAACTCGGCAAGTATCTGATGATGCTGGAAAATGTGGAGACCGGCGAGATTGGTGGCTGTAGTGCCGTCAAATGCGGCGTCGGGATCAATTCTCCATTCTTCAATTACCGGATCATCACGCTTGCGCAGGCCAGCCAGGAAGCCGATCGCCGTTTTGATATGGATGCGCTTATCCTGACGAATGAGTTTGTCGGTTGTACCGAAGTCGGCACCTTGTTCCTCCGGCCAGAGCATCGGGGCGCCGGGGTTGGGCGCTTGCTCGCACAATCGCGCTATTTGCTGATTTCGACGCGGCCAGAATGGTTTGGCGAAAAAATCATCGCAGAGCTGCGCGGGGTCGTGTCGCATGATGGTGAGACCCCGTTCTGGGAATGCCTGGGCCGCCAATTCTTCCGGATGTCGTTTCCGGAAGCCGACTATCTGTCTGCCACGACGGACAATCAGTTCATTCTCGACCTGATGCCCAAATACCCGATCTATGTAGACCTTTTACCGAACGAAGCCCGCGAAGTGATCGGGCGTTGCCATGCCGATGGCGTGCCCGCGTTCAAGCTGCTTGAATGGGAAGGATTTGAGTTCGAGCGCGTGGTCGACATTTTCGATGGCGGTCCGATCATGCAAGCTTCGCGCGACATGATCCGTACCTCACGTGACAGCCGGGTTATGGAGCTGGAAATCGGTGACGCGACCGGTCAGACCGGGATCGCGGCCCGTATGGACACCGAAAATTACCGCGCTTGCCTGATCGAAGGCGCTGCCATGGGCGAGAACCGGTTCATGACGACGCAGGAAACGCTGGACAAACTTAAACTGAAACGAGGCGACAAAGCCCGAATCTGGCTCAGGAGCTAATATGGCCAAGAGTGTCTATATCAATGGGCGCTGGAGTGACGGCGCAGATGACTGGTTTGAAAAGACCAATCCTGCCACCGGCGAAACAAGCTGGGATGGACAGGCGAGCAGTCCGGAGCAGGTCGTTGAGGCCACCCGCGCTGCGCGTGAAGCTCAATCCGATTGGGCCCGCCGCCCGCAACATGACCGCACCACCACCCTGGAGCGTTACGCGGAAGAAATCGCCAAACGGTCTGATGAAATTGCGACAGCGATCAGCAATGACATGGGCAAGGTGTCCTGGGACGCGAAAGCTGAAGCAGGCGCCATGGCTGGCAAGATCGCGATTTCAATCAAGGCGCAGGTTGAGCGGGCGGGAACCTCCTATGCTGAAGCCGCTTTCGGCTCGATGCATCTCACACATCGCCCGCACGGCGTGATGGCGGTCTTCGGGCCATTCAACTTTCCGGGCCATTTGCCGAACGGACATATCGTGCCAGCCTTGTTGGCCGGAAACACATGCGTTTTCAAACCGTCCGAACTGGCGCCATCCGTCGCGCACATCATTGCCGATGCCTTCGCCGAAGCCGGATTACCGGAAGGCGTACTCAATATTGTCCAGGGCGGCCGTGAAACCGGCGCTGCACTGCTGGATGGCGACATCAATGGCCTGCTATTCACCGGATCGGCACAGACGGGGCTGTTCTTTCACAAACACTTTGCCGGCCGCCCCGAAGTCATCCTGGCGCTGGAAATGGGCGGCAATAATCCGCTCATTATCTGGGATCCGGCAGAAGTGGACTCTGCCGCTGACATCGCGGCGCAATCGGCCTTCCTCACCACTGGACAAAGATGTTCCTGCGCCCGCCGCGTCATTCTGCCAAAGGGCAAATGGGGCGACCAGGTCGTTGAGGCGATCGTGGAGCGCGCGAAGAAGCTGAAAATCGGGGACGCAACCGAAGACGAGGTCTTCATGGGGCCGCTCGTGTCCGAGCAGGCGGCCCAGAACGCTACCGACTTTCAGATGATGCTGTCCAAGAAAGGCGGCAAGTCTCTGCGCCGATTGAAGCGCATGGATCGAGGCGGCGGCTTCGTCACCGCGGGCGTCATCGACGTCACGGACGCGAACGATATTCCGGATGAAGAACTGTTCGGACCCTTGATGCAGATCATCCGTGTGGATGATTTTGATGAAGCGATCGCACGCGGCAATGACACGCGTTATGGGCTTTCCGGCGGGCTTGTCAGCGATGATGACGCGCTCTGGCTACGCGCGCATGCCGAGATGAAGGCCGGGATCCTGAATCGGAACCGGCCGACAGCCGGGGCGAGCGGGGCAATGCCTTTTGGCGGGCCAGGCCTGTCAGGAAACTTCCGTCCCGGGGCGTACTATGCGGCCGACTATTGCGCCTGGCCGCAGGCGAGTCAGGTGTCGGATGAAGCGACAAGACTTGGCGCAATCGGATTCCCGAAGTAGAGAGCCAGATTCCAATTCAGCCGCGCCCTGAGCCTGTTGAGACGCGCGGCTGACCCAATCCGTTCGGGCGTCAAGGATACGCCCTTCAACAGGCACAAGGCAGGGGTTCCCATGTCTTCAACTGAAACTCTGGAAGTGAATTTCGACGGCCTGATCGGGCCAAGCCACAATTATGGCGGCATGTCAGACGGCAATCTGGCCAGTCAGACAAATGCCGGCGATGTCTCCAATCCGCGCGAGGCGGCGCTGCAAGGCCTCGAAAAGATGCGCATGCTGGTACGTGCCGGGTTTGTGCAAGGCGTGCTGCCGCCGCTGGAACGCCCGAATATCGGGTTCTTGGTCGATGCGGGCTATCATGGGTCTGACGCGCAAATCATAGAGGCGACGGCCAAGTCCGCCCCGCAGCTCTTGAGAGCGGCGTATTCCGCGAGTTCGATGTGGACCGCCAATGCCGCAACCATTTCGCCCTCTGCTGATACGCAAGACGGGCGTCTTCACCTGACGGCCGCGAATCTGTCGTCCATGCTGCATCGCTCAATTGAGCATCCGGAGACGACCGCATCGCTGGCGTCCATTTTCGATAGTGAAGCACATTTCAGCGTGCACGCTGCGCTGCCAATGCATGCAGATTTCTCTGACGAAGGCGCCGCCAATCATGTGCGGTTGAGCGCCCAGCACGGCGGTGCAGGGGTCGAGCTGTTCGTTTATGGCCGCGAAGCAGGTGAAAGCGTGGCAGGCTTCCCGGCGCGTCAGACACGGCTGGCCAGCCAGTCGATCATTCGATCGCACGGTCTGGGGGCTTCGAGCGCCGTTCTAGCCCGCCAATCTGCCACCGCGATCAATGCCGGTGCCTTCCACAATGACGTCGTCTGTGTCGGCACGCTCGATACCTTGTTCTTCCATGAGCACGCGTTCGAGGACACAGACGGAACACTGAGCGCGCTGCGGGCCGCTGCAAAAGGCTTGTTCGATTTGAAGCCCGTCATGGTGCCGGATGCAGAGGTGCCGCTCTCCGATGCGATCAAATCTTATCTATTCAACTCGCAACTTCTGAAGTGGCCTGGCGAGGATCGACTGGTCTTGCTGGCGCCGAAGGAAACCGAGGAAACCGAAACCACGCGCGCTTATTGCGAGCGCCTGGTTCAAGGCAACGGTCCGATTGGCCGGGTTCAATATGTTGATGTGCGCCAGTCCATGCGCAATGGCGGTGGCCCCGCTTGCCTGCGTCTGCGGGTCGTGATGACGCCGGAAGAGCGCGCCGCCTGTCATCAGGGCGTGTTGCTTGATGAGGCGAAGATTGATCAGCTTCAAGAGGTTGTTCGCCGCACCTATCGCGACCGTCTAAGCGCCGCAGACCTTACAGATCCGTCCTTCGTGAATGAATGCCTGACAGCCCGCGAAGGCTTGCTCAAGGTGCTTGATCTGGAGCAACTGATCTAGTGGCCACATTCGACTTCACGATACACGCCACCGAAGGCGCGGCGCGCACCGGGGTTCTGAAAACACCGCGAGGTGAGATCCAGACGCCCGCCTTTATGCCAGTCGGGACGGCCGGCACGGTCAAGGCGCTGTACATGGATCAGGTCAAACAGACCGGCGCGGACATCATCCTGGGGAACACGTATCATCTGATGCTGCGACCCGGCGCCGAGCGCGTGAAGCGCCTGGGCGGCCTGCATGCATTCTCCAAATGGACAGGTCCGATGCTCACCGATAGCGGCGGCTTTCAGGTCTGGTCGCTCTCGCAGCTCAGAAAGATGGATCCGGATGGCGTCACGTTTCGCAGTCACATTGACGGCTCTGAACATCGCCTGACGCCAGCCCGGAGCATCGAGATCCAGGCCGATCTGCTCGGCGCCGACATTTCGATGCAATTGGATGAGTGCACCGACTATCCATGCACACATGAAGAGGCTGAGGCCTCGATGAAGCTGTCCCTCGACTGGGGCGCACGTTCGCTGGAGGCGTTTGGTGATCGCGACACCCAGACCCTGTTCGGAATTGTCCAGGGTTCGAATTACCCGGATCTACGCGAAGCCTCAGCAAGAGCAGTCGCAGCGCAGGGGTTTGGCGGTATCGCGCTAGGCGGCCTCGCGGTCGGTGAAGGCCATGAGCAGATGTGCCGGACCATCGATATGACCGTCCCACATCTTCCAACAGCGTTTCCGCGATACGTCATGGGCGTCGGCAAGCCGATTGATCTGGTAGAAGCGGTGGCGCGAGGGATCGACATGTTTGACTGCGTTCTACCCACGCGCGCCGGTCGCCACGGCCAGGCCTGGACCTGGGAGGGTCCCATCAATCTCAAGAATGCGCGTTTTGCCGAAGACGACGCGCCTCTGGATGCCGCCGTACCGTGCCCGGCGAGCCAGGATTATTCGCGCGCGTATCTGCATCATCTGATCCGCTCGGGCGAATATCTCGGCTCAATGGTGCTCAGTTGGCACAATATTGCATTCTTTCAGGCCTTGATGCAGCGGATGCGCGACGCCATCGCTGATGGCACATTTGATGAGTTGCGCACCGAACTGTCGACACGCTGGGCGCAGACAAAATCAAAACCCAGAACCGAGTCAGCAACCTAGCGAAACACGATTTTCGATTCTTCTTCTTCCGGGGGGAGGGGTGCCGCGGGATACTCGCAGCCTTTGGCGAGGCCAATGCCTTTCAGGAAGGTCCGGCGATGCGACCCACGCTCATAGGCTTTGCGAACCTTGGTGGCATGACTGTTGGCGCCCGTGACGGTACGGACAATTCCGCGATATGGGATGAGGCCGGACGCACCAGATGCGACCGTGTCCAGGAAGGCCGTCGATGCGCCATCGGCGGCGCGATCACTCAGACCTTTCTTATCCGGCGGCGGAATATCCCAGTCCCGGCCGAGCAAGGCATCCAGTTCCAGAACTTCTTCGGCAATCTTCTCACAGCTCGTTTCCACTGAAACCAGATATGGATTTTTGATTTCCTTGAATTTTTCCGGAATTTTTGCGCGTTTCAGGTTCACGTCCTCGAGTGGAGACAAGGCGGCATCGCCGAACCCGTCCTGGGTTTTCTCCAACGCCCGTTCCGTAGCGCCTGGTTCAGTCTCCGTTTCCGGTTCCTGAGGCGCGCTGGTCGCGCAAGCGGCACTTAGAAGAAGAAGCGAGAGGGCAAATGGAGCATGTTTCATATCCTGATTTTGCGGTCTCTCGCGCAGGCTGACAAGAATGTTCATACAGGGCTGTTTTCAGCAGCAAAAACCGTTGACCACAGGCAGGCACTCAACTATGTGGGCCGTTCGGATGCGCCCATAGCTCAGTTGGTAGAGCAACTGACTTTTAATCAGTAGGTCACAGGTTCGAATCCTGTTGGGCGTACCATCTGGCTCAGATCTTCCGCCTCATTCGCATAAACGCCTGATATGTATGAAGATCCAAGCGCACAATATTTCCCATAATGTAG
Source organism: Hyphomonas sp. Mor2 (assembly GCF_001854405.1). Lineage (GTDB taxonomy): Bacteria > Pseudomonadota > Alphaproteobacteria > Caulobacterales > Hyphomonadaceae > Henriciella. The sequence continues at coordinate 1,264,955 of NZ_CP017718.1, forward strand.
ATTATCGAATTTATTCCTCAGAGAGCCCCGTGCGCATTGATGTGTGAAATCAGACGCTAAATCGCTCAGCCTGGGCGCTGCATGCGAAACCAGTTTTGGTCCATTGAGACCGATACCGCCCCCCTCTTCTCAATTCCTTCTGAAACGCACGTTGGTAAGAGCCTGTTAAGAGATGAAACCGGGCTTCACGCAGTCCGTTTCTCACAGCAATGCAGACGTTCGCGTAACGGTAAGGCCGTAAAGCCTGATCAAATTGTTCAATCGCCCTAGTCGTGCGCCGCCCGGTGGATTAAATCCAGAGGCATGGTGACAGCGACCAGCCTTTCCAGTGAACACCCGGAGGACGTCCTCGGACATCTGTCCAGTTGGTTGGAGTCAGGCCAAAACGGCGCTCTTGTGTTTATAACGGCGACCGAAGGCGGCGCTGTCCGGGCCCCCGGCGCACTGCTGGCCGTCAGCGAAAAAGCCAGCCTGGGATACATCTCTGGAGGTTGCATCGACGCCGACGTCACGCTGCAGGCCCGAACCGCGTTAGAAAATGGAACACCACGCTCGCTTCGCTATGGCGCTGGATCGCCCTTTGTTGATCTGCCTTTGCCTTGCGGCGGCTCAATTGAGGTCTTTATCGCCCCAAACCCGGACCCTGAAACAATTCAAAAGGCCCATCTGCTCCTCGCAAGCAGACAAGAGATCGAGTTGATCGCGCGTCCAGATGGAACCGTTGCGATAGCGAGCGAGACCGAGCGACCCGTGGGTGAGGATCATGTCTTCGTCTACCGCCCCAAACTTCGGCTTCGCATTGCCGGACGCGGTGCGGACGCTCTGGCCCTCGCCCGTATCGGTGAATCGGCGGGCTACGCCACGCAGCTGCAGCTGGTCGATGAAGAAGATATAGAGGATGCGCGCGGCGCCGGACTGTCCGCGGTGCAACAACTGGTTTCTCCGACGGACCTTCCGGCGGCGAATGACGATGCGTGGACAGCGTTTGTGCTCCTCTTCCATGATCAGGACTGGGAGGTTCCACTGCTTCGCCAGGCGCTGGACGGCCCGGCTTTCTATATAGGCGCCGTCGGGAGTGCGCGGACCCACGCCAATCGTTGTGCCGCCCTGCGGGCCGCCGGGTGTGCGGATAACGATGTCGCGTTTGTGCGCGGGCCGATTGGTCTCGTGCCGTCGCTCCGGGATGCGTCTATGCTGGCTGTGTCCACACTTGCTGAAATTGTCGGCGCATTCCCGGCCCGTTCGTCGAGCCGACGGCCGCGAACGGCATTGCTCATGCTCGCCGCGGGCGCCTCCAGCCGATTTGAGGCCGGTGACAAACTCCTCGCGGAGCTCGACCATCTGAGTATCCTTGAACGCGCGGCAACACATGTGCCGGATGATCCAGATCTAACCAAAATCGCCGTGGTTCCGTCTGGTCCGACTGAGCGCAAGGCGGTGCTCGACCGCCTCGGCTGGCAAACCCTGGAAAATCCGCGCGCTGACCTCGGACAGTCCACGTCTCTCGCGCTGGGCATAGAAGCGATTGAGACAGATGCCAGAATAGATCAGGTAATCGTCCTGCTTGCCGATATGCCCTTCGTCCCCGCCTCGCACATTGATAATCTGAGGCTCAGTGCAGACATTCCCAGCACGTCCTGCGTGATGTCCGAAAGCAATGATGTTCTATCGCCGCCCGCCTTGTTCAAACGGCAGCACTTTGAGGCGCTGAGATCGCTCGAGGGAGATCGCGGCGCCAAAGCGGTCTTTCTGGCCATCGAGCATGGCAATGCGACAATCGCTTTGACGCCGGAACAGGCGGCAGATATCGATGTGACCGCCGACCTGGTGCGCGCCAAGGAGACCGTTCATGCCTGATGGGCTGGCCAAGACAGAGACTGCCCCGTTGGTCGATCAATTCGGTCGCCAGGTGACGTATCTACGTCTGTCGGTCACCGATCGTTGCGATTTGCGCTGCACCTATTGCATGGCGGAGCGGATGCAGTTTCTGCCGAAACCGGAATTGCTCACCATTGAAGAGCTGGATCGAGTTGCGTCAGCATTCATTCGGCGCGGTGTGCAGAAAATCCGGATCACTGGCGGCGAACCCCTGGTGCGGCGCGGCATGCCGGAGCTGATCGAGCGACTGGGCGGCTATCTCGGGCATGGATTGGACGAACTCACCTTGACCACGAACGGGACGCTGTTGGAGCAATTCGCCGAGCTGCTGGTCAAGAATGGCGTGAAACGCATTAATGTCTCGCTGGACTCGCTGGATCCCACGGGGTTCGAGAAGATCACACGCCGTGGCAAGCTCGACAGGGTCCTGGCGGGCATCGATGCGGCGCTTGAGGCGGGACTGAAGATCAAAATCAATACGGTCGCCCTGAAGCATGAGAATCTCTCCGAGATTCCTGAAATGATTGAATGGGCGCACTCTAAAAGCATGGATCTCACGCTGATCGAGGTCATGCCGCTTGGCGACACCGGTGAGGATCGAATCGATCAGTACATTCCTCTGCCCATGGTGCGTGATCAGTTGGAAGCGCGCTGGCAATTGGAGGACCTTCCGGCGGCTGACAGAAATGCCGGTCCATCGCGCTATGCTCGGATCGCGGAAACCGGCGGCAAGCTCGGCTTTATCACGCCGCTCACAAACAATTTCTGTGCGGGATGCAATCGTGTGCGCGTCACCTGTACCGGTCGGATCTATATGTGCCTGGGACAGGATGACCATATCGATCTGCGCGCTGCAATCCGTGAGTCAGACGACCCCGATGCCGCGCTGAACGCTTGTCTTGACCGCGCATTGTTCAAGAAGCCAGAGCGCCATGAATTCAACATCAAGGATCGTGGCGAGGCCCCTGCCCTGCCACGGCACATGTCGGTGACCGGTGGATAATGGCGAAGATTCTGTATTTCGGTCGCCTGAGCGACATTACCGGTGCAGCTGAGGAAGTCCTGTCCTTACCGGACACAGTGGCCACCGCCGGTGAGCTGCGAACGTTTCTGGATCTGAAGTTTGAGGCCAATGGCGCCTTGCTGGAACCGACCGTCCGTATCGCCGTCAACAATGAGCTCTGTTTCGACACGGAATCGATCGCCGATTCGGATGAGATCGCCTTCATGCCACCGGTCGGAGGCGGTTAGATGCTGAACCTAACGGAGGACTCCCTCGACGCGAGTGCGCTCTTGCAGGCGTTTGAACACTCGGCTCAAGGCGCCGGTGCGATTGTCAGCTTCTCAGGCCTTGTTCGCCCGGAAGCGACCGGCGGTGAGGTGCAGGGTCTCTTCCTGCAGGCCTATTCGCCGATGACTGAGAATGGCATCCAGACGGCAATCGATGACGCCAAATCACGATGGCCGCTGTCGGAGGTCATGGTCGCCCACCGGATCGGCGAAATGAAACCCGGAGATACGATCGTCTTTGTTGCGACAGCGTCAAAGCATCGACGCGCCGCGTTCGAGGCTGCCGACTTCCTGATGGATTACCTGAAGACCAAAGCGGTGTTCTGGAAACGCGAATCTACTGACCGCGGCGATGCCTGGATCGAGCCTCGCGAGGAAGATTATTCAGACGCAGATCGCTGGGTCGAAAAGGTCCGGTCGTGACGTAAACCATCGATTGTGATCACGTTCGTCGATTTTCTTTGAGTCTGACCTTTACTCGATGAATGATTGGATCATTATTCAAGGTACTGCGTGAAGGAGAGACCTATAGGGGTCCCCGCGTCCAGGTGCTGGAGGATGCACAGAATGGCCACACTCAAGATCAATGGCAAAACCGTAACAGTGGATGCGTCTGACGACACGCCGCTGCTTTGGGTTATCAGGGAACAGGTCGGACTTACCGGAGCAAAATATGGCTGCGGGATTGCCCAGTGCGGCACCTGCACGATCCATGTTGATGGCAGCCCGGTCAGATCTTGCGTTTATCCTGTCGGCGCCCTGACGGGTGAGGAAGAAATCACGACCATCGAGGGTCTGTCCGAGGATGCGAGCCACCCGGTTCAGGAAGCCTGGGCAGAGCTCGATATCCCGCAATGCGGATACTGCCAGCCAGGCATGATCATGGCCGTCGCCGGCATGCTCAACGATAATCCAAATCCGAGTGATGAGGATATTGATGCTGAGATCACCAATATCTGTCGATGCGGCACCCTGGCGCGCGTGCGCAAGGGCATCAAGCTCGCCGTCGAAAAATCGTAAGGGAGACGAAAATGGCTGATACAGGATTACTTTCCCGCCGCGGTTTCATCCTAGGCACCGGCGCGACCGGACTGACCATTGGAATTCTCGCAAGCTGTTCTCCAGGAGATCCTGGACCGACCGAAGCGCATACGTCTGGCGTAGATGAAGTAAACGCCTGGGTGCATATCGATCGCGATGATACAGTCACGGTCCGGATCGCCCGCTCAGAAATGGGACAAGGCACTTTGACCGGGCTCGCGCAACTCGTTGCAGAAGAGCTTGATGCCGATTGGGACAAGGTCACAACCGTTTATCCGACGCCGGGCGAAAACCTCGCGCGCGAACGCGTCTGGAGGGATTACTCCACGGGTGGGTCTCAAGGCATTCGCGGCTCGCAGGATTATGTCCGCGAAGGCGCCGCTGCTGCCAAGGCGATGCTGATTGAGGCCGCCGCGAATGAGTGGGAAGTGCCGGTTTCAGAATGTACTTCTGAAAACAGCGTCATCACGCACGGCCCATCGGGTCGCACGACGACTTATGGCGCGGTCGCAGAGGCAGCCTCACAACTCGCGCCGCCCATCGAAGTGACCGTCAAGGATCCGAGCGAATGGAAAATCATTGGCCAGCCGAAAAAACGCCTCGACACGGCTGACAAGCTGACGGGGGCGCAAGTCTATGGGGCTGATATCAGCCTGGACGACATCCTCAAGGACACTGATGCGACCCCTGACAAACTGCTGAATGCCTCCATTCGGCAGTCTCCCAAGATCGGAGCAACGGTCGCATCCTTTGATGCCTCCGCCGTCGAGAACATGCCGGGCGTGCAGAAAGTGGTCGCGCTCAAGAATCCCTTCGGCGAAGGCAACAATGCTGTTGCCGTCATCGCTGACACCTGGTGGCAGGCGAACACAGCGCTCGATGCCCTTCCAATTGAATGGGAAGGCGGCGTCGATTTCTCAACCGAGGCGTTCGAAGCCGAACTTGATGATGGATTGACCGCCGAGGAGGCCTTTGTCGGGAATGGCGGCGGCGATCTGGCGACGGCCTTCGCTGAAGCCGATCAGATCATCGAAGCCACCTACAATATGCCGTTCCAGAACCATGCCTGTATGGAACCGATGAATACGACAGCCCTCTATACCGAGGAACGGTGTGAAGTCTGGTGTCCGACACAGAACGGAGAAGCAGCCTTGGCGGCTGTCTCCGAGGCGTCTGGCTTGGATATCGCCAATTGCGAAGTCTACAAGGTTCACCTCGGTGGCGGTTTTGGGCGCCGGGGCGCGCCAGATTACGTCCAGCAGGCGGTTATGCTGGCCATGGAAGTGCCCGGTACACCGGTGAAGCTACTTTGGACCCGCGAAGAAGACATGAAGCACGGATTCTTCCACCCGACGACAAAGGGACGGATGCGCGGATCGCTGGACGCCGATGGCAATCTGACAGGGATTCATGTGCGCATCTCAGGCCAATCCATCCTGGCAGCATTGATTCCTCAAGCGCTTCAGAACGGCGTCGACTTTGCGACCTTCCAGGGCTTGCTTCCATCCGGGGTGGATCCACGCGTAGAAGATCAGGTTCTCAAATATTCATTTGATAACTTCCTGGTCGATCACGCGATGCGGAATCCGCCTGTGCGACCAGGCTTCTGGCGCGGCGTGAACCTGAACCAGAACGCGATTTATCTGGAATGCTTCATGGATGAACTGGCGCATGCCGCTGGGCGCGATCCACTGGAATTCCGTCTCGCGCATCTTCAGAACAGCCCGGAAGCAGCTGCCGTGCTGCAAGCGGTGGCTGATCGCTCGGGCTGGGGTCAGGATGACGGCAAGCATCGCGGGCTCTGCGTCATGTATGGCTTCGGCGCCTATGTTGCGGCCTGTTCTGAGGTCACGGTTGATGATGATGGCAATCTCTCGATCGATCGCATCGTTGCGGCGACGGATCCCGGTTACGCCGTGAACCCACAGCAAATCGAAGCGCAGGTTGAGGGCTCTTTCGTCTATGGTCTGTCAGCCATGCTGTTCGGCGTGATCACCTTCGTCGATGGCGTCGCCCAAGAGTCGAACTTTGACACGTTCAACTCGATGCGGATCGCCGACATGCCTGAGGTCGAAACCATTATCATGCCGTCCGGCGGATTCTGGGGCGGCGTTGGGGAGCCGACCATCGCAGTGGCCGCCCCTTCGGTGATGAACGCAATTTTCGCCGCAACCGGCAAACGGGTTCGTCAGTTGCCGATCAAGGATCAGAATCTGCGAGATGCCTGATCCTCGTCCTTTCGCCGCCGCGATCCTGATCAGTCTGTTCGGGATGGCGGCGTGCGACAGCGGCACGTCCCCTGCTGAGACGTCGAATGGCGATGACATCGCGCAGCTGACCAACGCCTCGACTGCGCTCGCCATGGCGTGCGGGGGATGTCATTCGGCGCAAAGCGACGCCATGGTCTCACTGGAGGGATACGGCGAGACAGCGATGCGCGACGCGCTCTTGCGGTATCGATCTGAAACCGAAGGCACCACGGTCATGCATCGCCTGGCGCGCGGATACACGGACCAGGACATCGATCTGCTTGCCAGGCACTTCAGCCAAGAAGAGGACGGGGAATGACGCAATTCGATCGTCGCTTCATGCTCAAGGCGCTCGGCCTTGGCGGCGCATCGCTGGCCCTGCCCGTCCCGGCTTTCGCGCGCGCGACGGCAAAGATTGTCATTATCGGTGGCGGGTTTGGCGGCGCCAGCGCAGCGCGCATGCTGGCAACGCTGTTACCGTCTTCCAGCATTACACTGGTCGAAGCCAATGCGCGCTATACAGCCTGTCCGTTCAGCAATCTCGTGCTCGGGACAGATCGCGCGTTAAGCGACCAGGAATTCGGCTATGGCGGGCTCACGCAGCTGGGCGTAACCGTCGTGACCGACACGGCGACGGATGTGGACCCCATTTCACGCACCGTGACGCTGCAGAATGCAGATGATCTCACCTTTGACCGCCTCATTCTCTCACCCGGCATTGATATGCGCTGGAATGCACTGGAAGGGTATGATGAAGCGGCAGCGCAAGTCTACCCGCATGCCTGGAAAGCCGGTCCGCAAACCGCCTTGCTGCGCCAGAAGCTCGACGCTCTGGAAGATGGTCAAACCGTGATCATGAGCGTTCCAACTGCCCCGTTCCGATGTCCACCGGGGCCGTATGAGCGCGCGAGCATGATCGCGCACTACCTGAAGACCCGAAAACCGCGATCCAAACTCATTGTGCTGGATGCCAAGGACAGTTTTTCGAAAATGGCGCTGTTTCAGGAAGCCTGGGCGGAGCATTATCCTGATCATCTGGAATGGCGCGGCGCCAGTGATGATGGGACCGTTGCGCGAGTTTCAGCGAGCTTCGGCGAGGTTGAAACAGATTTCGAGACATTCTCGGCCGGCGCCACCAACGTGATTCCACCTCAAAAAGTCGGGTTCATTGCCGACCGCGCGGGCGTCAGTGACGCCACCGGCTGGTGCCCGATCGAACCCCTGGCGTTCGAGTCCGTGTTGCAAGCAAATGTGCATGTGATCGGCGACGCAACGATCGCTGCGCCGATGCCAAAATCGGCCTTCTCAGCCAATCTTCAGGCCAAGATTTGCGCACTCGGTGTGGCCCGGCTGGTGTCCGGTCTGGGGCCGGAACCCACCGTGCTTGCCAATACATGTTTCTCCTTCACCACGCCTGATGAAGCCATTTCGATCGCTGGCGTGTATTCGAACGCAGACGGCCAACTCGCCAGTATCTCAGGCGCCGGAGGGGTCAGTCCGCTTGGGGCCGATCTATCGATCCGCATGCAGGAAGCCGCACAGGCCAGGTCCTGGTTCAATACGATCACGCAGGAGGCGTTTGGCTAATGCGTATGGCACTCGTGGCCAGCCTCTGTCTCAGCGCCTGCGGTGTCAGCGAGCCGTCGTTGATCTCGCCAGATCAGATCACCGGCGACGCCATTAACGCGCCCCTCTCAGACATCCCGGGTGATGCCGTTCGCGGGAAGCAGGTATTTGCTGATCGCGAGGCAGGACACTGCATCCTCTGTCATGCCGTCGCCGGTTTGGATGCGGAGTTTCAAGGAAATGTCGGTCCGGACCTCTCCACAGTGGGCGACCGCTTGAGCGCCGGTCAGCTTCGCCTTCGGATCGTGGATTATCAAATTGTGAGCCCCGGCACCCTGATGCCCTCCTATTATCGAAAACATGACCTACATCAGGTGGGAGACGCCTATTCTGAGGCCACGATTTTGTCAGCTCAGGATATTGAGGATATTGTCTCTTATCTTGAGCTGCGAAAAGGCGATTGAAACCGATGCGCAAGGGCTTGCCAGACCTTAATCGAAGACACCTGCTGACGGCAGGCGCAGGCGCCGTAATGATCGCCGCATCGCCCTTGCGTAGCTTTGCGGCGCAAGCTGATCTTGAGCGCGCGCGCCGAGAGCTGTTTGGCGATCGCCCCGTTACGGAGGGCCGTGTCAGTCTGAAATTGCCGCCGATTGCAGAGAACGGGTTCTCGGTCCCTCTGAGCGTGGATATCGACAGTCCGATGACGGCGGACGATTACGTCAAGCGCGTCGCCATCCTGTCACCGAGAAACCCCCTGCCCCTGATCGCGCAGTATCATTTTTCACCCCAATCGGGCTGCGCCAGCGTTGAGGCCCGCATTCGCATGTCAGGCACGCAAACCATTCAGGCGATTGCGGAAATGAGTGATGGTACGCTGTGGTCCGGTAGCCAGGAAACCGTTGTCACGCTCGCCGCGTGCGTGGTTCTGTGAGGAGAGGCGCATGACCAGTATCCGACTTGCCGTTCCTGAGACCGCCTCCGTCGGCGAAGTGATCGAGGTGAAGGCTCTGATCCGCCACCCAATGGAAAGCGGTCACCGGCGCGGCTCCCGCGGGGAGGTGATTCCGCGAGATATCATTACCCGCTTCGAGTGCAAATATGCGGGCAATGTTGTCTTCGCCGCGGATTTCCATCCAGGGATTGCCGCCAACCCCTTGATCACGTTTTACGTCAAGGCGTCGCAAAGCGGTAATCTCGCGTTTGAGTGGATCGATCAGCACGGCGAAAGCTGGTCAGACACTGCAACGCTCAAAGTCACATGAGGCGCCGCGCCGTAATTGCAGGCACCGCTCTGATCTGCGCCTGCAGCGCACCATCTGAAGACGTGATTGCAGTCGAATTGGCCCCAGATCAGATCGTCTCTGGTACGGACTTCCTGACCCCTGAAACGCGTGCTCTACAGGCGGATGACTTCGCCAATCCAGGTTTTCTCTGGGTCGATCGCGGTGATCAGCTCTTCTCGGAAGCGATCGATACCGGTCCTGCCTGCATCTCTTGTCATGCAGATGGACTGGTCGGCCTCGCGGCGACTTACCCGGCCTATGATGCGGAGACCAGATCTGTGCTCAACATTGAGGGCCGCATCAATCAGTGCCGCACGAAGCATCAAGGGGCGTCCAGCCTCGCCTATGAAAGCGACGAGTTGCTGTCTCTGACGGCTTTCGTCTCTCATCAGTCGCGAGGTGTGCCGATTTCAGTAGATCCATCCGGCCCGGCCGCGTCTGTCTATGAAGACGGCGAGCGTTACTTCCAAACCCGTCGCGGGCAGTTCAATCTGTCTTGTCAGCAATGCCATACGGAAAATTGGGGCAAGCGCCTGCGCGGCGATACGCTCAGCCAGGGACATGGCAATGGCTTTCCGGCCTATCGCCTGGAATGGCAATCCATGGGCTCGCTGCAAAGACGCCTGCGGGATTGCGATACCGGCGTTCGCGCAGAACCCCTGCCCTATGGCGACCCGCTCTATATTGCTGTTGAACTCTATCTCGCCGCCCGCTCCAACGGACTGGAGATGGAAAGCCCTGCCGTCCGCCGATAAAAAAATGGCGGGCCCGAAAGCCCGCCATTCTTATTGATTTTCAGGTCGTTCTTAGAACGATGCCTTAACGCCAACGGTCCACAGACGGCCGAGTGTCTCATAGGCACTTGGGAATGTGTTACCGAAGTTACGGGCAGTCGAACCAGCGCCGTTACCAACAATCGGAGGCTCTTCGTCGAAGAGGTTCCGGATGTTCGCAGACAGTACAACGTTCTCGTTGATGTCCCAGCTGCCTGACAGGTCGAAGCGATGCTGAGCATCGATGGTTTCGAACGCGTCAAACGTACCAGCACGCTGAGAGTCCTGAATGTCGACTTCACCGAAGTACCGCCACAGCAGAGACGCCGTGTACGGGCCTTTGCGCCATGTGGTGCGCTGGTTGAAGCGAAGCTCAGGGGTTGGCTGACAGTCATTACCGAAACGACCCAGGCAGTCGATCACCGGAGTGGTGCTCGAAGACTGGCTTTCGTTTGCGGTCTGAAGTGTCGCGAAGAAGCCAACGCTCAGTTCACCGACTTCGCCCAGATCCCAGTCAGTGTCGACGCTGAAGTCAACGCCTTCTGCCAGACGGTAGTCGAGGTTGGTGGTGAACAGGTTCACACCGGCGCCTGAAGTCGCGAGCGTACCACTGATACGGTTGATCTTGGCACATTCAGTGATGTCGCCACCGATATAGCAGTTGTCCAGAACTTCTTGCGGGCTGAACTCACCGATCTCGTCAGTGATCTCGATTTCATAGTAATCGAGGGTCACGAGACCAGAGGTCATGTTGCCGAAAGTTGGTGTCTGCCAAGTCATACCGATGGTGAACGTGTCACCGGTTTCTGGCTCAGGCAGAGCGTTCGGGTCGGTCCCTTCAAACGTGTTGATCTGGCTCGACACGATATCTGGAACGATACCGATCAGCGGCGTGATCACACCGGTAGAGTTACACAGTGTTTGCAGCTGAGGGTTCGCAGCCAGTGCCGATGCGATCAGGCTTGCCTGAACCGTACCGGTGCCGTCCTGGAACGCTGGGTTACCGTTAGAGCATGGGTCGAAGCTTGCGTCTTCGAGGCCAGTCACGACAGGGCTACCCAGTTCACCAATGTTTGGTGCACGAACAGCGCGCTGTTGCATGACGCGGAACCGAAGTCCGTCAACGACTTCCCAGTTCAAACCGGCTTTCCAGGTTTCGTTGTTACCGAACGAAGAATAGTCAGCAGCACGGAAACCAAGTTCCAGCTCGAGGTTCTGAGCAAATTCCATGTCGGTTACGAGTGGAACGAAGGCTTCACCGAAGAACTCGGTCACGTCGAACGAAGAAGAAATCGGCAGAACAGTACCACCGGCACCACCCAGACAGCTGGTTGGCGGCTCTTTCAAACACTCGTCCGGCGTAGAAGAACCGATCTCTTCACGATACTCTGCACCGATCGACAGCGAAACAGGGTTTGCTGCAGTTGGGAGCTTCAGGCTTTCGACTGGGCCAAACGCAACTGCACTGAAGATGTTCTGCTCATAGTCAGACTTCAGGATACCGGTCGCACTGTTCGCAGCCGCCATGGCTGGCGTGATTGACCCGAAACCGGTCGAGAACAAGTCGATCGGTACACACCCTGCGACGGCTGACGTGGCACCAGGTGCAAGACATTGTGTGGCGTCCGTCGTGTTCAGAGCGTCTGCGAAAGCAGATACGTTCGTGTATCCGGCGCGGACTTCTGTCCGGTCAGCTTCAGCGTGGGAATAGTACACGTCATAGTCCCAATCGCCCCACAGATCGCCGCGGAGACCGGCAACGAACTGGAAGTTGTTGGAATCATAATTGGTTGAACGTGTACCAAGCTCGAGCGTACGACGGCGAACCGGCGCAGTGATCGAGTCGTTCAGGTCGAATACACCGTTGCTGTTCAGATCGTTGACCCCAGCATCCGCAAACGTCACCAGCGGGTTGGCCGCGAGGAACGTGTTGATGTTGTTGACGATCGTGTTCCGAGCATTGTCGGACAGGAACGGGTTCTGCAGTGGAATTTCGAAGCGGTTGCCGAACACGCCTGAAGGCGCAACCTGCTGGCGAACATTGATCGCAGCGAAGTTTGCACGGGCATAGGCTTCGAAGTGGTTGTTGATCTCATATCGACCGGTCGCCATCGTGACAAAACGCTCTTGCGGCGTTTGCAGATAGTTGAACGGGCTGAAGTTAAAGCGAGAGCAACGTGGGCCAACGGTACCATCGTTCAGGAACTGAATGGTGCCGCTGAGCAGGTCAATCGCGGTTGGCATGGATGTTGTGGAACCAACACCGGTAGAGGCGAGAGTCGCGTTTGGCGCGTCACAGTTAGCAGGTGGGCTGGCAGGCGCGCCGCCAGCGTTCGGGCCGTTTGCGGTCGAAACACCAAACTCCGAATAGTCACGGTCGCCCAGCAGAACGCCTTTACGATCCGTGAAGTCCAGAGCCAGAGTGACGTTACCGCGACCATTGTCCAGGTTCGCACCGAGCAATGTCGACAGGCTGTAGACTTCTGAGTCGCCCCAGAGTTCGCCGTCGCCCTGCTCAGAGAAGCGGTAGCGTGATGCAACTTCGACACCTTCGAAATCGTCTCTCAGAATGAAGTTGACCGCACCGGCCATCGCGTCAGAACCGTAAACGGCAGACGCACCACCGGTGACCACGTCGATCCGATCCAGCATGATCACTGGGATCGCGGAAATGTCGACTTCACCGTCGGTGTCGAATGGAACCATACGCTTACCGTCGACCAGGACGAGTGTCCGCTGGTCGCCGAGGCCGCGCAGGTCAACAGATGTCGCACCGGCTGTACCGTTATTGACGTTTTCGTTGTCGCCAGGCAGCGCCACAGGCAGGTCACGGAACAGGCGCTCGACTTCGACCGTTTGGGTCAGTTCGAATTCTTCCTGTCCAAGTGTGGTGATCGGGCTCGAAGACACGATCCCTGGCGCCTGAATGCGCGTACCGGTGATGATCACCGTATCCTGACGCAGGTCATCCGCGTCAATCGCGGAAACAGGAGTCGCAGACTCCGTCTCCTGAGCCATGGCAGGCACGGCATAGAGACCGAATGAAGCACCGGCGATAATCGACGACGCAAACAAGCGGCTTTTCATTGAATTCCCTCTCACAGTGGAACCTCCGAATGATTGTGATAATTTGCTCAAATACTCGAGCGGCTCGGATTTACCCGGTCCGAGATTTGGAGACGCTAGGCGAGTGTTCACATTTTCGTCAACATTCCCGCATGTGAGACACTCGGAAAACGATTATACTGTGACTTATTGGCCTCACATTTTCTTGGAAACCAGACATTACGCAAATTCTGACCGCATTCGGTTGGTATCCGGGAATAAAACTCCAAGATTTTCTTGCCTCGAGGGAAATCTGCAATTCCCGGCACAACTGACCCACTTTATTAGTGCAACGCTCTGAATGCGTTGCGAGATCTACAGCGCCAATCTGAATGCAACATGCAGATAGCCATTGCTTTTGCCATCTGTTCAGCCTTCTCATGATCTCATAGGTTCAGGTGTGCTCAATCGATGCGAACGAAATAGCCGTGAAAGTATAGTGTCATGAAAGTCTTGTATGTGTCCCTGGTCGTGTTTGGTCTGACAGCCCCGGTTGCCGCGGCCCAGGAAGAGCCGCCGATTTCGACTCAAGCAATCTATGCGTGTGCCGAGATCGCTGACGATGCCCAACGCCTGGCTTGTTATGACGAGACTGTCGGCCGGTTCGAAGCGGCTGAGGCGGCCGGCGAAGTGACCACGATCAGCAAGTCTGAAGTCGAGGAGATCAAGAAGGACTCATTCGGCTTCGCCCTGCCCTCCATTCCGCGCATCGTGATGCCGAAATTTGGGGATGGCGACGAGAATCAGATCGAAACGGTCACGATCGCCGTCTCGGATGTCGAGCGTCTGCGCTATGACAATCTCCGTGTGACCCTCGATAACGGCCAGATCTGGGAACAGACAGACGGCAAACGCGTCCAGTTCTCGAAACGGGTCGGCGTCAAGGAGGCGGAAATCACCCGCGCCGCCTTTGGCAGCTACAAGATGAAACTCGACAACGGCGTCAGCTTCCGCGTGAAACGGCTACGCTAGGCACGTGAAAAAAACGGCGACCCAAATGGGGTCGCCGTTTTCGTTCAGTACTTAAGTTCAGTACTAGAAGCTCAACTTCGCACCAACAAAGACAAAGCGGCCCGCCGCTTCATAGACCCCAGCGACCGTATTTCCTTCAATGTTCGCCGTCGGACTAGGACCGAATTGAGGGACAATTGGTGGATCATTGTCCAGCACATTGTTGACGCCCGCCCGGAGCTCCACGAATTCATTGACGTCCCAGAAAGCGGCCACGTCAAAATAGTGCTCTCCATCCAGCTTGGACGATACCGTATCGATTCCAGCTTCCGCGAACGTTGTGGTTTCGCCGGTCACCGGGTCGATCGCGCTCAGACGCTCAACCGACGAAAGAAAGCGCCACAACAGATTCGCGCGAACATCCCAGGGCGATTGGTATGCGACCGATACATTGTGAGCGTACTCATATGTCGGGTTCTCGCAGCTCTGATCATAATAACCAACGCAATCATATGGCTCGATGCCATCGCGCTCGCTGGTTTCGTTCTCCAGCTGATAGTTTGCGTTATAGTTCAGAGCGACCTGCCCCCACCGATCCAGGTCATGGCTGTAACCGACGGCGAGATCGATCCCTGAGACATTCAAGAAACCCGTATTAATCGTGCTCGTGTCAATCGCCGCCTGGGCGCGAGGGACTTGGGTGAGCGATCCGTCGGTGCCACGATTGATCAGGCTACAGAATTCTTCTTCACCCGTTTCCAAGCAGTTGCTCAGCGTGAACGAGGCTGGCGTAGATCCAATACGGTCGTTCAACTCGATTTGGTAGTAATCTAGGGAAATCAGGAGATCAGGTATCTGCGCGGGTTGGTAGACAAATCCAAGCGTAATGGTGTCCGCTTCTTCCGGAGACAAATCTGGGCTCCCGCTGGTTATGATGTTCAACTGACCAGAGTCGGGTGGGATCGCACCGTATTGAGCCTCGCTTACACCCGATCTTGCGCACTGCTCGAACGTCGCCGTGGGCGCGTCATCAGTCCCCGCGAAACCGGAACAAGGATCGGACAGGCTGCTCAGATTTGTGTTCTGCGGGTTGAACAATTCGAACACGTTTGGGGCACGCGTTGCGCGCTGATATTGAGCGCGGAAACGGATCTGGTCGTTCGGTGCCCAGGTCGCACCGACAGAATAGGTATCGACCGAGAAATCACCGCCTTCGACTGCGTTCAGAATGTCCACAGACTCGTAACTGGAATTGCGGATAGCCGCGGACAAACCAACTTCCTCCGCGAAATTCATGCCCTGAATGAGGGGCAATTGGACCTCCGCAAAGTACTCGATCAGGTCCGTCTCACCATTGGTTGGCAGAACGGCGCCGCCAGAGCCGACAAGACCGCCGCTTTGATTGGTGCCATCAGCCTGTGCTGAGATACCGTCACGACGATACTCGACACCCACCAGGACGTTCGGACCATCTTCCGCCCATGGCGTGGAGATGCCGTAATTGCTGAGGTCCGTCTGGGTGGTCGCGCCATAAACAAATTGTTCGATCGAGCCAGTTGTCAGAGTTGGCGTGTCGACATAGGCCGCAAGACCCGGATCAACTTCCGCCCCGACCACGTAGGCCGAAACAAATGGAATACAGTTCGGATCCGTACCATCCAGGAACGACCGACAAACCGGATTTCCGTTGCCATCATCAACGATGTCCAGAGCGCGGGAAAGATTGACGGATGTCACCTGGTTGGTCTGGATCCGATCAAGCTCTGTTTGGGCGACCTGTCCGAACACGTCCCAGTCAATGTGGTCCATGACGGTGCCGCGCAGTCCACCGACAAAACGGAAGTTGGTCAGCGTGCGCGTATCGGTCCGGCCGCCACCTTCGACGAATCGACGTCGAACTTCAGCCTGAACCAGGCCATCGCCTGCGACGCCACCGGTGCTGGTTTCGATGTCTCGGGTATAGAAGCCTGTATCTGCATCGATCACACCGCAGAAAGCTGCAAGCTGCTCTGCTGTGAATAACGGATTGTCGCAATTCACTTGATTGATGGAACTACCAAACGCCGCCGAAGGTGCGATCACTTGAGGTGACGTTGACTTGGAAAAGCCGAACTCCGCATACGCTTCAACGTCCGGCGTGATCTCATAATGGCCCAGGAATCCGGCGTTAAATCGCTCGGTCGCGCGACGAATAGGGTTTTGAGGGTTAAAGTTGAACGGGTTGTTGAATCCAGACGATAAGGAGTTGTCGCTGTTCAGTGAGTACGCGCCACTCGTAATTGCGGCACCATCGCTATCCGTCAGGATTGTGCCATCTGCATTGTAGACGGGAACAGCATCCGCAATAGCTCCGCCTACTGGAATGGCGGGGGATAGCAAGAATGTCGTTGGAAATGGTCCCTGATTTGATCCCAGACAGGATGGGACGCCACCACTTTCATTTAACGCACAACGCGAAAAGTCTCGTTCACCCTGATCGATGCCCTCATTCTCCGTGTAACGGAAATATACGGTCGCGTTTCCGCGACCATCATCCAGATTGCTCCCCATTACCAAGGACAAGTCGTATGTATCATTTGTGGAATGGTATCCATCCAAGGTGTCTTCACCGATGTCGGCGAGGGCAGCCTGAGAAGCGCTGTCCGAATTGTTGAACTGGTTGAAACCATACTGGAGATCCGCTTCAACACCTTCAAAGTCCGATTTCATGATAAAGTTGACCACACCGGCGACCGCATCGGACCCGTAAACAGCAGATGCACCGCCAGTCACGATTTCGACGCGCTCGACGAGTGGCGCAGGAACCAAGTTCACGTCGCTGGCGTATCCGCCTGAAAGGGGGGACCCTGGCGGCAAACGCTTACCATTTGCGAGAACCAATGTCCGCGTGGCCCCCAGGCCACGAAGATCAACAGTCGACGTCCCGTTCGCGCCATTCGCGAAGGATGAGTTCTGGCTCAGCGATCCGACATTTGTCTGCGGCAACGCATTGATCAAATCAATCGTATCAACGGTGCCGCGGGCTTCAAACAGCTCAGCATCCACTGTCGTGATCGGACTGGATGAAGAAATGTTAGAGTTCACGATCCGCGACCCTGTCACAATCACCGTATCCTGCCGCGCCTCTTCCTCTGCATCCTGTGCCAGCGCGAGCTGACCGACGCCGAGCCCCGTGAGTCCCGCGATTATCGTCGTCTGCAGCGCGCAGCGACGAAGACTTGTCTTTTGCATGTTCTCTCTCTCAATTTTTTCAAGACCGACCCACACGGTCTTTTGCGGCGCCGCGGGCTCTCACCCCCGTGGCGCCTGGAGAGAAAATTTTGGATTTCAGGGCAGAAGTCTTTGTCTACGCGTCTCGATATTTGCAATCACAACCAACAGTGCACGTTCTTTTTTTATTGTTGTAATTCTGCCATAAATCAAACTCTCGCCTTTAATAGGCGAGTTCTTTGAAGACTTTACTTGTATCCCTGCCCCAGTCTTCATAATAGGCGCGCAACAGCTCCTCAGCCGGGGTCTGGCCGGTGGCGAGTGTGTGATCCAGTTCCTGCAGGAATCCGGTTTCATCGTCCCCCGATACGGACAGCTTGGCCCGGCGCCGCAGCCCGCCACGCGCGATTTCAAGAACATCCTTGCCCAGCGCCTGCAGGGTGCGCCCGCCGGGAACCGGGGCTTTTAGTCCGATCGTACGGACGGTCTGTCGCAAGGCTTCGCGATCGCCCTCCGTCCAATCCTTGACCAGGGTCCAGGCCTCGTCGAGCGCGGTCTCGTCGTAGAGGAGGCCCGTCCAGAAGGCTGAAAAGGCACACAGCCGCGACCACGGGCCCGAATCACTGCCGCGCATTTCCAGGAAACGCTTCAGACGCACTTCCGGAAAGATGGTCGAGAGATGGTCCTCAAAATCATCAATTGCCGGTTTCTCACCCGGCAATATGGGCAGTTTCCCGTCCATGAAATCGCGGAAACTCAGGCCAGATGCGTCCAGATACTTTCCGCCGCGTCGGACAAAATACATCGGTACATCAAGGGCATAGTCCACATATCGCTCAAACCCGAAGCCGTCCTCGAAGACGAAAGGAAGCATGCCTGTGCGATCCGGGTCGGTGTCGGTCCAGATTTGTGATCGATAGGACAGAAACCCGTTCGGGCGCCCCTCCAGGAAGGGCGAGTTGGCGAACAGCGCTGTGCCGAGGGGTTGCAGCGCCAGAGACACCCGAAACTTCTTCACCATGTCGGCTTCGGAGCCATAATCGAGATTGCTCTGGACCGTGCAGGTGCGGAACATCATCTGGCGGCCGAGTCGCCCGACCTTCTCCATGTAAGCGCGCATGATCTTGTAGCGGCCCTTGGGCATGATCGGCGTTTCTTCCATCGACCAGATCGGGCTGGCGCCGAGGCCGATAAAGCCGATGCCGAGCGGCTCAGCGATTTCACGCACTTCATTGAGATGTTGTCCCACCTCATTGCAGGTCTCGTGAATATGTTCGAGCGGCGCGCCGGAGAGTTCAAACTGACCGCCAGGTTCGAGGCTGACGCTGGCGCCATGCTTCTTGAGGCCGATCAGATAGCCATTCTCTTCAATCGGTGCCCAGTCAAATCGATCCCGCAATCCTTCCAGCATCGCCTTGATCGAGGCCTCGCCGTCGTAAGGGAGCGGTTTCAGGCCATCCCAGGTAAACCCGAACTTTTCATGCTCGGTGCCGATCCGCCAGTCTGCCTTCGGCTTGCTGCCGGCTTCGAACCATTCGACCAGCTCGGTCTTGCCGGACAAGCGCGGTGCATTTTCGTCAATGTCTGTCGTCGGAGTCGTCACGCTCCTGCCCTCCCGGCAAAATACTATGCTTCAGGCAGATAGGGTGCCTGTCGCCAATCTCCAACCATGGATTGCCAAAGCGTAAGCGCTGACACAACCGCTGTCTCTGCGCGAAGGATGCGCGGCCCCAGCGTAATTGGGATCACGAATTCGAGAGCATGCAGCATTTCGCGCTCTTTCGGCGAAAAGCCACCTTCCGGGCCAATCAGGATCCCGGCGGGTTTATCGGACAATTGATTCGCACGATCGCGGAGCGGCGCCGCCTCCCCACCCTCATCACAATAGATAAGCGGCGTCGCGCGATCCCATCCGGCGAGCACCTTGGGCAGCGGACTTGCTTCGCTAATGGCCGGGAGGTCCATTCTCTCTGTCTGCTCTGCAGCCTCGATGGCCAATAATCGCATCCGATCCGTCCGGACCCGCTGGCTTTGCGTGTAGTCTGTGAGGATGGGCTGCAATGCAGAGACGCCGAGTTCGGTGGCTTTCTCAACGATAAAGTCCGTGCGGGCCTTTTTTACGGGCGCAAACAAGAGAGTCAGATCCGGGCCTGCGGCTTGCTCACGAGTCTTGCTGTCAGGCGTCAACACAGCGGTCTTGCGATCAATCGACAGACTGCAACGCCATTCCCCGTCCACGCCATTGAATACGCGCACCTGCGCCCCTTCTGTCAGGCGCATCACGCGCAGCAAATACTTGCTTTGCGCATCCGGCAAGGACACGGGACGGCCTTGCTGAAGCGGTGTATCTACGAACAGTCGGGCAATGTGGCTCATGTCCCGCTCTATAGGCCTCCAAGCGCGACGCGTTAAGCCATGGCGCAGCAATTAAAAATCGCTATAGAGGGCGCATGAGCGAGTTTGATTCTGAAGACGACAAGCCGCGCAGCGTGCCGCTCGACAGCGCGCTGCCGACCTGGTTGCAGCAATTACCGGATCAGAGCCGCCCCTATGCGGCACTGGCCCGCTGGGATCGTCCCGTAGGGATCTGGCTGCTCTTGCTGCCCTGCTGGATCGGTCTGGCGCTGATGCGCGTTCCGGCGGGATTCCAATGGATGGATCTGTTGTGGATCATCCTGTTCGCAATCGGCGCTGTCGCCATGCGCGGCGCTGGCTGCACCTGGAATGATATTCGCGATCGCGACATTGATGGGGAAGTGGTGAGAACCGCTGCGAGGCCCTTACCTGCGGGCGATGTCACGCTATCAGAAGCCTATATCTTCCTCGCCGGTCAATTGGCCGTGGGCTTCCTGGTCTGGCTCTTCCTGCCCTTTGATGCGAAGATTGTCGCCCTACTCGCTATACCGCTGGTGGCGGCCTATCCGTATATGAAGCGCATCACCTGGTGGCCGCAGGCCTGGCTCGGTTTCACGTTCAATTTCGGGGCTCTGGTCGGTGCAGCCACAGCAACGAGCGTCACCGGCGCGACCGTTGTCCTGTACCTGGGCTTGGTCTGCTGGACCGTCGCTTATGACACCATCTATGCCATGCAAGACCGCGAGGATGACGCGCTTGTTGGGGTGAAATCGACGGCGAGATTGTTCGGCGACAAAGTGCTGACCGGCGTGTTTGTCTTCCACATGGCAGCCACCGCTTTGATCTTCCTTGGCGCCTATTTCGCGGGCGCTGGACGCATCGGTGCTTTGTTGGCACTCGCTTTCCTGGGGCATGGCATCTGGCAGGTCTCGGCCTTGTCGAAGAATCGCGACGCGAACGCTCTGGCCATGTTCAAATCGAACGTCTGGGCGGGCGCAATCGTTCTCGCAGGCCTGACGATCGCAGCCTTGCTCTAGGACAAGCTTGTCTGCCCTTGGGAAAGGGCTGTATTATCCCCGAATGGCCGCCGCAAAACGAATCCGTCCGCTAGATCTTTTCAGCCGCGAAGAATGGGAGCATGTCTCCCGTCGCTCCGACTTGCTCGGACTTGGCATGGTGGTTCATTGCTGGGCTGTCATCGCCCTCGCCATGGCAGCAGCGATCTGGCAGCCTTGGCTGATTATCATCGCTGTCCCGATCATCGGTGCTCGGCAGTTGGGTCTTGCGGTTCTGATGCACGAGGCCGCCCATGGCGGACTGTCACAAAACTCGGCGCTGAACCACTTTTTCGGACATTGGCTCTCCGGAGCCCCCATTGGGGGCAGCCTCAAAGCCTATCGACCGTATCACCTGCAGCATCATAAGTATGCGCAACAGCCGGAAGATCCGGATCTGGTGCTCTCCGCCCCCTTCCCGATCACTCAGACATCGCTTCGTCGCAAGATCATCCGGGACCTGACCGGGCAAACCTTTTACAAGCAACGCCTGAACCAGTTCTCAAATGCGCTTGGTCTGAAAATCCGTGAAGGCGTCAATGTCGCCAATCGAATGCAGGCTGCCCGTGAAGCCGTGGTGCCGCATTTGATCACCAATGGCCTGTTCTTTCTTGTGCTCACCCTGCTGGGTCACTGGTGGGCCTTTTTCGTGCTCTGGCTCCTTCCGATGGCGACGTGGAACATGATGGTGACGCGTCTGCGCAATATTGCCGAACATGCGGTTGTGCCCGATCACAATGACCCGATGCGCCATGCCCGGACCACACATGCCAGCCTTCTGGAGCGGATCTTCATCGCGCCCTACTGGGTCAATTATCATTGCGAACATCACATGTTCATGCACCTCCCTTTCTACCGATTGGCTGAAGCCCACAGGCTTCTCGACAAGAAGGGCATCACCGAGCAGATGGAAGTGCAACACGGCTATTGGGGTGTACTCAAATCCGCAGCCAGCAAACCAGAACCCGTGGCCGCCGCATGAGCGCGCAAACGCCTCCGGCAAAGAACGTCCTCGGCGGCGCGCTCGCCTCCTGCAGTCATGAACCACTGACCGGGTTCTTTCGCGACGGCTGCTGCAATACCGGCCCCATGGATCACGGCCTGCACACTGTATGTGTGACCGTCACAGCCGAGTTCCTGCAATACAGCTTCAATCGCGGAAACGATCTGATCACGCCGCGTCCCGAGTTCCGTTTCCCCGGCCTGAAACCCGGCGATAAGTGGTGCCTGTGCGCCTCACGCTGGGAAGAAGCCCGGCTCATGGGTGTGGCCCCACCAGTGGTTCTGGACGCCACGCATCACAAGACACTCTCCATTGTCGATCTTGCCCATCTCAAAGCGCACGCAGAAAAGGTTTCCTAGCCATGACCCTTCACATCGAAATGGTTTCCGACCTCGTCTGCCCCTGGTGTTGGGTCGGACTGCGGCGTCTCAAAGGTGCGATCGCGCAGGTGCCTGAACTTGATGTCGAAGTCCTGTTTCGCCCGTTCGAGCTGGATCCGAGCGTTCCACCCGGCGGAACCGACTACAAAGCCTATATGAAAGCCCGATTTGGGTCAGACCAGAATCGCGAGCGATCCAACCAGATGCGCGACGCCCTTATTCAGTTCGGTGAGGCAGAAGGCATTCCATTCGATTTCGATCGCATTTCCTGGCGCCCGAACAGTTTCAATGCTCATCGCGTCGTGCACTGGGCCCAGGGGCAGTCGCTCGGCATGGAAGCGAAAGAGGCCTTGTTCGAGGCCTTTTTCTCCAAAGGTCTGGATATTGGTGACCATGAGGTGCTGGTGACCCTTGCGTCAGAGATCGGGCTTGATCCGAACATCGTCTCTGACCTGCTGACCAGCGAAGCGGATGTGGACACCGTACGCAATGAACAGAACCTGTTCCGACAGATGGGCGTATCCGGCGTGCCGACCTTTATTGCATTGCGTCAAATTGCTGTTCAGGGAGCAGAAAGCTCGGACAAGCTGGCGCGGTTCCTGAAAACCGCCGCGGCGCAGATGCCACAGGAACGGCCCCTGGAAGGCGCTTAGCTGAGCTGCAACTCGACGAGTTTGCGATAGACGCCGTCCGCGGCCATCAGGTCGTCATGCGTGCCTGTTTCGACCACCCGTCCATCATCGACGACGATAATCCGGTCCGCAGCTCTCACCGTTGAGAGCCGGTGAGCGATAATCAGCGTCGTGCGATCGGCGGCAAATTCAGCCAATGCGGCCTGCACTTTCGCTTCGCTTTCTGCATCCAACGCCGAGGTGGCCTCGTCCAGCATCAGGATCGGTGCATCACGCAGGATGGCCCGTGCCAGAGCCACGCGCTGACGTTGGCCGCCGGACAGGTTGCGTCCCATCTCTCCGGCCGCTGCGGCATAGCCTCCCGGAAGATCGAGGATAAATTCATGCGCATTTGCGGCTTTCGCGGCCGCTTCAATGTCACCGGCATCGGCCCCCAGACGCCCCAACGCGATATTGGAGGCGATTGTGTCATCAAACAGAGCCGTATCCTGCGAGACGAGCGCGATCGCGCCCCTCAGGGCATTGGAATCGAGATCGCGGACATCATGTCCCTCGACGCTTACTTGTCCCGAACTGGCGTCATAGAGGCGAAGAACGAGATTGAAGATGGTCGACTTGCCTGCCCCGCTGGGTCCGACAATCGCGACGGTTTCTCCGGGTGCGGTCTCGAAACTCAAACCTTTCAACGCCTCGGTCCCGTCCGGGTAGGAGAAATGGACGTCGTCGAAGGCGATCCGGCCGGAGACCTGATCCAACTCGTGGGCAGTCGGCTTGTCGGTCACCGTCGCCGGGGCGTCGATAATGTCATAGACGCGATCCGCCGCTGCCGCGCCTTCCTGCGCTACGGCCGTGATCGAGCCGAGCGCCCGCACCTCCGGTGAAGCCACGCCGATCAAGGCGATGATGGCGAGCAGATCGCCCAGCGTGTTGGTGCCATCCGCAATGCGGAACGAAACGAAGCCAAGCAGGGCCGCTATTGCGATGCCGCCGACCACTTCCAGCACCGGGTCGACTGCGGCGCGTTGGGACAAGACGCGCAAGAACAGGCGTGAGCGCTCGGCGAAGCCGGTTTTGCCGCGCTCTTTCTGATAATCCTCGAGGCCATAGGCTTTGACAACGCGGGCAGATTGCAGCCCCTCGGACACTAATGCCGTGACCTCGCCAATCTGGTGCTGAGCCTTCTTGGAACGTGCCCGGATGGAGTTCCCAAGCGCGATCACGGGGCCGAGTGCGAGTGGGTAGACGACGAGAATGATCACGGCGAGCTGCCAATCGACGATGATCAGGACCACCAGAACACCGATTATCGTCACCAGGCTTTTGGTGAAATTGTTTGCGAAACGAAGCGCCGCATCCCGGATCGCGTTGACATCATTGATGAAACGGGAAACGAACCCGCCTGAATTGTCGCCTGACACGCGCGCATAATCGCCATCTGTCAATGCATCGAACTGGACACTCTGAATCGAGACCAGGCCGCGTTGGACGCCTGTATTGTTGAGCATGTTCATGGCGTACATGGACAAGGCCCGCACCGCCGTCAGGCCGATAATCGCGTAAATCCCGAACCAGATCCAACCACTGCTCGCGGTCAGGCCGACGCTCTTCGCGATCGACTGAACAGAGTCGCAGGCATCGCCTGTCCCACCTTCGATCTGGCATTGTATCGAGTTGCCGACATAGCCCAGCACACCGCCATAGCCGACGGCGCTGATCGAAGTCAGAACAGCAAAGATCGTCCCGGCGATGAACCAGTTTCGGTGCGGCCAGAAGTGTTTGCCCAACAAACGGGCGAGAGACCGCCGATTGCGTTCTTTGTCAGGCTTAGACGTGATGGTGGTCACCGGTTTCAGGATCGAGCAGCTTGTGCGCATGCAGGATGAAATAACGCGTCTCGGCGCTGTCGACCGTACGCTGTGCAGCGCCTTTCCAGGCGTCATACGCGTCCTTGTAGCTCGCGAACGCGCCGACAAAGTCGATCTTGGACAAATCTTCGAACTGAACGTCGGTGACGTCTTTCAATTCACCTCCAATGACGAGGTGCAGGAGTTGTTTGGTCGTTGCAGTATCGCCCATGGTTTGGCGCTCCGTCCTATCTGTCGGTTCATAGGGGCGCACGGTCCAGTTTGGATCTGGGAGCCTCACGCCTTTGACTCGCGCTGATAACAGGGAATGCAGGGCCTTTCCAGCCGCTAGCAGACTTCTTTGTGCAGGTTCCCCGCGATTGAACAGATAGGGTTCGCCAAGATGGGTCGTCGCGATCCCGCCTGCCTCTTCGACCATCAACGTTCCAGCTGCGAGATCCCAATCGGACTTGCGCCACAAGGTCAAAGCCGCATCAGCCTTGCCGGCAGCGACCCAACACATCCGGATCAGCGTCGCATTGGGCTTGGGTTCCACCAGATCCACCTCCGGCCAAGGCTCCGCCCAGGCTGGATGGGTCAGCATGCCTCTATTGGTGATCAGACGCGCGCCTTCTTCGCGATCATAGGACGTGACTTGTAGGCGTTCCCCATTCAGCGCTGCTCCGCCGCCGCGTACAGCTGTATAGGTCTCGCCAAGCATCGGCGCATTGACGACGGCGGCTCGAGGCTGGCCGCGCTCGAGAACCCCGAGGCCGATGCACCAATAGGGTTGCTGCTTCATGAACGCGCGCGTGCCGTCGATCGGATCGACAATCCAGGTGCGTTCAGCGGTGAGCGTATCATTGTCGAGCACGGTTTCCTCTGACAGCCAGCCATAGTCGGGCCGCGCCGCCAGAAGTCGCTCCTGGATCAGATTATTGACGGCCAGATCCGCCTCAGTGACCGGATTTCCTTTGGATTTATCCCAGAAGCGCACATCAGAACGCTCAAAATAGTCGATCGCCAACTGCCCCGCTTCATGAGCGACCGATCTCAGGGTTTCGAGATCTTCGCGGTCGACATCACTCACCGGCAATCGACATGTCCTCTATCAACAAGGAAGGGGCATCGCGCGAGCCGCGAAACTCGAGGTCAGATGCCGGGACCAGGCGGGCAAACATGCCGGGCAGATCGCCGGCGATCGTCACTTCAGACACCGGATACTGGATCTCTCCATCCTCGAACCAGAACCCGGCCACGCCGACGGAGTAGTCCCCCGTATTCGGATTGATGGACGGGCCGAACATATCGGCGACCAGCAGCCCCTTGCCAACGCCGCGCATCAGCTCTGCCGGGCTTTGCGACCCCGCTTCAATATAGGCGTTGGACACGCCAACACCGGGGGTGGAGCCAAATCCACCGCTGGCATGACCATTTGGCGCCATCTCCAACTGCTTGGCAGACGCCCCATTCAACAGCCAACGGGTGAGCACACCGTCATCAATGAGATTGCGACGCGCGACAGCGCGCCCTTCCCCATCATGCGCCCGGCTACCCATGCCACGGAGCCGGAATGGATCATCGATGAGATTGACGCCATCCGCGAACACTTTCTCGCCAAGCGAGTCCTTCAGGAAGGACACACCCCGCGCCACGCTGGGCCCGCTAATCGCGGACAAGAACGCCCCGATCAGGCTGCCCGCGACCCGTCGATCATAGATCACCGCGCCTGTCTGTGTTTTGACTTTGCGAGAGCCGAGACGCGCTACGGTGCGTTCCCCAGCGATCCGGCCAATCTCTTCTGCCGATGGACGGTCTTCCAGACGCCGAACGGAACGGCTTTCATAGTCCCGCTCCATTGCCCCGTTCTTCTCGGCAATAGCGGCCAGGCCCAGCCCTGTAGAGCCGCTGACGCGGTGCGAAGTAAAGCCATTGGTCGCCGCGACCCAGCGCTCGCTGGTGCTCCAGCCATTGCCGCATCCGGACACTTGTTGAACGCCGGAAACGGCGAGTGCGGCGGCTTCTGCCTCGAGCGCATCTTTCTCCAGAATATCAGATGAAATCTCGCCATCACCGGAGACATCAAGCTCAGGCAAGTCGGTGACCAGATCCTGCTGAGGTGCAAGACCGCAATAAGGGTCTTCCGGAACGACTTTTGCCATCGCCACGCAGCGCTCTGCCAGCGTGGTAAGACCCTCTGCCGAGATATCGGATCCGGACACCGAGGCTTGCCGTTGCCCAAACAGGCAACGCAAGGACACCCCTTGTGATTCAGACCGTTCGATCCCTTCCAGCTTGCCATCGCGTACTTCCACGCTGACGCCGTCAGAATGACCATAAGAGGCATCTGCGCCGGTGGCGCCGGCCTTCTCGCAGGTATCGAGCAATTTAGAGAGAATGGATTCGGGAGAAAGCTGGTCTGTTGTCATGCGCCTCATTTAGAGAGCGCCCTTCTGCTTGCCTAGTCCCTGTCTGCGGCCATGAACTTGACGGCGCAGGGGATCAGACGCAAATCGCGCGGATGAGCGAAATGAAACCGATCCACATCATTGGCGGCGGCATGGCCGGGTCTGAAGCCGCCTGGCAAGCCGCGAACATGGGCGTGCCAGTCATCCTGCACGAAATGCGCGGCGTGAAAGGCACGGATGCGCACCAGACGGACAAATTGGCCGAACTGGTCTGTTCCAATTCCTTTCGATCGGATGATCATGAGCTGAACGCCGTCGGCGTCCTGCATGAAGAAATGCGCCGCGCCAATGGCATCATCATCCCAACCGCCGACAAGCACCAGGTTCCGGCAGGCAGCGCGCTTGCCGTGGATCGTGAGGGATTTGCAGAAGCTGTGACGGCGCAGTTGGAAGCGCATCCCCTCGTCACGATCAAACGAGAAGAGATCGCCGGGCTGCCACCAGAAGATTGGGACAGCGTCATCATCGCCACGGGGCCGCTCACCTCCATTCCGCTTGCTGAAGCGATCCGCGCCCATACCGGCGAAGAAGATCTGGCTTTTTTTGATGCGATTGCCCCGATCGTCTATCTCGACAGTATCGATATGGACAAAGCCTGGCGACAGTCCCGCTATGACAAGCCTGGCCCGCACGGCGATACCGCCGCATACATCAACTGCCCATTGGATGAGGACCAGTACAATGCCTTCATCGACTCGTTGATTGAGGGCGAAAAGACCGAATTCAAGGATTGGGAAAAAGACACCCCCTATTTCGAAGGCTGCCTGCCAATCGAAGTCATGGCTGAGCGCGGCCGCGAAACGCTCCGCTTTGGACCGATGAAACCCGTCGGGCTGACAAATCCGCACAATCCGGAGGTCAAAGCCCATGCCATTGTTCAGCTGCGACAGGACAATGCCCTTGGCACGTTGTGGAACATGGTCGGGTTCCAGACCAAGCTCAAATACGGGGCTCAATCAGAGATTTTTCGCGCCATTCCAGGCCTGGAATCGGCGCAATTCGCTCGCCTTGGCGGGATTCACCGCAATACATTCCTGAATTCTCCGAAGCTTCTGGATGCGCGTCTACGCCTGAAATCCATGCCCCGCATTCGCTTTGCGGGACAGGTGACGGGCGTTGAGGGTTATGTCGAGAGCGCCGCGATGGGGCTCTTGGCTGGTCGGTTTGCGGCGGCTGAACGCCTGGGAAAAGATCTTGCCAATCCGCCTGAAACCACGGCGCTCGGGGCATTGGTGAAACACATCACCGGTGGTCACCTTGAAGGCAAGGCAAGTTTCCAGCCCATGAACATCAATTTCGGCCTGTTTCCCCCGGCCGATCCGGACAGTGTCCCGACCAAGGATCCTGAAACCGGTAAACGCCTGCGCGGCAAGGATAAAGGCCGGGCCAAGAAACGAGTCCAGGCTGCACGCGCGCTCCGGGAGGTTGATCAGTGGCTACGGGCACAAAGCCCCATGGTCGCGACCTGACACCAAGACATATATCTTAGGTCGCTCCTCTTTTCTCGAAAAAGAACGGTAGGATAAGACGCGAGTCTTCAGGCGTTGTGCCAAATGATATCCCGGCATCGTGCCATAAATACCCGCGGAAAATGGCCAGCCTATTGAATCGCATCGGAATCATCATCCGACGTTCCCATTTGTCGTGGTCATAGCCATCATTCTGCAAGATCTCACGAACGGCAGTTTCTGTATTGCGGTAGCCCGCAGCCTGAGCCTGTCCCGGAAACGCTGGCGCCATTTCCAGACCGGTGGGTTTGTGGCGATAAAAATGCGTCCCCTCCTGACAGTGTTCGTCCAGGGTCAGATAAATGATCGCGGACCAGTGGCAGGTATCGATATGCACGTCTGCGCCGCTCTTATCTCCCGCAAACGCAAGTCGCGGTATACCAAATGAGGTGCCTTTGGTTTGCGGTACCAGGGGTTCGTGCACAATCTGGCTGATCATTTGCGCAATATCCGGAAACCTCAATGCCTGCGCGGCATTGCGTCCTGGATAGATTTCACCTTCTCTGCGCGGCAGAAAATCAAGGCTCAGCGCCGCCTCGCGAACGCGGAGCGGTTCCGGTAGAAAATCGTCAATGACGATATGTGTCAGATGCATAGCGCGACCCGTGCTAAACATCTCTCCCCGCTGCTTACCTAACAGGCGTGTGCTGTGAAACAAGCTCCTTTTGCGTTTGCCATAGGCAGTTTATGAGAGGTGTGGTGATTTTGCCGAATATCCCTGAGCTTTGGCGTTCTGAGCTATCTCGACCGGTTGCGAATGACCACAAATACACACGGGGGCATTCGGTCATCATCGGCGCCAGTAACTATACAGGTGCGACACGGCTTGCAGCCGCCGCCTGTTCGCGAATCGGCAGCGGACTGGTGACGGTGCTGAGCCCGGATCAAGCGCCGGTGTATCGCATGACCTTGCCAGCCGACATCATGGTGCGCGAAGGCTCATTGGCCGAAATCAATCGCCCGTCCGTCATACTGGCGGGTCCCGGGGGATGCGATAATGCGGCAGCTGAGGCGATCCGAGAGTCCGATCCCAACCTCGGAGTCATATTGGATGCGGATGCTATACGCCTTAGCGGGGCGCTGCGTCACAAAACCCGGATCGCGACTCCTCATGTCGGGGAGTTTCACAAATATTTCGGTGACTTGCCCTCTGATCCGGCTCCGAAACTGCGGGAGATTGCCAAGGCGCAGGGGGTCACGCTTGTTTTGAAAGGCGCCAAAACGTTCATCGCCGCGCCCGATGGGCGCTTGGCGGAGAACACACATGCCTCGCCCTACCTTGCCAAAGCCGGTAGCGGCGACATCCTGGCGGGCATGATTACCGGTTTGGTCGCGCAAGGCATGCCCGCCTTCGAGGCGGCATGTGCGGGCGTCTGGATGCACGGGGATGCAAGTTTGCGAGTGGGGCCTGGCCTCATTCCGCAGGACCTGATCGCCGAATTTCAAAACGTTCTGCGTGAATTGTTAGCCTAAACGATTCACGACATTGCCGAAATGACGGCCAATATTGTCGTAGTCTTCTTGCGGCTTCCAGCGCATGACACCGCAGAATCCGCAGGTCAGGAACAAGGTGATGTCTGCGATCGAGAATCGATCTGCTGCGATCCAGTCTTTCCCGGCCAGGTGTTGATCGAGCCGTTCGACGAATTTCTTTGCGCTCTTCTCGGCTTTGGCGGCAGCATCCGGCAATTGCGGGTTCTCCAGGGGCGCCATGACCGGATGCCCATTCCGAAACCAGGTCGCGAACTGAGCCATCATCATGAACTCGACCCGTCGATCCCACATCTCGATGAGGCCCTTCTCAAGCGCGTCATTTCCCATCAGGTTCGGGTCCGGGAACGTGTGTTCGAAAAAGCTGCAAATCGCCCGACTTTCAGTAATCGTCGTGCCATCGTCGAGGACTAGCACAGGCACTTGTGAGAACGGTGAGAGCTCGCGGTATTCAGGCTGCTTGTGCTCGCCTTTCATGATCGAAATCTCGACAATTTCGACTGCATCCAGCTTGCCCTTGGCCTTCAGGAAATTGTAAGTCCGTTCCGGATTGACGGCCTGGGGAGAGTGATAAAGTTTCATCGTTAGTCCTGCCTTTTTCCTGATTTATTTGAATGTTTTTCGAATTCCGAGGGTCACGTTGAGAGGCTCTCCCGGAAAGAAACGCTCATCGCCGAAGGCAAAGTCCGCTCGATCGGCATAAGTTTCATCGGTGAGATTACGAACGATAATAAAGGCCTCAAGGGCTTCACTGACTGCAAAATTTCCGCGCAGATTTGTCACCAGGTGCCCCGGATAATCCTGAGTATTGGCAGCGTTGGTGAAATACTCACCGACATAATCGGCAGACAGTTGCAGGCTGACATCATCGTTCGGCATCCAGGTGAGCGCCAGATTGGCGAGCCATTCCGGGGCGGTATCGATCTGATTGCCGTCCCGAATAATCTCATTTCCCGCCTCGCCAATCCGGTTGAACGTATAAGTCTGATCCGACCAGCTGACCGTGCCGCCGAGTGTGAGTTGATCGCTCAGGATCCAGTTTGCGGCGAGTTCAACGCCCTGATGTCGCGTCGAACCATCGGTGACATTGAGGCCATCAGAATCCCGAAAGAAGAAATTGTCCTTGTCAGCCGTGTAAGCCGCCAGGTCGAAGACCAGATCACCGTCCGATAGCGCCCCACGCAGGCCCAACTCGAAACTGTCCAGCGTTTCCACTTCGGCCTCAGCCGTACCCTGACGCGACTGCAGGCGGTACAGGTCACTCGCCTGCGGCGCACGACTCCCCCGCGCATAATTGGCGTAGACATCGAGTGTGCTGGACACCTCATAGACCAGACCAAGCTTTGGCGTGACGAAGTCGAAATCATCGGTTCGATCTGCGGGCACGTTAAACCGCCCATTCACGCCAACCGGCGCATCTGTGTCATAATCGTAAGTGTGCACCTCACCGCGCAGACCGCCAAACAAGGTCAGCTGATCAGACACTGCCAAGTCAATCTCGCCCCAAAGCGCGCCAACCTGCGTCTCTACTGTGTAGTCATAGTGCACCCCGACCGGAAAACGTGTGTCGCCCGGAAAGAACCCAAAGGGCGCAGGTTGAGTTTCCTCCAGATACCCACTGGCCAGGTCGATATCTAGCCCCGCGCGCCACGTCAAAACCTCACTCGCTTGGCGTTCAAACCGGGTCATGATGCCAATCGCGCTGTGCCCGTTCTCTTCGAAGCCGCGATACGGCAGGAAGTGCTGACGAAAATCCATGTACTGCGTGCGGGCGAACGGCGTGATCGAGAGTGTGCCGCCATATTGCTCGCGCTCAAGCCGGACAGCGCCCCGGGCCGCCCAGGCGTCTCGATAGGCGAGTGGATCATCATTCGCCTTTGCGATGTCTCGATCTTCATAGGCATCGGGGCCTTGTATGAAGTCCGCCGTCTCCTGTTCGAGATAGTTGGCTGAGCCCCATGCAGTGACATTCCAGCCCTGGAAGACCGTCTCAATAACGCCCGAGCCCTTGAGCTGGAATAAGCCGGTATCATCGCGCCAACCGACATCCTTTTGCGCGGACAAGGAGGCGCGGCCGAGATACCCCTGATCGAAAATCAGATCTGTTTTGTAACGCCCGAGCGAGCCGTACGAGGCATTCACCTGCTTCAGCGCCTCGCCGCCTGGATCGGCCAGAATCACATTGATCAGGCCATGGACCGCGTTTGAGCCATATTTCGCAGACCCGGGGCCGCGAACGACTTCGATGGCTTCCGCCGTCTCATGATGCGGTTCCAGCAGACTGTTTACGTTTCCAAACGCCGGTGAGCGCGTTGGCACCCCATTCTCGAGGATCAGAAAACTGCCCTGCCCCGCTCCACCGGTCAGCACCGGGGACCGGATGGCGATCAAGTGCTCTTGTCCGGAATTGGTGTGGATGTTCACGCCAGGCAGCGTATTCAGGATTTCCGCGGGATGATCCGCAGAAATGCTCGTAATTGTATCGGCATCAATAATCGATACCGAGCCAGCGCCCAATGGGTTGCGGTCACCATAGGTCACGATCGTGGACAGCACACGATTGGTCCGGCTGGGACAGAATGGAGACGACTCTTCCGCTGAAAGTCCGCGCGCTTCCAGACAGGCTATCCGGTCAGCTTCTACATCCCGTTGCGCCTCTTCATAGGCGAACTGGGCCAGTGCCGGGCCGCTCAGAGACAGGCTGGCGGCGACCAGCCAAGAGGTACGTTTCATGTGGTGTACTTAACTCCCGAAGAACAGGTTTGCAGGCAGCGCCCCCACAACCGCACCGGACAGACAGGTGGCCAGTGTCCCCGCGACCAGGGTTTTCCAGGCCAGCTCCAGAAAAGTGGTTCGGCGTTGCGGCTCGATAATCGACAACCCGCCGATCAGAATGCCGATCGACCCGAAATTGGCGAATCCGCAAATCGCGTGCGCAGTGATCATGGTCGACCGCTCTGATAGGCCCTCTCCGCCCTCTCCTGCCAGTTGCAGGAAGGCGACAAACTCTGTGAGGACGGTCTTGATCCCGATCAGAGAGCCCGATTGCGCCGCTTCTGCCATCGGCACGCCGACCATGTACATGATGGGGGCGAAGACCCAGCCTAGGACCCGCTCGATCGATAAGGGGGCGCCCCTGACGTCTGGCAGGGCGCCCAGCGCGGCATTGGCGAGATAGAGCAAGGCAAAAGCCGCAATCAGCATGGTGACGATATTGGCGAGGATTTTCAGTCCGTCCGACGCTCCGGTCGCGAAGGCGTCCATGGTCGATTCATATTCGAAGTCCGGCTCATGCGCGCGCAGTTTGGAGTCGACCGACTCCGGCACCATGACGAGCGCCAATGCGACCGCAGCGGGCGCAGCGATGAGCGAGGCCGCCAGCAGCTGCCCCAGGGCATTGGGCAGAACGTCTTTCAGGAACACGCCATACAACACGAGAACGCTGCCCGCGACCGTGGCAAAACCAGCGACCATGAGAATAAAAATCTCGGACCGCGACATGCCCTTCAGATAGGGTTTCACCAGCACTGGCGCTTCTGTCATGCCCATGAACACGTTGGCCGAGACGGCGAGTGAGGTCGCACCGCCGAGGCCCATGAATCGACGAAAAATGGATGCGAACCCTTTCGTCACCCAACGCAGTATGTGCCAATGCCATAAAATGGCGGACAGAGCGGCAACAACGATAATCAGCGGTAGCAGTTGAACCGCGAAGATTACGCCGGTGTCTTCCGGTGGGAGCTGTGTTCTTTCGAATGCGATCCAGTTGTCTGAGTTTCCAACCAGTTTCCCAAAAACAAATTCAGTTCCGTAGCGCGTGGCGGAAATAAGTTGATCTACGACCAGATTGGCCTTGAACAATACCTCATCCCTGACAAATGGGATGCCAAACAAAATAAGGGCGAAAGCAAACTGGATCCCGACGGCTCCCAGGACGATCTTCCAGGGAAAGGCTTTCTTGTTTTCCGACAGGCCCCAGGCAATCGCGAAAATCATCGCTATACCAATAAACGCTCTCGCATTGTCCCAGCCCCATTCCATCAGCAGATCCTCACTTGGTCATTTCCCTGAGAAAGGACTAACCCGCTCTTTCGGAGCGGGCCAGCCTTGTTGTCAGCATTGTGACCTAGCCGAGTTTGCAGACGCAGATCTTATGGCCATCCAGGTCGCGGAAATAGGCGCCATAAAAGCCGGGCACGCGTTGTCCTGGCTCACCATCGCCCGTCGCCCCCAGTTCAAGGGCTTTGGCATAGGCACGGTCGACCGTTTCCGTGTCTGCGACGCCCAAGGCGGGCATGACGCCATTGCCGCAGGTCGCTGTTTGTTCGTCATAGGGTCCGCCGACCGCCAGCATGGATTGCCCCTGCCCAGCGCTGTAAAAGTATAGGCGACCGTTATCAAACACCCGCTTCGCACCGATTTCGGGCATCCAGGCGTCATAGAACGCCGTGGCTTTTTCAGTATCGTTTGATCCAAGGGTGACATAGGCAAGCATGGGAGTCTCCGTCTTCGGTTTGTGCGAGTTAGGCATCATGCCTTCCCCTCTGTGACAAGAGGTAACGCAGCGTCGGCGCTTGACGTTTACGTCAGCGGATGGTGCAAGGCGTTCGCACTCGCACAATGCGTATAAGTTTTAGGAGACACACCCATGTCCATTCGTTTTGATGATCGCGTCGCTATTGTAACCGGCGCCGGTGGCGGCCTCGGCAAGCAACACGCCCTGGAGCTCGCGCGTCGTGGCGCAAAAGTCGTGGTAAATGACCTTGGTGGCTCAATGGACGGCACCGGCGGCAACTCTGCAGCCGCCGAGGAAGTCGTGTCTGAAATCAAGGCCTTAGGCGGCGAAGCGATCGCGAATGGCTCTTCTGTCGCAGACGATGCCGGCGTCAAAAAAATGATCGATGACACGATGAACGCCTTTGGCCGCATCGACATCATTATCGCGAATGCCGGAATTCTGCGCGATCGTTCCTTCTCAAAGATGACGACCGAGGACATCAATCTGGTGCTGGATGTCCACCTGCGCGGCTCATTCAAGCCGATTCACGCGGCCTGGAACATCATGAAAGAGCAGAATTACGGCCGCATCGTCGTGACAACCTCTTCGACCGGGCTTTATGGCAATTTTGGTCAGGCAAACTATGGCGCTGCGAAACTCGGTGTTGTCGGCTTGATGAACACGCTGAAGATCGAAGGCGCGAAAAACAACATTAAGGTCAACACTGTATGCCCGATCGCGGCGACCCGGATGACGGAGGGCCTGATGTCTCCTGAGGCCCTCGCGCAGATAAAGCCAGAATTCGTGACGCCGGGTGTCATAAACCTGGTCAAAGAGGATGCGCCAACCGGTATGATCCTGTCAGCTGGCGCTGGCGCCTTCTCAATGGCGCAAATCGTTGAAACCAAAGGCGCTTTCGTCGGCCAGGGCGAGGCGCTGACGGCGGAAGCCGTTGCCGATAAATGGGACCAGATCACCGACACATCCGTGCAAACGGCCTTCGACTCCGGTGCCGGTCACGGCGCCAATATTTTTGGCCGGGTCGCTGAAGCAGCCAAGGCCTGATTCTAGGGCAAATCATCACAAAACGTACGAAACCGGCGGCGGCCTATGGCCTCGCCGGTTTTTCTTTTCTATGCTGCAACTGGAAAAGGGACTGAAGGGGAGTACCCGATGCGCGGACTATTCTTATCACTGAGCGCGGTTTTGCTGGCCGCCTGTGGTGGCGGCGACGCGCCCGAATCAGATGTCAGCGAACCTGAAGTAGTCGAAACCATTGTCGAGGAAGCGATCCCCGTGATCGATCCAACCGGCGAGGTCTGTGGCGGAATCGCGGGCCTGCAATGTCCCGCCGGGTATTTCTGTCAGCAGGAACCCGGTCAGTGCCTCGAAATTCTTGACGGCGCAGGGACATGCCAGGTCCGGCCAGAAGTCTGTACGCGAGAATATATGCCGGTCTGTGGGTGCGACGGGCAGACGTACAGCAATGCCTGTGAAGCGGCGGCTGCCGGTGCAAGCGTCGCGATTGAGGGCGAATGCGCGAGCCCGGACCTGCAATAGATAAATCTCTATAGGGTTTGAGACACGCCTTCCGAGAGAAGCGCCAGTCGATCTGGCATTTGCTCGTCAATCACATCTTTTGACTTGGATACGGTCCGCAGGATTTGCGGACCGGAACTGGTCTCGATCGGCGTCACCAGCAATCCGTCCTTGGATAATTGTTCAATCAGCACCGCCGGAATGGTCTTGACCGCGCCGGCGAGCAAAATCCGGTCATATGGTCCATGCTCCTGCAGACCGGTGAGGCCATTGCCGTGCCGGATCGTGACATTCTTGACGGCGAGATCTTCCAGCCGCTTGCGCGATTGCTCGACCAGACGCTCGTACCGTTCGATACCGTATACATGTCGACTGATCTGGCTGAGCAGCGCCGCCGTATAGCCCGACCCGGAGCCAATCAGCAGTACCCGTTCATGTTTTCCGGGTGACACCTGTAGGGCGCGCAGAAGTTTTGCCGTCACGATGGGTCGCGGAATGCTCTGACCACAAGGAATTGGCAAAGCGCAATCTTCTGCGACCATGCTGCTGAGATTATCGCTGACAAATACGCCGCGATCGACCGTTTCCAAGGCGGTCAGCACGCCATCATCGGTGACCCCTTGCCGGCGCAGAGAAAGGACCAGGCGCGCGGCTCTTAAAGGGTCAGGAATCAGGTCGGCCATGTCTCGCGCATCTCAGCGAGAAACGCGTCATGCGTCAAATCCACATGTAGTGGACTTACAGAAATGTAACCGTCATAGATCGCCCGCAAGTCCGTACCTTCGTTCGGATTTGACAGTTTTCCGCGATAACCGATCCAGTAATAGGCGTTCCCGCGCAGATCTTCCCGGGCTTCCGTCCGAATGATTCGCTCATCGCGCAGACCCTGACTGGTATAACGGATGCCCGCCACATCTTCCGGATCACGATCCGGAAAATTGATGTTGATGATCAGATCATCCGGCCAGCCCTTGTCGATAATCGGCTGCAATACGCGCGCGCCCCAGACCATCGGTGTTTCCCATGGGCAGGAATGCGGGTTCTGGAAGCCTTTGGACTGGCTGAGCGCAATGCTCGGCACACCATGCTGCATGCCAAATAGAGCCGCCGCGATGGTCCCCGAAAAAGTCGTATCTTCGGCGATATTCTGACCCGCATTCACGCCGGAGAGGATGAAGTCGGGCCGGTCGGGCATCAACTCGTCCAGCGCAAGCAATACGCAATCGCTTGGCGTGCCATTCACAGCGTAACGCTGGGGCCCAAGTTCGCGCACCCTGACAAATTCGGTCAGTGAAATCGCCCTGCCCTTGCCGGACTGCTCCAGTTCTGGCGCGACGATCCAGATATCGTCGGTCAACTGGCGGGCGATATGCTCAAGTACGTCGAGACCCGGCGCGTTGATACCGTCATCATTTGTCAGAAGAATTCTCATTCTGAGGTCTCCAGGAAAGAAATTGCCAAATACGCGGCGGAGCTCAGCGCCGCCCCATAAACTGTGATCGTCTCAATCGGCGCGACGAAGGTGTAAAGCGGATGGTCAGATAGAAGGAAATGCACAATTGCGTGTACGATGGTCAGTCCGGAAACAATCTGGGCAGACAATCGTTTCCAGGGCGACAGAAACACCGCCCAGAACACACCGGCAAACAGCGGAATATGCAACAGGACAAACCCGTCGCGGCCCACGTCTTCCGGTAGACCGCTCAACACGGGAAGCAATCGCCACTCTGCATGGGTCATCGCGTCCATTTCATGAACCGCAAACAGCGCGAGTGTGATCACCAGGCTCAGATTGAGCCAGAGTTTCACGAGATCACCTCAAGACCGCCCATATAGGGGCGCAGCGCCTCCGGAACGGTGATCGAGCCGTCCTCGTTCTGATAATTCTCCAGCACCGCCACCAGGGTCCGTCCAACTGCCAGGCCCGAGCCGTTCAGCGTATGCACGAATTCCGGCTTTGGCTTAGGATTGTCGTCGCTCGGCACAGGCCGCCAGCGCGCGCGCATACGGCGCGCCTGGAAGTCCCCGCAATAGGAGCAAGAGCTGATCTCTCGATAGGTATTCTGGCTCGGCAGCCAGACTTCGAGATCGTAGGTCTTACGTGCGCCAAAACCCATATCCCCAGAGCAGAGCAGCATGCGGCGGTAAGGCAGGTCCAGCGCCTCGAGAATGCCTTCGGCGCATTTTGTCATCCGCTCCAGTTCGGCAAGGCCTTCTTCCTCGTCGCGGACGATGGAGACCATTTCGACCTTGTTGAACTGGTGCAGCCGGATCATGCCCTTGGTATCGCGACCAGCGCTGCCGGCTTCGGAACGGAAACAAGGCGTATGGCCCGTTATACGGATCGGGAGTTGGTCTGTGGACAGGATTTGCTCGCGAACCAGGTTGGTAAGCGAAATTTCTGATGTCGCGATCAACCAATGACCATCCGTCGTTTCGAAGGAATCCTCTCCGAACTTGGGCAGCTGTCCTGTACCGATAAGAGCTTCGGGTCGCACCAGAAGCGGCGGATTGACCTCCTCATAGCCATTCTCAAGCGTTTGCTTGTCCAGCATGAACGTCGCCAGGGCCCGTTCCAGGCGCGCCAACTGACCGCGCAGGGCGACAAAGCGCGCGCCACTCATCGCAGCGGCGGCTTCAAAATCCATCAGCGGCTGACCGATCGCATTCTTCAGGCCAGCGCCAAGATCTGCATGATCCAGCACCGCGTTGCGGCCACCTTGCCGCGCATTCGGGTCGCCCCATTGATGCTGTTCGACATTACCGGCTTCGTCTTCGCCTTCCGGGACATCCGGCATCGGAATGTTCGGCGTCCCGTAGAGCAGCTTGTCGAGTTCGGCGCGGGCGGCCGCTTCCTGTTCGCCCGCCGCCTCGATCACATCCTTTGCCTCTGCCACCTCCGTGCGGAGCTGTTCGAAGAGGGCCTCATCACCGCTCGCTTTGGCCTTGCCGATCTCTTTGGATTTGGCGTTACGAGCAGCTTCTGCTTCCTGCTTGTCCGAGACGGCTTTACGGACGGCGGCGTCATGATCCAGCATATGCGAGACGACCTCGCCCAGCCCCTTCTGTTTGCGCTCGAAAGCGGCGCGGAAGGCATCTGGATTGTCGCGAATTGCGCGGATATCGAACATTTGCTCGCCTCATCTTGTGTCGGGCTAGCGTTTAGGATGATGCGTCGAGGGCGTCCAGCACCCTCTTCGCCTACTTGTCTTTCACTTGCGGCGCGAGGCGAATGTGAAGCTCTCGCAGCTGCTCGTCCCGCACAGGGCTCGGGGCCTGCATCATCAGATCGCGTGCTTGCTGGTTCATTGGGAACAGCGTGACGTCCCGGATATTCTCAGCGTCAGCCAGCAGCATCACCATCCTGTCGACGCCAGGGGCGATCCCGCCATGCGGCGGCGCGCCATAACGGAACGCGTTCAGCATGCCGCCAAACTCGGCTTCAACAATTTCCGGGCCGTAGCCAGCCTTTTCAAAGGCCTTCAGCATAATGTCTGGACGATGGTTCCGGATTGCGCCGGAGGACAGCTCAATGCCGTTACAGACAATGTCATACTGATAGGCTTTGATATCCAGCAGTTCTTCATCCGTACTGGCCGCTTCGAGGACCTCGAGGCCACCTTGTGGCATCGAGAACGGGTTGTGACTGAAATCGACCTTCTTGTTGTCTTCATCCCACTCATACATCGGGAAGTCGACGATCCAGCAGAAACGGAACACGCCCTGCTCAACCAGATCGAGCTCTTCGCCAACCTTGATGCGGGCGGCGCCGGCCAGCTTATAGGCATCTCCAGCCTTGCCGGCAGAGAAGAAGATTCCGTCTCCATCGCCGAGGCCCGTATGCTCGAGGAAGGCTTTGAGATGGTCTGCGTCAAAATTCTTGAGCACCGGATCCTGCGACGACACAGCGCCATCTTCTCCGGCGCGCAGACGCGCATAGCCGAGGCCTGGGGCCTGCATTTCCTTCTTCGCCCATTTGTCCATGTCGTCGAAGAACTTGCGTGACTGGGATTCGGTCGCCTTTGGCGCCGGTATGGCAATCACTTTGCCGCCACCCTTGATAATCTTGGCGAAGATCGAGAAGCCGGTCTTGCTGTCATCCTCGAAGAATTCGGTGACATCGACCAGCTCGATCGGGTTCCGCAGGTCCGGCTTGTCGGAGCCATATTTGGCCATGGCTTCGGCGTAAGGAATGCGCGGGAACGGTCCTTCCGGCAGCGTCCGACCCTTGCCCTTCCAGTCGGCAAACTCAGCGAACACGCCATGCATGACGGGCTCAATCGCCTGGAAGACGTCTTCCTGGGTGACAAAGCTCATTTCGATGTCGAGCTGGTAGAATTCACCTGGAGAGCGATCGGCGCGGGCATCCTCATCGCGGAAACAGGCGGCGATCTGGAAGTATCGGTCGAAACCTGAGACCATAAGCAACTGCTTGAATTGCTGAGGTGCCTGAGGCAGCGCATAAAATTCACCCGGGTGCAGACGCGATGGCACGAGGAAGTCTCGCGCGCCTTCAGGCGATGACGCTGTCAAAATGGGCGTCTGATACTCGGTAAAGCCCTGCTCGACCATACGGCGGCGGATCGAGGCAATCACCTCGGCGCGCAAGATCATGTTGGCGTGCAGCGTCTCGCGGCGTAGATCGAGATAGCGGTGCTTGAGGCGGATATCTTCGGGATAATCTGGCTCTCCAAAGACCGGCAGAGGCAGTTCCGCTGCTTCCGACTGGACGCTTGCTTCCTTGACGCGAACTTCAATCTCGCCGGACGCCAGGTTTGGATTAACCAGCTCCGCATCACGAGCCAGCACTTCGCCCTCGATCGTGATGACACTTTCGGTCCGAAGGCGTTCGACGACGGCAAAAGCCGGGAAGTCCGGGTCGAACACGCATTGAGTCAAACCATAATGGTCCCGCAAGTCGATGAACATGACCCCACCATGGTCTCGGCGGCGATGCAGCCAGCCGGACAGTTTGACGGTCTGACCGACGTCAGACTTACGAAGTTCACCGCAAGTGTGGCTGCGATAGGCGTGCATAATGCGCTCCGTTCGGGAGGAGAAATAAAGGCGGCTTTTGGCTCTTGTAGACCCGGAAAGTCAAGGCCTTGCCGCACGTTGGATGGCTGACGAGCAGATTAACTTGTTTTTCAGGCCTTCCAGACATGTTTAGCGCATGACGAATCAATCGCCGCAGACTGCGCCAGCCCAAGCCTCTGACGCCACGGATCGTGACCGCGCCCAAGGCTATGTAATCGAATGTAACGGTACCGAAGCCCGTATCTCGGCGCTCGCCGGCACCGGGGACGATGCTGAGAATTACTGGGCGGTCGGACAGCTCATCTCGATCCAGGTTGGCGAGAACCGGGTGGTCGGTCTGCTCTATCAAGTTGAGAATGGCGAAGTTGGCTGGGATCAACCCGAAAAACGCCGAGTGACGCTGTATGTGGAACTCTCAGGTGAGGTGCGCCAGGATGAACGGCGCGGCGCGGTCTTTTCCGGCGGTATTTCGCAGTACCCGCATGTTGGCGCCGTCGCACACCGCATTCGCAAGCACGACCTCGTCACGATCTATAAATCCAGCGATCCGTCGGCTGTCACAGTCGGATCGCTCAGTCAGGCCCCAGATATTCCCGCGGTGGTTTCAGTCGACGCCTTGTTGTCGCGTCACTTCTCCGTGGTTGGGACGACCGGTACGGGTAAGTCGACGGCGGTGACTTTGATCCTGCACCTGATTGCCAAGCACAAACTCAATCAGCGTATTCTGATTCTCGACCCGCACAACGAATATACCAGCGCATTCGGATCGAAAGCGAACACGATCACAGCCGACACGCTCGACCTGCCTTTCTGGCTATTGAACCTGGAAGAATTCCAACAGGTCATCTTCCGCGGTCGCGATGGGTCCGACGAAGAAGTCGACGCGTTGCGCGAGTTTATTCCGAAAGCGAAAATCGTTTACAAACATGGTCCTAATCAAGGCGTTCGCCGCAAATCCAGCACCAGTTCGGCCTTCACTGCCGATACCCCGGTGCCGTATCGCCTGGCGGATCTTCTTAAACTGATTGACGAAGAAATCGGTTCTCTCGATGGCGCCTTGCGTCGCCTCACGTTGCGCCGCCTGAAGGCCCGCATCGAGGCCGCAATCAATGACCCGCGATTCGCGTTTCTGTTCGGCTCTCATAATGCCACGGACCGGATTGAAGATGTCCTCGGCAATATCTATCGCGTACCGATTGGCGGGAAGCCGATCACCGTGTTCCAGATGTCCGGTATTCCATCGGAAGTCGTCAATTCTGTCGCCTCGGTCCTCTGCCGGATGGCGTTTGACATTGCGCTGGCCAGCAATTCGAAAGTCAAAACGCTGGTCGTCTGTGAAGAGGCGCACCGGTACATTCCAGCGGATACCAATACGGGGTTCGCGCCCACCCGCGGCGCCATCGCACGGATCGCCAAGGAAGGCCGGAAGTATGGCGTCTCGCTAGCCATCATTACCCAGCGCCCGAACGAGCTTGATCCGACCATCCTGTCCCAGTGCAATACGATCTTCTCATTGCGGCTCGGTAACGACGCCGACCAGGATGTGATGCGGAAGGCCATTGCCAACGGGTCACGCTCTACCCTGGCCTTCCTTTCCTCACTCGCAGACCGCGAATGTATCGCCTTCGGGAGCGCGATCTCGACCCCCATGCGGATGCGATTCCGCAACCTGGCGGCAAGCGCTCGGCCATCCAGTCAGAATGTTTCGGACGATAGTGGCATGGCCGCGGAGGCGCATACCAGCCTGACCGAAATCGTCTCGGCGTTGCGCGGGACCAATGGACATGGCGAGCACGAAGAATCCGAAGAGTGGATTGTTCGGCACGATGAGACCGAGTTTCCAACCGAACTGAGCGTCCCGGAACAGGTCGCCGAGCCGTCTGTGTCACCGCGCTCTCTGCTGCGTCGAAAAACGGGCTAGACAGCGTAATTTACAGATTCCTACTCGCAAAAGCCTGCGGCTTGCTCTAGGGGCGATGCCATGTCTGGTGACCCACTTATTCCCATTACTGATCAAGATGCCCTTGCAGACGCGTGCGAACGCCTCGCGAAGGGCAGTTTTCTGTGTGTGGATACGGAGTTTCATCGCGAAACGACCTATTGGCCTGAACTCTGTCTGATCCAGGCCTCATGCGAAGATTATGAGGTCATGATTGATCCTATGTCGGACGATCTCGACATCGGACCATTCCTGGAATTGCTAGCCGATCCCAGCCGCCCGAAAGTCTTTCATGCGGCGCGCCAAGATCTGGAAATCTTCAATCGTCTGATCGGGCATCCCCCTGCCCCGGTTTTCGATACCCAGATCGCTGCCATGGCACTGGGGATTGGCGATTCTATCTCCTATGACAATCTGATCCAGCGTATCCTCAAGCGCCGCCTGGATAAATCCAGCCAGTTCACTGACTGGAAACGCCGCCCCCTGACCGAAAAACAGCTGGTTTATGCGCTGGGCGACGTCACCCATTTACGAGATGCCTATCAAAAGATGATCGCACGTCTCGAAGACATGGGGCGGTTGGCCTGGGTCGAGGCCGAAATGGCAGAGCTGACCGATCCGGCCGTTTATGACACATCACCTGAAAACGCCTGGAAACGCCTGAAACTGCGCAAGCCGCAAAAGGACTATGCCGCCATCTTTGCTTCTGTCGCTGCCTGGCGCGAGGAAAAGGCGCAAACCTTGAACAAACCGAGGCGGCGAATCCTCAAGGATGATGCGATTCAGGAAATTGCCGGCCAGAGACCGCAATCGGAGAAGGCGTTTGATCGGCTACGCGCTGTGCCCAAAGGCTTTATTCGTTCCAAATATGCCGACGGCTTGATGGACGCCATTCGGGTCGCCATTGATGATCCGGATCGGTATGCCCCGAAGCTTCCGAAGCGCCAGCAAAATCCGGAAATGCCCGCGGGCGCGCCGGAAATGCTGAAAGTGCTGCTCAAGGCAGTAAGCGAAGAGGCGAATGTTGTTCCGCGCCTGATCGCCAATTCGGCAGATGTCGAAAAACTGGCGCGCGGCGAAACCGGAAAAGAGATCGCCGCTATGAATGGCTGGCGCTACGACCTTTTCGGGAAGAAGGCGCTCGCCTTGTTGTCCGGAAAGCTCGCCTTGTCGTTCCAGGATGGAGAAGTTCGCCTGTTCGAGCTCTAGCCTACTCTACAATCAAACGCGGATGCAGCTTCAACAGGCCTGACAACTGCCCGAGACGGCGTTCCACTGTGTCTGAGATCAGATCGCTATAGTCCCGGTCCACATGCATACAGAGGGCGCCATCAGCCACGCTCAGACGCGCTGTCGCGAGGATCGGTCCAGATCGTCCGGAATAAACCGCGGCCAGACGCATGGCACAGCCCAGAATCTTTGCGCGCCGCTTCATCGATAGTTTCAGCATCCCGGCATATGCCGGTTCCTCAATATATTTGAACGT
The DNA here is from genome assembly GCF_001854405.1 of Hyphomonas sp. Mor2. Classification (GTDB taxonomy): domain Bacteria; phylum Pseudomonadota; class Alphaproteobacteria; order Caulobacterales; family Hyphomonadaceae; genus Henriciella. The sequence goes on from NZ_CP017718.1 coordinate 1,309,539, forward strand.
GTAGCGCGAGGCCGCTGCATAGGCAGCAAACAGGCGCTGAGGATGAGAAAGAGCCGGCACCGGCGCTCTGAGCACTTGCTCGTAAACAAGGTTCGCCCGATGATCAGGATGCATGCGCGCGCCTGCATCAGCCATCAGGCAAATGGCGCGAAGGACCGGTTCAGATTGTTTGAAATGCGAAGAGATCGGGAAAATGAAGCTAAACAATTCCTGACCGAACAAAACGGCTTCTTGCGACGATCTGAGAAACAGCGGCACTGCATCAAGCAAACCGCTTGCGCCATCTGACTTCAAGCCTTGGGCAGCGACGCCATCTCGCAACCCGAAAGAGGAGATGACCACGTCTTCGCTGTCCGTTTGATCCATCAATGTCTCGAGCAGGATCGCGGCGTGCAGCAAGGTGTCGAAGCGGCGCTTCGACACACCTTGCAACTGTTCTCGTGTCAGTTTGTCCGACTTGGCGAGATCCGCCGCCTCGATGACGTTTCGGACATCGCTTCGCGACATTTTATAGCCGTGCGCCACTCGCAATGGGTAGTTTCGCAGCATCATATGGACGGCGGCCACATTACGCCACGCGCCGCCCACCGCGTACAGTTTTCCACCCTGTTTCTCGGCCGTAAGCTTGGTGCCGGAAAGAATCTTTCGGATCGCCTTGGCGCGTTTTTCGGGCGTCAGGTCTACATCTTTACTGCGGGCCAGAGGTCCCAGGAGAAACGTCTCGCCTTTCGAATCGTCGTCCAGAGGCAGCAATTCCATGCTGGTACCGCCGAGATCCGCGACCAGACCGGATGGGTTGAAGAAACCGACGCTGACGCCCAAGGCGGACAAGCGCCCCTCATCGGCGCCCGTCAGTACCTGAATCGGGACCCCAAGAATGCGCTCAGCATCTTCCTTGAATTCTTCGCCATCAATTGCTTCTCGGACCGCGGCCGTCGCCACAGCGCGCACATTCTTGATCTTCAGGCTGTTGGTGATCGCCCGAAAGCGGTGGAACGTCTGCAGCGCCAATTCCTTGCCGGAAGGCGATAGGCGGCCCGTCTCTGCCAGGTCGCGACCAAGCCCGGCCATGGCTTTTTCATTGAAGTACGGAATCAGTGCCCCGCCCGCCTGCTCATAAATCACCATTCGACACGAGTTCGACCCGATATCGATGACGGCGATCTTCTGGGCCGGCTTCATTTAGACTTTCGCTCTCGTTTGCGCGGAGCGAGCCGAGGCGGCTCGCTGACCACCAGCGCCGACCCTCGTCCCGACAGGCTGGGATTGTCCATGAAATAATTGTGCGCGCTAAAGCCGCCCTCCGGATCACTGACGATCCGCGTATAATTCCCATCCGCTCCCATTTCCCAGCTCTGCTCGTCATCGTTTAGATTCGCAACCATAATCTGGTTGAGCACCTGTCGGTGGACCGTCGGGACTTCGATCGGCACCAGCGCTTCTACCCGCCGCTTCAGGTTCCGGTCCATCCAGTCCGCGGACGACATGTAGACCTTAGCCTTTTCTGATGGCAGCGATTCACCATTGCCAAAGCAGACGATTCTCGAATGCTCCAGAAAGCGACCCACTAGGCTTTTCACCTGGATCGTTTCTGAGAGGCCTGGAACGCCTGGGCGCAGGCAGCAAATCCCGCGGACGACCAGGCGAATGGGCACGCCAGCCTGGCTCGCCTTGTACAATGCGTCGATGACGTCCTGATCGACCACGGAGTTCATTTTCGCCCAAATCCCGGACGGTTTTCCGGCCTTGGCGGCGCGCGCCTCTGCATTGATCTTGTCAATCAGGAAGGACTCCATCGCAAAAGGCGACATGACGAGCTTCTCTAGTTCAGGGCCGGCTTCCGGTGGGTCCTTATAGGCGGTAATATAGTTGAACAGACGCCCGGCATCGCGCCCCATTATGGGATCGGCCGTGAACAGCGCCAGGTCTGTATAGATCTTGGCCGTGACAGGATGATAATTGCCGGTGCCGAAATGCGTATAGGTCTGCAAATTGGCGCCTTCTCGGCGAAGAATAAGCGAGACCTTCGCATGCGTTTTATAGTCGATGAAGCCATATACGACCTGGACTCCTGCGCGTTCCAGATCGCGAGCAAGTCGGAGATTGGTCTCTTCGTCAAAACGCGCCTTGATTTCAACCAGCGCGGTTACGTTCTTGCCCTCTTCCGCCGCCTCGATCAGCGCGGATACGATGGGTGAATTCAGCGTTGTCCGATACAGCGTTTGCTTGATGGCGACGACATTTGGATCGCGCGCGGCTTGCCGAATGAACTGCACCACCACATCAAACGATTCATACGGGTGATGGACCAGGATATCTTTCGCTCGGATCGCTTCAAAGCAATCACCACCCATCTCGCGAATGCGCTCTGGAAAGCGTGCCTCAAAGGGCTGGAACAGCAGATCCGGGCGGTCATTCACAATCAATCCTGACAGGTCTTTCATGCCGAGAAGGCCGTCCAGAAGCATGATGTCTCGGGTTTCGGCACCGATCTCGCGCGCTACAAACTCGCGCAGGGATTCCGGTCCATCGGAGTCAATGTGAATGCGCACGATCCGACCCCGGCGGCGTTGTTTGAGCAGAATCTCAAACTCGGCGATCAGGTCTTCGGCTTCTTCTTCGATCTCGATATCGCTGTCTCGGACGATCCGGAAGACGCAGTGACCTTTGGCGTCAAAGCCCGGAAACAACATATTCTGAAAATGCGCGATCACGCTTTCAAGACGTACGAAGCGCAAGACGCCTGACTTCTTGTCCGGAAGTCGTATGAAGCGCGGCGAAAAGGCTGGCATGGGCACAAGGCCGACCATGGGTTCGCCTGCATTGCCTTTGGCAGGGTTCAGTTGGAAGGCGACCGCGAAACCTAGATTTGGAATGAATGGGAAGGGATGAGCGGGATCGACCGCTTGCGGGGTCAGGATTGGAAAGATCTGATTTTCAAATCGCTCCTTCAACCAGGTCATGTCATTGCGCTTGATCTCGGTCATCGCGAGAACTTCGATCTGATCTTCCTTCAGTTCGGTTCGCAGCGCTTGCCAGCAGGCTTGCTGGTCTCCCATCAGTGTCTCAACGGCGGTCTCTATATCGCGGATCTGTTCAGCCGGGGTTCGCCCTTCCAGACTGCGCTTCTGGATTCCGGCGCGCGCCTGCTCCCGCAAACCCGCGTAGCGGACCATGAAGAACTCATCCAAATTATTGGAGGAGATTGAGAGGAAACGCAGTCGCTCCAACAGGGGGTGCGAATCATTGCGGGCTTCTTCGAGGACGCGTTCATTGAACTTGAGCCACGATAGTTCGCGATTGATATATCGTTCAGAGGCCTCTTTTGGCGTCTTCACCCGACTGGTCATATGCCCTCACCCACGCTGAAAGACTTAGGTTTTCTCTTCCTCCAGGATCTCCCTTGCGAGCGGAATGGTCAGCGGACGTTCGCCGCTGGCTCCAGCCAGGATTTCCACAGAGTGTTCGATCTGCGAGTAGTCCAGCCCCAATCGCGTGACAAGGTAGTCCTCAACGGTTTTTGGAAGTTCAAGAACCGAACGCGCAAAGGCGCGTCTCAGCCGTGCGCGCATCAAGTCTTCATCCGGTGCGGGAATCTCTGCAAGCGGCGCGGCGTGCAATCTGGAGTTCAGGTCCGGCGATTGAAAATGCCAGGATGAAGGCGCGCTGTGAGCGGCGAGCAAAACACGGCGTCCGTTCCGTTGGATCGCACTCAAAAGAAAGAGCAACCGATCCGCGCGTTTCATGCGATCAACGTCGTCAACAACCACGTCCTTCTGGCTGAGCGTCTCCAGTTTCCGATCGTCGGTTTTGGACAGCGCTTCCCCCAAAAGGTAACTCGCGTCTCGCTCCCTTGCCCACGCCTGCCCCAATGTGGAGATGCCACTCCCCGGCGCACCGATCAGACAAAAGGCATGATAAGGCCAGCGTTCGGCATGTCTGATCGCGGCGCAGATGGCGCGATTGGCGCCGGTGATTGCCATGTCGTCAAAGCTGAGGCTGGCCTCCGGGAATTGCAGGGGGATCTGCCTCGAAGGCGGCATTCGGTCGCCTCTTTCTCTACTGCCCGCCACTGATCGCAGACGTCATCACCCAACCGATCTCCTCGGCGCTGATGACGACGCCGCGATCCCGCAAATCAGAGGTCAGGCGTTGCCCGTCTCCGGCAAAAGCGAAGGCAATGAAGGCACCATCCGTTGAAATGGCCCGGGTCTGGAAGTTCGACACCAGAGGCGAGCGCACCAACGCGCCGCGCAGCGTGTTCCATTCTGCCAGGGAGGTATAACGAACCGTTGCCTCGATGAGGGTTCGGCTGGAATCGCGAACGATAGATGTCCGCTTCCAGTCTGCATTGAGCAATTCGACCACCGCATCAACCGCTCCCTCGAGCGTCGACGCGCGCCGTGTGGTACCGATCGCACGCGCGCCTGAAGCGGTGACCGAAACCAGATCAACGATGTATCCCCCTTGCCCGCCTCGAAGATTTGCAAACATAGCGCGCTGAGCGCCATAGAGTGCGACTTCGTCCTGGAGGACCTCCCACGGGGTATCTGCTTCATAGCCGGAGGTTTCGCTCATCAACAGCGGCACCAGGCTCTCCGTAGGCGGCTCATCCCAAGCCATTTTCCAGGCGAAATCCATGCCGTTCGACGTGGACGTAAACAAGACCGCGCGCGGTCCCAGACTATCAGTAAAAGGCAAGCCGACCTGCGTCAGAGCCAGTCGCAGTTGAGTCGGGTTGTAAACGACGGCCAGACTACCGCGATAACGACCTGCGCCTGCAACTTCTTCCTCAACATCGACAGCTGCTGCGATGCGATCGGCGAACGCCTGATCGATGATCAGATCGGTCGCCGCTGCGCGATCTTCCGGGAGTGTCAGTCGCTCAATCAATTGCTGGGCGCCAACCAGTTTCGCAGTCGCGAACGCTTTCTGCTGCGCTTCTGCAACCGTCGGCGCGCGTTCATCCACCGCAATGCCGTAGATTGTGTAGACTTCCCGGCTCTGACCGTGCGCGCTCAGCAGCGCGGTGGAGGCAAAAGCGATGGCGATCAGGATCAGGCGAATCATATGACGGTCCTCTAAACTCCGAACTGTTCTAACAACAGTCTGGGCGTGCGTGAACCGTCGAAGCGTGCTGGTCAGCAGCCAGAGGCCATGCTAACGCGCGCAGCCATGACGACAAACGCATCTGATTCCCTTTCCTACCGCGACGCTGGTGTCGATATTGAGGCAGGCGATGAGCTGGTAAAAGCCATCGGCCCGCTCGCCAAAGCGACCCGCCGCGCCGGGGTTATGGGCGGCTTAGGCGGTTTTGGCGCGCTGTTCGACCTGAAGAAGGAAGGATGGGAGGATCCCGTCCTGGTGTCGGGTACGGATGGGGTCGGCACCAAGTTGATGCTCGCCTTCGAAACCGGCATTCACGACTCTGTCGGCATCGATCTGGTCGCCATGTGTGCCAACGATGTCCTCGCTCAAGGCGCTGAGCCCCTGTTTTTCCTGGATTATTTCGCGACCGGAAAACTTGAAAACGGCATAGCCGAACAGGTGATCTCGGGTATCGCGGAAGGCTGCAAACAGGCCGGATGCGCACTTATTGGCGGTGAAACAGCCGAGATGCCCGGAATGTACCCGCCAGGGCACTATGATCTTGCCGGATTTGTCGTTGGCGCTGTTGAGCGTCATGAAATATTACCCCGCATGGATACGATGGAAGCGGGGGACGTCCTTATCGGCATTGCCTCCAGCGGACCCCATTCAAACGGATACTCCCTGATCCGAAAAGTGGTGGAGCGAACCGGTCTCTCTTTCGACGACGCCGCTCCGTTTTCGAACGCGGAAACGCTTGGTAAAGCCTTGCTGACGCCCACTCGGCTCTATTCGAAAGCCGCGCTTCCTCTGATTAAAGGCAACAAGATCAAGGGACTCGCTCATATCACGGGCGGGGGTCTGACCGAAAACACCCCGCGTATGTGCCCGGATCAACTGGTCCCTCGAATTGATCGTTCGACATGGCATGCGCCAGCCGTGTTCGACTGGCTGCAACGCGAAGGCAATATCGCTGAAGACGAGATGCATCGGACGTTCAATATGGGCATCGGCCTCGTTTTCGCGGTCGCCGCAGGCGCCGCAGACAGCGTTTGCTCAGACCTGCGTGACCTGGGTGAATCTCCCGTGATTATTGGCGATCTTGCGAAGAAATGACCCGACTCCGGATCGCGATACTCATCTCCGGCCGCGGCACAAACATGGAAGCAATCCTGCACGCGGCCCGCGCTGGAGGCTACCCGGCGCAACCTGTTTTGGTGATGTCAAACCGACCACAGGCAAAGGGATTGGAGATTGCCGCCGCTGACGGGTTCGCGGCTGTCGCGATTGATCACAAACCATTTGGACAAGATCGCGAGGCATTCGAGCGCGCCCTGCAAGCGGTGCTCGAGGAACACAAAGTGGAAATGGTCGTCTTGGCCGGCTTTATGCGCATTCTGACCCCTTGGTTCGTTCAGCGCTGGGCGGGACGTATGATCAATATTCACCCATCGCTCTTGCCCAGATATCCAGGTCTCAACACGCATCAACGAGCGATAGATGCAGGCGATCAGGAGGCCGGATGTTCTGTCCATTGGGTGACGGAAGGTGTTGATGAAGGCGCTGTGATCGCACAGGCGCGCGTTCCAATCCTTACGGGCGATACCGCAGACGACCTCGCGGAACGTGTCCTGCGCGAAGAGCATCAACTTTATCCGCGAGCGGTAGCCATCGCCGCGCAGGAAATTCTGTCAAAGAAAAAGCCGCTCCCGGTCTGAGAGCGGCTTTTCGAATGTCGCTTGCAGCGGCGGTTAGCCAACAATGTCTGCTTCGCTGAAGAATTGCGCGATTTCGATCGCGGCATTCTCATCACTGTCAGAACCGTGCGCAGAGTTTTCACCAATAGATTGCGCGAACAGCTTGCGAATTGTGCCGTCAGCGGCTTCGGCCGGATTGGTGGCGCCCATGACATCACGGTAGCGCGCGACAGCATTCTCCCCTTCGAGAACCTGAACCACAACCGGAGCAGAAGTCATGAACTCGACCAGTTCACCGAAGAACGGACGTTCCTTGTGAATGTCGTAGAAACGCTCTGCTTGAGCTTGCGTCATTTGGATCCGGCGCTGGGCAATGATGCGCAGTCCGCCCTCTTCGATCACTTTGTTGATCGCACCGGTCAGATTGCGCGCGGTGGCGTCCGGCTTGATGATCGAAAAAGTACGCGTTCCAGCCATATCAGGCTCCTGTAACTGTAAATATAGAGAACTTGGCGCGCCTATAGCGATGCATTGCAAAGGCGGCAACAGGGACCTGCACTGTTACACCTATTCTTCATATCAGAATGAGAGTTTGATTCGGACATTAGATAGTCTTTGGAGGCGAAAATGGGCGGAACGCTAAGAATGATGCTGGCCATAGCGGTTTTGATCGGGGCCGGATACGGGATCTGGTTCCTGTGGACGGGATCTCTTCCGCCTCACACACTGAAAGTCGCCGGAAGCTATGGCATTCTCACACTGATCGTCTTTGTTATCACACTGATCACAAAACCTGCTGGCGAAAAGCACTGATTATTCGCGGATCCAGGCGCGCGCTGGGCCGAGCTCACCCATTTCGATTTCCCAGGGCTCGGCTTCGGCTTGAGCCGCAAGCTCATTGAGCAAGTCGGTGTTCCAGATGGTGGCGGCATACTCTGCTGCGCCCCCTTCCAGGGCATATCCATAGGTCCGGAACCGGGTCACCACCGGCGCATAGAAAGCATCAGCTGCCGACCAATCTCCAAACAGGAACGGCCCATCTGCTCCATACTTTTCACGGCAAATCGACCAAAGATAGAGGACCCGCTCGATCTCCGCCTTGAGCGGCTCTTCCATCGCGGGGAGAGGCGACCGCGAGCGAATGTCGACCGGCATTTTGGATCGGATATTGTAGAATCCAGAATGCATTTCTGAGACGACGGATCGCGCAAGCGCACGCTTCTCCGGATCGGCTGGCCAAACGCGCCCGTCGTCTGCGCGTTCAGCAATCCACTCTGTAATCGCGAGACTGTCACGGATTATGAGATCACCGCTGATCAAAACGGGCACGGTGTGATGCCCCGTATTTGCGATCAGCGACTCTCGGGTCTCATCGAATCCAAGCGGAACAATGGATTCCCTGATTTCCAGTCCGGAGGTACGCGCCACCAGAGCAGCGCGAATCGACCAGGAGGAATAATTCAGGTTGCCCAGAATGAGTTCGGTCACGTCCCTGCCTCTTTCCAACCGCGCCCAGCCTGCTGAAAATAGCGCGCCGTCAATCCGGCATCCTTGGCCGCCTTGAATTGCTCGCGGGCTTTTTGGCGCGTCGCCGCGTCGCCATCATCAAACATCACCATGCAACGCTCATAGGACGCGTCGGCAGGCATATCGACCCCGTCCATGAGAAGTGCCACAGAGGCATTGTTCTGATTCTCTGCCTCGCCGGAAATCAAGATAGGCTGCGCCGCCGGATCAAGCCCTTCCGCCTCTGATTGGCCGTGCGGGAGAAAACTCTGATCATCGTAGGTCCACAGCGCCTCATCGAGTGCGGCACGCCGGGTGATGTCGGGACTCACCGCAAGGACGCGCCAGCCCCGTTCGAGACATTTTTCGAGCAAAGGCCCAACCGCCCGTTCCAGCGTCGTGCGCTGCAAGTGATAAAACCACCATTCCGGCTTCTGGGCCTCGCTCATGCTCTAGCCTTCGTAATTGTCAGCGATCCAGCGATCCAGCAGACGGGGGCCAAAGCCGCTCGCCCAGCTCGGATCGGTCGGTGCTTTCTCACCTTCCACCCAAGCCACACCAGCAATGTCCAGATGCGCCCAGGTCTGACCTTCATTGATGAAACGCTGAAGGAATTGCGCCGCCGTGATCGAGCCTGCGGCCCGACCGCCAATATTGCGCATATCGGCAAATTTGGACTTCAGTTGCTTGTCATATTCCGGCCCAAGCGGCAGGCGCCAGACACGTTCTCCTTCGGCCATACCGGCTTTGGTCAGCTGATCTGAGAGGCTGTCATCATTGGTGAACAGGCCAGCATGATGATGACCGAGGCCGATGACGATCGCGCCAGTCAATGTTGCGAGATCGACGATCGCGGCCGGTTTGTAGTGCTCCTGCGCGTACCAAAGCACATCACACAGGACGAGGCGGCCTTCCGCATCTGTATTCTGAACCTCAATGGTTTGCCCCGACGCAGACTTCAGGATGTCGCCCGGTCGGATCGCATCCCCATCCGGCATATTCTCGACCAAGCCAACCAGGCCGACCACATTGGCCTTGGCCTTGCGCTTTGCGAGCGCGAGCATGGCGCCAACTACGGCTGCTGATCCGCCCATATCTCCGCGCATGTCTTCCATGCCGGCTCCCGGCTTCAATGAGATACCGCCTGTGTCGAAGCAAACGCCTTTGCCGACCAGAGCCACAGGCGCGTCACCCGCCTTACCGCCATTCCAGCGCATGATGCCAAGCTTCGATTCCTTGACGCTGCCCTGCCCCACGCCGAGCATCGAGTTCATGCCGAGCTTGGCGAGTTCTTTCTCGCCGAGAATCTCGATCTCGAGCCCGTGCTCTGCCAAGTCTTCAATCCGCGCCGCATAGCTGGCGGGATAGAGATCATTTGGTGGCAGATTGACCAGGTCCCGCGCCAGGTAGGTGCCGTCTGCACCCGCGTCGAGCGGCTTGAATGCGGCCTTCGCTGCTTTGGTATCGCTTGTCACCATGTTCAGCGTGTTAAGGCTCGGCTTGTCTTCGGCCTTGAGTTTGGTGCGATAGTCATCGAATCGATAGGCTGCCAGTTTCGCACCCAGCGCCGCGCGGGCGGCATCGTCGGCATCATCCACATGAAGATCCAGAGACTTGAACCCGCTATTTGCGTGCGCTTTGTAGGCGCTTGCACCAATGCGCTCCCAAGCCCGTTCGTCGCGGCCTTTGGCCTTTCCGGCGCCGATCAGGGCTGCTCTTTTCGCAGCGCTGCCTTTAGGTAGAACCACAAAAGCCTGTTGCCCAGCCTTGCCGCTAAAGCGACCTGAATTTGCCGCTTCGGTCAGCAAGCCGCCGCTGGCTTCATCGAGCGCTTTCGCCGCCGCAGGCAGTTTTCCACCTTCATCAACCATAAATCCGACGATTTCCGACTTAGAAGCGTCAGTGAATGTAATTTTCATGCAAGAACTCCATTTGAGCGGCAAAGTAAGCATCGACGCGCGCGGCGCAACTCGTTAGGCAGGAAAACAGACAGGAAAACGAACAAATTCAACTATGAACCGCGTACAGCGATACCTCTTCAACCGCGTTTTGCGGTCGGTGCTGATTATTGTCGGCGGTTTGACGCTGCTTGCGATCCTCGCCCAGGGCCTGTCGCAAACCGATATCATCGTCGAGAATCGCCAGGGTGCATTGACCTTCTTCAAGATCGTTGCACTGGGCGTTCCACAAATCGTCGCGCTCTTGACGCCCATGGCCATGTTCGTAGCGACAATCTGGGCCCTGAACCGCCTGCACCGCGACAGCGAAGTCGTCGTCGCTCAGGCCGCGGGTATGACGCGCTGGCAGGTCGCTTCGCCGATTCTGCGCCTGGCCGTCCTGGGGGCCGTCATCCATCTCGGTGTGAACCTCTGGGTGCAGCCTTCAGCGCAGCGCGAAATGCGCACCACCGTGAATGAGGCGCGCGCTGATCTGGCATCATCGCTCGTGCGCCCCGGTCAGTTCACCACGCCGGACGCGAACCTGACCGTGTTCGCCCGGGACCAGCAGGGACCGGATCTGATTGGCGTTCAAATTGCCGAACGCGTGGGTCAGCCTGATGCGCGCGACTATCTCGCCGAGCGCGGGCGGTTCATCGAAGTCGAGGGTCAACCGGCGATCGTGATGTTCAACGGGCAAATACATCAGCTCGACCAGAATGGCGCCTTGAACATTCTCAATTTCGAGCAATCCACGTTCGATCTGTCCCCGTTCGTCAGCGAAGATCGAAAGCTTATCTACAAGGCGTCAGACCGCTATCTGCACGAACTGTTGTTCATCGACCGCTCGAGTTACAATGAACGTCGAAACGAATTGGAATATCTCTCGGAAGCTCATTCGCGACTCTCGTCGCCCTTGATTGGCATCGCCATGGCCATGCTCGCCATTCTCGCTGTCATGGGCGGAAATTTCAGTCGGCGCGGATATGCTCGAAGGATCGTAATAGCGTCGGGCGGGGCGCTCATGCTGATCATCATCCAATTGTCAGTGCAGTCGAGTAGCGGCAGCGACCCGTCAATCAATGTGGTCCAGTGGATCGTACCCATCGCGGCGATCGCGATCCTCTCCTATGTCCTGTTTAATCGCGGTGAGCGGATCAAAGGGGCGCCCGCCAAATGATCGGGTCGCGGATTCAACGCTACATCTTTTTGAGATGTGTCTTCGCGCTTGGACTGGTGCTGGGAATTTTTGCGATCACCATCATGCTGGTCGACATTGTCGAACAGTTGAGAACCGTCGGCGAGGACGTAGAACTCTCGCCTTGGACGGCGGTCCAGCTCTCCTTGATGAAACTTCCCGGACTGATCGAAGAAACCCTCGCCTTCGCAGTTCTGGTATCGGCAATGATCGCTTACAATCAGCTGTCCAAGAGTTCAGAGCTGTCTGTGATCCGCTCCACGGGGCAATCCGCCTGGCAATTCCTGGCTCCCGTCATCGTCATGGCCGCAGGCCTGGGCGTGTTCGCGATGGCGGTATTGAACCCAGCGGGCGCCCTCCTCTCAGAACGGTTTGAGGAAACCCGAGCCAATCTTCTGCGCGAAGGTGGTCAAGTGGTCGACCGGGTTCGAACGGATGTCTGGCTGCGCCAAGGAAATGATGACAGCCAGATCGTCATCCACGCGGCATCAGTCGACAGCACTGGGCAAATCTTCACCAATGTTCGCTTTCTCGAAGAAGGGCGCGTTTATGAAGGGGCCCGCCCGACCAACCGTTTTCGTTTCATTCGGCGTATTGATGCAGAGACTGCGACAATTTCGGAAGGGTTCTGGCAACTTTCAAACCTAGTTGAGAACACTCCAGATGGCGCTCCATTGCATCTAGACAGCCTCGCCATCGAGACAGATCTCGACCCGAATACGCTGCTCTCGCGCTTTACTTCACCCGATACGATCGGATTCTGGGGCTTGCCCGGCTTCATCACGCAAACGGGGCGCGCTGGACTCGACACGTCGAGGTTCTCTATGCGCTGGTTCGGCCTGACTTCACTCCCCATCCTCTACACCGCCATGGCCTTGATCGGCGCGATCGTGTGCTTGAGATTGTCGAGATTAGGAGGGACGAGCCGTCTTATTGCCACCGGCGCTGGCGCCGCTGTCGCCCTGTTTTTTGTCACGCAGATCGCCTCGAGTTTCGGGTCCTCCGGTGCCATCCCGGCGGTAATTGCCGCTTGGTCGCCCGCCCTTTGCGCCTTGTTTATTTCCTTGACCGTTCTCGCATATCAGGAAGACGGCTAAATCCTTTGCGCCCTTGACAGAGGGCGCGGGCACAACCAGTTTCCGCCGCCTTGAAACCCAATCAGGAGCCGCCCTCCCATGAAAGTTGTTGTTGTTGAGTCCCCCGCCAAAGCGAAGACGATCAACAAGTATCTCGGCAGCGATTATAAAGTGCTCGCATCGTACGGTCACATTCGCGACCTGCCATCGAAGGACGGATCTGTGGATCCGGACAATGATTTCGAGATGGTCTGGCAAGCCGACTCCAAAAGCCAGGCGCGCATTCGCGAGATCGCGGAAGCGGTAAAATCTGGCAGCAAATTGATCCTGGCAACCGACCCAGACCGTGAAGGTGAAGCGATTTCATGGCACTTGCTCGATGCCCTGAGAAAGCGCCGGGCAATCAAGAAAGATACACCCGTTGAGCGGGTTGTTTTCAACGCCATCACAAAAGCAGCGGTGACCAGCGCGATGGATAATCCGCGCGAGATCGATCAGGAACTGGTCGATGCGTATCTGGCCCGTCGTGCCTTGGATTATCTCGTCGGCTTCAATCTTTCGCCCGTGCTTTGGCGCAAGCTGCCAGGCTCCAGATCTGCCGGTCGTGTTCAGTCTGTCGCGCTCCGTATCGTGGTTGATCGTGAGCTCGAGATCGAAAAGTTCAAACCCGAAGAATACTGGACCATTGGCGCAAAACTGCGCGGCCCCGATGGCACAGACTTCGAAGCCCGCCTCCACTCCATGGATGGCAAGGCACTCAAGAAATTCGACTTACCAGATGCAGCGGCTGCTCAAACCGCTTTGGATAAGGTCAAGATCGGCGGGTACTCGGTCAGTACGGTTGAAGCCAAACCAGTCAAGCGCAATCCGCCTCCGCCCTTCATCACGTCGACCCTGCAGCAGGACGCCTCTCGCCGCCTCGGCTTTTCAGCCAAACGAACCATGCAGGCGGCGCAGAAGCTCTACGAAGAAGGCCGTATCACCTATATGCGGACTGACGGTGTGAACATGGCTGAAGAGGCCTATCACGCCGCCCGCGATCACATCCGAAGCGATTACGGCGCGCAATATTTGCCTGAAAAGCCTCGGCGCTATTCGTCCAAGCAGAAAAATGCCCAGGAAGCCCACGAGGCCATCCGGCCTACGAATTTCAGCCTACGCCCGGACGACTACAAGCAATCTGATGGTGACCTGTGGAAGCTTTATGCTCTGATCTGGCGCCGTGCCGTGGCCTCGCAGATGGAACCCGCCAAGTTCGAACGTACGACAATTGACCTGCACAATAAGGACAAATCGGCCATGCTTCGTGCGACCGGTCAGATCCTAATCTTTGATGGTTTCATCAAGCTCTACAAGGAAGGCCGAGACGACACCGACAAGGATGAGGACGCGGAAGCGCGCCTGCCGAAACTCAGCGAGGGCGATCATGCCGATCTGCTGGAAGCGAAGTCAGAACAGCACTTTACATCACCGCCACCGCGTTACACCGAAGCGAGCCTGGTCAAACGCCTGGAAGAGCTCGGCATCGGCCGTCCATCGACTTACGCCTCAACGCTATCAACACTGGTCGACCGGGACTATGTGCGGATCGACAAGAAGCAGCTTATCCCCGAGGATAAGGGCATCCTGGTAACCTCCTTCCTGGAGAATTTCTTCCAGCGCTATGTCGAGTATGACTATACGGCCAATCTGGAAGAGAAGCTGGATGTCATTTCAGACGGCAAACTCGACTGGAAGGCATTCCTTCGGGATTTCTGGACGCAGTTCACCGCCGCGATCGATGAAACCAAGGACCTGCGTGTATCCGCTGTCCTGGACGTTCTCAATGAAGCGCTTGGACACCACGTGTTTCCACCGGTGGATGAGAACGGCAATATCAAGGAAAAGCCGCGCCTCTGCCCACTTTGCAATGAAGGTGAACTCAGTCTTAAACTTGGACGTCACGGCGCCTTTGTGGGGTGCTCCAATTACCCGGAATGCAAGTTCACGCGACCGTTCTCGACCCAGGAAGAAGCAGAGAACGCGATCAATCCGGACGGTGAAGAAATCACCATCCACCCGGACACCGGCAAGCCTGTACTTCTGAAATCTGGCCGGTTCGGTCCGTATCTGGAAATGGATATCGGCGAGGACAAACCAAAGCGATCCAGCCTGCCAAAAGGCTGGAACCCGAAAGAGTTGGAACCAGAGCAGGCCATTATGCTGATCAGCCTGCCTCGTGAAGTGGGCAAGCACCCCGAAGATGATGAGCCCATCATGGCCAATCTCGGGCGCTATGGGCCATATGTGCAGCACCACCGTACATTTGCGAACCTCTCTAGTGTCGAAGAGATGTTCACCATTGGCCTGAACCGCGCCGTGTCTCTCATCGCAGACAAGAAAGCAAATGGCGGCCGTGGCAATCGCGCTGCGCCGAAAGTCCTCAAGGATCTGGGGGCACATCCCACTAGCGGCGACCCGGTCCAGGTGCTGGAAGGTCGCTACGGGCCTTACATCAAGCATCAGAAGACCAATGCGACCTTGCCGAAAGACATGCAGCCGACCGAAGTGAATATCGATCAGGCACTTGAATTATTGGCTGCGAAAGAGGCCAAAGGTGGCAAGAAAAAGCGCGCTACCAAGAAAAAAGCGCCGGCCAAAAAGAAAGCGCCTGCGAAGAAATAGCGGACTGCCATCAGTCACGCCCAAACTTCTCCACGCTGAGCAGCGAAGGATAGTGCAGTGGGTTTTGCCCTTCGATCGCCGTGGGCAGGTCTATACCTGGCAACCACACATAAGGTGTCAAATACACGACCATCTCGTTTTCTGACTCCAGGGAGTCCTGTTCCGCAGTGAAAAAATTCACCAGGGGAATCTTGCGCAACCACGGCACGCCCGATTTTTCGGTGATGCGATAGCGAGAGGACAGGCCTCCAATCACGATCGTCTTACCGCTGCCAACGACCATCGAGGTCGATGCTGTGTTCCGTTCTTTGGCGATCAGAATGTCCCCCGCCGTGGCACTGAACCGCGAATCTTCAATCGACAAGTCCAACCGCACTGAAGAATCCGCCATCACAATCGGCGTTATCGTCATCGAGATACCCGCCGTAATCGAGTCCGTGGCGATGATGGAAGAATCATCTGTCGTCGTATCGACGCGTACGAACTGATCGTCGACGATCTCAATTGTTGCAGGCATGGTGCTACGGGTCGCCACATAAGGTCTCGACAAGACTTGAGCGATGTTCTGTGCGGCCAGGAACTTGATCGTCGCTGTAAGCTGCGCCGTATTCCCAGCCATCTCTTCAAACGTAGCGACGATATTGCCACCGGTCGTGTTCGGAATGATGCTGGATATGCTGAAACTTCCATCCGCTACGTCCGAGAAGTCGATTCCCAGACTTTCCACCGAAGACGTATTCACCTTCACGACGATGGCCGAGATGATCACATGAGGTACCGGGCGATCGGCGCGGGCGACAATATTCATGGCCTGCGAAACCATGGCTTCGGGGCCGGCAATATAGACTGTGTTCAACTCCGCGACGCCGCTCACCGTGAACTTGGTTTCCTCATCATCACTGTCGCTATCGAACAGGTCGTCCAGCATGGTTTCGACGTCTGCGGCTGCCAAGTGCCTGAGGATGATTTCGCGGCTGACCTGGTTGCTGCCCGGATCTGTCTGAGATTCTTCTGGAGTCGCGACTGACTCGCCATAAGATAGATTCAGAACACCATTTTTAGCCTGGGCTATGATGCCCGTTCCATCGAGCAACAGATTGATCGACGGAACGAGGGGGCGGTTCTTGAATCGTGCGGATACGCGCCCGGCAAAAAAAATGGACGGGGCAAAATAGTCTATCGCTTCAGCGCGAAGAATCTCGGCCATGACGATCGACAAATCAGCCTGATCAAGATTGACACTCAGGCGCATCGACTCGAGGGTCGGCCCTTCTCGGAGTATCAAGCTCTTGATTGCGGCCTGGCCGCGTTCTGTGCGTTCAGCCTGTTCAGCCTCGTTCAACCGTATCAAGTCTTGCAGAATTTCCGCTCTCGCCTCCCCCGTGGCAAATTCTGGATCGGCCACACAGGCTGCACAAAGTGTTACGCACAAGATCGCGGCACTCAAAACTGAGCGCCGCGATGCCCGTGGTTCAAAGGCGCATCGCCTATGCTTCATGGAAGTGACACCCCTCCTCCCGATCAGCTATTGACGTATTTGTCTGCGCCACTCAGCTTGCCGCACTTGTAACCAGCAGAATCAAGCGGCTTGCCATCATCATCAGTGTCGACGGCGTCGGAAAGGCTCGAGATCTCGAGCGTCTTCCAACTGTTGGACGTCGTTGTGCCCGACACTTTCGCAATGATTTGACATCCAGGCGTGAGGAAAATGTTCAGATCCTTGCTCGGCCCATCCTTGATGTCGGTCTTGAGTTTGTAGGAACAGCTTGCCGGTACGATGAACGTGTCATAGTTCCCGGCAGGAACATCCGCAGAAAGCTTCTTGTCGAAACCCCTGCAGGATTTGTGAGTGGCCGCGCTGGGTTGCGAGTTGTGCGCATTCAGAGCGACCCAATTGAGTGTGTACGATCCGGCATTTCCCAAAACGACAACACCGCAAACGGCACTGGAGCCTTCGCAATCCGGGTGGGTGTAGCTTGCTTCCTCAGATGTTGCCGCATTGGCAACGCCGGAAAGACCCGTCAATGCGACAGCCAACCCGAGTGCGGCAGCAGCGAACTGTTTCGTGATCTTGGTGGTCATGACTCTCCCTTCATCTTTTTCACTGAGAGGCTTTTAGATCTAACCAAGCAGGCGAGCGCGCTCGACTGTCACTTCGGACAGTTTCAATCTTCACAACACTGCGCAGACTTCAGCGCCGACCATTTTCAAATCTGCGGGAACTCATGAAATTACTGGCCGAAAGCCGGTCACCACCTATTCGTCAAATCGGGTTTTCGATCACATACGAAAAGTGAGGTCAGCCGGCTTTCCGGACAGGCTTCAGAATTGGGGTCCGACTGATCTGACAGATTGATCGTCGCGGGTCTTTCGGATCGAAGCCATACTCCAGCGCCGCTGCCACAACTGCCTGCATGGTGGTAGAAACGCCAAGCTTCTCCTTGGCATTGCTGATGTGAAATCGAAGCGTCCGTTCAGAAATATCAAGGATCGTGGCAGCTTCCAGCAAGGTCTTTCCAGCGGCCAGCCATTGCAGGCACTGCACTTCCCTGTGAGACAAGCTGGCCTGCACACTATCATCGGACGTTACTGTCTGAGTAAGCCGTATCGGACGGTGCAGGCATTGATAAACGCAGATGAAGGCGGCGAAGATGGCCGATGCATCCTGCATCATCGCGTCCGATAATCGAATCTGAGTCTTTGCCTCGAGGACGAGGACGCGCTCGCGCTCTCTCGAAAGCGGAAGTGACACAAACTCCATCCATTCCAGTTCTCCAAAGTCGCGGAGAATGGATCTCTGATAATTCGTTAGAAAATACGGCGTCGGTGCGTCCGCGTCGACACGGTACAGGCTGGTTTGAGCCAATCGCCATATCTGTCGTTCAAGCGTGTTCTCGCGGGCTTGGCTCAATCCTATCGAAAGCGAGTTCTGAAGCGCGTCCGAGATTTCACCGCTCTTGTGACCGAACCGTTCAGGAAAATTATTCCAGATCATCGAACTGCTCTCCAGCATTTTGCGGGTCTGCCCGGCCGCTGGACTCCATTTCAGAACGAGATGCGGAAACCCGATGGCCGAGAACGCCGCGGATGTGCGTGCCATGAGATCTTCAAGAGACTTGCATCGGTAGAATTGAAGCAATTCAAGGTTTAAAGTCATCTGCGCAATCCTGCTCCACGGCAACCGCCGGCCAACCTGAATGGAGCCTCGTCGCGGACCAATCTGCAGGCCTATTCTAAGTCTAGGCCCGACACTCCATTTGTTACGCAGAATCTAATCGAAATACACCGAATACTAGATATATATTTGATTCTATTTATAAATAAATCGTTGCAATATAGACAAACAACACTTTGATTGGGAATATTGTGTATTGTATTGCGGCGTTCAGGCTAGGGAAATCGCTCTGGACAAGTGGTTCTGGTTCGGCAAAGTCCAAGCCATGTCTGAAGAGGTCATCATTCGGTCTGCTACTCCCGAGGATCTCCCGATCCTGCTCACGTTTGAACAAGGGATTATTCAGGCGGAACGTCCCTATGATCCGACATTGAAGCCTGATCCGATCAGCTATTACGATGTCAGCGCCCTCATTACCTCCGTTGATGCTGAGGTCGCTGCGGCTGAGATCAATGGTCGTCTCGTCGGCTCGGGGTACGCAAAACGAAAGGACTCCCGCCACTATCTGAGTCCCAGTGAACACGCCTTTATAGGGTTTCTCTATGTGGATCCTGAATTTCGAGGGAGAGGCATCAACAAACGCGTGCTCGATCATTTGTTTACGTGGGCCAAAGCCCAAGGGCTGCCGGAAGTTCATTTGACCGTCTATCCGGGCAATGACTCCGCGGTCAGGGCCTACAAGAAAGCTGGCTTTGACGAATACCTGCTCGAGATGCGCCTTGATCTTGATGGGATCTAGCTCCGCGTGGTTACCATCCCTCACGACCCGCCTGACAATTAGGACAAGCCAAACCGGGCAACTTCCTGTATGGCGCGCGCCATGAGCTTTCCTGATCGTCAAACCGTTCTCGATTTTCTGAAAGAGAATCCGGACGCCACTTCCAAGCAAGACATCGCGCGCGGCCTCAAGGTGAAAGGCCGTGAGCGTCAGACGCTGCGCGCTATATTGAAGGAGCTTGAGGCTGACGGAACACTGACTAAGACCGGAAAGCGAGCTTGGGCGAGATCTGATGTGCCGCCGCCTACATCGGTCGTGGTATTTGAGCGAACAGACGAGAATGGCGATCTGATCGCGCGCGCCAGCGGCAAGGAAGGCCCGTACGGACCCGACCTGGTTTATGACGGCTACAGTGGCAAGATGCGGGGGCCAGCCCCCGGCGTCGGAGATCGCGGTCTCGCACGGATCAAGGAGTCCCGCGGTATCTGGACCGCGCGCCTGATGAAATTGTTTGAGTCGCGCGATGAAGAGCGTCCTGTAACCGGCGTTTATCTTCGCACAGCACGCGGCGGCCGCGTAAAGCCCGCCAGTCGCAAGATCAAGCATGAGCTGCACGTGCGCGAAGCCGACGTGAATGGTGCCGAAGATGGTGACCTGGTCGTCGCCCAGCCTATGCCGCAGCGCGGGTATGGCCCGGTCCGAGCGCGCATCACGGAAATAATTGGTCGCCGGGAAGATCCTCGGGCAGCGTCTCTGCTCGCCATCGCAGCGCACGATATTCCGACAGAGTTTCCCGCGGATGTAATCAAACAGGCGCAAACGCACATCCCGGCCAAAGTCTCACGAACCGATCTGCGCAAGACACCCTTGATCACCATCGATCCGGCAGATGCGCGTGATCATGATGATGCCGTGTTCGCCGAGCGTCTGGAGGATGGTTTTCGAGTTATTGTCGCCATCGCTGACGTCGCCGCCTATGTGACGCCTGACAGCGCGCTGGACATGGAAGCTCTGAAACGGGGCAACTCAACCTATTTTCCCGATCGCGTGGTTCCGATGCTGCCATTTGAGCTGAGCGCCGACGCCTGTTCTCTGAAGGAGGGGCAGGATCGACCCTGTATGGCGGTCGAGATTCACTTCGACACGTCAGGCACGAAACGGTCTCATCGTTTCATGCGCGCCACGATGCGCTCGGCAGGCGCTCTATCCTATGAGGAGGCGCAGCAAGCCATAGACGGAAATCCGACCGAACGCGCCAAAACTTTGCTCAAACCCGTGCTGGAGCCGCTCTGGCAGGCTTATGCGGCTTTAAGCAAAGCGCGGGACCGTCGCGGTCCCTTGGAACTCGATCTACCAGAACGAAAGGTAGAGATCGCAAAAGATGGCAATGTGGCTGGGATCCGCACAAAAGCTCGCTTTGACGCGCATAAGCTAATCGAAGAGATGATGATCCAGGCCAATGTGTGCGCGGCTGAAGAGCTTGAGAGGCTCGGCAGTCCCCTGCTCTACCGCGTCCATGATGCGCCATCTGACGCCAAGATTGCGGCTCTATCGGAATTCCTGAAGACGTTGGACATCGACTGGCCACTCGGAGAACGCACGCAGACCAAACGCTTCAATCGACTGCTCACCGATTTTGACGAGACCGAGCATTCGGAAGCCATCTCTGAGATTGTCCTGCGAACGCAAAGCCAAGCCATCTACGCGCCGGATAATATCGGGCATTTTGGCCTGAACCTCAAAAAGTATGCGCATTTCACTAGTCCAATCCGCCGTTACAGCGATCTGATCGTCCATCGCGCTCTGATTCAGTCTCTCAAGTTCGGTCCCGATGGATTGAGTGAAAAACAGGCCGCACAATTGGATGAAACCGCACAGCATCTCGTGCAGACCGAGCGCCGTTCCATGGCTGCCGAACGTGAGGCTACGGACCGTTACCTGGCCTTGTTCCTGGCGGACCGCGTCGGCGCTCAGTTTTCAGGACGCATCACCGGAGTGACCGCGTCAGGACTGTTCGTTCGGTTGGATGAAACTGGGGCCGATGGGTTCTGCCCGGCCTCACGAATTTCGCACGAATATTGGCGATACAGCGAAGCCGCGCAGGCATTGGTCGCGGAGCAATCCGGTAAACGATACGAGCTGGGGCAGACCGTTGAGGTCCGTTTGGCCGAAGTGACGCCACTCGAAGGCGGATTGCTGCTCGAACTCCTGTCGGATCCCAAACCGCGCCGACCAGGCGAGAAATTACAGCCGCGAACGCGGGGGAACCGCTATGATCGCAGCAAACGCTCTGGCAAAGTCTCTCGCGGCAAGGGAAAACCTGGCGGCAGAGGCAAAAATCGTCGATGAGCAAACCCGATCTTGGAAACGCGTATGATCGCGAGGATGCTGGCGAGGTCATCATCACAAATCAGCGGAGTCCACGTCCGCGTGATGCCGCAACCCTGATCCTGGTCCGCCGCGATCAGACGCAGCCCCGCGTTTTGATGGGCAAACGCTCGGGCAGACATGACTTCATGCCAGACAAGTATGTCTTCCCGGGTGGGCGCGTGGATCCGCAGGATGGCCGGGCGGCCAGTTACAGCGAACTCGCAGCCACGGAAGAGGCCCGTCTACGCTTTCAGGCGAAGCGGATTCCGCGCGCTTTCGCGCTCACCGCGATTCGCGAGACCTTCGAGGAAACCGGGCTCCTTCTGGGACAGCACGCAGAGATGCCGCGAAAAGCACCGGCAGGCTGGGAGAAGCTGTATGCGATGGATATTGCCCCCAATCTGGAGCCCTTGCGGTTTATCGGACGCGCCGTGACCCCGCCATACCGCCCTAAACGCTTTGATGCGCGGTTCTTCATGGCGGAGGCCGAAAAGGTCCTGATCGATGATCGGCCGCCTATAGACGGGGTCGAACTGCACGATTTACAATGGGTCACACTCAAGGATGCTCTCTCATTGGATTTGCCGAATGTGACCCGGTTCATGCTTGGCGAAATCGATGAGAGATTGACCAAAAATCTGGATCTTGGCCCGCCATTTCTGCGTTGGACCCGCAGTGGGCACTCGACGGATAGAATTTGATGCGTTCACGCGGTTGACTTCCGCCTCACAACCCATCATTAGACGCGTTTTCGAGATTCAGCCCTTAGCAAAAGGCGCACCGTCATGGCCAAACCGGCAACGATCAAAATTCGCCTGAATTCAACTGCAGGCACCGGCTTCTTCTACGTCACGAAGAAGAATCCACGCAACATGACCGAAAAAATGGTCAAGCGGAAGTATGACCCGATTGCGAAAAAGCATGTCGAGTTCAAGGAAGGCAAGATCAAGTAAGATCTCTTCCCTTACCGAATAAAAGACCGAGCCATGGGCTCGGTTTTTTTATGCGGCAATTTTCTCGATGCGATTGCGGCCCTTTTGTTTGGCCAGATAGAGCGCACGATCGGCGCGGTGGAGCAAATCGGCCAACAGAGCTTCCTCGCCATAATGGGTCGCGACCCCGGCGCTGACCGTCACGCAGATTTCTTCATTAATGCGTTCCACCAGAAATGGTTCGGAGGCGATCGAATGACGGATGCGTTCTGCGCCAATAAAGGCCATATCGCCCGGTGTTTCGGGCATTATGACCAGGAACTCTTCGCCACCAGGCCGACAAGCGATGTCCTTGGGTCGTATATTCGTCCGCAGCCGCTCGGAAAATTCCTGCAGAACCAGGTCTCCCGCTTCGTGACCATGCTGATCATTGACCGATTTGAAGTGATCGATGTCGAACGCGACGACTGAAACCGGTTTTCCATCCACCGCTGAGCGCTGCATCCATAATTGCAGGCGTTCGAGCATGTAACGTCGATTATAAAGCCCGGTCAGTTGATCGATGACGGACAGCTCCAGCCCTGTATCGACACGATTTCGCAGGATCTGGATAAAGCGCTTGCGCCGGACCTGTGTTGCCACACGGGCTTGCAACTCCTGAAAATCCAGCGGCGTCTGGATGATATCCGAGGCACCGATTCGCAAACCCTCAGCCGCGCGTTGATGATCATCTTCGCTACACGTGACGATAATTGCAAAATCTCTCGCTTCCCGCAGCGAGCGCATCTGTGCGCAGAGCTTCAAGGCGTCATGGCGCTGTCCAGACAGAGCCAGAATGATCAGGTCAATTTCCTTGAACTTGATTCCGCTTTTCTGCGCATCGATCCAGGATTCCGCCTGATGCCCCACTTTATGCAAGGCTTCAGCGATGCGCCCGGCTTCTTCATTGTTCTGATCCACGACCAGAACGCTGGCGGGTTTTGAAAGCGTGCCGAGTTCATGTTCAGAGAAATTAGCGGTATGCGGGTTTGCCGCCTCGCGCGTGCGGAGTTCGTCGGCGACCGCGTTGTAACGCGACAACGCTTCCAGCCGCGCGAATAAGGCGAAGTCGTCAACCGGCTTCGACAA
Source organism: Hyphomonas sp. Mor2 (assembly GCF_001854405.1). Taxonomy (GTDB): domain Bacteria; phylum Pseudomonadota; class Alphaproteobacteria; order Caulobacterales; family Hyphomonadaceae; genus Henriciella. The sequence goes on from NZ_CP017718.1 coordinate 1,333,028, forward strand.
GAAATCATCGGCACCCGCTTCAAGACCACGCAACCGATCATCGCGATCGGTCAGAGCTGTGAGCATGACGATCGGAATGTGACGGGTCGCAACGTTTGCCTTCAGTTGCCGGCAGACCTCGTAGCCATCCATTCCCGGCATCATGACGTCGAGCAAGATGATGTCCGGCTGCTGATGGATCGCGCTGCTGATCGCGTGTTCGCCAGAATGCGACAGCATCACCGTATAATATCGCGCTTCCAGCTTCGCCTGAACAACGCGGCGGTTGGCCTCGATGTCGTCAACAACTAGAACGCGGGCCGTCATGTCACTGATCCCTTGGGCATCAGATCATCAACGGTTTTCAAAAAAGAACGCACCTGGATCGGCTTCGACAAATATCCCTCACATCCAGCTTCGCGCACCAGCATTTCGTCCGTTCGCATCGCGAAGGCTGTGACGGCGAGGACCGGGATAGACGCTGTCCGTTCGTCATCCTTGAGCCAACGGGTGATATCCAGCCCGGACACTTCCGGCAGCTGAATGTCCATAATGATTAAATCCGGCTGTTCCTCGACCGCCAACGCAGCCGCCTTCCCGCCATCGGTACATTGCAAAGTCTCGTAACCGCTGGCTTCAAGCAAATCGGAAAACAGGCGCATATTCAGCGCATTGTCCTCGACGATCAGGACTTTCTGAGCGGTCTGTTTCGCCATAATCGCGATTCCGAATCACCAGGGATCGTTTCTGCCCCGATTCTTTTTATAGCGAGGTTCGTTAACGTTTCTTTTCCAATTGCGCCATTTCGCGGAACATGGCATGAACATTTATGCCCTCCCTCTGCAGAGACTGCGACGCTGACCTGCCGGATCAGGCTGACGTCTGCTCCAGTTGTGGCTCATATCGCGTGATTTCTCATCCCCAGCTTGAGACGCTTTCCATCGCGCATATTGATTGCGACGCGTTCTTCGCGGCGATAGAGAAGCGCGACAATCCGGAGCTGAAAGACAAGCCGGTCATCGTAGGAGGTGGCAAGCGCGGCGTGGTCGCCACCTGTTGCTATATCGCACGCCTGCACGGTGTGCGCTCAGCTATGCCCATGTTCAAGGCGTTAAAAGCCTGCCCGGAAGCAATTGTCGTGAAGCCAAGGCGAGAAGCCTATTCGGCTGCGTCGAAGCAAATCCGGGAAAAGTTTCAGGCGCTCACACCGAAGGTACAAATGCTGAGCGTCGATGAAGGCTTCCTTGATCTTTCGGGAACCGAGCGCGTCAATCATGCCTTTCCAGCCCGTTCACTCTCCCGTCTGGCCCGTGAGATAGAAGAAGATATTGGCATCACAATCTCCATCGGCCTGTCTGAGAATAAGTTTCTCGCAAAAACAGCAAGCGAATTGGATAAACCCCGCGGTTTCGCGCTGCTGACACGCGATGAAGCAGTCGAGATGCTGGCAGACAAACCTGTTGGTTTCCTGCACGGGGTCGGCAAACAACTCGCAAAGAAGCTCGAACGCGACGGCTACCGCCTAGTCGGCGACCTGCAGCAGGCAGAGGCGCGCGATCTGATCCGTCACTATGGTGAGACGGGTCTCTGGCTGCATCAGCGCGCGCAAGGCATCGATAATCGACCTGTGCGCACCGACACCATTAGAAAGTCTGTCTCAGCCGAGCGGACCTTCAATGAAGACATATCCAGCTATCAGCTGCTCGAAGACCGACTTTGGCAGGTTTGTGAGGAAACCGCCATTCGCGCCAAACGCTCAAACGTCGAAGGCTCGACCATCACCTTGAAGCTGAAATCGAAGGACTTTCGCAATCTCACGCGATCCATCACGATCTCGACGCCCACAAATCTCGCAAATGTTCTGTTCCGGCACGCCAAACCTCTACTGGAGCGCGAGACTCGTCAGGGCCGGGCATATCGTCTGATCGGGATCGGAATCTCGCATCTTGAAGATGCCCGCTGGGATTCGCGCGATCTGGTCGATCCCAGTGTCGAAAAGCGCGCTAAGGCCGAACGCGCAAGCGATATTGCTCGGTCAAAATTTGGCGACGCGTCGGTCGTCACGGGGCGCGCCATCCGCCTTGCTCAACGCAAGGCGCAAAAGTCCTGATTGTGGCTTGCCGTCAGCCCGCATCTGGCGCTAGCAACAGGAAACACTCAAAGGATACCCCATGTCGACACCAGAAGACCGCCTTTCGGATCTTGGAATTACCCTTCCGGAGCCCATGGCTCCTGTGGCGAATTACGTGCCCTTCGTGATCTCAGGGAACATGCTGTTTATCTCCGGTCAGGTCAGCGCAGGAGCCGACGGCCTGATGAAAGGTCGATTGGGCGAAGATCTCTCCCTTGAAGAAGGCCAGGCCGCCGCCCGGCTCTGCGCCATCAATCTGATCGCGCAATGCAAAGCAGCCGTCGGAGATCTTTCGCGGATCGCCCGTGTCGTAAAACTGGGTGGTTTCGTCAACGCGCATCCGGACTTCACGGAACTGCCAGAGGTCATTAATGGCTGCTCCGATGTGATGGTCGACATATTCGGAGACAAGGGTCGCCATGCGCGTGCCGCGGTCTCAAGCCCGGTCTTGCCACGCGGCGTGGCGGTCGAAGTCGACGGCATTTTCGAGATTGGCTGAAGCGTTTGAGCCGTCGGATTTTGTCTACGCCCATCGCGGTCTGTGGACGAAGGACGGCTTGACCGAAAACACTCTGGAAGCCCTGCTCGCGGCGGCCGACGCGGGTTTGGGGATAGAGTTCGATGTGCGCCCCGCCGCCGATGGGGTACCGATTATTTTTCACGACCCGACCCTCGATCGAATGACCGACCGGACAGGACCGGTCGCGGGCCTGACTAGTCTGGAATTGATCGCGACGGCGTTAAATGGCGGTGGAGAAATCGTCACATTGGAGACACTCCTGTCGGCTTGGCCGCGAAAGACGCCGCTCCTTTGCGAGCTCAAGATCGACGGCCTCACCGATCCCAATCGTTTCGCTCAGCACGTGGGCGCGATGTTAATGGACTATGATGGACCCGCGGCGGCGATGAGCTTCTATCCTGCCGCAGTGAGGGCGCTGCCTGAGGGGCTCATGCGCGGGCAACTCATCGTGCAAACCTCCATGAGCGGAGCTCAAGATCCATCTGCGATCGCACCCGGAAGTGTGGACTATCTCGCTTGTCATATCAGCGATGCGGATCACCCTTCTTTGCAAACAGCTCGGAAGGACAAACCGCTATTGACCTGGACAGTGACGGATGAGGCGACATGCCGTGCCCTCGCCCCGCGCACGGACAGTCAAATTTTCGAAGGATTCGATCCAGCGCTCGCAAAACGCCATATTTTGAATACATAGGAGTCCCATGGACGAACCGGTATTCACAGCGCGTATAATCACCCAGATGCGGGATATTGATCCGGTCGCCTGGAACGCGGTCGCGAACCCCGTCGGTGTGCCGTTCGATCCTTTCCTCACCTGGGAGTTTCTGGAAGCCGTGGAAGCCTCAGGTGCCGCAGTCCCTGAAACCGGGTGGTCGCCATGCCATATCGTCGTTGAAGACCCGAGCCAGACCATTCTGGCAGCCATGCCACTTTACGCAAAGACTCACAGCCAAGGCGAGTTCGTCTTCGATCATAGCTGGGCGGAAGCCTACCACAGAGCCGGCGGAGATTATTTCCCGAAACTGCTTGCCGCGGTTCCTTTCACGCCAGTGACTGGACGCCGATTGCTGACCAAACCAGGCCCCGACGAGGTCCGCCTGGGCAATGCTCTGGTGTCGGCAGCCATCCAGGTTGCGGCGCAGAATGATTTCTCATCTTTGCATGTGAACTTCATTGCGCCCGAACAAGCAGAACAGCTGAACGAAATCGGCTTGCTGATCCGCAACGACCAGCAATTTCATTGGCAAAATGACGGTTATGACCATTTCGACGACTTCCTTGCCGCCTTGTCTTCATCGAAACGCAAAAACCTGCGCAAGGAACGCGCCAAGGCGCAGGCCGGACTGTCCTTCAAGCATCTGACCGGCGACGATATCAAAGCCCACCACTGGGATGCGTTCTTCGAGTTCTATATGGACACCGGCTCTCGAAAGTGGGGCTATCCCTATCTCAACCGCGAAACATTCACCCTGCTCGGAGAGCGCTTGGCCGAGAATATCCTGCTGGTGCTCGCTTGTGAGGACGATCAACCCATCGCTGGGGCGCTCAACCTGATCGGGTCGGAGACCCTCTATGGCCGCTATTGGGGCTGCACCGCGCCGCGACCGTTTCTGCACTTCGAGACCTGCTATTATCAGGCCATCGATTTTGCCATCGAGCACAAATTATCTGTCGTTGAAGCCGGCGCACAGGGCGGCCACAAGCTGGCGCGGGGGTATGCGCCGGTGACGACTTATTCGGCGCACTGGATCGCGCACAAGGGCCTCAGAGATGCGATTGACGACTATCTCGCCCGCGAACGCCAGGCGGTCGAGCACGAAAACGCCTATCTGACAAAGCGAACCCCGTTCAAGAAGGACCATCAATGACCCTCCACGCTGAATATGATCCCGATAATATCTTCGCCAAGATCCTGCGCGGTGAGATGCCAAGCGTTAAGGTCTATGAGGATGATGTCGTATTGGCTTTCATGGACGTGTTTCCGCAATCGGACGGGCACACTTTGGTGATCCCGAAACAGGTCCAGGCGCGAAATTTTCTGGATATGCCGACCGAAGCCCTCGGCGCATACATGGCGCGGGTTCAGCATGTCGCGCGCGCCGTCGAGAAAGCGCTTCAACCGGATGGCGTGGTCGTGACGCAATTCAACGGCGCACCGGCCGGGCAGACTGTGTTTCATCTGCACTTTCACATCATTCCACGCTGGGAAGGCCGGTCATTGGCTGGACACGCGCATGGGCAGTTGGCCGAGATCCCGTATTTGGAAGAAATCGCCAACAAAATCCGCCCATTTGCCCAGTAATGTGGTAATGTAGCCCCGGCGAGGGGACAATGCAGACGCTGGAAGGATTTATAGAGCGTACGCAAGCGTGCGAAACGGAAGACGATCTGTTTCGTACATTCGATGCTTTTGTCTCAGGTTTCGAGATCAGATACGGCGCCTATTTCATCATGGCCAAACATTTGCGGGCCATTCCTCCACAAGCCGGGCTCGTGCGACACAACTTCCCGCGCGGTTTCACGAAGCGATACATCGTCAACAATTATGCCCAGTTCGACCCGATCATTTCGCAATCCCTGAAGGAGGCGCGACCGTTTCACTGGCGCGATGTGCTGGAAAAACAATCGCTCAATGCGCAGCAGAAACAGATTTTTGAGGCACACAAGGAAGCCCAGCTGAGCGACGGCCTCGCCGTACCAGTCTTCGGGCCAATGGGGACGTTCGCATTGTTCAGCATGGCTAGCGAAGGCGTCGAATTGGACCTTTCCCAGTCCCAGCTCATCGCCCTCCAATTTGCCTGTCTGCAAACCCACAATCGCTATTGCGATCTCGCTCAGATCAATGATGACGCGCCCGAAAAACCGCTCAGCCCACGCGAGACCGAGGCGTTGACGCTCGTCGCTTCCGGCCTCGCCAATAACGCAATCGCTGAGCGGCTCGGCGTCACGGAAAACACGGTCGACACCATGCTCCGCCGCATTTACGCGAAATTTGGGGTCAACAATCGGATCAGCGCCGTCCTCAAAGGCATCGGCAACGGCCTCCTACTGCCCTGACCTCTCTTAGAGGCCGAGCTTCTCACGCAGGATCTTGTTTACCGCTTGAGGATTGGCTTTGCCGCCAGACGCTTTCATCACCTGCCCGACAAACCAGCCCATGGATTTCGGTTTTTCCTTAACCGCGGCAGCCTGGTCCGGATTGGCGGCGATGACCTCGTCAATGATGGCTTCAATCGCACCAGTATCTGTGACCTGCTTGAGCCCGTGCTTCTCGACAATGTCAGTTGGATCGCCTTCGCCATCGATCATTCGCTGGAACACGTCCTTGGCGATCTTGCCCGAGATCACTTCACCGCTGATCAGGTCAATCAGCCCGCCGAGCTGGATGGCGGAAACCGGTGTCTCGGACAAATCGAGCTCTGCCTTGTTCAGATAGCCGAACAGCTCCTGCGTCACCCAATTGGCTGCGAGCTTCGGATCGCGTCCTTTCGCGACGGTCTCATAAAAGTCAGCGCTCTCTGCGTCCGCCGTCAGCACGCCTGCATCGTAGCGTGACAGGCCATAATCGCTCTCGAACCGCGCTCGCTTCTGATCTGGCAGCTCTGGCAGGTTGACGCGGATCCCTTCAATGAAGGCATCATCAATTTCCAGTGGCAACAGGTCGGGGTCCGGGAAGTAGCGATAGTCGTGCGCATCTTCCTTGGAGCGCATGCTGCGCGTTTCGCCCTTGTCCGGGTCGTAGAGACGGGTTTCCTGATCGACCGTGCCGCCGCTTTCAATGATCTCGATCTGGCGCTGGGCTTCAAACTCGATCGCCGCCTGAATGAAACGGAACGAGTTCATGTTCTTGATCTCGCAACGCGTGCCGAGTTCGCCGAAATCTCCGGATTCGCGGAACTTCTCATAAGCGCCAGGTTTGCAGACCGAGACATTCACGTCAGCCCGCAAATTACCTTTCTCCATGTCGCCGTCACAGGTCCCGAGCGCAACGACGATGGATTTCAGTTTCTTGACGTAGGCCGCGGCTTCAAGCGGAGTGCGGATATCCGGTTTGGAGACGATTTCCATCAGTGCCACACCCGACCGGTTGAGGTCTACGTAAGTTGCGCCGGGGTCCATGTCGTGGATCGACTTACCGGCATCCTGTTCCAGGTGAAGGCGCTCGATGCGGACCGGGAAGGCATAAGCCGGGTCGCCGTGCGATGGTTCGACATCCACCTCGATCACGCCCTCACCCACAATCGGATGCTCGAACTGGCTGATCTGATAGCCCTGCGGCAGGTCCGGATAGAAGTAATTCTTGCGGTCAAAACGCGAGACCTTGTTGATCTGCGCATTCAGCCCGAGGCCTGTGCGTACGGCCTGCTCCACGCAGAATTTGTTGATCACCGGCAGCATGCCGGGCATGGCCGCATCGACCAGTGAAACATTCTGGTTCGGCTCCGCCCCGAATGTGGTCGAGGCACCAGAGAACAATTTGGCATTGGACGAAACCTGGGCGTGCACTTCCAGGCCGAGCACAATTTCCCAGTCTCCGGTGTCGCCTTTCAGCGTGTAAGTCGGGCGTTCACTCATCGCCTGCGTCCTTTTTGGAATCTATGTTGTCTTCAGTCTTCTTCTGCGCCGCTTCAACGCGCGCGCGTCGTTCCGCCAAGCGCCGGTCGATCGCGTGCTCTTTCTTGCCGAAGAAGGGCAATCCGGATCCTGTCGAAACCGCATCACCCTCTTCCCGAGCATCGAGGAAACGACCGATAATCATCGCCACCCGGATCGAGGCATAGGCCGCTGCGATCAGAGACAAGGCCCAGATATGCCGCGAGCGCGGGTGCAGAGGATCTGCCCCGACACTGTAAGCGGTCAGCAGGATGATCGCACAGCTGATCACAAAGACCGCCAGCGTCATCATCCAGAAGCGGGCTCGGCTGTTCATCGTTCTTCCAATTTTTGTTTGAGTTCTTCAAACGAGTTCGCGTCCGTGATGTTCCCAAGCATAATATTCATACCTACACCCGGCTCATCGCTATGCCCCAAGTCTTTGCGCATACACTCATACAATTGGGCCATCGCAACAAACATGTCTACAGTACTCGGTGGAGGGGATTGGGAAAGCCGATCATACGCTTCGATCGTCTCATAGCTGCTCCACACGATCATTTTTGCTCGATAGGTCATCAGTCGCCGGGTCATTTCCTTCTCGCTCAATGCCCGTTCTTGGTCGCGATCCGAGAGGATCAGATCCTTCACCAAGTCTGCGATTCCTTCGTAAATGGCTGACTTAGATTCAAACAACCGACCGCTGACTTCACGCTCTTTGGCTCTACGATACTGATAACTCGCTACCGCTATCGTGGACCCTATTCCCGCTACCCCCAAGACAAACTCAGTGCTTGTGAACTTCCAGCCAACAATGACTATGGCGACGATCCCGACGAGTAATAAACACGCAATAATTATGTTTAGCGCTTCGTTATTCTTCATACGGATCTTCTACCACCATTTATCCGGTTTCGCGACAAAGCCCGCGGCCTCTTCAATCGCGCCGGCTACTCGGAAACAAGTCGCTTCGTCGAGGGCCTTGCCAATCACCTGGAGGCCGAGCGGAAGACCTTGATCGTCGACGCCGGCCGGAACCGAAATGCCTGGTAAGCCGGCAAGGTTTGCGGTCACGGTGAAAATGTCATTGAGATACATCTGAACCGGATCGTCGGTCTTCTCGCCATAGGCAAAGGCCGCGCTCGGACAGGTTGGCGTCAGCAACGCATCGACGTCGGCAAAGACGGTTTCAAAATCCTGCAGAATCCGCGTCCGCACCTTCTGGGCCCGAAGATAGTAGGCATCGTAATAACCAGACGAGAGCACATAGGTACCGATCATCAGACGACGCTGAACCTCTGCCCCGAACCCGTCTGCCCGCGTGCCTTCATAAGTGCCGGTCAGGCCATCGCCATCGACGCGCGCGCCATAGCGCATCCCGTCATAGCGCGCCAGGTTCGACGACGCTTCAGCGGGCGCAACAATGTAATAGGCTGGCAGAGCGTACTTCGTATGTGGCAGGGAGACATCGACAATCTCGGCGCCCATGCTCTTGAGCCATTCAATACCGTTCTGCCAGAGATCCTCGATTTCCTGCGGCATGCCTTCGACGCGATACTCTTTCGGCACGCCGATTTTCATGCCTTTGACGCCCTTGCCGACTTCGCTGAGCCAGTCCGGGGTTTCGACATTCAATGAGGTTGAGTCCTTTGCGTCATGCGAACACATGATCTCGGTGAGGAGCGCGGCGTCTGACACCGTCTTCGAGATGGGCCCCGCTTGATCGAGCGAACTCGCAAAGGCGACCATGCCATAGCGCGACGCCCGGCCATAAGTCGGCTTGATCCCCACCGTGCCGGTGAACGCCGCTGGTTGGCGGATCGAACCGCCTGTGTCCGACGCTGTGGCAGCAAGGCACAGGTCCGAAGCGACGGCCGTTGCCGAGCCGCCGGATGATCCACCTGCGGTCAGCGTCGCATTGCTGCTGCCGCGTCGCCAAGGATTGGAAGGCGGTCCAAATCGAGACGTCTCGTTGGACGATCCCATGGCAAATTCGTCCATATTGAGCTTGCCAAGCATGACCGCGCCCTGATTCCAGAGGTTTTGCGTGACAGTGCTCTCGTAAGTCGGCGTGAATTCACCGAGAATATTGGAACACGCGGTCGTACGGACGCCCTTGGTGCAATAGAGATCCTTGACGCCAATCGGAGCGCCCTCGAGCCGGCCCGCATTTCCTTTCGCACGGCGCGCGTCTGACTCGGCCGCCATGGCGAGCGCCTGATCCGGTGTTTTGACCACATAGGCGTTCAGGGCATCATTCGATGCCTCAATTGTATCCACAAAAGCCTGGGTCAGCTCGACAGCGGAAAAGTCGCCCTTATCCAGCCCGTCCAATGCTCCGGTCAAAGTTAGTTTTGTGAGCTCGCTCATGCGATCTCCTGTGTCCAAGTATTTTGGCGCTTTCGTATGCCGCCTTGGCGTTTCGAAGCAAGTCCAAATCGCGGTTGTTTGATCAGTTTGTTGTCGATCATTCATCTATGCTGTGATTAAGTTCAGACAGGGACGCACCATCGAACTTAGCAATCGGAGTGACCATGCTAACCCATCGTACTGCCCTCGCTGTCCTTTTGTTCGCCGTATCCGCCTGCGCAACAGACACATCGCCCGAAGCCGTCGCCGAACGCGAGAAAGAACGCGCTGAAGAAGTGTTTGCGAATGACGTCCGCCGTGGCGCGGAAATAGACCGCGTCTGCTTTGCCCGCAACATTGACAGTTTCGGAGAGACCACCAGGAGTGCTGTCGTTGTCCGCGAAGGGCGTGACCGCTATCTGGTCGAGACTTTTAGCGGATGTTTTGATCTCGACTGGGCCCAATCCCTGGCCATCGATTCCTTCTCAAGCTGCCTGACCAAAGGCGACCGCATTTTTGCATCAGACAGCGCCTTCGGGTTCGACAAACAGGATCTTCGTCAGTCCTGCCGCGTCAAAGCCATCTATGAGTGGGATCCGGATGCCGAAGAGGCAAAGTCAGAAGAAACGGATGAAAGTGAAAGCGACTCAGACGCCGACCTTGAGACCGCAGCGCTGAATTAGGCCTACTCCACCGCCTTCGGCACGACAAAGAAGCCTTCGTCGGATTTCGGCGCGTTGGCCAGGACCTGTTCCTGAATGCCCCCATCGGTGACGACATCGTCGCGCATCGGAAGTTTTGCGGCGACGACCGACGTCATTGGCTCGACGCCTTCAATGTCGACTTCGTTGAGCTGTTCGATCCAGCCCATGATACCGGTCAAATCTTCGGCCAGGGCATCAAGCTGATCGTCTGGAACGGCAATCCGGCTGAGACGGGCAATCTTGCGGACATCATCTTTTGTGACGCTCATCGGTCGGCAACTCCAATTGACCGGCGCAGCGATACGCGCCAGTGAAGCGGAAGACAAGCCCATGCCTGAACTGAACCTGCAAGATCTGCCTGTGAAAGGCCCACTGCTCGGCATCGATCCCGGCGCAAAAACGATTGGTGTCGCTGTCAGCGACGGATTGCGCATGATTGCTACGCCCATTGAAATCATTGCCCGCGGGAAAAAATTGCGTCCGGCCCTCAATCGATTATTCGAACTGTATGATGACCGTGAATGCGTCGGCCTGGTCGTCGGATTACCCCTCAACCTGGATGGCAGCTCCGGTCCCAGGGTCCAGGCCGCAAAGGCGCTTGTGTATAATTTGTTGCAGGTCCGTGATTTGCCGGTTGCCTTTCAAGATGAACGCCTGTCCAGCGCCGAAGCGGAACGCGCCATGCTTGCCGCAGACATGACACGCGCCCGGCGGGCGGAAACTCTGGACGCCTCGGCAGCAGCAATCATCCTGCAAACCGCGCTTGATCGCCTCGCAAACGCGCAGACCTAACGCAGAACAGCGTCCAGCAACGCGCTCAAGCGCCCGGCAAATTGTTCGCGATGAATTTCCTGACTGCGCGAGAGCACTTCGAACTCACTTCCACGCGACATGGCCACCAGCATGCGAGCAGCCTCTAACGGACGACTGGCCCCTAACCGCTCAAGCGGATCGGAAAGCCAACTTTCCAGCGTTCGCGACCAGGCGGCCACGCGCATACGCATCGCATCATCGCGTCCGGCAAAAAGAACCATCTCATATTCGATCGCCTCTAGACCTGATTGGGCAGGATTGAGAGTGGTCATGCCACCGAGAAACCGAATGAGGTCATCACGCGTATGGACCGGTCGCTCGGTCAGGGTTTCGACCAATGTGCGCTGATAATCGTCGATATAAAGCGAAAATGCGTCGCGCACGAGGTCTTCGCGGGTCGCGAAGTGATATGTTGTCGTGCCGGGTGAAACGCTTGCGACCGATGCCACGGCGCGATGGGTGACCTTATCAACGCCACGCTTGGAGATGATGTCCAACGCCGCGCGCAGAATCCGCTCACGGTTTGCCCCGCGCGGGCCCGCCTTGCGTTGTTCTGCTGTATTGGACATACGTACAGCCTTATTGCACATTCGTGCGATTAAATCGGAACCGTAAGGATTACGTCAGAAGGTTGAGAGCAAGTCAAATCGGATTCTCAACAAATTGGTAATGTTTTCACTGAGTTTTTGCACCTGAAGGCGAAAAAATACGCTGCGGATTCGCAGACCGCCTGATTGATTGATTTTGATCTATTCAATTGACCGCCCGGAAAGGCCTCACACCTAATCTGACCTCCAATGACGGGGTAGTGATGCTGAAACGTATTCGGCACATATTGGGTGTTGCGATCATGACGATCGTGACTGCCGGAATGGCTCATGCTGTTCCGACCATGTCATTTGCGGATCTGGACCCTGAAAAGCGCTGCTTTTCCGGTGCAATCACCCCAGCAACCTACGAAACGGTCTCGCAACGCGTAATGGTTCGACCGAGCTTCGAGCAAAAACGGCATATTCCGGCTGTTTTTGAACAGGGGCGGGTGCGGATTATGGTTAAGGACCCGGCCTTCGCTTACCGCACGCTTCCACCCACATACACCTTGAAATACGAGCAAATTTTGGTCGAAGCGGCCCGCGAAATTGAGGTTAACATCCCGGCAAAATACGAGACCTGGACCGAAGAAATAGAAATCGAACCGGCGAAAACGGTCTGGAAGCGAGCAACCGCCCTTTACGGGCACAAAAGCTTGCGATCTGCAGCAAATACAGCAGATTTGTCTGGGTCAGAACAGGTATATATTCTCTGCAAAATCGAGATTCCTGCAACGAAACGGATCGTTCACCATACCAGAATGGTCTCCACCCCTCGCAAAGAGACACGCGTTATTCCCGCACGCTATAAGCGCGTGGCAAAACAAGTGGTCCAGCGTCCCGCTTTTTCGAAACGAGTCGCTGTTTCTGCCGATTATGTCGCCCTGCCCTATGAGAAACAGATTGTGGCTGCCCACTACGTCTCCGAAACCGTCCCGGCGACCTATGAAGATGTGGAGCGCCTCGTGGTGCAACAGGCTTCACAAACGCTGCAGGTCGAGACCCTGTGCGATCAGTATGCCAGCCGCACCACTGTCCGCGCGATCCAGTCCGCCTTGGTTGATCGGGGCTATAGCATCAAGATCGACGGTATATATGGGCCGGAGACACAAGGTGCGATGGAGCAATTCCAGAGCGATAATGCCTTGTCGCGGGGATATATGACCCTGGAATCGATCCTCGCGCTCCAAGTCACGCCAACGTTCTGCACGCCGTCTGAATGTCCTCAAGATCGGTCACAAACCACCGTACAGGCGGCGCAAGGCGCTCTCAGCGCGGCCGGCTACTTCGCAGCGCAAGACGGCATCCACGGACCGCAGACGCAAGCGGCCCTCGAACGTTTCCAGGCAGAGAATGGCCTGGAGGTCGGATTCCTGAGCGCTGAAACAATGAATGCGCTCAATATTCTTGCGCGCATCTAAGATCAGAAATTCGCATCAATTAATCCCTGAAACATACTGTTTTTAAACAGAATTACGGGGCGCATACATCTCACCACATGGAAATGCCCGCTTGACGGCGTCAATCAGCGCAGCTCATAAGCAGCTCCGAATTGAGGGTATGATGATCTGGTATTTCGTAGCCGCCTTAGCTGGATATTTATTGGGATCCATCCCATTTGGACTGCTCATCACCCGCGTGGCAGGCCTCGGCGACATCCGAAAGGTCGGATCTGGAAACATTGGCGCAACCAATGTCTTGCGAACCGGGCGCAAGGATCTCGCTTTGGCGACCCTTCTCCTGGACAGTTTCAAAGCCGGATTGGCGGTTTTGCTGATCACCGCCATCACGGGTGAGCGCAACATTGGTCTTGTGGCCGGCGCGTTCGCCTTTGTCGGACACTGTTATCCGATATGGCTCGGCTTCAAAGGCGGAAAAGGCGTTGCGACCTATGCCGGGTTGCTGGCATTCGCTTCTCCTTTGGCATTGGCGGTCGGTGGTCCGATTTGGTTGATTCTGTTCGCCACGACCCGGATTTCATCCCTTTCAGCCCTGACTGCCGCAGCATTTGTACCGCTTGGCGCATACTTGCTCGGCGAAACTCGATTTGCATCTATTCTGCTTCTGGGCTTGAGTGTCCTGGTCTTCTGGACACATCGAGAAAACATCAAACGATTGCTCAATGGGACGGAGCCTAAATTCGGGAGTAAGGCAAAATAGCACGTCCATCTGGGGGACCAGATAGAGCGAAAACACTCGATTGGTTACAACTGGCACGAACGCCTCGCATCGGTCCGGTGACATTTTTCCAGTTGCTGGCAAGGTTTGGCTCTGCCGCGGCCGCCCTGTCCGCGCTCCCCGAACTGAGCGTGGGTCGAAAGCACCCGATTCCGGATCGCAATGTTATTGAACGCGAACTCGACGATACGCTCAGTCATTGCGGCATCGTCGTTTGCTCGGATGAGCCCGAGTACCCTCGCCTGCTTGGGCAGCTTGCGCCCCCACCTCCTGTTCTCTCACTGCTCGGTGACCCGTCGCTCGGTCACCGCAGGTGCGTTGCGATCGTGGGTGCCAGAGAAGCATCCGCTGCGGGAAGAAAGCTCGCCCGTGACATCGCCAGAGACCTGTCAAACGCCGGAATCGTCATTGTTTCGGGCTTGGCTCGAGGTATCGATGGCGAAGCGCATGCTGCTGCGTTGTCCGGCGGCACCATTGCAGTCCTGGGCGGCGGCATCGACCATGTGTATCCGCCCCAGCATGCGACTCTCTATGAAAAGATCTCGCAAAACGGCCTCTTGGTCAGCGAAAGCCCGTTCGGGTATCGCGCGACGGCGCGCGACTTTCCGCGCCGCAATCGAATCATTACCGGCATATGCGAGGCCATCCTCCTGGTCGAAGCGGCTGAGCGCTCGGGATCGCTGATCTCGGCCCGTACGGCGCTGGAGCAGAATCGAGAGGTATTGGCAGTCCCGGGATCACCGCTGGATCCGCGATATGCTGGTACCAACCGCCTGCTGCGCGAAGGCGCATTGCTCGTGCGCAACGCTGACGATGTGATGGAAGCCCTCTCCAGGCCGGGCGACCACAAACTGCGCGCACCACAAGAGCCGGACTATGAGAATTCGTTCGACCCGAATGCCGCCCTGCCCGAAGCTCAGGTTCGGCTTGTGGAGTCGTTTTTGACGCTCACCCCGATGCCGATTGAAGAGATCGCGCGGGCGGCCAAAATCGGGGACCATCGCTGCGCCGCCATCCTTGTCGAACTCGAGCTATCCGGTCGAGCGACCACCTATCCTGGCGGCCTCGCATCGCAGGCAATTGGCTGAGAGACGCAGCAAAGACACAACTGACTGTTATTTCACCCGTTTGACGGGTCTGGCGGCTGGACGCTCGCATGGGCTCGGCGTATGCGACTATTGAACAAGGAGTTCGGAGTCGCAGAATGCACAAATGGACCAGTTTCCTGCTTTTTGCGGCCGCGCTTGCGCAGACTGGAATAGCGACAGCACAAGAATCAGCTCCTGCGACCGAGGTGGAGCAGCCAAAAGTTGTGCTCGACGCCGACAATATCTTTGTCAGCGAAGCCGACAATACAGTGATCGCCGAGGGCAATGTTGAAGCGAAATATGAGGGCCGCATTCTTCGCGCGGATCGATTGATCTATTTCCGCGAAACAGACCGGGTTCGGGCCATCGGAAATGTTGTTGTCATCGACGCAGACGGCTCTGAGAGCTTTGCCAATGAGATTGAGACCAGCAGCAATCTGATCGATGGCTACGCGATTGGGTTTTCGACCCGCACGGCAGAAGGCGGCATCGCCGTTGCGGAGTCTGCCGTACGGTCTTCAGAAGGCTACAATGCGCTTGAAAAGATCGTCTATACATCCTGTGAAGTCTGCGATGAAAACGATCGCCCCACTTGGGCCTTGCGTGCGCGGCGAGCTGTTCTCGACGAGCAATCCGAGATGATGTCCTATCGAGATGCAGTTCTGGAAGTGGCAGGTTTCCCGGTTCTCTACCTGCCTTTTTTCGCTCATCCTGATCCCAGCTCAGATCGCCGCTCAGGGTTATTGCCGCCTGATTTTGGCACATCCTCGAAGCTCGGAGTGTATTATCAGCAACCCTATTACTGGGCGATCTCACCTTATCAGGACATCACCCTGTCTCCCCGATTGATGGGCAATGTAAACCCGCTGCTGGAGGCACAATATCGCAAACGCTTCTGGTCTGGGTCCGTTCAGGCGGATGTCAGCTTTACAAACGAGTTTGAATTCGACTCCGATGGGGAGAAATTCGGCGAAAAAGAGTGGCGCGGACACATCTTCGCAGAAGGTGGTTTCGAAATCCGACCCGGTTGGAGCTGGGGTTTCGCGGTCGAACAGGTCAGCGACGACTTGTATACGCGTCGCTATGATATCGAAGGTGAGAATGGGGATCGCGGTCTTTATGCCGGGCAGCCGCGCTATCTATTGAATCAACTCTATACGCAGGCGCAGGGGCAGGATTGGTACTTTGACAGTTCACTCCTGACCTTTGAAACCAATCGCGACAATGACACCGATGCGCGTCTGCCACGCGCACTGCCGCTGATGTTTGGCGAGAAGCTGTACGACTATGGAAAGTACGGCTCGCTTGCGGTGTCCGGCTCGACCGCAATTCTGGAACGCGACTTGGGGGTCGACAGTTATCGCGCCTCTGGCGGCGTCGAGTGGAACGCCAACCGCGTGCTTCCCGGCGGTATTCTGGTCAATCCATTCGCTGAAGGACGGTTCGACTATTACCAGCTCGACAATACACCGAGCGGCGTCGGCGAGGTATCCCGCGGCGTTGCCAGTATTGGCTCGCGCGTGTCCTACCCTCTGTTTCGACCGGGAAAATATGTCGATCTGATCGTCGAACCAGAAGCGATGGTAGCTTATGGAACATCCGGCGCAAACAACCCCGACATACCAATAGAAGACAGCCTGTTCTACGAGCTCGATGAGTCGTCCTTGTTTGAAGCCAATGCGGCCTCAGGCTTTGACACTTATGAAGGCGGTAGCAAGGCGTCTCTTGGGGCAGCCGTCACAGCGCGCTGGAAAAATGGAATGACCATCTCGGCGCTTGGCGGGCGGCGCTGGCGCGACATGAGCGATTCCGTTTTTGATATCGGATCAAATCTCGACGGCACGGTCTCAGACTGGGTCGCCGGTCTTTCAGCCGATTTTGGCAATCCATTACGGCTCGAGACACGCGTCCGTCTCGATGATGATGATCTGAATCTCAATCGCATCGATGCACGCATCAATACGAATTTCTGGCGTTTTAGAGCCAATGCCCGTTACTACCGGATTGATGGTAGCATTACGAATTCCGGTCTGAATGATGAAGGCGTGCAGGTCGTCGCCGATTTCAAGGTGACGGATAATTACTTCTTCCTGTACGGACTCAGTCGCGACATTTCCGGACGTGTGGACTCCCAAGGCAGCTTGTCCGACCCGCGCGATATCAGTCAATCCATCGGCGTCGCCTATGAAGATGATTGCTCTCGCTTCGAAGTCTCTTTTGAACGCTCCGAAGCCATTGACCGAACGCTCGGGCCGACCGATTCGATCAAATTCCGATTCGCATTGAAAACATTGGGCGGACTCGGATCCGACAATGTGAACTAGGCGCTAACCGCAGTATCGACACATTGCAGCCACGTGCGTTGCGCATTGTTCAGCAAGCGTTATGTTCCGGCTTGCTAAAACGCGGTCTGAAAACCGTCGCAGGAGATAGAGTATGTTTCGGTCACTAGCCTTGGCGTCGATGATGGCATTTGCCGCCTGCGGGCATACGCACGCACAAGACACCGCGCCAGCCGCCCCTGAGGCGCTTCAGATCGAAGGGATCGTCGCAGTCGTGAACGATGATCCGATCTCCTTTACGGATGTTCGTCAACGTGCCCGTTTGCTCCTGCTTAGTCTTGGCGGACGGCAGCCAACCCAGGAGCAAGTGCAGCAGATCACTGCTCAAGCGCTGGAACAGCTGATCGATGAAAAACTGCAACTGCAGGAAGCGGCCGAGTATGAAGTTGAAGTCAGCGACAATGAAATCGCCAGTTCGATTGATCGCCTGGCGCAGCAATCCGGCCTAACCCGCGACTCGCTCGTTGCCAGCCTTTTGCAATCTGGCATTAATCCGACCAGCCTCGAAGATCAGACCCGGGCCGATATCGCCTGGCGACGGATCATGAGTGGGCTCTACGGATCACGTATCCGAATTTCGGACAACCAGATTCAGGAACAACTGAAGCGGTTCCAGGCAGACGCAAAAAAAGAACAATACCTGATCTCCGAGATCTTTCTGTTTGCACCAACACCCGAAGACAAGGAGCAGGCACTGAATGCCGCGAATTCGATCCTCGAACAGCTCCGCGCCGGTGCCCCATTTGAAGTTGCCGCACAGCGCTTTTCTTCAGCGCCGACCGCAGCAACCGGAGGTGATATGGATTGGGTCGTTCTCGATGATTTCGAGGATGAACGCAAAACTGCGCTGCAAGCGATGACCGAACCTGGTTTCACGCCCCCGATCGAAGTCGAAGATGGCGTCTACCTGATCAGCATGCGCGGCAAACGTGATCCGTCTGATTCGACGACGGTGGTGGATGTCACACGCCTGACGGTCAACAATGGCAGTGAAGCAGACCTTCGGGCCGCCCTTGATCGGATCGAGGGCTGTTCGGATGTCGAAACAACGGCCGACGCGGACGAGAACCTCCGCGCCGTCTCGCTGAGCGATCTCAATGTCGAAGACCTGGGCCCAGAAGGACGGTCCATGGTCACCACTACCCCGATTGGTGAAGCGACCGATATATTCGCGCAGTCGGGCACTCTGGCAGTCATGTATGTTTGCGATCGCCGAGACGATGTCGAAGCGGTGCCTACGAGGGACCAGATCGAAGATCGCCTGTTTGGCGAGCAGCTTGGTATGATTTCTGAGCGCAGCCTTCGCAACCTTCGCCGGGAAGCGACGATTATTCGCCGCCAGTAATTCTCTTGTCGGACGCGTTACAGCCTCTTGCGGTGACGATGGGTGACCCCGCGGGATGCGGCCCTCAAATCACCTGCAAAGCTTGGTCTGCTCTAGCTGGGTCAGATGGCACACCGTTTTGCGTCATCGGAGATGCGCGTCTCTACAAAGACGTCATTCCCGTGCAACCCATTACGGATATTCTGGAAACGAGCGCTGTTTTTCAATCCGCCTTACCGATCCTTCCCGTTGAGATCGATGGGTTTGACATCGTCAAAGCCGGACAATCGTCTCCTGTTGGCGCAGCGGCGACGATTGACAGTATTCAGCGCGCGACGGAACTCTGCCTGACCGGCGCGGCGAGCGGCATGGTCACGAATCCCATCTCTAAAGCGGTTTTGTATGAGGCCGGATTTTCTCACCCAGGACACACCGAATACATCGCCGAGTTGTGCAGCGCGAATTCAAATCACCCCATCAAGCCCGTCATGATGCTGGTGGGGGGCGGGTTGAAAGTCTCTTTGGCAACAATCCATGTTCCGCTGACTGAAGTGGTCACACAGCTGACTCCGTCCAGCCTGAGCCAGATCGCCACCATCACGGATACCGCATTACGCAGAGACTTTGGGATCGCGCATCCGCGTCTTGCCTTCACGGGGCTAAACCCACATGCGGGCGAGAATGGAACGATTGGGTCGGAGGAGCGCGATCTGATCAATCCAATCGCGGCGCACCTTCGCGGGGACGGGATCGATAT
Organism: Hyphomonas sp. Mor2; assembly: GCF_001854405.1. GTDB lineage: Bacteria > Pseudomonadota > Alphaproteobacteria > Caulobacterales > Hyphomonadaceae > Henriciella. The sequence continues at coordinate 1,352,396 of NZ_CP017718.1, forward strand.
CTGTGATGCCCGTTCCGCTGACACCGTCTTCCATGAAGCGCTGAACGGCGCTTTTGATGCCATCATTGCGATGACTCATGACCAGGGGCTGATTCCCGTCAAAACGCTGGACATGTGGGGCGGCGTCAACACAACGCTTGGCCTGCCAATCGTTCGCACCAGCCCGGACCATGGCACGGCCTATGACGCCGCTGGTGATGGATCCGCCAGGCCGGACAGTCTGATCGCTGCCATCAAACTGGCACAGACGATGATTTCGCACCGGGCACGTCACGATGGTTGATCGGCCTGAACTGACCCAGGCGCGCGCCCGCAAGACGCTCGGCCAGCATTTCCTGTTCGACCCTGATATCCTTAAACGGACTGCACTGGCGGCAGGTCCTGTGGAGGGACGAACAGTGATTGAGGTGGGCCCCGGTCCCGGCGGCCTGACCCGAGCGATCCTTGATGCAGGTGCCAGAAGTTTGACCTGTATCGAGGCGGATTCGCGATTCGCAGAGGCTCTGGGCGATTGGCCGGAAACCCACGATCAGAGGCTCTCCGTCCTCCAACAAGACGCCCGAAAGGTCGACTGGAGCAACCTGTCCGCTGTACGTTCGGCCGATCAACCAGTCATGATTGTCGCCAATCTCCCCTACAATGTGGGCACGCCTTTGCTGGTCACCTGGCTGAAAGCTGGAGCCTGGCGGGGAGAGATGGCTTTGATGTTTCAAAAAGAAGTTGCCGAACGGGCCTGCGCCAAGCCCGGTGACCGCCACTATGGGCGTCTCGCGGTCCTCACTGCCGCTGTATGCGACGCGCATATCGCCTTCACATTGCCGCCCGGTGCCTTTCGGCCGCCCCCGAAAGTCGAGTCCGCGGTCGCTGTTTTCAAGCCGCTCACGACGAGCGCACGCTACGAGGATCTGGCAAACCTCGAAAAAATAACAACGGCCGCATTCGGACAACGTCGCAAGATGTTACGGGCGTCGCTCAAGTCCCTTGCCAAGACGGTGCAGCTGGACCCTGTGCATTGGCTCGAATCCTGCAAAGTAGACCCAACGTCGAGAGCGGAAACTCTGACACAGGAAGACTTCAGAGCGCTCACCGATAGGTTTGGGGAGGCTTCAAATGCGGATAGTGCTGGCCAAAGGTGACATGCTCCTTGAGCTGGATCCATGCGCCGGAGGATCAATCAGCAAGCTCAAACATCGCGATCTGGACGTCCTGCGTCCGGCACCGGATCGATGCGGACCGGCCTTCGATCCTCGTAAGTACGCAGCGTTTCCTATGACCCCATTCGTCGGCCGTATCCATAACGGCCAATTCACCGCTTGCGGCAAATCAATCGAGCTGCACGCAAATCTCCCCCCCGAGCCCCACGCCATTCACGGGCATGGTTGGCAGGATGTCTGGAAAGTCGAAAAGCAGGCCAAGATCAGCGCCACTCTTCTCTATCATCACGCTGCCGATGCCTGGCCGTGGACCTATGATGCACGTCAAACCTTCCGCCTGACGGAAGACGGACTGATCGTCGAACTCTCAGTGGAGAATCTGAGCGATACACCGATGCCGGCAGGCCTCGGGTGGCACCCCTATTTCCCGCGCGAAGGCGCGACATTAATCGTACCAACGACCCATATCTGGAATGTTGAAGCTGACTCGGGAGAAAATTCGCCAAGCGATGTGAAGATTATTGAAGATCTTTCCCGCGCCAGGATAGTTCAGGATTTGACCCTCGATACCACTTTTTCCGTCGAGACCGGCACGATCGAGATCAACTGGCCGACGCATGGGGTCACCCTCAAGTCAGATCCGATCTTCACCCACGCCACGATCTTTGTCCCTCCAGGTGAAGACTATTTCTGCGCGGAACCGATCACGCATGCACCGAACGCGGTGAATAGTGAGCTCGGATCGGATGTCACCGGTCTGAAATGGCTCGAGCCGGGACAAGCCCTGACCGGCAGGATCAGGGTTTCAGTCATCCACTAAAGCTCGCCGAGCAGACGCCGAACATGGTCCTCGAGCTTGTGCTCGCGCAGGCGTTTGGTGCGTTCCACCAATAGAATGCGGCGCAGCTTGCCATACGCCTCTTCGAGATCGTCATTGACGATGCAATAGTCATAACGACGCCAGTGCAGAATTTCGGCCTGAGCGTCTCTCATTCGTCTCGCCACCATGTCCGGTGTTGAGCCTTCTCTCGCCGCGAGGCGAGATTCCAGCGCTTCTATGCTTGGTGGAAGCACGAAAACCGACACACAATCATTCGGCATTTGATCATGCAGTGCGTCAGCGCCCTGCCAGTCGACATCGAACAGTACATCATTTCCGGCTTCGAGCTGCGCCACCGTGTCCACGCGCGGCGTTCCGTAATAACGATCAAAGACCTTCGCCCATTCGAGGAACTCCCGACCTGCAATCATCCGCCTGAAATCATCCTCTGAACGAAAATGGTAGTCGATCCCGTCCGTCTCATTCGGGCGAGGTTCCCGGGTGGTCGCGGAAACAGAGAGGACCACATCGTCGAATTCCTTCATGAGCATCCGGGCAAGGGTCGTCTTGCCCGCCCCGGAAGGGCTGGAGATCACCAGCATGAGGCCACGACGCGGGTCCTGTTCGGCGCTATTCGACATTCGCGGCTTGCTCCTTGAACTGATCAATCACGCTTTTGAGCGCGAGTCCCGCATTCGTCAAATCGAGCGAAGCAGATTTCGAGCACAGCGTATTCGCTTCTCTGTTCAGCTCCTGAGCGAGAAATCCGAGATCGCGGCCTACGGCGCCGTCACTCTCAATCAAGGATTGTCCGCGCGCAATGTGCGCTTGTAAGCGATCCAGCTCTTCCGTGACGTCGGCCTTCGTGGCCAGAACCGCGATCTCTGTCGCCAGACGTTCGTCCGAGAGCACGCCTTCGGAATCAAACTCCGCGATGCGTGTACGATACTTCTCGGCGAGGGCGGATTTTTGCGTTTCCGCGTATTGAAGGGCATCGCGGGTGTGCGCTGCCATCTCAGACAATTGTCCGGTGAACAGCCTTTTCAGCTCAGCACCTTCCTCAATCCGTCGACCATGAAGCGCAGTAACGATCTTTTTGCCAGACTCGATCAGGGCCTCCATGGCGCCGTCAATTTCGTTCAAGTCGCGCATGGATAGTGTCTCTGCTTCTACCACGCCGCGAATCCCCATCAGCGTTGCCAGCGCCGGTCCTGTGGCCAGGGCCCCCTCGGCACGCTCATAGGCGGCCATCAGGGTTGCAAGGACGTCTTCATTAATGCTGACCGTCTCAGCGCCAGACAATTCGATCCTCAGGCCAATTTGCAGGCTTCCACGTTTGAACGTGGCACTGATCGTCTTGCGAACAGCTTGATCGACCGCTTCCAGTCCGGACGGCATATTCACCCGCACGTCGAGGCCCTTGCCATTGACGCTGCGCGCTTCCCAACTCCAGCTGCCCCACTCGGCTTCTTCGCTGATACGCGCGAAGCCGGTCATCCCGGAAATTCCCATCAATTCTCCCGTTCGCGCGCGATCTCACCGCGCTCATAGGCACGGTATGCGGCGACATTTTTCCTGTGTTCTGCATAGGTTTTGGCAAACAGATGCCCGCCTTTGCCGTCGGCCACGAAGAACACATAATCGGTCTGTGGCGGATCCAGAACCGCGGCAATGGCATCCCGTCCGGGATTACAAATTGGCGTCTTCGGCAAACCATCAATCTGATACGTATTCCAATCCGTCTTGCGATCGATTTCCGAACGATAAAGCGTCCGGCGCTGCCCTCGGCTGTTGAACAAGGGTTCTCCTCGGGAAACACCATAGATAATCGTCGGATCGCTCTCGAGCCGCATGCCCTTTTTCAAACGACCGACAAACAGTCCGGCGACGATGGGGCGCTCATCCGCAGACGCCGTTTCCTTTTCCACCACAGAAGCCAGGATCACAGCCTCTTCCGGTGTGCTGATCGGTAATCCTTCTTGCCGTGTCGGCCAGAGTTCCTCCAACAAGGCCAGCTGAGCGGCTTCCATCCGCTCCAGGAATTGCGTGCGAGTGGTGTTCGCTCCGAAGGCGTATGTATCCGGTAGCAGGACACCTTCGGCAAATTCGCGATCTGGCATGTCGCCCGTCAGGCGGTCTGCCGCCTCGATCCGTCGAAGGATCTGAGCCGTGGTCAAACCTTCGGGAATGGTGAGACGATACTCAATAACATCGCCCTCGATGAACTGTTCCAGAATCTCAACCACGCTGGAACGAGCCGGAACGACATAGGAACCAGCTTTCAGATCAGTTTCCACATCATCCAGTCGCGCCTGCAAGCGAAGGATCCGTTTGTCTTCAATCAGCCCTTCATCCTCGAGCCGATTAGCGACGCTGGCGAGCGCTTCACCGTTTTCAATCGTGAATTCATATTCTGCCACCAAGGGGCCTGGCTTGGCGACTTCACCCTGCAGCCAGAACCAGCCATAAGCGGCGGCGCCACCGGCAATGATGGCGATCACTATTATCAACGCGAAAAGAGCTTTTAGAAAACGCATGCAGACGCAAAGTCCTGTTTTGGCCCCAGCGTTTGATTGGTCGCGTTAGTCGCGGGTCTAGTCAACCTGCTTGAGGATGAGAGATGCGTTAGTTCCGCCAAATCCGAACGAATTGGTCATCGCCGCCCGCACCGGTGCCTTTTTGGCTTTGTGCGGGATCAGGTCGATGGGCGACTCAACACTCGGATTGTCGAGATTGAGCGTTGGCGGCATCACCTGATCGCGAATGGCCAGCGCGCAGAACGCGGTCTCGATCGCACCCGCCGCTCCCAACAGGTGTCCAACCGCTGATTTGGTCGATGACAGAGACAGATTTTTAGAATGATCGCCGAACAGCCGTTCAACCGCGCCAACTTCGCCCTCATCGCCGCGCGGCGTCGAGGTGCCGTGCGCGTTGACATAGTCGATCTGATCGAGAGTCAGGCCGATATTTCGCTCAGCATGGCCCGCTGCCATTTTCATCGCCCGATAACCGCCTTCAGCCCCTTCAGCGGGCGCCGTGATGTGGTGAGCATCGCCCGTCAGACCATAGCCGGCCACCTCGGCATAGATTTTCGCGCCGCGGGCTTTCGCATGCTCATATTCTTCAAGCACAAGCACTGCCGCACCTTCGCCCATGACAAAACCATCGCGGCCTTCATCATACGGGCGTGACGCGCGCTTGGGCTCATCATTGTATTTCGTGGACATGGCCTTTGCGGCACAGAATCCGGCAATTGCTAGCTCGCAGATGACCGCTTCCGAGCCGCCTGCGACCATGACATCTGCATCGCCATACTGAATGAGACGGGCAGAATCGCCGATCGCGTGAGCGCCAGTCGCACAGGCCGTCACCACTGAATGGTTAGGGCCTTTGAAGCCATGTTTGATCGAGACCTGGCCGGACGCCAGATTGATCAGAGCAGATGGAATAAAGAAAGGGCTCACCTTACGCGGCCCATTCTCATAGAGATTTATCGACGAGTCATAGATGCTCTGCAGGCCGCCAATACCAGAACCGATCAGAACGCCTGTACGCTCCTGTTGTTCCTGGCTTTCAGCGACCCAGCCAGAATCCTCCACCGCTTCTTCTGCGGCGCCGATGGCATAGAGGATGAATTCGTCAATTCGGCGACGTTCCTTGGCGCTCGCCACCGCATCGGGGTCGAACGCATGAGGATCGTCTTCTGAGCCACCACCGCGGCCATCCTTGTATGGAACCTGGAAAGCAATCTTGCAGGCCGTATTCTCCGGATCGAACGTGTCGATCGGTCCAGCGCCCGACTCTCCAGCAATCAATCGCTCCCAAGACGCCTCTCGATTAGCCGCGAGAGGCGAAATGATTCCAATACCCGTAATGACAACGCGGCGCATGTATCAGCCTCTAACCGATATGAGCGTTGATGTGAGACACCGCATCACCGACGGTGCGGATGTTTTCCTGCACGTCGTCCGGGATCTCGATATTGAACTCTTCTTCAAACGCCATGACCAGCTCGACCAGGTCGAGTGAGTCAGCGCCCAGGTCGTCGATGAAGCTTGCGCTTTCAACAACCTTGTCACCCTCTACGTCGAGATTTTCGACAACGATTTTTTTAACACGCTCAAGAACGTCAGACATGGATACCTCTCTGATACTGCCTGATGGATAGGCTCTCGCAGGAGCCATGGTGTTGCCGTTAGCACACACTTTGTGACAACGCCAAGCCCTGCATACTGTGGAAAGTGCTCTGAATTTAGATCATCGCCATTCCGCCGTTCACATGTAGGGTTTGTCCCGTCACATATGAAGCTTCGTCTGAGGCGAGATACACAGCCGCCGCTGCGATGTCGCCTCCCTGCCCCAGTCGACCGGATGGAATCTGACCCAGAAGCGCCTCTTTTTGTGCATCTGGCAGCACATCCGTCATGGGTGATTCGATGAAACCGGGGGCAATTGTGTTGGCCGTAATACCCCGGCTGGCAACTTCTTGAGCCATGGATTTCGTGAAGCCGATCATTCCGGCTTTTGAAGCGCAATAGTTCGATTGTCCCGGATTGCCTGTTACGCCAACAATGGAGGCAATTCCGATTATCCGACCGCCACGCGCCTTCATCATTGGGCGCACCGCCTTACGGCACAGGCGGAAGTAGCTTTCCAGGTTCACCCGGATAATATCTTGAAAATCCTCATCTTTCATCTGCATGAGGAGCTTATCCCGCGTCACGCCAGCATTGGCGATAAGAATATCGAGCTTGCCCGCACGCTCGATCGCGGTTCCGACCAATGCGTCCGCCTGATCTGGGTCTGACAGGTCACAAGCTGCAATGTGCGTGCGCTCACCAAGTTCACTTGCCAGTGCTTCCAGCTTTTCGACTCGGCGGCCGGACAGGATCACATCAGCGCCCGCTGCATGCATAGTCCGGGCGATCGATTCTCCGATCCCGCCCGTCGCACCAGTCACCAGTGCCGCTTTTCCACTCAGATTAAACATTTCGCTCCCTCTCCTGCCTCTATGACGCGCCGTTCAGGCGTTCTGCCACGGCTTCAATTTGTTCCGGAGACCCCATCGTCAGACCCTCCAATTCCCGAACAGTTCGGCGATTCATGACACTCAAAACTTTTCCAGCTCCCGCCTCAATCATGGTTTTGATGCCTTCACCGGCCATGTACTGAACCGATTCCGTCCAACGCACCTGCCCGGTCACCTGATCAACCAACTGCTGACGAATGGCGTCCGGGTCGCTGCTAGCACTCGCTGTGACATTCGCGACCAACGGTACAGATGGTGCCTTGATCTCGATCTCAGCCAGGGCCTCGGACATGGCGTCAGCTGCAGGCTGCATCAATGAGCAATGAAACGGCGCGGATACAGGAAGAAGCACGGCCTTTTTCACACCCGCTTCCTTGGCGCCCGAGATCGCCAGCTCCACGGCAGGTTTCGCGCCCGAAATCACGATTTGTCCAGGGGCGTTATCATTCGCAATTTCGCATGGCCCTTCAGAGGCCCCAGCGGCGCACAAGGCGGCGGCTTGTTCCGGACTGGCGCCGAGCAGCGCCGCCATGGCCCCTTGGCCCGACGGAACGGCGTCCTGCATTGCGTTCCCGCGAATACGAAGCACTTTGGCGCAGTCGCCGACCGAAATGGCGCCAGCCGAAGCGAGCGCTGAGTACTCGCCCAACGAATGCCCGGCGACAAATTTCGCTTGAGCCGGACCAATTCCATGTGCTTCTTCCAGGGCGCGCATGGCCGCTACACTCACGGCCATAAGAGCGGGCTGGGTATTCGCAGTGAGTGTCAGCTCGTCTTCCGAACCACTCCACATCAGACCGGACAAGTTCTGCCCGAGCGCCTCATCGACTTCTTCGAAAACGGCCTTGGCGGTCGAAAACGACTCGGCAAGGTCCTTGCCCATGCCAATGAACTGGCTGCCTTGCCCCGGGAAGATAAACGCGAAATCGCTCATATCTGCTCCTTAACTCTATTTGGCGCCCGCTTAAGGCGGTCTGTAGGGATGCGCAAGTATCAGGTGGCGGGAAAGCGCGCTGAGACCTAGGATTGGGCTCAAAGAAGGAGCGGCAAATGACTGATCAACACGTAAAGGGCGAGGCGTTCCGCGCATTGCACGAAACCGGCTGTTTCGTCATCCCGAACCCGTGGGATGTCGGATCAGCAAAGATGATGCAAAATCTCGGCTACCAATCCCTGGCCAGTACGAGTTCCGGATTTGCTCGATCCACCGGTGTCAATGATTATGAACTTTCCCGGGATCAGGTCATCGATCATGTGCGTGATCTCTGCAGCGCCACCCAGATTCCCATCTCGGCGGATCTCGAAAACGGGTTTGGCGACCGGCCTGAAGATTGCGCCGAAACCATCCGCTTGGGGGCCGATGCTGGACTCGTCGGAGGTTCAATCGAGGATTTTACCGGCGCGGACGGCAAACTCTATGAAATCAGCCATGCGCAGGAGCGAGTCGCCGCGGCAGTTGACGCCGCTCGCGCCCTGCCCTTCCCATTCACGCTTACGGCCAGAGCTGAGAACCACTTCACAGGAGATGGTGATCTGAAAGACTCGATCAAGCGGCTTCAGGCCTATCAGGAAGCCGGCGCTGACGTACTCTACGCGCCCGGCCTGCGCAGCAAGGCCGATATTGCCAGCGTTCTCGCCTCCGTTGATCGCCCGATCAACGTTCTTCTCGGACCGAAGGAGGGGCTGTTGCCCGTGGCGGAACTTGCTGAAATCGGCGTTCGACGCGTCAGCGTTGGCGGGGTTTTGGCGAATGTCGCAATTGATGCCGCGATCAAGGCCAGCCGCGAGCTTCTGGACGCTGGCACATTTGGTTTCTTGGCCGGCCTCACGCCTGGCTCTGAAATCGCTGCGTTGATGACAAGCAAAACTGGGGAATAAGCCAGGCTCGACGTGCGATTTCAGCTTGATTTCTGCGCCCGACTGCGCTTTACGACCCGCTTCGCAAGGTTTGCGGTCCTCGACCCCGGAATGAGCCGGACAAGAGGGGCCATCGTGGAAGGGTTTTCCCGCCCGTCTGCGCCGCAAGCCAGAACTTTGGGAAAGACATTATGGCATTATACGAGCACGTCCTCATTGCGAGGCCGGACATCTCACCTGCACAGGTCGAGTCGTTGATGGAAGAGCTCACAGGCTTCCTCGACAAACAGGGTGCGAAAGTTGCTAAGTCCGAATATTGGGGCCTGCGCAACCTTTCTTACCAGATCAACAAGCAGCGCAAGGGACACTATTCCCTGTTCAATATCGACGGCCCGGCCGAAGCGATTCACGAACTTGAGCGCCAGCACAGAATTTCCGACGACATCATGCGCTACATGACCATCAAGGTTGAAGAGCATGACGAAGGCCCATCACCGATGATGAGCCGCAAGAACCGTCGCGACGACTAGAGGAAGGAAACAAGATCATGGCTTCCAGAAACACCTCTGGCATCAACATCACCAACATTCCGGCCCGCCGTTCATTCGGTCGTCGCCGCAAGGTGGATCCGTTTTCCGGCGATAAAGCGCCGAAAATCGACTATAAAGACGTGAAGCTTCTGCAGCGCTACATTTCCGAGAAGGGCAAAATCGTCCCATCCCGGATCACGGCTGTGAACTTCAAGAACCAGCGCAAGCTTGCCAAGGCGATCAAACGTGCCCGCATGCTCGCGCTTCTGCCATTCACCGTGAAGTAAGGAGACAATTACGATGCAAGTCATTCTCCTCGAGCGTGTGGAAAACCTGGGCGGCCTCGGTGACGAGGTCAGCGTCAAGAACGGTTTTGCCCGCAACTTCCTGCTGCCAAAAGGTAAGGCTCTGATTGCCAACAATCAGAACCGCGCCCGTTTTGAAGCAGAGCGTGAAGCGATCGAAAAGCGCAACGCGGATGCCCGTGACGCGGCCTCTTCTGCTGGCACCAAGCTGGACGGTGAGACCTTCGTCCTGATCCGTCAGTCTGGCGCGACGGGCCAGTTGTACGGCTCCGTCAATGCTCGTGACATCGTAGAAGTGGCTGGTGAAGCTGGTCACAAGATCAAGCGTGAGCAGGTTCGCCTGAACGCTCCGATCAAGACGATTGGTCTGCACGAAGTTGGCATTCGCCTGCACGCAGAGGTCCGTGTTGAGATCTCCCTCAACGTGGCCCGCTCTGAAGACGAAGCCGAACGCCAGGCCGCTGGTGAAAACATCATCGAAACGCTGCAAGCCGAACAGCAAGCTGCTGCAGATGAGCAAGCGACTGAAATGGCAGAAGCCGCCGCTGAACTCGACACCGCGCCGGAAGGCGACGAATAGTCGACATCAGATCCAAATCAAAAAGCCGCTCCAAATCGGGGCGGCTTTTTTGTTGTGCTGGGATAGGCTGCATCAGAACTCGGTATCGGCAATGGTCAAGCGATGGAGCAACCGATCATAGCCGTCATAACCGCCAGATGCAGCATGTAGCAGCGAACGATTGTCCCACATGACCAACATGTCCTTTTCCCACTTGTGGGAGTACACGAGATCGTCTGCAACCTGGTGCAGATAGAAGGCCATCATAAGCGAAGTGCTCTCCTCCGGATCGAGCCCGGCGAAGCCTTGAATATAGGAGGGCGAGCTATACAGCGCCTTTTTTCCGGTCTCGCGATGTGTGCGTACAAACGGGTGTTCCTGCTTCTCCAGAGCCTTCTCACTCGGAATGATCTTCATACTGCGCCCAGACTCCTGATCGTCATCGCCATAGACGCCTTTGGGCGCATATCCGAGCTCTGCAGAGTGAATTGCGGTCAGCGCCTCCGCTTTTTCCCTGAGATCATCTGGCAGGCGTTCATAGGCAGCAACCTGATCGGCAAATCGTGTATTTCCCCCGTGCGGAGGGATTTTGATGCCATAGAGCAAGGTTCCGGCCGGAGGAATTTCCAGGAAGCTCCAGTCAGTATGAAACGTTTCGGCAAAAATCGGCGTCTTCTCGTCGGCATTGCGCTGGATGGCGGCGATGTGCTCGTGACCTTCAATGTGTCCGAAGAACGGGTCTTCCCCAAACTCACCGAAATACAGCGTCACGCGTTCCAGATCAGTGTCTGTGAGCTGCTGGTCGGGATAGATCAACAACTTATGTTCAACCCAATGCGCCCTCAGCTCGGCGACCAAATCGTCAGACAGGTCCTCGCGCAGGTCTATTCCCGTGACGACAGCGCCGCAAATCGCACCCGTCGATTCTACTTTCAGGCTCATGGTGTTTCCTCCGACGCCAGAATACGCAGGCGACGCGGCGTGTCCATTGCTCGCTCAGGCTGTCGCAGCGCTAACCAGCATGCGCTTCGTAGCGAAACTCCATCATTCTCTGCAGCAGTGGGCTTTTAAAGTTACCAGGGATTTCCTTTTGACCTACGAGCCAGGCGTAGACCTCCCAGTCTGGAGTCGAAAGCAGGCGTTCGAATTCTGCGAGATCTTCATCACTCATCGCTGCAAGATGCGCATCCGCAAAAGAGCCCATGAGCAAGTCCATCTCACGAAAGCCGCGGCGCCAGGCACGGAATTTTATTTTTCGACGGCGTTCGTCCAGCGGCGATTGGCTCATGATCTGTACTCCTACGTCAATCAATCTAGTTCGGACTTCGAGATCTGCACAGGGTTATCCTGTCGCGCTCGCTTCACATCTTGTAAGGATCGACGAGATCAGCGCATAAGAAGGCATGCGCGATGAACGCCTGTTTCCCCTGTTTCAGCCGCTTGATGCCCTCCCCGGCATCGGTCCGAAGCTGAAGCCCGTCCTGGAACGACTGGTTGATGGAGAGACGATCTGGGACCTGCTCCTGCACATGCCCGAACGCTGGCTTGATCGGCGCCCTCGGGACAGCTTCGACGACCTCATCCCCGAAGAGGTTGCCACCGTGAAGGGGGAAGTTCACGCCGTAAAAGCCCCTTACAATGATCGCGCTCCGACGCGCATCCAGCTATTTGATGGTTCGGGCTTTCTCACCATCACCTATTTTCGGGCCGACTCGCGCTGGCTGCAGGCCCAGTATCCAGTGGGCAAAGAACGCATCGTCTCCGGCAAGATTACCGAGTGGCAAGGCGAACGCCAGATGAGCCATCCGGATTTCGTCATGGATCCCGCGCGCGGCGAAGCCCCTCCGCCCGTCGAACCGATCTATCCGCTGACGGCGGGCCTTACCAATAAACGCGTCCATACCTCGACCCAGGCGGCGGTTGAGTTGATTGCAGACGACTTGCCCGAATGGATCGATCCTAACCTGGTTGCACTGGAGAGCTGGCCCCACTTCAAGCAGGCCATGAAATTGGTCCATGCGCCGGACGCATGGGATGAAGAAGCGACTCTTCGAGCCCGTACGCGCCTCGCCTATGATGAAGCTCTCGCCCGGGAGTTGACGTTCGCTCGCGCCCGCGCTGCGCGACGATCGAGCGAGGCGAACGTGGTTCCACCCCAAAGCGATGCCCTCAACCGACTCGTCGCCACCTTGCCCTACAAACCCACTGGGGCGCAGATCCGCGCCACCAAGGAGATCATGGCCGACCTGGGCCAGTCTTTCCCGATGCGCCGCATGTTGCAGGGCGATGTTGGATCGGGAAAGACTTTGGTTGGCACATTCTCGGCAGTCCAAGCCGCTGAGGGTGGCTTTCAAACCGCCTTCATGGCCCCGACGGAGGTGCTCGCGCGCCAGCAATTCGATACGCTGGATCAGCTGCTCTCCCCGCTCGGCTATTCCGTCGCCGTTCTGACCGGCCGAGACAAAGGCAAGGCGCGTGAGGCAACCCTGATTGGATTGGCGGAGGGATCGATCCAGGTTGTCGCTGGTACGCATGCCCTGTTTCAGGAAGGTGTAAGCTTCAAGAGCCTCGCCATGGTGATTGTCGACGAACAGCATCGATTCGGCGTCGCTGATCGGATGAAACTGATGAGCAAGGGCAAATTTCCGCACATGCTGGTCATGTCGGCCACGCCTATTCCGCGGACGCTAGCGCAGACTGTTCACGGGGATCTGGATGTCTCCATCCTTGATGAAAAACCGGCCGGACGCCAACCTGTCGAAACCCGCGCCATCCCGGACACACGCATGGAAGATGTCATCACCGCAGTTGGACGCGCGCTCGATCGAGGTGAGCGGGTGTTCTGGGTTTGCCCGCGCGTTGATGCGGATGAGGAAGACGGCAGCTCCGCGGTGGCGCGAGCCGCGATGCTGAAAGATGCGCTGCGCACGGAGGTCGGCCTTGTTCATGGGCGCATGAAGGGCGCGGATAAGGACACCGCCCTGGAAGCCTTCCGCACCGGTGAGACCCGGCTTCTCGTCGCAACGACGGTGATCGAAGTCGGCGTCGATGTTCCTGAAGCGACAATCATGGTGATCGAACGGGCGGAGGGTTTCGGCCTGGCGCAACTGCATCAACTCAGAGGTCGAGTTGGCCGCGGCAGCGCGGCGAGTTTCTGCTTGTTGCTCTATCGACAACCCCTCACGGAAACGGCACGTGAGCGCCTGGACACGCTACGGCGCACAGAGGATGGATTCGAGATCGCTGAAGCAGACTTCAAACTGCGCGGCGCTGGAGATCTTCTCGGCAAGGCACAGTCTGGATTGGTGGACTACCGTCTGATCGATATTACGGAACATGCGCCATTGATCGATGTCGCCGCCAAGGATGCTCAAATGGCGATGGAAAGCGCCGAGACAATCGATCCAAAACGCGCGGAAGGCCTAGGCCTGTTGAGCCAGCTTCTCAGTCCCGATCTCAGGTTCAGCGACTGACGGGGCGTCGTCGACAGCGTCGGGATCAAAGTCAGGCACGACCAGTCCGGCCGTCAGGATCATTTTTGCACCTTCTTCGACCGTCATTTCCAGCGGCACGGTTTCTGTTTCATCGACATAGATCAGAAAACCGGAAGTGGGGTTCGGTGTGGTTGGCACAAAGACACCAATCTTCTCGGTCCCCATCTTGACCCCGATTTCACCTTTTGCGTTCGACGACACAAATCCGATGCACCAGGAGTCCTTTTTCGGATATTCGACCATGACGCAGCGATCAAAACTGGCCTGCTGATTGTTGGCCAGTACCTCTGTCAGCTGTTTGATTGCGGCATAGACGTTTCGGACCAGCGGAATGCGGCTGAGAATGCGATCGGTAAACGAAATCAGAGAGCGCCCGATCAGGTTCGCCGTCACCGCACCGAGTACGGTCAACGCGACGACCAGCACCAATACGCCAAAGCCCGGAATGGCGTAATTGGTATAAGTCTCTGGCTTGAGCAATGGTGGAAGCAACGGCCCGACCCGGTTGTCGATGAAGGTGATCAGGAATTGCAGGATGAAGAAGGTCGCAGCCAAAGGCGCCGCGATCACCATGCCCGCGAAGAATCGACCTCGCAGCCATGCGAACAGGCCGAGCTTTCTTGGTTGTCCCATGTCCGGGATCATCTCGTCGGGGGTTCTTCCCTTGGGCATATTCGGCTCCTCAGCCAGGCTTTCCGGTGCGTTATAGCTTGGCGATACCTAGTTTGACGTTAATTGTGGCGAAGATGGGAAGCAAATCCGACTTTGAGAACAGCCTTCACACTCTTTTCACAAGAGTTTTTGGCAAAAACAGCAAACTCGAGACGTTTCGGCGCTTGTCCGGTGGTGCGAGCCAGGAAACCTGGGCCCTCTCGGGCGGTGAACACGCTGCGATTCTCCGTCGCGCGCCGGGCGGAACCAGCAAAGCGCGCTCTTCAGCAGCGATCGGCTTACCCGCGGAAGCCAAGTTGATATCGGCCGCTGAGCAAGTTGGCGTTCCTGTGCCGCGCGTGCTGCATGTGCTGGGCGAAGACGATGAAATCGGCGATGGGTTTTTGATGAGCCTCGTGCAAGGTGAGACGATTGCACGTCCGATTTTGCGAAATGAAGAATTCGCGAACGCTCGAGGCAATCTGGCAGGACAATGCGGATCTGCGCTTGCAGACATTCACAAGATCCCGCTGGATACTGCGCCGCGTGAACTCCAATCCAGTGATGGGCTCGCTCAGATCGCTCAGTATGAAGAAATCTATTGTAGTTTCGAGGCGCCGCGGCCGGTGTTTGAACTGGCATTGCAATGGTTGAAGGGGCATGCACCAGCCGCGATGGGGCCGGTGCTGGTTCATGGCGACTTTCGACTTGGCAATCTTATGATTGATGAAACGGGCCTGGTGGCGGTGCTGGACTGGGAGCTCGCCCATGTCGGCGATCCTCGCGAAGACATTGCCTGGCTTTGCGTCAATTCATGGCGCTTTGGGCAGACCGAGAACCGGGTTGGCGGTTTCGGTCATCTGGATGACTTGCTGGATGCGTACAATGAAAAGGCCGGGACCGAAATCGTTCCGCGCGATATTGATTGGTGGGAAATGCTCGGCTCGCTGAAATGGGGCATTATGTGCATGATCATGTACGAAGCCTTTCGCTCTGGTGCCGATGCCAGCGTTGAACGCGCGGCGATTGGACGACGCGTCTCGGAAACCGAAATTGACCTCATCAACCTGTTGGAGGCGGCCCATGCATGATCAGCCCAGCGTGTCAGAACTGGTTCAGGCAGTGAAGAATTTCATCGATGAAACGGCAGGTCCAAATCTCAAGGGGCATGCCGCGTTTCATGCACGGGTCGCTAGCAATGCGCTCGCCACGGTCCTGCGCGATCTGGATCAACGGCCGGCGAACGAACTTGAAGAAGCATCGCGACTGATCGCCCTCCTCGGCGCCTCAGACGGGGCCGATCTGGAATCCTTGAATAGAGAATTGAGCGATAAGATCCGGTCTGGCGACCTCACCCCTGAGACGCCCGGTCTCCTCGCTCATTTGAAGACGACTACAATTGCACAGGTTGAGATTGACCAACCACGTTACTCTGGACTGAAAACCGCGAAGTCCTAGGCGGAACAGCTGCCGCCGCCGAGCACACAGAAACTCGCGCAGTAGGAATGGTTCAGCCGCACATTCTGCCGCGCCTCTTTCAAGGTCTGACCGAGTTCAAACTGCTCGTCATAAGATAGTAATGTGCAAGCGACCACGCTGGCAGATTTTGCGCCTTTCCGCTTCACGACCATACGCTGCGAGGCACACATGAGCTCTTTTGGGTCCTTGTTAAGTATGCCCCAGCATGCGGTTGTGATTTCTGGCGGATCTTCATCCGGACGCATCTCCGGAAACAGCACCAGTTCGGTTGAATTGCCTGGATCAACGCATAAGGACTCCCGACTAATCAGGCTGGCATAGCCGGCGCGAGATACGTCTTCCGCTTCGCCCCAGACGGTCCGTCCAGCCAGGGCGAGTTTGAACCCATTTTCGGATAACCAGCGCAACCCTTGCAGCGCCAGATCAAATGATCCTTCACCGCGTTCTTCGTCGTGATGGGGCGCATCATAGTGGTCGAGACTGACGCGCATGGTCAGACGCTCACCAAATTGATCTCGCAATGCCAAAAGCCCCTGTCGAATGCGGGGTCGCATCATCGGTTGCATCGCATTGGTCAACATCAGGACCGAATGCCCCCGTTCCAGCACGACCTGCAGGATGGCCAGCATTTGCGGCGCCATGAATGGCTCACCGCCCGTGAATCCGATCTCGATCCCGGTTTCACCTGCTTCATCCAATTCGTCGAGATATGGCAGCACATCCGCCATGGTCAGATAGACCAGACGATCATTGGTCGGAGAGCTTTCAATATAGCAATTGACGCACTCAATGTTGCAGAGTGTGCCGGTATTGAACCAGAGCGTCTTGGTGCGACCATAGGCAACCTGAGCCCGCACTTCTCCCTTTGCCGTCACAAACGGATCGGAGAATTTTGGTGGGAGAGTTTCGGAATCGGCCATGGTGCCCTTTTATTGCGTCTCGATCAGATCCGAAGTCACAAGTGCGTGACGCGCCGTCTTCTAGTTTATCTGCTGTGGGTCTGGTCCGTTTTCCAGGATCGCGATGACCTCATCCCAATGTGAGAGCGCGTCCGCATCTCCCATTGTGGCAACTTCCGCCGCGCGCAGGGTTGCGATGACACTCGCATCCTCGCCATATTGTGCGAGTAGGCCCATGGCCACGGAATGTGCGCTTTGAACCTCCGACATTATTGCCAATGCTCCGCAATCCACGGCGTTGGCTTCACATGCTTGTAGAATTTCTTGTACCAGGGCGCCGGCCACTTGCCATCACGCGCTTCATCTTGATCCGGACGCCCGGTGAACGCGACAACTTTGGTGTCTTCCGGAAGGGGTGGTGTCTGGAACCAGTTCATCGGAAATTTGGGTAGGAGGGAATGTTTGAAACTCACACACCAGGCCTCGGGCCAATAAATCATCTTCGGCACCATCGCAGACACATAATGCTGCTCGACCCGATGCTCGGCATGCACGGAGGCGCTATCCCTCTGATATTGCTCATATATCTCCGTGTGCTTACCCATATTCCAGCGATAGACAGAGGTGTTTCCAATCCCCATCCCCTTTTGGGTCCAGTTTTCAGCGACACACATCTCGCCGGGATGATACTCCCAGAACGGGTCCATGTTTCCGGTGACGACGAGGTCGATGTCGAGGAACAGAACGTCGCCTTCAAGCCCACCTAATCCTGGCTGCCACAGCGAGAGTTTTCTCCAGGGCGTCCATTCAAGACCGTTCGGAATGTCAATTGGCGGCAAGGGTTGGTGTTCAACCTCCGACATCAGCCCAGACGCATCATCGGCGAAGCAAACAAATCTCAGATCGCCCGTCGTATTGCGCCTGATCGCCCGATACAAACGGTTCACGAACGGCGATGGATACCGCGTTCCCCATTTCATACAGACGACATTCTTGACCATTGTGATCCTCTTACGGCTCAGCGTGGGTGAACAGACCAAGATCTGCGCCGACAAACCAGCCGGACTTTCTCCAATGCGCTGAGTTAAGTTCCTTTTCGATGTCGGGGAACCCGTTGACTGTACGATTTGATGGATGCGCCTCGGCAAAAGCGAGAATTTCATCGAGGAAGAACTGGCGCCTGATCATGATAGACTGGTTCGACCAGGTGATATGCTTGGCCGAAATTCGGAACCACCCATCGGGCATTTTCTCGATATCGTCGAAGACCTTGTCCGGCTCCGTATACACGTAGATCGAGTTTCCGATCATCTTGTCCGCTTTCCCGGGCCTTACGAATCTCCGGATCTGGGCAAGCAGCGAAGGTCGGTAATAACGCAGAAACTTCCAACTCGCTTGATCTCGGTAGCCTGGATGGATCCGGTGACGGAAGCGGAACACGTCAACCTCGTTTTGCGCAAGCGCCCTTCGGGCGTTCTCGATTTGTCGCTTGGCTTCTTTCGCGCTCTCGATGAGCGGAAGGTCATTCTCGAGCAACAGAACAATATCGGCGGACAGCCCTTCGGCCAGCATTTTGAATCCGCCCAGGATGCCCGTATTCGCTTCGGAGCCGATCGTTGCCAGCTCAAACTCTTCTGCGAGCGCTCGTCCTTCTTCGTCGAGTCCGTTGAAGGCAACAAGCGTTTCGTCGGCGAGATCGAATAAGCCCGCTTCCCGGTAGGTCTCCAGCGCGGCGCGAAACGTGTCGTAGCGCTTATAGCACAGCATTCCGATACCAAGAGTTGGACGAGCTTGATCTTCCACGATCTCATTCCTGTTGCCTTGGCCGTTCGCGACCTTCGGATCAAATAGCGCGAAACGGTTTGCCATGAAAACCGCATCACCACAGCGTAAATGTCTGACCGCCCTGTAAATCGCAGTTTTTTCCTCATCCGATCGGAAGACGCACTCGTAGAACGAGTAAGAGAGACGATCAGGAGCGCTTCTGCTGTGAGCCAAGCCCCCGCCATTATGTGGTTTCGCCGCGATTTGCGCCTGACCGACAATCCGGCTCTGGACGCAGCGCAAAGAGCGAGCCATGGGCAGGTGATCTGCGTGTTCATCCGTGAAACAGACGAGACGTTGCGCCCCAGAGGTGGCGCCTCGGACTGGTGGCTGGACAAATCTTTACGTGCCCTAAGCTCGGACATTGAAGCCATCGGTGGACAGCTGGTTTTGAAAACAGGGACGGCGCGCCAAGTACTGGAAACGCTGATTGCGGAAACAGGCGCCACGTCCGTGTTTTGGAACCGGCGTTATGATCTTGCCGGTCGAAACATCGATGCGGCCGTCAAAGTGGCACTGAAAGCCCAAAACGCAATGGTCGAAAGTTTCAACGGCACTGTTTTGACAGAGCCATGGACGCAAACAACAGGCTCTGGCGGATATTACAAGGTCTACTCGCCTTACTGGCGCGCCGTACAGGCGAGCTATCATTGCCCGCCGGCCAGACCGGCGCCCGATTCATTCGCCGACTTCGAAGTTGAGAGCGATGTTTTGGACAATTGGAGCCTCCACCCCAAAGCACCGGATTGGTCAGAAGGGTTTGATGCCCCCTGGTCGCCTGGTGAGTCTGGCGCCATAGATCGCTTGCGGAGCTTCCTGGACGGTCCGATCGACACGTACAGTAATGACCGCAATCGCCCGGATGTCGAATCTGGCACATCAGGTCTCTCCCCGCACCTGGCATTCGGCGAGATTAGCCCGACGCAGATCTGGCGCGCGACGCAGGCCCGGATCGAAGCTAGCGAAGTCGATGAGAAAAACGCTCGCAAATTCCTGTCGGAAGTCGCCTGGCGCGACTTCTCCTATGTTCTACTTTTTCACAATCCCGATCTGGCGCACGCAAACTACAAGTCCGATTTCGATCTCATGCCCTGGCAGGATGACGAGGACTTGCTAGAGGCGTGGCAGGCCGGGCAGACGGGGTATCCGATTGTGGATGCCGGCATGCGCCAGCTCTGGCACACTGGATGGATGCACAATCGTGTCCGCATGATTGTTGCGAGTTTTCTCACCAAACACCTCCTTATTCACTGGCGCCGCGGCGAAGATTGGTTCTGGGACACATTGGTGGACGCCGATCCCGCCTCCAACAGTGCCAGTTGGCAATGGACTGCAGGGTCCGGCGCTGATGCCGCCCCCTATTTCCGAATCTTCAATCCGATCACGCAAGGCGAGAAATTCGATGAGACGGGCGACTACGTTCGCAAATGGTGCCCGGAACTTGCCCGGCTACCGCGGAAATATCTCTATCAACCGTGGGACGCCGGACCTCAGATCTTGCACGAAGCGGGGATAGTGCTCGGGGAAACTTATCCCGAGCCGATCGTCGATCACAAATTCGGCCGCGCGCGCGCGCTTGCCGCCTATGAAACCCTGAAAGAAAGACGAGACGCAGCATGAAACGGATCGCCATTATCGGATCGGGCATTTCAGGCCTGGGTGCCGCCTATGCGCTGAAGGATACAGCCGAGATTACAGTCTATGAGGCTAATAATCGAGCCGGTGGGCATGCCCATACAATGGACGTGGATTATGACGGCACACCGATTGCGGTTGATGTCGGCTTCATTGTCTACAATGCTCTGAACTATCCGAACTTGATCGGATTTTTTGAAGCGCTGAACGTATCGACTGAAGCAAGTGATATGAGCTTCGCGGTGTCCAATCCTGACGGGTACGAGTGGGCCTCGACCTTGAACGGCATTTTCGCGCAACGGCGCAATCTCTTCCGGCCAAAGTTTCACAAATTCTGGCACACCATCCTGAAGTTCAATGATTTGGCACGGGAGGAACTTCACGCCGGAACGATCGATGACATCTCCCTCGGCTCCTGGCTCGATAAGCACGGGTTTGAAATGGATTTTCTCGACAATTACATCCTGCCAATGGGCGGCGCGATCTGGTCGACGCCTGAAGCAGAAATGCTCGATTATCCCGCCCGCAGCTTCTTTCAATTCTTCGAAAACCATCGCCTTATGCACAAGGAGCGTCCGAAATGGCGGACCGTATCGGGCGGATCGAGGAATTACGTCCAGAAGGTAAGCGAATTACTTGGTGATCGATTGCGCCTTAACACCCCGGTGCGAAGTGTTGCGCCATTCGGCGACAAAGTGAGGGTCATACTCGGCGACGACAGGACCGAACTGTTCGATGATGTAATCCTGGCCACGCATTCAGACATCACGCGAGATATTCTGTACGAAAGCTACGAGACCCAATGCTTTCTGCTAGGCTCCACCCGTTATCGTCCGAACCGGATCTACTTGCACCGTGACCCCAGCTTGATGCCTAAACGCAAAGCGGCCTGGGCGAGCTGGAATGTGATCAAACAAAGCACGCCGGAAATATGCCTGACCTACTGGATGAACCGGCTTCAGAACCTGCCAGCCGAACGCCCTTTGTTCGTGACGCTGAACCCGGAAACACCGCCAGCACCTCATCTGACCTTCGCGACCATGGAGAAGGCGCATCCACAATTCGACGCACCGGCGGAGGCGGCCGTTCGCGAGCTCAAACGCATTCAGGGATCAGACGGCATCTGGCTCGCTGGCGCCTGGATGGGAAGCGGATTTCATGAAGACGGCCTGAAGGCGGGATTGTCCTGTGCGCTATCGCTCGGAGGCCGCGTGCCATGGGAGGCCGAAGGTGTTGATCTGCACACAACCATGACGCGTACACTGGAAAGTGATAAAATGGCGTTTGGAGCCGTATAATCGTGAAGGAAAACACTCCCCTACGTCTGTGGAGAGGTCATACTGTCCACCAAAGATCGATCCCGTTCGGGCACCGATTCAAGTACGGGCTCGCTCTCATTGATGTCGATATCGATCGCCTCGACGAAGTCGATCGGCAGTGTTCGGCCTTCAGCGTAGAACGCAGCAATCTGTTTTCCTTCGACCGCAAGGATCATGGCGAGCGCAAGCCGATTGATCTTCGCCCATGGGCCGAACGACAGTTTCTGCATGCCGGGATTGATCTTGAAGGTGGCAGCATCCGCCTGATCACATTTCCGCGCCACGCTTTCTACAAATTTGCCCCGATCTCACTGTGGCTCGGGCATGATCCGCATGGGGCGCTGAAGGGCATCCTGTACGAGGTCAACAATACGTTCGGCGAGACTCATGTCTACGTTGCTGCGACGCCGGATGAGTCTCGTCATCAGCACGCAACCGCCAAGACCTTCCACGTCTCTCCGTTCTTTGACGTGACCGGCACCTATCAGTTCACGCTGCGCTGGAGCGAGACGGATCTTCGTCTCATCGTGGCGACCCAAACCGATGCGGGACAATCGCATCTCGCAACCATCACGGCCAAGGCGCGTGAGGCGACCGCGGCCAACTTCATTTCCCTTGCCTTCACCAAACCAGTCTCAAGCCTGGCAGTGTCATTCGGCATCCATTGGCAGGCGCTCAAGCTTTGGCTCAAAGGTGCGAAATATCATTCAAAACCAAAGCAATCACCTGTGCGTACAACGATTGCAGACCCAAAAAAGACTGTCTCAGAGACAGCTACTCGCCTGGAGAGAACCGCATGAGCTTCACAACCCTCGATCACGCCCTCGAAGACCAATCCAATCACGTTCTGGCTTCGCCGGAGTCTTTGAGGCAGTTAGCCGGAGTTCCAGCCGGTTTTCGCCTTGCGGGAATGATGCTGTTGCGGGCCAAACGCGGGACCATCCGGTTTGACCTGCCGGATGGCCGCCGCGTGCTATTCGATCACGGCCAAAAGGGTCCGAATGCCGTCGTCGAGGTGCACAGTTTCAACTTCGCCCGGCGGGCCATTGCCGGGGGAGATGTCGGATTTGCTGAAAGCTACATGGATCAGGAATGGTCGACACCCGACCTGACCTCGGTTCTGGAGTTTTTCTCGGAGAACTTCGAAGCCGCGGGTCAACTTGCGGTCGGCGGGATGATGGTGCGGATCAGCAATATGGTCCGGCATGTATTCAATCGTAACTCAAAGGCGGGGTCCAAGCGCAACATTGAAGCGCACTATGACCTCGGCAATGAATTCTATGAGCTCTGGCTCGACGATTCGATGACCTATTCGTCAGCACTGTACAGCAATCCAACCGACAGTCTCGAGCAGGCCCAGGCCGCCAAGTATGCGCGCATCGCCGACGAGTTAGAGCTGAGTGAGGGTAAATCCGTTCTGGAAATCGGCTGCGGATGGGGCGGCTTCGCCGAATACGCCGCCAAACATCGCGGCGCGAACGTAACCTGTCTCACCATCTCGCCTTCCCAACGCGAATGGGCGCTTAAACGTGTTCAGCGCGCTGGTCTAAGCGAGAAAGTCGAAATCCGCCTGGAAGATTATCGAGACCACCGTGGCCAGTATGACGGAGTCGCCTCTATCGAGATGTTTGAGGCCGTCGGCGAGAGCTACTGGCCGAGCTATTTCTCTAAAGTGTCCGAGAGCCTGAACCCTGGTGCCAAGGCGGCGCTGCAGATTATCACCATCGATGACCAGCTCTTTCCGCGCTATCGTAAACGCGCAGACTTCATTCAGCGCTATATCTTTCCCGGTGGCATGCTGCCAAGTGAGCTCGCCCTTCGCGAACAGGTGATGATGGCAGGTCTCCGCGTAGAAAATACGCACTATTTCGGACGCGATTATGCCAAGACACTGCGCCTATGGGCCAAGGCCTTCGAAGAGAAATGGGGTCAGATTGCGCCCCTCGGCTTTGATGAGCGTTTCCGCCGGATGTGGCGATTCTATCTCAGCTATTGCGAAGCTGGCTTCGACAATGGCCGTATCAATGTCGGCCACTTCACCCTCAACAAGTTCTAGAAAGCGCTGTGCTTAGTACAGAGCGTTGAGGGCATACTCGATGCTCTGCCCGCGCACATCGAAGGCGAGCTTTACCCATCGCGACTGGCGGTCATACCAAAGGTCGACGGTGAGATCCGATTTCAAGCGATAGTGCGTGGCTTCGACGAGTTCATCGCCAACCTTCACCATGTCTCCGCCGATGACTTCGACTTCAATATCGAGCACTTCGCCCGTCTCAGTCGACAGCATCTGACTCTGATAGACCTGCAGCCGATTCCAGTGGCTTGATGGAATGGTGCCGAGTGGAAGAGCGCCATCGAATTTCGTACTGTCTACCACCAGCGCGTCGCCTTCGAGCTGCGCCGAGACCTGGCCTTTGCGGCCATCATTGTTCGATGTTCCCGTAAGGCCGACCAAACGACCGTCTATCCATTGTTCGACACTGTCCAGGCGATACTTAAACGCGGTGATCGGGCCGAATTTGACTTGCAAATCGACATCCGTGGTCACTTCCAAAGCCCCATCCTCGCTTTGCTCAAAGGTCAGCATGTGGCGTCCAAATGGCTTACCCTTTCGCAGCACGGTAAAATCAATCACGGCACCATCCGTCGCCACCCAAGGCGTCGGCAGAGAGGTCTGCGTGGCAATGTCTTGCGCCTGCGCAACAGCCCCAAGCAGAAGCGCCGCAGCGCCGCACACGGCTTGCCTCAGCATTAGCTGAACCTCCAGAATGGCAGCGGCTCCTGCGCGACGTAGCAGATGCACATTTCCTCCCCATGTGCCGCAGGCTGATGGCGAATGCCAGGCCGTCCCAGCACGAGATCGCCGCGCGCGTAAATGCCATGCCCGTCTTCAAACTCGCCTTGCAACACGACCGTCGCCTCCAGCGCCGAATGGCTATGTTCAGGCGCCGTTTGACCAGGGTCGAGGCGCATCAATTTACCTTTGCCCTGCCCGCGCTTTGCATAATGAACGCCGGACAGACCGCGTTTCCAGGGCACGGTGGAAAACTCACCACGCGCCAGTTCCAGGGCTTCCGGGAGGAAAGCGTGTTCGTACTCTTCCGGGCACCCGTCGCCGACGCCTAGCGCATGCCGTGCGGCGTTCCAGATATCAGAGGTCTCATGCCCCTTGTCGGACAGCAAAATGTGCAGTTCTGCAGCGATCGCCATGTCCGAAGACAGGGCGCCGCCAGCGTGATCCATCATAAACGCATGATAAGTATCAGAATTCATTCAGCAAAACTCACGTGTTTGTTCTATGGCTTTTTACGCATAGAGACCCCAACTGGATCACCTGACCGCAGTTGAATTACAGCGCCGCGCAGCCTAGCGTGGCGACGAACAAAAAAGGCCTGTTATGACCATTACGAATTCCGTCCTGGACCTCATTGGAAACACTCCGTTATTGCGCTTGCACAAGCTCTCTGAAGAGACTGGGTGCGAAATTCTCGGCAAGTGCGAATTCCTGAACCCTGGGCAATCGGTGAAAGACCGCCCTGCGCTCGGAATGGTCCGCGACGCGGAAGCCGCTGGACTGCTAAAACCCGGCGGGACGATCGTTGAGGGCACCGCTGGCAATACCGGGATCGGTCTCGCCATGGTCGGTGCGGCCCTTGGCTACGAAGTTGTAATTGTGATGCCACGCACCCAATCCAAGGAAAAGAAGGACGCGGTCCGAAATCTCGGCGCGAAATTGGTCGAAGTGGACGCGGTCCCCTACGCCAATCCCAATCACTACGCCCGCTATTCAGGTCGCCTGGCCGAAGAACTGAACGAGAGTAATCCGAACGGCGCTATCTGGGCCAATCAGTTCGACAATCAGGCCAATCGGAAGGCGCACTACGAAACCATGGGCCCTGAAATCTGGGATCAAACGGGCGGGAAAGTCGATGGCTTTGTCTGCGCCGTCGGATCAGGCGGAACGCTGGCCGGAACCGCCATGTCGCTGCGCGAAAAATCCGGTGGCAAAGTCAAGATCGGCATTGCCGACCCGGGTGGCGCATCTCTCTACGAATACTACAAGAATGGCGAGTTGAAAGCCGAAGGCACGTCGATGACCGAAGGCATTGGTCAGGGACGGATTACGGCCAATCTAGAGGGCCTAGAGGTCGATTATGCCTACCGAATTCATGACGCGGATGCGCTGAACATCCTTTACGACCTGATCCAGAACGAAGGTTTGTGCCTTGGCGGATCGGCAGGGATCAACATGGCTGGCGCCGTACGCATGGCCAAGGATATGGGCCCCGGACACACGATCGTGACGATCCTCTGCGATTACGGCAATCGCTACCAGGACAAGATCTTCAATCCAGAGTTCCTGCGCTCAAAAGACCTACCGGTTCCGCCTTGGATGGAAGACTAGGCCATGGAGTCTGGTGATCCGCTCGTCTCAGCCGACTGGTTGAAGTCCAATTTAGACCGCCCCAGTCTGAAGCTTCTCGATGCAACCTGGGTCCCGCCATTTCTGAAGGACCGGGATTCAGGTCGAACGTGCTACGACAAAGGCCATATTCCAGGCGCGGTCTATTTTGACATCGACGAAATCGCCGAACACGACACAAATCTGAGCCACATGCTTCCGGATATCCAGGATTTTGGTCCGATGATCAGCGCACTTGGGATCGGGGATGGCGACGAAGTCGTGGTCTATGACAGCAATAATTTCTACGCATCAGCTCGCGTCTGGTGGACGTTGCGGGCAATGGGCCTGCGGGCGGTTGCTGTCCTCGATGGCGGCCTAAACGCCTGGCAAGAAATTGGCGGCGCCATCGAAATCGAGACACCCACGCCACAGCCGAAAGAGTTTACGCCGATGTTCCTGCGGCGCTTTGTACGCAACATGGCGGAGATGAGTCAGCATATCGAGACGGGAGACGCCACCATTCTGGATGCCCGTGACCTCGGGCGATTCAACGGCACCTCAGCAGAGCCTCGCGCCGGTCTTCCATCAGGCCATATGCCAGGAAGCTATTGCGTGCCAGCGTCTTCGCTCCTCGAAGCGGATGGCAAGATGAAGTCACCAGAACAGCTGGCCAACCTCCTCAGCGTGTACAATTCCGGCACTGTGATTACCACCTGCGGATCCGGCGTGTCAGCCGCGATCATAGCGCTTGCGCTGGCACGGATCGGCAATTACGACGCCGCGCTTTATGATGGCTCGTGGAGTGAATGGGCCGCTCACCCTGAAAACCCGATTGCGACGGCGATATGAAAGACGAAACCAAGATCATCCACACGCGTTCCGGGCGCGGTCCGGTCGAAACGGTCAATCCACCCGTGGAACGCGGCTCGACGGTGCTGCTTCCCACGCGTGAAATCCTGTACGGCGATGGCAAGGTCTACGGCCGCATGGGACTGACAGTCCAGCGAGAATTGGAAGCCGCGCTCTGCATCCTGGAGAACGCCAAGCATTGCCGCCTGACCGCCAACGGCTTGCAATCCGTGGCGCTGGCGTTGGGCGCGGTGCTGCAGTCCGGCGACCACATCCTGGTTTCAGATAGCATTTATGGTCCGTCTCGCCGCTACTGCACGCGGCGTCTCTCAGCCATGGGCGTAAAGGCCACCCGCTTCAATCCCCTGCTTGGCGAAAGAATAGAGTCGTTGATCGAGGACGAGACCAAAGCCATCCTGCTTGAATCGCCAGGTTCCCTGACCTTCGACATCATGGACACGCCAGCGATCACCAAGGTCGCAAAGGCGCATAAGCTGATCACTCTTTTCGACAATACCTGGGGCGTCGGAACCTTGCACAAGCCGCTCGATCTCGGCGTCGATATCGTAATGCAAGCCCTGACCAAGTACCCGGTCGGGCACGCTGATGCCATGGGGGGAGCCGTCCTTACCAATTCCAGTCGCCTGGCGAACAAGATCGCCATGTGCAGCGAGGATTGGGGCATTTCGCTCGGCCCGGACGATGCATATCTCGCCTTGCGGGGATTGCGCAGCCTCAGCACGCGCTTGAAACAACATGAAACCGCCGGCTACGCCGTTGCCAGATGGCTCGAAACTCGACCGGAAGTGCATTCCGTGCTGCATCCGGGCCTGCCCAGCCATCCCGAACACGCGCTTTGGAAACGTGACTTTGTCGGTGCCAATGGTTTGTTCGGTTTTGTTTTCAAAGACATCCCTGAAGCCGCGCTCGACCGCTTCCTGGAGGCGATGAAACTGTTTGGAATGGGATTTTCCTGGGGCGGCTATGAGAGCCTGCTCATTCCCTGTGATGATCAGCTGGATCGGATAGATGGCGATCGCATCCATGATCGCCCTGGCCCGCTCATACGGGTGCATGTCGGATTGGAAGATCCAGATGATTTAATCACCGATCTGGAACAGGCTTTTTCCGCGATGAACGGCTAACGCCCTGGCCCGCGAACCTGGCCCTGATGCAACGCGCAGATCAGTGTGAACAGACGCCGCGATGTATCGAAATCCACTTTGACCTTGCCCTCAAGTCGTTCTGCGACAAGGTCTGAGCCCTCATTGTGGATCCCGCGCCGCGCCATATCGATGGCTTCAATCTGATGCGGTGAAGAGCTTCGAATGGCGTCATAATAGCTCTCGCAAATCATGAAGTAATCTCGGATCACCCCGCGAAACGGCGTCATGGACAGCAAGAACGTGTGGACCGGATCTCCGCCTTCAGTGGCGATCTCGAAGACCAGTTTACGTTCCTGCATGAGCAGTTTCAGCGTGTATGGTCCTGCATCCTTACCATCCACTTCAAAACTGTTTTCTTCGAGGAGATCGAAAATCGCCACGCGTCGCTCATGCTCGGCATCCGGCCCGGACGCGGCGAGCGTGTCTTCATCAATATCCACACTGACCAGACGATTTTCGGCCATTGTCTCTTCGCGATCTATCCTTCGTTCGTCCGAATGGACACCGACCGCGCATGAGCTGGCAAACCTTCAGCCTCTGCAAGACGCAAGGCAGCTGGCGCCAAAGCGGCGAATCCCTCCGGGCCAGCCTTTTGTACACTCATTCTTTTTAGAAAGTCATACAAACCGAGACCAGAACTGAATCTTGCGGCGCGGCTGGTCGGTAAAACGTGGTTGGATCCGGTTACATAATCGCCCAATGCCTCGGGTGTATGATGACCGAGGAAGACTGCGCCGGCATGTTTGATCGCTGGCAAGAGCGCGTCTGGATCAGCGATGGCGAGTTCCAGATGCTCGGCCGCAATCTCATTCGCCACTTTGGCCGCCTCTGTCAGATCATCGACTAGAATAAACGCGCCATGGTTGCTCCAGGCCTGCCGCGCCCGCGCCTCGGTTGAGAGCGATTTCAACTGGTTTTCCACAGCTTCTTCCACAGAATTGACCACAGAATCGCTGGTTGAAATAAGGATGGATTGCGAGCTGGCATCATGTTCGGACTGGCTGAGCAGGTCGGCCGCGATCCAGTCCGTGTTCGCTGTTTCATCTGCAATGACTAGGATTTCCGACGGTCCAGCGATTGTGTCGATTCCCACCTGCCCAAACACCTGACGCTTGGCTTCTGCGACATAGGCATTTCCGGGACCAACGATTTTATCCACAGGTTTGAGTCGTCCAGCCCCGAAGGCCAGTCCCGCCACTGCTTGTGCGCCGCCAATCGGATAGTATTCATCGACCCCGGCTTTCAGCGCCGCATAGGCGACGGCGGATGCCAATTGTCCTTTCGGCGCCGGCGCAACCATGGCAACACGTTCCACACCCGCGATTTTCGCCGGTACGACATTCATCAAGACTGAACTCGGATACGAGGCGAGACCGCCCGGAACGTAAACACCGACGCTATCGAGCGACGTCCACCGCCAGCCTAACTGAACGCCAGCTTCGTCGGTGAACTGGTGATCCGCTGGTCGTTGCTTTTCGTGGTAGGCTGCGATGCGATCGGCCGCGAAATCGACCGCCTGCTTCAAATCCTCCGGACAAGCATGCGCCAGGCGATGCAGATCCACATTGTCCGATTGCAATGTCGTCGGGTCGAGCACCAATTCATCAAACCGAGCCGTATAGCGCGCGATCGCTTCGCCGCCATTGCCGCGCACATCTGCAATCACATCCCGGACGATGTCCACGACATCCTCGACCGCGCCGCGCGGCTCAGACAGGAAAGCAGCAAATTCTTCGTCGAAGCCCGACTTTCGGGCGTCAAATGTACGGGCCATTGCTAACGTCGTTTCTTGTCATGATCCGGTCGGTGCCGGGTCGTCCATTCATATGCGCTGTCGAGTAAGGTGACGTCCACAGCCTCGACTTCAAGGGCCAGTTCGCCGTCACCCGAGAATAGAATTGCAATCTTGCCGCCAGGCGGCTCGTCGGCCGGCTCAAATCTGAGCGATAACAGAGAATAGACCATATCCGGGTCCGCTTTGGTGACGGCACGCGTCTTGACGCCGAGGACCGTGTCAAAAGCGAGAATGGCACGGACCCGTCCTTGCGGACCACGCTTGGATTTGGAGTCTTCCCACTGGAAGCGATTCACTTCCAGAGTCAGGCGGCGGCGTTTGCCGTCAAACTTGATGTTTTCTGCTTTTAATACAGCATCCTGGATGGCCGAAGAAATGACCTCCAGGTCGCTGGCATCCTCAGCGATCAGTCTTAGTGCCCTGCCCTCAGCCATATGAGACGCTATTCTCCATCCACGCGCTGTATCTCAGCGCCGCAACCACTCAGCTTCTCTTCCAACCGTTCAAAGCCCCTGTCCAGATGGTAGATACGATTCACCTGAGTTTCGCCATCTGCCGCCAAAGCTGCAATGACCAGGGAGACAGAGGCCCGCAAGTCCGTCGCCATCACCGGCGCGCCTCGCAATTGCTTGACGCCTTTAACAATGGCCTCCTTGCCGCGCACCTGAATATCGGCGCCCAGTCGGGACAATTCCGGCGCGTGCATGAACCGGTTCTCGAAGATATTCTCTCGGATCACGCTGGTCCCGTCAGCAATCGACATCAATGCCATGAATTGAGCCTGCAAGTCTGTTGGGAATCCGGGGTGCGGCTGTGTGTTCACATCTACCGACTTCAGTGCAGAGCCATTGCGTTGAACCCGGATGGTCGCGGCGGTCTCATCGGCAGACACATCAACGCCGCTGCGCTGCATGGCATCAATCATCGCGCCAAGCGCCCCAACCGGTGCCCCCTCAAGCGTAACATCGCCGCCCGCCGCTGCGGCAGCCATAGCATAGGTCCCTGCTTCGATCCGATCGGCCATGACGGCATGCGTCGCCCCGCCCAGCGCTTCGACGCCTTCAATCCTGACCGTCGCTGTCCCGGCTCCTGAGATGTTTGCCCCCATTGTGTTGAGGCAATCGGCGAGGTCGGCGATTTCTGGCTCGCGCGCTGCGTTCTCCAGCACGGTCGTGCCCTTGGCAAGCGTCGCCGCCAACATGGCATGTTCCGTGGCCCCCACCGAGACGAACGGGAATACGATTTTGGCGCCTTTCAGCCCATGAATCGCGGCGGCTTTCACATAGCCCGCCTCGACCTTGAGGTCGGCGCCCATGGCTTCCAGCGCTTGCAGGTGCAGATCCACAGGCCGCGCGCCAATAGCGCACCCGCCGGGCAGAGATACGGTCGCATGCCCTTCCCGCGCCAGCATTGGGCCAAGCACATTAAAGCTCGCCCGCATTTTCCGGACCTGATCATAAGGTGCAATCGTGGAGGTCAACTCCGCCGCGTTCAACCGACACTCACTGTCGCCTTTCGGCCAATAGACCTCCACCCCTAGACTGGCGAGAAGTTGGCTGAGGAACCGCGTATCGGCCAGATTGGGCATATTGGTCAGCGTCAGAGGCTCGCGCGTCAACAGGCACGCCGCCATCAGTTTCAAAGCCGAATTCTTGGCACCGGATATCGGGATCGTGCCGTGAAGCTTGTGCCCGCCCGTGATTTTCAAACTATCCATGACGTGCAGCTATAGCGTCGCAAACGGCGAACGAAAGGCGCAATTGCGGCACTTCCTGAGAGAAGCAGGGCGAGCATTTGACCTTTTATCGAATATCGATATATTCTCGCGCATGAGTTCAAGATTTGATCGATTCGAGCCCGGCGACGTCGTCGCGATTCCCTTTGGCATTGGCCTGTCGCATTATGGACTGGTAACCTCGAGAGGCACCGTCATTTCAAATTCTCGCCGGCATGGCGGCGTCGTCGAGCAAAGCCTGGCGGAGTTTTCGAATGGCCGACGTATTCGTCTATGCGAGCGCACCGACGCCCTTGATGCCGCCGTCTCAGAATCGCGCGCCCGGCGGGCCAAAGGATCAGGCTACAACCTCACGGAAGCCAATTGCGCTCATTTCACGCGCTATACGCGGCGTCAAAAGCCAACCACGGTTCAAGTCGCTTCAGCAACGTTGAGCGCAGTTTCCGACATGTTGTTCGGGCCGAAGCGGCGCTATTGAGGTTTCTTGCTATCAGGCGGTGAGTCGGCAGAGGACTTGCGCGCGGCCGCCTTGCGTCGCCGCAAATTGTCCCGCAGCGCGGCTTTCAACCGGGCATCGCGTTCGGGCGTTTTGGTTTTGTCAGCCATGATTGCAGTCCAGATCCAGAAACCATCTTTTCATCTGTCTCAGTGTAGGCTAATCCCCGGCAACACAAAAGGCCGCGGTAGCTCAGTGGTAGAGCGCATCATTGGTAATGATGAGGTCGGGAGTTCAATTCTCCCTCGCGGCACCATTGCAAAAATCTTTTTTTAAGCCACTTTTGTCCAGGTAACAGAGATCTGAAGAATGACCCGCCCCCTATAGCGCAGCCAGTTTGTGTGTAGTGTTTTGGGCCTGGATTTGGAAGGGTAATTTCGATTCCGGTGCTGGCGGACGATAACCGAGTGATGAGTGAGGCCGCACCGTATTGTAATGTTGGCGCCATTGCTCGATCAGTATCTTGGCCTCTTTCAGCGAGCAGAAAATCTCCCCGTTGAGTAGCTCGTCTCTTAGTTTGCCGTTGAAGCTTTCATTGTAGCCGTTCTCCCACGGGCTTCCTGGTTCGATGAAGAGTGTCTGCACACCGATCCGTTCAAACCATTCTAGTAAAGCCACGGCGATAAACTCTGGACCATTGTCAGATCGGATATAGCGCGGCACGCCATGCTTCAGCATTGCGTCAGCAACAGCGTATAGGACGTCGCCTGAGCGCAGCTTGCGTTGCACTTCGATGGTCAGGCATTCTCGGGTATACTCATCGATCAGCGTCAGCATGCGGAACGCGGTGCCATCATGCGTTCGATCCTGGACGAAGTCATACGCCCAGACATGGTTCTGGTGCTTCGGTCTCAGCCGCATGCACGATCCATCATTCAGCCAGAGGCGCTTTCGCTTCGGCTGTTTGGCCGGGACCTTTAGCCCTTCACGCCGCCATATGCGTGCGACCCGTTTGTGGTTCACATGCCAGCCCTGAGTACGCAGCAATGCTGTGATCCGCCGATAGCCATAGCGGCCATACTGACGCGCAAGACTGATGATCGCTGATGTCAGAGCGTGCTCATCATCAGCGATCCGCAACCTTCGCCATTGTGTGGACCGTGTCTGGCCCACACATCGACAAGCCCGGCGCTCGGAAACACCAAGCGTCTTTTTGACGTGATCAACAAACCTGCGGCGGCGCTCAGGGCTTAGAAGTTTCCCGAGGCAGCTTCACGCAAAATGGATTTGTCCAGTTCCGCATCAGCGAGCAGACGCTTCAATCGAGCGTTCTCTTTCTCCAACTCTTTAAACCGCTTGGCCTGATCTACTTTCAGACCGCCATACTCTTTGCGCCAGCGATAGTAGGTGACATCTGACACCCCAAGATGACGGATAACATCC
Source organism: Hyphomonas sp. Mor2 (assembly GCF_001854405.1). Taxonomy (GTDB): domain Bacteria; phylum Pseudomonadota; class Alphaproteobacteria; order Caulobacterales; family Hyphomonadaceae; genus Henriciella. Next base: position 1,385,780 of record NZ_CP017718.1, read on the forward strand.
GCCACCGTTTGACCTTGTCCGATCAACACATCCGCTTCGCGAAGCTTCCGGATGATCTCCTCGGTTGTGTAACGTTTGCGAGCCATTTTTCTCTCCTGAACAGCCTATTTCTATAACCAAAACATGGCTGCAGCTCAGGGGGCTAGGTCAGATGTCCTCTGACGAGCTGTTCCCATCCCAAAACCATGGACAGCTGAAACAAGTCATCAGTTTGAATCAATCATTGGCTCGGACGAACAGCGACTCTTCGAAAATCCGGCGACCTTGTCGGCAGAGATAGTCGCGACGACGAAGTCTTCCTCCGCGTCGAAATCAGCAACATATCTCTCGCCCGAGAATAACGGGGTAGCGCGACCACTATTCTCCAGGGCGACGAGTGGATGGTTCCCTATTCTCGACACGAACCAGCCACCACGCCCGTCGAACAAAACCCCTTCCAAGTCGAACAGATCCTTCGGCACCTCGATGGGCTCAATGCTCAAGTCCGTTCGATCAATCGCAACCAAGGCATATCCAGCGACATAGACGTGATCGGAGTCAGCTGTGATGCCGTTTGCATCTCTTAACAGTTCAGAGTGGCGCCGCCACGCAATGAGCTCCTCGTCCAACAATTCGTAAACGGTCTTGGATGCCGACCCCGTCACGAACACAGTGCCGTCATCAGCAATATACAGATCGTTCAGGAGCGGGTCCTCGTCCGGCGCGGCGTACACCTGGTCAATAGCTCGGTTCCGGATACTGATTTTCACGATGCGGTCGTAATCTACCACCCACAGTGTTTCCCCCTCTACGCGCAATCCGGTCGGCGCGTTCAGACCCTCCATCCAACGCAAGTCGAGGACGTCGCCAGTCAAGGATAACTGGCTAATGAAGCCTTTGCCATTGCGCGAATAGCCGTTGACGTTCGAGACAAAGATCGTGCCGCTGTCCGTCGCTATCGCCGCACTTTCCGGACTCTGGAAGTCGGCTTGGACCTCCCACGCCTTCTGCCAGCGATCTGTTGGGCAAATCGCCTCGTTGGGCTGGTGCGATTGAGGTGTGATGTGACCACACGCCGCCAGCACCAATGAAACGATTCCGAGGGCAGAATGTGGAACGTGTTTCATTTCGCGTCGATCACCAGGTCGGCAGATTCGATCGCCGTATAATGCTGGTTGGCATCGACTTCATGATGCACATCAACTTGGCCGGACGGCCATGATATGGTCACGCGCGCGATCTGCGTGGTCGTCCCCAATCCGAAATGCAGAACCGGTTCGCTCATACTTGCATATCCATTGTTCAGCCACAGGGACTTGTACTGGGTTCCCCCAACTTCGCTTGCCGTTTCGAGTTTCACTTGCGCGCCCACGCCAAGGCGATTGGAGTTTGCGCCTTGTAATCGAATTGACACCCAAGTTCCGTCGGCGTGGTTACGATAAAACTCATTGTTCAGATCATCGCCGGCCCAGTTGGCGATGGCCAGATCCAGATCGCCATCCAAGTCAATGTCGGCCGCAGCCGCACCAGCAGAGATGCGTTCGTCCTTCGTCAGTGGCCCTTTGTCGACGACCGCGTAGGAACCCGCGGTGTTCTCAAAATAGCTGTTGCGATTATCGAAAGGCGCGTGCTCTGGCCGAGCGCCGCCATGGCCTTCGGCAAGAAACAAATCCGTGTCGCCATCATTGTCGAAATCGGCCCAGACATGCCCCTTCACGGGCCCTGGTCGATGCCGCATCATCGCAGAGCTCCAGTCCGGAAAGAAATAACCATCTCCGACGTTTTCGAAGTACCAGTTCGGTTCGTATCGGCTGATATTTGATACGAACAGGTCTTCATCACCATCCTGATCCGCATCGAACCAGGACGCGCCATAGCTATATCCAGTAAAGTGTACGACCTCCCCAGTTATGGTGTCTTCAAATCCCTCAGCGCCGTTGAGATAAAACGCATTTGAGGTCACTCTTCGCGTTCCACTTTTTTCGGAATATGCATTCGTGACATAAAGGTCGGGATAGCCATCCAGGTTTGGGTCCGCGAAGGCGCAGCTTCGTCCATGATTTTCATGCAGGCTCCAGGGTCCCGGCGCCACCACGAACTGACCATCCCCTTTATTGATGTAGAGCCGATCTGGTTGATAATCCGCATTGACGACAAAGGCGTCCAGCCATCCATCCCGGTTGATGTCGGCCCAGCACGACTGCGTGCTCTGCGTCACATCCTGCGTCAGTGCACCGCCGTCAGTATCATGCAAACCACCCTCACCATCATTGACGAATAGTAGATTGCGCCCGTTTTCGGCGGTAACGAAAAGGTCGAGCCAACCATCATTGTTGACGTCGGTCCAAACCACGCCTTGGGCGTCGGCAGTAACCTCCCACACATCGCCCGACTCAATGCGCTGAAACGTTCGGCCACTCTGATTGCGATACAGAAAAACATGTCCGTTTTCGGTGTTAGCGATGGCCAGGTCGGGGAAACGGTCGCCGTCAAAGTCACCCCAGGCAACACCTCGCGACACGCCGCCATGCGTTGAAAGACCAGCCCCGGGGTCGAGTTCCATCTGATGCTCAAGCGCCGCGGTCTCGGGTGTAGCCGTGGCGCAAGCTGCGAGAAGACAAGAAGCGATGAGCGGTGTTCGCAACGGATGCGCGACGACTGAGGAAAGAGAGGTCATAGGTCACCTTCTTGGGTCATAATATCGACCATGTTGATTCAATCCATTCGTTCGGCCTTGTCGAGGTCTTGTCGACGAATGACACAATTGCGCGGCGTGTGGTTTGCGCGGCTCTCGGCTTTATCGACCAATCGTCGATCGCCGCGCTCCTCCGTCAGAGTGAATGCCCAATGTGTTATCACCCAGTGTCCGTCCCGTTCCTGTATCAAGTTGACGTCATAAACCCCGGCGAGCCACCAATACTCACCCGCTAGCCAGTGCATGGCCTCAACATCCGCTTTTACGCGAATGACACCGCCTGCGGTTTCCATAGTTCTGTTTGTGAGCCGATGATGGGTGGCATCAAAGCCCGGCAAAAAACCGGCCCAGGCTGTCGCCACCTGATCATTAGACAATTCCCGCGGTTCGCCACCCCAAAGCGACGTGTAGTCAGTGAAAACAGTCGGCGCATGGAGCTGCTTTAGGGCGTTGAAACATCGGTTGTCGGCCGAGGATAGGACGTTCGATACCACGGCCAAAGCTCGTACTTCATCTCGTGACGGGAGGTCCGCCGATCCGGAAACGCAAGCGGACAAGGTTGGAATCAAGATCAGCAACGGAGTGAACAGTGTTCGCCGACCGACCGACCGCACGCCCCCCTCATGCATAATAGTCGCGTCCCGCTTGTTCGATCGCCGACACGACGCGATCGACATGGCTACGATTGGCCCTGTGATTTGAAAAACAGACCCGGATCGAGAATTTACCATTGATCATCGTTGATGACGGCACCGCAATGCCGTCCAGCTGCAGCTGGCGGACGATATGCTCATTGCAGGCATTTAGTGATGCTGGGCTGGCCGTCTTGTGCGAGAATCGTAAATTGACGATGTGGAGATTGGTGGGCGCCAGAAGCTCCAGGTCAGTCGAAGCGTGAATTAACTCAGTCATCTCTTGCGCACGTTCGAGATTGCGCTCGATTGCGCTGGCAAACGCTCCGACGCCTTCCGATTTCAGCGAAAACCAGATCTTGAGCGCTTTAAATCCGCGTGACAGCTGGATCGACAAGCTGCACAAATCTGCGGGTCCGTCGCGCACGCTGCCGGTCAACGGCGCGAGATAATCCGCGTGAGTTTCGAGGGCTTGTCGATGCAGCTCGGGGTCCTGAATGATCGCGCAGCCGACATCATAAGTCTGGTACATCCATTTGTGCAGATCGAAGACGAGCGAATCTGCGCGTTCGATGCCTGAAGTCAGATGCTTTTTGACCGAGGTAATCGCGCTCCAGATTCCGAATGCGCCGTCAACGTGCAGCCAAACATCATGATCGGAACAAACATCCGCGATCGCGCCGATGTCGTCGCAGGCGCCAGTATTGACGGTCCCGATGGTGGCGATCACAGCCACCGGTATACGTCCTGCGGCCAAGTCTTCTCGGATCGCGGCTGCGAGATCGCTGGCACGCATCGCAAAGTCTTGATCGGTCTTGAGTACGCGGATGTGCGTCGATCCGAAACCCAGAATTTGTATCGCTTTGCGCGCACAATCATGGGTTTCTTCGGATATGTAGAACACCGGTTTGTTCTCAGCGTGGGCCACTCCATTGAGTCTGATTGAGTCGCCAAGCGCCGCATAGGTTGCCACACGCAGTGCAATCAATGTGCTTTCCGACACGCCTGTCGTTAAGATGGCACTGCAATCAGCTGGCATCCCGACCAATTGCTTGATCCAACGCAGCACTTGCAACTCGGTCAGGGCACTGGAATCGTCAAACAGGGTTGGAACACTGTTGACCAGCGCCGCCAGCCAATCGCCGATCATCGAAGCGGGTATTCCACTTCCGATCACCCAACCGAGATAATTCGGATGCCGATTACCGACGACAAATGGTTCCAGATCCCGTTTGAACTGATCATAGACAGCTTCAATACCTTCACCATGCATCGGCACGCTCGAATTGAAGGCATCGCGCACAGATTGCGGTGGACGCTGCCAAACGGGACTCTCTCCGATATGCTCTAATGCGTGGCGCGCTTCTGACGCCAAACGTATCAGCAGACGCTCAAACGATTCCCAATCCTCCGGCTCGAGTGGCGTATTGCGCGTCGAACTCATGGCCAAAGATTTGCGCGTTGCTGGAATTCAGCGCGAGACGGCTGGCAGACACAAATGCCATGGCCAGTCGGTGTTAACATGACGGTCCAACGGCGGGCTTGGCGGACACGTTGGGCACCTAGCTTTTCGAGACGTTCGACTTCACGGTCGATGTTGTCGGTTTCCAGATCGATATGAACTCTTGAGGGATGAGAGACTGACTGCAGATTGATCGCAATATGATCACCGGGAACGTCGAACCGATAGTGATCTTCAAACGGAACCGCATCATAGCCTAGCGCGGCCGACCAGAATGCGACGGCCGATTCAAGGTCCTGGGTCTGGCAGTCTATTGTGATTTCACCGATCCTGCTTTTGTGCATGCGCTGATCTCTCATTCTGTCGCCAGGTACCAAAAACGCGAAATTTTCCCATCCTGGAGTTGGTAAATTGCCAAGGCTTCCTGTGTCGCAACTTCTCCGTTTTGGGTCCAAGTGGCGGTTTCCACGAACGCCAAAGATCGGCTCGACTGGAACACAATTTCAGTGCGAGATTGGACATCTGGATGAGCAGAGAAATACTCCACCATCATTTCTGCTAGGTCGTTCGCAGAGTCTGATATGGCAACGAAACTATCTCCCGACACATCGACCCACTCGATGTCGTCAGCCCAGAAGTTGCGCATCCCGTCTACGTCATGTTGGTTGAATTCGACTAAGTAACGTTCGACCAATCCGGAGCCGGATTGAAACTCTTCTGTCGAGCCAGACGGCGCACAGCCGACGATAACGATCAATCCCATGGCCATCAAAGAGCGTCTGAAAGTCATCACACCTCCCGCGCGTCAACTCGTTGCGATGTGCAACCAATTATCACATTTGTTGCGTTGTGCAACTATATATTATCGATTATCTCCTACGCCGGATCAGAAACCGGAGGCAGACGCGGTGGCTTTCAAAGAGAATTACATTGAACTGTACAATCAATTGCAGTCATTCGCCCGGCTTTATACATTCCGTGATCCGAACGTTGCGTGCCTGTTCGGATTGCGCGTTAATGAATGCTACGTGCTGGACTATATCGCCAACAGTGGCCCAGTCACCGTTTCGCATATTGCCGACGAATTCGGGATACACAAAAGCAATGTCAGTCGGATTGTTGCTTCCTTGGAAAGCGAAGGTCTGGTCGCGCATAATAGCAATGCTCACGATGGCCGCCAAAAGGTGGTCGATCTCAGTCCAAAAGGCGGTCGAAAACACGACGAGATTCAATCCTATTTCGTCGATCGCCTCCGCAACGTATTGCAAGAATTCACACTCGAAGACGTCAAAAACGCCAGACGGTTCCTGGCGGCCCTCACCGACGACGCTACGACTCGAATCTTAGAAAACTCTCCGCTTCCCGCGATGAAGCGATAACCAGAGTAACGCCTATCACGTTCAGAGCGCGACCAATATTCGTACGACGAGGCTTGACGCCCTCACCCCGCCCAGACGTCGAGCACGTATCGGCCATTTGAAGCAAATTCATCCATCCAGGCTTCTGCTTCGCCGAAGCTGACATCCGACTGTTCTGCGTAGATCTTGATCAGCGTCCGTCTGACGTCCGGTTCCATGCTCGCACCGTCACCGCACACATAGACCACGGCACCGCGCTGGATCAGGTCCCAGACCTGATCCTGTTGTTGGCGCAAGACATCCTGAACATAAACACGCTCGGCCTGGGCGCGGGAAAACGCGGTGTGGAGCTGAATCAACCCATCTGACGCCGCCGCTTTCAACTCGTCTTCATAAATGAAGTCCTGGCCTGGATGGCGGCAGCCGAAGAACAGCATGGCATCACCCAGCGCCTTGCCCTCGGCTTGCAATGCCCGGCGGGCCTGAATGAACCCGCGGAACGGTGCGAGGCCGGTGCCCGGCCCAATCATGATCAGCGGGACCGAAGGGTCGTCTGGCAAACGGAAAGGCGAACTTGGCGGCTGGACGACAGCCTGAACGATGTCGCCCTCTTTCAGGCGGGACAGGTGAGTCGAACAAATACCGCGATACGTGCCATTACCCGACCGCGCCGGGCCTTCGACCCGGCCGACCGTAATCGAACATCGATCCGCCTGCGCCGCCATGGACGACGAAATAGAATAATAGCGGGGCGTCAACCACGGGATCAGCTCCAGGAATACGGCGAATGGCAGCTCACAGGCCGGAAACTCTTCCAGGATATCCAGCACGGATTTACGCTTGGCCTGAACTTCACGCCGATACAGATCAACGCCATCCTTTTCCGGTGCGGCCAGGGCCTCCAGTTTCGGCTTGCTGTCCGGGCAATGGGTGTGGGTCGCCAAAACGCCGATATCCTTGCGGGTCGCAACGGCCTGCAATTCGCCATAGCGCTCCGCCAGGCGCCGGACCGAGAACGTGCTGCCGCTTGGAAACGGCCCGCGCATCTGGCTGCGGGACTCTACTCGGATATAGGCGTCGGCATCAATGCCAATCCGTTTCAGAGCACGCTCGACCAGCTCAGGTGGATTGACCGGCACGACGCAAAGATGATCTCCCGGTTGATACTCAACGCCGTCTGGCAGTTCGATTTCGATATGCCGGGTTGAGCGGATTTCCTGGCTCTCCTCGACTGCGGTTTGCAATTCGCGATTTTCGAGGACACGCATCTCGATCGCACCGGCCTGATTGGCAACCGGGTTGGCGGTGACGCTTTCGGCAATCTCGACCGTGTAGAGTGGCTCAGCAGCGACTGGGCTGGTGAAGTCTACGCCAATCTCCAGGGCGTCGCCAAGGGTTGGCCAGACGCTTTCCAGCCAGGACTGGAACTGACCATCAAGGTCGTCCCGCGCATCCCCTTCGGCTCGCTCGGCAATACGGGTTGCCCCCAAGGCCTGAAGCCTGTCATCAATCTTGCGGGGCACCGTCTGGAACGTGGCAGCCCAATCCCGGCTGCCACAGCCGAACACCATATAGGAGACGCCTTCAACATCCTTGGCCGTCGCGGAGTCGAGCCAGTCGAGAAACTTGACCGCATTGTTTGGTGGTGCCCCATTATAGGAGGCACTGAGTAGGATCACCGCGCCGTCGGTTGGCAGCTTGCCGACATAATCATCCAAGGCGCCCATGGTGACCGAAAAGCCATTGACCTCAGCCATCTGCGCCACCTCGCGAGCGAGCCCCTCGGTGGTGCCGAGATTAGAGCCGTAGAGCACGCAGAGCGGTGTGTCATGCTTCGGGCGTCGTGCCCGGTCTGCCGTGTCTTCAGCCGGAGCAGCCGCTGCCGATACCCCCTTGCCTCTGACAATGTCCTCCCTCACACGCACCTTGATCCGGAAATCATCCGGCTTGAGCGAAAGCGTTTCCTTGATCTTGAGCTGATAATCCGTGTGATCGTAGAGATGGAAGCGCTGCAACAACATGCCCATCACCATGACCGCTTCCTGCATCGCGAACTGGCGACCGATACAGGCGCGCTGACCATTTCCGAACGGCTTGTAACCGGCGGGATGACGATTCGCTTCCGCATCGCCCATGAAATTCTCGGGATTGAACGCTTCGGGGTCATCACCCCATACAGTTTTGTCCCGATGCAGGGACAGGCCAAGAATGCTGATGAATGTGCCTTTCGGCAGGCGATATTTGCCTCCGATCATTTCATCCTCGAATGGCGCGACGCTGAAAGCCGGGGCAGTTGGCCAAAGGCGTAAGGCCTCGAGGAGCACTGCGCGAATATACTTGAGCTGACCAATTTGCGCCATGCTGGGCGGGATCGAGACATCGCGTCCGAGGACGTCATCAGCTTCCTGATAGGCACGCTTCAGCACGTCCGGATTCTTGAGCAGATAGTAGAGCGCGAAGGAAAGCATGCCCGATGTGGTTTCGTGACCCGCGATCAGGAATGTGTTGATCTGGTAGCGAATATTCTCATCCGACAGACCGTCGCCGGATATCGGATCCTTGCCGGCCAACATAAAGTTCAGGAGGTCATTCTGATCACCGCCTGACTTGCGGCGCTCGCGAATGATATCGTCGACCAGGGTGTTCATATACTCGACATCCTCGTCGAGCTGTTTGAGGCGGCCACGCAGGAAGAAATCCTCAAACGGCAAACCACGCTGCATCATGGCAATCTCGAGCGTGCGAGTCAGAGCGTCGATAAATGGATGGAAGTCGTCATTATAGAAAGAATTGAAGCGATAATCGAAGCCGCAAAGGCCGATCGTATCCAGCGTCAGTCCGATCATGTCGCGCGGTACATCGACTTCGTCATCGGTGTTCAGCCGTTCCCATTTCAGCATTAGCTGTTCGGCAATATCGATCATCATTGGCAGATAATCGTGCATCGATTTCTGGCTGAAGGTCGGCATCAAGATGTTGTGTGCCTTGCCCCAATTCGGGGCCTTGGTGTCGCCAGTGAACAGGCCATCCCCGCCAATCACACGGAGTTTGCGCAACGGCCCGCGGACGCTTTTGTCGAACCGTTTTTCATCGCACAGCTCTTCGACCAGATCGGCGCCTGAGACGAACACGATCGGCGTACCCATCATATCCAGCCAGAATATCGGGCCTTGTTCATCGGCCAGTTTTTTCAGACTTTGCAAAGGAGCCGAGGCATCGACAGACAAAACATTGCCCACAATCGGCTTGCTGGCCGGCTTCGGAATTGGCTCCAGTTTGTTTGAATCAGCCATGTTCTCCCCTTCGAGCTGATCAAAACTTAGTCCGGATGAATACACGTCGCAACTCAGCGTGCTTAGCTGGGATAATGAGGCTCTAACAGCGTTGAACGCGCGATGAGATATGCAACGGTGAGTCTATCAGCTCGTCAGTAGGATCACGCTGCCATTGCGCCCATAATCCGCCTCGCCGCGATGATTGCGTCGGCGATTGGAGAAATAGGTCTCTTCCATGGCGCATGTATCGTGGCCGAGATTTTCGACGGCGTTCACGCCTGCGCGTTTCAGCATGGTCTCCACATAGCCTGTGAGATCAAAATGCGAGCGATCGTCGCGTCCGGCCTTAAACAGGCGATCTGTCCACTCGTGCTCGCCGACAAATGTGTCGCGAAATTCAGGACCGACTTCATAGCTTTCCTGTTGAATGGCCGGTCCGATCGCGGCGGAGATGTGCTCACGCTTGGCACCGAGCTCTTCCATCGCATCGATCGTGGCCTCGCAGACCCCAGCCAATGCCCCCTTCCATCCGGCATGCGCCGCCCCGATAATCTTCGCCTCGGGATCGGCGAAAAGGATTGGGACGCAATCTGCGCTCAATATGCACAGAGCCAGACCCGGCTCGGCGGTCACCATGGCATCCGCCTGTGGGCGGGTCCGCCAAGGCTCGGTCACGGTCACGACCTTAGCCGAGTGAACCTGAAAACAGGAAAGCAGCTTCTCCGCCCCCATCGCATCGCGGAGCAGGTCGCGATTGTCGCGAATAGCCTGGACATCATCATCTGAGCCCTGGCCAATGTTCAAGCTCTCATACAGTCCAGTGGAAACACCTCCCTTGCGGCCAAAAAAGCCGTGACGGATACCAGCCAGCGAGGACAGATTGGGTGCGTGCGAAAAGGGTGGGGCTGACATCAGGCTGCGGCCTCCCCGGAATGGCAGACGGCTTGAAGCTTGTTACCGTCCGGATCGCGGACATAGGCGCCATAATAATTTGGATGGTAGTGCGGGCGCGGCCCAGGCGGGCCTTCATCGCTTCCTCCATTGGCAAGCGCTGCGGCGTGAAAAGCATCCACGACCGCACGCGATTTGGCCAGAAAAGCGATATGCGTCCCATTGCCAAATGTCGCTTTTTCTCCGTCAAAGGCTGGACCGACAAACAGCTTTGGACCGATCGCTTCGCCCCAGGCGGCGCCGCCTTCGCGTTCCATGAACAATGGTATTTCCAGAATCGCGGCAACGGCCTGATAGAATGCGCGCGCTCTCGGCCAGTCATTCGTGCCGAGCGTAATATGGCTGAACAACAACTCACCCCTCTGTAGAACTGTCTCCACGAGATTAGGGTGAGACGCGAATATGGTCCAGACCTATCGAGGGGCGCGCTTGGCCAAAATACGCTGGAGCGTGCGGCGGTGCATGTTCAAACGGCGCGCCGTCTCCGAGACATTGTGCCCGCAGAGCTCGTAGACCCGTTGAATATGCTCCCAGCGCACGCGATCAGCAGACATTGGGTTCTCTGGCGGCTCAGGCAGTCCGTCGCCACTATTCACCAGAGCGCGGACAATATCTTCGACATCCGCTGGCTTGGCGAGATAGTCTACTGCACCCGCCTTTACCGCGGCCACAGCCGTTGCGATGGCGCCATATCCGGTCAGAATCACCGCGCGGGCTTCAGGGCGATAGCGGTGAAGAACTTCAACAACATCAAGGCCCGATCCATCTTCCAGGCGTAGGTCGAGAACCGCAAAGGCTGGTGGGTTCAGGCGCGCAATATCACGGGCTTCCGAGACCTTGGATGTGGCCGAAACAAGAAAGCCGCGCTGCGTCAAAGCGCGCGACAGCCTTTGCAGGAACGGGCCATCATCATCAAGCACCAGACAGGTTCGGTCCTCAACATCCTTGAGGCTTTCGTGAAGTTTTACTGTGACGGGAGATTCCATTTCTCGCTCCTTCGCAGCCATTATTCTATGGTATTTTCCGTATTGTCCAATGGCTGTAATTCAGTTCTAGGCCACACGGCCTGTACGATGGCCCCGTGGCGAGGTGCCGCGCGGTTGCGTGTCGCAATCCGGCCACCGGTCCGTTCGATCAGCGTTTTAGCAATAAAGAAGCCAAGCCCCATATCGCCGCCGCCCAGATGCGCCTCGCCGCGCTGCGATACATAGGGCTCCCCAAGCTTGGGCATGACCTCCGGCGCAAACCCGGGTCCGTCATCGCGAATGGTGACGATGAACTGATATCCAGTCCAGTTGGCGACCACCCGCACTTCTGACTGCGCAAAGCTGACCGCGTTCTCGATAAACGCCCCCAGCGCATGCAAGATTTCCGGGCTACGACGGATCACCGGAACCTTGGCCTCGCCTTCATCCATGGCCTCATAGGTCACACGGACAGCCACGCCGAGGCCCTTGTGCGGCGCTGCGGCTTCTTCGACCAGGGCGCTGATCGGCATTCGGGCGTGGACAATATCATCTGCTTCTCTCGCCCGGCCCAGACGTTGCAGGATATCGCGGCAGCGCTCGGCCTGTTCGGCGAGCAGGGTCGCATCTTCCCGGTGCGGGCTGTCTTCCGGTAACATGGTCTGCAATTCTTTCGAGACCAGGTGGATGGTCGCGAGCGGCGTGCCAAGCTCATGCGCGGTCATCGCTGACATCGCGCCAAGTGCGGACAATCTCTGCTCGCGTGACATCACGACGGCCGCCGCATCGAGCGCTCGCACCATTTTCGCTTCGTCTTCATTCACTCGCTGGGCGGACAGCGCAAAAAAGATGATCCCGATACAGAGCGCTGCGAAATGACCACCCTCAAACAAAGCTGGCAATGTCAGAGCGGAGTCACCCTGCCAAGGCAGATCGTAGGCGAAAATCGGCATCAAGGCCGCCAGGCAGATGGCGAACACCGAGATTAAGGCCGTATATCGAGCCCGTAGGCTCGATGCCGCAACGGTCACAGGCGCGATGAGGAACAAGAGAAACGGGTTGGACAGCCCTCCCGTGAGGCTGATCAGCAAGGCCAATTGCAGGACATCGAACGCCAGCTGCATGGCCGCTTCCCATCCCTTCAGAAATTGCGGACCAACCGCGGCGAAAGACAGGAATACGTTTAACCAGGCCGAAGCAGCGATCACAGACAGACACATGGCGAGTGGCAACTCGAACCCCAGTCCGAAATAGACAAATAGGACCGCAAAGGACTGTCCGGCAACCGCGAGCCAGCGCAGGGTCATCAGCGTGCCGAGCCGGGTTCGGCCCTGCGCTGCGCCGACATTGCTGAGGCCTTCTGGAAGCAGACTGATCAAGCCTTCATCCATGGCAGCGCGCGTGTCGCTCAAATCATCCAATTCAGCTCTCCTGCTGCGGCAACAGGGCCCCTTATCATACTCTTCGATCATGCGCATATTGCTGGAATGAAACGCACACAATCTGTCTTGTTCAGCCTTGCAGGCCTCGCCCTCGCCGCCTGTGGACAATCTACACCCCCACCGAGCGCCGGTGGCGCTGAAGCAGGTTGCATGACCCGCGCTTACGATACGATTGGAGGGCCAATCAGCCTGATCTCCCATACGGGAGACCGCGTGACGGAAGAAACCTTCAAAGGGGCACCGACCCTTATCTATTTCGGCTTCACCTATTGCCCGGATTTCTGCCCCGCCACGCTGGTCGCGATCGAGAAGGCTTATGAGCGTCTGCCTGACAGCCTGGAACCGCCACAAACTGTCCTGATTACAGTCGATCCGGAGCGCGACACACCGGAAGCTCTCGCCGCCTATGTCTCAAATGACGCATTTCCGGATAACCTGATCGGCCTGACCGGGTCTGAGGAAGAGGTTCGAGCCGCCGCTGATGCTTTCATTGCGCAATATCAGCGGATCGAAACGCCCGACAGTCTGGCAGAGTACACTATGGATCACACCCTGCTGCTCTATCTGATGGATGAGAACTGGCAGCTGAGCACGTTCTTTTCTGAGGTCGAATCAGATCCGGATTCTGTCGCCACATGCCTGGCGCAACATATTCGCTAAGCCGCGTCCTCGAAATCACGAACCTCGACACGCGTGCCGGAGAGATACGCGCTGAGAATGGTAACTGCGGCGGCGCCGGAACGCACGCCTAGTTTGGTATACGCCCGACGACGGAACGTATCAGCGGTAGCTGGCGAAACGCCCATCTTGTTGGCAATTTCCTGCTTGGTGAAGCCGCCAGCGACGTGCAGGAGCACTTCAACTTCGCGACTGGATAAGCCAAAATGTGCCCGCGCCTGTTCACAGGAGCGGTGAGAGTAGAGCGCGAAACTCCCGACACGATAGAAGTGCGCGTCGGAAGAATCGGCAAGTTTGCGGTCGAGATTGGTCATGCGCGGCGGGATACGCCGTTAACCTTCCAAGACAAGCAACTTACACAGTATTTGGATGCAATTGACTGTATTTGTCCCGAGAACTGATGACGATCTCCGTCGCCATCTCAAGGCTCTCTATTCATGCCCTTGCCGTTCCGGGCAATGCCTGTCTTGAACGCCAGCCGCTCCACCGCCATGACAGAAACGTGCCGGGCAATGTTTCAATTCTGGCGCCCGTACCGCGCTTGAATCGGCGCAGCCCCGTCGACAGGTCGGCGCGCCCCAGATCCAGTTGTCGCATGCCGCGCTTCTGAAGATCGCACATGATCCGCCACAAAAGCAGATTGTGCGCGCATTGTTTACGCCCCGCCTCGGTGGTGACCCCCGCCTGATACGTCGCCATTGCGCCGTGTTTCAGCACCAGCATGGCCGCGACCGGCTGCTGTCCCAGCATCGCTGTGTACAAGCGAGCCTGCCCCGGATTCGCAGATGCGAACGCCAGGAGAAAACCAGTAGGATGCGCGCGATACTTCCGCGTGAGTTGTTGCGCCTGCTCAGCGTCAAGGAACCACGCGTGGCGTTTCCCATCGAGGGGCTGATCAATCACAGCCAACGAAGACTTTTCGCCTTTCTTGAGCTGGTTTCGCCATTTCTGATGTAACCTCGCCCGCATTTGGTCGGGTGCCAGCAAGTCGATCATTGCAAGCTCTGCCCCTTGCATGATCTTCAACCCGACGCCCGCACCTTCCAGGGGCGCATTGATGATCAAGGGACCGCGAACGGCCGCTCGAACCGATCGAATAAACGCGCGCCTATGTGCATCAGGTGACATTACGGGGCCACGAGAGACCAGATTAACCGCCCCCAGAACGGGCAATTTTCTCGATTGAACGAGACAAGTCCCCCCCACCGATGCAATCCTCTGCACGGGCAATCCGAGCGCTTTTAGCGTTCTCTCATACGCTTCCGATTGCGTGAGGGGCAGGATCAATTCGGTCACGGGCTAAACCTGTGATTGAAACGCTTCACAATTCGTTAAGCTCTTTAGCAGCCCAATAAGCCACTGAACTCATGAACGAATCTTCTGTCAGACATTCACGCAATGCGGGAGCTGGATTGGCTTTTCTAATGCAACGACCTATGTTGCACTGCACCAAAAACGGGAAAACACTTACATGTTGTACACGCTGGTAGAGATGAATCGTGCGGCCCTTGCGCCGATGCGCCTGCTGGCAAAGGGGACGATGCAGGCACTCGAACACCCGCTCAACCCATACTCAAACACGGCCTTCGGTCGGGCAACACATGCCGCCAGCAGCGTTTTTGAACGCGCGACGCGATACTATGGAAAGCCGGAATGGCAAATCCCGAGTACGGAGATTGACGGTCGGACCTGCGCCGTCACGCCCGTCACCACCTGGTCGACCAATTGGTGTAAACTCATCCATTTCGAAACCGAAGGCGCGCCAGCGGGTCGACCACGATTGCTCATTTGCGCACCTCTATCGGGCCATTTTGCAACCCTGCTCCGCGGCACAGTCGAAGCCTTCCTGCCAACGCACGAGGTCTTCATTACAGATTGGACCGACGCGAAAATGGCGCCGGTCTGGTACGGGCGTTTCGATCTAGATGATTACATTGATCATGTCCGCTCAGCTTTGCAACATATTGGCGGCGGCGCGCATGTGGTGGCCGTGTGTCAGCCTGGCCCCCCAGTTCTGGCCGCAATCTCGATGATGTCCGAGGACGAAGACCCGGCCCTACCCTCCACCATGACATACATGGGCTCGCCGATCGATGCGCGAAAGTCGCCGACGGTGCCAAACCTCCTCGCCGAAGAACGCAGTTTTGAGTGGTTCCGAGAGAAGATGATCTACACAGTGCCCGCTCCTTGGCCGGGTATGATGCGGCGCGTTTATCCAGGCTTCGTCCAGCTGACCAGTTTCATGCATATGAACTGGGATCGCCATGTCGACGCGCAGGCGCGGTTCTTTGACCATTTGGTCGAAGGTGATGAAGACAGCGCAGAAAAGCACCGTATCTTCTATGATGAATATCTTGCGGTGCTCGATCTGACGGAAGAATTCTACTTGCAAACCATTCGCCGCGTCTTCCGTGAGCATCGTCTGGCAAGGGGGAAATTCAAATATCGCGGCGAGCGCAAGGTCGACCCTAGTAAGATCACTTCAGTCGGTCTGATGACCGTTGAGGGCGAGAAGGACGATATTTCCGGCATTGGTCAGACCCAGGCAGCGCATGACCTTTGCACCGGGATCCCGGACAAGATGCAGATGGACTATATCCAACCAGGAGTCGGCCACTATGGCGTGTTCAATGGACGCCGGTTCGAGTCCGAAATCGTGCCACGGATCAACGCGTTCCAAAAGAAAATCGAAAAGCGAAGCGCTTAGGTCCCGGTGCGCACGTTTCGACGGCTCAATCCGTAGATTAGTATACCGGTGGTGATAAGCAAAAGGCTGACCGCGACTTCTTGCGGACGCTCGAGCGCGACGAAAACGAGCGTCCAGATGGTCAACGCAAGATAGATGATCGGCACAATCGGATAAAGCGGAACACGAAATGGGCGGGCCAGCTCCGGCTGCTGCACGCGCAGGACAAAAAGCCCGCCGACAGCGAGCAGACTGTTCAGAGCAAGCGTAAATCCAGCAAAGACAAGCACCTGGTCGAATGTGGCGGTCAACACGAAAAGGAGTGCCAGCCCTGACTGCACCAGGACCGCCGTCGTGGGCATTCCGTCCTCATTGCTGTGGGCGAGAAAGCGAAACGCCTTTATGTCCTGACCGACCATTTGCAGCACGCGTGGCCCTGCAATCGTCATTGCCGAAACCGTGGAGATCAGCAGCACTCCGAGTACAGCACCCGTGAAGACAGCCCCGGTTTGCCCAAACACATGCCGAGCGGCGATCACACCGACCTCGACCTCACCGACCATCTTCTCAGCTGGCGTCGTCAGCAGGAACACGGCATTGAGCAGGATGTAGAGCAACATAACCCCGAACGCGCCCGCAAAAAGGACGCGCGGCAAGCTTTTTTGCGGATGCTCGAGTTCATCGGTGAGATAGGTCGCAACGTTCCATCCAGTATAAGCGTAGCTGACATAAATCAGCGAGACGGCGAACGCGCCTGACGTGATCGCGCCGACATCCCCAGATTGAGGCAACAGACTGATCGGCTGGTAATCAGAGACCAGAACGAGGCCTGCGACACTGATCCCAATGATGGCAACCACCTTGATCAGCGTAAACAAACTCTGGAAAGCGCCGCTTGTTTCGCGTTGCCGCGTGTGGATCAAGGTCAGGAGAAGAATCAGTCCAACTGCCAGTCCGCGTTCCATCCAAGCGCTTGTACTTTCTGTCGCCTCCGGCAAGATCGATGATGTCGTATAGGCCCCGAACGTCATCGCGGCGAGCGCGACGGGTGCCGAAAAGCCGACCGTGGAAGACACCCAGCCTGAGACAAAACCCGCGCCCGGGTGATAGATCTGTCCAAGGAAATTATACTCGCCGCCAGACCTTGGCAGCGCCGCGCCGAGCTCTGCATAGGAAAGTGCACCGCAAATCGCGATCAGCCCGCCCACAACCCAGAGCATAATCAGCGCAAACCCGCTTTGAAGCGTCACCAATTGATAGCCCAGGCTGGTAAACACGCCGGTGCCGACCATGTTTGCGACGACGATGGCCAAGGCGGTCGATGGGGCAAAATAAGACTTCATTCTATCGGCTTACTGTTAGATCTCGATGCTTGTCCACAATCGCGATGTTTCACTTGAGTAACAGCGATCACGGTATGCAATGCGCACGCTTGATCCCCCTACCCAGGTCAGCGACTCAACGCTAAGACTCGTCCCTCAATAAGGGAAACGAGCCATGCCAAGCGCGCCGATCAATTCTGACAGCCATCTCTATCTGATTGATGCGAGCGCTTATATTTTCCGCGCCTATCATGCCTTGCCACCGCTGACGCGTGCCTCGGACGGCCTGCCAGTCGGCGCAGTGTCTGGCTTTTGCAACATGCTCTGGAAGCTGCTTGAGGATCTCAAGGGCGATGAGCGGCCAACTCACTTTGCCTGCGTGTTCGATAAATCCTCTTACACGTTCCGGAACGAGATGTTCCCCGAATACAAAGCCAACCGATCCGAACCGCCGGAAGACCTGCGCCCGCAATTTCCGCTGGTCCGCGAAGCTGCCATCGCCTTCCACACCCACGCGCTCGAAATGGAAGGCTTTGAGGCTGACGACTTGATGGCGACTTATGCCCGCCAAGCTGAAGCCAAAGGTGCGCGGGTGACGATTGTCTCGTCCGACAAAGACCTGATGCAGCTCGTTACTGACAAGATCTCGATGCTCGACACGATGAAGAATAAGCATATCGGGCATGATCAAGTGGTCGAGAAATTCGGCGTCGGCCCAGACAAAGTCATCGATATCCAGTCCCTGGCCGGCGACAGTGTCGACAATATTCCAGGCGCGCCTGGCATTGGCGTCAAAACCGCCGCAACGCTGATCACGGAATATGGCGATCTCGACACGCTTTTGGCGCGGGCGGAAGAGATCAAACAGCCCAAACGGCGGCAGACCCTGATCGATAATGCTGATCAAATCCGCATGTCACGCGACTTGGTCACGTTAAAAACCGACGTTCCGGTTGAAGTGCCGATGGAAGACCTCGCGGTCGCCGACCCTGATCCCAAAACTCTGCTCGATTTCCTCGAAAAGATGGAGTTTCGCACCATCACCCGCCGCGTGCGCGAGACATTTGAACTCGAAGGCACACTCGAAGAAGCGACCGAAGACGAAGCGGTCCAGATCGATCGAGGTGCCTATACCTGCATTCGCGACTTCGACGCCCTGGAAGACTGGATCGCCCGCGCCACCGCGCAAGGTTTTGTCGCCGTCGACACAGAGACCGACGCGCTCGACGCGCATGAGTCTGGCCTGGTCGGCGTCTCGCTGGCGCTAAGCCCCGGCGAGGCCTGCTATATCCCGCTCGCGCATGTCGACCCTGACAGCGATCCGTCCGCCGCCAGTGGTGACATGTTCGGGGCCGACCCGCCGCGTCAGATCAATAAGGACAAGGCGCTGGAGGCGCTCAAAGCCCTGCTCGAAGACGACTCAGTCCTGAAGATCGGGCACAATTTCAAATATGATGTCACTGTGCTCGCGCGCTACGGCATCCGTGCGGCGCCGATTGATGACACGATGCTGCTCAGCTTTGTCATGCATGCCGGCATGCACAATCACGGCATGGACGAGCTGTCCGAGCGCTATTTCCACCACACGCCGTTGAGTTTCAAGGATGTGTGCGGCACCGGCAAGAAGCAGATCACGTTCGATCGTGTGCCCCTCGACCGCGCCACCGAATATGCTGCTGAGGATGCGGACATCACGCTGCGCCTTTGGCTCGACAGCAAGCGCCGCCTGCATTCAGAGCACGTCACCACGGTCTATGAGACGCTGGAACGCCCACTGGTTCAGGTCCTGTCCGACATGGAAGCTCACGGCATCAAGGCCGACCGCGACCAGCTCTCGCGCCTGTCGGCCGAGTTTAACCAGTCCATGGCTCGCTATGAGGCCGAGGCCTATGAGTTGGCCGGCCGCGAGTTCAATCTCGGCAGCCCGAAACAGCTCGGTGAGATCCTGTTCGATGAGATGGGCCTGGAAGGCGGCAAGAAGACCAAAACAGGGGCCTGGCAAACTGGCGCGGACATTCTCGAAGACCTTGCCGCCGAGGGCCATGAGCTGCCGCGCGCGGTGATCAACTGGCGCACCGTGTCCAAACTGCGCTCGACCTATACCGAGACCCTGCAACAGCAGATCAGCCCGCGCACCGGCCGAGTTCACACTAATTTCGGCATGACCGGCGCGCAAACCGGACGGCTCTCCTCGAACGATCCGAACCTGCAAAACATCCCGATCCGCACCGAGGAAGGCCGCAAGATCCGCGAAGCCTTTATCGCCGAACCGGGCCATGTCCTGATCAGCGCCGACTATAGCCAGATCGAGCTGCGCCTGCTCGCCCATATTGCCGAGATTGATGCGCTGAAAGACGCGTTCAAACAGGGGCTCGACATTCACGCCATGACCGCGTCGGAGATGTTCGACGTGCCGATTGAGGGCATGGACCCGATGATCCGCCGCCGCGCCAAGGCGATCAATTTCGGCATTATCTATGGCATTTCCGCTTTCGGCCTGGCCCGCCAGCTCTCCATCCCGCGCGATGAGGCCAGCGCCTATATCAAGACCTATTTCAAACGATTCCCCGGCATCAAAGCCTATATGGACGAGACCAAGAAATACGCCGCCGAACATGAGCGCGTGGAGACCATCTTTGGTCGCGTCCTGCATCTGAAAGGCATCAAGGCCAAGGGCCCACAACGTGGCTTCGCAGAACGCCAGGCCATCAATGCTCCGATCCAGGGCTCCGCCGCGGACATCATCAAACGCGCCATGATCCAGATGCCAGGGGCATTGGAGACAGCGGGTTTGAAGGCCAAAATGCTCCTGCAAGTGCATGATGAACTGATCTTCGAAGCGCCTGAAGACGAAGCGGAAAAGACGATTGAGGTCGTGCGCGCAGTGATGGAGAAAGCGCCGTTGCCGGCATTGAGCCTCAGCGTACCGCTGGTGGTGGAGGCTGATGCCGGAAAAACCTGGGGCGAGGCGCATTAGTATCGGGCTCGCTTCAGTCGTGGGGCCGGACGGCTCATAACTCGCACGGACGCAGCCTCAACCAGGACCGAACCGCGTTTAGCATCTCCTGCGGACCTATTTTTCCATGGCGACCCCTGCAGGATTCGAACCTGCGACCGTCCGATTAGAAGTCGGGTGCTCTATCCAGCTGAGCTAAGGGGCCGTTTGAGCGCCTGCCTTAATCCGAAAGCGCACAGATTAAAAGTGAGCAATTGTGTTTGAGCTTGCATCCAAACCGCTATCCAGGCTCCTCTTAGAAAGGGAAGGCGACGGAAGTCGGGCGCGTCAGCGTTAAACCTTTGTCAGGAACGCATAAGAAAGTCTGCGATTGTGGTCCGAGTTTGTTAATCTGCTCGGACGAGAATGCAGAAATGTTTCGGGAGGACGTTATGCGAAACAGAAAGCTCGGCAATCTGGCTCAAGGTGCAGCATTGGCGCTCATACTTGCCTTGGCCGCCTGCGGCGGCGGGGGCAGTGGCGGCGGCTCTGTTCCAGGTGGCGGTGTTGGGAGCTCTCCTCCTCCTCCGCCTCCTCCTCCGCCGCCTCCCCCGCCCCCACCTCCGGGCGGAGTGGCCTTCTCTACGGCAGAATCGACGGCGCTATTCCTCAATCAAGCGACTTTTGGCGCGACCATGGACGACATCAACGCGTTGACGGGGACATCTCCATCCGAGTGGATTTTGGCAGAGTTCAACAAGGCGCCGAGCCTTAACCTCCCTTATGTGCTTGCAGAAATCAGCGAGCCAGGCGCTCGGGACATGACTGGGCAACTCACCTTTGAAAAGCGGCAAACGCCGACTTTTTCGTTCTGGATCAACGCGATAGACGGTGATGATCAATTGCGACAGCGGATGGCGTATGCGCTCTCCCAAATCCTGGTGATTTCACACGCAGAGGGCAATTTTCTGTTCGAACTTCCGAACACGGTCGCGCATTATCAGGATATTCTCGTCACCAATGCGTTTGGCAATTATCGGGATTTGCTGGAAGAGGTGACCTACTCCCCCGCCATGGGCGAGTATCTGACGTACCTTCAGAATATCAAAGGCGATCCGGCCTCAGGCCGCATGCCGGACGAGAATTATGCACGCGAGGTGATGCAGCTGTTTTCAATTGGGCTGGTTGAACTGGAACAAGATGGGGATGTGGTGACCCAGAACGGTGTTCCCGTTGAGATCTATGACAACACAGACGTCACGGGCCTTGCGAAGGTCTTCACCGGGCTTAGCCTTAAGGGTGGAGAATTCTGGTTTGATTTCAGAACCTTGCCGCCCGATGCATTGCATTCTCCTATGGAGGTTTACCCGGAATGGCACTCTGATCTTGAGAAGTCCTTTCTCGGCACCACGATTCCGGCAGGAACCGGCCCGGCTGAAAGCATCGATATGGCCCTGGATGCGTTGGTCGATCATCCAAACACAGCGCCATTCCTGGCGCGCCAGCTCATCCAGCGCTTTGTAACCAGTCACCCTGAGCCTGACTATATTCAACGCGTTGCCATCGCATTTGCCGACGGACAATACGTCTTGCCGAATGGCACAAGCGTTGGAGATGGCCGCCGAGGCGATCTCTCCGCGACCATTGCCGCAGTGCTCATGGATCCGGACGCGAGAGACGCCGCAAACCGAAATGATGACAGCTTCGGAAAGATCCGCGAGCCTGTGCTTCGGTTCATTCACTGGGCTCGTGCCTTCGATGCCGGCACCGTCACACCGGAACTTACTTTTCCACTCTGGAACACGTCCTTTGGTGGTGGACTGGCGCAGGCACCGTATAAGTCGCCTTCGGTCTTCAACTTCTATCGACCCGGTTATGTCGCCCCGGGCACCGAAACAGGCGCCGCTGGATTGACCATGCCGGAATTGCAACTCGTCAATGCCAACTCCGTGTCGAACTATGCGAACTTCATGACCTATTTTGTGTTCGCTTTTGCTGCGAACAATACAGGACAGCCAGAAGCCACAAGCTTCATTCCCAATTACGCAGATGAACTGGCATTGGCGGATGACCCAACTGCTTTGATCGACCATCTCGACCTGTTGCTCGCCTATGGGCGTACGACGACTGAAACCAAGGCGACGATTACAACTTTTATCGAGGACATCCCGCTCGATAATCCGAGTGACCCGAACTATAACGGCCCGTTTTTACGGGTCGCGCTCGCCGTTCTGATGGTCATGACATCGCCTGACTATACCGTGCAGCGCTAGGAGGACGACAGATGAAACAGACCCGCAGAACCTTCCTTACCGGCGCGAGTGCGCTCAGCGCAGCAACTCTGACCGGTTTGGGCAGTTCGCTCGCCGCGTTCCAGGCCAGCGCCGCTGAAACATCCGGCTACAAAGCCCTGGTTTGCCTGTTCTTTCTGGGCGGCCTTGATGGTCACGATACGGTCCTCCCCTACGATCAGGCCTCTTACGATAGATACGCCACCATTCGAGCGCCCTTGCTCAGCCTGTACGACAATATGCAGGGCGGTTCGACCCGCGCGCGAGATAGATTGCTGCCACTAAATCCGAGCAATGCGAGCAATTTCGGTACGCGTCAGTTCGCCTTGCCAGAGGAGTTGAGCGGGATCAAAGCGCTCTTCGATGCGGGGAACGCCGCAATTGTAGGCAATGTCGGCCCCCTCATCCAGCCGCTGACGCGCACCGAGTTTCTGAACGATTCCGCACCGCAACCGAAACGACTCTTCTCACACAATGACCAGCAGTCGACATGGATGTCGAGCCAGCCGGAAGGGGCGCAGTTTGGTTGGGGCGGTCGATTTGCCGATGCTGCACTCGCGGCGGGCGCAAATAGTAACAGCCCGGACTTCACCACCATTACCAGTCTCGGCAACGAGCTGTTCCTGACGGGTTCGCAAGCGCGGCCATATCAGGTTGGCCTTAATGGTGCGCCCGAAATCGATGCGCTCAACTTCTTTGAAGGCAACCGCAATACGCCTGAAGGCGAGGCGATTTACCAGAAACTGCGCGATCATTTTGAGACCATGGATTTCACCTCAACCAACCTGATCGATCGGGACGTTTCGAACGCCATGCGCACCGCATTGACCACGAATGAGACGTTCAACCAGGCGTTTGAGTCCATCCAGCCATTTGCGACCGCGTTTCCTAGCAGTTTCCTCGGTCAACAACTGCAAGCCGTAGCGAATACGATCGCGATCCGAGACGCCCTATTGATCAATCGTCAGGTCTTTTTCGTCGCGATTGGCGGTTTTGATACACATTCCAATCAAGCCAATGACCTGCCAAGCTTGCAAACAGAAATCGATGCAGGTGTCGTGGCCTTCTACCAGGCCATGCAGGAAATCGGGCTAGCGAGCGACGTCACACTGTTCACCGCATCAGACTTTGGACGCACACTGGCAATCAATGGCGATGGGACTGATCATGGCTGGGGCAGCCACCATTTTGTCATCGGCGATGCGGTTCAAGGAGGCCAGATATACGGCGATCTCCCGCCCTTTGATCTAGATCATGACCAGGATGCCGGTAGCGGACGTCTGATACCGACCACATCCGTAGAACAGTTCGCCGAACCCCTTGGACGATGGTTTGGTCTGAATGATTCAGAGATAGCCGCCGCTTTACCCAATCTGGGCAACTTCAGTGCCGGCCCGAGCTTCGTCTAGTGCGTCCAAGGCTGCTTGCGATTGGCAGAGAAATTCTCTGAATAGGATTTCACCAAACGCTTGGTTTCGCGCGGCTCTTCAACAGAGAAAGTGAGCCCTTCGCGCTTCGCATAAGCAATCGCCTGTTCGCGACTGTCGAAGTGCAGGCGAACCTGACCGGTCATGTCATCAATACTGGTCCAGCCCATAACGGGGTCAGAGACCCGTTTGGCGCTGGACACGAATTCGAGGACCCAATCTTTGGTCTTAGCGCGACCTGATTGCATGGCGGTCTTGGCGGGCTTGTAGATACGAGCGTCCATTAATGACCGGTCCTTCTCAAGAAACTGGTCGGAGCGATAGGATTCGAACCTACGACCCTCTGGTCCCAAACCAGATGCGCTACCAGGCTGCGCCACGCTCCGGCCTCCCGGTATACTGTCGGTTTTCTGGGTTTCAACCCTGTTTTTGCGGTCTTCGCAGTGTTCGGAATGTCGCATCTGCACGGGCAGCCAGCTTGGTTCCGTCAATCAGCAAATCCGCGGTCACCTGCACCAGATCGTTTTCATAGCTGATCACGCGAGGATGGGCTTCCAGCCAGTTGTGCAAGCGGACCGTCTCGAAAAAATGCATCGTCAGTTTCAGGGTCACAGAGGCGCGGCGCGCAGCGTGATAGACCGCGATGGCAAGCGATCTGTCTGAAAAGGCACTCGCCATGCCGCCATGCAGGAAGCCCATGGAGTTACAATGTCGATCCAGCACGAATAGGCCGCTTCGCAGATCACCTTCGGCTTCAGCAACATAGGCGGGTCCATTATGATTGGAGAATGCGCCACGCGAACGTGCCAAGATGAACCCGTCCGGCACCACGAGGTGCGCGGGCAAGTCTTCTTCACGCATTGCCACCCTATTCGGCCGCGGTATCGACGTTTTCAAATATCGGGTGCTGGACAGTGTCGCCCGGCTGGATGTCTAGCTCTGCGGCCAAACCGCCATTGAGTTCCAGCACTGCGCGCACCGGAACGCCTGGAGAGATCGTGCGCAAGGATCCCGGCAGCGTATTTCTCGCAATCATTTCAATGTTGCCGTCTGTTCCGATGAAAAGCATGTCCAGTGGGATCAGCGTATTCTTCATATACATGGCGGGCTCGCGAGGCGGACTGAAATCGAACAGCATGCCCTTGTCCGCATCCATGCTTTCGCGCTCCATCAAGCCAAAGCTGATCTCGTCCGGATCATTGGCTACCTCGACCGAAAACTGATGAGAGGCCTCCGCGCCGATAATTGTCAGAGGCGTGACCTCCAGCGGATCCGCTGCAGCTGTGAATGGCAATGCAGAAACGAGAAAGGCGAAGGCGGCGACACGGATCATTTTCATACCCGACTCTCTAGCCTTGCCGGATCAGCGCGGCAAGCAACACGCTCACCATGGCTCTACTTTTTGATGAAAAGGACGTTCTCGCCTTTTTGGCCCGTGCCGGTGACGACTTCGATTTCCATGCCTGTCTCAAGCGTATCGAGCCCCGCTTTGCGCATGACCGAGATATGCACGAAAATGTCCGCGGCATCGCCGGGCCGATTGACGAAGCCGAATCCTTGCGCCGAGTTGAACCACTTTACCAGCACACGTTCGAACACCATGGCCTCCCCCTGATCTCGCATCACAGCGGATTTCGGGCGGTCCATTTCTATAATGTTCAGCACCTGCCATCCGCGATCACGCTCAACCACGTCGCAGATAATACGGGCGCCCTCATCTGCGGAATTCTCGCCATAGGCCCGTAGACAGGAAACATGCATCATAACGTCCTGATTGAGAATCATACCCTCAACCGACTCGGGCACAACGAACCCGTAACCCTTGACCGTATCAAACCATTTGATGCGACCAATCAGGCGTACACCTGATTCTGCACTCACTTTCGAAACCTGTTCAGCCGTCTCACTCATGGGCCCACCCCCAATTAACCATTTTGTTAGACTGCAGAATTGGAGCTGTCACGCGGCTTTCGTCAGAGGACGTACAAAAATTCAAACCGTCGTGGTAAAAGTGGCACTCCCTAGGGGAATCGAACCCCTCTTTCCAGGTTGAAAACCTGGCGTCCTAACCGATAGACGAAGGGAGCGCTCTGTTGGAGAGCCGGATATATATAAACGTCTTTGCGCTTGCAACCTTCTTTGACGGCGCGAACGCGATTTTTGCAGTTTGACCGACTGTGTCGCGTATTTAGAGGACAATTCTAGCCCTTGCTTTCTACTTTTCCAGGTTCAACAATCCCGCGATGGACATCAATCTTGACGATACGGATCTGACCCCTGCCCGACAGCAGGACTGGAAACGCGTGGCCGATATTACCGGCGAAGCCTTTGCACAAGATCCTGTTAATCAATGGGTTTTTGGAAAACCGGCCTCCATTCGATCCATGTTCCGCGTCATGGCAAGGGAGATGTACCTTCCCTACGGCATGTGCCACCTTCACCCGGCGGGCGGCGCCACGATGTGGATGCCCCCGGGAGTGAACGCCGCCCCAAGTCAGCTCGGTCTGCTCTGGTTCGCACTGGGCCAGCTGCGCCACGGAACCTCCGGCGCCATCAAACGGGGAATGGCGCTGTCGGAACTGATGCAGAAATGGCATCCAACAGATCCGCACATGTATCTGTTCACCATTGGCACTACCGCAGGCGCCCGCGGTAAAGGCGTCGGGAAAGGCCTTCTCGCGCCAGTCCTCGCAACCTGCGATGCGCAAGGCGTGCCGGTTTATCTGGAGAACTCGAATCCAGCGAATTCCGGCTTCTACGCTGCCCACGGCTTCGAACGCATGGGCATATTCGAGATTGGCGGAGAAGGGTCGCCGATCATGGAACCGATGTGGCGGGAGCCGCGATCCTAACCTCGACTGAGCGAGTAATTTGGCGCCTCACGCGTCATCTGTACGTCGTGCACGTGGCTTTCCTGCAGGCCCGCTCCGGTGATCTGAACGAAACTCGCTTTCTTGTGCAGCTCTTCCATGGTCGCGGCGCCGACATAGCCCATCGCGGCGCGGAGGCCGCCGACCATTTGGTGGACGATCGGACCGATCGGGCCTTTGAACGGCACCTGGCCTTCAATGCCTTCTGGAACAAGCTTGTCGCTGGCCGCATCTTTCTGAAAGTAACGGTCCGCTGAGCCACGCGCCATGGCGCCAAGGCTGCCCATTCCGCGATAGGCCTTGTAGGACCGCCCCTGATACAGGAACACCTCGCCTGGTGCCTCTTCGGTGCCGGCAAACATCGACCCCATCATGGCCGTTGAGGCCCCTGCAGCGAGCGCCTTGGCAAAATCGCCCGAGAACTTGATCCCGCCATCGGCGATCACGGGCGTTCCCGTGGCTTGCGCGGCGTTGGCGCAATCTTCAATCGCTGTGAGTTGCGGCACACCCACGCCAGCAACAATCCGCGTGGTACAGATCGAGCCCGGACCGATCCCGACTTTCACAGCATCAGCGCCCGCATCGATCAGCGCCTTGGTCGCTTCGGCGGTCGCGACATTGCCAGCAATGATCTGAACAGCGTTAGAAATTTTCTTGGCCCGGGTCACAGCTTCGCCGACCGCTTTGGAGTGACCATGCGCCGTATCGATTATCACAGCATCGGCGCCAGCTTCGATGAGCGCGGCTGTTCTCTCAAACCCGGCATCGCCAACCGTGGAAGCGGCGGCGACACGCAGGCGCCCGCCATCATCCTTGGCAGCGTTCGGATTCACGGCCGCCTTGTCCATATCCTTGACCGTCAACAGGCCAATGCAATTGCCTTTTTCATCGACGATGACGAGCCGCTCAATTCGATGCTTGTGCAGCAAAGTACGCGCATCCTCGATTGGCACATCCATGGTCACTGTAACGACGTCGCGGGTCATCAGACTGCCGACCTGTTGATTGAGATCAGGGGCAAATCGCATGTCGCGGTTGGTGACGATTCCGACTAGCTTCCCTTTCTCGACGACGGGAATGCCAGAGAAGCCGGTCTGGTCCTTGAGGGCCTTCAGTTCCGCCAGTGTCGCGGAAGGTTCTATCGTCACCGGATTCATGACCACGCCGCTCTCGTACTTCTTCACTTGCGTGACTTGCGCCGCTTGCTCTTCGACCGAGAAATTCCTGTGAATGACCCCGATCCCCCCCGCTTGCGCCATAGCGATGGCGAGGCGGGCTTCGGTCACCGTATCCATCGCCGCGGAAATCAGCGGAATGTTGAGACCGATCGATTTTGTCAGCTGGGTGGAAACGTTGACTTCAGACGGTGTGACCTCGCTCGCGCCGGGCTGCAAAAGCACGTCGTCAAAGGTGATCGCTTGTCGGATATTCATGTGGGGTGCTCCCTTTTTGGCTCCCTAATTGAGTCACCGGATCAGGGCAAGCCCTGATTTCGGGAGAATTTCAGTTGCTGACGGAGGCGCTCGCTTTATTGAAAATCAAGACGTGGCCGACATGAGCGTGCCATCGGACGAACTACTGTTATGGTGCGCTTGGCAGCTGGTTCTGGGTTGATCCTGTCAATCAGATCACGATTATCAGGATCATCCAGGCGCGAGACCCGATCGCTCACGCATCGGAAGGATCCGGACCGCCCGGCACCTCATCCGCCTGGTCGGATGGTCGGCCGGGAATCGCGTAGCCGCCTTTCAACCAACGGGATAAATCCACATCAGCACAGCGTTTCGAACAGAACGGCTTGAATTCGGCACTGACCGTTCGGGTTTCACAGACGGGACATTTTTTCCGATTCATCGTTTTTGCACCTTACTTCGATCAGCCTCAGATTGGCTCACTACGACACGCCCTCCAAAATGATCAACCAACGCAGACTCCGCTTCGTTACGGCGAAGGAGATAAGCCTGGCGCGCTGATTTGGAAAGATGAAGCTCGTAAAGCGCCGCAGGATTCGTGCTGGCTTCCCTCTGCGCGTCGCGAAGAAGATCAAGTAGCTCGGTTTCGCCTGGGTCGCGCAGCAAACGATCTTCAATCGGAGCTTCGCGCCAGGGTACTGATGCTTCAAGAAGCCCCAAAGGCGAGGGTCGAAGGACTTTTGCACCCAATAATGCAAGAGATTCAAATGCTTGAACCGCTGCAGCGTGGATCTGATCACTTGCACTTTTGTTGAGTGGCTCCACACAATCGAGCACCAGATTGCCCCCGATCCCCTTTAAACACACCTGTCGCGCCAGTTCAGCGACGGCGATTTTGTTCAGCGACAAAGCCCGTGCCCCGGCGCTTCCCGAGGATACCCGCCCGGAGGTATCAATATCAAACGCTGTTAAAGCGCGGGTCCGGTCAATATGCAGTCGCCCGCCACCCGCCAAAGTGACGGACGGCGCCAGGGCCTCGTCAAACGCGAACGCCACTCCGTCCACATCCTGATCCACCGGTAAGGTCGCTCCGCCGGGAATTTTCGACCGCCAAAGCGCCCAAGTGTCTACAGGTTCCGGCGCACTGTCGGTGAGGACGACCCTCGCCAGTTTATCCTGTCGAGCTTCACTCGCGATCTGGACGATAAGACGGGCCCCCTCGGTCACACCGTTTCGACTCTTCAGGCGTAAGAAAACTTCTTCTCCGCCATCAAGTTCAAGGAACGCACCGCCAAAAGCGTCCGCAAACGCTCTCACACGCGCCGCGTGAACACTCCCAAAGGCCGCAGTTGCTCCGGCGTCGTTCCAGCGACTGAGAAATAAACGGCAAGGGCGCCCGTCGCGATCCAATACAGCTGCACGCGTTTCGCCCGGCGCATCATGCCGAATAATTTTGGAGAAGATCGCTGCGCTCATTCCTGCTGGCAAGCGCGCACGCCAAGAACAGGGAGCTTGGTGTCCCAGCCTTCGCGATCTCGAATTGTGATCAAGCCACGCTCAATACGTTGCCCACCGTCCAGAAGATCGCCCGGGGTCATGGTCAAGGAGAGCTCGCGTCCATCCTCTGTAAAATAGAACATGTCCGTATTGAACTGCCCGAAAATATCGCCTCCTGCAGTCACTTGCGTCAGGGTGATCGGTTCTTCCCCTTGCGCAAATACGGCTGTTCCCGACAGGGCCTTGGAGAAGAAGATGAACTTCGATACGTCAGTCTGGCTCCACAGGAAAAGACCGCACTCTCCCGCAAGCAATTCCTGAGGCCCAAGACCGGAACTGGGGACACTATCAATCGCCGGCTTCATCGCCAGCAAGCGAGCCCGCTCCTCCATCGGGTCAATCTCATTCGACTGGCAGCTCATCAACAATGCGGACAACCCTAAGGCTAAACATATCTGTCGTATCATTGTGTCAGTCCTGCTGTTCTGGATTGGCGATACACGAATTCACCATTCTCGCGCACGAAACCGATCTGCGTCAAAGCCAGAATAATCTGAGGATCCTGCGTCAGCACCCGCGTCGCGAAGTCACCGCCGCCAAGCATATTGGCGCGGGCTTCGATGTTCACCTGGTCATTCGAGTCAGACTGGCCTGCCATGGCAATGATAAATGCCCCGCTTTCACACCTGATCGGACCAGAAATCTCACCAAACTGCCGACCATATTGTGCCGCCAAAGTCGACAAGGCATTGGTCGAAATCTCGCCCGACGCTGTGTCGCAACCAGACCGATCAAGCCGAAACGCGCCCTCTTCAATATCCAGTGTGCCCCCCATTGCCCTGACGGCAGGTTCCAATCCTTCCAGCGCGCCTATCTCAAGGCGCATTCGGATATCATCCGCGTTCAATGCACTCCTGGACAAGGTCAGCCGAGCCGTTCCCTGGCCACCTGCACCGCCCCATTGCACATCATAAGATGGCGATAGCGTGAGCAGGGACAATGGCCGCAAGTTCAAGCTGACGTCCCCAATCGGCTGTGTCCCGGCGTAGAATCCGCTGATGCGGCCTTTCATCAAAGTGCCGTCAACCTTGGCCCAACCAATGCCCATGTTCCCAGCACCGGACTGATTTAGAACAAAGCCCAGCGGTGTGAACGCAAACAAGCCGGCGATCAGAACCAGAATGAATACCAGCAACATCAACAGTTTGCGCATCATGCTCCTCCCGGGGCCAGGTCCACGCTGACGCGAACGTTGCCGCCGCCCGCCTGTTCCATGTTAAAGCGGGTAACCTGGCCCGACTGGTTTGCCTGCACGCTTTCGAGCCAGATGAAAACCAGGCGTGGGTCGACATCTTCGAATATCAGGCGCACGCTGGTTGAGTCATTGCCTTGAAGGCGCGCGATTGCCAATCCCGCATCGCTCGCGGCCCCGGTGATGGCCGCCTTGAAATCTTCGAGGCTGCCAGACGTGGCGCGTGCATTGGTCGGCGCTGCTGCTCCAAGCGCACGCTGCATACCATATCTTTCTTGAATTCGGGCCAATGAGCGGTCGGATTCGCTGAGTCGCACCTCTGCCTCCGCGCGGGCCTGCAGCGAGGGGACCAGTACAAGCTGCCATGCGACGACAATGGCAGTCAGAACACCTGCAATCGCGATCAGGGCTCTCTCGCGCGGAGCCATGTTCTTCCACCATGCCTTCATGATCCACTCTCCAGCGTGAGATCGCCAATCACACGGCTACCGCTTTGACGGGAGTCTCCCGATCGCGCCGACAGGCCAGAATCGTTCAGGACCGTGGTCAATCGGTCCACATCCGCGAAACTCTCAAACGAAATGGAAGCGGTCAGCTGCCGCCGCGCACGGTCATAGCGTATTGTGCGAAGCTCACTGCCCTCGACTTGCGCCAGACCATTATACAGAACCGCGCTGACATCGAGAATTCCGGGAAATGAATCAGCGGCAGGATCCGCGCTGTTCGATGTTGCCAGAACCTGACGCACATCGCCGCCGAGCTCTGGCCAGCCCACACGCGCGAATTCCGCAGCCAATGTATCGAGCTGATCAGCTCGTGTGTTCATGGCGCGGGTTTCCAGGACCATCGCGCCGAACCATCCAATCGCTGCGACGGCCGCGAGAATGCCTGCCAGCTTCCAATGTCCAAATCCTTCGAGATCGATCGGACGGCGCGCTTCAAACGCGCCCTGACGCAGTCTGATGCCGCGATCGGTTTGATCAGCCCAGGTGGCAAGCTGCACCAGCAAGGCCTCAAGCGAGTTCGCCCCACCCTCATTCGCTCGGCGCCCAAGCGCGTCCGCGACGTGCTGACCGAAAATGTTGATCTCCGGGTATGGCGCACTGAGCGAAATCAACACGTCTCGTCCAAATCCTGCATCCAGCGTGAAGCTGCGCTCACCCAGCCGGCCCAATACCAGGCCGGGGGCTTCGTAGAGCACATTGCCCTCTGGCAGGAGGCTGTGTGCGGCCATGAACTCGGCTTCGTCCAGTCCCTCTGCCCGAAGCGCGGAAATCAGATCGGTAAAACGCGCACTGGCAACCACATTGACGTTCCGCGGAGCAGACGGATTGGATTTGTCAGGATCAGACAAGGCCACATGACTTGCCTCGACGCCCTCCGCCAGCTCATCCTCGACAGCAAATGGGGCCGCACGGCGGGCCTCGTTTTCGTTCCGGGCAGGGATCAAGGCGGTCAGCCCAGTCACGTCCAGGCCACTCAGGAACACCGTCAGATTTCGGCCTCGCGCCTCCACGCCAACGCGCTCCGGACCGATCGCCCAGCCGTCACCGCGTCGACGCGCAAACAGCAAAGTCTCATCCGGTTGCAGAAGAGCGTAGACACGTGCCATCAGCCAATTCTCTCCCGTCGGAGGGTGCGGATCGGACGGCCCGGTTTGGCTTCGAACAAATAGAGCATGGTCATATCAGAACCGCGATAGGACACATTGGTTGAAACTTCCACAAGACTTGTGACAAGACCCAGCCGATCTGCCCGCACCAATGTTGGATCGATATTCTTCACCAGTGGATCCTGAGTAAGGTCTTCGATGGCGGTCCATCCTGTCTTCGGGCGCGACGCAATCAGCTCACGTGCATCCTCCACGGAGAGCGCTTCGGTGAACACCTGCTGCAAGAGCGGGGCATGGTGAATTTCGAGGGTGTTGATGTTGAGCACCTGGTCCGGCGCATCGTTCGGCAAGGCGCACAAGACCGGGCGCACTCGTGCAAAAATTTCAGTCGTGTAGCCGCGAATGCTGCGCAACTCGTCAAGAGAAGCGAGTTTTTGCCCGGACGTGCGGTATGACGGCGTTTCGCTCGAATAGAAGCTGTCTTCGGCGCCGCCATTGCGTGGAACATTGTCATCATCCATCCAATCCACCAGCGATGAGGACAAGGCGACCATATCGGACGAAAACCCCTCTTCGATCAGCGAGTTGAGGAGAGTGGTATAAGCTTCGACCTTCGGCGGATCCGCGACCAGTCCGCCGCCTTCACCCAGTACGGTCAGCTGGTTCACGTTAAAGCAATTGGTTGAATCCCGCACCGTGACGGCGATGGCGCCATTGTCGATCGGAATGAACTGAGGTTCGCCAAGTCCCGGCATCCCCAAAACGAGTTTGGATTCAAGCGGACTTAGAACTTCTGTCAGGCGGGCCTTGGCCACTTCCTCAGCCGAAGCGGCATAAAAGGCCAGCTGGGCTTGCGCATCCAGCGCACGGGATCGGACCGTTGACTGCGTCACGGCTTGCGTCACCGCAACGGCTGCGACAGACATCGCCGCGACGATCATCATCACGGTCAGCAATGCCGCCCCGCGCTCAGATGTACGACGCGTCGTCATGCTCGCCCTCCGGTCAGGGCCGCAAGTGTCAGGCGGGTCTCGTCTTCGAACAAGATGGTCACTTCAATCAGGTCGGGCAAGACATCGTTCAGCAAGCCGGCTCCGCCTTCCCAATAATCCGAAACCTGGTCGCCGCGCTGAAAACTGAGCTCCACAGTGCGGACATTGTTGAGCAGAACACGTGAGGAGACCGTCGTGCCCGTTGTCGCATCCGGGCGCAAAGTCGCTTCGCGAACGAGATCTCCATCGCGCAGAATGTACTCCACCGCTTGCAGACCGCTCCGCGGCTCGACAAAGCCTGGATTGATCCATCCGCTGCGTACAAACCGCAGGAAGGATCCGTCTCCACGCGGCCGCTCGCCCATGAGATTCACAGGATCGGAAAACCCGTTCGCCGAACGCACGGAGCGGGTGTCCATTGCCATGATGTCTTGCCGGATCAAGCGCTGCGCCACGTCCAGCTGACGCGTCATCTGTTCCTGATCGCGAATTTGCTGACTCGTCGTCGTTGCCCCGATCAGCAACGCCGCTCCCGCCGATGAGACGATCGCGAGAATGAACAAGGCGACGAGGGTTTCGGCCAGGGTGAAGCCGGCTTGAGCAGTGCGAGTGGTCGTCATCGCCCTTCCTCCTCCGATTGCCCTGCCCCGTTCGATTGGCCAGGCAAATTAGCCGGAGTGTATTTCAGGCTGATCAGAGTCGCGAGGACCTGGTCACTCTCTTCGGCCCGCACTTCAATCCGGAGATTTTGCAATTGACCGATCTGTGCCGGGCTGGTGGTGCGAGTCCAGATATAGGTTCTGCCCAGTTGAACGTCCTGTCCAGTTGCGACGCCGGCGTCCAGAACAATGCGAGTCGCCATGGCGCGCGCCATTTCGTTCTCCGCTACCGTTCGCGCCAGTAGCCGCGATTCCAGGCTTGCCGCATTGCGGTTGGCCTCAGTGGTCACCTGCAAGAGCGGAATCGCCGCCATTGCCAGAATGCCCATGGCCGCAACGGTCTCGACCAGGCTGAACCCGGCCTGGCTGGAAGGTCTAACGTTCGACAAGCACGACCTCCCCGGATTCCGTCAGACTGATATCGATGCGCACGCCGCGTGCGCGCAGCTGAAACTCCGCCGGTTGTACAATTCCAGTTGGATCAAAGACGATTTCCGGCCAACCATCAGGACGCGGTCGCTCTTCTGTTTCATAAGTGATCTGCATCGCGCGCGGCAGAAAGTCCGGTCGACCAATCGGGCGCCAGCCATCTTGCCGCCATTGCACCAGAGCATATCCGCTATCAGAAAGCTTCAGGCCTAGCGGTTGTCCAGCGAAGATGGCCTGCTCCTGCGCGTCTTTGAGCACCATCGCAAAGGCTTGGGCGCTCGCCTGTTCCTCCGTCGGTCGCTGGGGCAAGGTCAGGGTGACGATTCCAGCGGTCAGACCTATGATGAACAGCACCGTCATGACTTCAACCAAAGTCATGCCCTTCTGGGTCATATGGCGGCGTTCGATAAACAAGATCTCTGACTTCCGATCAGCTGACTAGCCGCCGCCTAGATATCCCAGATGCTGATATCAGCATTGTCCTCTTCCCCGCCTTCGCGACCGTCCGCGCCAAGCGAGTAGAGATCATACGGGCGACCGTCTTCGCCCGGGACTTCATAGACATATGGACGTCCCCACGGGTCGTCCGGGAGCTTCTGAATGTAGCCTCCGGGACGATAGCGGTTTCCGTCAGGCGCATTGTCGGGTTTCGTGACCAGCGCTTCGAGCCCTTGCTGCTCGGTCGGGAAAGCAAACATGTCGCCATTATAGGATTGCAGCGCCCCGGACAGGCGGGTGATGTCGGTCGCCGCCTTGGTTGTGCGCCCCTGGCTCATCGCACCGGTGACGTTAATCAGAACAACCGTCGATAGCAGGCCGATGATAAAAACGACCACCATGATCTCGGTCAGGGTGAAACCGCGCTGGCGGTTGCGACGCTGGGTTTTTGGATCTTTCATTTTCTCTTCCTCAGGCACCAATCGCCATCGTGTTAAGCTGCAGGATTGGCAGCATGATGGCGAGAACTATTAAAGCAACGACCCCTGCGAGCATAACGATCAGCAAAGGTTCCAACAGGCCGAGCGCGACCGTGGCGTTGCTGTCGAGTTCTTCTTCCATGTAATCGGCGGCGCGAGATGTCATGGCAGGAAGGTCGCCGCCGCGCTCCCCACTCGCAACCATGTGCACCAGCATGGGCGGAAACACCCCTGTCTGGCGCATCGCGCGATTAAGCGTTTGTCCCTCTTCAACCTGTCGTCTCACTGTGACCGCAGCCTGCCGGAAGACTTCATTCCCGACTGACCCTTTGGCGGCAACCAAGGCATCCGGCACGGTGGCGCCGCTGCCGGACAGGGTCGCAAACGTTCTTGCAAACTGGGCGGCATTGGCGCTGCGGATTACCTTGCCCAGCAAAGGCAAGCGCAAGACGAACCGGTCCCAGTGCATCTTAACAGCTGGGGTCCGGAAGGCCCCTCGGAGCATCCAGATGCCAAGTCCGATGGCAGGCAAGACGATGAGTCCCCAACCTCGCATGAATTCCGAGACCGCGATCACCGCATTGGTCAGTGGGGGCAGTTCCTGTCCCAAGGTTTCGAATTGCTCGATGACTGCCGGCACGACGAAAATCAGAAGCAACACCACGACCAGCATGGCCACACAGGCCAGCACCGCAGGATAGATCAAGGCGGATAGCAATTTGTTGCGCAATTTACGCGACTTTTCGAGATGGGTGGCGAGCCGCTCCATCACATCCCCAAGCCGTCCAGAAGACTGTCCTGCCGCCACCACGGCGCGGTAGTAAGGCGGGAAGGCTCTAGAAGACTGGCTGAGCGCCTCTGAAAACGAATAACCTTCCTGCACGCTGCCGCGCACGCTCATCAGCACGCGCCGCGCCGCCGGTTTTTCAGCCTCGCCTGCAATCGCGCCGAGAGCCTCCTCCACCGTCGCACCTGATTTGATGAGCATCGCGAGCTGACGGGTGGTGAGAACCAGATCATTTCCGGAAAGTGACCCTCGCCCTCCCGCGCGAGCTGCTGATTTCTGGCGCGCCTCTTTGACATCCAGCGGCGACAATTGCCGCAATCGAAGTTCCTTGCGCGCAGAGCGTGCAGAATCGGCGGTAATCACGCCGGTCGCGCGTTTGCCGTCAACTCCAATGGCGACATAGTCATAGACCGCCATCGCCTAGTGCTCCTCTTCGCGTCGGCAGACCCGCAAGACTTCCTCTACGCTGGTCAGGCCGGTCTTCACATATCGCGCTGCATTGCGGAACAGGGTATCGTGGTCGGCAAAGGCCATTTCCTGGATCGCATCTTCGGACCCGTCGGCGCGAATAAGATCGCGTAGCCCGCTATTCACCGAAATCAGTTCATAGACGCCAAGTCGGCCATTGTACCCAGTATTGTTGCAAGCCATGCAGCCAACAGGACGCCAGAACTGAGGCGCTTCTTCTTGCGTCAATCCAAACATGGCGAGTTCTTCCGCCGTCGCGCCGTGCGGCGTCCGGCAATGCTCGCAGAGTTTACGCACGAGGCGCTGGGCAATCACTGCCTTTAACGTCGCCGCCAGCACATAGGGTTCGATCCCCATGTCGCGCAGGCGCTGGATCGCACCGGCTGCGCTATTGGTGTGCACCGTGGACAATACCGGACGTCCGGTTGAGGCAAATTCAAACGCCACCTTAGCGGTTTCCAGATCGCGGATCTCACCAACCATAACGACGTCCGGGTCGTGGCGCAGAATAGCGCGCAAGGTCGCGGCGAAGGTCAAGCCGACTTTATGGTGCATTTGCGTCTGGCTGATGCCTTCCAATCCGTATTCAATCGGATCTTCCAGGGTCATCACATTGCGCTCGCCATTATTGAGCACGGACAGCGCGGAATAGAGCGTCGTCGTTTTACCCGAGCCGGTCGGCCCGGTGACCAGCGTAATGCCGTTGGGCTGCGCCAGAATTTCCCGGATGCGCGCCAGCGTCGTCTCGTCCATGCCGAGCTCGTCGAGGCCCAGCAAGGCATTGCGTGTATCGAGCAGACGCATCGTAACGCGTTCGCCATAGCGGCTGGGCAATGTCGACACACGCACATCAATGCTGCGCCCGCCAATCGAAAGTGAGATGCGCCCATCCTGAGGGATGCGTTTCTCGGCAATGTCGAGGCGGGCCATGACCTTGATACGAGACGTGAGAGGGGCTGCGAGGCGACGGGTCGGCGTCAGGACTTCCTGCAAGACCCCGTCAATGCGGTAGCGCACCGAAAGGTTGTCCTCGTGCGGCTCGATATGGATGTCCGACGCCTTGCGGTTCACCGCTTCGTAGATCAGACCATTGATCAACCGAATGACCGGCGCATCATCATCGCCATCAAGCAGGTCCGCTGTTTCAGGAATGCCATCCACCAGGCTGGCCAACCCGCCCTGATTGTCGAGCGCCGCTTCGGCCTCGTCGCCGCTGACGCCATCCCGAGCATAATGCTCTGTAAGCGCGCGCTCGAATTCCTGCGCCTCCATGGCCTGCAATTGTAGCGGCTTTCGCAAAACGCGGCGAGCTTCGATCAGGCTGAACGGGTCTGCACCATTGCGGACGCCGAGCCGGATTTCGTCGCCCTGCCCGGCGAGCACAACCACGCCTTTGTCACGGGCGAAGGAATAGGAGAGATCTGTGTCGGGTTGGCTCATAATCTAGATTTACACCGTTTCAGGAGAAGTTTGACCCCTGGTCCCGCTAATCAATGGGTGGTTCAGTCCCGAGCACGGAATTGATGAATTCGTCCAATTCGGACGCTGTGTCTTCGGTTTCTCCATCGCGCAGCAGGCTTTCAGCGCGGATATAGCGATAATTGCGAGAGGTTAGACTGCGAGCATCCTCGCGATCACGAACGATGGTTGGTCGAATAAACACCATGAGATTGGTGCGATCGTACTCCTTAAGTTCAGATTTAAACAGGTTCCCGACAACCGGAATGTCACCCGCGACCGGAACCTTGAAGTTGGAGATTTGATCCTCTTGCTGAATCAACCCCCCGATAACGATGATCTCACCATCATCTGCAAGGACATTTGTGGTGATCTGGCGTTGGTTGGTGACAAAGTCATCAATACCATTGCTCAGGTCTCGTTCGATACTCGAAACCTCCTGGTATATATCCATGCGGATCGTGTCGTCCGCAGAAATACGCGGCGTTACACGCAGGATGATACCGACGTCTTGGCGCGTCACGGTTCTAAACGGATTGCTATTGTCCGATCCAAGCGTCTCACCAGTGGTGACCGGTATTTGCTGACCCACCACGAGTTCGGACGTACCATTGTCCAAAGTGATGTTGAAGGGCTTGGACAAGACCTTCGACTGAGAATCTGTTTCGAGCGCGGTCAAGATGGCGCCGAACAAGGTATCGCCATCGCGCCCCCCCACTCCGGCGGTTGCACCGTTGAGTTCGAGCAAAGAATTAACTGCGCCTTCCGTAAACGGATTTGTTCCGCCGAATGCAGTTGGATCAGCGATCGCACCGGCCAACTGTAACAAGTTAGGTGCAGAATCACTGAAATTCGTACTCAAAAAGGGTACCGTAGACTCTCCGGTTCCCGACAAGAGAAACTGGACCCCCAAATCGCGAGACGTTTCGTCCGAGATCTCAACAATAATCGCTTCCAGCAGGACTTGCGCCCGGCGCTTGTCGAGCGCTTCGACGACGCGCTCCATGGCGAGAATGGTGTCCGGCGAGGCACTGATGACGAGCGAATTGGTCGGTTCATGATGGGCAATCGTTGCCCCCGGCGTTTGCGCGTCGCCGGGCGAGCTCTGTTCTGCCATTGTCTCGGCCAGTCGCTCCAGGATTGGAACAATATCAACGGCGTCCGAGTTTTTCAGCTCGATCACCCGGAGGCTGTCGCGCACCGGGTCGGCCTTATCGAGGTCACTTGCGATACGCACGGCCCGCGCCACCGTCGCCTCGTCACCGCGAATAACGACCGAGTTCGAGCTGGTTGAAGCTGAGGCTTCAAAGCGCGTGCCTGGCGCATCGTCGCGATCACTCAGCAGGTCGGTCAGTATATTCTGAATCTCACGCGCCGGGACATTACGCAGTTCGATGGTTTCGACCTTTGTGCGATCATCCGCATCCAGTCCGCCGACAATCTCGCGCAGACGCGGCATGTTTGACGCGTAATCTACCAGAACCAGCGTATTCGATCGCGCATTGGCTACGACCTGACCTTGCGCGTCGACCAAAGGCTTGACCATCTGGGCGGCCTCGATGGCGCTAAAATTGTCGAGCTTGAAGACTTCGGTGATGAAGGAATTGGGCCCGGTATTGTTGACTCCAGCTTCACCGATGGCGGCTTGCTCCGGCACCACGCGATAAACGCCCCGCCCCGCCGGAATCGCTGCGAAACCGTGGACGCGCAGCGTCGAAAGGAACACCTGGAACACTTCATTCGTCGTCATCGGCGCCTGCGACATGACCGTCACCTTCGTGCGCCGAACATCGGGATGCAGGATGAAAGTGTATCCGGTGATGATCGAAACATCGTCGATCAGCGCCGTGATCTCAACGTCGTTCAGGCTCAACACGTGGCGAGCCGCCTGCGGCGAGTTCATCTCTGCCGTCGCAATTCCCTGGCTCGCCAAGGCAATAGCAGATGCAGCAATCAATCTTTTCATCGGATAACCTTACTCACCAAACTTCAAACGAACGGTCCGCGTCGATCCGTTCCTGTTAATCTCCAGAACCGCTGTCTGTATTGAAGAAATACGGTCCACAATGTCGGCCATATCCAAACTGTCTACCGACGTGCCATTAATTTGCAGCAACACATCGCCAGGCTGCAATCCTGCCTGGCGCATGATATCTGCGCTGCCGATCGGGTTCAGGCGATAACCGGTCAGCACACCATTGGTCATCACCGGACCTGCATTCATCGCGCCGAACAGCACATCCGGCCCTGGCAGCTGGCCTTCAATCTCATCCGACGGTTCTGGCGCTTGAACCGCTTGCGCCGCACTCGCACCATTTCCAGCATCGGTCACGATCCGCGAATCATCGGAGATCACAGAAAGACCTGCCCCGCGCCCGCCCAGCATCAGGGTTTCGTCTGCGCCATCACGGTTAATAATCACCCGATCCGACAGAATTCTTTCCAGCACCACGCCGGGCAGAATCTCATCTCCGATCCGGTAATTCTTCCCGATTCCGTCGGGTGTCCGGATGATGGCGTTGCCGGCTCCGTCCCCTTCGGTCGACATCCGAAGCCCGTCCAGCTGCAGGTTGAGATTGGTTTCAGGAACGTCTTGCACGATCAGTTCGACTTCTCCCTGATCGAACGGGTTTTCTGTGAGCAAGACCGATCGATCGGTGGAAATAGCAAGAGTGCTGCCGGTTCCGCGCATTGGCGCCGGCAGCGGACGATCTGTAAATGTGGCAACAGAAGCCGACGGCGAAGCGATGACCCAGACCAGGCGTGCGGCGAGAAGCGCCAACGTGACGATCAGCACCAGCTCAATCGCCAGGCGTATGGGGCGCTCAATAACGCTCACTCGCTCCATGACCGTTTGGGTGGCGTTTGCCATTCTGGTCTCTCCTCACCCCCCAGACTTAACCTTAACCCTAGGCGCTAATCACGTGTTTTGTCACGCTTAATTGTAAGAAACGAACCCTCACAAGTCGGTTAAAACCGATTGTAAGGGTTCACCTTAGTCGTTCACTTTTTTCACTGACGCAAATGCGTCGTGCTTAACCTAGAATTTCGCGGTCAGGCTGGCGGACAGGCTGCTTCCACGATCGTAGGTGTTGAACTCGATCCGCCCCACATCCGTCGCTGTGTTCACGAATTCCTCATGCGCTTCGTCGAGCAGGTTACGCGCGCTGAAGCCAAAAGTGAGATCCTTGCCGCCAAAATTGAAATCACGGCGATATACGAGGTCAACCTGAATGCCTGGATCCTCGATCACATCTTCGAGTCCGAGGCGGGCGTCACCGCGCTGCAGGATACGCTCATCCACCCAGCCGATCAGCAATGTGGCCTGTTCAACATCGCTTTCCCAACCAAATTGCAGGTTGAAGATGTTTTCAGGAGTCCCTTGCAACTTGTCGCCATCATTCAGGCCAAGATCGGTTGCGAGAATGGTGCGGTTTTCGCTGCCCGAGAAGACGAGGTCCATTGCATCGACAAGGAGTTCAGCCGACGTGAAGGTATAGTTGGTAGAGAAGATCCAGTCACGATCCTGCCACCAACTGCCTTCGAAAGGCATCTCGAAACGGTTCCGATACTCAAGCTCGAATCCGAACAGTTCGGCTTTCGGCGCATTAATGTACGTCGTCTGATAAACGAGCGAGCTTAGTTCGTTGATCTGTTCTTCGATCGGGTTTTCGATTTCCTTGAAGAAGGCCGCACCGGTCACGAACTGATTGCGGCCCATATAGTATTCGAGGCGCGCATCATAATTGGTGAACTCGCTGTCGACCAAGCCGCTATTCCCTCGATAGGTGCGGCTGGATTCGGTATCGAAGTAGGTCGCCTCGGACAATTCGCGGAACTGTGGACGGGCGATGGTCTCGGAATATCCAAACCGCAGCTGCAGATCGTCGGCGAAATTCCAGGTGAAGGTCAGCGCAGGCAGCGTGTAGTCGTTCTCCAGGCGCGTCTCTTCAGGGCCCGGATTACCGAACCGGTCAGATGAACGCACGAACTGTTCACCACTTTCCTGACGCACACCAATCGTGGCCTTGATAAAATTCGTCACGTCGACGTCGGCCTGAGCGAAGTAAGAGGTGACATCAAGGCCCGCTTCATAGAAGTCGGTCGTCGTGGTCGATTCATTCAGAAAGAAACGACTTGGCGCGATGTTGTCCGGTGAGAACAGGAAATCAGGCCGCGCGGTCTGATCGATGCCGGTCACAACCGATCCATTGAAACGGAAATTGAACTGCTTGTAGTCACGCTCGGTGCTCGAGTCGTCAAAACCACCAGAAAGAACCAGTTCGCGGGTGCTTCCCAGGTCAATCGTGTAGGTGCCGTCCAGACCAAAACCAGTGACGTCATCAACCAGCTCCGTGAACTGAATGTTGTAGCGCCCCTGTTGGTTATTATAGGTCGGCACACCATTGATGACTTCACGGGTCAGTTGACGCTCATACGGCGCATCATAGGTCGACTGAGCGACAGAACCGCGCCAGTTGAGATCCAGCTCGCCAAATGCGTGCGAGCCAGCCAACTGGAAGGATGTCAACTCACGCTCGTACCAGGCGCTGCGTTCGCGGTGGCGAATTTCGTTACTGCCATCTTCACCAACAGAAATCTGCGCGTCCTTCGTTGTCGAGTGGACGTAGAAGAGCGTGCCGGACACCTCGTGCAGACCATAGCCCACGGTCAGTGAGCCCAGGCCATTGACGATCGCGTCATAAGTCGTCTGGTCGACAAGGACATCACGGTCGAAATCGCCAGACGCATCGTTGCGAAGCACCTGCTGGGTCGCCAGGCGGGTGGTCCAGCTGCTGTCATACCCAACGACACCGATCATGCCGACATCGAAGTCACCGACGCCGATGGACTTGCCGGCCTCAACTTCGACTTCAAACGGCGCATCGATCTGCCCCTGCTGGATCACAGAAAGAGGCGAATTGACCAGGCTTTCGCCCGCCGCTTCACGGGCTTCAGGGCTCAGGCTGTTAATGTTCGTGCCAGTCGCAATCAGGTCGGCGAGCGGACCAGGCAAATCGCGCAGGCCATCATCGTAACCAGACCAATCGGTGTCACTCCCCCGGACGAACAGCCCAGTGTCGCCCGTCGTGAACGTATTGTAGCCTGTGCCAACCTTGATATTGAAAAAATCCTCCGCTGGCTGGCGCACGGTTTTGAGATCGATCAGACCACCGCCGAACTCACCCGGATAGTTTGCAGAATAGGTTTTCTGCACGGCCGCACCATCGAGCACGTTTGATGGGAAGAGGTCGAGCGGCACAGTCCGACGCAGAGGCTCTGGACTTGGCAGCGGTGACCCGTTCAGGAGCGCCACAGAGTAGCGGTCCCCGAGACCGCGGACATAAGCGAACTGTCCGTCCACCACGCTGAGGCCGCTGAGCCGGGTCAGTGCAAGCGCCGCATTGGCGTCGCCCTGGCGGGTCAGATCTTCCGCAGAAAGGAAAGAGGCAACTTGAGAGGTCTGGCGCTGGGGTTCGGGAATAAAGGCACCGCGC
Organism: Hyphomonas sp. Mor2; assembly: GCF_001854405.1. GTDB lineage: Bacteria > Pseudomonadota > Alphaproteobacteria > Caulobacterales > Hyphomonadaceae > Henriciella. Next base: position 1,429,729 of record NZ_CP017718.1, read on the forward strand.
ACAACGACTGTCTGAAGCGTGCGCTCATCGGTTTCTGTGGTTTCTACAGCAGTGTCGTCCGGTTCTTCCTGAGCGACCGCAACGGGCGATACGGCCAGGGCCAGCGCCGTCGAAAGCAGAAGTGAATGTTTGGGTGGGCGTATCATAGGATTAGACCTTTGTTCGGATCATCCAGTCGTCGGACTGAAATGGGAGAACCGGGACGGAGGTCAGCCTCCGTCCCGGTCGTATCGAGATTGGGTTAGCAGGCGTCGCCGTTTGGCAGGCCGCAGGTCCAACCTTGCCACCAGGTGTCGTTCGCATTTTCGACTGCGCCGATATAATCCGTGTCGTCGAAGAACGGATCGATGGCTGTCAGGTCGGTCGCGGTCGCGGCCGTTTCCGTCGTGCCGTTGATGAAGGTCGAAATCAGCGTGTTCACGATCGCGTTTGGATCCGTATTGAATGTGCTGTTTGGCGCGGCAGCAACCGCATCAACGGCGGCCTGTGTTTCTGGCGTCGAGTCGGTCAGACCAGCGCCATTGGTCCCGCAATCGGCCTGCACGGAAGAGAAACTTGGGTCGAGGCCAACGCCGCCAAAGCTCGTATCGTCCCCGTCACCTGCGTCTGCATCCCAGGCGAAACACGCGTCTTCATAGACGATGACCCCGTTCAGGAGGCGACCGATAGATCCCGTGTTCGAACGGAACACCTGGTCGCCATCGGTGCCGAGGAACGTGAAGTTCGCGATCAGCGGGTTGGATTCGAAGCCCGTTCCGGTAGCTGCTGCGACAGAGCTCTGCTCGGTTATATTGTCACCGCGGCCGTTGATCTGGTTGACGATGACGTACTGGATCGCGCCCTGATAGCCATTATCGGTATCGATGGACTCGTCATTGTTGCCAGTCAGGACCAGGTACTTCGCGTTGACCGTCCCCCCGAAGAATTCGACGCCGTCATCAGCATTGTTGTGCACCTGAATGTACTCAACCACCGTGCCGTCACCGACCCCACCGAACGCGATGCCGTTCAGTTCGTTGTCTGGGGTAAGCTCGAAGCCAGCATACTTGACCTGAACGTAGCGCAGGACGCCTGAGCTGTCGTTAGGTTCCTGACCACCATAAAGCGCATCTGGAGAGGTGACCCCCTCGATCCGCTGCTGACAGGAATTGGTGAAGTATGCCGAGCCACTGAGGCAGCGGTTCTGAGGGGCGCTTCCGAGAATAACGATCCCGCCCCACTCGCCATCAGCCTGATCTGGGGCTGGTTGAGTGCCACGAATATCGGATTCAGAGGTGAAGACGATCGGGTTGCTGGCGGTTCCGTTTGCGCGGATTTCCGAACCCCGGTTCACGACCAGGTAATCCTGACCGGTATTGCCGAACAGCGTAACGCCAGACTCGATGGTCAGCGTGGCAGCGTCCCCCATGGAAGCGGTGCCGTCGGCGCCCATATCGATACCCACATCAACACGGCCATCGAGCTCATAGAGATTGCCGCGTGTCAGACGTACATCGTCGGTCAAGACACCGGACACCACACAAACTTTCACGCCGTTGATTGTGTTGCCATTATCGATCGTTCCAGTTGGGCACGTAAATGCGTCCGGGAACATGCCGAACGTCCAACCGGTCGCCCAGTTATCTGTCTCGGATTCGGTCGGACCAAAGGCGCCGATGTAATTGGTGTCATCAAACGACGCGTCAATGGCTGGAAGATCGGTCGCCGTTACACCTTGCTCTGCTGTGCCCGAGAAGAAACGAGCGGCGAGCGTGTTCACTACCGGCGCGGTGGTGTTGAATGTGCTGTTTGGCGCGGCAGCAACCGCATCAACGGCTGCCTGTGTTTCTGGCGTCGAGTCGGTCAGACCCGCGCCATTGGTCCCACAATCGGCCTGCACAGAGGAGAAGCTTGGGTCGGCGCCGACACCGCCAAAGCTCGTATCGTCGCCGTCACCCGCATCTGCGTCCCAGGCGAAACAAGCGTCATCATAGACGATCACACCATTCAACAGGCGGCCAATCGAACCGGTGTTCGAACGGAATACCTGGTCGCCATCCGTCCCTACAAACGTGAAGTTGGCGATCAGTGGGTTGGACGATTGAGCGGCTGGCGCTGCTGCGACAGAGCTTTGCTCGGTGATATTGTCACCGCGACCTGTGGTTTGTTCGACAACCACGTGCTGAATGGTGCCCTGATAGCCGTTATCGGTATCGATGGACTCATCATTGTTGCCGTTGAGGACCAGGTATTTCGCGTTCACGGTGCCGCCAAAGAATTCGACGCCGTCATCCGCGTTGTTATACACCTGAACGTACTCAACGACCGTGCTGTCGCCAACGCCGCCGAAAGCGATACCGTTCAGTTCGTTATCGGTCGTCAACTCGAAGCCTGCATGTTTCACGACGACGTAACGAAGGGTACCGGAATAATCGTCTGCATCGTCACCGCCATAGAGCGCATCGGGTGAGGTTACACCTTCAATCCGCTGCTGGCAGGTGTCTGTGAAGTAAGCTGAGCCGCTGAGGCAGCGGTTTTGCGGCGCGCTGCCGAGAATCACGATGCCGCCCCACTCGCCGTCAAACGCTTCGCCGAGATCGTTAGAGGGATCGGAGTCGTTTTGGCGATCGATATCGTTAGAGCTGGTGAAGGTGATTGGCTGAGTTGCCGTTCCACGGGCTTCAATGGTCGAGCCACGCGAGACAACCAGATAGTCTTGACCAGTCGCACCGACGATCGTGACGCCGGGCTCAATTTCGAGGGAGGCGACTGAACCGGCAGGGTCCGAGCCATCCGCGCCATTGTCCACGCCGACATCAACGCGTCCGTTGAGGCGATAAACAACGCCGTCAACATTGGTCAAAGTGGTCGTACCGAGCAGTGTGCCAGACAATAAACAGGTCGTGATTGACCCGATCGGCGTCCCTTCTGAGAACCCGGTTGGGCAAGCAACGGTCGTACCGCCACCGCTACCACCGCCAGATCCACCGCTGCCGCCGCTCGAGGGAGGCGTGGTCGGTGTGGTTGATCCGGGAGAGGCGATGTTGCTGCCTTGTGAACAGGCTGCCGCCAGCATGCCCAGTGCCAGCGCACTTGCAGTCGCTCGTAGTCTCATTGGTTTACCCCTAAAGCCGTTATCCAGATGAATTCAGTCGCGTGAGAATCACGCTCGGTTCAGGGGCCGGGTTATTGACAGTGCGTGACGGTTTTTTTGCGCTAGAATTACAGTTCTGTGACTGACTCTGACACATTTCTGTCGCGATAAACCACTGTTATTTCTGACTTTTAATCCGGTTTCTGACATTCTTGCAATGAGCCGATCATTCACCCGGAATGAATGATTCCGTTTGTTTTCAGGACTCTTTTGCAATGCAATAAATCCGCACCCGGAGGATTATGGAAAGATCATTTCGGTAATGCACCAAGCGCTCCAGATTCCGAGGCTTAGATGCGGACCGAATGGAATGGCCAACTGATCCCTGCGGCTTTGTGTCCTTTGCGACACGGTGAACGCGGAGATGATTCCAAGCCCTGATGCGATCAGTAGGACAACGGGTAAGAGCCCAGCTCCGACCCAAGCTCCCCCGGCCGCCAGAAGCTTGGCATCCCCCAAGCCGATTCCTTCATACCCGCGCACATGTCGCCAAAACCAGGACAAGGCGGCGATGGCTCCATAGCCAATCAAGGCGCCCGCGATGGACAATTGCCAGGAAGCTCCCAAAAGTATCGTAACGCCGAAACCTGCGAGAATCAGTGGGAGCGTGATGATGTCGAGCAACAGACCCGTGCGCAAATCGATATATGACAGCATCAGCAGCGCGGTTCCGAGCCCCAGACTTGCATAGAGCCCCATCCCCACAGATCGGCCTGGGGTCGCTAATACGAGAAAGATGACGGCGTAACTGACGGTCAATCCGGCTGCCAGGATCAGAGCAAAACGTGCCCCCATTCGCACATCTGGATACGGATCCACCGAACCCTCCGCGGCATCGCGCGTCATCCTCTGAATCCCTTGGCCACCACAAACAGCTCCGGTGACCCAGCGCGGCTGGCCGGGGGCTTGATATGTTTCACGGATTTGAACAGCTGCTTCAATCGGTCCATCATCTCAGGCGTTGCCCCGCCCTGGAAGACTTTCGAGCAGAACGCACCGCCGCGCACGAGGTGCTGCTCGGCAAAGACCAGCGCCATATCCGCCAACGCGGCAGTTCGCAGGCTGTCCGTTTGTTTGTGCCCCGTCGTATTGGCGGCCATATCGGACAGGACGAGATCTGGCGGCCCGCTTAGACCCGTCATCATCTCTGCGACATCATCCGGCTCATTGACGTCCCCCTGGACGATAAACGCGCCTGACACCGGTTCCGTTTCCAGCAGATCAATTCCAACCACTTCTTTCACGCGGGCCCGCACGCAGGCCTGCAACCATCCCCCCGGCGCACATCCGAGATCAACGACCCGAATATCGGGACGGAGCAGCTTGGCCTGCGCATCGATCTCAAGCAGCTTGTACGCGGCCCGCGCGCGAAATCCTTCCGCCTTGGCCTTTTGGACATAGGGATCGGATAGCTGACGCTCGATCCACTTTTTCGAGCTCTCCGACTTGGCCCGATACGCAATCACCTTGCGTTCGCCGGTGCGGCGACCCGAACTCTTCTTATTGTCCGTCGGGCCCTTCCAGCGGCGCTTGCCATCATCGGTCATGAACTTGCCTTTTCAGAGTTTTCAGAAGCACTCGCCGGTCGGCGCCGACGGCGTTTGCGGCGCTTCGGGCCCTGCATCATTGAAAGTAGCAGGCCTTCCCGCAAGCCGCGATCCGCAACGCGCATGCGCCCACCCGGCGCCAGCGACCAGGTCCCCTCGACAATCGCGCAGCCCGCCATCATCAATCCGGCCCTGTCCGTGCCTATGGTTGGAAACTTGTGCATGCCACTTTGTCCGGCTTCACGGAGCTTATGGACCGTGGCCATCATCTGCTCTTCGGTCATCCAGGCACCATCGACCTGATCGCGTCGATACTTCTGCAAGCCCAGGGAGACGCCGGTAAGGCAAGTGACGGTTCCTGATGTTCCGATCACATGGGCCCGTCCCTCTTCGAAAGCGCGACGGATATCCGGGGTATGTTTCCAACGTTCAATCAGTTGCATGACATGCGCCAGCATTTGTGGATAGGCTTGATCTTCGGGAAGGTGTGCAAACGCCTCGGTCAGCGTGACCACGCCCACGGGCAGACTGCGCCAGCCGAGGATAGGCGGCTTGCTGAGAAGGCCCTTTAAGCCGCCTTCATGCGCGGGCCGGGCGTCGACATAGGAGAGCTCCGTCGAGCCCCCGCCTATGTCTATGACGAGCACTCGGTCTGTCTCTGGCTCGATCAGATTATGACAGCCGATCAGAGCCAGGCGCGCCTCTTCCTCGGGTCCAATAATCTTGAACGTCAGACCGGTCTCGTCCCGGACGCGCTGGATGAACGCAGCTCCATTCTCAGCCCGTCGACACGCTTCGGTTGCGATGCAGCGAACATGGCCGACTTTCTTCGCCTTGAGCTTTTTGGAGATCTTGCCAAGTGCGTCCATCGCGCGCTCGATCGAGGCGTCGGATAACCGACCTGTCGCCTCCAATCCCTCTCCGAGGCGGGCTATCTGTGAGTGAGAGTCGAGCACGGAAAAGCTATCGCCGCGACGTGCGGCGATCAGCAATCGGCAATTATTTGTCCCCAAATCCACCGCTGCGTAGAGCGGAGGTTTGCGACGTTTGCGCGACCCGGTCCGGCGTCTGGCCTTCCGATCATCGCGCACATTATCTGTAGTCATGTGCTGACCAAATCTTGTATGTTGATCCCGGCTGTAGCACACATAGGTGGCATGAAACAGGGACCGAACATCATGAAGCGCTTCATGCGACTGTTCGGGGGCGAAAAACCCGCGAAAACTCAACCTATTGTCGAAGCATCCGAAATTCCGGAGCTGCCGAATGCGATCCCGACACGGCAGGCCAAATTTCAGATCGGCCAGGTCTTGCGGCACCGTTTATTCGATTTTCGGGGCGTTGTTTTTGACGTTGATCCGGTTTTTGCGAATACGGACGAGTGGTATGAATCGATCCCGGAAGAGGTGCGACCGTCAAAGGATCAGCCGTATTACCATCTTTTTGCAGAGAATGAGCGCACCCACTATGTCGCGTATGTCTCAGAGCAAAACCTGGTTCCCGACGATGACGATGCCCGCGTCAGTCATCCGGACATCGCCAAAATGTTCGAGCTGACCGATCATGGCTATGTCCTGAAAGCGGCCCAGCGCAACTAACTCGGCTTCACCGCCTCTGGCACCGACTTCTGAAATGCCTCAAGTGCCAGACAATTGGCTTCGACCTCATTCAGGCGCGGATACGCGCTGAGATCAATGTTAAACCGCTGAGCATTATACATCTGCGGGATCAAACAGATTTCTGCGAGGCCAGGCATCTTCCCGAACAGGAAGGGCGTGTCCGACTTGCGGGCGTGAACTTCGAGCGCGTCGAAGCCGCGCACCACCCAGGTAGTGTACCAGGCCCCGACTGCGGCCTTATCGGCGTTCAGATCCTCCCTCAGATACTTCAATACGCTGGAATTGTTCAACGGGTGAATATCGCAGGCGACGGTATCTGCGAAGGCCCGCGCACGCAGGCGCTGTAGCGGGTCTGAAGGCAACAAGGCGGGGTCGGGATAGGCTTCTTCCAACCAGTCCATGATTGCCATCGATTGGGAGAAGACCTGGCCGTCTACGACAATCGCCGGAACGCGTTGCTGGGGATTGATCGCTTTGTACGTATCGCTGTTCTGCTCCAGCACATCAGGATGCAGGCTGACCTCCTCGCTCTCGAAGGCTATGCCTTTGAGGTGAAACGCAATGCGTAGGCGATAACAGGCAGACGAGCGCCAATAATCATAGAGCTTAATCACTTAATCCCTCCCAGGATGTGTGGAATTCAGATCTTATAGTGCAAGACATTTTTAGACTCACTTGCTATATTAGTTGCATGAGCAACCAATTTGACAAACCCGCGCACGCTGCTGACGATTGGACGATCGATCAAGGCTGGGCGGACTATACGACTGACGAGCACAAGGTCTGGGACACGTTGTACGAGCGCTTGATGCAGGTCTTGCCGAACCGCGCGGCGCCGGAATTCATGCACGGTCTGACCGCCCTGAAACTCGACCGCGGGGGCATTCCGAATTTTGAGACAATGTCGGATGAGCTTGAAGCACTGACCGGCTGGCGCGTCGTCGCCGTTCCGGGGTTGGTACCGGATGAGGTTTTCTTTGACCACCTCGCCAATCGGCGGTTCCCGGCGGGCAATTTCATCCGCAAGCCGGACCAATTGGACTACATCCAGGAACCAGATGTGTTCCATGACGTGTTCGGGCATGTTCCAATGCTCACAGACCCGGTCTTTGCAGATTATATGCAAGCCTATGGCGAGGGCGGCCTGCGCAGTCTGCGTCATGCGTCGCTAAAAAACCTCGCCGCCTTGTACTGGTACACGGTAGAGTTCGGCCTGATCCAGACCGATCAGGGCCTGCGCATTTACGGCGCTGGGATTGTCTCATCACCGGCTGAAAGCGTGTTCTGTCTGGAAGATGCCTCTCCGAACCGAATCGGCTTCGGCCTGGAGCGCCTGATGCGCACGGACTATCGCATTGATGATTTCCAACAGACCTATTTCGTCATTAACAGCTATGAGCAGCTGTTCCGCGCCACGGTCGATACCGATTTCGCGCCACTTTATGCGGACATGCATGGGAAGTTCGACCATAGCCCGGAAGATATCCTGGCGAGCGATATCGTCCTGCACCATGGGTCTCAAGCCTATGCCGACAAGGGTGGCCGTTTCGCCGCCTAAGGCAGCAACAGGCAAGCATCTCCATACGAATAGAACCGATAGCCCTCGGCGATGGCATGGGCGTACGCAGCTTGCATGCGATCGGTCCCCATGAATGCGCTGACCAGCATGAACAGACTGGATTTAGGCAGGTGAAAATTGGTCACAAGCGCGTCAATCGCCCGAAACGTATAGCCGGGCTGGATAAAGATATCCGTCGGCCCAGTCACAGGCTCGATCATTCGATCCGCGCTCGCCGCGCTTTCCAGCGTCCGCAGCGCTGTCGTTCCAACCGCAACACATCGGCGCCCGGCGGCCCGCGTCGTGTTTAATCGCGACGCCACATCCACTTTCACTTGCCGCCATTCTTCATGCAGTTTGCCGCTCTCGATTTGCTCATCCTTGAGCGGGGCAAAGGTCCCAAGACCGACATGCAGGCGCACCCAGTCGCGGCCTATTCCCTCCGCATCAAGCTCCGAGAGCAGGCGCGGTGTGAAGTGAAGCCCTGCTGTTGGCGCGGCAACCGATTGTGCTTCATCGCCCGCGAAGCTGGTCTGATAGGCTTCCCGATCAGCCTCATCCGCAGCACGGCGGCGCGCAATGTAAGGCGGCAAGGGCATGGCCCCATACTGGTCGATCGCCGCGTCAAGTTCCGTCCCGGATAACGCGAAGCGAAGCACAAGCTCGCCATCTACGTATTTGTCGACGACCTCTGCCGCGAACCCATTTGCGATCTCGATTTTGTCGCCTGATTTCAGACGCTTGCCAGGTCGGCCCAGTGCAAGCCATTCCCTCTCACTGCGCCGCTGAATCAGATTTAGATCCACCGCGACATCTGCCCCATGCTTGTCCCGCGCGGGTCGGACCCCGCGCAACGCAGCCGGAATGACACGCGTATCGTTGAATACCATGATATCACCCGGATCGAGGTATCGCGGTAAATCCCGAACGCTGGCATCCTCCAGGCGGCCGTCGCCATGGACAACAAGCAGGCGCGCCGCATCCTGCGGCTCAACCGGGCGCAGGGCGATATTTTCTTCGGGCAGATCGAAGTCGAAGGCCGACAGATCGGTCAGGACGAGCCCCTATCCCACCACCGCGGGTACGACAGGAAGATCGCAAACGGGCGTACGATTGTCATCCGCCTCCTCAAGGCGCGCGAGCCAATCTGCTGTATCGGTCCGCTGGACATAGGCTTTTGGCCGATCTGCTTCCGGTATGTCGGAAGCCATTTTCACCGACAGCACGACATCTGGATTTGCGATCGGGTAGCCGTCCGGCGTGGGGCCGAGCTTGATCGACTTGATCACGTCGAGTCCGACAAGGGCCCGACCCTTCGCGGTGTATTTGTAATCGAGATGTTGCCCTTCATCACTGATCAGGAAGAATTGCGCGTTCCCGGAGTTTGGATCATCCGTGCGCGCAGTTGAGAGCACACCGGGACAATGCGGAATCCAGCTTTCGACCAGTCCGTCCTTTGACATTTCTGCCAGGAAACCCGGCTGCGTTTTCATCGGAAAGCCAAGATACAGGGCCTTGTCTGCGGTATCTTCCGGGCCGACTGCGTTGACGGGCACCTCGGCCGGATCACGTCTGAAGAAGAATTCTGACTGTAGCGGGGGCAACATTTTGTCTTCACCATGGGTCGCCACGATATCCCCGCCCTGCGCCATGAAGCCCTTGATTACACGATGGAATTCAGTGCCATCATAAAGGCCTTCCCTCACATAGTGCCTGAATTGGTCGGTATGGGCAGGCGCCGCAACCGGAAGGAGCTCGATGACAATCTGACCTCTGCTAGTCTCCATGATGACAAGATTTTCCGGATCAACCGCACGCCACGCATCAGGGGCGGCATCGACATCCGCCATTGTGTAAGTCTGTTCCGGTTCGGTCTGCGCCCCCGCACAAGCCACAAATCCCATAACTGCCAAACCACTAAGCAGGGTTCTCAGAGTCATTTTCTATACTTCTCCAGCAATCGTTCTTTTACGCCGGGCGTCACGAAGGGTGTGATATTCCCTCCAAACCGCGCAATCTCCTTAACGAGACGCGAGGCGACGGCCTGATGCTGAACATCGGCCATTAGGAAGACAGTTTCAATCTCGCGATTCAGTTGCTCGTTCATCGCGGTCATCTGAAACTCGTATTCGAAGTCCGAGACCGCGCGCAGACCGCGCACAATGACATTGACCTTTTGTTCCTCGGCAAAATGCATGAGCAGCGTATCGAATGGCTTCACTTCGATGGTGGCGCGCCCAGGGCCTTCGAGTTTACCGCACTCTTCTTCCATCATCTGAATGCGTTCTTCGAGCAGAAATAGTGGCCGTTTGGCCTCGCTCACGGCGACGCCAATAATCAATCGATCGACCAGTTTCATGCCGCGACCGATAATGTCCAAATGCCCCATCGTGACCGGATCAAACGTGCCCGGATACAGCCCTACGCGCTCCATACTCATCCTCCACACACTCGGCTAGCCAATGAAGAAATTCCGAGCGTTTCTAGGACTCTTCTGTATCGTCTTCGCCATTGTCTGCAAGACGTGCCACAGAGACAACGCGTTCTTGATCCTTGGTCCGCAGCACCCAGACACCCGATGTGGTGCGACCGGCAATCCGAATCTGGTCAACCGGCGTGCGGATCAACTGGCCTGCATCCGTGACGAGCATGACCTCATCATCATCGCCGACGGTGAACGAGGATGCGATCTGCTTGATCGGTCCGGTCTTCTTGTTACTGCCCCAGATATTGTGCGCCACAAGGCCTTTGCCGCCGCGCCCGGTAACCCGATAGTCATAGGCCGAAGAGCGTTTGCCCATGCCATCATCGGCGATTGTCAGGATAAACTGCTCTGCAGCGCCAAGTTCGGCAATGCGTTCAGCAGACAAGGCCGCTTCCTCTTCGCCATCCTCCGCCTCATCGTCGGCCACAGCTTCAATGGGCTCCTCGTCCTCGCCGCTTGCCGCCCGGCGCATAGCCGTGGCGTGCTTCAGATAGGCGCGGGCTTCGGCGCTGGTGACATCGATATGACGCAGGATGCCCATGGAAATGACGTGATCCCCGTCGGCCAGACGAATGCCGCGCACCCCGGTGGAGTTTCGTCCAGCGAACACGCGAACATCGGTGACCTTGAAGCGGATACACTGACCAAGTGCTGTCGTCAGCATCACATCCTGGTCTTCAGAACACATGCGGACGCGAACAATGCCGTCACCCTCGTCCAGTTTCATGGCGATCTTGCCATTGCGATTCACTCTGACAAAGTCGGACAGCTTGTTCCGTCGCACCGAACCGGATCGGGTTGCGAACATGACGTCGAGCTCGTTGCGGCTCTCCTCATCATCTGGCAGCGGCATGACGCTTTCTATCCGCTCATCCATGGACAGCGGGAAAATGTTGACGAGCGCCTTGCCGCGCGATTGCGGACCGCCAACCGGTAGGCGCCAGACTTTTTCCTTGTAGACCATGCCTTCGGAGCTGAAAAACAGGATCTCGGTGTGGGTGTTCGCCATGAACACGCGTGTGACGAAGTCCTCGTCCTTCATCGAGATACCGGATCGCCCCTTCCCGCCACGATGTTGGGTCCGATAGGTCGAGAGCGGGGTGCGTTTGACGTACCCACCATGAGTCACCGTCACGACCATATCTTCGCGCTCGATCAGGTCCTCGTCATCCATATCGGCGCCGCCGAACGTGAACTCGGAGCGGCGCGGCACAGCGAACTTGTCTTTCACCTCGGAGAGTTCAGATCGAATGATATCCAGCACACGGGGACGTGACCTGAGGATGTCGAGATAGTCGGCAATTTTCTCCGCCAAGCCCTTGGCTTCATTGCCGATTTCATCGCGGCCGAGGCCGGTGAGGCGAGACAGTTGCAAGGCCAGGATGGCGCGGGCCTGCTCGTCAGAAAGGAAGATTGAATCCTCACCTTCCCAACGTGTCCGTCGGTCAGCGACCAGCTCGAGCAATGGCCCCATATCCATGATTGGCCAGGCTTTTTCGAGCAAGCGCTCGCGCGCTGTGTTGGGATCCGGTGCATGGCGGATAATGGCGATAATTTCATCAATATTGGCCACGGCCAGCGCGAGTCCGACCAAGACGTGGGCGCGATCACGCGCTTTGTTCAGTTCGAACTTGGTCCGCCGAGCGACCACTTCTTCGCGGAACGTGATGAATGCTTGCAGAATCTGACGCAGATTGAGCTGTTCCGGGCGTCCACCATTCAGAGCGAGAATATTGGCCGGGAAGCTGGTCCGCATCTGCGAGTAGCGGTGCAACTGATTGAGCACCACGTCGGCGCTGGCATCTTTCTTGACCTCGATCACGACGCGGATTCCATGACGATCGGACTCATCGCGTAGATCGGAAATGCCCTCGATCCGTTTGTCACGGACCATGCCGGCAATCTTCTCGACCAGCGACGCCTTGTTCACCTGATAGGGGATTTCGGTGACAATAATGGCCTGACGTCCGTTGCGCATCTCCTCGATCTCGGAGCGCGCCTGCATGATGATCGAACCCCGTCCTTCCAGAAGCGCCTTGCGCGCTCCGCCGTGCCCAAGAATGAGGCCACCAGTGGGGAAATCCGGGCCGGGAATGATGTCCAGCAAGGCTTCGTCTTCGATCGCCGGATCATCTATCATGGCCAGAGTCGCATCAACGACTTCACCGAGATTGTGTGGCGGAATATTGGTCGCCATTCCCACTGCAATACCGCCCGCACCATTCACCAGAAGGTTCGGATATTGCGCCGGAAGAACCATGGGCTCTTGCTGGGAGCCATCATAATTGTCCTGAAAATCGACCGTATCCTTGTCGATATCGGCGAGCAGGTATTGCGCCGCCTTTTCCATGCGCGACTCGGTGTACCGCATCGCTGCCGGCGGATCATTGTCGATCGAACCGAAATTCCCCTGGCCGTCGACCAGAGGCAGGCTCATTGAGAAAGGCTGCGCCATACGCACCAAGGCGTCATAAATCGCGCTGTCGCCATGCGGGTGGAAGTTCCCCATCACGGCACCGACAATGTTCGCCGACTTCTTGTAAGGCTTGTCCGGCGTGTTGCCGTTGACCTGCATCGCATAGAGAATGCGGCGGTGCACCGGCTTCAATCCATCGCGCACATCGGGTAGCGCGCGGCTGACAATGACGGACATCGCATAGTCCAGATAGGAACGCTTCAGCTCCGTCTCGATGCTGACCGGGTCAATGCCATCCTGGTCCGGGCCAGGGCCGGTTTCCGGATCTTCTGGCGGTGTTGTTTCGTCGCTCACGTGGGGCGGGCCTCATCTTGCCGAAACGGGCACCGAATCGCCCGTTCTTATTGAAGAAAAGACTAGCAGGATGCCGCCCCGGTTACAAATAGAGATGACACGTTCTAGAGTGTTCGAAATCACGCGTTTCCGGAGCTTTCTTTCATGCCTATCCCCACCCTAAATCGTCGCATGCTCCTCGTATCAGGCGCGAGTACTCTGACCTTCGCCTGCTCGGCGCGCGTTGGGGCCCATTCTCAAGACGCGGGACCGAACGGCACCTGGCGCGATGGACCAGCTTTGCCATTCGCGGCGCAAGAGATTTATCCAACCATGCATGGGGGGCAGATTCATCTCGCAGGGGGATTCATCGCTGAGAACGGGACGATCACCGGCGCCACCAATCGCCATATTGCGCTCGATCTCGGGTCCTCAACGTGGAACGAGCTGACGCCTCTTCCAGTGGCGCGGCACCATCCCAATCTGATCAGTTTCAATGGAAAGCTGTTGGCCATTGGCGGGTTTGAAGCGCGCAGCGAGACCGCCGTCTGGGTGATGCAGTCCGGAATCTGGGTATTTGATGATTTCGGCTGGACCGACACGCAGAGCCTTCCTCAACCAAACGGCGAGAGCGTCACGGATGTGATCGGTGACCGGCTACATGTTTGCGGCGGAAGACACCCCGTTGGAACCTCAAATGCGACGTGGAATGATCATAGCGACATCGATGACCATTTTGTACTTACCGATCTCGGGTCGACATGGGAACGCGCGGCGCCTTTACCGACGGCGCGCAACAGCGCCGCGTCGGCCGTCCTGCGCGGTAACTGGCATGTCGTGGGAGGGCGCACGGTTGCGAGCGGCAATACACCTGCCCACGAAGTCTATGACCCGGTAGAAGATCGTTGGCGCACTGCTGCCCCAATGCCTCAAGGCCAGGGCGGCCTCGCCGCCGCTGCGGTGGGGGGTAAGCTGTACGCCTTTGGTGGCGAGTATTTCAACGATGGTGGCGGTGTCTATCCGCAAGCCTGGGAGTACGATCCGCGCACAGATGCATGGAGCGCAATTCCTGATATGCCGAATCCCCGCCACGGTCTTGGTGCCGTGACGGCCAGCGACGCCATCTATGTCATCGGCGGCGCATTGGAGGTTGGCGGCAGCCAAACCTCCGTGCTGGTTGAGATCTTCACGCCCTAGAGCCGAACGATTTGATATTCCTGGAGCGTGATCGCTCCGTTACCATTAGAGTCTAGCATCCTGAACGAGCTTTCCAGGCGGGCGGTCTCATCGGCCGCGCCGCTTGAGAAGGAAGTCATCTCTGCCAAGGTTACGCGACCATCGGAATCGAGATCTACAGCATAGAATGAAATGCGCGTGGTGATGTCGAAACGCGGCATGAATTCTCGCTCATCAACTTTTCCGTCGCTATTTTCATCATAAGCGAGATAGTCGCGCGCCAGCAGACGACGCGCCTCCGCTTCGGAAATCACGCGCGCATCGCTGCCATCTATGTTCATGGCGAGCGCCGCAATCGGCTCCGACGCCGTGATATACTCCTCCAGGCTGATATAACTGTCACCATTTGTGTCGATGGCGGAGAAAGCCTGGGCCGGATCTGCGGCCGCCGTCGTCGAGACGGCGGAGAGGCCGAGCAGTGACATGGCACAAAGTGCGCTGGTCGAGATGGGGTATTTTTTGAGAAGAGCCGTCATATCTGATCTCCTATCCTTTCGCTGTTGATCGCGTTTGGATGGGGCATCGACATGATCCTGCATGAGTCCGCGTATGACCTCGCTCGCGGAACGGTCATCACGCTTGCACTGATCGAGAAATGCAGACTTTGCCTCGTGGCTAATCCGAAATTCAATCAGTTCAGTCTTTTTGGGTTCTCTTTTCGTCATTGTCTTCGCTCATTCAAACGCAGCCTGAAGCTGCCCATCTGATACTGCGAAGTGTACTAAAAACGCGTGGGAACGCGAGGGATTTCGTGTCCCCACACGCGATTGACTCCCGACCAGGCGGGCGCCTTAGTTTGTCTAGAACGGGATCTCGTCGTCGAAATCCTGATTGAAGCTCTGAGCTGGTCCGTCCATCTGACGCGCGCCGCCCTGTCCCTGATTGCCATAGGCCACCGAGTCCTGGGCGTACCCCCCGCCGCCGCCATTGCGACTATCCAGCATGGTCAGCGTCGCGCCAAAGCCGCGCAGCACGACTTCCGTCGAGTAGCGGTCCTGGCCGTTCTGATCCTGCCACTTGCGCGTTTCGAGCTGGCCTTCAATATACAGTTTGGAGCCCTTCTTCACGTAGCTCTGGACCACGCGAATAAGCCCCTCATTGAAGACCGAGATACGGTGCCACTCGGTTTTTTCGCGGCGTTCACCCGTATTCTTGTCTTTCCAGTTTTCTGATGTGGCGAGTGAGAAGGAACAAACTTGTCCGCCGTTCTGAAATTGTCTCACTTCCGGGTCCTGGCCGACATTGCCGACGAGAATGACCTTGTTTACTGATCCTGCCATCTTCCGTTCTCCGTTCTTGGCTTCCGATTTCAAACTCCGCGCATTAGAGCTGCGAATCACCTCTTGTCCCGCGGGATCTTCATCTATCCACAAAGGATGTGGAGGTCAAGAGTTTGTTCACTTATTGTTCTTGACAAAATATGTCAGCAGTCGCGTATTCGGAGCTAGGCAAAACCGCTTGCATTTTGTTTGATAATGGGGAAAGAAATCAGAGTGTTCACATTTCGTTCTTGTCGTCAAAATGGACTCGCGACACACATCCCTCTTGAACGATCAAAAAGTATCAGGTTGCTACTCGCATGTCCTCCCTAGAATCTCCGTTTATTCGCGTCCGCGGCGCCAAAGAACACAATCTGAAGAGCGTCGACGTTGATATTCCGCGCAACCAATTGGTGGTCGTGACCGGCCTGTCCGGTTCGGGAAAGTCGTCTCTCGCCTTTGACACGATCTATGCGGAAGGCCAGCGCCGTTATGTCGAGAGCTTAAGCGCCTATGCCCGACAGTTTCTCGAATTAATGCAGAAGCCGGATGTTGAAAGCATTGAGGGGCTGTCCCCCGCCATTTCGATTGAACAGAAGACCACCAGCCGCAATCCGAGATCAACCGTCGGCACGGTTACCGAGATCTATGACTATATGCGCCTGCTCTGGGCCCGCGTCGGCATTCCCTACTCCCCAGCCACAGGCCTGCCGATCGAGAGCCAGACGATCAGCCAAATGGTCGACCGCACGATGGCGCTCCCGGAGGGAACGCGCCTTTATCTGCTCGCGCCGATGATCCGTGGTCGCAAGGGCGAGTATCGCAAGGAATTCGCTGAGCTTTTGAAAAATGGCTTCCAGCGCGTAAAAGTGGATGGCGAGTTCTACGATCTCGAAACACCGCCGACGCTGGACAAGAAGTACAAGCACGACATTGATGTGGTGGTAGACCGGATTGTTGTCCGTGAAGGCATGGAGCAGCGTCTGGCTGAGAGTTTCGAGACCGCGCTGCCCCTCGCTGACGGAATCGCGATTGCTGAATATGCCGATCTCGAAGAAGGTGAAACCAAACCCACGCGAATCACTTACAGCGCCAATTTCGCTTGCCCCGAGTCGGGATTCACCATCCCTGAGATTGAGCCACGACTGTTCTCGTTCAACAATCCGTTCGGCGCCTGTCCGACTTGCGATGGTCTTGGCCAGCAATTGAAGATCGATCCAGGCCTGGTCGTTCCCGACAAGGACCTCGATCTGATGAGCGGCGCCATCGCGCCGTGGGCGAAGCAGGCCTCACCGTATCAGACGCAAACCTTGCAGGCCCTGGCCGATCACTACGAATTCGACCTCAAAACGCCGTGGAACAAGCTGTCGGATAAAGTCCATGATGTGATCCTCAACGGTACGGGCGAGGAAGAGATCGAGTTCGTCTATGATGATGGATTGCGTCGCTATGAGGTGACCAAGACGTTCGAAGGCGTCATCCCCAATCTCGATCGGCGATTCAGAGAGACAGAGAGCCAGTGGGCGCGCGACGAGATCGCCAAGTTCCAGTCCGCGGCCGCCTGTCCGACCTGTCTAGGAAAACGTCTGCGTCCGGAAGCCCTTGCGGTACGGATTGCGGGGCTGGATATCTCAGACGCGTCGAGTTTTTCGATCAAGGAAGCCGGCGAATGGTTCGCTAAGGTCAACGACTCGCTCACGCCGCAATCGCAGGAAATTGCGGGCCGGATCCTGAAAGAAATCAATGACCGGCTAATCTTCCTCAATGCAGTCGGGCTCGATTATCTCTCCATGTCGCGCTCATCCGGGACCCTGTCAGGCGGCGAAAGCCAGCGCATTCGTCTTGCGAGTCAGATCGGATCTGGTTTGACGGGCGTGCTCTATGTCCTCGACGAACCGAGTATCGGCCTGCACCAACGAGACAATGAACGCCTGTTGGAGACGCTCAAGCGCCTGCGAGATCTGGGCAATTCCGTCATCGTGGTGGAGCATGATGAAGACGCAATCCTGACCGCGGACCACGTGATCGATATGGGACCGCGCGCGGGCGTACATGGCGGCCAGGTGGTCAGCCAGGGCACGGCGGCGGAAGTGATCTCGGACGAGAACTCATTGACCGGGGCATATCTCTCCGGCCGCGAAGAAATCGCCATCCCCAAGGCGCGCCGGGCAAATGCAAAGAAACGCGACCTCACCATCACGGGGGCGACCGGCAACAATCTTCAAAATGTCGACGTCACCATCCCGCTCGGTACGTTCACTGCGGTCACTGGTGTCTCTGGTGGGGGCAAGTCGACCCTGATCATCGAAACGCTCTACAAAGCCCTGGCGCGCAAACTGAACAAAGCCAGCAAGGCTCCGGCGCCCTATGAGAGCATTGAAGGCCTGCATCACCTCGACAAGGTTATCGACATTGATCAGAGCCCGATTGGGCGAACCCCAAGATCCAATCCAGCGACATATACAGGTGCTTTCGGTCCGATCCGGGATTGGTTTGCAGGTCTGCCGGAGTCGAAACAGCGCGGATACAAACCGGGCCGGTTTTCTTTCAACGTCAAAGGCGGTCGTTGCGAGGCTTGTCAGGGCGATGGTGTGATCAAGATCGAGATGCACTTCCTGCCTGATGTCTACGTCACCTGCGAGACGTGTGGCGGCAAGCGCTACAATCGCGAAACGCTGGAAGTGCTCTATAAGGGCAAGTCGATTGCCGATGTGCTCGATATGACCGTGGAAGAAGCGGAGAAGTTCTTCTCAGCCGTCCCGGCCATTCGGTCCAAGATGGAAACCCTGAACCGGGTCGGGCTCTCCTATATCAAGGTCGGCCAACAAGCGACGACACTGTCAGGCGGTGAGGCGCAACGCGTGAAGCTCGCCAAGGAGCTTTCCAAGCGCGCGACGGGCAAGACGCTCTATATTCTCGATGAGCCAACCACCGGCCTGCATTTCGAGGATGTCCGCAAACTCCTCGATGTGCTGCATGAGCTGGTCGATACCGGTAACACGGTTCTGGTCATCGAACACAATCTGGATGTCATCAAGACCGCTGATCACATCATCGATCTCGGCCCGGAAGGCGGCGATGGTGGCGGTCAGATCGTGGCCGTCGGCACTCCGGAAGACGTCGCAAAAGTCAAGAAAAGCTGGACCGGGAAATTCCTTGCGGAGGCTCTGAAACGGCAAAAAGCGCGGAGTGGCGGGGCGACGTCCGGCGCGAAAGCGTCGGTAAAGAAACCGACGACAAAGAAACCTGCTGCAAAAAAGAAAGCACCAGTGAGGCGTAAAAAGGCGAACGCCTGACTAGTTGTTCCCGAACCGACCGCGCTGGAGGTCATCCGAGAGACGGATGGCTTCCGGCTCGCCGCTAAGGCGGTTGCGATAAACCTGCGTATTCTCCAACACGCGCTGCACATAGTTGCGAGTCTCGCTGAACGGAATGAACTCGACCCAGTCGACCGGATCGACCTCACCCGCGCGCGGGTCGCCATACTCACCGATCCAGCGCTGCGGACGCGATGCCCCGGCATTATAGGCTGCCGCAGTCATGATATAGCTGCCATTGAATTGACGCAGGAGCGTGTCGAGATGCGCACCGCCCAGCGTCATATTGTAGCCCGGGTCATCAGTCAGCCAGCTGGTCCGGAAAGGCAGTCCCTGGCGCCGTGCTTCAAGGCGGGCTGTGCGCGGAATGAACTGCATCAGGCCGCGCGCATTCGCGTGACTGATAGCGGCCGGGTTCATCTCGCTTTCCTGACGGGACAGTGCCAGCATCAAGGAACGCTCAACCTGCGGCTCGCGCAGCAGCGGATATTCAACGACCGGATAGGCCGCATCCGGCGCGACGACACCTTTGGCAAGGCCAGCTTTGGCGCCGCGGACGCCGATATCGGCATAATGATATTCACGCCCGAGTTCCGCCAGCAGCTCAAAATCTTGAGGCTGGGTGAGCTGATCATCAAGATGATAAGCAAACTTGCGGAAGGCCGCGTCCCATCCATTCTCGGCGAACAGCCGCATGGCGCGGACCAGGGCCCGGCTCTGGAAGTTTCCGCGATCCTCATCCGTCACCGAATAGGAGATGGTCAGATCGATTGTGCCTTGCATCGCCTTTTCAGCAGCAAGCTGGCCATAGTAGGAAAAGCGATACTGCGCGGCTTCGGCATAAGCAGTTTGCGCGTCTTCGCTCTGATTCATCGCCTCAAAAGTGCGGCCTTTCCAGTAATTGGCGCGTGACAAGCTGATCGGCGTAGAAACGCCGCCTTCAAGCGCCTCAAAGTGTTGCAAAGCTCGCTGAGGATTGCCGAGATGCCGCAAAGCGATCCATCCTGCTGTCCATTCTGCTTCAGCGAAATCGCGGCCACTGCTCATCCCGTGCGGCGCTGTCAATTCATAGGCAAGTTGCCAGTCAGCATCCTTCAGAGCCACGCGAACTTGCGGGTGGCGGGCTTTCCACAATCGACTGCGACCGGCTGCGGGTACATCGGCCCCATCAATTTGGCGCAGGAGCGGCGTGACGCGATCCCGCATTCTCGCACGGCGTCTCCATTCGGCTCGATCGAACAACAGACCTGGATGGGACTGTAGCTCAGTTGAGACCGCATCGAGGGCTGCATCAACTCCGCGCGCCCTGCGGATCAGTTTCGATCTCGCATCCATAAGCGCGCGCCAGTCTGGCGTGAGCAGGGATTTCATCCGCCCCGCAGCCGTCGTCTGACGGGTCCAGAGCAGGAAGTCGACCCGTTTGCGATGATCATCCTGGGTCAGCTTGTTCTTGTAGCGTCCATAAGTCTTCTGACTCATTTCCTTGGTCAGGGTGCGCCCGTGCCAGGCTTTGCGGACTTCGACCATGGCTTCATCATCACGGCCAAGCGCCTCAAGCGCTCGCGCATAGATAATGTGCCCCGCCCCGCTGCGAGCCCCGCCATGATTCTCAAACCAGGCCACTCTGGCGCGGGAATCAAGCGTGGAGAGCTCCATCACTTCTTCGGCGCGCGAACGAATTTCAGCGATTTCCGGCCAACCGCCGAGACGGGTCAGTGCCCGGTCCATTTCATCAAAGGACATGCGCCAGTCGCGGCGGGCGCGGTACCAGGTCAGAATATCGCGCGCGGTCGTATCGCGGATCTGCGATTCGGCCTGACGGACTTCGAACCAGTCGGCCCGGTCCACCGCCTGCAAGCCCTGGCGAAGAAGCCCTGCATCACGCGTGGAAATCACATCGGACGCGGCGACGAGCTGCGGCTTCAGACTCGGCGTTTCCGGGGTCTGCGCAGCGCTTGTCAGGCTGGCGCCCAATCCGGCTCCGAATGAGAGTAAAATCAGACTGAAAAAACGGTTTCGCATATGCTTTGACTGATTCCTTAGCGCCCTTGTCGTTGATACATTCTGATTCCGGTTTATAGGCCGTATATGACCAAACTCGGACCTTTTGCGGTCCGGTTCAACCAAAAGTGTGTATCTGACAGATGTTTCATGGTTCTATCCCTGCGTTGATTACCCCATTCAAGAACGGGGCCATTGATCGCGATGCGTTCGCCAACCTGATCGAACAGCAGATTGCGGGCGGGTCTGCGGCGCTGGTGCCGTGCGGTACCACGGGCGAGTCAGCCACGCTTTCGCATGATGAGCACAAGCAGGTTGTCGAGCTGTGCATTGAGTCCGCGCGCGGCCGAGTTCCGGTTATTGCCGGCGCGGGCTCCAATTCGACCCGCGAGGCGATCGAGCTGACGGAACACGCCAAAAGCGTCGGTGCGGACGCCGCCCTCGTCATCTGTCCATACTATAACAAGCCGGATCAGGCCGGACTGGAAGCCCATTTTCGCGCGGTCAATGATGCCGTATCTATGCCGATTGTGATGTACAATGTGCCGGGCCGGACGGCCTCCGATTTGTTACCCGAAACGGTGGCCAGGCTGGCCAAACTTCCCAACATTATCGGCATCAAGGATGCGAGTAACGATCTTGGCCGCGTCTCTCTTCAGGCTGCACTGACACGAGGGGAGCAGTTCACGCAGCTGTCTGGCGAAGACCCGTCCAGTCTTGGACACCGCGGTATGGGCGGCGCGGGCTGTATCTCGGTCACGGCGAATGTCGCACCGGACCTTTGCGCGCAGATGCATGCAGCCTTCGACGCTGGCGACCTGGAAACCGCGCAGGCGCTGGATCAACGCCTGATTCATATTCACCGCGCCATGTTCTTCGCCCCGTCGCCGGGACCAGCAAAGCATGTTCTGGCCAAAATGGGTATGTGTTCGGATGAAGTCCGCCTGCCCATCGTGATGCCAGATGTTGAAACGCGCGCACGGATCGACGATGCCATGGCGCGCGCCGGAGTGAGCTGATCCAATGGCCAAGACGTCTCAAACCAAAGGCCGCTCGGACGGCCTGGTCGCGGAGAATCGCCGCGCGCGCTTCGACTATGCGGTCGAAGATACGCTTGAGGCTGGCCTGATGCTGACCGGCAGCGAGGTCAAATCTCTGCGCAATGGCAAAGCCAATATCGCCGAAAGCTATGCCTCGCTCGAAGACGGCGAGCTATGGCTGATCAATTCTGATATCCCGACCTATGAAGGCGCCAATCGTTTCAATCATGCGCCGCGACGCAAGCGAAAGCTCCTGGTATCTAAACGCGAGCGGTCAAAGCTCGCACAGGCCGTGGAACGCGCGGGACGCACGATCGTCCCGTTGAAGCTGTATTTCAATGAGCGCGGGCTCGCCAAGCTGTTGATCGGTATCGCCACCGGCAAGAAAGCCCATGACAAGCGCGAAACCTCGGCGAAGCGGGACTGGCAACGCCAAAAGGCGCGGCTGATGAAAGAGAGCTAGACCGAGCGGTTCAACACGTCTGTGAAGAAGCGCGGGTCAACGTTTCCACCCGTCAGCACCACACCAACGGTCTTGCCTTTGGCCGCTTCTGGCAATCTGAACATCGCCGCCGCCAGCGCCGCGGCGCCACCAGGTTCGACCACGACACGAAGCTGTCGAAATGCGATGCGCATAGCCTCGAAAACATGCTGATCAGAAATCGCGCAGCCGCCCGCGAGGAGTTGCGAGCCGATCGCCCAGGTGAGCTGGCCCGGCTCAGGCGTCAATATGGCATCGCATTTGGACCGCGTTCCGGGTGCGTTTGAGACAATTTCGCCCTGCTCGAGCGAGCGTTTCCAATCATCGTGTTCTTCGGGTTCGGCTGTCCAGATCCTGGTCTCGGGACTGACTTTGGAAAACGCCAGTGCAATCCCGCTGATCAATCCGCCGCCGCCAGTGCAGCAGATCAAGTGATCGAGTTGCTGACCCTGCGCTTTAACCTGGTCGGCAAACTCCAGTCCAACCGTTCCCTGCCCTGCGATGATCATGGGATCATCAAAACTCGGGACCAGAACAGCGCCGCGCTCTTGCGCAATCGCGGCGGCGATCTCTTCCCGGCTTTCGGTGTTCCGATCGTAGAGCCGGACTTCTGCGCCATCGGCCTCCACCCCTTCAGTCTTCACCGACGGGGCATCCGAAGGCATGACGATCAGAGCCGGCATGCCCAGGCGACGCGCGGCCCGCGCCACACCCTGTGCGTGATTACCGGAGGAAAACGCGACCACGCCGCGGTCGCGGCGCTTCTTGGGGATTTGCAGCAATCTGTTGGTTGCGCCGCGGAGCTTGAAGCTGCCAGTTTGCTGCAGGCATTCCGCTTTGATCAGGACCCTTGCACCAGCGATATGGTCAATCGCTGATGATGTCAGAATGGGTGTCGTTTCAACATAGTCCTTTATCCGCTTGCGCGCGGATAGCACATGTCGAGCGGAAGGCGGTTTCAGCTTCATGACGTGGCGCTACTGCACAGGCCTGAGACGGTCAAATTAAAGGTTTGCGATCAACTCACGCGCGCCATCCGCTATCTCTGGATGGTCAACCGCGTGCGCCAGAACGGCGCCGAAATAACCGAGCTTCGATCCACAATCATACGGCGCGCCTTCAAATTCGTAGGCATGGAAACTCTGCATCTCCATCAGGCGGGCCATGGAGTCAGTCAGCTGGATTTCACCCCCTGCACCAGCGCCCTGATCGGACAACAGGCCAAAGATCTCCGGTTGCAGGATGTACCGACCGGTAATCGCCAGATTGGATGGCGCTTCATCGCGCGGAGGTTTTTCCACCATGGCGCTCATCTCGATCAAGCGCCCGTCGCGTTCGCCCTTGGGTGCGATCACGCCATAGGAAGACACACGCTCTTCCGGAACGGGATCGACGGCGATGATATTGCCGCCAACCTTGTCGTAAGCTTCGACCATCTGCGCGAGGCAGGATTTCTGCGCTTTGACGATCACATCGGGCAGAAGGATGGCGAATGGCTCATCGCCGACAATATCGCGGGCGCACCAGATCGCGTGTCCGAGCCCGAGGGGCTCCTGTTGACGGGTAAAGCTGGCGCCGCCAGCAGGCAGACGGGTTTTTTGAACGTCTGCCAGAATATCTGCCTTGCTCGCCTTGCTCGCCAAGCTCGCTTCGAGCTCGTAAGCGAGATCAAAATAGTCCTCGATGGCGCCTTTGCCGCGTCCGGTGACGAACACGATATGCTCAATCCCTGCCTCAATGGCCTCGTCGACGACATATTGCAGCGCAGGACGATCCACGACGGGCAGCAATTCCTTGGGAATGGCCTTCGTGGCTGGCAGGACGCGGGTTCCGAACCCGGCGACAGGCAGCACGGCTTTGCGAATTGTCATGATCTGAAGCTCCGAAATCGTTTCGGGCTTTGTCTAGCGAGATTTGTGCCAAAAACCAGTGGTGAATCAGGCGAACAGTCCGCCTGTCCCACCAATCCATCCGCCAACGAAAGCGAAAGCGACCAGAAGCGAGACCAGGATTACCGACATGCGCTGGCTGAGCGGTTGATAATGCGCCTCAAGTTGATCCTGCAACTGTTTTGCGGGCGACGGAACAGGCACTGCATCATCGTCAGATTGGACGGGTTTCACCGGCGTTGCGGTCTTCAAAGCAGCCGCTTTCATCTTGGCGTCACCAGTATAGTGCAGGTCGGGGTCGCGTTTCGCAGCCATTGCACGTCTCCTCTACAGACGGCGATCTAAACCCAGAACGGCTAATGCGATCTTAAAATGTTGCGGTGAAATTTGGGCGTAACACGTTTAGAGTGGGTTCCAGGTATGCCCGCCATCAACAACAATGGTGGCGCCAGTCATGAAACTACCCGCATCCGATGCCAGCAGCAGCAGCGGGCCCGATAATTCCTCATGTTCACCAAAGCGGCGCATCGGAATCCGCGTCAACATTTTCTGACCGAGTTCGGAATTCAGGAACTCATCATTGATTTCCGTTTCGAAGTATCCCGGAGCGAGGGCGTTCACGCGGATCTGGTAGCGCGCCATTTCAATCGCCATATTGCGAGTCATGTGCTCACAGGCCGCCTTGGAGGCCGCATAAGCCGTGAGAGTATGGCTTACGCCGTGGGCGACGATTGAAGCGATATTGATCATGCTTCCGGGTTTGCCGGCTTTGACCAGAGCACCTGCAAATGTGCGCGCAACCAGCCAGACACCCTTGGTATTGGTGTCCATGACCAGATCGAAATCGGCTTCTTCCATTTTGATGAAGAACCCCTCCCGGCTGAGCCCGGAATTGTTGACGATGACATCTGCCGGGGCTCCGAACCGCGCGATTGTCTCTTCAAGCGCAGTTTCAATAGTATCGGCTTGCGTGACATCCATGGAGACGGCCAGGGCTTCGCCCCCGTTCGCCTCAATCTCTGCCGCAAGGGTCTCCAATCTTTCCATTCGACGCGCCGCAAGCACTACTTTTGCGCCCGCATCGGACAGCACGCGGGCGAAATGCCTTCCGAGGCCGCTTGAGGCGCCTGTCACCAGCGCTATCTTTCCCGTTAGATCAAATCGATCCGCCATCAGGCTCCTCCTCTCACCAAATCGGCATCCAGCCTAAACCGTCCGCTTGGCTTTGTCTTTCGCGTTGGTGGCTTCGATCGCCTGACGTGCGGCTTGCCAATCGTCATCTCCCCATTGGGCGAGCTGTGAGAAGTTGCCGCCGGTGGCGTTGTACATCGCGCCGTCAATCGCGATGGTCTGGCCGTTCACGTATTCTGCGCCCGGCCCCATCAGGAACACAGCCAGATTGACCAATTCGTGCATTTTGCCGATCCGCCCCATCGGATTGGCGCCATCGCGGTTCATATCCTCAGTCGTCTCGGCTTGCGGGGCCAATCGCTTGGTCATCCCCTCGGTCGGGAACGGGCCAGGCGCAATCGCATTGAACCGCAGACCGTAACGGCCCCATTCTATGGCGAGGGACTGGGTCATCGTGTTTACGGCAGATTTGGACATGGCGGACGGAACGACAAATGGACCGCCATTCCAGACCCAGGTGGTCAGGATCGAAATGACATTGCCGCGCTTGCCCTCATCAATCCAGCGCTTGCCGATATTGTGGGTCATGTAGAACGTGCCCCGAAACACGATGTTGGCAATTGCGTCAAAGCCCCGAATGGAAAGATCTTCGGTACGGGAGATGAAGTTGCCAGCCGCATTGTTGACCAGACCCGTCAGCGCACCATGGTTCATCCAGATCTTGTCGGTCATGTCATTGATGGCTTCCGCAACCCGGATATCGCACGCATGCGGTACCACAGTGCCGCCATGGGCGCTCATGAGCGCTTCTGCCGTTTCCTCGCAAACACCTCCGCGGCGACCGCAAATGTGAACCTCAGCCCCCAGCTTGAGGAACCCTTCGGCCATTTCCTTGCCGAGCCCCGTACCGCCACCTGTGACCAAAACGCGTTCGCCTTGCATGAGGCCATCGCGAAACATCAATTGAGAGATATCCATTTTCTTCCCGCCTGTTTTATCTGTGTTGGAGAGGATAGAGCAAAGCTCACTTTCGGAAAGGCAAGCTCACCAATCGCCACAGAAGCCAGAGCGGAAGCACGAAGGTTGCGCCGGCAAGGGCCGGCTTCCAGAAATTTCTGGCGGTCCAGGAGGCAAGCCCAGCGAGCGACTCCAAGAAGCGCTGCATGGCGCCCATGACATTCACGTCCGGCGAGGCGGGATCAAATTCGCTCGCCATGACGAAAAATCCGACCAGAACACAAAGGAGCGCAAGCTTGATCCACCCCCACCAGGAGATGCCGAGCAGGCGCAAGAGGATGTGACGCTTGGCCTTCGGGAGCTTTCCCGTCCTGGCGGCCTCTTCGCCAATCGTCTCCAGTGCCGGATCGGTCACGGTCTAAGCCACGTTTTTGACGATCTCGACCTGATGCGGATATGGAATCGAGATGCCTTGCTGATCGAACGCTTCCTTGACCTGTTTGGTCAGGTCGAACTTGACGTCCCAATAGTCCTCTGCGTTGACCCAATTGCGTGTCGCAATGTCGACCGAACTGTCGCCGAGATTAACGACTTTTGCGAAGGGTTCAGGGTCGCGCCGGATCCGGCTATCAGCGTCCACGATGGATTTAATGATCCCGATCGCCTTGTCGATATCGTCGCCATAATCAATGCCAAACGTGACATCGACGCGGCGGGTTGTGTAGCCGCTATAATTCTTGATCACGCCATCGATGGCCTGGCTGTTCGGCACCATGATCTGCACATTGTCAGGGGTCGCAAGCACCGTCTGGAAAAGGTTGATGTCTTTTACTGTCCCGGCAGCTCCAGCTGCCTCGATATAGTCACCCAGCTTGTACGGGCGAAAGATCATGATCATGACGCCCGACGCGATATTGCCAAGCGCCCCTTGAAGCGACAGGCCGATCGCGAGGGTCAAGGCACCGAGTACGGCGACGAAGCTTGTCGCGGGCACACCAAACACCTGCAGGACCGCAATGAAAACCGCCGCGGTTACAGCCCAGCGCACCATCGAGCCGAAGAAATTGCCTAGCGTATCGTCTATGTTTTCCTGTTTCAGCGCGATCGAGCGAACCAGACCGCCAAGCCAGGCTGCAACCCGCAAACCGATGATGAGAACGATCAGCGCGCCGATCGCCTGGACGCCAAATCCGATCACCTCATCGCCATAGTCGGCCCACAAAGCCGCAAAATCGATATTCTCCATGATCTACCCCTCTAGCCTTTGGAATTGGAATTCGTATTGAGACGCCACCGATCCGCCCCGGGACGCCCACGATCGGGAATCAAGCGCCGGCTTGAGACCGGAATAACCGCGTCTCTCGTCATCGCAAAGACCATCATGCCCCCATCTGGAAAACATGGTGTGTAGGCCTCATCGAGTACATTCAAGCCACCGGTAAAGGCGCCAAGTGCGGGCATGATCAATCTCTGGCCATCCGTCACGAAGCAAGAGCGGCGCAAGGTGCGTACACGGCTGAGTACTTTCGCGCACGGATGCAGATGCCCGGCAATCTCGCCGCTCTCTCCTGTGGGCTCATGGCGGAATACAATATCACCCATGTGCAAGACCTTCGCGGCGCGTCCACCAAGATCTTCCGGCGGATCCGGGTCATGATTGCCCTCGACCCAGATCCAGTCTGTGGCGTCAGTCAGAGCTTTAATGCGCACGGCGTCGCGCGCGACCAGACGCCATTCGGCGTCGCGATCATGAAAACTGTCGCCGAGCGAGATCACGCGGTCGGGTTGATAGGCGCGCACCAGCGCCTCGACCACAGATAGCGTCGCGCCGGTATCATAAGGCGGCAGCATCTGGCCGGCCGCGGCAAAGCTGGAGCCTTTTTCCAGGTGCAGATCCGAAACGACCAAAGTCCTTTTAGACGCCCACCAGAGCGCACCTTCCGGCAACGGCATCATCATTTCCCCACGCAGGTGGAGATGAATTTCATTCAATGGCTTTGTGGCCAACGCGCTCATTTGGGCACCCTGACGCGCGCCGCGAGCCGGGTCAATTCTGCGAGCTCAGGTTTCCGTGTGGTCACCTAAAAAACCCCATGGCCAGCATCAGAAACTGAGTTAGCTTATGAATATATCAATGAGTCGAGTGCGGTCGCCGCGCACTGTCATGGAGCCCGGAATATGAAACTGATCAGCGATGATATTCTTGTCGATAATGGTGCGCAGGATCCCGTACATCCGATGGTATACCCAACCTTCGAAGATGAGTTCACGTTCTGGAATCCGAATTCCTGGACTCGCGGACATCCTTACGATCTCTACAAAAAGATGCGCAGCGACTCGCCGGTCATGTGGTCACAAATGGCCAGAGGTGGATCGGGCTTCTGGTCGGTGACGCGCTACGAAGACATCAAGACAGTGGAGCTGGCGCCAGATGTCTTCTCCTCTCAGCGCGGCGGCATCAACCTCGCTGTGGCCGATCGTAAACACTGGCGACCGGAAATTCTGGTCAGAGCTGCAATGGACAATCTCATTTCCATGGATGAGCCACAGCACATGCAGATGCGCATTCAGCAAAAGGATTTCTTCATCCCGGCCTATGTCAAAGTCTTGCAAGAGAAAGTCCGGGTTGAAGTCGAATCCCTGTGCGACGATCTGGAAAAGAAGGGGCCGGAAGTCGATTTCGCAAAAGTGTTCTCTCATCAGCTGCCGCTCTTTACCCTGTGCGAGATGCTGGGTGTGGATGAAGAGGATCGGCAGAAGATCATCCATTGGATGCACTATCTCGAAATGGCGAGCCAGTTCATGGCCAATCCTCTACGAACCTTCCTGGGTGAGCCGCTCTTCCCGCTGCGTTTCAAAAAGGTCGTGGAGGAGATGTTCGCCTATGGGGCTCGGGTGATGGCCGACCGCCGCGCCAATCCGCGAGAAGACCTTCTGACGGTCATTGCGCACTCCAAGATGGACGGAGAATTGCTGCCACAGGAATATCTCGACGGATCCTGGCTACTGATCATTTTTGCTGGCAATGACACGACCAGAAACTCGCTGTCCGGAACCATCAAATTGATGACTGAATGGCCGGAACAACGTGCCATGGTGCTAGATGACCCATCGCTTATTCCGCGCATGTCGGAGGAATCCTTGCGCATGGTGTCACCGGTGAAGCACATGCGCCGCACCGCCATGGAAGACACTGAAATCAACGGCCAGAAGATCGCCAAGGACGAGAAAGTCGTCATGTGGTACGGCGGCGGCAATCGTGATCCCGACATCTTCCCGAACCCGGACAGGTTCGACATGATGCGCGACAATGTCGATAAGCACATTGCCTTTGGACACGGTGTGCACAAATGCCTTGGCGCACGGGTGGCGCAGATGCAGCTTCGGATCGCCTATGAGCATATCTTCGAGCGCTTCCCGAACATCGAGTTTACCGGCGACATCAAGTATGCCCCTAACGCTCTGGTGCACGCGATCTCGCGGCTGAAAGTAAACCTCTATGGCAGAGGCAATAGGCGCCCGACAAAAGTTCAGGTGAAGAGTCTCGAAACGGCCTAGGCGGACGCTTCAAAGACCGGCCAGGTGTCGACGATCTCGCCGTCTTCATAGACCGCGATATCGCCGAATTGCAGGAACACCGCCTCACTCTGATGCGGGCGGAAGAAGACGAACTCATCAGCCGCGATCTCTAGCTCCGGACCGCCATTCAGCATCTCCTGATTGGACGAACGGCCAAAGGTCGAGTTGTAGCTCAGCCCCGGTGGATCAACCGGATCAGCCAACCAGTGGCCACCATAAATGAACACGGTCTTGGAGTAATTCGGATCCCAGGTGCGCTTGGCGCCGTCTGCGAATTCGAGCCCGGGCATGCGTGTGGTCGGCAAGGATTTGATCACCGGCGTGGCGATAAAACTGGCGGGCTGGTGAGGCTCCAGCAACTCGCTGTCAAAGTGCGTCGGCTTGACCAGACAAGACCCGGCAGAGATCTCGTTGGCGATCTCTGTATTCTCGTAATAGCGATAAGTCGGACTGCCCGCAGCGTTACGCGTCAGGCCGCGAACCGTGTCGCCGCCAAAAACATCCGCAGCTTGCGCCAGCGCCTGCTGATAGATGGTCCAGGCCCCTTTCAAAGCCTTGTCGCGCCAGCCCAGCGTCGTCGGCAGCGCCGGGATATGCGGCTCATATCCCATGAAACCTGAGAATTCGAGATGGGCGTCATCGCGAATGCGTTCGAGGGCGGCTTGTAGGTCAGCGCCAGGTTCGAAGCCGCCGCGATGCAAACCGACATCCAGCTCGATATTTGCACGCAGCGTCTGATCGAGCCCGGAGGCAAGCTCTGAGTATTGCGCGAGGCGGGCATTGCTATCGATCAGCCACTGTACCTGCATTGCCGCGGCCGCCTCTGCGTCGTTCAGTGAGTCGAAATAGTTGCGCGCCGCCTGGATGGGCAGCGGCTTGCCCAGCAGTTGGCTTGCTTCCGGCATTGCCTGACTCAGTGCCGTCAGCATGGGCTGGTTAAACGTCATCAACCGATCCGTTCCCGCGCGCTGGCGGATATGCTCGATCAGGGACAGGGAAGGCAGCGACTTCGCCACGATACGATACCCCATCCCGTCTGGGAGGTGTCCCACCAAAGTGTCGATATTCGCGTTCAACCGAGCGCGATCGATCACCAGGGTCGGTGTCGCGATCCCTGCCTTTGACAACGCGCCCTGCACGTTCAGAAAGTACGGATCGCGGGGACCGCTTTTATCACCTGGTTTTGACATAAGCGCGCTCACTCCAACGATTGCAGCTCCTCCGAGGAGCAGATGTCTGCGGCTGACCTTAAGCATTGAACGGCTCCCCGAACAGCTCCGCCAGATGCGGGTTGAGGAACTTGCCTCCCGGATCGAGCTCGCGGCGAATCTCCATGAAGGCTTCAAACTGCGGATAAAGCGACACGAAGTCATCTCGCTTCAAAGAGTGCCATTTCCCCCAATGTGGCCGGCCACCATGGGCGCGGAAGATCGGCTCGAAATCGGAGAAGAAATAGTCGAAACGCTCGTCCACCGCGGCGTGAATCGCGATCGATATACACGGTCCATTGTTGAACGGGCTGAGCCAGGCATCATCCGGCGCGATAAAACGAATTTCCATCGGGAAGAACGCATCCTTGCGCGTCTCCATCTTGGTGATCACCTTCCTGAGGGCGGCGATCCCTTCCGATTTGGGCAGGTGAAACTCCATCTCATTAAACTTGATCGGACGCGTCGTCGCGAGCAATTCCATGGAGGCGTCGCTGACATCCTCAATCACCCCATTCGGCAAGGCCGATTGCGCGATCTTGCGGCGCAACCAGGGCCACCAGCCGAACTGATCTCGCAGCAGTTTCAGCCCTTCCAGCGTCTCATCATCTTCTGACGGCTGCACGCCCGTGATGTCGCCTTCATGCAGGTCATGACTGAGCGTGGCGGCCATCCCCGTATGCGGCAAGTAGAACATTTCGAAGTTACGATGCGTCGCAGCCCGCGCCTCGGCTTCGTCCAGGACCAGATCAATCGGTTCGGCTTTGACGATGCGACGCAGGTTGAAGGCCGGGATGGTCTGCACGCTGTAGGAAGAAATCACGCCCAGAGCGCCGAGCGAGACTTTCCCCGCCTGGAATAGATCTGGATGGCTCTGCCGAGAAACATCGATCACTTCCCCACTCGCCGTCACCAGACGGAACGACCGGACATAGTCGTGCAGCGCCGTCAGCGTCTCGCCAGTCCCATGCGTGCCGGTTGAAAACGATCCCGCCAATGTCTGATCGACAATATCCGGCAAGTTCGGGAAGGCTCGGCCAAGCTCCTGCATTTTCGCAGCGGTCTGAAACAAGGTGGTCCCAGCGCCGAAGGTCGCAATTCCGGTTTCCGCATCATAGGACTGCAGACCAGAAAGATAACTGACATCGAGGATGACCCCCTCGCTCGGCACCAGACCGGTAAAGGAATGCCCACTGCCACGCGGGCGCACATTATACGGCGTGGCACGAATAAACTCGGCCAGCTCGGCTTCTGATTGCGGTGAGGCGAGCTGCATCGGTGTCGCCCGCTGCGCGCCGGCCCAGTTCATCCAGGCCTCCTGCCCGGCGGGCGCCTCTGGGTAATCCGGCGTGTATCCATCGCGCTCAAAATCGCGCATGCCCCAGGCCACATGTTGCCCGACTGGAATAGCCGTTGCGACGGCCACACCCGCCCCGACCTGCAAGAGCCGACGTCTCGATACGCCCATGATCCATTCCTCCTCGCAGCCTCATGACAGGTTTTGATCGCGGTTCTGTCAAGCTTGCCCCGAGGGAGCCAAAACCACTGGCTCTTGCACTCGGCGACCGCTGCCGATTAGGTGGACGAGACCGTTATCAGGAAGGGCGGATATGAAATATGCTTTATTGGCCGCAGTCAGCGTCATGCTGGCCGCATGTTCAGGACAACAGCAAACGGAGCCGCAGCCCATGACCGATACGCCTGCAATCTCCGAACGCCCCGCCCCGGTCACCACAGAGGATCGGTTCGCGATTCTGGCACTCGACTGCATCCATCGTGAGTACCCCAACAAGATCAGTCATGTGTTGCAATCGGACGAAGATTCACGCCCGCCTCGAGAGCTGACGCCTGCCTTTTATGGCTGCTTCGACTGGCATTCTTCCGTGCATGGTCACTGGCTGCTGACGCGCATCCTCACGACCCAACCGGATAGCGTCTTCGCCGACGAAATCCGGGATGCGCTGGCCGAGAGCTTCACGGCGGAAAAAATGGCGGGAGAACTCGCCTATTACACCACAGAGGGACGCGGATCGTTTGAACGCCCCTATGGCATTGCCTGGTATCTGCAATTGGTCGCCGAGCTGGAAGAGAGCGATGATCCGCAGTTGACCGCGTGGCGCGAGACCTTGCGCCCGCTGGAAGATGCGATCGTCGAACAAGTGCGCGGCTGGCTTCCGAGACTCGCCTACCCGGTCCGCCTTGGGACGCACAACCAAACCGCTTTTGCGTTTGGATTGATGCTCGACTATGCGCGCACCGTTGGAAATGATGAGTTCGCCAGTGAGCTGGAACAAAAGTCACTGGATTTCCATCAGTCTGACGTAAATTGCCCGCTTGCATATGAACCGTCGGGTGAGGATTTTCTCTCACCCTGCCTGATGGAAGCGGATCTGATGCGGCGGGTCATGTCGCAGCAGGAATTCTCTGTCTGGCTGAGCTATTTCCTACCGCAAATACCGATCAATGGCGGCTCGGACTGGCTCGAACCGGGCATCGTTCTCGACGCCTCGGACGGCAAGCTGGTGCATCTGGACGGGGTCAATCTTTCTCGCGCCTGGGCGCTTGAAGGCATAGCCAGTGCCCTGCCCGATACGGATCCGCGTATTCCCGCGCTGATGGCGGCCCATGCACAGCATCGCGATGTCGGCATCGCTGCGGTTTCGGATGAACATTATTCCGGCAGTCACTGGCTGGCGAGCTTTGCCACCTATCTCACAACCCGGCGCGGCATTGCCTCATCCGGAGAGACCGAATGAAGCTGAATTTCGGCCCTGGTGTTCTAGTTGCTGCGGCATTCATTGGCCCCGGCACGGTCACCGCCTGTACGCTGGCCGGAGCACATTTCGGATTTGCCCTCATCTGGGCTCTGGTTTTCGCCACCCTGGCAACCATCATCCTGCAAGACATGGCCGCGCGCCTCGGTGCGGGAGCACAGTTGGGCCTCGGCGAGGCGCTGATGCAGAGCGCACCCGCACCTGCCTTCAAATGGGCCGCCGGTGGACTCGTCTTCGCCGCGCTTCTGATTGGCAATTGCGCCTATGAGGGCGGCAATCTCAGTGGCGGCGCACTCGGGCTGGACGCGCTCCTCGATTCAGCATCGCCTGGTCAACAATGGCTCGTCTTCTCACTTGCCCTGATCGCCTGCATTGCGCTGCTACTCGGTCGATACCAGTTGCTTGAAAAATTGCTTGTTGGCCTTGTTCTGATCATGAGCGCCGCCTTCATCCTGAGCGTTGTATTTACCCGCCCCGACTTCGCGGCGCTGATCAGTGGGCTGTGGCCGCGTATCCCGGATGGCGGCACCCTGACCGCCATCGCGCTGATCGGTACAACAATCGTCCCATACAATCTCTTTCTACACGCCGCTGCGACTCGAAAAAAATGGCCCGGGGGCGAACAGACAGGAGAGGCCCGTAAGGACTCAGCCGTCTCGATCGGGCTCGGCGGACTGGTCTCCATCTTCATCCTGTCGACCGCAGCAACGACCCTGTTCCAGAGCGGGTTGCAGGTCAGCAATGCCGCCGACATGGCCCGCGCAATCGAGCCAGCCTTTGGGGAAGCCGCGCGTTATTTGATTGGTATCGGCCTGTTCGCCGCGGGCCTCACTTCAGCGATCACAGCGCCCATGGCCACGGCCTTTGCCCTCAGCGAGATCATGGGCGGGGACGAAGATCGAAAGTCCGCTTTGTTTCGTGGCACAGCGGTGTTCGTCGTGCTGGTCGGCGCGGCGATCAGCCTGTCCGGAATTCGCCCGGTGGAGATGATCCTGATTGCTCAATATGCCAATGGATTACTGCTGCCCATCATGGCCGCATTCCTGCTCTATGTGATGAACCGCAAGGACCTGCTCGGAGCGCACGCCAACTCGCTCGCAGCCAACCTGGCAGGCGGCGCCATCGTCTTGATCACCCTGGCGCTGGGCTTGCGCTCTATTCTGCGCGCGGCGGGAGTGATGGCATGAACGGAACAATCGACCTCAACGCAGATCTCGGCGAAGGCTGCGCCTTCGATGCAGAGCTGATGTCCGTGGTGACCAGCTGCAATATTGCCTGCGGTGGCCATGCGGGCGATGCGGAGACGATGAGGACGGCTTTAGCACTCGCCAAGCAAAATCAAGTCGTTGCCGGCGCTCATCCCTCGTTTCCGGACCGTGAAAATTTTGGCCGAACGCGATCGGATCTGTCCGGACCAGCCCTCGAAGCGGCGCTTTCGGAGCAGGTGCGTGCCTTGAAAACGCTGGCCGAGGAAATCGAGTTTCCACTCGCTCATCTCAAACCGCATGGGGCGCTGTACAATATGGCAGCGACCGATGCCGGGCTGGCAGCCAGCATTTGCAAGGTCCTGCAATCAATCCTTCCTCGGGCGCGTCTGGTCGGTCCACCCGAGTCCGCGTTACAGGCGCAGGCAGAGGCCCGCGGCATCGCGTTCACCGCTGAGGGTTTTGCGGACCGCGCCTATCAGAAAGACCGCCAGCTGCGGGATCGCAAACTGGAGGGCGCGGTGCTCCATGATGCCGATGAGCAAGTGGCGCAGGCCACGGACATTGCCTTGAACCAGCGCGTGCGCACGCATGACGGTGAAGTGATTTCTTTGCCTGTGCAGACGATTTGCGTGCATGGCGACACGCCGGGGGCCTTCGCCGCGGCCAAGGCGATCCGGACCGCGATGGAATCACATGAGATCAAGCTATGTCCGCCCGACTAAACCCGGTTCGCATCGCGGATGATGTGTTTGAGTTTCAAGTGGACACGCCAGCGGACGCACAGGCGCTGGCAACGCACCTGCGCGCTTCGTTGGAGGCGGAAGATATCGTGGCTGGTCTCGACCGAGTTGCGGTGCGTTTCGATCCCCGAAACTTGGTAGAAATCGAAACACGACTACGAGACACCAAACAACCAGAGACCGCACGACAAACGGATGCTCCATTGGTCGAGATCGGCATTCAATATGGCGGCGAGTATGGCCCCGATCTCGCCTCCGTTTGTGACGCGCTGGATCTCACGGAAGACGCCTTCATCGCCGCGCACACCGCACCTGTTCACACCGTGGAAATGATCGGGTTCACACCGGGCTTTTCGTACATTTCTGGGCTCCCTGCAGGTTTCAGCGTTCCGCGATTGGCGCGCCCTCGACCACGAGTCCCTGACGGATCTGTCGGCATCAGCGCCGCGTTTACCGGCATCTATGCGCTGAACGGTCCTGGCGGGTGGCCGCTAATCGGGCGCACCCATGCGCAGCTGTTTCGCGCGAACGACCCGGCGCCATTTCTTCTCACGCCGGGACAAAGCGTCCAGTTCAGAGCGCTATAGATGTTGCAGATCACCAAACCCGGTCTTCAAACCACGCTGCAAGGCGCGCCGCGCCTGGGCTATCGCCATTTTGGCCTGCCTTATTCAGGGCCTGCCGATTCACTGTCCCACGCCCTGGCTAACCGGCTGGTCGGCAATGCGCTGACCAAAACGGCGCTTGAAATCACCTATGGCGGCTTTGAAGCGGAGGTGCTGGACGCTTGTACCCTCGCGGTAACGGGCGCTCATGACGAGATCAGACTCTCCGGTGAGACCGTACCGGCGCATACGAGCCTGCACCTGAAAACGGGAGACCAGATCTCGATTACGCCGCCACGAGCCGGGATGCGCACCTATCTCGCGATCCATTCTGGTTTCAGAGCGGACGAAGCCTTTGGCTCGCCTTCGACCTATTTGCCAGCGGAGATCGGAGGCTTGAACGGTCGTGCGCTGCAAGCGGGCGATGAACTGACGCCCATCGGAACCGCCACGTTTGAGGAAACCCGCGAGACTCCGCTGACACATCGCCCTGTGTTCTCAAGCGCTGTCGCGCTGCGCGCCTGTCCCTCAGCGGAGACCGAAACGCTCGGCCTGAAGGATCGCCACACACTGTTCGAAGAGACCTTCATCGCCGGTCGTCAGGCCACGCGCATGGGGGTCAGCCTGACCGGGCATGCCTTGACGCCCAAAAGCGATGGAAAAATGAAGAGCGCCCCGGTCTTCCCGGGCACCATTCAATGCCCCCCGTCTGGAGAACCTGTGGTTCTGCTTTGCGACGCACAGACGACCGGCGGGTACCCGCGCATTGCCAGCATAGCGCGGTGTGATCGTCATTTGCTGGGTCAGATCCGACCCGGCGACCATGTGCAACTGCTTGAACGCTCACCCGACGCGGCCTTGCAGGACCTTGCTGAAAAACAAGAGCTCCTGGACGCCTGGTTGAGCGATTAGATGTGCATTGCCCGGCCTTCAGAGGCCAGCACCGCTTCGTGCATCATTTCCGACAGGGTTGGATGTGGGAAGATAGTGTGCATCAGATCTTCTTCCGTCAGTTCCCCTTCGCGCGCGATGACATAACCCTGGATCAGCTCCGTCACTTCTGCGCCAACCATATGCGCCCCCAGCAGTTCGCCTGTCTCGGCGTCGAAGATGGTCTTGACCAGACCTTCCGGCTCGCCGAGCGCGATCGCCTTGCCATTGCCGATGAAGGGGAACTTTCCGACATTCAGTTTCTTGCCGGTCTTTTTCGCTTCGTCTTCGGTCAGGCCGACACTCGCGACTTGCGGGTGGGAATAGGTGCAGCCCGGAACGTTCCAGTTGTCGAACGGATGAGCGTCATTGATGGCACCTGCGATCTTCTCGACACAGATGACGCCTTCATGGCTCGCCTTGTGCGCCAACCAAGGGCCTCCGGTCAGATCCCCGATCGCGTAGAGGCCTTTCACACCCGTGCGACCAAAACCGTCTACGACGACATGCGTGCGGTCGAGTTTGACCCCGAGCTCTTCCAGACCGAGCCCTTCTGAATTGGCGACAATTCCAATCGCCAGAATTGCGCGGTCGACCTCGATCTTCTCGGTCTTGCCACCGACAGAGACGTCCGCCGTCACAGAGTCCTTGCCTTTCTTGAGGCCTTTGACCTGCGCCGCGGTCTTGATCGTCATGCCTTGTTTCTCGAAGGATTTGTGGGCGAAAGCCGCAATTTCCTTGTCCTCGGCAGGCAGGATGCGATCGACAGCCTCGACGACGGTCACGTCGGAGCCAAGCTCATTATAGAAGCTTGCAAATTCAATCCCGATGGCGCCGGAGCCGATGACCAATAAGCGCTTTGGTGTCACGTCGGGCACCATGGCTTCACGATAGGTCCAGACCAGTTTGCCGTCCGGCTCCAGCCCGGCTCGCGGGATCGCGCGGGCACGAGCGCCAGTGGCAAGCAGGACGTGCTTGGCCTTGTACGTCGTGTCCTTGCCCTTGGCGTCCTTGACGATCACGTTCGGGGCCTCACCGCCTTTTTCCAGGCGGGCATCGCCCTCGATCACTGTGATCTTGTTCTTCTTCATCAGGTGCTTCACGCCGCCGGACAGCTGCGCCGCCACGCCGCGAGAGCGTTTGACCACGCCCTCAAGATCAAAGTCCGCCTTGTCGACTTTCAAGCCGTACGCCGACGCCGTCTTGGCCAGGTGCAACACTTCGGCGGAACGAAGCAGCGCCTTGGTCGGGATACAGCCCCAGTTGAGACAAATTCCGCCCAGGCTTTCCCGCTCAACGATAGCGGTTTTCATGCCGAGCTGGCTGGCGCGAATGGCGGCTACGTACCCACCGGGGCCCGAGCCGATTACGATCAGGTCAAAGTCTGCCATTGCGGCCTCCAAATTCTAAAGCAGCATGCTCTCAGGGATTTCGACATAGCGTTTGAACGCTTGTAGCCAGCGCGCACCTTCGGCCCCGCCGATGACACGGTGATCGCACGTCAGCGTGACCGTCATGATGGTCGCGGCTTTGACCGATCCATCATCGCCGATCACAGCGCGTTTCTCACCCGCACCGACCGACATGATCATGCCTTCGGGCGGATTGATGATGGACGCGAATGACTTGATGCCAAACATGCCGAGGTTCGAGATCGAGAATGTCCCGCCCATATATTCCTGCGGCTTCAGTTTGCGCTCGCGGGCGCGGCTGGCCAGGTCTTTCATCTCGGCAGAGATGTCAGCCAGGCCTTTCTTTTCCGCATCGCGAATGACCGGCGTGATCAGACCGCCATCGATTGCGACCGCGACGGAGATATGCGCGCCGTGATGATAGGCGATGCCATTATCACTATAGCTTGCATTGCAGTCCGGCTCCGCCATCAGCGCCATGGCTGAGGCCTTGATGAGCATGTCATTGACGGAGACTTTCACGCCTTCCGGCGCGGCGTCATTGATGCCCTTGCGGGCCGCCAGCAATTTATCCAGCGCAATATCCACATTCAGCGGGAAGTGCGGGATCTGCATGAAGCTTTGCGTCAGGCGACGGGCGACCGTCTTGCGCATGCCATCAAGCGGCTCCAGACGGTAGCTGTCCGGCGCATAGACTCGGTCATCGAGAATTTGCGGCAGGATGAGGCCATCTGGAGAGGCCGGTGCGCCGCCACCTGCAGGCGCTGAGACGCCCGGCTGAGCGTTCTCGACATCCTTCTTGACGATACGGCCATGCGGGCCGGAGCCCTTGCCTTTCAGGGCCGTCAGATCGATGCCTTTGAGCGCCGCGATCCGTCGAGCCAGCGGGCTCGCCTTGATGCGGTCATCGCCAGAGCCAAGAGCAGGCATCTGGACCGGGGTGGAGGCGACTTGTTTATCCGGTGCGGGTGCGGCCTCTGC
The DNA here is from genome assembly GCF_001854405.1 of Hyphomonas sp. Mor2. GTDB lineage: Bacteria > Pseudomonadota > Alphaproteobacteria > Caulobacterales > Hyphomonadaceae > Henriciella. The sequence continues at coordinate 1,469,568 of NZ_CP017718.1, forward strand.
CTTAGGAGCATCTTCCGCCGCAGCGCTTGCGGCAGGCGCCGGCGCGTCGGCAGGCGCTGCGGAGACGGAGGAGGCATCCTCGCCATCTTCCGCCAACACCGCGATCACAGCATTGACTTTGACGCCTTCTGTTCCGGCCTCGACCAGGATCTGGGCGACGGTGCCTTCATCGACCGCTTCGACTTCCATCGTCGCCTTGTCGGTCTCGATCTCGGCGATGACATCGCCAGCTTCAACCGTGTCGCCAGGCTTCACGTTCCACTTGGCAAGCGTGCCCTCTTCCATGGTCGGGCTCAGGGCGGGCATGGTGATATTGATGGCCATTCTTACATCCCCTCACAGACAGCTTTGGCAGCGGCGACAATGTCATCTGCATTCGGCAAGCTGAGGTCTTCGAGATTACCCGCATAAGGCAGCGGAACGTCTTTCTGCGTCACACGCGCCGGCGGCGCGTCGAGATAGTCGAAGGCCTGCTCGGTCACGCCAGCCGCGATTTCGCCGCCAACGCCCATATGCTTCCAGCCTTCTTCAGCCGTGACCAGGCGATTGGTTTTCTTCACGCTCTGCACAATCGTATCCATGTCGAGTGGGCGGATGGAGCGCAGATCGATGACCTCAGCAGAGATCCCCTCAGCGGCGAGTTTCTCGGCCGCATCCATGGCAAAGCCAGTACAGCGCGAATAGCCGACCAAGGTCACATCCGTCCCCTCGCGGATCACCGCGGCTTTGCCGATGGGCAAGGTATAATCTTCCAGATCCGGCACGTCATATTCGATGCCGTAAAGCAGCTCGTGCTCGAGGAAGACCACCGGGTTCGGATCGCGAATGGCTGATTTGAGCAGCGCCTTGGCAGATGCGGCATCCCATGGCGCCACGACTTTCAGTCCCGGCACGTGGCCATACCACGATGCATAATCCTGCGAGTGCTGCGCCCCAACACGCGAGGCGGCGGCGTTCGGACCGCGGAACACGATCGGGCAGCCCATCTGGCCACCAGACATGTAAAGCGTCTTGGCGGCAGAGTTGATGATCTGGTCGATTGCCTGCATGGCGAAGTTGAAGGTCATGAACTCGACAATCGGACGCAGGCCGCCAAAGGCAGCCCCCACGCCGAGGCCCGCAAAGCCATGCTCAGTGATCGGCGTATCGACGACGCGACGCGGACCGAATTCCTGCAACAGTTCACGAGTCACCTTGTAGGCGCCTTGATACTCAGCCACTTCTTCGCCCATGACGAAGACAGTCTCGTCCCGGCGCATTTCCTCGGCCATGGCGTCGCGCAGGGCGTCGCGCAGAACCGTCTTGGAATAGGTCGTACCTTCCGGAATATCCGGATTGGTCAACACCGGCGCCGCCGGGGCGTCGGACGCGGCCTGAGCTTCCAGCACTTCCGGCTCGGCGACAGGCGTCACCTTGTCAACATCGGGCGCCGGCGCCGCAGAGACGCTGCTGGCATCCTCGCCATCTTCCGTGAGCACGGCGATGACGGCGTTCACTTTGACGCCTTCCGTGCCTTCCGGGATCAGAATCTTGGCGAGCGTGCCTTCATCGACAGCTTCGACTTCCATCGTCGCTTTGTCAGTTTCGATCTCGGCGATGACGTCGCCGGCTTCGATCTTGTCGCCTTCGCCCTTCAGCCACTTGGCGAGCGTGCCCTCTTCCATGGTCGGGCTCAGGGCGGGCATGAGAATATCTACGGCCATTTTTACGCCTCCACCGGCAGAAGGACGTCAGTCCAGAGTTCAGACGGATCAGGTTCCGGGCTCTCGAGAGAGAAGTCCGCAGCCTCTTTGACAATGGCTCGAATTTCCTTGTCGATCGCCTTGAGGTCGTCTTCGCTGGCAATCTCTTGTGCGATGATCTGATCCTTCAAGCCATCAATCGGGTCATTGTGACTTCGAATATCGTCGACTTCCTCGCGTTTTCGATACTTGGCCGGATCCGACATGGAGTGACCACGATAGCGATAGGTCTTCATTTCGAGAATGTAGGGTCCCTTGCCTGAGCGCGCATATTTTACCGCACGCTCACCGGCTTTCTTGACGGCGTAGACATCCATGCCATCGACTTCCTCGCCCTGGATCTCGAAAGAGATGCCGCGCTTGAAGAGCTCGGTTTCGGAGGCATGGCGTTCCACGCTCGTGCCCATCGCATACATGTTGTTTTCGATCACATAGATAACTGGCAGGTCCCACAGGGAAGCCATGTTGAAAGCCTCATAGACCTGGCCCTGGTTCGCGGCGCCATCGCCGAAATACGCGAGGGCGACATTATCCTTGCCGAGATATTTGTTTGAGAATGCAAGGCCCGTCCCGATCGGCACCTGCGCGCCAACGATACCATGGCCGCCAAAGAAGTTCTTCTCGCGGCTGAACATGTGCATGGAGCCGCCCTTGCCGCGCGAATAGCCGCCGGCACGCCCGGTCAGCTCGGCCATCACACCGTTGGGATCCATGTCGCATGCAAGCATATGCCCGTGATCTCGATAGCCTGTGATCACCTGGTCACCCTCTTTCAAGCAGGCTTGCATACCGGTCACGACGGCTTCCTGTCCGATATAGAGGTGACAGAATCCGGCAATCTTGCCCATGCCATACAATTGACCCGCACGCTCTTCAAATCGCCGGATCAACAACATGTCTCGATAGAATTTGAGCGCCTCATCCTTTTTCAGTTTAGGCGAGGACCGGCGCTTCGGACTAGCGGCTTTGGCCATGACAGCTCCCTGGGTGTTGCATTTTTTCGACTAATACGCAGAGGATTGACGCAAGGTCGAGTCTTATCACCTATGCATATCTGCATCTTTGACAGCGCGGTCAACCAACACAAGTTCACCGGGATACACAAAGCCGAGATCGCGCCGTGCGAGATATTCCACGAGGTCAGGATCAATTTGCCCGGGAGTCAGGCGAGCTATGTCTTTTTGCAGCGCAGCATTTTCAGCCTCGAGCGCCTCCAGAACGGCGCGCTTTTCCGCAAGTTCGGTTTGCTTATCCGTCCATTTTCCCAGCCCCTGCTCCCCTGCGAAAGCATGGTAGGCGAAATAGGCAATGGTGAGGGTCATCGCGCCCGCGGCCCATTTGGAGGTCATGAAGAGTGTGCTCCTACGCTAAATTGTAGGAAGCATTTTGTGGTTAAGGTTTCGCTAAGACTCTTCGTTCTTCAACGCCTCCCGAACGGCTGAGGCCTGCTCGTCATCTTCCAGGCTCGTCAGATCAACCCATTGCCGATCGATTAGAAAATACTCGATATCCTCCGGCATCTCCGCGCCGTCGAGACGGATCGGCACCATGTCTTTGCCGTACTTGTCCGCGAGATAGACCTCACGCCGCACGTGATCAGATGCGAATGCCTGTTCAGAACACATGATACAGAACCGATTGGCCGCTTTGATCGCCCGTACGATCTGCGCCGCCCAGTTCTGTCCGGCCCGCATCTCCTCGCGATCAATCCAGATGGATACGCCGCCTTTTTCGACCTGTGTGACAATAGGCAGAACGGTGGTCGCATTGTCATGCGCGTAGGAAACGAAAACCTCGTGCGAAGACGCCGCGCTGGCCGCGATTGCGGGTATTGGGGTCGACAGGCTTCGCTCTGCCAATTTGGGCGCAGGAGCCGCAGGTCGGGCGACTGGCGCGCGCGGCGGGCTTGAGCTTCTCTTGCTCGCGGGAGGCGTATCGCCGGACAACAGTGAAACCAAAAGTCCGATGAACATGAAGGCGACTAACACGCCGCCCCCAATCAGAACCGCTTGCGACCAGCTCAATCGACCGTCCCAGACCGCCCAGCCGAGGAGCGCGATGATCACGAGAAGCACCCCACTCACAAGCAAACCACTTAGTCCCCCGGAGCTGGCTTTGGGCGGCGCCATCTGTGGCTCCGGTCTAGATGCCATGCGATTGGCCGCGACGGTCGGCTGTCGGCGACCAGCCATCCGACTGGCGACGACTCCCTCGCCACCCGCGGTCAGGCCCGGATCCGACGCGTTGTTTTCGGCGGCGCGTGCGCGTTTAAAAGTTTCGGCAATATCACTAGTGCTCAAGGTCACTGGCCCGTCGCCAGGCAGCTCGAGCGACAGGCTCTGCGGCGCGTCCTGTTTGCGCTGGTCCGCCTCCAGCGCGCGCAATCCATCTAACACTTCACGATAGCGGTGCTCTCGAGCCGCCTCCATTGTGAGGTCGATCATTTGAAGATCCGACAATCCTCGTGGATTGAGACCGTGCTCCAGCCGCGCCATGATCAGGCGTCCTTCGGCCCAGGCATCGATGGCGCGATTGGTCAGCAGCATCTGTCGCGAAGACACCATGGCCTTACGCGACCAGAGCGCAACCGTGAACTCTCTTGGTCGCGCGGGTGGAAACCCGAAACGCCCGAATTCGGTCCGCACCATGACGCCAAATCGCTTCAGGTAAGCGGCGAGCTTATCCCCTTCCGCTTCGTCTTCGGGTGCCGCGATCAGATAAACGTTCATCACTGTCCCCTGCGTTGAGGGAACAGTGATATCACGCAATTGGAAACTCGTCGCCTGTTCGGCTCGCGTTTAAGCGTTGATCAGCGCCGCGCCCGCATACAGAGCCGAAGCGCCCAGCTCTTCCTCGATCCGGATCAACTGATTGTACTTGGCCAAGCGGTCAGAGCGGGCAAGCGAACCGGTCTTGATCTGCCCACAATTCACGGCCACCGCGAGATCCGCAATGGTCGCATCTTCCGTCTCGCCTGAGCGGTGCGACATGACCGCCGTGTAGGCATGGCGGTGGGCCAGCTCAACCGCGTCCAGAGTCTCAGACAGCGTGCCAATCTGATTGACCTTGACCAGGATGGAATTGGCAGCGCCGCGCTGCAGGCCGAGCGCCAGTCGCTCCGGATTGGTCACGAACAGATCGTCCCCGACTAGCTGGCAGCGGTCCCCAATCATTTCTGTCAGGATGTTCCAGCCGTCCCAGTCATCTTCGGCCATGCCGTCTTCGATCGAAACGATCGGGTAAGCCTCGACCAGGTCGGCGAGATATTTCGCCATGCCTTCGCCGTCGAGCGTCTTGTCTTCGCCAGCAAGCACATATTTGCCGTCCTTGAAGAACTCCGTCGAGGCCGCGTCGAGCGCCAGCGAGACGTCCTCGCCGGGCTGATAACCCGCCGCTTCGACCGACTTCATGATGAAGTCGAGCGCGTTGCGCGTCGAGGACAGATTCGGCGCGAAGCCACCCTCGTCGCCAACGCCCGTATTGTGCCCGGCATCGGAGAGCGTCTTTTTCAGGGTGTGGAAAATCTCCGAGCCGATCCGAACAGCGTCCGAAATGCTATCTGCATTGACCGGCATGATCATGAATTCCTGAATATCGATCGGATTGTCAGCATGCTCGCCGCCATTGATAATGTTCATCATTGGGGTTGGCAGGACTCGCGCATTGGTGCCGCCAATATAGCGGTAGAGCGGCATGCCACAGCTCTCGGCCGCCGCTTTCGCCGTCGCCATGGAAACGCCGAGAATCGCATTCGCGCCGAGGCGCTTTTTATTGTCACTGCCATCCAGTTCAATCATGAGGCCATCGATCAGGCGCTGCTCGATCGCGTCCATGCCGATCAGCTCATTGGCAATCTCGCCATTCACGGCATCGACCGCATCCATGACGCCCTTGCCTTTATAGGCCTCGCCCCCATCGCGCAGCTCATGCGCTTCGTGGATTCCCGTAGAGGCCCCGGAGGGTACCGCGGCACGACCGAAAGACCCGTCTTCCAGGGTGACATCGACCTCTACGGTCGGATTGCCCCGGCTATCGAGGATTTGGCGGGCGTGGATGTCGATGATTTCGCTCATTTCGATGTCCTTTGTGACACGGGAAGATCAGTTGCGGCTGCGTCTAGTGCGCAACGGCGCAAAGAGCAAGAGCGCGCAAGGCCGCGTTATGGCTAACGCAATGTCATCAGCCCGGCCGGGAATTCTCTTGAAATTCGAACAACCCTTTTGACGGGGGCTTCAGACGCGGCCGTTAAGTTTAACGCATAAGCAGAACAACACCCCTGCGAGCTGAGGGCACATGATGGGACGACACAATTGGGCACACCTGGCAGCATTCATGCTGCTCTTCTTCAGCTGGACCGGGCTGACCCTGGGCGCACCCGGTGCCTACGCTGACACGGTCACACACCAGACGATTGTGGTCCGCAAGGGCATGTCCCTGCCCGTCCCTGTCCTGGACAGTTTTGACCGCATCGCCGTGTCGGAGCCCGAAATAGCCGACGCTGCGCCAGTCTCCTCTCGCGAGTATTTTGTGCGCGGACGTGAAATCGGATCGACCAATATCCTGGTCTATAATGAGCGCGGCAATCTGGTGCAGCTGGTGGATGTGCTGGTCATGCCGAACCTGGATGCCGTCCGCAGCGATCTGATGGCGCTTTTCCCGAGCGCGCCGGTCGACCTGCGCCCGGTGGCCAACAAGGTGCATATCAGCGGCAGCGTCGCCGATGAAGAAACGATGACGCAAATCATGGCAGTCGTGGACAGTCACGCGCCGGGGCTCGCGATCAATGCCATGCAGGTTGAACTGCCCGCTCAAGTGCTCCTTGAAGTGCGTTTCGTGGAAGCTTCGCGCGATGACATTCGTGAAATTGGCTTTGGGACCGATATTGGTCGCCCGGGCGACTTCCTGTTCATGACCTCATCCAGCCTGATTTCAGGCGACCCCGCTCGAGCGGTCGGCCAGGTGTTCGGCGGATCAGGTCGCACGAGCATCGATGTGACCCTGCAAGCTCTTGAAGAGAAAGGTGTTATTCGCACGCTGGCCAAGCCCAACCTGGTCTCTCAATCCGGACAGACAGCCTCCTTCCTGGCCGGTGGCGAGTTCCCGGTGCCGGTGGCCGCGGACCAGGACACGATCACAATCGAGTTCAAGAAATTCGGCGTGTCGCTGGAGTTTACCCCGACCATCGCCCGGGAAGACCGTATCGTCCTGCAAGTTGCCCCCGAGGTCAGCAATCTCGACCCACGCAACTCGGTGCGCCTTTCCAACGTGGAAATCCCGGCGCTCAGCGTTCGTGAGATTCAGACGCAGGTCGAACTGGGCAATGGTCAGAGCTTTGCCATCGCCGGCCTGATCCAGAACGAATATCAGGCAACCGAGCTGGAAACGCCGCTGCTCGGCGATATCCCGATCCTCGGCAATCTGTTCCGCTCAAGTCGGTTCAAGAAAAACGAGACAGAGCTGGTCGTGATCATCACGCCACACCTGGTCTTGCCGCCAGAGTCTAATGACGCGCTGATCGATCCGATCATGCTGTCAGAAGAACCAAGCCAGCTGGAACGTTATGGTCTCAACCGGATCGAAGGTGAACCAAAACCCCAGCTCGGTCAGTCGGTTGAGAGCAATATTCAAAGCCAGTCCACCGCCTCCGATCAGGGAGGATGGTGACCATGTCCTCGGCACGAACCGTCTTTGCCAGCGCCAAGCTGCACATCCTCAGTCACAATTTTCATGAACCCATCGCCCAGGCGTGGCGGGAAAAAGGCGGCCAGCACACGGTCGTCCACGAATCCTATGCCGGTTTGATGGATGGCCTGAACGATGAGGGCTTGCATGTCTGTGTCTTTGAGCATGCGCCGGAAACGGATCTGGCTGAATGCCTGACCGCGCTCGCCATGACCGGGCAGAACATTCCGACCATCGTCATTGGTCAGAACCTGCCGGTCAGCGCGCTTCGCGTCCTAATGGGACTGCCGTGCTGGGATATTCTCGACGCCCAAGTCAGTTTCGATGCCGTACACAAGGCCCTGACCCGCGCAGCTGAGGCGCTGAGTGAAGCGAACACGCAAGCGGTCGCCAACACCAATTCTCAGTGCTGGACATTCGTCTCGTCGGTCGGCGGTGCCGGTGCCACCCTGCTCGCCTGCGAAACGGCCTATCAGCTCAGCCAGCAGAAGAGCAAACCGCGGGTCGTCCTGTTTGATCTGAATTTTGTCGATGGCAGCTGCGCCACCTATCTCAATTGCGAGTCGAACCTGCTGCCGACCATTTTCCAGAAGAACCCGCACAATATTGATGACGTGTTCCTGAAGACCATGACCACGCATCACCCTTTCGGGTTTGACGTGCTGGCCATGCCGCGCTGGAGCGAGATGGAGACGCCGCCCTCGCGCGATGTCATCCTGCAATGCCTGAATGTCGCCTGCGAGACCTATGACTTTGTCATCGTCGACACGCCGCGTTGGCCGACCGAGTGGAGCAGCGACATGTTCCTCGGCAGCGATGAAGTGATCCTGGTGACCGAACTGTCCGTTCCAGCCCTTAACGCCTCGCGGCAATGGGTTGAGCAGTTCGCTTCCGATCCAGAATTTCCATCGATCCGCGCGGTCCTGAACCGACGTCAGAAAGGCATGTTCGGGGCGAAGGTCACTGAAGAGCAGGCCTGCTCTGCTCTGGAAATGGAGGTCTTTGCCTCGATCCGGTCGGATTGGCCAACCGCCCTCAGCGCCGTTAACCTGGGCCAGCCGGTTAGCGATATGAAGCCTGGATCAGCCATCCCCAAAGATATCTCCGAACTGATCAGCAAATTGCGTGAAGGCAAGAGCGCGCCCCAGGAAGCTGACGCGATGAGGGCCGCATCATGAGCCGCTTTGTTCTGAAACGACGCCCCGTTGACGACACTCCTGATGAGCCAGTCGTTGAGCCGCAGATCGAAGCCGAAGCGCCGGCTCCGGACCCCGTCTCCCCGCCACTCGAACCGGACCCACAGCCGAAAGTTCGACCAGAAATCGATGGCGACATGCTTGAGGCCAAGCTGCAGATTCACAACAAGCTGATCGATGAGCTGGACCTGTCCAATCTCGATCAGATGACGCCGGAAGAACTGCGCACTCAAATCGGGGTCTTCGTGACCAAGGCCATCGCAGATCAGCGTCTGCCCATGGGCGCTGCGGAGGTGAAGGACTTCACCGATGACATCGTCAATGAGATGGTCGGTCTGGGCCCGCTCGAACCGCTTCTGCAGGACGACTCGATCGCCGATATCCTGATCAATGGCTATAATCAGGTCTATATTGAACGCGGCGGCGAACTCGAGCTCTCCAATGCCCGCTTCCGCGACAATCTTCACTTGCGACGGATCATCAACAAGATCGTTTCGGCCGTTGGTCGACGTGTTGACGAAGGATCGCCATTGGTCGACGCCCGTCTGGCCGATGGCTCGCGGGTCAACGCGGCGATTGAACCGATCGCCATCGATGGGCCACTCGTCTCAATCCGGAAATTTTCCAAGAAGCCGTTCACGCTGGAAAAACTGGTCGAGTTTCAGGCGCTGCCCAAGCCGGTCGCGGATTTCCTTTATGGCGCTGTTAAATGTCGCGTCACCGCCATTATCTCCGGCGGCACAGGCTCGGGAAAGACCACGCTCCTCAACGCCTTGTCAGCTGCGATCAGCCATAAAGAGCGCTTGATCACGATCGAGGACGCAGCTGAACTTCAGCTGCAGCAGCCGCACGTTGCTCGCATGGAAACGCGCCCGGCCAATCTCGAAGGCAATGGCGAGATCAAGCAACGCGAGCTGGTGAAAAACGCCCTGCGGATGCGACCAGACCGAGTCATCCTCGGCGAGGTCCGCTCCGAAGAAGCCTTCGACATGCTGCAAGCGATGAATACCGGCCATGAAGGCTCGATGGCGACCATTCACGCCAACAATCCGCGCGAAGCGATTACCCGCCTCGAGCAGATGGTAGCGATGGGCGGCCTGCGCATTTCTCAGGAAGCTGTACGGGGCCAGATCTCTGCTGCGATCGGCATCATCATCCAGGCCCAACGCCTGTCCGATGGCTCGCGCCGTATCACCCATGTGACCGAGGTGACGGGTATGGAAGGCGAAGTCATCCAGATGCAGGACCTGTTCGTCTTCAAGCGCGTGGATACCGGCGAAGACGGCACCGTGATCGGCGAGTTTCGCGCCACGGGCCTGCGTCCGAAATGCCTCGATGAAATGACCCGCAAGGGCATTCACGTGCCGACTGAGACCTTCGACCCGTCCCAACCCTTGCTGAGCGTTGGGGGTAAAAATGGATGAGCAGGTCATTCTCTATGTCCTGGCCTTCTCATCGGTCTTTCTTGGCGCCCGCTCGCTGATCGATTTCGGGCAGGAGGCGCGGGACAAGTCGCTCGTGAATAAACGCCTCAAGGCTCAGGCCGAGACAGACTCTATCGCAGAAGCCGTGCTGCAGCTTCGCCGTAAGCGGGGGCTGGACGAGGATGGCAACCGCGTCATCAAGAATGCCTGGCTTGGTCGCCTGGTGGCACGATCCGGGCTCGACTACAAACCTGCCAGCTGGCTGGCTATGGCGCTTGTCGCCGGCGTCGTCGCATCGGGTCTCGCTTACTACTTCTCTGGCCTCTCTGCCGCCATCGCGGCGTTCCCGGCCGTAGCGCTAGGCGGTCCTTATCTCGTGCTCAGCATGCTCGGCTCGAAACGCGAGCGCGCCTTGGGTGAGCAATTGCCGGATGCATTGGAAATCGTCGTTCGGAGCTTGCAGGCCGGTCACCCGGTTCCCACGGCGATCGCGCTCGTGGGTAAGGAAACCCCCGATCCGCTGGGGTCGGAGTTCGGCCTCGTGGCAGATGAGATCGCATTTGGATCCAGTCTCGACCAGGCCATTGAAAAGATGGCGGCGCGGACGGAACATCCAGACATCAATCTGTTCAGCGCGATTGTGCGTTTGCAGACCCGAACGGGCGGTAATCTGGCCGACCTGCTCGCCACCAATTCCCGCACCATCCGTCAGCGCCAGAAAATGCGTTTGAAGATCAAGGCGGCGTCTTCAGAAGGCCGGATGTCAGCGCTCATTCTGACCGCGGCACCGTTCGTCGTTCTTGCGGCAATGCACTTCCTGACCCCGAGCTTCTATGGCGATGTCATCCATGTGCCGATGATCCAGTATGGGCTCGGCGGCGCGCTCGTCTGGATGGCGATTGGCAATCTGGTCATGCGCAAGATGACGAATTTCAAGATTTAGGGGGCGGACATGATTGAAACGATCCTAAACAGCCCGAGCCTGATGTTGCTCTCTGCGTCTGCGATCAGCCTGGCGCTGCTACTGCCCGCGACGATTATCGCCTCGCGCTTCAGAAATCGCATTGAAGGCCGTCTGGCTGGAAATTCGGGCGCGACGGCGACCATCTCGGAGAAACCGCGTCATGGCTGGCTCGCCCAGTTGGGCCAAACCGGAGAGGGTGCGCCGTCCGATGAGGAGACCCGCCTCCGCAGCCTGATGATGCGCGCGGGTTATTTCTCGCGAAATGCGCCTTACATCTTTTTCGGCATCCGTGCGATCAGCCTGATCGCGCCTCAATTTCTGCTATTCATCGCAGCGCCGATGCTGCCTTTCAAACTGACAGGCCTGACCCTGCTCGGCGCCTCGATCTTCGCTGCAGCGTTCGGCTATATGCTGCCCTCCATGTTGTTGAACCGTCAGATCGAGCAACGTGAACAGCAATATCGCGACGGCTTCCCGGATATGATGGACCTGCTGGTCGCCTGCGTCGAAGCAGGGCTGAGCCTCGACGGCGCGATCATCCGGATCGCCGAGGAATTGCAGTTCCGCTATCCGATCCTGTCTCGCCAATTGCACTTGATGAGCCTCGAGATGCGGGCCGGACGGGATCGCAACACGGCCTGGAGCAATTTTGCCGACCGTCTCGGCTTGGAAGAGGCCCGTTCCCTGGCAACCATGCTGAAACAATCTGAAGAACTCGGCACCAGCATTGGCGAGACCTTGCGCGTCTATGGGGCTGATATGCGTGAGAAACGCATGCTGCGGGCGGAAGAGAAAGCTCTGGCGCTGCCCGCCAAGCTGGTTCTGCCGCTGATCATGTTCGTATTTCCAACCTTGCTGGTTGTCCTGATGATGCCTGCCGTGGTTCGGATGATCTGGGTTTTTGGCGGCGACGCCCTCTAAGCGGCGTTTCTCCAGCTAAGCCCTCTCGCACCTCGACAAATAAGACAAAGCCCGACACCATAACCTGCTGGAAACTGGCGCCGGGCTTGTCGTTTTACGCGTTCAATGGAGATGAACCGGCCCGATCCCAGCGGGCCATCGCGTTTGCGCCTCTGACTTAAGAGGCTGGGATCAGTTTTGTCGGAGCGGAGGTTTTTTCCGTCGCTGTCGGGACTTTAACCTCGCTCTCCTCTGTGCCGAGCATGACCTTGATCTGCTTGTCGGCGGGCTTTCGAGCCACCACACGGCGCGTCACACGGCGCGGCGGAGTGCGGGCGGCTGCGACCTTGGTGGCCGGCAGCGCGGGTTTGACAAGATCCGGCTCGCGAGCGCCGCGCAATGCCAGAGACAGATCGCCCAGGCCCGAAGCGACTGACAGCTTCCTGGCATCATCCACAGAAACGGCCAGAGTCGCACGCGCGAACAGCTTGGGCTGTTCACTCAACGGGTCATCATTGGAGTCTACGGCCAGGACTTCAACATCCTGCAGCAGCACTTCCGAGACAAGATTCACCTTGCGAGCATTGCGGCCTTTGTCCTGCGTGAACAGCACATCCACCTTGTCGCCCGGAAGCACAAATCCAGCAACGCCCGTCACATCATCCATGCGAACCGTGTAGGCGCGAAAGCCGGGCTCCAGACGACCGGCAAGTGAGGCCCTCATACCCACCGGTGAGAGGCGCGAATCAAGAATCGGGTCACCGGGCTGAAACGCGGTCAGCGCCAGGCGTTGGGCGTACTCATTGGATCCGATTTCCAGACCGTGTGTGTAATAGCCATACGGCGCTTTGCTTTCTGGCCAGCGCTCGACCGTCACATTGTCGAGTGTGACGGCATCGCCGCGAAAAATCTCTTCCGACGCCACAACGACGCTCACTTCCTTCTCGACGGGAAGCGAAATCTCTGTGACCTCGGGCTCTGCTTCCGGCTCCGACTTGGTCATTTGCCAGGCGACAAAAGTCGCGGCGAGACCAAGCGCCGCAGACGCGCCGAGTGAGATGGCAGGGGACATACGCATAAGAAGCTCCATTCCTATGCATGCAGCTTACAACCGGCCGACTAAACGGAGCCCTAGGGGGATCGAGCAAAATACCGGCGCGCGTTAAGCATAACGGCCTCGTTCATCCACCTTTCGCGCAAAACAAAACCCCTGCCAAACAGGCAGGGGTCATGTACTATACAGACTCTACGCTGAGCTTAGTCTTCAGACGGCTCAAGAATCTGACGGCCGCGATACATGCCTGATTTCAGGTCAATGTGGTGCGGGCGACGAAGTTCACCAGAATCCTGGTCTTCGATGAACGTATTGCCTTTGAGGCGGTCGTGCGAACGGCGCATGCCACGGCGCGACTTGGTAATCTTACTCTTAGGGACAGCCATCTGCGTGCTCCAAAACGGGTTTCGAGGCGAGCCTCGTGAAATTCAAACCGCGCACATACCGGAAGGTTCGGCGCGGCGCAAGGGGGGATTGCTGCTTAAACCAGCCGAGATTGCGTCACTGCGGCGTCGATAAAGCTGGCGAAAAGCGGATGCGGCTCCATCGGGCGCGATTTCAGCTCTGGATGGTACTGCACAGCGATGAACCAGGGATGGTCTTCCATTTCGATGATCTCTGGGAGCACGCCGTCAGGCGACATGCCTGAGAATGTCATGCCGTGCTTCTGCAAGGCTTCGACATAGGCGGCATTGACCTCGTAGCGGTGGCGATGACGCTCAGAGATTTCGAGCGAGCCGTAGATTTCAGCCACGCGGGAGCCTTCTTTCAGGCGCGCCGGATAGGCACCGAGCCGCATTGTGCCGCCCATATCGGTGGTCTCGTCGCGGGTGACCAGCTCGTTGCCTTTGGTCCATTCCGACATCAGGCCGACAATCGGTGTTTCGGTTGGACCAAACTCCGTCGTCGACGCCCCTTCAATACCGGCCAGATTCCGCGCGGCTTCGACCACAGCGAGCTGCATCCCATAGCAGATCCCGAAACACGGCACTTCGCGCTCACGGGCAAATCTAGCGGCCCGCATCTTGCCGCGCGCGCCGCGTTCGCCGAAGCCGCCGGGCAGGATGATGCCATGCACGCCCTCGAGAATATCGATCGGTGCGGTTTCATCGTCGAATTCCTCGGAATTGATCAGCTTGATCTCGACGCCGACATTGTTCGCCAGGCCGCCATGCTGGAGGGCTTCCATGACCGACTTATAGGCGTCCGGAACGTCAGTGTATTTTCCGACCAGGCCGATGCAGACATTGCCATCCGGATTGTGCACGGTCTGGGCGATCTGGTCCCATTTGGACAGATCCGGCTTGGGCGCATCGGAAATGCGGAAATGTTGCAGCACTTCCTCGTCCAGGCCTTCAGCATGATAGGCCGATGGCACATCGTAGATATGGCCGACATCGCGTGCCTCGATCACGCTGCTTGGGCGCACATTACAGAAGCTCGCAATCTTTCCCTTCTCGTTCTCCGGGATCGGGCGATCACAACGGCAGAGCAGGATTTGCGGCTGAATACCGATCGAGCGCAGCTCTTTGACCGAGTGCTGGGTCGGCTTGGTCTTCATCTCGCCCGCCGCCGGAATATAAGGCAGCAGGGTCAGATGAATGAAGCAGGCGCGCTCTGGGCCGAGTTCCTGCCCGAGCTGGCGAATGGCTTCGAAAAAAGGCAGGCCTTCGATATCGCCAACCGTGCCGCCAATCTCGCAGAGGACGAAATCGACGCCCTCGCCTGCGTCGGACAGGACGAAGTCTTTGATTTCATTGGTCACATGCGGAATGACCTGAATGGTCGCGCCGAGATAATCACCGCGGCGCTCTTTCTCGATAATGGTCGAATAGATGCGGCCCGTGGTGATGTTGTCAGACTGACGCGCGGAGACCCCGGTAAAGCGCTCATAATGGCCGAGATCGAGGTCAGTTTCTGCCCCATCATCGGTGACGAACACTTCGCCATGCTGGCGCGGGCTCATCGTTCCGGGATCAACATTCAAATAGGGATCGAGCTTTCGCAGCCGGACTTTATAGCCCCGCGCCTGCAGCAATGCCCCAAGTGCTGCGGAAGCGATACCTTTGCCTAAGGAAGACACCACGCCGCCAGTAATGAAAATATAGCGAGTCATGGGAATGCAGATTGCCTGATTCGCGACCCACCCCGATAGGGGGAAGTCAGGATTAATTTCGATTATTGTGGATCAGCCGGCTCAGCCAGTGGGTCGCCTGAATTTGTGTCGGTCTCCGGCTGCTCGGTCGCTGGCGTTTCGGCAGGATTAGCCGCGAGCGGGTCTTCGAGCAGGGTCTCGTCCGAATTCAAGATGTCATCCAGACCTTCAATCGTCAGCTCATCGGTCTCCGATGGCGTTGGCAGAGAATCTTCCAACTCGCGCTGAACATCTGTCAAACCACCGGCATTGTCCTGGGTTGCGAGCGTGGTGAGTGTGAGGCTCGAGATGAAGAAGATCGCACCAAAGATAATCGTCGTCCGCACCAGCGCGCCCTTGACGCCCGAACCGGACATCAGACCACCACCTGCGCCACCACCACCGCCGCCAATGCCCAGCGCGCCGCCTTCGGAGCGCTGCATGAGCACCACGATCACCAAAACGATCGAGACGAGAATGTGAGCGACGAGGATTACATTGGTCATGTCAGGTTCCTGAATCTCAAGCCGCGGGCCTTACGCCTTAATCACGCATTCGCCAACCCCCGAGGGTCAGTGAAAGCCGATCAGGTCAGGCGACCGCTGCTGCGTAAATGGCCATGAAGTCCTCGGCCTTCAAGCTTGCACCGCCGATAAGACCGCCATTGACGTTCTCGATGGCCAGAATCTCTGCGGCATTGCCCGGTTTCATCGAGCCGCCATAAAGAATGCGAATGTCGCGGCCCCGGTCTTGATAAAGTTCGATCAACAGGTCGCGAATGACGCCATGGACTTCCGCAATCTCTTCATTGCTCGGCACCAGGCCGGTCCCGATCGCCCAGAGCGGTTCATAAGCCACGACCAGGGTCTCATTCTCGCCGAGAGTCGGGACTGATTTTCGCAGGATCCGTACGACTGTATCCTTGGTTTCCCCGCGTTCGCGCTGCGCAAAGCTCTCGCCGACGCAGATGATCGGCGTGATCCCAGCCCGCAGGCAGGCATGAGCCTGCTCCTGTACATAGGCGCTCCGCTCGCCGTGCTCAGAGCGCCGCTCGGAATGGCCGACAATCACATAAGTGGCCCCGGCATCGGCCAGAATTTCCGCCGAGAGGTCGCCTGTGAACGCCCCGGACGCTTCCGGATGACAAGACTGAGCGCCGACCTGCAGACGGGCATCGGCCATCTCTTTCATCGGTACAATCAGCGTCGATGGCGGACAGATCAGACAGTCCGCATTGTCCGGATAATCACCAAGCTTCTCTGTTGTCTTTCGCGCCTCTTCCAGGCTCGATTTCAGGCCATTCATTTTCCAGTTGCCTGCGATCAGTGTACGCACCATACCAGTCACCATCTTGAACAAGTTTGAGCGCTCGCCTAGCAAGCTGTGCTGAAACTCACAAGCGATGTAGAAGTAAAAGGTCTAAACTCATGCTGACTCCGTTGCGTAATATGCTCCGCTCTCCAGCGGCCGGCGGAATTTTTGTTATCGTTATTATCGCGATGGCGGCCTGGGGCGTGACCGACATCTTCGCGGGTGGATCCGGTCGAAGCTTCGTCAGCGCCGGGGATCGCGCAATTTCAGACCAAGTGTTCGATTCGACCCTGGAACGCGTCTTGAGAACGCAGACCGACGAGCGGGGCCGCTCGCTGACCAAGGAAGAAGCGATGGATCGCGGCCTGGTCGATCGTCTATATCAGGACCTGTCTCGCGAAACGCTGCTATCCGCCTATGCCGACAAACAAGGCATTGCGGCCACAACCGGCGCCATCGCTGACCGAATCCGAACCGATCCCCTGTTTCAGGACACGACCGGAGTCTTCGATCCTTTCCGATATACCCAGTTGCTCGACGCCAATGGCTATCGCGAGGCGGATTACGAAGCCGACCTCGAGTCGGAGATGACTTTGGGGCGCCTGCAACGCGTGCCGATTGAAGGCTTGAAAGTACCCACCGCGCTCGCGCGCCTGCAGGCCGCGTATTCTGGTGAGCTGCGCAGCGCCTCATGGTTCGTTCTCGAGGATTCCGAACTGCCTGAGATCGGGGAACCGACGGAAGAAGATCTGCAGGCACTTTACGAGTCTCGGAAAGAGTTTCTGCGGGAACCGGAGCGCCGCGGTATCAGTCTGATCCATCTCACGGCAGACGACTTCATTTCCGAAAGCGAAGTGACCGAGAATGACGTGCTCGCATTCTACGACGCCTACAAGGCTGAACGCTATACCGGGCCGGACTCGCGGACCTTCACGGAATTCGCTTTTCCAAACGAATCCGTCGCCCGCGCAGCGCTCGGCCGGATCGCCGGGGGCGCCGCGCCTGAGTCGATTGAAACGGCCGTTTCAACTCAAGAACGCACGGGTCGGCGAGAACTCATCGCCAATACGCGCCTTGCCGATCAGGTTTTCTCTCTCGGCGCGCAGAGTGGTTCTATTCACGGTCCGCAACCCGTTGGCGACAGCTATCTCGTGATCCGTCTGGAATCGATCACCCCTGGCGAGGCGACGCCCCTCGAAGATGTCCGCGAAGAAATTGAGACCGAACTGGCGCGCGATCTGGCCATCGGCCTTTTCTATAATGCGCTGCCCCGCTTTGACGATTTGCTCGGAACGGGCGCGGACTTGGAGACCATTGCCGCCGGGATCGGGACGCCAGTCCTTTCTTTTTCTCCGGTGGACACGAACGGCACCACCAAGGATGGCCGTCGATACTTGCCATTGGTGACCGCCCCTGGCCTCTTGCAAATGGTCTATGCACAGGCGGAAGGTCGAAACACCGAGCGTTTTGGCGAGGATGAAAGCACCTGGCTTGCGCGGGTAGATACGATTGTGCCAGAGCGCCTGCCTCCCTTTGAGGAGGTACGCGAAACACTGATCGACGCCTGGAAGCAGCAGCAGCAAGCGGAACAGCTGCAATCCGTGGCAGCAGAAGTCGAAGCGGCAATCGCCAGCGGCGAAAGCAGCCTGGAGCAGGAAGCCGCCAAGTATGCGTCCCAGGTCGAAAGCCTGCCGCAGCCAGTGACACGTAACTCCGCCAATCAACCCAATCTGCGTCCTCTGATCAGCGGCATGTTCGGCGCCAATAAGGAAGGCGATACGTTCTCTCTTCCCGGTTTGCAGAACCAGATGATCATTTTGCAGGTCACAAGCATAGACCGCCCGAGCGAAGAGACCCTGGATCTTCTCGCCCAGACGAGTGCGCTGGAAATCCAGAACGGCGTCGCGGAGGATCTGTTCGCGGCCTATGTGCTTGGAATTGCGGCCGACATCGAGCTCGACACCAATGGCGCGGCGTTCGAGGCCTACAAACGCGGACTTGTGACGCAGCAATGACCCGCGATCGCTTATTGGTCCGGCGACGCCCGGGCGATCTGGAAACCCCGGTTTCAGCAATGCTGAAGCTCGGCGCCGACGCGCCGGGTAGTTTTCTGTTTGAATCCATTCATGGCGGCGAGCGGCTCGGACGCTACTCGTTTATCGGGCTGCATCCGCAACGCTGGATGCGCGTGCTGGATGGCGTAGGTGAAGAGAGCGCCGAACGTGACTTCGCCGATGCGAAGACGCTTGACGTGGCGCCCCTCGACGCGCTTCGGTCATTCGCCGACCAGGCGCGGGCTGATGCCGACATGGACGAAGAGCTGCCGCCCATGGCCAGCGGCGCATTCGGCTATATCGGCTATGATTTCATCCAGCATGTAGAGCCCGTACAGATCACCAATCCGGACACATTAAGCGTCCCGGAAGCCTTGCTGGTCATTCCCGGCGTCGTACTGATCTTCGATCATCTCTACCAGGAGCTGATCCTGGTTGGTCGTTATGCGCCGGGCGATGAAGATCGCGCCAATATTCTGCTGGACAAGGTTGAGAACGCGCTCGAAAGCCCGCCGCCCCTCTCGCCTCGAGATGGTCAGAGCGAAGACCTGGATTTCTCGTCCAACACGACCAAGGACCAGTATTTCGACATGGTTGAAACGGCGCGCGATTATATCAAGGCCGGGGACATCTTTCAGGTGGTTCCAAGCCAGCGCTTCAGCGCTGAATACAAGCGCAAATCAATCAGCCTGTATCGCGCACTACGGCGTTTGAATCCGTCAGCCTTCATGTTCCACATGAACCTGGGCGATGTCCGTCTGATCGGCTCGAGTCCGGAAATCCTCGTGCGTGTCCGGGATGGCCGCGTTGCCATTCGTCCAATTGCCGGCACCCGCCCACGCTCCGGCGATCCGGCGATTGATGCCGAGCGTAAGGCTGACTTGCTCGCGGATCAGAAGGAAATTGCCGAACACCTGATGCTGCTCGATCTGGGACGCAACGATGTCGGCCGCGTGGCCGCCTATGGCAGTGTTGAGGTGACGGAAAGCTTCATTGTCGAGCGCTACAGCCATGTCATGCACATCGTCTCGCATGTCGAAGGCGATCTGCGCGAAGGGCTGTCTGCCGTCGATGCTCTGATCGCCGGGCTGCCGGCTGGCACCGTTTCTGGCGCGCCCAAGATCCGGGCCATGCAGATCATTGATGAGCTGGAACAGAACGCGCGCGGCATTTATGGCGGCGCCATCGGATACTTTGGCTGGAACGGCGATCTCGATACCTGTATCGCGTTGCGCACAGCGGTTTTGAAGGACGGTCAACTGCACATTCAGGCCGGCGGCGGTGTGGTGCTGGATTCGGTTCCACAATATGAATTTGATGAAACCGTTCACAAAGCCAACGCCCTCAAGAAAGCTGCGGCCCTGGCTGCAAGTTACGAGTTCGACCAATGAGCCGCGCGAAACAGATCCTTGTCGTTGATAATTATGACAGTTTCACCTGGAACCTCGTCCACTACCTGGAAGAAATTGGCGCGCGTACACAGGTTGTGCGCAATGATGAGCTCTCATCCGAAGACGCGCTGGCTCTGAAACCCGACGGCATCGTCCTGTCGCCCGGCCCGTGCACACCGAACGAAGCCGGCATTTGCGTCGAGCTGGTCCAAAAGGCCCCTGCCAATCTGCCGATCCTGGGCGTCTGCCTTGGCCATCAGAGCATCGGAGCCGCAGAAGGTGGCGCCATCATTACCGCGCAGGAAATCCGCCACGGCAAGATCAGCCAGATCCGTCATGAAAACGGACCACTGTTTCAGGATCTGCCGGAGACCTATGACGTCGTGCGCTATCATTCACTGTCGATCCAGCCGGATGATCTTCCAGAAACGCTGATCGCAGACGCATTTACCGCTGACGGAGAAATCATGGCCGTGCGGCACACGTCCCGCCCGGTCTTTGGCGTTCAGTTTCATCCGGAGAGTATCCTGACCGAGCATGGTCACGCCCTGCTCAAGAACTGGCTAGACATCCAGGCCTAATTGCGACTCCCCGTCGGGAGAGGTGGGCCAACGGCGCCAGGTGCTAAGCGAGATTGGCGCTTTCAGGTCAATCAGTCTGCGTTCGGCGAGGTCCCATCCTTCTTCCCGCAAAACATCGTCGACCGTCGTCTTGCGATCGCAGCCTGCGAGCAGTTTCAGGCCATCTTGAATGGCAATGCTCTCGGCCCGGCAGATGTGCAGCACATTCAGGCCGTTCTCCATGAAATATTCCAGAGTGGTCTGGCCCCCATTCACCGCAATCCGCCCGCCAGCTGAGGCGGCAATGGTCAACATGTTATCCAGCGTCATCGTCGCCGGATTCCACCGCCAACCGCCCTCATGATGCTCCAGAGCCGTGACGCTGCGGGTCATAACGGTGCGAATGCGGTCCTTTGGATTGGGGATTGTCTCATGCGCCCGGCGCCCCATGATCACGGCCGCGCAGGCATCCAGTTCAGTTTGAAACTTCTTGCTGTCGATCGCGTATTGGAGTGCATCAGGGATCTCACCCATACTCGTCGCGATGCAATCGTTCCGGCAAGTCATGGCATAGCCATGAAGCTCCCAGGTCACCGGGCCGCTCATGTCTCACTTCCCCTATATTCAGCCGTGGTCGGAATAACGCTCAATACCCCCTAGGCACAACCAGACACTGCTTTATACCCGCCAATCATGACCACACACTCGATATCTGCAAGCTTGAAATTGCTCGCCGCCGGTGAGTCGCTCTCGGCAACCGCCCTGGAAGATGCTTTTGGCGCCATCCTTTCAGGAGACGTGCCAGTTGAACAAATCGGTGCGTTTCTGATGGGTCTCGCGGTGCGCGGAGAGACCGGCGCGGAACTTCTCGCCGGGGCAAAAACGTTGCGCACGAATGCCCGGAAAATAGACCTGGATGGCCCGACCCTGGATACGTGCGGCACGGGCGGCCTCGGGTGGACAAGTCTCAACACCTCAACCGCCAGCGCCATCGTGATTGCCGCAGCCGGTGGGCGCGTGGCCAAGCATGGCAATCGATCCGTCCCGCCAAAGACCGGCAGCGCCGATGTGCTGGAAGTCCTGGGTGTGGAGCTTGATCTGACCGAGGCGCGGTTCCGGGACTGTATCGAAGGCGCTGGCGTGGGCTTCCTGTTCGCCCGCTCCCACCACAGCGCCATGCGCCATGTGGCACCTGTGCGGGCGAGCCTCGGCATTCGGACGATCTTCAACCTGTTGGGACCGCTCTCCAATCCCGCGTCCGCCACCCATCAGGTGCTCGGCGTGAATGAAGCGCGCTGGCTAAAGCCCATGGCCGAAGCGTTGCGAGATCTCGGGATCGATCGGGCCTGGGTCGTGCACGGCGCCGACTCGGACGGCACGGTCATCGACGAGTTGTCCATCGCCGGAGAAACGCAAGTGATTGAAGTCAAGGATGGCAAACTGACCGAACTCACCATTGTGCCGGAAGATGCGGGCCTCGGACGAAATCGGCTCAGTGCACTGGCCGGTGGCCCACCGGAAGAGAATGCCATGGCGATCCGCGACCTCATGGACGGACGCCCTGGCCCATTTCGGGACGCTGTCGTGCTCAATGCCGCTGCTGGCCTGCACGTCCTCGGGCTCGTCAGCGATCTGAAATCTGGGGCCGACAAGGCCTCGCAGGCCATCGACTCCGGCGCTGCCGCTGAAACGCTGAAAACGCTAGCGGCCACCTCAAAGGGCCAAACACAATGAGCACTGCGCTCGATCGGATCATTGCCTACAAACGCGATGAAGTCGCGCAGCTGAAGCAGACGCGCTCAGAGCAGAGCCTGCTTGCTGATGCGGCCGGCCAGTCTGCGCCGCGCGGTTTTGCGCGCAGAATGAGCGAGATTGCCGAGACCGGCGAGAACGCACTGATCTGCGAAATGAAACGCAAGAGCCCGAGCGCTGGTGAAATTCTGCCAGGAGCCGATCCCACTGATATTGCGGCTCAGTATGAGCGTGGGGGCGCGGCATGTCTGTCGGTTCTCACCGATGGACCAAGTTTTGGCGGGAGCCTCGACGATTTTGGCGCGATCCGGTCTGCAGTATCGCTCCCGATGCTGCGCAAGGACTTCATGATTGACACGATCCAAGTCGCTGAAGCGCGCGCGCATGGCGCGGACGCTGTTCTGGTCATTTTGTCTTGTACCGATGACGCTCTGGCGTTTGATCTGACCCAATCGGCGCAGGATCTGGGTATGGATGTTCTGATCGAAACCCATGATGAAGCCGAAATCGAACGCGCGCTCGCGCTTCCATCCTCGCTGATCGGGATCAATAATCGCGACCTGAAAATCATGAAAACAGACCTCGCTACCAGTGAAAAACTGTGCGGCCTGATCCCCGAGGACAGGGATTACGTGTCGGAGAGCGGGATCAGCGAAGTCGAGGATGTCACCCGGCTGCGAATGACCGGCGCGCGACGCTTCCTGATCGGTGAAAGCTTGATGAAGCGCCCGGATCGCGAACAGCATGTGGCCGCCCTGCGCCAGGCGACATGACGCTCAGCCTGCGCAAATTTGAGAAGCGGGACATTGGTGACCTCTTTTCCTGGTTTGAAACCGAACGCGAGGCCCTGCAATGGGCCGGTGCCGCCCTCTCCTGGCCGCTAAAGCGAAGAGAGTTCATCGCCTTGATCAAGCAGCATCGCGGTCCGTCGCCCGTCCGCGAAGTCTGGGCGGTCATGCAGGGTGACGAGATGGTTGGGCATTTCCAGATCGGGCTCAATCGGCGGCTGCGCACGGCCGGACTCGGGCGGATCGCGATCGCGCCAATCGCGCGCGGACAAGGGCTCTCCGTGTCGCTTATGGAGCTGATCCTCGATCGGGCGTTTTCATATGAGTGGGTGCATCGGGCCGACCTGCTGGTCTATTCACACAATCAAGCGGCGATCCGGACCTATCGGGCGGCCGGATTCCAGTTGGAAGGCACGCGCCGGGAATCGACGCCGATTGGCGACGAAATCTGGGACACCCACATCATGAGTCTCCTGAGACGCGAATTTGACAAAAGAACAGAACGAGAATAAACATAACAGGAACAGATTCGCATTTCCGGAGGAATCCCGTGCTCACAACCAAGCAAAAAGAGTTGCTTCTCTTTATTCACGAACGGATTAAGGCCGATGGCGTTTCTCCCTCATTCGACGAGATGAAGGAAGCGCTGAACCTGGCTTCAAAGTCCGGCATTCATCGCCTGATCGTGGCCTTGGAAGAGCGTGGCTTCATTCGCCGCCTGGCCAACCGGGCGCGGGCGCTGGAAGTGCTCAAAATGCCCGATTCCGCCACACCCGCAGCGCCGCCTCGCGGCCGCCAGACCTTCCGTCCCAGCGTGGTTGGCTCGAAAACACCTGAAATGGGACGCAGCACCATCCCAGTCCTCGGCCGGATTGCGGCCGGTGTCCCGATCACTGCGATCCAGAACGAAGTCGATCGGGTGACACCCCCAGAAGAGTATGCCGACAGCGATGCCCACTATGCGCTTGAAGTCAAAGGGGATTCCATGATCGAGGCAGGCATCCTCGATGGCGACATCGTCATCCTGCGCCGCACTGACAGTGCCAATTCCGGCGATATCGTCGTGGCGTTGATTGATGATGAGGAAGCCACGCTCAAACGTTTACGCAAGAAAGGCGACTCGGTGGCTCTGGAAGCCGCGAATCCAGCCTATGAGACCCGCATTTTCGGCCCTGACCGCGTTCGTGTGCAAGGTCAGCTCGTCGCCCTGATCCGCAAGTACGAATAGCGGCCTGCGCCGCATCCGTGCGTAAACTTATCGGCAAGGTCGCCATGGACGATTGCCGCAGTCAGGTTTGCGCTTTTTGTGGAATGCGTTGCCCCGGCGCTCGAGCGTGATGCCGTTCTCACGCATTACATCCGACCAATTCAGGATGAGTGTCCCGTCACCCGCCTCGCAATCTCGAGGCGCGCGAGCGTTTGTCAGCACAATGTCGGCGGAAGAGACGAGGTCACAAGGGACCGGGCCCTGTTTTCCATAGAGTATGATCTTCTGGCTGCGATAGGATAATTGGCAGACGTCGACGCCGTCACAGACTACGCGTTCTTCAAGCCCTGAAAAGCGCAATGGGCCAAGCCCGTCGCCTGCGATGAACCTGATCCTCTCGATCTCGCCGTGCGCCGGTTCCAGAAACACATCCCCTGAGGGTGCCCAGTGCACTCGGTCCTTTGCGCTCGCAAACCAGGTCAGGCCAGCAATCAGAGCCACACCGACCGCAATCCAGACCCTCGCATGCCCGGCGCGTGATAAGCAGATCACGCACATCGACACTGAAAACAGCGCGAGGCTCGCAGCGGGCATCTTAGGCAATCGCAAAGGCTCAAACAGCGACCACGCTCCGACGGTATGCGCGATCGCGAGCACCCATTCCAGCGTGATCCCAAACGCCCACAACACTGGCTCGTCCAGTCGCAGAGGGGCCAGGACGAGCGCGCAGGCAGCCAGTGGCGCGCTCAGAAGGCTGATAATCGGCATCGCCAATGTGTTCGCGATGATTCCGAGGCCCGCGACACGTTCAAAGTGATAGATCGCAAATGGCATGGTCGCGAGACTGGTCACGCAAGAGGTCATCAGGAGTGATTTCAACCAGAATGCCGCGCCTTTCTGAGGCTTCATCTGGGCCCGCCGTCGGACTTGCCAGGCTTCATAAGTCGCGATCAGAACAAGCGTTGCGGCGAACGACATCTGAAACCCCGGGGTCAGAACGCTCCATGGCGCGATCACGATGATCACGATCATCGCCACCGCCAGAGATCGTTGGGTCAGCGCTGCGCGATCGATCAAGACGGCCCCGAACAGGATCACGGCCATGACAAAAGCGCGCTGAGTCGACACGCTGGCGCCGGAGATGATCAAATAGGTCGCACACACCAGCAAAGCCGCGATCGCGGCCGGTTTTTTGGTCGATCCCTGCAAGGCCACGGGCTCAATCAAGGCGAGACCGCGCCAGACCATCACGAACACCAATCCCCCAACGATTCCCATGTGCAACCCGGATATGGCCAGCAAATGTGCCAAACCCGCACCTCGAAGCGCCTCTTGATCTGTCTGAGACAGGAAGCTTCGATCTCCGGATGCGAGCGCGGCTGCAAAGCCGCCTGTGCGCTCGCCTGCAGCCGCTCGTACATGTTGCGCTAGCCGCCGCCGGGCCTGGCCAATCTCGAGTGCGGCGGCCGCCGTCGCACGGGTCGGCGCACCGATCACTCCGCCTTGGCAACGTCCCTGAACGAATCCCACAGCGCCAAGGCCGCTATACCAGGCCTGGCGATCAAAGGCGTAGTCTCCTTCGATGACTGGCGCAGGCGGGGGTCTCAGGACCGACCAGCAGCGAACAAACCGACCCGGTTCGGTTGAAAATCGGGCAATATGCGTCAGCCGAACCGTTTTCGGGATCTGGTCTTCGGCCAGGCCATCAATGGCATGCGTCCGAATGACGACCCTGACGCCGCGCCGGGCGGGTTCGGCATTGACGATCCAGCCCTCGACCAGGACCGGTCCCACGGGTTGATCGAGTTGCACATGCGACAGACGCTGCGTCGCAAGGCTCCCGGCAAGCGCGCCCAATACTGTCGCGAAGCCGAAAACAGCGAGCACAAAAAGGATCGTGACGCGTCGCAACCGACGGCTCCACCAGGCCAGCGCCCCGGTGGAAGCCGCCCCTGCCAGCAACCCCGTGAATGAAGGCTCAAAATCGATCGAGAAGTACCAGACGGCCCCACTCAACATGCCGATCGCGGTGTAAGATGGAAGCCGATCTCGCGAGGTGAACTGTAATAAGGACGACGGAAAACGCCGCATCTTTCCTCCCACCCCTTGCGAAACTGTAGCAGAGCGTGTTGAAGCGGGGAAGATTCGCCCGAACCGAACAATTAACAGCCGAAAGTCGTCGATGACCGTCGTTACTCGCTTTGCTCCTTCTCCCACCGGAATGCTGCATATTGGCGGCGCAAGAACGGCCCTCTTCAACTATCTCTTCGCCAAACGCCATGGTGGAAAATTCCTGCTACGCGTTGAAGACACCGACAAGGCGCGCTCTACTGAAGAGGCCACACAGGCCATTCTGGACGGAATGGACTGGCTTGGATTAAAAGCGGACGAAGCACCTGTTTTTCAAAGCAAAAATGCCGCTCGACATGTAGAATGCGCCGAGCAAATGATGGCGAATGGAACCGCGTTCAGATGCTATGCGACGCCGGAAGAGCTGCAGTCGCGGCGAGAAGCCGGTGAATCCAAGCGGGCAGAGGCCAAAGCAGACGGCTTGAGCGATGCACAGCGTGACACACTGCTGGCAGAAGCAAACGAGTTGCTCGCGCCCTATCGGTCCCCTTGGCGCGATGGCGGCGATCCGCCGACCCCTGATGCCCCCTTCACCGTCCGCCTCCGCGCACCAGATGATGAGGAAATCTCCGTATCAGACCATGTCCAGGGCGATGTGACGCTGAAAACGCGTGAAATCGACGACCTGATCCTGTTGCGGGCTGATGGCACGCCAACCTATATGCTCGCCGTGGTCGTCGATGATCATGATATGGGCGTCACACACGTCATTCGCGGCGATGACCATTTTCGCAACACGTTTCGCCAGCTACCGATTTATTCCGCCATGGGCTGGGATGTGCCGGAATTCGCGCACGTGCCGATGATTCACGGCTCAGATGGCGCCAAACTCTCCAAACGACACGGCGCGCTCTCCACCCTCGCCTATCGCGACATGGGATACCTTCCGGAAGCGATGAATTCCTATCTTGTTCGTCTCGGCTGGAGTCATGGCGACCAGGAGGTCTTCACGATGGACGAAGCCGCCGCTGTTTTCGATCTGGACGGGATCAACAAGGCCCCGGGACGGCTCGATCTGGAAAAGCTGGGTGACGTCAACGCGCATTTCATGCGTGAGATCGACGAGCCGCGCCTGATCGGGCTGTTGCGGCCGGAAATCGAAAAACTGACTCCGGTTGACGAAACGCTCACTGAGCGCCTGCAGCATGCGATCTCGACTCTCAAGGACCGCGGCCAAACCCTGCCTGAATTGGCGGAATCCTGCCGTTTTCTTTGGGATAGCAATGCAGACAAGCTCAATAAGAAAGCCCGTAAAGCCTTGCGTGAAGACGGGATCAAACGACTATCAGAACTCCGTGAGGCACTAGACGCCGCGGATTCTTGGACTATTGAAGCATTGCAGGGTGTGCTGGATGCGTATTGTGCAGCGCACACACTCTCCATGGGACAGGTAGGACCGCCATTGCGGGCCGCGCTGACCGGAGGTCTGCCAGCGCCAGATCTCGCGCCCGTCATGTATTGGCTAGGCCGCGAAGAAGTCCTGGTTCGGATAGAGAAACATTTGCCTGCCGCGAGCGGGTAAGAGAACGGAAGATGCATGAGGGCTGAGATGATCAATAAAACCAAACAAACCGACACCGCCAAACTGGAGATCAAGGGCAAGACGCTCGAACTCCCCGTATTGAGCGGCACACACGGCCCCGATGTGGTCGACGTCAAACGCCTCTACGCCGATGGCGGCGTATTCACTCTCGACCCCGGCTTTACATCGACCGGCTCCTGCGAGAGCCAGATCACCTTTATCGATGGTGAAAAAGGTATTCTTCTGCACCGAGGCTACCCCATCGACCAACTCGCCGAGCAATCCGGCTTTCTTGAAGTTGCCTATCTTCTGCTGAACGGCGAGCTGCCTACCCAGGCTGAGTTCCGCGAGTTTAACGGTCGTGTGACACAGCACACACTGCTCCACACTCAGATGGACCGCTTCTTTGATGGATTCCGCCGTGACAGCCACCCGATGGCGATGCTGACCGGCACCGTCGGTGCGATGTCAGCTTTCTATCCTGGCGCCATGGACAGCTCGGACCCGGAAGAGCGCAATCTCGCCTATGTTCGCCTGATCGCAAAAATGCCAACTCTGGCGGCCCGCATCTACAAATACACTCAAGGTCAGAAATTCGTAGACCCTATCAACGAGTTGTCCTACGGCGAGAATTTCCTGCGTATGTGCTTCTCGGTTCCAGCTGAGAAATACAAGACAACGCAGACCCTGGCCCGGGCCATGGACAAGATTTTCATCCTGCATGCTGACCACGAGCAGAACGCCTCGACGTCAACTGTACGCCTCGCAGGTTCGTCCGGCGCTCACCCTTATGCCGCGATTGCCGCAGGGGTTGCCTCGCTCTGGGGTCCAAGCCATGGCGGCGCGAACGAAGCCTGTCTCAACATGTTGCATGAGATTGGCACGGTTGACCGGATCCCGGAATATATCGAAAAATCAAAGGACAAGTCGGACAGCTTCCGCCTGATGGGCTTCGGCCACCGCGTCTACAAGAATTACGACCCACGCGCGACCGTGATGCAGAAAACGGCGCACGAAGTGCTCGACGAGCTTGGTATCGACACGCCAACCTTGCGCGTCGCCAAGGAGCTGGAGCGCCTGGCGCTGGAAGACGACTATTTCCGCGAGAAGAAACTCTATCCGAATGTTGACTTCTATTCCGGCATCATCCTCGATGCGATGGGCTTCCCGACCGATATGTTTACGGTCCTGTTTGCACTCGCTCGAACCGTCGGCTGGTGTTCGCAGCTGAACGAATTCATCGAGGATCCCTCTCAGCGGATCGGCCGTCCACGTCAGATTTATACGGGTGCAGCGCAGCGCGACTTCGTGCCTATTTCGAAGCGCTGATGACATCCAGAACGGTTTGCGCCGCTATCACCGGCGCGGCTTCATTGCGCTCTCCCATTCGGGAGAGCGCTTTGTTTTGAGCCTCGATCTGGGCTGTTAGCGTTGTAAAATCGGACAGGAGTGCCTGCGCGCGTTGCGCCAGAGCGTCTGCGCGAAAACGCGTCTGCACATATTCAGGGGCAATTTCGGTGTCATCAGCTGCGATGTTCAGCAAGGTGATGTGCGCGGGCTTGTACAGGAGATAGCGCGCCAGTGCCCAAGTGATCCAGCCGGTCTTGTATCCGACAATGAAGGGTGTGCCCTGCACCGCCAACTCGCTGGTGACTGTGCCGGAACAGGCAAGCGCCAGGTCAGCGGCGGCCATGATATCTGCCGGATTGTCCGCCTCTTCCGTGATCGTGGCCCAGTCCGATAGGTTCGGGTAATCCGCCAGGAATTGCGCCCGAACTGACGGTGCAGGAGAGGTCACAATGCGTAAATCCGGTCGCTCCGACTTCATCAGCCAGGCCGCCTCCATCAGGATCGGCGCGACCCGTTTGATCTCGCTTGCGCGACTGCCTGGCAGGACCAAAATCATCTGGTCCTCCTCAGATAGACCGAGCTTGGCGCGGTAGGCTTCGCGCTCTCCTTTTTCGGTACGGCTCAATGCGGGGTTGCCCATCACGGTCACAGGCAGCCCGAAAGGCTCGTAGTAATCCGTCTCCATCTCATGGATACAAATCAGATGATCCACCAGGGCAGACAGGGTTTTCGCCCGCCCTGCCCGCGTCGCCCAAACCTGAGGACCGACGAGCTTGATCAGTTTGATCGCCGGATCGCGGGCGCGTACCCGTTGCGCGACGCGCAGCATGAACCCCCAGGAATCGACCAGAATCACCGCGTCAGGCTTGAACTGCAAAATGGCGTCAGCGGCGGCATCTGCCAGTTTCACGACTGTGCCGTAAGCTTTGAGCCCTTCAAAGAGCCCCAAAATTGAGAGCGGTGCGATATCGATTGGCGACTCGATTCCAACCTTTTCGAGTTCCCTGCCCCCTATTCCAGCAATCACGGCGTCTGCTTGCGCCACCTTGATAGCTTCGACTGTTTCACGCGCGAGCAGGTCGCCGGAGGGCTCCGCCGCGACCATGAAAATCCGCGGCCCGGTCACGTGTCCCAATCCTGCGGAAAGCCGTAGAGAAACAGGCCAAGCGCCTCTGCGTGCGCTTTCACTGTTTCGACGTCCACAATCAGTGCACCACCAGCTTCGTAGCCAATGCCGGCGAGTCCGGCTGCAGACGCGCCATCCAGGGTCTTCTTGCCAAGGGTCGGAAGGTCGATCCGCCGTTCCTGCTGAGGCTTGGGGCGTTTGACCAGGACACCGAGGCGTTCGTGCGAGGATCCGCGAATTTCTGTGGGCAGGTCCGCACAGCGCTTCAACATTTCGTCTGTGCCTTCCTGGGCCTCGACGCACAGCACCAGTCCGTTCGCGACAATCGCGCCCTGACCAATGTCCATTCGTCCGATTTCCAGCGCGACATATGCCGCCTTCTTCAGATCCTCAATCTGTACATCTGTCGGCTCCGGCCCTGCCAGCAAGCCTTCGGGCGCCTGCAGGTTTCCGGCGGCTTCGTTTGCCCCGACAATCTCGAATCCTTCATCCTCAAAGACCTTGATCATGAAAGTGAGTAGCGCATCATCGCCTTTGCGCGCGGCGGAGATGGCTTTTGGCAACAGGGACATGCCTTTCATGTCCGGTTTCAAGGCCTTGAAATCCGGACGCTTTACAACACCCGCGAAACAGATCTGCTCGCATCCGGCCTGCCGAAACGCCTTGATCGCCTTGCCGATCTCGGCAATCCCGCTGACCTCACCTGGAAACTGTTCGAGACCTGCTTCCTCGAACCCTTTCAAGCGCAGCACATAAACGCCCTGACCGCGCGCGGTCGCGGCTTCGGCCACCTGAACCGGCAATTCGCCTAAGCCTGCAATAATGCCGAGTGGTGCCAAGCCCGCCTCCTATCGTGGCAAACACAAAGCGCGATTCTTGCTGCTTCGAATAAAATCCACGATTTGCATGACTTCGGCGGTTTCGGCAAATGTCGCCGCGGTGTCTTCGAGGCGTTCGGAAAACGTGCCTTCTTTGGCGTACAGCATACGATAGGCAGAGCGCAGGCTACGAATGGTCTCTCTGGAGAAACCGCGGCGTTTGAGTCCGACGACATTCAAACCCGCCAAGTGCGCATGATTGCCGACCACGGACCCGAACGGAATGACATCTGCGACCAGGATTGATCCACCGCCCACAAAAGCGTGGTCTCCGATCCGGCACCATTGATGAACAGCGACGGCCCCGCCAAACCAGACCTGCTCGCCGACGGTCACGTGTCCGCCAATATGGGTATTGTTGGCGATCACGCATTTATTGCCGACGACGCAGTCATGCGCCGCATGCGTATGCGCCATGAACAGACACTCTTCGCCGACGCGCGTGACGCCGCCATGCTCGGGTGATCCCGCATGCAGAGTCGTGTGTTCGCGCATGACGGTGCGGGCGCCCACCTCCAGGCGGGACTCGTCACTATCGCGATAGCCAAGCACTTGTGGTGGCCCACCCAGGACCGAGCCGGGAAACACTTCCACACCCTCATGCAGCACGGTCCGCCCGATCACGGTCGATTTGGGATGCAGTGTGACATTGTCCTGAACAATCGCACTGGGACCGACATAGGCCATCGCGCCGACGGTGACATTGGCACCGAGCTCAGCGCCGTCTTCAACGACAGCCGTAGGGTGAATGGTGACGCTCATTTGGGCTTCTTCTTAGGCGCGACTTGCTTCTGGATCCAGGCAATTTCACGCAAGTACTGGCGCAAGGGCCGCGCCGGACTGCCGCCCCAGGTCTCCCCTGCGGGGATATCGCGGAATATCCCGGAGGCCGCCGCCAGCTGTGCACCAGCGCCAATATGGACATGATCTGCGATGCCGACGCGGCCGCCCATGACGACGCCATCATCGATCGAACTGGTTCCCGAAATGCCGGTAAAGCTCGCCATCATGACATTGCGGCCAATGACGACATTGTGGGCGATCTGTACGAGATTATCGATCTTGGTGCGCTCGCCGATGATCGTATCATCAAAGGCACCGCGATCGACGCAGGTATTGGCGCCGATTGTCACCAGATCCTGAATGATGACGCGCCCCCATTGCGGCACGTCCTCAGCCCCTGCGGGACCACCCGTCACGCCAAAACCCGCTTCGCCAATGCTGACCCCGGCCAGGATCGTCACGTCATTGCCGATCAGTGCACAGCGGATCGACGCATTTGGCCCGATCTTGGTTCTGGCCCCGATCTGCACGCCGGGCCCGATCACCGCGCCGGGCGCGATTTGCGCATGCTCGCCGATTGCGGCACCGGCGCCAATAACGGCGCTGGGCGCGACCTCGGCGCTAGGATGGATCGATGCAGGGGCGCCACTTGCCGTCCAGGGCTTGAGCTCAAACAGGGCTTCTCCTGCCAGTTTTTGAGCATATCTCGGGTGCGATACAACAACCGGCACAACGCCTTCGGGCAACGCGTCCGCAGCCTTCTCCTGGACGAAACAGGCCGATGCCCGCTCGCTGACATCTACACCGCGCTTGGGGTCGCCCTCAAAAAAACAGATCTCGCCTTTGCGCGCTTTGGCGGCAGCGGCGATGCTGTTTATTTCGGGATCCACATCGACGCTGGATGACAAACCGCAGACATCCAAAAGGGTCCGCAGCGATTGCGGACCCTTGAAGGTGTAGAAGCGTTCGTCGACTGGCATCAGCCCCCCGATGTCGGCTTATTGCTGCGCAGGCTGGGCCGGAAGCTTCTGGCGCGTGACCGCAATCGTTGGAGTCGCAGCATCCATCTTGGCAATCACGGAGGCCGTCACATCGGTTGCCTCGTCGGAAAAAATCACGCTCGAGCGGTCCAGGATGACATTCGCACTGTTTTCAGTCACGACTTCTCGGAGCACAGGCACCAAGGCATTGTTCAGGTCGATCAGTGCCTTGCGTTCGGTCAGCGCAAGTTCTTGCGCCGCGATCTGTCGGCTCCGGTTAAACTCGTTCGCTTTACGCGCGTAGTTTTCAACTTCGGTTTTCAGGGCTGCATCCGCGCGCATGGCCTCTGGGGTCATGTTGGCGGTTTTAGCTTCAATCGCCGCACCTTCCGTTTGAAGTTGGGTCGCTGTGGGCTGCAATTCCGCCTGCATCGCGGCTTCAATGCCCTGGATCTTGGTGGCCACGTCCTGACCAGCCTTGCTCTGGGTCAGGACTTGAGCCCGGTCAATGACAATGACAGTCGTGCCTTGCGCATAAGCCGCAGAAGCGAGGGCGAGCGGCGTGGATACTGCGATCGCAAGCGCCGTGAGAATGGATTTAACGGGGAACATGTGTCTCTCTCCTGTGAGAACAATGATTGAACTAGAAACGCGTGGACGTACTGAATCGGAAAGTCTCCGTCCGGTCGTACTCCGCCTTGCGCAAGATTTGTGAGAAGTCGAACTGAATTGGTCCGAACGGTGAGTCCCAGCCCACTGAGAGGCCCGCGGACGCGCGGAGTCCTAGAGCATCTCTGACAGATCGAGAGGCAGGTAGCCCCCCTGGAATGTTGTTGAATTGCCCGGCCCGCGTCGTGAAGAATATTTCGTCTTCGATGTCGATATCATCTAGAATACCGACGGATCCGGCCTCAATGAACAGTTTGGTTCGAATACCATACTCTTCAGGCAGATAATTGGGGATCGTGATCTCGCCGGTCCCCTGATAGTAGACCTTACCGCCAAGTGAGTTTTGCGGAATGACTTCGATAATGTTGCCTTCCGTATCGGCAATCACGTCAACCACGCGCGGTCCGAGACCGGCCACATCAAAGCCGCGGAAGGACGAGCCGCCGCGGAAGAAGCGGTTATTGATCCGGATGCTCTCATCGTCACCCAGCGGCTCAATGGCCCCGGCCGACAGACGCACGCTGGCGCGCACGCCCTTGAAGATTCCGCGATAAGTCGCTCCGGTCACTTCCGTGCGGAGATATTGCACGTCGCCGCCAACCCCTGCCAGGTCCTGCGAGATCGAGAAGTCGAAGCCACCGGTAGGCGCAATCGGATCGTTCCGGCGATCCCAATTGAAGGAATAGCCGATCAAGGACGTAATATCCGACCGCTCACTGTTACAGATGGTCGAGCGGAAGGCGAACAGCTCCGAGCACTGGTCGACAATGATGGTGCCATCAGGCAGAGGCACCCGATCGATCGGCACTGGGACTGGGACGAGCGTATCATCGCTCGGATCATCGGGCGTTGCCGGAATATTCTGATCGATCAGAATGTCTTCCGTCGCCAATGCTCCGGTCGATTCCACAATGACCAGAGGTGTGTCTTCGACGTTGATTTCGTCTGACTGAAGGCGATAACGCAGTTGCAGTCCGGTATTGTCGGTCACCGGGAAGCCGAAGTTCACACCCGCACCGATCGTCTCGGATTCAAAGTCGGATACATCCAGAAAATCAGACCGGGTCGAGAAGAGTTCCAAGCCGGCGGACAGATTGCGATCCAGGAAACGCGGTTCCTGGAAGCGGAAATCCACGAATTGCTGACGATCGGACGCCGACAAGCGCGCAATCAGGGTCTGACCTCGTCCACGCAGGTTACGCTGTGAGACACTGAGATCGATCAAGAACGCATCTACGGACGAGAACCCTGCGGCGAAAGAGAGCTCGCCTGTAGCCTGCTCTTTCACTTCCAGGTCCACCACCGTGCGGTCGGGCCGCGACCCAGCGCGCTCGGTAATCTCGACCTCTTCGAAATAGCCCAGCGCACGGACGCGATTGCGTGACCGGTCGAGCAGGACGCGGTTGAAGGCATCGCCTTCAGCCACACGCAACTCGCGTCGGATCACGCGATCCAGAGTGCTTGTGTTTCCGACAATATTGATCCGTTCGATATAGACACGCGGGCCTTCATCAATCGCGAAAGTCACATTGACCTTGCGCGTCTCGGGATCCGCCTCGAGCCGGGGATTGATATCCACGAAGGCGTACCCTGCGATGCCTGCCGCGTAGGTGAGTGTGTCGATCGTATCCTCGATCAGGTCGCCACGGAACAGGTCCCCATCCTGAATTGGAACGGCCCGGCGCAGG
Source organism: Hyphomonas sp. Mor2 (assembly GCF_001854405.1). Classification (GTDB taxonomy): domain Bacteria; phylum Pseudomonadota; class Alphaproteobacteria; order Caulobacterales; family Hyphomonadaceae; genus Henriciella. Next base: position 1,504,853 of record NZ_CP017718.1, read on the forward strand.
CCTTCAGAGCTGAGCTTGTCGAGCGCGGTTTCGACCTGCACGTCACCGAACGTATACTGTTCGCCTTCTTCGATCGTGTAGGTGATGTAAAAGTCTTCGCGATCTGGCGTCAGATCTGCCACGGCCGAAATAACCCGAAAGTCGTAATAGCCGCGATTCTGATAGAACTGGCGCAACAGTTCCCGGTCATATTCCAGTCGGCCTGGATCGTAATTGTCGTTTGAGCTGAAGAATCGCCACCAGCGCGACTGCTTGGTCACAACTTCGCTGCGCAGGCGCCGGTCGGTGAATTCATTATTGCCAATGAAGTTGATCGCACGAACACCCGTCACCGGGCCTTCGGTGACCACAAACACCAGGTCGACCCGGTTCTGGTCGAGCGGCTTGTATTGCGGCTCCACCGTCGCTGAGAAGCGCCCGGATTGGCGGTACAGTTCAAGAATGCGCTGTACATCGGCCTGCACGCGGGCGGCCGTGAAGATCCCGCGCGGTGCGGCTTGAACCTCTTCGCGCAGCTTATCGTCGTCCAATGCGCTGTTGCCCTCGAACAGGACCCGGTTGATGATTGGATTTTCGACAACGCGGACGACGAGGTCAGGACCGGCCTTTTCGAAGCTCGCATCGGCGAACAGACCGGTGGCAAACAGGGTTTTCAGCGACAGGTCGATGCGCGACGGATCGAACGTGTCACCCGGTGCGACCAGCAAATAGGATTGCACCGTTCGGTCTTCGATACGCTGATTGCCTTCGATCCGGATCTGGCGAATGGTCTCGGAAGACTGAGCCACGGCTTCTACCACCGGCGTTCCGGTAATAGCGATCGCGCTCGTCGCCATAATGGCTGCAGCAAGTACTTTACGCATCGATCCCTCGATCCTCCTCGGTAAGCGTCCTATTCGCTTGTTGGTCTTTCGAAAAGACCTGTTTCCAGAACATCGCCCCAAGTGATGAAAACGAACATGGTCAATAGCAGACCAAGTCCCGCCATCAATGCCACTTCCTGCACCTTTTCCGGCATGACTTTGCCGGTGACAAATTCGTACGCGTTGAACACCAGATGTCCGCCATCAAGAACGGGCAGCGGCAACAGGTTGAAAAAGCCGATACCGATGGAGATCAGTGCGCAAAGCTGTAAGACCGACCATGCCAGCGAGCTCAAACGCGCGGACAAGGGCACGCTCTCAGCGCCCATGGTCTGATTGACGATGCGGCGCCCGGCATCGCCGATGGCCACTGGGCCGCTCATCAGGGCCAGAGGCTCCTTGCCGGTGATAATGCGCCCCAGCATATAGACGGTGTGTTCCACCGTGCTTTTGGTCTCGAGAACGCCTTTCCCGATTGCACTGATCGGTCCATACCTGCGGTACTCGAGTGATTCGATGACCGGGGCGGGTGCAATTCCGATTGTGCCCTGCGGCACGATCTGACCGAGCTGGTTCTCACGAACTTCCCGGCGCGGCGTCACGGACAGGTTCAAAATCTCGTCCCCGCGTTGCACCTCAAAATCCAGGGCGCGTCCGGAGGACATGCTGGTGATGACGATGAGGTCGGCCAGCGCCTGGATGGGCTTTCCATCAATGGACTGGATGACATCGCCTGGCTCCATACCCGCCTCTGCAGCAGGATAATCGGGAGCCACGTTATAGGCGTACACATCATAAGTCTCGACACCGCGAACGGCGAAAAAGATGGCAAACAGCAGCACCGCGAGGACAAAATTTGCCGCCGGTCCCGCCAGCGCCACCAGCGATCGGGCGCCAACGCCCAATTGCGGATAGGGTTTGCCTTGAGGCCCTTGCTCCGTCTTCCCGACATCTCCGGGAAGCTGGCTTTCACCGACAAATTTTACGAACCCACCCAGTGGAATCCAGTTCACCCGCCAGCGGGTTCCCTTTTTGTCGCGCGTTTCAAAGATGGGTTTGCCGAATCCAACGGAAAAGGACTCAACGGCAGCGCCGAAATACCGGCCCATCCAATAATGCCCGAGTTCATGGATAATCACCACCACGCCCAGCAGGAATGCCAAGCATATCAGGAAAATCGGACCTTGCGACAGGATCTCGGTCACGCTGTACGCTCCTGCTTCTGGCACTTCACTTCATCCAGAAGCGCGCCCGTCAATCTCTCAGCTTCGGCTTGTATTGCTAGAATCGCTTCCAAACTTTCGCAATCCTCACAAGACATTGGGCCACTCAGAAAACGCTCCAGGACCGTTTCCACAACCCAGCTTATGTCGAGGAAACCGCATTGGCCCGCTAGAAATGCAGCTACAGCCCCTTCATTAGCGCAATTTAATGCGATGGGCGCACCATTTCCGACCCGCATCGCCTGTCGGGAGAGGTCAACCGCCGGAAATTTTGCGGCATCCAGCGCTTCAAAATCGAGTTGACTCAGGGCGACCAGATCAAGTCGATCAACCGGGGTCGGCTCCCGGCGTTCCGGCCAGGTAAGCGCATGCGCAATGGGAGTCCGCATATCCGGTACACCCATTTGAGCCAGGACCGATCCGTCTCGATAGGCGACCGCGGAATGCAGAATCGATTGGGGGTGCACCACGACCTCGATCTGGTCCTCTGGCATATCAAACAGGTAACACGCTTCGATCAGCTCCAGCCCCTTGTTGAACAGGGTGGCGCTATCGATCGAAATCTTCTGTCCCATTTCCCACCGCGGATGCGCGAGGGCACGGCGCGGGGTAACCGTTTTCAGTTCTTCGCGGCTCGCCGTCCGGAACGGGCCACCGGATGCGGTCAGGATAATCCGTTCAACATCTTCGCGCCGCTCCATGACCTGAAACATCGCATTATGTTCAGAGTCGGTCGGCACGATCGCGACCTGGCGCTCCGCAGCGATCCGTTTTAGCAGCGGACCAGCGCATACCATGCTTTCCTTGTTCGCCAGCGCGACAGAATTTCCGGCTTCGATTGCGGCGAAGGTCGAAGGCAGTCCGGAAATGCCGACAATGGCGGCCAGCAATCGATCCACTGGTCGCCGCGCCGCGTCTTCAATCGCCTTGGCACCGCAAAGCACCTCCGTGGCCTGATCCGACAATGCTTCTCGCACGCGTTGAAACTCAGAGTCTTCGGCAATGACGACGCATTTGGGTGAGAATTGACGGGCCTGCTCAATCAGCAATCCGGCGTTTCGACCACCGGTCAGCGTATCGATCTCGAACACAGGTTCTGAGCCTTGCGCATTCGCGTGCGCGACCACCGACAATGCCGATGTTCCGATGGATCCGGTTGACCCCAGAATCGAGATGGTTCTAACGCCACTCATAGGTCTAGCCCTAGTACGCGAAGGAAGCCCGGGGCAAACGAAAATGCCAGCACTGCGACGACACAAACCAGTCCCAGCCCATCGACACGGTCAAGTAAACCACCGTGTCCGGGAACAAACCCGCTGGAATCCTTGATGCCGTAGCGTCGCTTCATCGAGCTTTCAAACATGTCGCCGCATTGGGCGACAAAAGAAATGAGCGCGCCCACCAGAACCCATGCGGTTGGTTCACCACCCGTCAGCCGGGCCGCCAGCAACCCACACGCAGCGCTGAACACGATCGCCCCCAACGCCCCACTCCACGTTTTGGACGGTGAATCGGAATGCAGAAGCGGACCGCGCAAAAGTCTGCCCGTGAAGTAAGCTGCGGAGTCGGATCCCCAGACAATGCCCATGAAAATCAGCGCCGCCGCAACGCCATCCCACGGCCCGTCGCGCAACAGGAACAGGCAGAGCGGCATGCCGGTGACGTATAGGAGCCCAAAGCTCTCTGCGCCCCGCTTCGCCGACAAGGGGTGTGTGAAACTCGCGATCAGTATCGCCCCGAACAACGCCCAGACCGACCAGAGGGGGGCGCCAAATGCGGCCGGAATGAAGGGCAGTATGGCCAGGGTCACAAATGTTTTCATCGATGGCGAGGCCGTCATGCGAACCCACTCATAGGCCATCAGTGCGGCAAACACGCCGCAAGCGACCGCCAACCAGGCGCCGCCTGTCCAGACAACGAATAATCCGAAAGGAATCAGAACGATCGCAGACAGCAAACGCAGTCCAAGGTCGCCGAGTTGGCCGTCATGTTGCTTCTGGCGGACCATGATCAAGCGGCTCCGGTAGCCAATCCGCCAAACCGACGTTCGCGCTTCTGGAACGTCTCTATTGCTTCAACCAGGTGTGCTTTCCCAAAGTCCGGCCACAACACGTCCATGAACACCAGTTCCGAATACGCGGCCTGCCAGATCAGGAAATTGCTCAATCGATACTCACCGCTCGTCCGAATGATCAGATCCGGGTCCGAGACATTGGATGTATCCAGAAATGACGAGAAGGCCTCTTCGCTGAGTTCGGCAGATGATAATTTGCCATCGGCAATCGCTTGCGCGGCCTGGCCGACCGCACGCAGGATCTCTTCGCGTCCACCATAATTGAACGCGATACAGAGATTGAATTCGGTATTGTCTGCGGTCCTCGCTTCGGCCCGATCCACCAGCTCGTGAATGTCAGCTGGCAGGCCTTTACGTGTGCCGAGAATGCGGACACGCACCCCTTCCCGCGCCAGCCGCTCCAGGTCACGTTTCACATAGGATTTCAGCAAGCCGAACAGAGCGTTGACTTCAGACACCGGACGGCGCCAGTTCTCCGTCGAGAAGGAATAGACGGTGAGCGTCTTCAGACCGACTTCCTGCGCGGCTTCAACCGTGCGCCGCAGCGCCTCTACGCCGCGCTCATGACCGACCGCCCGCGGCAGGTTTCGCGCCTTGGCCCAACGCCCATTGCCATCCATGATGATGGCAATGTGCTCGGGAAAGCTGTCGGCTGAAGGCCCGCCCTCCCCGGTCTGGGCAGCTGAAGGCGCGGAGGTCAAACCTGCATGATCTCCGCTTCTTTATTCTTCAGGGCGTCGTCGACCTTGCCGACAAAACTGTCCGTCAGTTTCTGGACCTCATCGGACAGCGAGCGATGCTCGTCCTCACTGATGTCGCCATCCTTTTCCATTTTCTTGAGCGCGTCCATGCCATCGCGGCGGACATTGCGAACGGCCACGCGGGCAGCTTCGGCGTATTTGCCGGCCACCTTGGTCAACTCCACGCGGCGCTCCTCGTTGAGCGGCGGGATCGGGATGCGCAGGGTCTGCCCATCCACAACCGGATTGAGACCGAGACCGGATTCGCGAATGGCCTTGTCGGCAGCGCCTACCAGGCCCTTGTCCCAGATGTTCACGCCAATCATGCGCGCATCCATGACCGAAACGGAACCCACCTGATTGAGCGGCATCATCGAGCCATAGGCGGAGACCTGCACAGCATCCAGAAGGTTCACCGATGCCCGTCCGGTGCGCAATCCCTGCAATTCCGTCTGAAGAGAACTGATCGCGCCATCCATGCGGCGCTCGAGGTCTTTTTTGTCGTAACTCATTTTCTTTCCCTCACGATGCGGAGATGACTGTACTCGGGCCCTGTCCGGTCAGGACATCCTGCAAAGCCCCTTTATTATGCAGGGAGAAAACCACAATCGGTATGTTTGTGTCACGCATAAGGCTGACCGCTGATGCGTCCATGACTTTCAGATTGCGCGCCAAGACGTCCTGATAGGTCAAGTGATCATAGCGTTCGGCATTTGGATCGGTCTTGGGATCGGCTGAATAGACGCCATCCACCTGCGTGCCTTTCATCATTGCATCGCAGTGCATTTCAGCCGCCCGCAGGGCCGCACCGGTATCCGTCGTGAAGTATGGATTCCCGGTTCCTGCCGCAAAGATGACGACGCGGCCCTTCTCCATATGGCGAATGGCACGACGACGGATGAACGGCTCACAGACCTCATCCATACGGATCCCTGACTGGACGCGAGTCTGGACGCCAATGGATTCCAGCGCGCTTTGCATGGCCAGCGCATTCATGATCGTCGCCAGCATCCCCATGGAGTCGGCCTGGGAGCGCTCCATCCCCTGCGCGGCGCCCTTCATGCCGCGGAAGATGTTTCCGCCGCCAATCACTAGGCAAATCTCGACGCCGAGTTCGCGGGCGGCGGCGATTTCTTCTGCAAATCCGAGGCAGGTTGGCGTGTGGATGCCATACTCGGTCGGACCCATCAGGGCTTCACCGGAGATCTTCAACAAGACGCGTTTATACTTAAGGTCCCCCGAAGGTTCTGTTTCACCTGACATGACGCGTCTCCAATATCCCAAGAGGGCATAAAAGATTCCCGGCCACCTGTCATCGGTGGCCGGGACCCAAAAGCACTTATTTTTTTAAGGCCTTAAGCCTTGGTCATTGAGGCAACTTCGTCAGCGAAGTTGTCTTCTGCCTTTTCAATGCCGTCGCCGAGCTTGAACATGACGAAACCAGCCAGTTCAGCACCGCTGTCTGCGATGAACTGAGCAACGGTTTGATCAGGGTTCATGACGAATTGCTGCTCCACCAGGACGACTTCCTTGTAGAACTTCTTGATCCGGCCTTCGATCATCTTCTCGATGACGTTTGCTGGCTTGCCGCTTTGCTCGGCTTGCTCGGTCAGGACCTGCTTTTCGCGGGCGACCAGGTCCTGGTCGAGGTCCGCAACCGTTGCAGAAGCGGGCGACGTCGCCGCGACATGCATCGCAACTTTCTTGCCGGCTTCGGTCAGGTCGCCAGCGCCATTCAGGCCGACCAGAACACCGATCTTGCCCATGCCCGGTGCTTCGGCGCTGTGAATGTAGGCCGCGACAGAGTCTGCCTTGATCTGAGCCGCACGGCGCAGGGTCATGTTCTCGCCAATCGTGCCGACGAGGCGTTTGATCATGTCTTCAACCGATCCGTCACCGTCCGGCGCGCCAGCAGCGGCCAGCGCCTCAGTGGTGCCTTCCGTGGTCAGCGCGATCCCGGCAATGTCGCTGAGCGCTTTCTGGAAAGTTTCATTGCGGGCAACGAAGTCGGTTTCTGCGTTCAGCTCGACCACAGAACCCGTCTTGCCATCGTCAGAAACGACAGCCGCGACGAGGCCATCAGCCGCGGTGCGTCCAGACTTCTTGGCCGCCTTGGACAGGCCTTTTGCGCGCAACCAGTCGATTGCGGCTTCGACGTCGCCATCATTCTCGACGAGCGCCTTTTTTGCATCCATCATACCTGCGCCAGTCTTGTCACGCAGATCCTTGACGAGGGCAGCAGTGATTTGAGCCATCCTGGTCTTCCTTCTGTTCAAACCTGTGTTTGTTTAAGCTTCAGTCTTGTCTTCTGAAGCCTCTTCGGTTGCGGCTTCTTCTTCAGCCGCATCAGCGGCAGCAATATCCGCTTCCACCATCGCTTCGACGTCTTCTGCTTCGCCGAGATCAATGCCGAGACCCGCAGACGATTCTGCCAGGCCATCCAGTACGGCATCCGCAACCAGGTTGCAGTAGAGCGAAATCGCACGCGCCGCGTCATCATTGCCCGGGAACGGGAAGTCCGCATCGTCCGGATCGCAGTTTGTATCCACCACAGCGACAACCGGAATACCGAGCTTGCGAGCTTCCTTGATCGCGATGGCTTCCTTGTTCGTGTCGACGACAAAGATCAGGTCTGGCAGGCCGCCCATATTGGCGATACCGCCCAACGCCTTGTCCAGCTTTTCACGGTCACGCTCCAGGTTCAGGAGCTCTTTCTTGGTCAGACCCGAAGTTTCTTTGTCGCCCAGGGTCTCCTCGAGCTCGCGCAGGCGCTTGATCGAGTTGGAAACAGTCGACCAGTTTGTCAGCGTGCCGCCGAGCCAACGGTGGTTCATGTAATACTGTGCACAGCGCTGTGCGGCTTCGGCGACCGGTTGAGCCGCCTGGCGCTTCGTACCGACGAACAGAACTCGTCCACCTTTGGCGACCGTGTCACGCACCTTAACCAGGGACTGGTGCAGCAATGGAACGGTGGTCGACAGATCCATAATGTGAATGCCAGAACGCGCGCCATAGATGAATTGCTTCATCTTGGGGTTCCAGCGGTGTGTTTGGTGACCAAAGTGAACGCCAGCTTCGAGCAGTTCACGCATTGTGAATTCAGGCAATGCCATCTTGATTTTCCTCATCCGGTTGACCGGCATGATCCCTATCGAGCCTCACTGGAGGACCGACACCGGAAGGACCACGCATCGGGGGTTATGGCGCGGGTCTATACACGAATAGACGCGGCGCGCAACCATACAGTTCAGATTGCAATCATTCAGGCCGCTTCATGGTCGACGCGGGCCACGCCGGGGGCGGTTTTGAGGGCGCGCAGCGCCTCGATTCCGGTTGGATACGTGTCGGGCAATCTCAGCGTCACCACGCGGCCATCCTCGATCGGCATGCGCACGAAGATTTCACCGCGATCCTGGCCTGAGGCCCCTTTCAATCGGGCCGCAATCGCTGCGAGGCCGGACACGTCCGCGCCTTTCTCCATCTTGACCGAGAGCGCCGGTGCTTTCTTGGCGATCCGGGCCTGTTCAATCGCTTGAACACGGCGGGCGGAGAGGCGAATCTCATCATCGCGTCGGCGGACTTCTGTCAGAATAACCACGGCTGATCCCGGCTCCAGCTGATCGCGGACATCAGCGAGCAATTCCGGCATAACCATCAGCTCCACTTCGCCTGTTGGGTCAGACAGAGTCAGGAAGGCAAACTTGCCACCATTGCGCGCGGGTTTCTCGACCCGGCGACGGACGACGCCAATCAATTCCATAGGGCGCCCATCGACCGCGGACTCTTCGATATTCATCGCATACGTAATGCGCCCGTCTTCAAGACTATCGAGAATATCGTCGAGTGGATGGCCCGAGAAGTAGAAGCCAATCGCGGCAAATTCCTGATCCAGCTTTTCCTGCATGTTCCACGCGGCAGCCTTAGGCAAGTCCGTCCGCATGGCAGGTTCAGCATCTCCGAACAGGCCGCCCTGCCCGCCCGCACGATCCTCTGCCGAGGCGGCACAAGCCGACGCGAGCATCGGCGCGGATTTCAGCGCCCTTGCCCGATTGGGCTCCAATTGATCGAACGCCCCCGCTTTGGAGAGCTGCTCGAAGCATTTCTTGTTGATGTCTTTGGGATCAACGCGCTCTGCAAGATCGTGCAGACATTGATATTGCCCGTTCGCTTCGCGCTCTACCACCAGATGCTTCATCGCCTCTGGCCCGACGCCTTTGAGCGCGCCCAGGGCGTAAACGATTGAATCGCCGCGGACATCGAAATCTGCCGTAGACTCATTCACGTTCGGCGCGACCACCGGGATTTTCAGACGGCGCGCCTCCTGGAAGAAGGCCGCAAGCTTGTCTGTATTATGCAGATCGAGGCTCATCGAAGCCGCAAGGAAAGCGACCGGAAAATGGCGTTTCAAATAGGCTGTATGATAACCGATCAGCGCATACGCGGCGGCGTGCGATTTGTTGAATCCATAGCCGGCGAACTTTTCCATCGTATCGAAAATGTCATTGGCCAGCGGCGCTTCGATCGCCTTCAGCTCCTTCGCGCCCTCCAGGAAGCGTTGGCGCTGGGCGACCATTTCTTCGATCTTTTTCTTACCCATGGCGCGGCGGAGCAGATCGGCTTCACCGAGCGAATAGCCGGCAATCTCCTGGGCCATCCGCATCACCTGTTCCTGATAGACCGGAACACCATAGGTGGCCTGCAGGATCGGTTCGAGGTCGGGGTGTTGATACTTGATCTGGTTCGGGTCGTCCTTCCCGGCCACATAGACCGGAATATTGTCCATCGGACCCGGGCGATACAGCGAGATGATGGCGATCACGTCCTCGAGATTGCCCGGCCGCACCTTGCGCAGCGTATCACGCATGCCCTGGCCTTCGAGCTGGAACACGCCCAGCGTCTCCCCCGATGCCATCAGCTCGTAGGTCTCGGCATCATCGAGACTGTGCCATTCCGGCCCGACATCCTGTCCGTCCCGGCGGATGAATTTCAGCGCCCGATCGATCACAGTCAGCGTCTTCAGACCCAGAAAGTCGAACTTTACCAGCCCCGCTGATTCCGCCCATTTCATATTGAACTGGGTGGCCGGCAGGTCGGCGCGGGGGTCATTATAGAGCGGCACCAGCTCGGTCAGCGGCCGGTCGCCGATGACCACACCAGCGGCGTGCGTCCCGGCATTGCGATACATGCCTTCCAGCGCCAGCGCGGTATCGAGCAGCTCGCCGACGCGGGGATCGCGGCTGATCTCTTCATCAAACTTCGGCTCGTCCTCGATCGCCTCGGACAGTTTCGGCGGCTTGGCCGGATTGAACGGAATCAGCTTGGCGAGCCGGTCGACCTGGCCATAAGGCATCTGCATCACGCGCCCGACATCGCGCACCACAGCCTTGGCCTGCAGCGTCCCGAACGTGATGATCATGGCGACGGATTCGGCCCCATACTTGTCGCGCACATAGCGGATCACTTCACCGCGTCGCTCCTGACAGAAGTCGATATCGAAGTCGGGCATCGAGACGCGTTCCGGGTTGAGGAAGCGCTCGAACAGCAAGTCGAAACGGAGCGGATCGAGATCGGTAATGGTCAGCACCCAGGCGACCAGAGAGCCCGCGCCAGAGCCCCGGCCCGGGCCGACTGGAATGCCTTGTTCCTTGGACCATTTGATGAAATCCGCAACGATCAGGAAGTAGCCCGGAAAGCCCATGCCTTCGATGATGCCGAGCTCATAATCGAGTCGTTCGAAATAGGTCTCGCGGCTGGCATAGAGTTTCGGCGCCGCCTCCAGGCGGGCCTCAAGACCAGCCTTGGCCTGGAGCTTCAACTCGTCAATTTCCGAGCGTGACCCATCGCCAAAATTGGGCAGGATCGGGTTGCGCTTGACCGAGCGCACGCCGCAACGCCGGGCAATTTCTGCTGTCGTTTCAATCGCTTCGGGCAGGTCCGCGAACAGGGCTTGCATCTCGGCTTCGGTCTTGAGATATTGCTGCCCCTGAACCTGCGGGCGGTCTTCCTGGCCAAGATAGGCGCCATTGGCGATGCACATCATGGCATCATGCGCCCCGGCATCTTCGGCTTTCATGAAGCGGGCATCATGGGTGGCGACGATGGGCAGGTTCAGCTCATAAGCGAGGTCCAGAAGTCCCGGTTCTGATTGAATTTCTTCGGGCGCGCCGTGGCGGGTAATCTCAACATAGCAGCGCCCTGGGAACTGCGCCGAGAGCTGCTGCAGCGCGGCTCTGGCCTCGGCCATCTTGCCCCGCTGGATCAGCCGCGCGACCTCACCTTCGGCGCCGCCAGTCAGGACGATCAAGCCGTCTGTCTTCTCTTCCAGATAGCGTTTGTGAATGCGCGGAACACCATCCTCAGCATCGAGATAGGCATAGGAGGACAGCGCCATAAGTCGCTGATATCCAACCTCATTTTGCGCATATAGAGAGAGCCGCGTGATGGTTTCCTGATGCGCCCCGTCGGTGACGTCGAAGCACACCGCCATGATGGGCTGGACCCCTGCCTCGGCCAGGCTTTCGGACAATTCCAGCGCCCCGAACATGTTGTTGCGGTCCGTCACGGCGACTGCGGGCATGCTTTGCTCGACGCACCACTTGGTCAGGCTTTTTGTGCCGATCATGCTCTCCAGCAAGGAGAAAGAGGTGCGGATTGCGAGATGAATGAACGGGGATTGACCCACGGCAATGCCTCACTTTCTGGTTCGCACAAACTCGCTGAAACTTGCGCAAACACGACTCTGCTGCGATTCGAGGGGGCGCAAACACGACGATTCCTTGCCGCCTTGTGCCACCCTTACGCATCCTCTGGCTTATCAAAAATTCAAAAAGAACAAAAGCGGAACTCAGGTGAAATCTGTGAGTTTTCCATCTTTCAAGGTGAGCACACGATCCATGTGTTGCGTCAGCGCCATATTGTGCGTGGCCACCAACACTGCGGCGCCCTCACTTCGGGCCATGCGGATCAGGCTCTGGAACACCCGGTCCGTGGTTGCCGGGTCGAGATTACCCGTTGGCTCGTCGGCGATGACGAGGCGCGGATCATTGACCAGGGCCCGAGCGATCGCCACGCGTTGCTGTTCGCCACCTGACATCTGGCCCGGCTGGTGCCGGGTCCGGTCGGTCAGGCCCATTTCAGCGAGCAGCGCTTCGGCCTTCTCGCGCGCAGCGCGGCGTTTCAATCCACCGACCATGAGCGGCATGGCGACATTATCGCGGGCATCGAACTCGGGCAGCAAATGGTGGAACTGATAGACAAAGCCCAGCTTCTCGCGGCGCAACCGGGTGCGACCGGAATCGCGTAGCGCCACACAGTCTTCGCCTTCCAGGAAGACGTGTCCGCCTTCCGGTTTTTCCAGCAATCCTGCGGTGTGGAGCAAGGTCGACTTGCCCGAACCCGACGGTCCAACCAGTCCCACCAGCTCGCCAGGATTGAGCACCAGGCTGGCCCCGTTCAGCACTTGCAGGACGCCTGCTTCCGACTTGTATTGCCGGACAATGTCGCGAAGTTCGAGAACCGCCGTCATCACTCGAACCTCAAGGCTTCAACCGGGTCGAGGCGCGCGGCCGCCCAGGCTGGCCAGATCGTCACCAGCATCGACATGCCCATCGCCCAGAGGGTGACGAGGGTCACCTCTACCCAGTTCAGAACCGCGGGCAGTCCGTCCAGCCCATAGACCGTCGGCGGGAACAGGTCGCGCCCGATAATCACGCCAATCCCATCAATCACGACATTGATGTTCATCACCAGGATGACGCCAAGCACGGCCCCGATTAGTGCGCCCGTCAGGCCGAGCAAGGCCCCGATCATCAGGAAGACCCGCATGACCGAGCCGCGCGAGGTCCCGACGGTGCGCAGAATGGCAATGTCGCTGGTCTTGTTTTTCACCAGCATCACCACGCCGGTAATGATGTTGAGCGAGGTGATCATGATCAGGATCAGCATAATGATCATCATCATCGAGCGTTCGGTGTTCAGCGCGCTGAAATAGGCTTCGCGCTGGACCTTCCAGCTTTGAGTCGGGAATTGATATTGAAGGGCGGCCTGGACCGCGAGTTCAGCCCGTTCTGTCACCATCGGATCGGGCAATCGCAGGTCGATCTTGTCATAGACATCATTGCGCCCGAAGAAGAGCTGGGCCTGATCAATCGGCATCAGGATATAAAGCTGATCGAGCTCAACGCTGCCCGTCTGGAAGAACCCTCCGACCGTATAGGTCTTGCGCCGCGGCGTGACGCCGAACGGGCCCTTGATGCCGTCCGGTGTGATCAGCGTGACCTTGTCGCCCGGATACAGCCCGAGATCGGCGCCGAGAAAGCGGCCGACCATGATCACGTCGCCGCCATTGTTTCCAGCTCCGAACCCGAAGGCCCGTGCCGCGTCTGCGCCGCCTTCAAGGAAGGGCAGATTGTCGAGGTCCTCCACCCGCACACCGCGCACAATGGCGCCGCTTTGTCGGCGGTCGGTGGTGGCGAGCACCTGTTGCTCGATAATCGGCATAGCCCGGTCGACTTCCGGCAAGGCCTCGATCCGGAGCGCCAGATCATCGACGCTGGTCGCGGGCTCATCCTGGGTGAAGACGAAGACATGCCCCTGCCCGCCGAGCATGGCGTCCAGCAGAGTCGCCCGAAAGCCGCTCATCACCGACATGATCACAATCAGCGCCATCACGGCGAGGAGAATGCCGATAAAGGAGACGATCGAGACGACGGACACGCCGCCATTCGCGCGGGTCGCCCGTAGATACCGCCAGGCCAGCGTGCGCTCGACTTGTCCGAAAGGCGTGGCTCTGCTCATGAGAAGACGCCTATTCGGGAAATATGGACAAAACGTGTTGGGAGCTGGTGGTGGGTGAAGGTGAGGGCACTCAGACTTTTATCCGGAAATACCTGCGAAGGCAGGTATCCAGGGACGGTAGCGTCGTCTTGACTTGGAAGTGAACTCAGGTCCCTGGACCCCTGCCTGCGCAGGGGTCGCCGGATACCCAGATTCGAAGTCCCTTGAGAGATCACGCCCCCATCACCTTATTGATCGCTGATTCCAGCGACAGATCCTCTTTCTCGCCCGTCGCGCGGCGCTTCAGCTCGACCGTCCCTGACTTCACCCCACGCGGGCCAACCGTCAGCTGCCAGGGCAATCCGATCAGCTCCATGCGGGCAAATTTTGGTCCGGCGCGATCAGCGGTCTCGTCATAGAGCGGGTCTTTGCCCGCCGCCGCAAGCTTCTCATAAGCCTCATCCGCCACGGCGGCCACGTCGTCCGCATCCGGCTTCATGGAGATAATGCCCGCCCCGAACGGTGCGACTTCATCGGGCCAGATAATGCCATTCTCGTCATGGCTGGCTTCAATGATCGCGCCGACGCAGCGCGACACACCGACGCCATAAGAGCCCCCATGAATGGTCACCAGGTCACCATCCCGGGTCTGCACTTCGGCTTTCATCGGATCGGAATATTTAGTGCCGAAATAGAAGATGTGGCCGACTTCGATGCCGCGTGCCTTGACCTGGCGGTCGGCAGGAATGGCGTTGAAGGCCGCTTCATCATGCTTCTCTTCGGTTGCCGCATAATATTGCGTGCGCTTGGTCATCTCCGCTTCGAGAGCGCTGAGATCCTCAAAGTCGAACGCCTCGCCCGGCGCTGGCACATCGAGTACGGCCTTGTCGCAATAGACCTCGCTCTCACCGCTATCGGCCAGGATCAGGAATTCATGGCTGAGATCGCCGCCAATCGGGCCAGGGTCGGCCTGCATCGGGATTGCGGTAATGCCCATCCGGTCAAACGTGTTGAGATAGGCCGCGAACATTTTCTGATACGACACCCGCGCCGCTTCTTCGGACAGGTCAAAGCTGTACGCGTCCTTCATCAGGAACTCGCGCCCGCGCATGATCCCGAAGCGGGGGCGGATCTCGTCCCGGAACTTCCATTGCTGATGGTAGAGATTGATCGGCAGCTGTTTGTAACTCTTCACGAAGGAGCGGAAGATGTCCGTGATCATCTCTTCATTCGTGGGCCCATAGAGCATATCGCGCTCATGCCGGTCAGTGATGCGGAGCATCTCCTCACCATAATCATCATAGCGCCCGGATTCGCGCCACAGATCGGCCTGTTGCAGGGTCGGCATCAACATTTCAATGGCGCCCGCGCGGTCCATTTCCTCGCGGACGATCTGTTCGATCTTTTTCAGCACGCGAAAGCCGAGCGGCAACCAGGAATAGATGCCCGCGCCATTCTGGCGAACCATGCCGGTGCGCAGCATCAGTTTGTGGCTGGCAATTGTCGCGTCCGCAGGAACGTCTTTCGAGACGGGAATAAAGTATCGGGAGAGGCGCATCGGCGTATCTTTTTGTTCAGTTTGAAACTTTTCATCCTGTTATGCAGAACTGTCTCGCTTGGCTAGAGGCAAGTGCGGTGCTTGACGAACGGGCGAATGCAGGCAGGACTGGGGGCGATGCTATTCCTCGACGCCGCGTTTCGGTTTTCTGGTGTGACGATCCTGCTCTTTGTGTCAGTGATCGCGCTTCGGGATGCGCGCCACCTGCTCCAGGGACGATTGGCCGGCACGATGTGCATAGGCTTGGCGGGAATGCTGATCAGCACCATGCCGTCCTGGTACGATGCGCCTTTCGCCGTCTACGCCATCGCCTGGATTCTGCACATTCCCAACATTATCCTGCTCTGGCTGTTCGCCCTGTCCCTGTTTCAGGACGATTTCAAGATGCGACGCCTTCACTGGGCCGCCCTGGCCGCGACCTCCGTATTTGTCCTGTGCATCCAGTCCTCGATTTATCTCGGCATTCAACCACTGACCTATGCGTCGATCGCTGCGAACCGGATCCTTGGGTTTTCTGTCCTCGCGCACCTGTTCTGGACGGCGTGGAGCGGTCGCAAGGACGACCTGATCGAAGCCCGGCGCCGGACGCGGCTCTGGTTCATTCTCGGCCTCGGCACCACGGCCTTCATCATCATGGCCGGCGAAGCGCTTCACTATGGTTTGACCTTCGACAATGATGATCCCGATTGGTTCACAACCGCGAGAACCATTGTCGCCTTCCCGATGATCCTGATCGGGGCACTGTGGTTCCTGAAGCTATTGCCGGAGACCTTGCTGTTCGAACGGACCGCGCCGCACCCCGTCGCCCAGGCCAAGGTTGATCCGAGGGACCAGGCCACGCATGCGCGTCTGGTGGCGAGCATGGAAGACGACAATCTGTATCGCGAACATGGGCTCGGGATTGGCGACCTTGCGGGGAAACTGAACGTGCCGGAGCACCAGCTGCGCGCCTTGATCAATAAAGGCCTCGGCTATCGCAATTTCGCGGCCTTCCTGAACCAGTATCGCCTGGCCGAAGCCAAAGCCGCGCTTGCCGACCCGGAACAGGCGCGCACACCGATCCTGACCATCGCGATGGATGCCGGCTATGCCTCACTCGCGACGTTCAATCGGGCCTTCAAGACCGAAGAAGGGACGACGCCCAGCCAGTTCCGGTCGGACGCGCTCAGCAAGGCTGCGCAATCTTAGAAAAATGTCCTCAATTTTGAAATTGTGCCGCCATTTTCGCGGATGCGGAGCGATTTTGCAGCGTCTGTGATGTCCTGTCCTCATCGACAAACGAGGACGATCATTATGGAAATCATCCCTTTCTTCACAGACTATCTGGGACCCCGTGTGTTCGGCGGCATTCAGTTCGAAGCCACGCGCTATGCGATGGGCACGCTGGTCACGTTCTTCGTGCTCTGGGTGGTGCTGCACCGCTTCATCGAGACCCGAAAGATCCGCAAACCCACACCGCGCGCCAAGCAGATCCAGATGGAGCTGAGACACTCTTTCAAGACGGTCTGTGTGTTCGTCGCGATGGACATTTTCATCTTCGAAGCGGCCGATATTGGCCTGTTCCAGAAATATGGTGATTTTGCCGAATATGGCATGCTCTGGTTCTGGGTCTCGATCCCGCTTCTGATCGTCCTGCATGATGCTTACTTCTACTGGACGCACCGCGCCATGCATACGGCCCGGCTCTACAAGCGGACGCATATGCAGCACCATCGCTCACACAATCCGACGCCGTTCACAGCCTATAATTTTGCCGCCGCAGAAGCCGTGATCGAGTACATGTATGTGCCGCTCGCGCTGATGCTGATCCCGACGCACAATCTGGCGCTCTATATCGTTCTGTCGATCATGATCTTCAAAAACGCCCTGGCGCATTCGGGTTATGAAGTCTTCCCGCGCAGCTGGGCCCGGATGCCGGTTCTCGGCTGGCTGACCACGGTTACCCATCATGACATGCATCATGAGCGCGGCACCGGGAATTTCGGCTTCTATTTCACCTGGTGGGATCGCTGGATGGGGACGGAACACCCGAACTATCTGCAGCGCCTCGACGAGCAGGAAGCCCGCGCCCAGGCGATCAAGGCCGCGCGCCGGGCGGCAAGGAAACGGCCTCAGATGGTGCCGGCTGAATAAGCAAAACCGTCTCTTGGTAAACTCGAACGGCCGGAGCAGCCCCTTGCTCCGGCCTCTTTTTATCCCAGTGTCTCAAACTCCCCCACGTCACAATTGACATTCAGCTTGCCGATTCATACGAGGATTGGATGCTGAATCGATTGATTGCCACCGCCCTGCTCTCCACTTTCGGTTTCGGAGCCATCGCGACGGGCGCCGCCCAGGAGGCGACACCGCCAAATGTCGTGGTCATGCTGGTTGATGACGCCGCCCTGATGGATTTCGGCATTTATGGCGGCGAAGCCCGCACGCCCAATATCGACAAATTGGCGCGGCGCGGCGCGATGTTCACACAATATCGAACCTCGCCGCTCTGCTCACCATCGCGGGCCATGCTGCTCACCGGTATGGACAACCATCTGACCGGCATCGCCACCATCCCGGAAGTGCTCCCGCCTGAACATGTCGGCCAGCCCGGATACAGCATGGCGCTGGAGCCTGGCGTGCTGACCCTGGCGGCGCGGCTCAAGCCTGAGGGGTATCAGACCTTCATGACCGGCAAGTGGCATATGGGCAGCGGCCAGAATGACCTGCCCTCAGCGCACGGCTTCGACCGGTCGTTCGCCCTGGACGCTTCGGGTGCCGACAATTGGGAAGACAAGTCCTACATGCCCTATTATCACGACGCGCCGTGGTATGAGGATGGCAAAGCCGCCGCGCTTCCCGACGATTTCTATTCATCTGAGTTCATTGTCGACAAGATGATCTCCTATCTGGATGGCGCAGATAGAGAACAGCCCTTCTTCGCCTTTCTTGGCTTTCAGGCCATCCACATCCCGGTCCAGGCCCCGCCTGAATTTACCGCCAATTATGACGGCGTGTATGATGAAGGCTGGCACGTCCTGCGCGATGCGCGTCACCAGAAAGCCATGGCTCTGGGCCTGATCCCGGACGGGGCGCCGCTCGCGCCGATGCCGGAAGGATCCCGCGACTGGGACGAGCTGAGCGACGCCGATCGGACCGTCTATGCCGCGCGCATGCAGGTGAATGCCGGCATGATGGAGGCCATGGACCTGCACATTGGTCGTCTGGTCGAGCATTTGAAGCAGACCGGCACCTATGAGAACACGATATTTGTCATCACTTCCGACAATGGCCCCGAGCACAATCGCGGTGACAATGACTCGCGGCTGGCTTTGTGGATGCGGTTCAACGGCTACCATGTCGATCTTGAAGGGGTCGGCGAACAAGGCAGTTGGGGCTTTATCGGTCCGGAATGGGCGAATGCCGCCGCCTCTCCCGGCGCGCTCTACAAGTTCTATATGGCCGAAGGCGGCATTCGCGCGCCGCTTATTCTGGCGGGGCCTGGCATCCAGGCCCAGCAGGTCGACGCCATGGCCCTGGTCAGCGACGTCGCCCCGACCCTGCTCGACATGATCGATCCGGCGATCGAAGCCGAAGCCATGACCGGACGCTCCCTCCTGCCGCTGTTGATCGGCGAGCAAAGCCACGTCTACAGCCCGGATGAAGCGATCGGGATGGAAGTGTCCGGCAATTCAGCGCTCTATAAGGGCGACTTCAAGATCACCCGGCACATGCCGCCGACCGGCGATGCCACCTGGCGTCTATACAACATGGCCAGTGACCCGGGCGAAACGCGCGACCTGTCCGAGGCCATGCCGGACAAAAAAGCGGAACTTCTGGCAGATTATCAGGCTTACGCGACCCGCGTCGGGGTCCTCGAAATGCCGGACGGCTATGATTCATTTGAGCAAATCGAAGCCAATACGTTGGCCAAGCTTCGCAAACAGTATGGCTGGATCGTCCTCCTCGCCGGACTTGTCGTCTTGCTTCTGCTCTACGGTTTGTGGCGCCTCATCCGGCATTTTTACCTGCGTCCCAAGCAAACCTGAGAATCTTTACTCGCATGACGCGTATCTGGGTGACACGGCAAGAAAAAGCGCAATAAAACTTGGCATTAGGTACTGTGATTGCGAAAACAGTTGCCGTAGAGAGGGTCTTGGTCATTGTGACTGAAGTGTTTGAACGACGCGCCGTGGCGGTGCTGTCGACCGATATGGTCGGCTATAGCCGAATGATGGCGCGCGATCCCGATGCCACGGTTCACGCCATCCGGTTCTGCGAAAGTATTGTCCGCAACAGCGCTGAATCCTTTCGTGGACGCCTGTTTTCCAGGGCTGGCGACGGGTTCCTGGTCGAATTCTCGGGCGAATCCGATGCCTTGCAGTCCAGCCTCGATATTCAAGCCCAGTTGCGCCAGCACAATTCTGATGCTGCGACTGACAAGCAAATCTGGCTGCGCGCAGGGATCCATTTCGGTGAGGCCATCGTTGATAATGGCAACCTGCATGGCGATGTCGTCAATATCGCTGTCCGGCTTCAGGAATCGGCGCCCGCTGGCGGCACCCTGATTTCAGATGTCGTGAATATGGCCGTCCCCGAAACAGAGCGCTCCAAGGCCACAAGCATCGGCGTGATGAGGTTCAAACACTATCCCCGGCCGATTGAAGCGTTCGAGCTGGAAGTGCCTGGCGCGGACGGCGCTGTGCCCATCGGAGAGTCGTTTGATATTGACGTGGAGAAACCGGTCTCCGGCTTCGGAGGCCGCTCGGCGATCGCCATATTCCCGCTCAACAATGCCTCTCACAGCCTCGAGCATGATCACATCGCTGAAGGCTTCAGCGACAGCCTCATCATCGCACTCTCACACATGCGCCAGTTCCCGGTGATTGATCGCAATTCGAGTTTTTCGCTGGACGAAGCTGACGTCCCGCATCACGCCGCCGCCGCGCGTCTTGGCGCGCGATACTTTGTGACCGGTGAATTTGCCGATCACGGCGCGCAATTCCGCATTTCGCTGCGCCTGATGGACGGATCCACCTCGCAAATGCTGTGGTCCGACAGCTATGTCCTGGAACCAGATGAAGTGATCGCGGCGCTGGAGGATGTCTGCAATGTCGTCGTCGGCACGCTGGAAGGTCAACTCGAGCAGGCCGAGACCGTTCGCGCGCGGGCCAGTCGCCTCAGTCGGTCCAATATCAGTGATCTGGTCTGGCGGGGCCGCTGGCACCTGAACAAGCTGACGCACAAGGACTCCGAACTCGCCCGCGAGATGCTCGAGGCCGCCGTCGAACAGGATCCGGAGAATTCCGAGGCGCTCATCCAGCTCAGCTTCTGGCACTGGCTCGACTGCTGGACCCAGCGCAAGCCGCAGCAAAATGTCGAGGTCTTTCACGAGCTGGCCCAGCGGGCCCAGGTGTCCAATCCGCATGATAGCCGCGGGCACTTTCTGATCGGTGCCGCCGAAATCCTGCGTGGCGCCCCGGAACGCGCGCTCGGGCATTTTGAGGAATCCCTGGTGCTCAATCCCAGCCACGCGCATGCCCATTCACAGATTGGCAGCTGTCACATGCTGATGGGACACCCGGATCTTGCCATCGCCAGTCTGGAAGCTGCGTTGCGCCTCAATTCGCTGGACTATTATCTGTTCGTGACCCTTGGCGAACTCGCCTGCTCGCATTGCATGGCGGGGAATTATGACCGCGCCATCTCACTCGCGCGGCAGTCACTGGACCTGCGCCAATCCTATTGGCATGCCCGCATGACCGAAATCACCGCGCTGGTTCAGTCCGGCCAGGACCGACGCGCAGGCCAGGCGCTGGACGCCCTCCTCATCCGGCGGCCCGACTTTTTTGACAAACCCTATATCGACTGGCTGCCGTTTCAGGACGCGAGCTGGAACCGTTTTTTCCGCGAGAGCCTGGCGAAGGCGCAAGACGCGGATCGGGGGCAGTAAGCCTCGTTTTGGCTTGCGGACTGTGACGGACGTCACGGAAGACATGTTCGTCTTTGATTAGTCTTCCCTTGGGCTGGAGGAGGGATGTGTGGCCGACGCGAAGTATTATGATCGAATAAAAGAGCTCGAGCGTATCGAAGCTGGAAAGCCTGCGAACAGGCGCGCGATCGATGACAGTGGCTTCGATTTTTCTGTGCTGAAGCCCAAATCCTTGTTCGGCAAGATACTCGCCAAGTTTATTCAGCAAAGATGGCTTTATGCCATTTTGAGGATCTGGTTTCCCGTCCTCAAGATTGACGGCGTCTACTTCGTCACCCGCTATGATGACGTCAGATATATTCGCGAGAATGATGCTCGCTTCGAGGCGCCTTATGGTCGGGAAATGGACGCCCTGACCGGCGGCGCGGGTTTCCTGCTCGGTATGCGCCGTGGCCCGGACTATGATCGACAATTTCGCTGCGTCATGCACGGCGTCGCCGGTCAGCCGGCAGCCTTTCAAGCCGGAGATCTGGACAAGTTCGTGATCCCGAAAGCGGCCGCGACGGCGGATCAGCTTATCACGACCGCCGCAGGCGAGTTCGATGTCATCGAGGATTATCTCAACCGAATTGCGGTCGAGACCTGCTGTCATCATTACGGCCTGGAGCCGGAAGACCCCAATGCGTTTGCACGTTGGCTGATGTCGCTGAGTGCGCTCCTCTTCGCCGACTATAAGGGCGAGACGCATGTGCGAGACCTCGCCATGGCCGGGGCAAAGCGCATTCACCCGGTCACCGACAAGGCCATCGCGCAAGCCCGGTTCTGCCTTCAGAACCCGGCCGACGCTGCGGTGCGTCACGGACAGGCCTATTGCGACTGGATCTCCGACACGGTGATCGGACGCCTCGTCGCACAGCAACTCGCGGATCCGTCGATCGGGCCGAGCGATGCAGATATTCGCGGCATGATCATGGGCCTCGCCGTCGGCTTTGTTCCAACCGGCGCGGGCGGCGGCGGCGGCATTCTCGAGGTCTTGTTGAGCCGGCCGGATGCCATGAAACAGGCGCGCGTCGCCGCCGAAAGCGGCGATGACAAAGCGCTCGAAGGGATCCTGCTTGAGGCGATGCGCTTCAAGCCCCCCATTCTGCCGGGCTTGCCGCGTTATGTGGTCGCCGGTGCAGACACCGCTCCGACGGGCACAGGCAACACGCGCGTCGACAAGATCCCGGCAGGCTCCACCATTCTCGCGGCTTCTTTCTCGGCCATGTTCGATGGTCGCAAGTTTGGCGGCGATATCAAGCGCTTTGACGGAACCCGGCAGCTCGGCACGGATGATCTGTCCTTCGGGGGCGTGGGCTTTCTCCATTATTGCATTGGCGAGCAAATCTTCCGCGCCATGATCACGCAATCCTTCAAACACCTGCTTCGGTGCGAGGACCTGAAACCGGCGCCTGGCAAAGCCGGCAAGATGGAGCGGACCGGGCCGTTCCCTGTGCATATGCAGATGGTGTTCACGCCAGAGACCGGGCATCGCCAACACGCCATGCTGACGATCTGCCTGCCGCTGGAACGGCCGGACGATGCGGCGCGGATCAATCGTTGGCTCGACGAACTGGAAAATCCGGCCTCGGACGCTGCCAGAGCGCGCCTGATGGCGCAGCCGCACCTTCACTTCACCCACATGACCGCGATCGCCGACGACGCGCGCAATATTCCCGCAAACCTGCTCATTGAACTGAACGCAGATGGAGAGGCGGACACGGCCATTTCCGCCTTCGTGGACGGGTTGTGGGACGTGGACCCGTTTCAGCAAATCATGAGCACCGCACTCGGCCTTGTCACAGCGACGCCCGACAAGGTGAAGGCCGGGCTGAAGGCGCATAATTATCAACTGAAAATCACGCCCTGGCCGGATCCGAAGCACAAGACGATGGGCCTGAACTTCAATGGCTTGCTAGAGCAGTCCGTTCCCCAGATTGAACAGGAGCAAGCGCTTGCCGGGGCCGCTCGCAACCACCTCGACACGCTCTTGCAGAGGCGCGGCGGCAATGATCCCTCAGCGCGTGAGGCGGTCGAGTTCATTCGCCGTCAGCTTAGCCATGGTGATCACGCGGCGAAGCTGATCCAGCCGCTGCAGAAATCTCCCGCCGTGTCGCGGCGCCCGACCTTGCCGCTTGGTGAAACCCTCAGCCTGTACATGAAGGATCGCGGCCTCCAGGTCGCGTTGCTCGGCGGCATGGGCCTGTTCTGGCTCGCCTATCTGGTCTTTCTCTACGGTGGTCTGCCTCGAGACGTCACCTGGGCAGGCCTTGGAAACATGGCCGTGAATGTGGTTCATATCGTGCTGGCCTTTGGCGTGTTCTATGGCTTTCACGGCTTGCGACAGCTTTTTTTTGGGCGCGGGTCCAAGACGTCGCTTCTCGGTTGGTCGATCGCCACAACACTGGCCTATCTTGTTTTGACCCCCATCGGAATTTGGGCACCAGGCGCGCTCGACCATGTGGCCCGCCCGGATTATCTCGCACGGCTTTACGCACTCGGCGCGCTGGCCTGGAAGCTGGCGCTCTCAGCGGTCTTCGGCGTGATCCTGTGGCTGGTCACGGTGCTCGGCTTCGGCTGGCTGTTCCTGCAGCTTCTGAAAGCCAGCGAAGCGGGCATGCCGCCGGAAGACACCGATCTCGATCTGGAGAAATTTGACGCGATCATGCAGCGGGAGAACCAGTCCGATCACGCGCAGAACCATATCATTTTCGTCACGCCCCTGAAAGACAATCCCAAATGGTTGCGGCGTGTGACCATGTTTATCGGCTTCTATTTCATCAAGACGCTGGTGCTTTATCGCTTCCGATTCGGCTTCGTCCTGGATCTCGGCACCATCCACTTTGCCCGCTGGTTCCTGCTGCCCAAGTCCCACACAATGGTCTTCTACTCGAATTATGATGGCAGCGGGGAATCCTATTTCGAGGATTTCGTTACCAAGGCGCGCTGGGGCCAGACCGGGGTCTGGAGCAATGGCAAAGGATTCCCGGAGACCGAGAACCTCCTGTTCAAGGGTGCCAAGGATGCGACGCGGTTCAAACGCTGGATCCGGCACCATCAGCAGGTCTCCCGCTTCTGGTTCGCCCGCTTCAAGGACCTGTCGACCCGGGATATCCGGCGCAATGCGATGATCTGCGACGGCCTCGCGAAAGCCAGGAGCGATAGCGAGTATCGCGCCCTGATCGAGCTGATGACGACGCGTCCACGTGATGAAAACACGCTCGAGACGCGCGAGATCCAGAGCCTGATCCTGCGCGGCATGGGCAATCTCAAGGCCGCCGAGATGGTCACGCTTAGCTTTCCCGAGGCTGGCGAGGCAGGAGACGCCGCTCTGTCCACCTGGTTGGCGGACCTTTCGGGTCTTTCAACTCAGCCGAAACATGCACGCGCCACGTTTGATACACGCCTCGACAAGCACGAGACGCAGGCGATCAATGTCGCGATCTCGCCGGGCGGTCTGCGACGGCTTCGCCTGCAGGACGTGCATCATGTGCACAAGGATCTGCGCAGCGACGGGTTTGCCTCCCTGCCCGCCGCCTTTCGGGGCGGAATGACCAGTCCAGGGCGGCAACAGATCCTTGGCGACGATAACCACGCCGACTGGCATTGGGGCGGCGATGCGGAGCCAGATGCGGTTCTTATGGTCTATGCCGAAACAGAGACAGAGCTCGAGACCCTGGTCGCGCGCGAGGTTGCCCTCCTGAAGGCGGCTGGCTTCACCGTCGGTCCGCAAATCCGGACGAAGACGATCACCGAGAAGCCGATGCGCGAACCCTTCGGCTTTGTCGACGGCGTCTCGCAGCCGGTCATTCGCGGCAGTGCGGGCAGCCTCGCCCCGCACAATCAGATACATGTCGTGGATCCCGGCGAATTCGTCCTGGGATACCGGGACAATACGGAATATTTCCCGACCTCCCCAATGGTGAACGGCCTGGCGCCCGGCGCGGCGCAATTGCCCTCGCTTCCCGATCAGGCGCTCGACGACTATCCGGCCTTCGGAAACGATCCGCACACCGGGCCGCGCGATCTGGGCAAGAACGGGTCTTTCCTGGTGATCCGTCAGCTCGAACAGGATACGACCGGATTTACAACCCATCTGACCACGCAGGCAAAGAACGTGCGCGAGGCGTACGGGCTGGATTATGTTGACGCGGACTGGATCGCGGCGAAGCTGATGGGGCGCTGGAAGAATGGCTCTTCCATTTTGCGCTATCCACACAAGCAGAACCCGTCTCCGCCTGAGACTCTCAGCGTTGCCGACAATACGTTCCAGTTTGGCGCTGAGGACCCTCAAGGCGTGAAATGTCCGTTCGGCGCGCATATTCGGCGGGCCAATCCTCGTGACAGCCAGGATCCGGCAATCCCCGATCGGCAGATCGAACTGTCCAACCGGCACCGCCTGCTGCGCCGCGGACGCGCCTATCACAAGGACGGCAAGGACGGGCTCCTGTTCATGTGCCTGAACGCGAACCTTGAGCGCCAGTTCGAGTTCGTCCAGCAAACCTGGCTGAACAGCCCGCGCTTCCATGGCCTGCAGGCCGAGTATGACTCGATCGCCGGTCAGGCACCGATGGCGGAGAACAGGCTGTCCATTCCAACAGCAGCAGGGCCCATTCAGGTCAAAGGCCTGCAATCCTTCGTGACGGTGAAAGGCGGCGGCTATTTCTTCATGCCGAGCCGGTCGGCACTGCGTTTCTTCAGCGCGTTTGTGGCATCCTGAGCGCGACCCCTTACCCGCTCAACGCGCCCAGAATGGCGTCCGCCGTCTTCGCGGCATTCTGATCGAGCACGGAGCCCTGGATATCCAGCCGCTCAACCAATTGCGCACCGGAGATCAAACTGGCGGCCCGACGTGACGGTTCGAGCAAGCCGGATTGTGTGGCGATGATCGTAGCCGAGCGCTCCAGACGGTCGAACTGGCGCTCAACGTCGCAGGTAAAGGCCGCGTGAAACGTCGCGTTTTGGCGCGGGCCGTTGGCGACCTGGTCCGCGAACATTTCAAGACTGCGCTCCAGAGGTTGAGTCTCCACCCGAGACGTGACGGCGCGTTCCCAGGCTTTTTCCTGGCTGGTCAGGTCCAGCGTCGGCTCATATGGCGCGCCGGTCATAGGCAGGTACTTCGCCCGCGTTTCCGGGTCGAACGCCGGGACGTCCACGAGCGCGATGTGCGAGACCTGATCTGCGAGACGCAAGGCCACTTCGACCGCGACGAGACAGCCGGAGTGAAAACCGGTCAACTGGACCGGGGACTCGCCTGAGAGGGCTCCGATCAACGCGCACATGCTTCGCGCATAATCCTCGATCGACGGTGTGGGAGTGTCGCCATCCGATCCCCCCTGGCCCGGATAATCCGGTGCGATCACGCGTCGACCCCGGGCCAGCAAGGGCAGGATCGCCGAATAGGCGATGCCACTGAACGGCGCTGGCGAGAAACAATAGAGATCCGGCGCACCCTCACCCGTCATGCGCCAGTGGATCTGGCCTTCCGGCCCGTCGCTATACCCTTTTCGAATGCTCATGCCGCGCTCGACTCTGAGGATTGAGAGGCATCGAGCCGGTTCATCTGCGCGATATAGAGCCGCCGAATGATCGGCAGAAGCAGGAACGGGATCAGGCCATACATTAGCGGCACCGCCCCGACAGCGAGATTGAGATTGTCCTCGCCAAACACGCGCGAGGACAGAATCCCGACGGTCGGCGGTCCCAGCCACAGCCCGGCCATGGAGATGGCCATATAGTAGAGCGCCACGACCTGTCCGCGGATCTGTGCCGGTGTGATCAGCAGCAGGCCGGTCACGCCGATGCAGGAGACCATGCCGATCCCGATCGTGTTGATGCAGAGCACCGCATAGGCCGTCCACCCGGTCGGCATCAGCATCGCAATAGCACCGGTGGGAACCATGATCAGGAATCCGGCAATCAGTATGCGCAATGGTGCATCGCGCATCCCTGCCTGCGTCCAGCGATCTGATAGGACGCCCCAGAGCAGAATATTTGCCGGTCCGATGGCCAGGATGGCGGTCGCGTTGACGAAGGCATAATACTCCGTCTCCCAGCCCCAGACCCGCTTGAAGGTCGAAGCGAGATAGCCCTGGCTATAAGCGATGATCGTCATCACGCAGATCAGCGACACATAGCCGAGATAGGTCCCCCAATGGCGCGCCACATAGCCGAGCGCGTCGCTCATATCATTGCCTTTGAGGCTGTCATCTTCGATCACCGTCAGACGCCGTTCCGGTTCGCCGAGGAAAAAGAACCAGGCCGCGACCAGGAGGCCCGGAATGCCGATCATGAAGAAGGCCGTCTGCCACGGGGCGAGTGTGCCGAGGATCGGGATATCGATCGCCTGTGTGCTCTTGGCCCAGATCAGGATACCGCCGCCCAGGAAGCTCGCCGCGGCCGCCCCTATGGTCAGCGCCATGGTGTAGAAGGCAATGGGTTTGCCGCGCTCTTCGGGCGGAAAGCTGTCGCCTATCATCGAGAAGGCGGCCGGGCTGAGCGTCGCTTCTCCGGCGCCGACGCTGAGACGCGCCATGAACATCTGCCAGAAATTCTGGGCGACGCCCGACAGGGCCGTCGCGACCGACCAGAAGGCGATCCCGATCCCGACCAGCCAGGTCCGCCGGACGCGATCCACGAGCCAGCCAATGAACAGGCCAGAGGTCGCATAGACGATCGAGAAAGCCGGGCCGAGGATCCAGCCAATCTGTTCATCGGAGAGGTTCAGGTCGGCCTTGATCGGCTCGATCAGCAGCTCAATGATCTTGCGGTCCGCATAGCTGAAAACATAAGCCACCGTCAGCGCAATGACGAGGATCCAGCCTTTGCTCGCCGGAGGATAAGGTTTTCCAGATTCGCGCGCAGGTTCACTCACGATGTGCCCTCCAGAATGGTGTAGATGACGATCAGATTGTCATCGAAATCGACGATCCCGATCTCGCGCCCGATACGGCCATCGTTGGTTTCCAGCCGCTCTTCGGGATACACGGTCAGCCCCAGCTTTCGGGCGCCGTCCATGACAGTGTCCGGGTCCGCCATATCGAGCACGATGGCGCTGCGGCGTGGCGGCGGAACGGGGGGCAAGTCGATCCCCTTGATCTCGGTCAACGCCATGACGCGCACTTGATCGCGGGTCGACAGCGTACAGAAGCCGAGTTCCGCCCCGTCCGGGATATTGAAGACCGGGATCGAATAGCTTTCCGGATTGTGGCCATGCTGATAGGCCACCTCAAAGCCGAGCACATCGCGATAGAAAGTCAGTGCCCGCTCCAGGTCAGCGACGACAAAATTGCCTCGCTGGAATCGCACAAAGGGTTTGTCAGTCATCGCGTTTCTTCCTCATATCCAGACATCCGGTTCGCCGCGGACCCGGCACAGCTGCTTGCCGGTATTGGCGCCGGAATAGAGACCGGCCAGCGCCGCCGGCATGTGCTCGAATCCATCCGTGATTTGCTCGACCGGGGTGAGCTGCCCGGCGCGGATCCAGTCGGCCATTTCCGCCATGGCGCGGCCCCAATCGCTGAGATGATTGTAGACGAAAAAGCCCCGCATCTGGGCATCGCTGCGCCGCAATCTTGTATAGTTCGGCAACCGATACGGCGTCTCCAGCGTATACTCACTGATCGAGCCACA
Source organism: Hyphomonas sp. Mor2 (assembly GCF_001854405.1). GTDB lineage: Bacteria > Pseudomonadota > Alphaproteobacteria > Caulobacterales > Hyphomonadaceae > Henriciella. The sequence goes on from NZ_CP017718.1 coordinate 1,533,665, forward strand.
CAGCACGATCCGGGCATTCAGGCGCAAATGGTCCAGTGCCGCATCGAGCGTTGGGCCACCGACATTGTCGAAATAGAGATCCAGCCCGTCCGGCAAAGCCGCCGCGAGATCGGTCGGCACCCGCCCGGCCTTGTAGTCCACCACCGCATCGCATCCGAGCTCTGCCGCCAGCGCGCATTTCTCCGCGCCTCCGGCCAAGCCCACGGTTCGGCATCCGCTCACATTCGAAGCCATTTGGATGACCAGAGACCCGACCCCACCGACAGCGCCTGACACCAGAACTGTATCGCCAGGTTTCGGCTGACCGACCGTATAGAAGCCCGCCCAGGCGGACAGGCCTGTCATGCCAAGCGCGCCAAGCCCGAGCGAACTGGGCAATCCGTTGGGCGGCATCAGACGAAACTTCTCCGCTGGCGTCATCTTCGAGACCTTGTAAGTCCGCCAGCCCAGCTGGCCCTGGACGACTTGTCCCTCTTTCCAGTCGGGGTGCCGTGACTTTGCGATCTGCGCCACGCCGCGACCATGGATCACGTCGCCAATCGCCAGAGGGGCTTCACCTGCGAAAGACTGCCCGCTCATATACCCACGCATGACCGGAGCGAGGCTGAGATACAGGGTCTTGAGCAGGACCTCGCCGTCCTTCAGGTCTGGGATGGGGTCATGCGTCAGCTCGAAATCGTCGGTGCGCACATTGCCGTCCGGACGACGCGCGACGCGCCAGCTCTGGATCAGCGACTCATCAAGTTCAAACCCGTGAGAGACTTGCGCAAATCCGGCCATAGCGCGTCAGTCGTGGACTTTCACGACCTGATTGACCTCGAAGAAATAGCCATCGAGATCCCAGAACGAACAGCCAATCATGTCCTTGACCTTGCCGTCGGCGCCTGTGACCGACCATTCGCGCGGCTCAGAGTGGATACGGCTGCCAAGGGCGCGAGCGCGCTCGAGGGCGCCGCGTCCATCCTGCGACGCAACCACAAAGACCGGAGCGCCAAACTTGATTTCGGTCGGCAGCTCCTCCGGCGCATCCATTTTAGGATCCAGCCATTCCAGCAGGCCGATCATGCCGATCAGGTCGTGATTGGCTTTCAGAATGATGAGCCGAGTCTGGTCGCCCTTCTTGCCGGCCGCGAGCTGTTCACCGGACAGCGTGAACGGCGTGTCCATCCACCGGGTCATGCCGAAAACCTGCTCATACCAATCCGCCGCACGGTCGCCATCGCGAACCAGCAGCGTCGTGCGTTTAATGTCATCCGCCAAATGATATATCCTTTCACTCTACGCTACCTCTAAAGCCGGAGGCAGGGCCTTGTGAAGGAAAATCTTTTGCGGACGTCAGAAGCCAGGCTCAGGCCTTGCTCGCGTGGCTCTCTTCAATCTCGTGGATCTCACGGCCGAGGAAGAAGGAAATCGCCGTGCGGATCAGCACCAGCAGGCCGACAAAAATCAGATCGGTCAGCTCGCGCGTGATCACCGTGTGGATGATGTCCGAGGCAATCATGAACTCCAGGCCGGTCAGGATATAGGTCCCGAGTATCGTCCGCGCGGCGCTGAGATTGGACAGGTTGCGCGTCAGCCCGATGCCATGGCGCAGGCCTGCGAGCAGGCGAAACAGCGCAATGAAAAAGCCAAACAGGATCAGCGCCACACCAATCAGATCGATGCAGATGGCGAGCCCTTCCAGGGCATGCGCGACGGGTTCATCCAGGCCGAAGGGCAAATGCTCCAGCGAGGTACCGCCGGTCATGCCCTCCATGATGTGGCCGCCCTGCTCTGTCTCCGAGCCGCTCATCACAAGAGCTCCGCATCGGTGATGACCTCGACCAGAGACGGGCCATCATGCGCGATGGCTTTGGCGAGAGCCGCGTCGAGCTCTTCGCGGGTCTTGACCAGTTCGCCCATGCCGCCGCAGGAGCGGGCAAATCCGGCAAAGCTCGGATTGACCAGGCTGGTCTGCCAGACTTCGAACTCGGCCGCTTTCTGCTCTTTCGAGATCTTGCCCAGCTCGGAATTGTTCATCAGGACATGGGTGATGTTCATCCCGTATTTGACCGCTGTGGTGAACTCCATCGCGTATTGGCCGAAGCCGCCATCGCCGGAGACGGAGATGACCTTGCGGCCTTTATAAGCCCCCTCTTCCTGCGTCGCGGCCCAGGCGCCCATGGCCGCCGGGAAGGAAAAGCCGATGGAACCGAGATAGCCCGACATCAAGACGCGCTGCTGCCCGGTCGGCTCGAAATAACGCCCGAAGGAATAGGTATTGTTGCCGACATCGACGGGCAGGATGGCATCGGCGGGTGTGGCGCGGGTCAGCGCTTCGAACAGCGCCGCGGCAGAGACGCCCTTGCCGCGATCTTCGCCGACGCGGCGGTCTTTCTCGGCGCGCCAGAGGTTCCAGCGCTCAGCGACCTCGCCGCGGAGATCCTGAGCCGCGCTGCCACTGTCTTTCAACGCCGCGCTGAACAAATCCGCCGTCACACCGACATCGCCCATGACAGGCACGGTCACCGGGTGGCGCTTGGCCAGCCGCATCGGATCAGTATCGACCTGAATGGTCGGCGCGCCTTCATAAATGCCGGTATGGTCCGAAAAGCTCGATCCGAAGACCAGCAGCAGATCGGCTTCATTCATGAACCAGCTGGCAATCGGGGTGCCCGAGCGGCCCATCACGCCCGCCGCGAGCGGGTGGTCATCGCCGATCTGGCCCTTGGCCTTGAACGTGGTCGCAATCGGCGCGCCAAGCTGTTCCGCCAGCGCTGTGACCTCGACCATCCCCGTCAGCGCGCCATAGCCGACAATGATCATCGGCCGCTTGGCCCCTTTGAGCAGATCGACCGCCTGTGTCACAGCGGACGGCGGCGGCGCGACGGCCATGTCGGCCATACGTCCGGCGGGGCCATAGGCTTTCGCGTCTTTTGCTGCAGGCTTGGGCTGCACATTGTCCGGGAAGACCAGATGCCCGACACCGCGCTGGAGAATGGCGGTCTTGATCGCCTGCGTCATCAGCAGCGAATGATCAGAGGTCAGGTGCACGGTCTCAGAGAATTCCGCCACCGCCTCGAACGCCGCTTCGAGATCAATATCCTGGAAGGCATGCACGCCGACCACCTGATCCTGAACCTGTCCGGTCAGCGCCAGCGCCGGCGCGCCATCGACCTTGGCATCCCAGAGCCCGGTCAGGAGATTGGTCGCGCCCGGGCCTGCAATGGTCAAAGCCGCCGCCGGGTGGCCGGTCAGCTTGCCATAGCCGGAACACGCAAAGGCCGCTGCCCCTTCATGGCGGATACCGTAATAATTGAGCTTGCCCTCGGCTTCCTGCACGCGCAGCGCATCAGCGAGGCCGAGATTGGAGTGGCCAACCATGCCGAACACGCTGGTCACGCCCCAATTGGTCATCGTCTCGGCCATGACATCGGCAATCGTGCGCTCGCGCGGGGGCAGCGCGGGCACGCCGACATAGATGCCATCGTCGCGAATATCGACATCGAACATGTCCTGGCCGGTATCTTCATGACCGCCTGGAGGTTTGCCGGTCAGCGGATCAAAGTCCCAGCCATGCCACGGGCAGCGCAGCCAGCATTTGCCGTCTATGCCGTCTTCAATTGAGCCCTCGCCGAGCGGACCGCCCTGGTGCGGGCACTTATTGTCCATGGCCGCATACTGGCCCTGAAAGTGGACCAGCGCGACGGATTGGGTGCCAGCGGTCGCGGATTTCACGCGCCCGTCGGCCACTTCATCGGTTTCGGCGACCTTATGCCAGATCAAAGTTGTTTTGTTTTCAGACATTAATTGTCTCCCCTCGCTTGCTTTCCGCTGGCCTATCGAAAACAGTAAGCTATGGCATATCAAAAGTCCTTCACGTTTTTTTGGGCTCTTGTGATTGGTCAGTCATTTGTTCGCTCGATAGAGGCGAAGCAATTGCTTGAGAGGGGAGCACTCGAATGAACAAAGTTGCAATCGCCAAATGGGACAATCTCGCTGACCGCCAACCGGAATATGCGATTGTCGGCGAGGTCGATCTGGTCGTTGTCCGCTTTGATGAGACCGTCTCGGTTTTCTATGGCCGTTGCCTGCATCGCGGCGCGCTGATGTCGGACGGGCATGTCGATGCGAATGACAATCTGATCTGCGGCGTCCACAATTGGGATTACCGGCTCGATAGCGGCGTCTCCGAATATGAGAACTCTGAAGCCCTGCCAAAGTTCCAGGCCTGGATCGAGAATGGCGATGTCCTGGTCGATGAGGATGAGATCAAGGCCTGGGGCCATGCCAATCCGCAGCCTTATCAGCGCGACGACTATCTCGGTCTGTATCAGGATCCCAGCCACGCGCCGCACCCGGAACCGACCAATGCGCTGATCCAGCAATATGCCCGCGACGGCCTCAGCAAGGTCGGTCATCATGGCATAACCGACTCCATGGGCGTGCCGCGCGATCAGCTGCCGCAATGGGATGATATCCAGATCCTCACGGCGCAATTGCAGAAGTTCCCACTGCTCGATGATGAGCCGGTCGATACCAAGGTCGTGATCGGCCCGAACGCGCAGAAGCCGCTGCATCTCGATATTCCGCTCTTTGTCTCTGATATGAGCTTTGGCGCGCTGTCCGAGCCCGCCAAGGTCGCCCTGGCGCGCGGCGCAGATCTGGCGGGCACCGGCATCTGTTCCGGCGAAGGCGGCATGCTGCCGGAAGAACAGGAAGCCTGCTCGCGCTATTTCTATGAACTGGCATCGGGCCGGTTCGGCTTTTCCTGGGACAAGCTCGACAAGGTCCAGGCCTTCCATTTCAAGGGCGGCCAGGGCGCCAAGACCGGCACAGGCGGCCACCTGCCCGGCAATAAGGTCAAAGGCAAGATCGCTCTGGTTCGCGGCCTCGAAGAAGGCGTCGCGGCGATCTCCCCGCCGCGCTTCCCGGACTGGACCGATTGCGCCCAGGTCAAGGACTTTGCCGATGAAGTGCGCGATCGCACCGGCGGCATCCCGATCGGCTACAAGCTCTCCGCCCAGCATATCGAGAAAGATATCGAAGCCGCGCTGGAAGTCGGCGTCGATTATATCATCCTCGATGGTCGCGGCGGCGGCACCGGCGCAGCGCCGATCATCTTCCGCGACAATATCTCTGTTCCGACCATTCCGGCCCTCGCCCGAGCGCGTAAGTTCCTGGACGAAAGCGGGCGCGGCGATGTCTCGCTGGTGATTACGGGCGGCCTGCGCAAACCGGCTGATTTCGTCAAAGCCATGGCGCTCGGCGCGGATGCGATTGCGGTCTCGAATGCCGCCATGCAGGCGATTGGCTGTATCGCCATGCGCGCCTGTCACACCAATAATTGCCCGGTCGGGATCGCGACGCAGAAGCCGCATCTGGTCTCGCGTCTGGTGATCGAGAAATCGGCGCAGCGTCTGAAAAATTTCTTCGAGGCCTCCACCGATCTCATGAAAGTTATGGCGCGCGCGTGTGGACATAGTAAGCTGACCGAGTTCAATATTGACGATCTGACCACGTTCAGCCGTGACATGTCGGATCTGTCTGGGGTCGCCTATGCGGGAGTGGGACGATGAGTGAATCCACAGCAGAAATGCTGGTCACCATACTTGGCCTTTATGCCCTGATCGGGCTGCTGGTCGGGCTGGTCTACATGTTTGGCGGCGCTGGCCGGATTGATCCGGCTGCGAAAGGCAAGGGCATGCCCATTCGGGTCAGATTACTCGTGTTGCCAGGCATTGCCGGGCTGTGGCCGCTGATGCTGACCAAGCTGTTCACGCAGAAGGAGCCACCGGTGTCATGAAACGCGCGCACAGACGAGCTCATTTCGCCATTTGGACGATGATCGGCCCGATCATCCTGTGGATCCTGTATCTGGCCCTCGCCGATATTCCGGAGAACCCGGGAAATGAGGCCATCCCCGTTGCCGTGACCGTGGAGGCCAGCTGATGTCGCACGATTACAAGATGGTGCAGTGGAACGCCTTCAAGAAGCGGTTCGATACATGGATGATTGGCGGCATCGCCCTGTATCTCATTGCCTTTGTCGGGCTCACCTACGCTACGCAACCGGCGGGTCACAGCTATACGCCGATCCAGGCGATGATCCGGGCGACGGGCACACTCGCGTTCCTGATGCTGAGCTTCATCCTGTGTATTGGCCCGGTCGCGCGGTTTACGCATCGGTTCAAGCCATTTCTCTACAATCGGAGACATATCGGGGTTGCGACCTTCCTGATCGGCCTTGCGCATGGCGGTCTGGTTCTGCTCTGGTATCACGGTTTTTCTGACACCAACGCCCTCGTGTCCCTGTTCATTTCCAATCCACGCTATGAGAGCATTTCCGGTTTTCCATTCGAAGTGCTTGGCTTCATCGCGCTGATCATCATGTTCCTGATGGCCGCGACGAGTCATGACTTCTGGAATGCCAATCTCGGCCCGAGCGTCTGGAAGGCCCTGCATATGGGCGTGTACGTGGCTTATGGCTTGCTGGTCGCACACATCGCGCTGGGCATTTTGCAATTTGAGAAACGCCCCATCTTCTTTGCCATTCTCGGGGTGGGCGCTTTTACCGTCATCGCGCTGCATCTGATCTCCAGCATTGCCAGCCTGCGCCTGTCGGATCGGATCGGGCATGAAGGCTGGCTCCGCGTGGCCGACTTGCACGAACTGGAAGACTCGCGCGCCAAGATCATTCGTCCCGTCGATGGTGACGCAATCGCCGTGTTTCGCGATGGAAACCGGATCGCCGCCGTCACCAATATCTGCCGTCATCAGGGCGGACCGCTCGGCGAAGGCAAGGTCGTGGATGGCTGTATCAGCTGTCCCTGGCACGGGTTTCAGTATCGCCTGGAGGATGGCCAGTCGCCGCCGCCTTTCACGGAGAAAATCGCCACCTATGCGACCCGCATTCTGGACGGCACGGTTTACGTGAACCCCAAGCCAAATCCCCCGGGCACACCACAAGCCCCAAGCGAGATCGGAGCTGAGTCATGAGCGATGACGACTTCTTCATTGGCTGGGCCGATACGCCGCAAATTGACCGTCGCTTCATGATGGCCGCCGGGCTCAGCATCATTACTGGCACAACTGCGGTTGGTATCGGTGTTGCCACACGCCAGCGCCCTGCTGGTTCCGGCACCTGGAACATGGGCGAGGTTCGTGAATGGCGCGGCATCGCCACCGCTGAACCTTATGGCATGCTACGCACGCTGGATCTGGATGGGACCGAGCGAACGGCCCTGCTCGGTTGTCAGGGAAAGTGCGGCGTCAGCGCCAGGATTGGCGCCCTGGCGGGCAAGCCCGTGATCATCAAAGGCTCTCTCATTCAGCGCAATGCCCACGCCATGATTGCGGTGATTGATGGTCTGGACTGGATTCGCGAAGACCCGGACGGCGACGTCGGCACGCTCGCCTTTCCCGAACCCGAGCCGATCACGGAAGTCACGCTGAATGGTGAGATCCTGGACACAAAGTGCTGGTTCGGCGCGATGCGTCCGGCCCAAGGCAAGACTCACAAATCATGCGCCAGCCTGTGCATTCGGGGCGGCATTCCGCCCGCCTTCTATGCCCGGGACATGGAAGATCAGACGACCCTGATGATCATGACCTCAGGCGGCTATGGACACAATAAGGACCTCCTGCCCTTTGTTGCGGACCGCGTGAACGTCACCGGGCAAGTGCTGCGGTTTGGCGACCTCTTGCTGCTGGATGCGCCTGTGAGCGCGATCACGCGGCTTTAATTGGTCGAGCCGAAACTCGCCCCGGTCTTGTCGAAATAGGCACGCCAGAAAGCCCGGACTTCTCCGATCGGCAGATCGTATTCCTGCCGCGGCACAATCCGCGCGACCACGTTCACACCGTCCATTTTCGGCAACTGTTGCGACACTGAAGCTTCCGAATAGGCAGCGAGGTCAACGCCGTAGCGATAGAAGGAAAACCCGTCAGAATGCTGCATCAGGTCAGAGACGATGACCAGGCGCCGGTTCTGGCGATTGTTCTGGAAGTCGGCTCTGTCGCCAACAGAATAGAGCGCTTCGAACAGGGGTGAACTGGGCTGGCTGGTGGTCTGCAGAGTCTCACCGACCGTATTTGTCAGCGGCTGATAGAACTGCTCGCGCCAGGTGTCGTCAATCATGCGCGGGTTCTGCAGGATCGGATTGGCGTCCTCGACACTGCCGGGTGAGCATTGCGTATAGAGCGTGGTCGGGTCGAATGGCGTGGCGCTGTTCGGCAGGACCACGGTCAACCGTCCGAAGCGCGGCAAGGTGCGCGCTTCACTATCGATCAGCTCGTCCACCCATGCGAGATCGTTTTCGCTGAACGGATCAGACTGATCGATCAGGATAATGGTGTGCGCCGGGTCCTTGCGATCCATCCGGCAGGCAGTGTCCATGTCCAGCGCAGGCGCTGTATTGAACGCCGCGACCGAGAACAATCCGATTACCGAAAACAGCATGACGCCAATCGCGCTGCGCCAGAACCAGGGGCCTCTTTCTCTGGGACGTGCCATTATCTATCTCCCTGCGTTCAGGCCGACTTCAAGTCGTCCTGTTTTTGACTGCTCATGCGGGCCTCGCGGACTTTCGCGACTTCCTTGTTGACCTGCTTCTGGATCGACGACAGGCCTTTCTGGACAGACTGGATGTGCGTTTCCAGCCACTCGCGGGACAGGTTGAGCGCGGTCAGATTCTGCTCGATCGTCTTGATCGCCGCATTGGCCTGCTCTCGTTCCTTGGTCAGGTCGAAACCGGGCAGGTTTGGCGTCACGATCTCATCGAAATAGGCCGGGATGGCCGCCTGTTCGCCCAGCTTGTCGCGATGCTTGTTGCGAGCGCGGCGATGGGCCTGGCGATAGGCGATCTTCAAGGAGCGTTCCTGATCGCCGGCCTTGGCCGCAATGCCGACCGCCTTGTCGCGATTGGCCTCGAGCGCGTTCAGCGACTTCTCGATCTCGCGCTTGGCCGCCGTATGGGTCTTGTGCTGCGTCTCGAACCAGAAACGGCAACGGGTGAAATAGTCGGAAAGGTCATCGCGGACGCCATTGCGCACGGCCTGACGTTTTTCATAGGCCAGACGCTCCTTGCGCCAGACGCGGCCATAGCCCGGATAGCGGTCTGAAATCTTGTCATAGCCCTCATACAGCGCCACGCCGAAAATGGTCAGTCCAATCAACAGCAAGCCGATGGCGACCAGGGAATCGAGCCCGAATATGTTCGGGAACATGCTCGCCACCACCGATCCCGGCGATATGTCGAACATGGAGAACCCGGCCAGCGATCCGGCCTCTTGTGCAGCGTGCAAGCTGACCTCCACGGCATCGCGGAAGTGGGCGATGAAGAAGTTCAGCATGATCCCGAATGTGATCAGCAGGCCGGCCACAATCCCGCCCGCAATCTTGAAGCCCTTTTCCGGATGGTTGAGATACCGCAAGCCAAAGAAGCCCGCGAGCACACCGGTCAGCACGTTCACCGCGCTGATCCCGAAGGCGACCATCATCCCGCCCATCAGGCCGGAGGATTGCGCATCCTTGAACAAAAGCGCGTTGAAGCAGCCCTCAATGATCATGATGAACAGGAGAATGGCGAGCGTTTGTTCGACATTCTTTTTGATGTCCGGCGTGCGCTTGCCGATATGGTCGCCATGCTGCTCCTTGAAGTGCTGCAGCTCAACGACGGTCGCATCGTGATGATCACGGGCGGACTCGGCATCATCCACTTCATAGTGACGAAACTCGTTTTCTTCGGCTTTTATGACTTCGCGCAGATGATCGGGGTGAATGTCGGCCGGGGTGCAGTCCTGAATATAGTTGCGCACGCCCGCGGCGGTGCCACTCATCCAGGTTTCGAGGCTGCGGCGCACGCCGCCCGCGCGTTCGGCGATCTCCTGTTCGCGTTCGCTCCACTGATCTTCGGTGATGGCTTCGGAGGCCGGGACCGCATCGGCGGCATCTTCCTGAGCAATCTTGCGTGTGCGCCCGCGACTGAAGCCGAGATCGCCTTCGGCCAGCTTGCCGCGCAAGCCATGCTTGGCGAGCGACTCTTTGGCTTTGAACGGCTTGATGGAAGACTGATACCCGATGTCCGCGCCCCAGCGCACCGATTTTCTACTCATATTGCCCAATCCCATTAACAAAGTCGGCCCGAAAATTAACCGTACTGAAAATCGGTCCTTGGCCTTAACAACCTCCTAAGACGAAAAACTGAGTCCGCATTGAGCGGGCTTAAATTTCCGTCATTAAGGATTGGGGTTTGATTTCACTTACTATTTTGTTGAGCGCACTTTTCGTCCATTCGCCGGGCGTCTGTCGCAGTCCCGGGCCTCGCAGAGAAACAGATTCGCGAAACGGTTTTTTGTCCGCCCATCACACGAGCAAATCGCCATAGAGCGCATCAAACCAACCGGGCCGATTGAATTCAATCCATTCGAGTCGCCCATGCACCAGTTTCGCCAGTCGTCGCGGCGCCGCATTGAGCGCGGAGGAGTCGTAAATCACGGCCGCATCTGCCATCAAGGCGGCGCGTTTGATCAGCGCCTTGTTGCGCGCATAGCGTTCCCGAACCTTGTCGTCTGGCACCGGGTGTCCGCCTTCGGAAATGCGGGCTTTCACGCGCGCCACGGCCAGGTCGCCCGACACGATATCGAGATGAAAGACTATGATGCGAAACCCGGCCGCGCGCGCCTTGGCCAGCAAGTCGAGTTTGGACGGATGGGAGAATACGGTCTCGGTGACAAAGCTTTCGCGCTTCTGGATCAGCGCCTCGCGCCGGTCCGCCGCCATCTGACTGGCGGTGTAAGAGGCCCGCATGGACGGATCTTTCAGCTCGTCGCGCTGGATCTCGTCGGCATTGATGAAGGGGGCGGCGACGCGGGTTTTCAGAACCGTTTCGTAGAAAGTCGTCTTGCCCGCTCCGTTCGGCCCGGCGACCAGAAACAGCGTGGGCCGGGCCTCAGGGGACGTCATGCGGGTTTTTCAGGCGCCTGTTCTGTCAGCTCGCCATCGGCGCCCAGGCCGACGCCCTGCCCCGCTTTTTTCCGCGCGGCGAAGAAGGCTTTCTGGTCCGCCGTGGATCCGGCCGCCTCGGTCAGGAGGTCTTCAACATAGACCTCTTGCTCTTCACCGGTCAGCGCATCCGGGCTGCGACGCCCTTCCAGGGCCTCGCGGATATGCGCATAGGTAAATTGCGGCGACCGCTCAATCGATCGCCCGATCCGCATCCAATAGGTGATCTGACCGGCAATAGAGCGGCTGGAGAGCTTGGCTTCCCGCCGCACCACTTCCATTTCCTCGTCAGAGATCTTGATCGATTGCGCCATAGCAATTTCCTTTCAGGTGGCAATATGCCACCTTTTGTGGAAATTTTCAAGTTTCGGGGGATCTATTCCCACTCGATCGTCCCGGGTGGTTTCGATGTGATATCGTAGACTACGCGGTTCACACCCTTGACTTCATTGATGATTCTCGTCGCGACGCGGCCGAGAAAGTCATGCTCGAACGGGAAGTAATCCGCCGTCATGCCATCTGTTGAGGTGACCGCCCGCAGGGCGAGGACGTTCTCATAGGTCCGCTCATCACCCATCACGCCGACCGTGTTGACCGGCAACAGGACCGCGAAGGCTTGCCAGATCTGGTCATACAGTCCGGCATTGCGCATCTCTTCGAGATAGATCGCATCGGCCTTGCGCAGCGTGTCGGCTTTTTCGCGGGTGATCTCGCCTGGAATGCGGATGGCGAGGCCCGGCCCCGGGAATGGATGACGGCCAATGAAGGCCTCTGGCAGACCAAGCTCGCGACCGAGCGCGCGGACTTCATCCTTGAACAGGTCTCGGAGCGGCTCGACCAGCTGCATGTTCATTCGCTCGGGCAGGCCGCCGACATTGTGGTGGCTCTTGATCGTCACAGACGGGCCGCCAATCGCGCTGACGCTTTCGATCACGTCCGGATAAAGCGTGCCCTGGGCGAGGAAATCAGCGCCGCCAATCTTCTTCGCCTCTTCCTCGAACACATCGATGAACAGCTTGCCGATAATCTTGCGCTTGCGTTCCGGGTCGCTGACGCCGTCCAGCTCGCCGAGGAACAGATCGGACGCGTCCACATGCACGAGCGGGATATTGTAATGCTCGCGGAACAGGCTGACGACCTGATCGCTTTCATTCAGGCGCATCAGACCGTGATCGACATAGACGCAGGTCAGCTGGCTGCCGATCGCTTCATGGATCAGGACCGCCGCTACGGAGCTGTCGACGCCGCCGGACAGGCCACAAATCACCCGTCCTGAGCCGACCTGTTCGCGGATTTTTTCAATCGCCTCTTCGCGATAGGCCGCCATGGTCCAGTCGCCCTTGAGGCCGGCAATCTTGTGGGTGAAATTCTGCAGCATGGTCGCACCATGCGGGGTGTGGACGACTTCCGGATGGAATTGCGTGCCATAAAACGATCGCTCGGGATCGGCGATGACCGCATAGGGCGCGCCAGCGGACTTCGCAATGACAAAGAAGCCGTTGGCCATCTCAGCGACGTGATCGCCATGGCTCATCCAGACTTGTTCGCCGTCGCCATCGAAGGACAGGCCTTCAAGGATCGGATCGTCCAGCACCTTGTCGATATAGGCGCGGCCAAATTCCCGGCTGGTACCACTTTCGACGCGGCCGCCCAGCTGTTCCATCATGACTTGTTGCCCGTAGCAGATGCCGAGCACCGGAACCTTGCGGCTGAACACGGCAGGCGGCACGCGCGGACTGTCCTCCCAGGTGACGCTTGCGGGGCCGCCAGACAGGATGATTGCCTTCGGATCATAGGTGTCCAGAAAGCCGTCATCGACCTTGTTGAACGGGTGAATTTCGCAATAAACGCCGCTTTCTCTCAGCCGGCGGGCGATGAGCTGCGTCACCTGGCTGCCAAAGTCGATAATCAGGGCGCGTTCGTGTTTGTTCTCAGCCATGCGGCCCTTTAGCTGAGTCCCGCCCGCGGCTCAACCAGCATGTATCAGGACCCGAAGGGAGAGCTGGGCCGACGACGGCCAAACAGGCCGCCTCCATCCTGAACCAGCGGTGTGGCCTTCTGACGGACACGCGCCGGAGCTCGGTTTGCGGCGGGTTTCAAGTCCGACGCGCTGGGGGTTGCCGGAACGGCGCGAGGTCTGGCCACTTGCGCTGCCTTCTGGGCCGCGGGCAAAGGCGTTGGCATCGGGCTTTGAACCGCGCCTTCAGGCGTGTCAGCCGGAATGTGACCCGCTTTATAGGCCTGCATCAGCAATCCCAGTTTCTGGGCCGAGATGCCAACCGCCGGGATGGAATGCGTGCCACCCGCGAGGAATTTCGCGGCCTTGCCCATCGTCGTGCCCTCTTTGTTGACATGGGTGAACGACACCATGTTTGCCGCAGTGATCAGGCCGGACTTGATCTTGCGGGTGCGGAAATCGCCGATCTGGTCCCAGGCATAGGATTTCTCTGACCACCAGTTGCGAACCTTGAGGCCGCTGGGCGACAGTGACACGCGCTGCAAGACGCCTGCGCCCATCAGAACGAAGAAGACCGCGATAAAGAAGCCAAAGCCTGGAAAGAACAAAAACGCCGCCGCGGCGCCAGCGAACCATTTCCACGCGGTTGGGGTCAGCGTGGTTACGCCATTCTCAGTCTTCACAGCCATGATGCGTCCTCCCGAAGAGGGCGTTATGACAGTTTCCTCTGAAATTGAGGCAAACCAATGGGTGCAATTTAAGCGCTTAGAATTAACCCTGTTTTCTCAGCACGGCGAAGAAGAACCCATCTGTCCCGGCGCTGCGCGGGGTGAGCCGTACGCTGCCCGAGGGCCCCTGCCCGGCCTTGATGGTCGCGATCCCGTCCTCGGTCAGCAGATCGCTGGCAATCGCCTGCGCAACGGCGTCTTCCTGTGTCCAATCCGGACGCCCCTGCAGAAACGCATCGACCCGGTCCTCGTCCTCCTCAACCAGGAAGGAGCATGTCGCATATAGCAAGCGCCCGCCGGGCTTTACATATTCAGCTGCCTTTTCAAGCACTTCATTCTGCTGCTCGATACGGGTTTCGAGAGACTTGGGTTTGACCCGCCACTTCGTGTCCGGACGTCGGCGCCAGGTCCCTGTGCCGGTGCACGGGGCATCGACGAAGACGCAATCCATTTGCCCTTTGAGGGCCTCCAGCGCCTCTGGCTCGCGCGGGTGCAGCAATTGGACATTGTGTGCACCAGATCGTTTGAGGCGCGGGATGATGGCGCTCAGGCGCCGACCGTCAATGTCATAGGCGAAGACCTGCCCCTTGCCGCCCATAGCCGCAGCGAGGGCGAGCGTCTTGCCGCCGCCCCCGGCGCAATAGTCGAGCACCTGTTCTCCCGCCTGTGCATTGGCCGCCGCTGCCGCGATCTGCGACCCCGCATCCTGCACCTCGACCCAACCTTTCGAATAGGCCGGAATATTGTCCAGGCTGGCTTCGCGCTGCGACGGGACGCGCGCCGGGATATGATAGGCATTCTTGAGCAGGCGCGAGGGTTCGGCCTTGGCGCTTCGCAGAGGACCGCCCGCCTTTTCGGCGTCGACCTTGAGCGTGTTCACGCGCAAATCGACATCGGCTCGCACCGCCATGGCCTGGCCTTCGACAGCCGCGAGTTCGCCAAAGGCGCGCTGCATATGCGGGGTCAGCCATTCGGGATAGTCACCGGCAATGTGCGGTTCAGCGGTCACATCCGGGGCCAGGACCAGACGCTCGCGTTCCTGTAGCGTCAGCGCGCTCGGCGCATGTTGTTCATCCATCGCATCGTCGATGCGCCGGATGTCCCAGCCCCAGGCAAAGCTCAGCGCCCCGAGCACCAATCCGCGCGGCGTGTCATCGCCCATGGCATGGGCGATGGAGTTGCGCTTGCGCAGCGCATCCAGCACGAGGCCGGACACCCAGGCGCGGTCTTTCGAACCGGCATAGCGGGCGCGCTTGCCCCAATCCCTGGCTGCAACCTTGACCGGCTGATGCCGCCCCAGGACGTCACTCAATACGTCAATCGCAGCAGCGATACGTCCACCATCACGCATCTGGTCTCTCCTCGTCGAGCGAGGTGTGTACGCGGCTGCGCCCTGGATGCATAGAGCGCGTATTCGGTTGAGACTGTAGGAGAATGACAAGTCAGGCCGGATGCGGTTGATTTCAAACGGCATTTCCGGCTGCACCTGTCACAGAACGTGCAGCATCCGGGTCCTACAGGCGGATGAACTGGACTGCCCTTGAGCATCTCAATGAAACAGAGGAGCACGATCGAGGGGAGCAATAGAGGGGCACAGAGGAACACACTGTGGCCCCAGACTATACGCTGCATATCGAAACCCGACTGGATATCGGCGCGACTCCCATCGCCCTGAAGACGTTATCATTTGCGACCCCGAAGCAGACCATCGCCTGTGTGCTGTCAGAGACGCACACGGTGCTCTTGTTTGCCGCCGGTGAAACAACCCCAAACGCCCGCATCCTGGTCGATATAGACCCAATCGACATTTCGGGCGGCGGGCGGGACTTTGCCTATATTGCCTGCCAAAGTCCGCAAACGGTAGATGTGATCCGCCGATCCGGCTTCGTCAAACGTATCCCCCTGCCCGGCATCCCGCAAAGCCTCGCCTGGAATGGCAGCTATGCCGCGACCCGGCAGAAAATCCTGGTGGCATGCCAGATCCCGGATACCGAAGAAGGTGTCGTCGTGGTGATTGATGAGGAGACGCTCTCCATAGCGAACACGCTGAAGGTTGGAAAACGCCCGCGTGGAATCAGCCTTGATGGGCAGCGCAAGCACTTCCTGGTCGCCAATTATGGCAGCGACTCGATCACGATCATCGACCAGGCAGGAACGAAAGTGCTGGCCACCCTTCCGACGGCCGGTCGCCCCTGGATGGCGAACGTGTCCTGGTCAGACCCGCAGGACATTATGGTCTCCCTGAACGGAGGTGGCATTTTGCAGCGTCTCGACGGCTCGCAATTTCCCCCGGTTCTCTCTGGTCTGGCGGCCCTCAAGAAACCGACAAAACCGCCCACCCGTATGACGCCCTTTTGTTGCTACCCGCTGGACGAAGACCACCTTTGGCTGGTGCCGGATCGCAATTCTGAGTCCATCGCCTTGATCTCATCCAACCAGAACGAGTTGAAGCAGGTCGGGTATTATGCGCTGGGGAAAGACGATCAGAGCGGGGAAGGCCTGGGGTCGGTGGCGCGCACGGGACACGGCTTGCCGAGCGCCCTCTGCATCGCCAATCGCAAGCGCAAGCAGTTGATCTTTGCGCGCATACATCGCGGAAAATCTGCGATCGCCATGCGCCAGACGTCTACCCGCGGTACGCCGTCACTTCGATCTCGATAAGCATTTCGGGTTCTATCAGGCCGGCCACCACCATGGTCGCGGCCGGACGGATGACGCCGAGACACGTCTCCAGCACTGGCTGCACTTCCGAGACCAGCGCTCGGTCGACAATCGTATATTGCACGCGGGCGATATCGCTCATTTCGAACCCCGCCTCGGTCAGGACTGTACCGATCGTCTCGAAACAGTTGCGGGCCTGATCAGCCACGCCAGCGGGCATTTGCATGGTCGCGTAATCATAGCCGGTCACGCCCGACACGAAGCACCAGTCCCCCTGCACGACGGCGCGCGAATACCCCATCGTCTGTTCAAAAGGCGACCCGGTTGAAATGAGTTTGCGTTCGGATGGCATGGACCTGCCCTTTGCTGATTTTGCCAAGCGCTCTACACTGATGCGCAAACGATTGGGAGGCTAAATCAATGCATGCAACCATTTTACTATGTTCCGCCGCTCTAGTGATTCTCACACTTCTGCTGGCGTTCTGGACCAGCATGCAGCGCGGCTCCAGCAAGACCATCGCCTACGGTGCTCCACTTGATCCGGAGTCGGGGATGGCCAAGGCCCAGCGGGCGCACGGCAACTCGGCTGAGTATGCGGCGCTGCTGATCGGTTTGTTCCTCGTGGTCGGGTTTGCTTATACGGACCGTGACCTGGGGGGACTGGTCAGCTGGACGATTATCGCGGTCACCGTGTCTCGCCTGCTTCACGCCCTCGGCTTCCTGATCTGCGAGACCTTGGAAAAGCCTCACGTTCTCAAGATGGTCGGCGCGCTCGTGACCTATTTGGGCGGCCTCCTGCTGGCAGGATTGGCGATCAGCCAGGTCCTTTAGGCTCTCCCTTAGGCTCTTCATTTCGGGCGCCTCGTACGCTGGTCGTTTTGACACCGGCTCAGGAAATCTCGGCGCGCGCCCGATCTCGCTGAGGCACCACTTGCCTAATCGCAAGTCCTGTGCGGATTGTGCATTATGAACACCGTTGCCCACGTGATCGTCGCCTGCGCCGCGCTCAGTCGACCCGACGCGCCCCGGCGGAATCTGGCAGTGGTTGCAGGCGCGCTGATCCCCGACGCCTCCATGTTCGTGTTCTTTGCCTGGAGCCGATTGAATGGCTGGAGCGGGGATGAGACCTGGAATGTTCGATACTGGATGGAGCCGTGGCAGACATTGGGAGCGGTCTCAAATTCCTTCGTCCTGTTTACGGCATTGCTGGCACTGAGTGTATGGCGCAAGTGGCCCGTATTGACCGCCGCGGCGATCGCCGCTCTGTTGCATATCGCGCTGGACTTTCCCCTGCATGCAGATGATGCGCACCGCCATTTCTGGCCCGTGAGCGATTGGCGATTTCAGTCGCCAGTCTCCTATTGGGACCCGGCTGCCAACGGCCTGATCGGCAATATGATCGAAACAGCGACCGTACTCGGCGCCACGATCCTCCTGTGGCGGCGCTTCCAGGGCATGAAGACCAGAATCGCGCTCGCGCTGCTCCTCGCCCTGCAGGTCGCAGCCTTGGTGGCCTGGCTCAGTTGGGCGGGCTAGACGCGTCCTCTGTTTCGGCCTCCTGACGCGTATATGTCCCGGTAAACCAGGGCGCCCAGGTTTCGGTTTCGGCATTGTATTGTTCAAAATGCTGGGTGACCGTGCCATCCTCGTTGAGCGTCCATTCGCCCGTAAACGGGGCTGTCTGGGGCGTGCCATGATAGGTAATGGTTCCGACCAGCTTCATGGACCCGGACTCGGTCAGACCGCCCTCATAATCGATCAGCGCCCCCGCGCTGACCCAGACCTGACGCCATTTTTCGGTGTCCGGATTGTAGTAATTATAGCTCTGTCCCGTCGTCCCGCCTGCCGAGGTCCAGGTCTCCAGGAGCAGGCAGCCACCTTCTTCGCGGGTAATGGAATTATTGCCAGCAAACTGTCCATTTGGCGCCGTGACACGCCAGTCGCCGACCCAGAAATCAAACTGATGATAGGCGTCGCTCTGGCAGGGCGGCGGCGGTGGGGGTGGCGGCGAAGCAGCCGCTTCATCATTGCCAGCCGTGTCTTGCGCCAATGCGCAGCCCGCAAGGGCCAGACCCAGTCCGGCACTCAGAATTGTTCGACGCATGTCTCCCTCCAATAAGAAATGACCCTGCCGCGCAGTTTTACGCGGCAGGGTCAATTGTCAAATCATACGCGCCTAATGGTGGTCGTGGCACGCGGGATGGAGCGAACTGTCTATTCAGCCGCCGCCTTGAACTCGTCCGCACTCAGCTGAGTGTAGCGACGCATGTGATGGTCAACATTGCCGAATTCATTCTCGATCATGGTCAGGCGCTTGAAATAGTGGCCGACGGCCAGCTCTTCCGTCATGCCCATGCCGCCATGGATCTGGATCGATTCCTGACCAACGAAGCGGCCCGACTGACCGATGCGAACCTTCGCGGCCGACGCGGCTTTCTTGCGCTCGACCTCGTCCTCACCCAGCTTCAGCGTCGCCATATAGGTCATCGAGATCGATTGCTCGTGCTCCATGAACATATCGACCATGCGGTGCTGCAGGACCTGGAACTTGCCGATCGGGGTGCCGAATTGCTTACGCTGGCGGGAATATTCCACCGTCATCTGATGCGCCACGCCCATGGCCCCTACGGCTTCGGCGCAGGTTGCAGCGATGGCTTCATCGACGACTTGTTCGATCACCGGCAGGCCTTCGCCTTCTGCGCCGATCAGGGCATCAGCGCCGACGGAAACATTCTCGAAATAGACTTCAGACGCGCGGCGTCCGTCCACGGTTGGATAGTCGCGCGTTGTGACGCCGTCAGCGCCCTTGTCGACGATGAAGACCGAAATGCCGCCCGCATCGCGGCGATCGCCGCCGGTGCGTGCGGTGACGACCAGCTTGTCGGCCCATGGCGCGCCGATCACGACCGCCTTGTGGCCATTCAGGACATAGCCCGAGCCGTCTTTCTTGGCCGTGGTTTCAAGGTCCGCCAGATTATAGCGTCCGCGCGGCTCAGCATAGGCGAAGGCAAACGTGCTTGCGCCGCCCATGATTGCCTGCAGGTGCTCTTCTTTCTGCGCGTCCGTGCCGGCATGCTTGAGGAAGCCCCCGCCGCAAACCACGCTTGGCACGAATGGCTCGACCACGAGGCCTTTGCCGAACTCTTCCATGACCACCATGGCATCGATCGGGCCACCGCCCAGGCCGCCATCCTCTTCGCTGAACGGGGCCATGAGCAGGCCGAGCTCAGCAAATTGCGCCCACATTTCAGGCCGCCAGCCGCTCTCGCTCTTGACCACGCCCATACGGGTTTCGAAGTCGTATTGTTCCCGGATCAGCCGTGCCAGGCTGTCGCGGATCATGGTCTGTTCTTCGGTAAAGTTGAAATCCATAAGTGTTTCTCCTGTTGCCCGGTCGCCTTACAGGCCCAGGATCATTTTCGTGATGATGTTGCGCTGAATTTCGTTCGATCCGCCATAGATCGACGTCTTGCGGAAGTTGAAATAGTTCGGCGCAGAATTGTGCGCATAATCCGGCCCGATCGGGAATTCATTGGTGCCATCTTCCGGGAACCCGCGAACATCCGGCGCGCCATAGGTGCCGACCGCTTCCAGGGTCAGTTCGGTGAGACGCTGCTGAATCTCGGTACCTTTGACTTTCAGGATGGAGCTTTCCGGCCCCGGGCCCTTGCCGGCGGACTCACGCGCCAGGGTGCGCAGTTCGGTGAATTCCAATGCCGTCAGGTCAATCTCAAGTTGGCTGATCTTGCGCGAGAAAGAATCGTCATTGATCAACGGCTCACCGTCCAGGACTTCGGTTGAAGCAATGTTGCGCAGGCGCTCAATGCCGCGCTTGGAGCGGGCGACACCGGCAATGCCGGAGCGTTCGTGCGCCAGCAGGAACTTGGCATAGGTCCAGCCCTGATTCTCTTCACCAACGCGATTCTCGACCGGCACGCGCACGTCTGTCAGCCAGACTTCGTTGACCTCGTGCCCGCCATCGATCGTGATGATCGGGCGAACTTCGATGCCGGGTGTGTTCATGTCGACCAGAATGAAGGAAATGCCTTCCTGCGGCTTGGCGGCGTCCGGGTCGGTCCGGCATAGGAAGAAGCCCCAATCGGCGTGCTGAGCGAGGGTCGTCCAGGTCTTCTGGCCATTGATCACATAGTGATCTCCATCCCGCACGGCGGTCGTTTTCAGGCTGGCCAGGTCAGAACCGGCGCCCGGCTCGGAATAGCCCTGGCACCACCACTCTTCGCCCGCCAGGATCTTGGGCAGATAGCGCGCTTTTTGCTCTTCATTGCCGAATGTGTAGATCACCGGGCCGACCATGGAGACGCCGAAAGGCAGCGGCATCAGGGCATCGACGCGGGCATTTTCCTCCGACCAGATATAGCGCTGGGTCGACGTCCAGCCGGTGCCGCCATACTGTTCCGGCCAGGCCGGTGCGGCCCAGCCCTTCTTGCCCAGAACCCTGTGCCAGGCGAGGAATTGATCCTTGGTCAGGTCTTCTCGATTGGCAAACTCTTTCAGTTCATCCGGATAGTTCTCTTCGATAAAGGCACGAACCTCTGCGCGAAAAGCGACTTCTTCAGGCGAAAATTCTAAATTCATGATGAGTCTTCCCGGGATTTATTGGCATTATTTGATCACTTAGTGCCGCGCGCACGGGCGAAAAGCAAGTTAACGCGAACGTAAACGTCACTTTGTCTCAGATGCCGCCGCGGAAGGGAATTTTTTTTGCGGTTGCCCCAGAAAAGGTGCGCAAGCGGTCCGCAACAAGCCAATCGCTGCAGCTGATCCCATCCCTCCGCCCGTGTTGAATTCAAACTCTGCCATCGGCGTCATGCCGAGGCGCTCCAAAGCCGCCTCATGCGCCGGACGGCGGGTGACGTGCGCGGCCCTGACATGATCGATGCCGAGCGGATTGAGGGCATGCACCACACCCGCAGCAATCGTCGTCGCGAAGCCATCAATCAGGATCGGAATCCCTTGCTGGCGCGCTGCGATAATCGTCCCGACACACGCCGCGAGCTCTCGCCCGCCCAGGCAACGCAGGGCCTCCAATGGATCGGACAGGTGTCCGCGATGCGTTTTCAATGCCTGATTGACGATATCCATGCGCTGCTGGTTCATCTCGGATGGAACCTGCGGTCCCGGCCGCACCCAATATTCCGGCGAGCCGCCATAGAGGGCACAGGCCACAGCTGCCGCTGCCGTACCGATCCCGGCGCCGATCACACCGAGTGCGATCAGGTCCGGTTCGCCCTCAAGCGCTTCAAATCCATAGGCGATGGTCGCGGCGCATTCGCGCTCGGTCATCGCCGCTTCCTGTGTGATATTCTTGGTCGGCTGATCCAGCGCCAGTTCGAACACGCGGATATTGGCCTCAACCTGCGTAGAAATAGCCGAAAGGGGGGCCCGTCCGTCTTTCAACGCATCCACTTTTTCACGCGTGCTATCAATCGAAGACAGGGTAACGCCGTTCTGTGAGATGCCATGCGACCCGGCGAAGATGGCCAGAGTTGGCTTGTCCAGCCGCGGCGGATAGCGGCGCTGCCAACCTGAGAGCCAGGCCGCGCCATCGCCGAGGCGGCCAAAATCCCCTTCCCGGCCCATGCCGAGCAATGCGTCATAGACCTTTTGAGAGGCGTTCACATCGAACACGCTCGGACGCAGCGCCAGTTCGCGCACATCTTCAAACGGTCCTGTTGTACTTTCGGCTTCTGACAAGCTGATTCCCCGGTTTCATTTCGGGCGTAAAACGCCCTCATTTCAACGCCCAAGTCAATTCTGGATTTGGTAATTTGATAAATCTGTCGCAAGTATATTTTGAGAGTATTGATTTATGGGATTCGACATGACGCGTCCGAACATTGAAAGCCCGTGCATTAAAGTCTGCGCCGTAGATGGCGAGACCGGCTTGTGCCTGGGGTGCGGGCGCAGTCTGAAAGAGATTGGCGGCTGGATGCAGTTTGATGATGCGGGCCGCCGCGAGGTCATGAATCAATTGCCGGAACGCCTGGAACATCTGCAGGCGATCGGCAAGCTGGGGGCAACGGGATGAAGACGTCTCATATTGTTACGACCTTCCTGCTGGCAGCAGGGGTCGCTGCGGTGATCGGTCTGTATCTCGATCCCAAACTCGACGAAGCCCCTGAAACGGTCGCGGCGACGGAATCGGGCGCCACGCCGAATGTGGCGACCCTTGCGGTGAACGAGGCTGAAACGACCTTCCGCCGGAAGGCGACCATTCGCAGCCGCCCCGACAGCCATTACTGGACTCGCGCCCTGGTCAATCAGAAAACCAGCGTGGAGTTCATGGTCGATACCGGCGCCAGCGTGGTCGCCCTGACCTACAAGGACGCTCAGAAGATGGGCCTGCGCCCGGATCAGCTGGATTATCGCTGGGAAATCCGCACCGCTGGCGGCAAGACGCTAGGCGCGAGCGTGATGATTGACACGATCCAGATTGGACAAGTCAAAGTGAAGAATGTCGAGGCGATGGTCTTGCGCACCGATCTCGAGCAATCCCTGCTGGGCATGAGTTTCCTGCGCGAACTCTATTCTTATGAGTTTCGCGGCGAGCGGCTGATCATCCAACAATAGTATCGTAGAGCATCTTGCTCGCCACGATGGCGAGCAGGACCGCAAACAGGCGCTTGAGCAATTGCGCGTCGAGGCTGTGCGCCAGACGGGCGCCCACGGGGGCCATGGTGACGGTGAAGACCGAGATCAGCGCGAAGGCCGCGAGATTGACATAGCCGAGCGAGAATGGTGGTCGCCCGTCCGCGCCCCAACCCGTGAAGATCGCGGTGATGGCGCTCGGCAGGCCAATCGCGATGCCAAACCCCGCCGCTGTCGCCACCGCCTGGTGTATGGCCCGGCCATAGACCGCCATGAGGCTAACGCCGAACGTCCCTCCGCCAATCCCCATCAAGGCGGACAGGACGCCAATCCCAGTCCCGAATCCGACTCGGCCCGGACCGGTCGGCATGTCATCTGCCAATCGCCAGCCTGGGCGTCCGAAGAAGAGCTGCGCGGCCAGAAGGTAGGCCATGGCCGCGAAAAAGGCCTTGAGCGCCGTGGCAGAAAGCTGCCCAGCCACAAGTTGGCCGATCAGGGCGCCGAGCATGATCCAGGGGGCCCAGGTGCGAATGATCTGCCAGTCGACCGCGCCTCTCTTATTGTGCGCCATCACCGATCTGGCCGAGGTCAGAATGATGGTCGCCAGCGAGGTGGCGATGGCAACATGGCTGGCCGTGTCATCAAAACCGAGGCTCTCGAACAGGATAATCAGCACCGGAACGATAATCGCGCCGCCGCCGATTCCGAACAAACCGGCGGCAACACCGCTGACCAATCCGCATCCTGCCAAAGCCAGGATCAGGACGCCATATTGTGCGAAGAACTCAGCCATCCGGGTTCGCCTAATCCAAACGTCCCGGAGAGGGAAGCCTTATCCGAATTGCGCGATCACGTCTTCAATGCTGGCACCGGGACGTCCGAGAATCGCTGCGACCTGTGCGCGTTGCTCGATGGCCAGCCAGATGCCAGCGACCTCGAGATCGACGACGGACCATTTGCCGCTGCGCTCGATGACGCGCCAGCGGATCCTCATATCGCCCTCGTCACGGCGCACCTGAGTGGTGATGATGCTGTCACGGGCGTTGCGCGCCTGCGCATCGACAACGCTGACTTCAATACCGGAAAACTGGTGCGCGTTCGCGTCGATCTGACGGCGCAGATAGTCTTCAAACGCGTTCACAAAGCGCGCTTTCTCGGCTGGCGCGAGCGACCGGCCATAACGGCCGAGGGTAAAGTTCGCGATCGCACGCGTATCAATGTGAGACAAAACAGCGTCGGCGACGCCCGTATTCTCGCTCTGAGCGATATCTGAGGCGGCCGTGCTGACCAGCGCCTCGGCGCTGTTGTAATCGTTGCTTCCGGCGACGGCGAGCGGTGCCGAAGCGAGCAACGCAGTTGAGATAATCAGTGCCTTCAACATGGGAGGATCCTTGCATTAATCGCGCCACTGCGGGCGCTTCGGATCACATTTGGGAACTGAATTGTGCACGAACTAGGGCAGGATTCGACATAGGGGGTATGCGCATCCTGAATGGTTGTTTTCGGGCAACACTTTACACGCAGAAGGGGGACAAATTACGCGCACACGGGGACAAATTACGCGCAGAAAGAGGACAAAACTGTCAGAGAGGATCAAAGATCCCGCCTGCTTTCACTCCGAATCAACGTGTCCTCAACCACCGCCGACGAATTGAACCACTTCCAGACGGTCGCCGTCCTGAAGCAGGGTTTTGCCATGCTCGGCCTTGGGCACGATTTCGAGGTTTCGTTCGATTGCGATTCCGCGCGGATCCTCGGTCATCGACAAGACCAGCGCCTCGACCGTCGTGCCGTCTTCGATGTCCTGGCTTTCGCCGTTCAAAAATATCCGCATTCGGTCGGTTCCTTGTGCATAAAAGAGGCTTGCCAAGCTTTACGTTCCGCCGCAAGAGCGTGTGACCATGACGCAACAGATATATGTTCTCAATGGGCCGAATCTCAACCTGCTCGGTACCCGCGAGCCTGAGATTTACGGGACCGTTACGCTGGCCGATATCGAACAGCGTATGAAAGCCGCTGCGCCGGATGCCGAGATCACGTTTCGTCAAACCAATTCAGAGGGACAATTGGTCGATTGGGTGCAGGAGGCCTCGAAAGCCGCCAATGTCCTGATCCTGAATGCCGGGGCCTATACCCATACATCTGTGGCCTTGCATGACGCCCTGCGCGCCTGCGACGCCGAGATAATCGAGGTCCATTTGTCCAATCCCGCCGCGCGTGAGCCGTTTCGCTCGACCAATTATGTTGCCCCTTGTGCCACAGCCAGCATTGCAGGTTTTGGCGCGTCCGGCTATTTGATGGCCTTAACTGCCATCCTCCAAAAGAAATAAAGACTGAGGAGCCCGCCCCCAATGTCCACAAGCAAGTCAAAACTCGATGCCGGCCTTGTCCGCGAACTCGCAGCGATCCTTCGCGAAGCTGATCTCGGCGAGGTTGAAGTCGAGCATGAAGGTCTGCGCATCCGCGTCAGTAAGGCGACCTCCATGGCCCCCGCGGCACCCGCCGTCGTGCACGCCCCGGTTGCGGCCGCGCCCGCACCGGCCGCACCAGCGCCCGCCGCAGCCCCAGCGCCTGCCGCTGCTGCCCCCGCTGCGCCGGCTGCGCCCTCCAATGCAATCACCAGCCCGATGGTCGGCACCGTCTACATGTCGCCCGAGCCAGGCGCGAAAGTGTTTGTGAGCGTCGGTGACAAGGTCAAGAAAGGCGACACGCTGATGCTGATTGAAGCGATGAAGACCTTCAATCCGGTGGTCGCCGAAGCGGCGGGTACAGTGAAAGAGATTCTCGTGGACGACGCTCAACCGGTCGAGTTTGGCGAGCCATTGATCGTCATCGAATAAGGACCAGAGATCGATGATTGAAAAAGTCCTCATCGCCAATCGCGGTGAAATCGCATTGCGAATTCACCGTGCGTGCAAGGAAATGGGCATTGCCACGGTCGCTGTTCACTCGGAAGCAGACCGCGACGCGATGGCGGTCCGCCTCGCCGATGAAAGCGTCTGTATCGGCCCGGCCCCGAGCGCGAACTCCTATCTGAAAAAGTCGCAAATCATCGCGGCCGCCGAAATTACCGGCGCCGATGCGGTCCACCCGGGCTATGGCTTCCTGTCAGAGAACGCGCAATTCGCCGAAATGGTTGAAGCGCATGACCTGATCTTCATCGGGCCCACGGCGGAGCATATCCGCACCATGGGCGACAAGATCACCGCCAAGCAGACCATGATCGATGCCGGTGTCCCGGTCGTGCCGGGCTCTGATGGCGGCGTGTCTTCCATCTCTGAAGGCAAGAAAGTCGCCAAGAAGATCGGCTATCCGGTCCTGGTCAAAGCCGCGTCCGGCGGCGGCGGGCGCGGGATGCGCGTCGCCGAGACCGAGAAAGACCTCGATTCCGCAATCAAATCGGCCAAGACCGAAGCCAAGGCGGCGTTTGGCGATGATGCGGTCTATCTGGAGAAATATCTCGGTAAGCCGCGCCATATCGAAATCCAGCTGATCGCCGACACACATGGCAATGTCTGCCACCTCTGGGAGCGGGATTGTTCCTTGCAGCGCCGCCACCAGAAAGTCTTCGAGGAAGCCCCGTCCCCGGCCCTGAACCAGGCCCAACGCGAAGAGATCGGGACGATCGTCGCCAAGGCGGTCAAGAAAATGGGCTATCGCGGCGCCGGGACGATGGAATTTCTCTATGAGGATGGAAACTTCTATTTCATCGAGATGAACACCCGCATCCAGGTCGAGCATCCGGTCACCGAAATGATCACCGGCATCGACCTGATCCGCGAGCAGATCCGTGTCGCCGACGGTAAGAAGCTGTCCTTTGCACAGGAAGATGTGCTGCTGGTCGGGCATGCGATCGAGTGCCGGATCAATGCCGAGCATCACGAGACCTTCGTGCCGTCTCCGGGCAAGATTACCGACTTCCACGCCCCGGGCGGCCCGGATGTGCGCCTCGATAGCGCCGTCTATGCCGGGTATTCAATCCCGCCGCATTATGACAGCATGATTGCCAAGCTGATCGTGCATGGCCGCACCCGCAATGAGTGCATCATGCGCCTGCGCCGGGCCCTGGACGAAATGGTTGTCGGCGGCGTCGACACGACTTTGCCCCTGCACCGCAAACTGGTCGAGGCGCAGGACGTGATTGATGGCAATTACGATATCCACTGGCTGGAACGGTTCCTGGGATTGAAATAGGCGGACGCGAGGACGCCTGGAATTGAATGGGAGGCCCCGGGATCTGAAAGGATCGCGGGGTTTTCTTTTTTTGATTTGGTGAGCCGAGTCTTGAACAAATGCCTATAAGTGAACCCACGAAGGATATTCTTTTATTGCTGATCAAACAGAGCGACTAATTCATCGCGTGTGGCTTTACTCGTTCCAGCCGGAAAATCACCAGACTGGATGCGCTGGATCATTTCAGCCGCCGCCTCCAATCCCAGATCATGACCTAATCGTTCACCGACTTGAGATGACACTGTCGCGATTTCCGGCATTGAATTGATCAACTCAACACCAGCGGCGCTCTCCAAAAAGGCTCGATACGCTGCGAGGCTCTCTGGCGAGACATTGTCCAGATAAACACCGGCGATTTCATCGCGCATTCCGTCCTTCATTCCCTCGATGAGTGTCGGCATCATCAAGGCAACTAGCGTTTGGCTGGCATCTACAGAAAGTGTGATCCCGCTTCTTGCCAATTCTCCAGTGATGCTGGATGCCATTAGATTAGCCATCGCGTCCATAATTGCGCCCAGATATTCTTCACTGAATGTAGCGTCTGCGATGTAATTAGCGTCCTCTATCGGTCCCGCCGATGCCGTCGTCAATGAAGATAGACTGACGCCTAGACTAATGACTCCACAAACAAGTGTCTTTTTCATCTACGTCTCCCTTATTGGAAAACGATGGTGTTTACTGATCTTGTCGTCAACTAGGCTTCAAACAACTTACTGAAAGAAAACCCTAGTATCCTCGCAAACAAGATATTCATCTTATGTCCCCTCCTGCCCCAATGCAGACACTGGTCCCAACCCTCTCCTTCAAGCGCTCCCCACGGACTTTTCCGTGGGGTCCAGCACGAGAACTGGCGGCAGAGATCGGGAGAGGCGTTTTCGCTCTCGACCTTCACGGCACGTGCGCGTGATGGGCTGCCCAGACCAGGTTGGGCAGAGCGCCGGAAGTAGGATGCGGTCGAAGCCGAGCGGCTCCTCCTGACCCAAAGCGGACGTCTCCTTTCGGCGTCGGAGGGGACAAAGCGCACACATTTCAAGACGGCTTACAGGTCGCCGCGAGGACTAGCCCCTCTCCCGGTTGCGGGAGAGGGGTTGGGGTGAGGGCAAGATATTTTCCAGGATGAGACTCCGGTACTTTTGCCGAAACAAGAGTGCCCTCATCCCCGGCCCTTCTCCCGCGACCGGGAGAAGGGGGCGTAAGTCGCGGATTCAATTCCCTCAATCCGACCCAGTTTCCCAGAAGCGCGGCCGTTTGTCCTTCGCCCCTCAATCGCGTCGAAGGCAGGTTTCGCTCAGGATGAGGGCCCAAGGATGGCATGTCCCCTCCTGACCCAAAGCGGACATTTGCCCCCCGCCGCCATGGGTGCCAACTTGCGTTGGCAAAACGGTCACCGGGATACCCCTCTGCCGTTTACAAAGCAGGCGATTGTCGCCGCTCCACACAATCCGCAGCTCCCGCCAATTGTCCTCTCTCATCGCCTCAACTAAACTCCCCCCATGTCAGAGCGCTTCGACACCACGGATCTCCTGAATTGCTATCGCCGTGGGGTGTTTCCGATGGCGGATTCGCGGGAGGATATGCGGCTCTTCCTGATGGATCCCGATATTCGTGGAGTGTTGCCGCTGGACACGTTCCATGTGCCGTCGCGCCTGCGCAAGACGGTGCGGCAGAACCCGTTTCGGGTGACCGCCGATACCGCCTTCAATCGCGTCATAGAGGCTTGCGCTGCGCCGCATCCGACGCGTCCGGCGACCTGGATCAATGATGCCATCCTCAATCTCTATGCGGCGCTGCACCGTGAAGGACATGCGCACAGTGTCGAGTGCTGGTCGGATGACGGCGATCTGGTCGGCGGCCTGTACGGGGTTTCACTCGGTGGCGCGTTTTTTGGCGAGAGCATGTTCTCGCGCCGGACCGATGCGTCCAAGATTGCCCTGGTTCATCTGGTCGCGCGGTTGAAGGCCGGCGGCTACACCCTGCTCGATGCGCAGTTCCACAATCCGCATCTGGAGCAGTTTGGGCTGGAGGAGATCACCCGCGACGCGTTTCGCGACCGGTTATGGGCGGCGCTGCGACTGGACGGGGATTTCTACTCGTTCGGCAAAGCCGGATTGAGCACGGATGGATCGACTTCCTTGCAGTGGATCACCCAGATGTCATAGACCGGATGCTCCAGGGCGCTGAGGCCTGGCGAGGACGCGAACATCCAGCCACTGAAACGCACATCGGCATCTTCCTGTTCGGATTCGGCGATCTCTTCTTCGGTCAGGTCGCGCGGTTCCGCCATGGTCTGGACCTGTTTGGACGTCGCTGATGTGATCCGCAGGAACGCAGAGCTTTCCGGTGGCTCTTCCGGCGGGGTCTGGAAGCAGACATCCAGATCCACCCGCAGGGAGCCATAGACCTTGGGTTCGCCGACGACCATGTCGAAATCGGTCGACCGGCCCGTAATCTTGTCCAGCGCTCGCAGGGTCACGGTGTCATGCTGCTGATAGGTGCGGTTCTCGGTCGGCGTCAGTTCGGCGCCATCTTCCCCGAACAGCAGGGTTTCAAGATCCGTCGGCTCGTTCTGAGCCACCGCAAGGGCGCCGAGTCCGAGCCCCGACCCTAGTCCCAGGCCGAGTCCGAAAGTCCCCAGCAGCGCGGCGCGAATCACTCGCCGTCTCCGCCATTTCCGGACGCGAACGACGCGAACAGCGTCATCAGATCAACAGAGCCTTGCGCATAGAGGATCTCACCGCAGCCCGTGTCTCCAAACAGGGCCTCGCCTTCGCCGCAAGCGACGATCTCGCCAAAGCCTTCAGCCGGTTCGAGATTGATATAGGCGCCGCCCAGCAGGCTTTCGGACTGCACCCGCGCGGTCGTGCCGTCGCCGAGGGGCAGGATTTCAGAAGCCACCGCCAGGGTGACCAAAGCCTCAGCCCGTTCCCGGTCGAGTGCCACATTGCGCACGGTGCCAATCTTGACGCCTGCCATGCGGACATCGGTGCCGCGATCGATGGTGGCTGCACTGCTGAACCGCGCCCCAAGCTCGACCACTTCACCGGTCGGCCCTGCATCAGAGCCGCGCGCCAGGCCAAACCACAGGAAGGCCCCGGCAACGATCAGGACGGCAAGTCCGATCAGGGTTTCAAAAATTGATTCACGCATTTGGATCCCAGGCCTCGTAATCGGCGTCCGCCTCGCGGCGTTCGCCGCCTTCGCGCAGTGTGCCCTTCGGGCGATAGGCAAACATGGTCCCGGTCATGTTTGGAGTATGGTCGGTTTCCCAGTCCTGCCGCTTCAGTGGCGCGCTGGTAGGCGGCTCATCGAACGTATAATGCAGCCAGCCATGCCACTCCGGCGGCACCTTGGAAGGCTCGGCCAGTCCGTCATAGATCACATATCGGCGCTTGCGCCCTTCGACCGAGACTTTCTTGTCTTCGAAATAGCGATTGCCATAATCGTCCGTGCCGACATGAACGCTGCGGCGTTTGATATCGAACCAGCCACCGGGGCTGACTCCGTTCCACCAAGTAAAGAGCTTGAACATGCTTCACGTCCTGACAGTGATATTTGTCCGCAATATGGCGCGTGTGCGCGCGCGAATCTAGTTAGGACAGGCAACACATCATGTCGCGGGCCAGGTCAAGCCCGCTCAGGCTGGAGGGCGCAGTTCATGTCTGCAGAGAGTCGTAACGCACAATTGCTGGAAACAGCGATGGAAGAAGGATTGATCAGCGCGGTGATGCCGCTGTCGGACCTGTGCGCAATCCCGCTTACAAATCTGCAATCGAAAGACGATGCCAGCGCAGCGGCGACACATCAAAGGCTGAACCGCACCAGCAAGCTGGCCATGGCCGAACTTCTGGAAGGGCTTGGCGATGCGCCGCAAAACGCCGAATTGGCAGAAGCCGTCGCCCGCGGTGTCCCGCTCGCCCTCATCGAGGAAGCGCTGCAGCAAGGCCAGGGATTTGAAGCGCTGGCGACCGCGTTCCGCAATGATGCGATCGAATCGGCTGCGCCTCCGGCCTGTGTGACGAGCGGCGATCTCACGGCCGAACAGATTGACGATATCCGGCGGGCGGGCGTCGGAACCTATATCGCCAAGACGGAACTGCCAGACACGGCGACCCCCGCGATCGCCGTCGACATTGCCCGCTTCATTACGCCGGACGGGTTTGAAGCCGACGTGCTCGATGATCTGATCACCGCCGCCTGTGATGAGCAAGATGATGGCCTGGTGCTGGTCCCGTGTGGCTTGTCCGGCGCACTCCTCGGCCTTGGCTTGCCTTATAACGCTGAGAGTGGACCGGCATTGGCGGCGCTCTGCAAACTCACCCTGGCCATCGCCAAAGGCACGAGCTTCACCAAGAAGCATGCCGAAACGCTGGGCCTGGAGCCGCGTACCGCGCGCAAATCCAAGCGCGATGTGTCACTCGCGCTTGTTCCGCTCTCGGCCAAGGCCCTGTCCCGCTTCCAGCCCATCTCTCAAGGCCTGTCGACGATGACCTCCCTGGTCGAAGCCCTGGAAGAAGATACGCCCAGCCTGCACCTGTTGGCGCGACTCGGGTTGGCCCGCAGCGCCCCTGAAACTCTTCCCGCACTGCTGAGCGAGATCAGCGCCGCAGCGGATCTCGAGCTGATGCCGCATTTCAGCGGCGACATTCTGCGAACACGCGGATTTTCCACGCAGGCGATTGAGAAAGTCAAAAGCGCGCTCGGCGAAGGCCTGCCTTTGAACGCAGCCTTCTCCCGCTGGGTGTTGGGCGACGATATTATCTCGAATGACCTGCGCCTGGCGCCGGAATCCTTTGATGCGGATGGCCGCGCCCTGCTCAAGACGATTGGTTTCAGCAAGCGCGAGATCGAGGAAGCCGAGGACGCCCTCGACGGACGCCCCGACAAGCTCGCCAGTGCTGCATTGGAACAGGCCGGAATCAGCCAGACACTGAGCAAGGCGGACATGGTCACGCTGGCCGCCGCGCTTCAGAAATCAGCGGATATGCCAATCGTTCTTGGACTGGCTGGCACCGGAGAGCTGGATTTGACGACAGTGCTGGACGCCGACCTCTCGGCCTGGCTGCCTGCGCTCGACACAGAAGTGGATCGCCTCACCGCAGACCGGATGGAGCATATCACCGCCTTGGCCGAAGACCTGATGGCCGAAGACGCGGCGCCGCAAACCTATATTGAAGCCCCAAGCGGGGTGTCACGCACGCGGCTGCCGGATCGGCGCAAAGGCTATATCCAGAAGGCGACGGTTGGCGGCCACAAGGTCTATCTGCACACGGGTGAGTTTGATGATGGCTCGCTCGGTGAGATCTTTATCGACATGCACAAGGAAGGCGCCGCTTTTCGCTCGCTGATGAACAATTTCGCCATCGCGGTCTCGCTCGGCCTGCAATATGGCGTGCCGCTGGAAGAGTATATCGACGCCTTTGTGTTCACGCGGTTCGAGCCAGCCGGCGAGGTGACCGGCAATGACCAGATCACACGTGCGACGTCGATCCTGGATTACATCTTCCGCGAACTGGCCGTGTCCTATCTCGCCCGCGATGATCTCGCAGAGCTCGGCGATGTGAGCCATGATGGCCTTGGACGGGGGCTCGAAGACGGGATTGAGAAATCCCAGGCCCAACCCCTGCCGGACGAAGCAGCGCATCTGATCTCAAGAGGCTATTCGCGGGGCCAGATCCCGGACAATATCGTCATCCTCAATCGCAAGCGCGAAGAACGTGAGGCGGAGCTCGCCGAGGAGGCCATCGAGGCAGAAACCGGATCCGAAGACGCGGACGCCCCGACCTACCTGCCGGATGCCTGCGAGAATTGCGGCAGCTTCACGCTCTATCTCGACGAGGTCGACAATGCGACGGCCTGCGACACGTGCGGTTTCGTCGGCAAGATCGAAGCGAATGAGCAGTAATCGCAAAGCGGGGACACAAGCCGCTGCGACCGCCAAGTTCTTCTTAACCGATTCAGGTGAGACCTAAATGCAACAGCCCTCGCCGAGCGGGCTGCATTACCACAATTTCAGTTATGGAAGCCTGTGCACTCGATTATGAGCAATGTCATGAAAACCCGGGACATTATTCGACTCGCAGCGTCTCTCAGTGCCATGGCAGCAATGGCCTTGCCAGCGGTCTCCCAAGAGACTCCGAACCGGATTATCTGGGCCCCCTCCTATAGCGGCTCCTGCATCGATTGCTCCCTGGTTGGCCGCAACATGTCCGGCTGGAACATCTCGAAAGCCAATTATCCGGGCGCGGACCTGACCTCCGCCAATTTGCGCAACGTCCAGGCGCTGGATGCGAATTTCGATAGCGTCCAGGCCGTAGGCGCCGACCTGCGCCTGAGTGATTTCTCAGGCGCGTCCTTTGCCGAGGCGATCCTGATCGGGTCCCGGCTGGAAGGCGCGAGTTTCAATGGCTCCAAAATGTCTGGCGTGGTTCTGACGGGTGCAGATGTCAGCGACGGGAAGTTTATCGGCGCCACCCTGACGGGTGCTCAGATGCAATCTGCGACGGTGCACAATGCGGATTTCTCGGCCGCCAATCTGGTCCTGGCGGAGCTCTCTGCCGCTGACCTGACCGGGTCGGTCTTCGATAATGCGATCATGACCAATGTCGACCTCAGCGGCGCCAACGTGACGCAGGTCAGTTTCCGCGATGCTCGACTGGCGGGTGCGGTGCTCGACTCAGCCATCGGGATCGAGACCGCAAATTTTGAAGGGGCCTGCGGGTCCGAAGCGAGTGCCCTTCCGGACGGACTGGAATTGCCCGATTGCGGCAGCTTTTAAGCGTCACTCAAGGCGGCGTCTTCTTCAGCCGCTTTGCGCTCCATCACTGAAACGATCCAGATACTGATCTCGTACAGGCCGTAGACCGGCACGGTCAGCATGATCTGCGAGATGAAGTCAGGCGGCGTGGCGAACGCGGCGACGGCGAGAATGCCGACAATCGCGTATTTGCGTCCCTTGCGAAGCGTCTCAGACCCGACCAGACCGGCGCGTCCGAGCAAGGCTAGAATCACGGGCAACTGGAAGGACAGGCCGAACGCCGTCATGAGGGCGATGCTGAGGGACAGATATTCCGAAACCTTGATCTGCGCTTCGATCTGGACCGCGTCCAGACTGCCGTCTTGCTGCTGACTGAGCGCAAAGGCCATGACCAGCGGCATCATCACATAGAACACGAACAGGACACCGATGGTGAATAGCAATGGCGCAGAGACGAGAAACGGCCAGAACGCGCCGCGCTCATTCTTGTACAGGCCCGGCGCCACAAACGCATAGATCTGCCAGGCCATGATCGGGAAAGATACAAACAGGCCAGCGAAGAGGGCGATCTTGAGCTTCACAAAGAAGAATTCCAGCGGCGCGGTATAGATCAGACGCGGATCCTCGGTGATTCCGGAGTTCCGAAACGCCTCCATGAAGGGCTCAACCAGGATGTTGAAGATCGGTCCGGCGACAAAGAAACAGCCGATCGTCGCAATCGCAAACGCCAGCAGCGCCTTCATCAAGCGCGAGCGCAATTCGTTCAGGTGATCAAGCAAGGGCGCGCGCGAGGCCTCGACCTCATCGGGAATGATGTCAGGTTTCTGATCGGCGGGCAGGTCCTTGGTCATGACGCCGCCTTGTCTTCAGGTTTTGCGACAGAGTCTGGCTCAGGCGTCTCGCCCGTCTCAGGTGTGTCCGGCAGCGTTGGTGTGTCCGTGACGGGCTTGTTCAGCTCTTCCTTCATCGCGCGTTCTTCGCGCATGACGCTCTCATTGATGTCTTTTTCGACCGATTTCAGCTCGTCCACGGCCTGCGTCACCGCATTGTCGCGTTTGAGGTCCTCGATCTCCTTGCGCAGATCCTCCAGCTCGGCCTGACGGGCAATATCATCGAAAGCAGAGCGAAACTCATTCGCCATGGACCGGCCACGCGCCACGAACTGACCGAGCTTGCGCATAGTCAGCGACAAGTCCTTCGGTCCCAGGATGATCAGGGCGATGATCACCAGGAAAATGAGTTCGCTAAATCCGAATTGCGGCAGCATATCCGTCGCCTTCCGCGTTCAATACGGGCTGATCAGTCCTTGGACTCAGCCTTTTCCGTCTCGGGCGTGATGTTGACCATATCCTCTTTATCGACGGCTTTGGTCTCTTCATCACCTTCCTTCAGGCCTTTGCGGAAACTGGTAATGCCCTTCGCAACGTCTCCCATGATCGAGGAAATACGTCCGCGTCCACCAAAGATGAGCAGCGCCACGACCGCCACCAATAAGAGCTGCATCCAACTTGGAGCCATAATTATTCTCCTACATATCTCGATGAGATAACGCGCCCGACTGGCGGTTACAATGGCCTCACAGAGGTTTCACTAGCAGAAACTCCCTAATGAACCTCTGCGTCATCCTCGCCAATATAATCGGTTACGAAGTCAGTGTCTTCATCCGGTTCGATTTCCGGGCCGAGATCGTCAGATTCATTGTGCATGCTGGTGCCATCGGCATAGAAGCCGTCTGGGATGACATCTGAGAGCAAGCCCTCGGCTTCCAATTCAGCGCGTCCGGGAAGAACATCCAGGCTTTCCAGACTGAAATGCTCGAGAAACTTGTCGGTCGTTCCCAGCGTCACAGGCCGGCCTGGCGTGCGGCGGCGGCCCTTGATCTTGACCCATCCGGCTTCCATCAGGACATCGATTGTCCCTTTCGACACGGCGACGCCGCGCACGGCTTCGATTTCAGCGCGGGTGACCGGCTGCCCATAGGCGATGATGGCCAGCGTCTCGAGCGCCGCTTGCGACAATTTCTTCTGCTCATGACGCTCTTCGACAAAGAGGTATCCGAGATCCTCAGCCGTTTGAAAGCGCCAGCGCCCGGCCACTTCAACCAAGTTGACCCCGCGCTGGGCATAGGTGGACTTCAAGGTCATCAGAACAGCAGGCACATCTACGCCCTGTGGCAGGATTTCGGCGATCTCGCTGGCTTCAAGCGGCTGGCCAGCGGCAAACAGGACCGCTTCGGCCCGGCGCACGGCTTCAGCCATGGCCTCATCCTCGGCCTCATAGAGGGTCTCAGCGGAACGTTTATAGGCAAATGAAAGTTGTTGCACGGCGCGGCGGATATCCTCTGGAGCTTCTGCAATCGGGATCGAGCTTTCAGGCTTGGTCATGAGGCTATCCCTTCTGGTTGTTGGACTTTGTTGCGCAAATAGAGCGGCGCGAAGTGCGCGTCCTGACGGACGTCGACATCGCCATCTCGGGTGAGTTCGAGCGTGGCCGAGAAGACGCTGGCGGTGACCGAGCGCGGCGGCAAATCCGGGTCGACGCCGATCATCTGACGGCGAATGTCATCCAGGCTGGCCCATTCTTTCAGCTTCGGGCTGAGTGACCGCAAATTGTCTCGCGCACTTTCCAGCGGCAGCACGAACTGGTTCTCAATCGTGTGCGGGGCTTCCTTGGCCTTGCGCTGGCGGATGCCGCCAAAGGCATGCATCAAATGGTAAAGCGTGGTGTCATATTCGGTCGTTTTGACCACTTTTGGCTGCTCTGGCAGACCGCGCAGGAACACGTCGCGGCCGAGCACATTGCCATCCATCAGGGCTTCACCTGCCTCACGCATAGCGTCGAGCCGACGCAGGCGGAAAGCCAGTTTGCGGGCATCGTCTTCGGCGGACACTTCCCCGTCGCCGTCTGATTTCGGCTTGGGCAGTAGCAAGCGCGATTTCAGGTAGGCGAGCCAGGCTGCCATGAGCAGGTAATCGGCCGCCAGATCGATCCGCTTGTCCTGGGCTTCCTGAATGAATTCAAGGTATTGCGTCGCCAGCTCCAGGATCGACACGTGCAACAGATCGACTTTCTGCTTGCGCGACAGATCAAGCAGGAGGTGCAGCGGCCCCTCATAGCCGGACACATCGACGGTGAAGATGTCTTCTGCTTCGACATCCTCATCCATTGTGACCAGATCTTTCGAGACCAATTCCATTCGCTAAACCCTCGCCTCTGCGCCGGACATCAATTCATTGAAGCGCGCCCAGGCCTGTTCGGAGTCGAAATCCGACGGCGCGGCCACCGACTGTTCGGCGGCCTCGGCGCGCGTCAGCGCTTTTCCGTCCAATACGCCAGCCGCCGCAGCGACCTCTTCCATCTCTTTCAGGATCTCCGCCGGATCCTTCAGGAAGCCGGAGCAATGCAGCAGCACATCGCAGCCTGCCGCGAGCGCTTTCGCACCGCGATCTGCCAGCGCCCCGCCCAGCGCGTCCATGCCCAAATCATCCGTCATCAGAAGACCATCAAATCCGATTCGCTTACGAATTGTTTCCGAAATGACCGTTTCGGAGATGGTTGTCGGCAGGTGTGGGTCAAAAGCCTCAAAGATCACATGACATGTCATGCCCATGGGCACCTGATCGGATAATGCCTTGAAAATAGACATATCCTGGAGAAGCGCATCGGCATCGGCGCCCACGGCGGGCAGGTCATAATGGGTGTCCATCGTCGCCCGGCCCTGCCCCGGCATGTGCTTGACGACGCCAGCAACGCCCGCATCCGACAGGCCTTTCAAAGCTGCTTCGGTGAGGGCAATCACGGCCGCGCTCGAATATCCGAACGCGCGATCGCCGATCGCGTCATGTGTATCGCTCTGCCGCAAATCGCAGCACGGGGCGCAATCGGCGTGAATGCCGAGGTCTGCCAGCTCCTGGCCCATCAGGCGATGGCCTAGATAGCAGGCCTCTTCAGCCGCATCGGGGGCCTTCTCGAACAGGTCGCCATAGACGCCCGCAGCTGGAAATTTCGGCCATTCCGGCGCTTTCAGGCGGGCCACACGGCCGCCTTCCTGATCAATGAAAATCAGCGCCTCGCGCCCGAGCACATCCTGGATGTCCGCGGTCAATGCCTGCACCTGCGCCCGGTCCACGCAAGACCGCCCCATGAGGATCACGCCCCAGGGCTGGGCCTCACGCAAAAAAGCCCGTTCCTCCGCAAGGAGACCCGGGCCCGAAACGCTGGTGATGCAGGCAGATACGCTCATCCACTGGCCTTCGCGACAACCATACAGTCTTTACCGGCCGCTTTGACATCAGCGCAAAACCCTTTTGCAGCGGCGCGATCGGCAAATGAGCCAATGCGCAAACGGTAGAACACGCCGCGCGCGCCGAGATCCGCACGTTGAATGTCGAGCTTGGCGCCTGCGAACAGGTCTGGAGCGCTGTCCATCATGCCGGTCCAGGCGGTTTGCGCGGCAGTTTCGCTGCGCAGGGCCGCGAGCTGGACTTGATAGGTGCCTGTCGCGGAGAAGCGTGACACGGTGGGCGCACTTATTTCTGGCGTCGGCGGCAAGCTTGCGCGCTGAACGGGCTGAACGGCTGCAACCGTAATCTGCGGCTCTGGCTCAACCCGTTGAGGGGCGGGTTCAGCGGCCTCTCCATAAGTGATTCTTGGTGGCTCGGCGCTCCCTTCGACCGGCGGCAAGGGGCCGCCATCCAGAGTCTGGGCGGAGCGCGGACGAATATCCACCGGATCGCGCACGTCGGTCGGCTGCATAGCGGGATCACCGAGACCGTCCATGGAATCGTAATATCCCTTATCCTGGCCCGCGACTTCCAGACCGCCTCGTTCTTCCGGCGAGCGCTTGTAGGGCGCATCATCCGACGCAATCACTGGCAATCCGCCCTCAGCCGGGCGGACGCCCTGGCGATACGTGTTCCAGACCACACCTGCAAAGATCAGCAAGACCCCCAATGCGAGGATCAGAATCAGCGGGCCCCGTCCGGAATCATCATCCCGAATCTCGAAGCCACGATACTCATCTTCATATGGGCCAAAATCATAGTCGGGCCCGTTCTGTGCACGGCTCATACAGCTCCCCTGCCATCGATCGTTTCGTTAACAGCTAGGCTCGTTTTGTTAACGTTGCCTAAATTCCGCGGCCTAAATGGGGCGTGAATGATGACAGTTTCAGGTGTCGAGCGGGGCGATGTTTGATGCCGCGCCAAGGTCTGCGCCCGGGGCCGGAGCGGACATTGGAAGCCCAACTTTCCCGCATAAGAGCAAAACCCGCTTCACGTCTTGGTTTCTATCCCTCATAGCGTCTGGGATGATTGCGTTTCTGCGGGACAATGCACGATGGATTTCAGGTGGGTTCTTACTCACCTTCTTTTCCTCATTTGGACAAACATTTTTCATCGGCCTTTCAGGCGAGGAACTGCGCGCAAAATTCGAACTGAGCGACGGGCAGTTCGGCGGGATTTATATGGTGGCGACAATTGCCAGCGCGCTTTCGCTGCCCTTTCTCGGGCGAGTTCTGGATCATATGCCAGGCTGGAAAGTCGCGCGGTTCGTTATTCCTGCGCTCGCCGCCGCTTGCGTGTTCCTGGCCTTCTCGCCGTCCCTGGCAACACTCATACTCGCGCTGTATCTTTTGCGCCTGTTTGGACAGGGCATGATGACCCATACCGCCTATACCGAGATTGGGCGCTGGTATGTTGCCAATCGTGGGCGAGCAACATCTCTCATTGTGCCGGGACATCAGGCGGGCGAAGCCCTGCTGCCGATCGCGTTCACGCTGGTGGCGGTCACGCTTGGATGGCAAGCGGGCTGGATGATTGCCGCCGGGCTGTTGATGATCTTCGCCTGGCCGACCATCCTGTCCTTGTGGCGTATCGAGCGAACACCGCAAATCGATGACCCAGAATTGTCCAGCGCGCGCCTCGGGCCTGACAAGACTGTATTGGAAGTCGCAGCCGACCCGGTCTTCTACGCGCTTTTGGTGGGCGTATTGGCCCCGCCATTCATTGGAACCACGATCTTTTTCCACCAGGACTATTTGATCGAACTTCGCGGATACGACGCGCTTGCATTCGCAGCTGCATTTCCGATCATGGCGCTTACCACCATCGTTTTCTCGCTCATCAGCGGTCATTTGATCGACCGATTTGGCGCCATTCGATTGCTGCCATTTTACCTTGTGCCGCTTTGCTGCGCCTGCCTCGCCGTTGGCCTGCTGACCCCCGTCTGGGGCATTTACGCATTCATGTTCCTGGTCGGCGTCAGCTACGGTTTCACCGCGCCTCTGGTGGGTGCGTTGTGGCCGGAAGTGTATGGCATACAAAACCTGGGCTCCGTGCGGTCAATCGCGGTCGCCGCCAGCGTCGCCGCGACCGCCCTTGGCCCTGGAATGACAGGCTATTTCATTGATCGCGGCATATCGCTGCCCACGCAGATGCTGTATTGCGCCGTCTGGTGTACTTTGGCGAGCGTCATCCTGGCGATTGTGGCACCGATCATCATCGAACGAAATTCTCTGGGCTGAGGCCCGCTCCTGCCCCAAACCAGACCCTGCGAGCACGCTTCCAAGACGAATTTCGAAACGCTCGGACAAAACCCGCCGCAGTCACTGTGGTAGCCTCATCCGATCGGCTCGGAGGCGCGATGGAACAGCAAGGGTTTCTGATCGGGTTCGCGCAATTGGCGCTCGTGCTCACAGGGTTTGTGTCGATCTTCGTGGTTTTTCAGGTGGATCAGACCTCAAAATCCCGCGTGATCACACATCATGCGGCGTCCATCCTGGTCGGCAGTCTGGTGGCCTTCATCGGCGCCTTGATTCCGATCGTTCTGTACAATTTCGATGTAACCGGTGCCACGCTCTGGTGGTGGTCCAGCCTCATCTTGTCCGGGTTCGGAGCCGTCTACTTTGCCTCCATGTTGCGGATGACCTTCGGGCTGACCTGGGCTCAGTTCAAGGAAGCGGGCATTCTGCACATGTTTTTCTCTTATAGCACGGGCATGACATCCGGCGGCCTGCTCGTCTGGAATGTGCTGGAACCAGCCGCGCCCGGATTCTATATCGCCGCCTGCATATTGAACCTGCTAGCGGCATTGATCGGGTTCATTACCTTCTCCGTTCAGAAGATCCTGTACTGGTAGCGCGAAACAGCGGCCAAGCGTGTCAGCCGATCAGAGCATGCTTTCCATGCTGAACAGCCGGCGATGCAGATCAATCGCATAATTGTCTGTCATTCCCGCCAGATAATCACAGACCAGTCGCGCCCGGCGAACGGGCGGCGCCTGCTCTGCATCGCGCCGCCAGAGATCCGGCAAGGTCTCCGGTTCGGCCATGAACAGCTCAAACAGTTCGCTCAGGATCCGCTTGCCCTGGCTGCGCATCCGGTTGACCTTGTAATGCTTGTACATGCGCTCATAGAGGAAGGCGCGCAACGCGCGCTGATCGCGCTCAAGATCATCAGAAAAGGCGACCAGCGGCTCAGGTAGTGCGCGCACATCAGCGGCGCTTTGTGGATTGTGTTTGGCGACCCGCCGCCGGGTCTCTGCCGTGAGGTCGTCTATCCAATGTCCAATCAGGCGGCGCACCGCCTCCCCGACGGTTTTCTTGAGGCCGAGGGCGGGATATTCATCCTGAACGCCGCGAAAAATGTCACCGACCAGAGGCAGCTCCAGCAGGTCTTCGATCGTGAACAGCCGCGCGGCAATACCATCATCAATATCGTGATTATTGTAGGCAATATCGTCGGCCAGCGCCGCCACTTGCGCCTCTGGGCCTGCGAACTGATCCAGCTCCAGCTCTTCAAGCCACTGGAAATCCCGAAAGGCCACGGGCAGATCCTGGATGGAATTGTCGGCCGTGATTAGCGGGCCATTGTGCTTGACCAGACCCTCAAGCATTTCCCAGGTCAGGTTCAGCCCCTGAAACGTCGGGTAGCGGTCCTCAAGCCGGGTCACGACGCGCAGGGTCTGGGCATTGTGATCGAAGCCTTCGTGCTCCGCCATGCACTCGTCGAGCTGATCTTCACCGGCATGTCCGAAGGGCGGATGACCGAGATCATGCGCCAGCGCCATGGCTTCGGCGAGATCTTCGTCCAGCCCGAGCGTGCGCGCCACAGAGCGGGCAATCTGCGCGACTTCCAGGGAATGCGTCAGCCGCGTGCGGTAATGGTCGCCTTCATGCGCGACAAAGACCTGGGTTTTCTGCTTCAAGCGCCGAAAAGCGGACGCGTGGATGATGCGGTCACGATCGCGCTGAAACGGCGTGCGGGTGGCCGAATGAGCCTCGTCAATGAACCGTCCGCGCGACTCTTCCCAGCGGGTTGCAAACACTGCCCTCTTTTCAGGAATGTCCGGCGTCACTATCTTCTTGCTCATGAGCAATATTACCCTGTCTGAGTCGGCTGCGAAGCGCATTAAAGCGATTCTGGAGAAACAACCGGAAATGTCCTACTTAAGGGTTTCCGTTGAGGGCGGCGGCTGCTCTGGATTCTCGTACAAGTTCGATCTCGACGATACGGCCAATTCCGACGACCTGGTCATCACGCGCGACGGGGTCAGCGTGCTGGTCGACGAAATGAGCCTGGAATTCATGGACGGCTCGGAAATCGACTTCTCGACCGAATTGATCGGTGCGGCGTTCAAGATCAACAATCCGAACGCCACGGCAGGCTGTGGTTGCGGGACCAGCTTCTCGATCTAACCGTCCGCGGCGTCTTCCGCCATGGCCGCAAATTCAGAGATCTCTTCGCGCACCTGACGCGGCAGAAGCGTTTCGGGACCGCTCGCCATGCCCGACCATATGATCTCCCCCGTCGACACCGATTGCGCGTGAATCGACATGGACGGATGACCATCCCAGAGAATGAGCTTGCCGCTGACAATCACACTCGCCTCCCGCTCTGTGGAGATAGTCAGCCCTTCATGCCGTCCGAGCTCCACTGCCAGCAGTTCGGTGACGGACACGGTCAGCGGATCATAGCGCGCATCTCCGGTCTCATTCACCGCGCCAGCGAGCGTGATGCTCATCGCATCGGGTATGACCGGGCTGGCCGCATAGTTTCGACCCATAACAAAGACGAGCGCGGCAATCAGAGGCAGTGCCGCATAGGCCAGTAGTGGCATTCGGCGGGCGGGCGGCGCTGCTCCGCGTAGATCCGAATCCGCGCTGTCAGTATCCGGTTGGGTCGCGGCGATCAGACGATAGCCGCGCTTTGGCAGCGTCTCGATAAAACGGGGCGCCTTGGGATCATCGCCCAGGGCTTTTCTGATGTCCGAGATCACGACGGCCACGCTGTTCGGGCTGACCGTGCGCCCCTCCCAGACCTGATCGATAATCTCCGAATGCGTCACCAGCTGTCCGGGCGTCGCGGCAAGAAGATCCAACAAGGCCGCAGCACGATGCTCCAAACGGGTCGAGGCATCGCCATTCTCGACCACACCCGTTTCCGGGGCAAAGGTCCACTGGGCGATCCTGATCGTGTCTGACATCCGCATGCATCCCTTTTGTGACCGGCCAGTTGGGCTCCCCTGACGCAGCCTGTAGCTTCCTTAGCTTTTCTTTATTTGCCTCGTTTCGAGCAGCTGAACAACTGGGCATGTTACAAAGGAGACCTGCCCCGTGTTCACCACTTTTTTGAAATCCTCCCTTTCGCTTGCCGTCCTGGCGATTGCGACTCCAGCGCTCGCGCATGCTGGAGAGCTTGAGTTTGAAGGACAAACCTGGATCGCAGGCGACGCCGACGGCAGCGACGCCCGCGTTGAAGACTATCTCGGCCGCCCCGCCCTGTACTTGCGCCGCACCGTCGCTGCGCTGGACACCGAAGACCTCGGCGACATGGTGATCGAGTATGACTATGCCGCGACGCATCAGTCAGGCTTTATCGGCGTCAATTTCCGCGCCAATGCGGAAACGGCGAACCTCGAACAATTCTACACGAGACCGCACCAGTCCGGACAGCCGGACGCGACCCAGTACATGGTTCTGACCAATGGCTCCGCGACCTGGCAGCTGCATGCTGGGCCCAACGAAGCCGTCGCCACCGACATTCCCGCGCAAACCTGGATCAAGGTCCGGATCGTCGCGATCGGCGATCAGGCCGACATCTTTGTTGGCGATATGGACACGCCGCTCATTCATGTGCCCGACCTGCGCAGCACCAGCGCATCAGGCCAGGTCGGACTCTACGCCTCTGATCGTCCCTG
Source organism: Hyphomonas sp. Mor2 (assembly GCF_001854405.1). Taxonomy (GTDB): domain Bacteria; phylum Pseudomonadota; class Alphaproteobacteria; order Caulobacterales; family Hyphomonadaceae; genus Henriciella. The sequence continues at coordinate 1,577,787 of NZ_CP017718.1, forward strand.
GATGACGGAGACCGGCGCCTATTTCTCCAATATCAATATCCGGGCTGCGACGGCAGAAGATCAGATTATCGGCTCGCCTGCCGAGACGGAGCCCCAACCGGATGGTCTCATCGAGAGGTTCGAAGTGTCGGCTCCGTTCAAGGAAGATCAGATCAGTGACGTGTATGCCTTGTCTGATCTCGATGTGGAGCTTGAGGGCTGGACCACGCTCAGCGTTGAGAATGACGGCGTCGCCAATCTCGCGCGCATTTCTCCCATCCAGGACGGAAACAATACGGCGCTCATTCGCATGGCCTTCGACGCCGAGACGGCCGAAACGAAGCATCTCAAATTTGGCTATTCAGACCGCATCCGGCTCTTCGTAGACGGCAAGCTGGTCTATTCCGGCAACGCCCAATGGCGCGCGCGAGATCACCGCTTTCTCGGGACCATCGCTCTGGTCGACAGCATCGCGCTGCATCTCGAGCCTGGTGAGACAGAGGTCATCGCCGCCGTGTCGGAATCCTTTGGCGGCTGGGGATTCAAAGCCGCTGTGTCTGAGTGATCAGTTTTTAGGAGTAGCTGGTCACTCGGCCTCTGCACGATTGCCGGCGACGGCGTCGTGCAGAGGCATCCCCGGTGAACAAACCCCCGAAACGCAAAAAAGCCGCCCCGAACGGAGGCGGCTTTCCTGACCTGTTTCAGGGAGTGGGCGCTATGCCGGTTTGACTTTCAGCATGTTGCCTTCGGTCGCTTCGACGATCACCGCCGCGCCGCTGGCGAGGTTGGCGCCATCCGTGCTTTGCGCTGACCAGACGGTGTCACCCAGCTTGACCCGGCCGATGCCGCCGCTGAAATCATCGGCGACCACCCCGCGCTGGCCGAGCGTGCCGGCCATGCGTTTGTTCAAGGTCGGATGCTCTTCGACATTCTCGCGCATCCGCCGGAACAAGGTGCGGCCCATGATGAACAGCGCCGTCGACGCAATCGCGAAGAAGACCAGTTGCCCTTGCCACCCGGCTATCCCGTCTGGAGCGATGGCCGTGAAGGCGGAGGTCAGTCCGGCGGCGATCGAGACCCAGAGCAGGTCGAACGTGCCGAGCATCATCTCCAGCGAGAGAAGCAGGAGCCCGACAGCCAGCCAATGCCAGGCTGTCGGAGGCCACAGAGTAAGATCGAGTCCTTCCATGACGATAACCTAGTCTCTGTTCCCGGCTGGGGGAACCGCGGTACGTCCACGACCGCCGCTATCCTTGGCCGCATCGGTCAGGCCACGAATGCCCTCAATGGTGCCAATGATCGAGCTGAACTCAGCCGGGATGATCACGGTCTTGTTGCCACCCGCAGAGGCGAGTTTCTCGAACGCCGTGACATATTGCTGGCCGAGGAAGTAGTTGATCGCATTGACGTCACCCTTGGCGATGGCTTCGGACACGAAGGCCGTGGCCTTGGCTTCCGCTTCGCCTTCCCGTTCACGCGCTTCGGCGTCTCGGAACGCTGCTTCACGGCGGCCTTCAGCTTCCAGGATTTGCGACTGTTTGAGGCCTTCCGCCTTCAGAATGGCGGACTGCTTGTCGCCTTCTGCGGTCAAAATCTCGGCCCGCTTGAGGCGTTCGGCTTTCATCTGACGCGCCATGGCTTCGGTAATGTCCGCCGGCGGCGACAGGTCGGCAATCTCGATCCGGGTGACTTTCACGCCCCAGGGATTGGTTGCCGCATCGACCACGGACAGAAGCCGCGCATTGATGTCATCACGATTGGACAAAACCTCATCGAGGTCCATCGAACCGACCACGGTCCGGATATTGGTCAAGGACAGGTTGGTGATGGCGTTTTCGAGATTGTTCACCTCATACGCCGCCGAAACCGGGTCCACGACCTGGATAAACACGACCGCATCACAGGAGACCTGCGCGTTATCGCGCGTGATCACTTCCTGGGTCGGAATGTCGAGCACGGTTTCCATCATGTTCATCTTGCGCCCAACGCGCTGATAGAATGGCATGATGAAGTGCAATCCGGGTCCGAGCGTACGTGTATAGCGCCCGAAATTCTCGACTGTGTAATTAAAGCCCTGCGGCACGACTTTGACGGCTGATGTAATCAGCACCAAACCCGCAATTGCCAAAAGGCCAAGAACGATAAGATTAGTTTCCATTTAGTGGTCCTCCCTGATCTGAACCATTGTTCACATGGGAAGGATTTTTCCGTTTTTCAATAATAATTCATCGAAAAACGGCGTATTCCCCATGGAAACACGCCGTTTTCGCTCGATTCCGTTACGAAAGTCTGAGGGACTGTTTTACTTTGAAACAGGGTTTGAGTTGTGCAGAGAGACGCCTCGCCCAGAGCAAAGCCCGCCCGCGACCTGATCGGGGATCGGAGGGCGAGGCGGGTCCACGATTTGACCGCCGACACCTGCGCAGGCAGGTGTCCAAGGTCGAGTCTCGCTCACCAATTCACGGGGACCTCGTCGTTCATAGATACCTGCCTGCGCAGGTGCCGCCGGAGAATTCGAGTCCCCGACTTCCTGACGAAAGTCAGGACCCATGGCGGTTGAGGACGACATCAGCCAGCCGCCATGGATGCCAACTTGCGTTGGCAGTACGGGACCTATGGGTCGCTGCGCCTAAAGCTGGCCCAGCAGATAGTCCGCGCTGGAGACTTCAAAGCCGCCGCCCTGCTCGACGTTCAGCTCTTTCACAGTGCCGTCTTCGACCAGCATGGAGTAGCGCTGAGACCGCTGGCCCATGCCGAAGCCGCTGCCATCCATTTCCAGGCCAAGCGCCGCCGCGAACGTGCCATTGCCGTCGGCCAACATGCGGACCTTGCCGTCAACACCATTGTCAGCGCCCCAGGCGCCCATGACGAAGACGTCATTCACGGAGGTGCAGACAATCTCGTCGACGCCTTTCGCCGCGAGGTCGCCCTGACGCTCGACAAAGCCCGGCAGGTGCTTGGCGGAACAGGTTGGCGTGTAGGCGCCGGGAACCGCGAAAAGGGCGATGGTCTTGCCAGCGAACACATCTGCGGTGCTGCGCGGCTCAGGGCCATTTGCGGTCATTTCCATGAAGGTCGCTTCTGGCAATTTATCGCCGACAGAAATGCTCATAGATAACTCTCCTCTGTATCTGCCCCTTACATAGGCCCCTTGCAAAAGCTCGCAATGACAAAAGCTTGCCAAATTTATCCGGTCCGATAGCGTCGCCAAGGACCGAGGAACGTAGCGTGCAAGATCTGACTGGAAAACTGTTGGTGGCGATGCCCGGCATCGGCGACCCAAGATTTGCCCGCTCGGTCATCCTGATTTGCGCGCATGGTGATGAGTACACGATGGGTCTGGTGCTGAACAAACCGATTGATGACCTGACCTTGCCCGAATTGCTGACCCAGCTCGATATCGAACAGGATATCCAGGTGCCCGACACGTATGTCCTCAATGGCGGCCCGGTCGGAACCGATCGCGGCTTTGTCGTGCACACCAATGATTATTTTAGCGACAACGCGACGGTCGAGGTCGCCCGTGACTATTCGATGACGGCGACACGCGACGTGTTGCGAGCCCTGGCCACGGAAGGGGCGCCGAAAAGCGCGACGATGACGCTTGGCTATTCCGGCTGGGGGCCCGGGCAGTTGGAGAATGAGATCAGCGAACATGCCTGGCTGATCGCTGACCCGCATCCGGACATAATTTTCGGAGACGCCCATTCGAAAAAGTGGGAACTGACCCTCGGCATGCTCGGCATAGATCCGGCGCACCTGCATCAGACCGGCGGTAACGCTTGAGTGAAGCGCGCCCATTTGAGTTTGCCGTTCGCTGACCAATTGCTACATCTTGGTCATGACCCGCGCCGTCATTTTTCTGTTTTTGGTCGCAAGTCTTGTTCTGACGCCGTCTGCTCGCGCCGAACCGCGCCCGATGTCGCCGGTCGACATGATCGAAATCCCACGCCTGTCCAATGGCGCCTTGTCTCCGGATGCCCGCTATTTTGCCTATTTGCGCTCGGAGACACTGTGGTCGGAAAACCGAATCATCAACCGCCTCAAGGTGCTGGACCGGACGACGGGCGAGCCAGTCGACATTGATATCGACTCCGACCCTGACGATCCGGCCAGTCGGGTCTGGTGGCACCCGGACAGCAGCGGGTTTCTGTTTCTGAAACGGGTGAGCACCTCTGAATCCACAAAAATGACCCAGGTTTTCTTCTATGATCTGGAACACCGACAGGAGACTCAGATCACCGCGCACGGCGAGTCAGTGCTGGATGTTCTTTGGTCGCCGAACGGTGCGGGATTCTATTTCATAACCGCGCAGCAACAGCCGGTGCAAGCGGACCAGCTCCTGAAGGATGGCTGGCTGATTCCGCCCTTTGAATCGAATGCCAATCGCGAGATTTGGTATTTCGACCTGGCTGCGAATGAAGCGCGCGCCGTCGTCGCTGGCCCATTTTCAGTGCGCGAGGTATCGGTGGCCAGAGATGGCAGTGCACTGACCTATTCACGATTGCCGGACCATCGTTACGATTCCGCCTATCGCGGCGATGTTTTCGTGATCACTCCCGCGGATGGAGACTCGGTACGGTGGACTCGAAACGCACATGGCGAAGCGCAACCGCGACTGTCGCCGGATCGCCAGACAATCGCTTACATCGCCACAGTGAATCAGGATGGCGCGCCCTTCTATGAACCGAAGGTCTTCATCAAAACCAAGGATCAAGCGCCAAGACGCCTGCTCGCAAATCGCGCCATGGAGGCGCTCAATCTGGCCTGGGACCAGAGCGGCGAAGGCCTCTACATTCTCGGCAATACAGGCCTGCGTGCCAATCTCTACCATTACCACCTGAGCACAGGGGCCCTGCGCCAGATCACCAGCGGCGATCAAAGCATCACCAGTTGGAGCTATGACGCCGCCACCGACACGCATATCGCCCGTATCGAGACGGCTCAGTCGCCTGGTGAATATCAGATCATGCAAGCCCCGGAGACCGGGTTCGAGCCGATGACGTCTGAATATGCCCACTGGCCAGAAACCTACCTGATGCCGCGCCAGGAAGCCGTGAGCTGGCGCACCGGCTGGGGCGCTGAGATTGAAGGGCTGCTCGTCTATCCCGTCGGCTATCAGGCCGGGCAGCGCTATCCGCTCGTCACGATCACGCATGGCGGTCCGCAGACATCAGCGCGGTTTGGCACCTGGTTCGCCTCCAACTATCTGCCGGTGCTGGCCGGGCAAGGCTATATGGTGCTGCTGCCTAATCATCGCGGCGGCACGGGCTATGGCGACCGTTTCATGCGCGATATGGCCGGGCGCTATTTCCGCAATGCGCACCGGGACGTGATGGACGGCATTGATGCCATGATCGATCGCGGCCTCGCCGATCCGGATCAGCTGATCAAGATGGGCTGGAGCGCCGGTGGGCACATGGTCAACAAGCTGATTACCCACACGGATCGGTTCAAGGTCGCGTCCTCGGGGGCCGGCGCGTCGGATTGGCTGTCCATGCATGGCGAGAGTGATTCCCGCTATGCGCGCCAATTCATCTTCGGCGGCACGCCCTGGCAGCGCGACGCCCCGCGAGGTCGCTACACCCAGGATTCGCCGTTGCGAAATGTCTGGCGCGTGACCACGCCGACCCTGTTCTTTGTCGGTGAAGACGACCGGCGTGTGCCGCCGACCCAATCGATCCTGATGTATCGCGGTGTCCTCGCCACCGGCACGCCGACGGTTCTGTATCAAGCTAGCGACGAGCCGCACAATTTCCGCAAACCCGCCAATCAGCTGTTCAAGATCAATACGGAACTGAACTGGTATGCCGGTTTTGCGCTTGGCGAGCGTTATGAATCCGTTCTGCCCGATGCGGCGTTTCAGGCCACGGAGGAGAATGTGGACTTGACCCAGGCTGGTGGTGCGGAGCTCACCGAGTCCCCGTCACCGTAGCGGCTCTTCTCTTATGTCATAGGCAAAGAAGGGATCCTGACGCGAGCGGATGATGCTCGGCGCGATCTTGCCGGCGACCCAGATCGGTCCATAGGTCAGAGCGCGGCTGAGCGCGGTCGGGCGGTGAAACAATCTCGCATTCCCGCGCGAGGCGGATTGCACCTGCGCCGTTCGCGGCAGGCGAGTCTCGAAATAGGTGGCGAGCGCGGCGTCCAGATCCTTCGGCGTCTCTGAGCACAGCTTGGCCAGCAGATACGCATCCTCAATCGCCATCACCGCGCCCTGAGCCTGGAAGGGGAGCGTCGGATGACAGGAATCGCCGAGCAGGGCGACGCGTCCATCGACCCATTGCGATAGCGGGGCGCGATCGAAAAGCGCCCAGCGGAAATGTCCCTCGGCCTGTTCGATCAGATTGGTCACAATCGGATGCCATCCGCGAAACGCCTCGAGCACTTCTTCGCGCGTGGCTTTTTCCGTCCAGGACTCCGAAGTCCATTCCTCGCGCTCGACGATGCCGACAAAGTTGGCCAGCGTGCCGCCGCGCAGACGATAGGTCACCGCATGACGATGCTTGCCCACCCAGACACATGCGGTCGGCGGCGGCGCCAGATCGCCGAGCTTCTCCATCGGGACCACGGCGCGCCAGGCGATATTGCCGGTGAATTGAGGGCTCTCCGCCCCCAGCATCTGGGTACGGATCACCGAATGGATGCCGTCTGCGCCTACAACGAGGTCCCCTTCAACCGTCTCGCCGGACTCCAGGAGGACCTCCGCCTTGTCCGGCGTCTGCGTGTAGGCCGCGCACTCGGCCCCCAATCGAACGGCCTCCGGCTGGCGCTTCAGCAAGAGCCGCCGCAGCGTATCGACGAGATCAGCGCGATGCAGGTGCAGGTAGGGCGCGCCCCAGCGCTCGACCACAGCCTTTCGCGCTTCGATCTCGAAGATCTGACGCCCCGACCGTCCGAAGCGCATTTCCAGTGCGCGCGGGACGAACGCGTTTTCAGAAATCGCGTCCTCGAGCCCCATCGCGCGGAACACTTTCATCCCATTTGGTGTAATCTGGATGCCCGCCCCGATCTCGCCCAGTTCCGGCGCCCGCTCGAGCACTTCGACCTGCCAACCGAAATGGTGAAAGGTCAGCGCAGCCGTCAGCCCGCCAATCCCACCCCCAACAATTACGGCCTTTGGCATGTTTGGTTCCGTCTCCGCGAGTCTGAGCGCAATCGGATCATCTTAGCGCACCCTGCGAAATAAGGAATATCCGCATTAACCATAGTAATTTGTTGCAAATTCGAAATAAATTGCCAGACTAGCCTTAAGGAAAGCCAGAAAGGCTTGATTGGAGCTAGAAAACTCATGCGACGGATTCAAGTTTCCGGCCCGCGTTTGCTTGCCCTTGTGGGCGCGATCGGACTTCTAACCGCCCCTGCCCTTGCACGCGACGTGACCGTCTATGGCGGCGGGAAATCCCGTGTTGTCGAAACCGGCAGCGACGGTCCGGTCAAGGTGATCGCCTGGGGCGAAGAGCGACAGTCGGCGTATCAGAAACGCGTCGAACGCTTTGTTCTGGAACGCAAGATCCAGAAGATTATTGATGCCCGCGACACGGAAGAGGAAGCCGCCCTGTCAGACGCGATGCTGCGCATCATGGTTCGGGGCAACAAGAATGCCCGCGGTCAGTACAGCCGGTACTATCCGTATCATTATCGCAGCGCGAATTTCTACCAGCAGCTGGAACGCACCATGCGCGAACAGCAAGCCGGCGTTCGCGTCTACCGCCAGAGCATCCTGGATGATGTCTCCAGTGAGGATCTGCAACGGGTCGCCGAAGCGCTCAATGACATGAACTAAGTTTGCCCCTGGGGCATTGATGGGGCTGATAAGAAAGCGCGCCGATCAATCGATCGGCGCGCTTTTGATTTGAGCTTGGTCGACGGGCTTATTCGGCCGCGACGAACTGGTTCATCGTGTTGTGCGCACCGCCCGCTTTCAGGGCACGATCGCCGGCCACCATTTCCTTGAACGTGTCGCCAAGGTCAGAGCCAACTTCGTGCTGGTGCTTCACAGCCGAGACGCCGCGGCGGATTTCTTCGCGTTGCACGTTCTTGACGTAGGCCAGCATCTTCTCTTCACCGAAATAGCCGTTGGACAGCTCGTCCATGCCTTTGGCGGTCAGGTGGAAGGTGGGCAGCGTGATCAGGTTGTGGAACACACCGGCGCGAGCCGAGATGTCGGACTGGAAGCTCTGTAGACGCGCATCGGCTTCGAGACCCAGTTCAGTCTCGTCCAGCTTGGCAGACATCAGTGCGACATCTTCCGGATAATCCCCTTCGGCAATCTTGCCTTCGGCGAGCCACTGTTCACGGACCTGTTTGCGCAGGTTCAGCGTCCAGTTGAAGCTTGGGCTGTTATTGTAAGCCAGCTTCGCATTCGGAACGGTCTCGCGGATGGCGTTCACCATGGAGGCAATGTCGTCCACGTTTGGCGTTGCGGTCTCGATCCAGAGCAGGTCAGCGCCGCCCTCGGTCAGAGAGCTGATGCAGTCCTCGATGACGCGCTCGCGGCCCGTATTCTCTTTGAACTTGTAGAGGCCGTTCGGCATCCGGATCGGACGAGTCACCTTGCCATCCCGCATCAGGGCAACTTCGCCCTCTTGCAGCGGGTTCGCATCGGTGACCTCTTCGGTCTCAACCCACTTGATGTATTCAGAGGCCAGATCGCCAGGCTCATTGGAGACCGGGATTTTCTGGGTCAGACCAGCGCCGAGGCTGTCCGTCCGAGCGACGATGACGCCCTCGTCAACACCCAGCTCCTCAAACGCCATGCGGCAAGCGCGCAGCTTGGTGATGAAGTCTTCGCGCGGGACCGTCACTTTGCCGTCCTGGTGGCCACACTGTTTCGCGTCAGACACCTGGTTCTCGATCTGCAGGCAGCAAGCCCCGGCGAGGATCAGCTCCTTGGCGAGCAGGTACGTCGCGTGCTCGTTACCGAAGCCGGCATCAATGTCGGCAATGATCGGAACCACGTGGCTCTCGAACGTATCGATGCGATAGATAATCTCGTCGATCGCGGCCTGGTCAGCGCCAGAGTCTTTCGCCGCTTTCAGCTCCTGGAACAGGTCATTCAGAGCCACTTCGTCGGCCTGACGCAGAGATGTGTAAATCTCGCGGATCAGATCGGTCACAGCTGTTTTCTCGTGCATGGACTGATCTGGCAGGTGGCCAAATGTGTTGCGCAGACCGGCAACCATCCAACCGGACAGGTAGATATAAGTGCCCTTGGCGGTGCCGCGCATGCGCTTCACAGCCTTGATCTTCTGCTGGGCATGGAAGCCCGACCAGCAACCGAGCGATTGGGTGAACTTGGACGAATCCTCGTCATAGGCCGCCATATCCTCGCGCATGACGCCAGCCATGGCGCGGGCAATGTCGAGATGGGTATTGTACGTGTTCTGGATTTTCAGCTGAACAACATCTTGGATGCTGAGGCCGGCACGCGTGCGGCCTTCCGGATAACGCTTCAGCGTGTCTTCCATGAGCTGTTTGTAGGTTGGACGTTGGGTCATTTTACTATCCTCGTCTGAATTCTGTGTGAATTGGGTTTGAAGAATTATGCGAGCTCGTTGAGCACGTCGTAGGCTGGTAAAGTCAGGAAGTCGGCCAGCGTGTCGCCGGTCGCGGTCTGCACAAAGACTTCTGTCGCTTCCGGATAGCGGCCGTCAGCATAGGCATTGTCGCCCAGGGCCGCCTTGATCTTGCCGAGCTCATCATTGAGCAGCGCATCAAAGGCTGCCGCTGTGAATGTCTCGGTGCCGCCGTCTGCCGTCTTGTATTCGGTTCCGTGCGTGAGCCACTGCCACAACTGACTGCGGGAGATTTCCGCCGTTGCAGCATCTTCCATCAGATTGTGGATCGGTACGGCGCCTTTGCCACGCAGCCAGGCGGCGGTGTATTCAATGCCGACCGAAATATTGGTGCGGATACCGGCCTCCGTCACATCACCCGTATGCGGGGTCAGCAGCGAGGCTTCGGTAATGTTCGGGAACTGGCGCTGGCTCAGAACCTGGTTGGCGTGAGGCATCTCAGCATCGAAGACTTCCATGGCGACCGGAACCAGATCCGGGTGCGCGACCCAGGTGCCGTCATGGCCCTGCTGTGCTTCTCGCTTCTTGTCAGCGCGGACCTTGTCGAAGGCCGCCGCATTGGCTTCTTCATCACCCTTGACCGGGATCTGGGCCGCCATGCCGCCCATGGCGTGGGCCCGACGACGGTGACAGGTCTGGATCAGTTTCAGCGAATAGGCCTTCAGGAAGGCGCGATCCATGCCGACCTGGGCGCGATCCGGCAGGACATATTCCGGATGATTGCGCAGCGTCTTGATATAGCTGAAAATATAATCCCAGCGGCCACAGTTCAGGCCAACAATGTGATTGCGCATGACGTACAGGATTTCATCCATCTGGAACGCTGCGGGCAGCGTCTCGATCAGAATCGTTGCCTTGATCGTGCCGTTTGGAATGCCGAGCGCGGCTTGCGCGAAGTTGAAAACATCATTCCAGAGGCGCGCCTCCTGATAGTTCTCCATTTTCGGCAGATAGTAGAATGGGCCTTTTTCCTGCTCCATCAGCTTTTTGCCATTGTGGAAAATGTGCAGGCCGAAATCGAACAGGCTGGCCGACATCGGATTGCCATCGACTGTGATGTGCGCCTCTTCCAGGTGCCAGCCGCGGGGGCGAACCAGCATGGTCGCGGTCTCATCATTGAGGCGATAGGACTTGCCGCGCGCCTCATCATCGAACGCCAGATTGCCGTCGGCATAGTCGATCATGTTGGCCTGACCTTCGACCATGTTGGTGAAGGTCGGCGAGGAGGCATCCTCAAAGTCAGCCATGAACATCTTGGCACCGGAATTCAGCGCATTGATCATCATCTTGCGATCGACCGGCCCGGTAATCTCGACGCGGCGGTCCTGCAACGCTTTTGGAACCGGCGCGACTTCCCAGACAGATTTGCGAATGTGTTCGGTCTCCGGCGGGAAGGTTGGCATTTCACCGTCATCGAAGCGCATCTGTGCCAATTTGCGATTCTCGAGCAGGATCCGACGCTGACCACCAAAGCGGCGTTCCAGGTCGGCAATAAACAGCAAGGCGCGATGGGTCAGAACGCGCTCATACTCCGCTGGGACCTGGCCCACAATCTCCGCCGGGCGGCGGTGTTGAGGGGTTGGCTTGGCGGCCGATACTGCGTCTTGAATTAGCGTCGCATTCATCGCGATCTCCTGATTTTTGTAATGATAGTCCTCTATTTACAAAACCCGTGCCACGTCCACCCCAACCCCGTATCTATTGGGTTTCATTGTTTGTTATGTAAATTTTCGTATGTAATGTTTGTAAATGTTGTTATAGGTAACGGCGATGAAGAAGAAGCTCATTATCGGCCCGCGCATCAAGCGGTTAAGGACCCAATTGGGGCTGACCCAGGCTGAATTTGCGCGGCGTCTGGATGTGTCTGCGACCTATGTCAATCTGATGGAAGGCAATCAGCGCCCTGTCAGTGCCGCGGTGTTGCTGAAACTTGCCGAAGAGTTCGACATCAATGTCGCCGACCTGGCCCAGGACATGGATGCTGGCCTGGTCAATGATGTGGTCAGTGCCTTGCGCGATCCAGTGTTTGGCGAGGTCCAGGTGTCCAAGTCCGAGATCGAGGATATGGTCGGCGCCAGCCCGGAGGCGGTGAAGGCCTTCCTGCGCCTGCATGGCCGTTACCGCGACCTCGCGCTCAGCACCTATTCCGACGCCAACCCCCTCGCCGACCGGGAAAAGGTCGAGCTGCTCGAGGAAAGCGCCCGCCCGGTCGAAGCCGTGCGCCAGTTCCTGCACGATCAGAGCAATTACTTCCCGGAACTCGACGAAACGGCGACGCGATTCAATGCAAACCTGCGCGAAGGTGGCAAAGCGATTGATATCGCCGTGCGCGAACGCCTCGAACAAAAACACGGGCTTCGAGTGCGCGTCCTGCCAAGTTCGGCCATGCCCAGCGCCTTCACTTATTTTGATCGCCACCGCTCCGGCATCGATATTTCAGAGCTGTTGCCGCCAACTGGGCGGAACTTTCAACTCACCTTCCAGTTGGCCCTGCTCGAATATCGCGACCTGATCGATAGCATTGTCGGATCTTCCGGCATCAAGGATGCCAGCGCGATCGGTCTGATGCGTGTTTCGCTCGCCAACTATTTCGCGGCGGCGACGCTGATGCCCTATAACGCCTTTCTCAAAGCCTGCGAGGACACGCGCTATGATGTCGATCTTCTGAGCCATCGGTTTGGCACCAGTTTCGAGCAAACGGCGCACCGACTGACCACGCTGCAGAAGCCGGATGCGCGCGGGATCCCGTTCTTCTTCATTCGCATCGATGCGGCCGGGAACGTGTCAAAACGGTTCAGCGCCGGGCGGTTCCACTTTTCCAAGTTTGGTGGGGCCTGCCCGAAATGGAACATTCACCGGACCTTCGAACAGCCCGGTGAGACGCTCACTCAGCTGATCCAGATGCCGGATGAGACGACCTATGTCTCGATTTCAAAGGCGATCAACCGATCGCGCGGCTATCATGGCCGCCCGCCCGCGCGAGTCGCAATCGGTCTGGGCTGCGATCAGGCCTATGCTGAGAATCTTGTCTATTTCGACCGCCTGGATGTGACCGCGCAGAAGCCCACCCCGATCGGCGTCAATTGCTATCTGTGCGACCGGCAGAATTGCGCCTCACGCGCCCATGCGCCGCTCAATCGCAAGCTCAAGTTTGATGCGCACGCCCGCGGGATTTCCCTGTATGAATTCGAACCGGTCCGCGACAAGCCGAAAGCCTAAGGCGCGCGGCTAAAGCGTTCCAACGTCCAGGTGAACTGATAAGTGCCCGGCCCGACGCGGTACGGCGCAAGCGTATCCGGCCCACAAGCCGCCGTGCCGAGGCCGCGCATCGCGACATCGATATGAACCTCCGTCGCTTCGCCGGGCTGCAGCTCCGCCAGAGTTTCAGCGTCGTTCAGCGCCGCCACATGATGCGGCCGCGCGGTAAAGCTGAGCGGCTTCGGCAGAGCGATCTGGAGCCCCTCGCCTTGTTCATTGAGCAAGCGGAACCAGCGCGTGTCTTCATGCGCACCATATTCCTGCGGTCGGACATAGGGGTGATATTGGTCCGCCACGGTAGAGCGCCAGATTCCACAAGTCTGCGCACCTTTTCGATCAGGGTAGGACTCGTCAGGGCCGAGACCGAACCAATGCAGCTGATCCAGCTCGGCCGCGACCAGGAAGCGCAACCCGACCCGCGCCACGTCCTTCCACGGCTCCGGCACAATCAGGGTTTCGTCGAACCTGATCCTGCCCTCCGGAAAGCTGATCAGAGTCTCATGCACGAGCGCAGCTCCGTCCGCGCCCCGCCAGTCGCGCGCATAGCGCAACACGGGCTCACCGCCGACATCGAACCGCTCTGCCCTCAACTCCCCTGGCTGCAGCGCGTTCAAACCGTACCCGACCCACTCAGCCGTGCGGTTCTGGAACAAAGGCCGAGCCCCCGGCTTACCGCCATCATTGTCCGTCGGTGGCCGCCACAGCGTGGGCGTGAAAGGAGAGATGATGGCCGTGTCCGATCCGAGGTTCACCGATCCAATCTGCCCATCCTCACTCAATGCCAGCGACAATGCTGCATGCTCAATCGTTTCGGTTTGGAGAGGTTGAGAGACACGCCCCGAAAGAGCAGGCGGTGCACTTATCTGCGCTTCAGGCGTGACCAGCGTGGCCTGGTCCCACGCCACGATATGACCTTCAGGTGCCCAAGGCGTGCTGTGTTTGTGGCGCCATTTCACATCCAGATGCCATTCGGCATCGGCGGTTGGCTGGACCGAGATTGGCAGATCAAAGTCATCAGCTTCACCGGCGGCAATCTCAGGCCAGAACGTCCCTTCTTCAATCGGTTCGCCATTGCGCAGCAGGACCCAATCCAGCTCAACATCGCTCGAGTCAGCGAAAACCCGTCGGTTGCGTAGCTTCATTCTGCTGGGGGTCACAAATTCGAGCACGAATGGACGCGCAGCCCACATATATTCCCGCAGCGCCGGATGCGGCACTCCATCGGGACCGACCAGACCGTTTATGTTGAAATTCGCATCGTTCGGTGTGTCCCCGAAATGGCCGCCATAAGCCCAGTAGAAGCGCCCCTCCGCATCGGTCTCGGCCAGCCCCTGGTCGCGCCAGTCCCAGACGAAACCTCCCGCGAGCGCGGGTTCCTTGAAAAAGGCATCGACATAATCGGTCAGCGATCCGTTCGAATTGCCCATGGCGTGCGAGAACTCGCAGAGCAGCAATGGACGATCGTCCGACTCCGTCTGCTCCGCCCAGTGCGCCCAATCCACAATGTGATCAATTGGCGGATACATTGGACAGACCACATCGGTCGCCGCGCGCTCCCGCGCACTCGGCATTTGCTGCGTACTCTCAGGCGAGCGCCCGAACGGAAAACTCAGCCGCAGCGAGACGGCGCCTTCATAATGCACGAAGCGTCCAGGATCGAGGTGGCGAGCCGCCGCCGCAGCCGCATCATGTGCGGGCCCATGACCAGCTTCATTGCCGAGCGACCAACCAATGATGCACGGGTGGTTTCGATCCCGCGCGATCATCCGCACCGTCCGGTCGAAAATGGCGGCGCGATACCCAGGATGCTGGGCCACCTCAGACCACCGCGCGTGGCATTCCACATTGGCCTCATCGATGACGTAGAATCCAAGCTCATCGGCGAGGTCCAGCAAGACCGGATCATTCGGGTAATGGGCGGTTCGAATGGCATTGATATTGTGCCGCTTCATGGTGTGCAGCTCTGCGCGAATGTCTTCAACGCTGCACGTCTTGCCATTCTCGGGATGATGATCGTGTCGATTGACGCCGATCAGGACAATCGGTCTGCCATTCACTTTCAGCCTGCGATCCGACACGGTAATCCGCGTGAAGCCGATAGGGGTCTCGTGAACCTCGGCCACATGGCCGTCCGGATCCAGCAATTCGGTGATCAGGCGATAGCGCGCGGGATGCTCGGCGGACCAGGGCACGGCCTGACCAATGTTGATCTGCAGCTCCGCCGCATAGGATTTGAATGAATAGGATTGCGCCCATTGTGCACCGGTCGGTTGGGTCACATCGAATTGCTCGACCGGAAGGCACGCTGTCTCGGCGCAGATCTTGCCGCCCGGATCTTCGAGCACAGCCCGCGCGCGATATCCTGCAGAGCCGCCAGCGACTTCGACGCGAACCGTCGCGGAGCCCGTTTGTTCGGCCGGATCGAAATCCGTATCCACGATCAGGTCTTGCACATGTACAGGCGCACGCGACTCCAGGAAGACAGACCGATGCAGCCCGCCATGGTTCCAGTGATCCTGATCCTCGATCCAGGTCGCATCGCACCAGCGCACGACCATGAGGGCGAGCTGGTTTGTCCCGGCCTTCAGTGTGGGCGTCAGATCAAACTCACTCGGCAGGCGCGAGTCCTTGCCCATGCCGACAAACTGTCCATTGCACCAGACCAGGGCCAGGCTCTCAAATCCGCCAATGTGCAATACGGTCGAACGCGCCTGCCAGTCTCGCGGCAGTTCGAAGTCGCGCCGGTAAAGCCCCGTCGGGTTTTCGGCGGGCACTTCCGGAGGCTTCGGACAATCCCACGGCATCTGCCAGTTCGCATAATGAGGGAAGTCGCCTGTATCCTGACGCGTCCAGACGCCCGGCACCTGAATGTCGCGCCATGCATCATCGGCGATCGGTTCTGTCTGCCACCGCTCTGGCACTCGCTCGGGAGAGGGTGCGAGATGAAACGCCCATGTGCCATCCATCGACACGCGCCAGGGCGAGTCCCCGGCGGCCAGTGCGTCCGCGTCGGGAAAGGCTTTCAGGTTCGCGCGCGCCGGCAAACGCCCCAACTCCAGCAGCGTCGGGTTTAAGAGATGAGACAATGGAAGCGGTAGCATTCGACCCCCGGATTCTCGCCGCGTCGATCGCAGCTCTTTACGTGAGAGTCTGGTTCACCAAAAACAGTCCGAGTTCAATGACCTTTTGTATAATATCCTACGCCCCGGGCGCGTTCGCGCTTATTCGCAAGTCCGCAGGTGCGTCATTCCGAAGGATTCTCAACACGTCGTCCGGCGAGGAATAAGCGCAAAAAATATCGCCGCGCGTCGTGCGATAGAGCGGCAAACCCAGTCGATCAGCTTCTTTGACCATTTCATTCCGCCAATGCTCTGTCGTCTCACAGCCAATCAGGATGGCCGCATTTACCCCATCAAAATAGCCGTCTTTCAACAGTGAATCTTCGGTCAGACACATGATGGAGTCATAGTGGATCATGCTGGCTGTCGTCTCGAGTGCGATCAGGCCCGCATGTTTGTAGTCACGCGCGTGCGCCTCGACATAGGCCATGTCGCCAGGGCTTTTTCGCAAGATAGTGCGGAAGAAAGAAATCGGATCATTCTTGATCATCAGCTTCATGCCGGATTCAGCGACGCGCAGGCCGCCTTTGGAGGTGATGATCTGTTTCAACATTTCGCGGAACCAGGCGGGGTGAAAGACCTGCATGATGTCCTGATTGAAGATCGGATTGACAAACAGAACGCGCTCCAGTTCCGGGAGCATGTGGACGAGGCGATAACAGATCGGGCAGGAACTTCCGACGGCCATCAGGGTGATCTGCTTCAGGCCGAGTGTCTTGACCAGCTCGCGCAGCATTGCGGCCTCGGCGATTGCGGTCGCGCCAGAGGTCACGGGCCCCTTGGTCATCATTACCAGCGGCAATGGCGAGCTGTTCCCGTATCCCGGACGCCGTGCAAAGATGACCTGCAAACCCGCGTCCCACATTTGCTGACAGAAGGCTTCTGACGGGGGCATCGCAAATTCGATCGAATGGAAGATGAGCAACGGTTGGCGAGACTTGCTCTCATGCCCTTCGGTCTCGCCGTCATAGGTCATGACGTCGAAGGCAAAGCCTTGTTCGCCGACCTGGAGGGTTTGAAACAACCGTTTGTCCATTTGTGCTGATCTGCGCCTTCAAGGCGCTAGATTTCCCCCTTTTTTGCGCTCGTACCGACCGCAGACTGGCACAAAGCAATTATTCGCGCTGGTTTTCAAATAACGAGTTCGTGAGTGTATCCAGCCTACGGTCGCACACGTCAGGCGTGTCCGCGCACCATTGGCTCAGTGAAAGTCCCGGCTGTAAAAGAGTTTCTTGGCCTGCTCCCGCGGATGCCGGATACCCGCCGCAATACGAGCCCGATGCGCTTCCTGAAGTTCAGCTGTGATCGCGTCAGCGCCAGCGCGGCGCTTTTCGCTTCTTGGGCCTGAGCGCATGTCAGGGACCGGACGCTTGGCTTCATCGGCATTGTCGCGCGAGGGATCAATGCTGTCGCCTGCAAACTCCGGATAGCCCAGACCGTCGAGCAGATGGGAATGGTCTGTGATGTGCGTCGCGATCACATGCGTCACCGTCCCTTCCCTCTGCAGCCTGCCTTTCACATGCAGGAGCCGCCCTGCCATCACCTCCTTGCGAAACTTCTCGAACGTCTTTGGCCAGACCACGACATTCGACACCGCGGTATCATCCTCCAACGTGATGAAGATCACCCCGCTTGCTGTGCCCGGGCGCTGGCGGGTGATGACCAGACCGGCGACCGAGAACCAGATCCCGTCCGGTGTGGTGCGATGGTGCTCGGCAGCCGAGAAGTTCGGCAAGCGTGCGCGCAACAGCTCAACCGGATGCTGGCGCAAAGTCAGCCGCGTGGCGACATAGTCTTCGAACACGCTTTCATGTGCGCTGAGGCCCGGCAGGTTTGCCGGCAGGTCTGGAAGGCCCTCCCCTTGCGCTTCGAACAGGGGCAGAGGCCGGTCGCCGCCAAGGCCCTTCACCGCCCACAGCGCCTCGCGGCGCTCCAATCCATAGACCGCAAACGCGTCCGCCCCGGCCAGCCGGGTCAGCGCCCCGCGGCCAATCCCGGCGCGGCGCCAGATCGCTTCGATGGCGCCATAGCCTGCCCCGCGCGCTGCCGCGATCCAGTGACCGTCTTCCTCGGCAAAGCCCTTGATCTGCCGAAAGCCGAGGCGCACAGCCAGCGCGCCATTCGGCAGCGGTTCCAGCACATTGTCCCAGAAACTGTTCTCGGCGCAGACGGGCAGGACGGTCACCCCATGGTCTCTGGCATCCCTGACAATTTGCGCCGGTGCATAGAAGCCCAGAGGCTGAGCATTGAGCAGCCCGCAACAAAAGACTTCCGGATGATGGCACTTGATCCAGGAGGAGGCATAGACCAGCAGGGCGAAACTCGCTGCGTGGCTTTCCGGGAAGCCATAGCTGGAGAACCCCTCCAGCTGTTTGAAACAGTTCTCGGCGAACTCTTTTTCATAGCCCCGCTCCAGACAGCCGGCGAGAAAGCGCTCCTTGAAATCCTCCACTGCGCCCTGGCGGCGGAACCCGTTCAGGGCGCGGCGCAAGGCATCGGCCTCGGTCGCGGTGAAGCCCGCGGCGACGATGGCGATCTGCATGGCCTGTTCCTGGAAGAGCGGCACACCATAGGTCCGCTCCAGCACCTCGCGCAGCTCTTCCGACGGATAGATGATCTCTTCCTCACCGCGCCGCCGTCGCAGGTAGGGATGGACCATATTGCCCTGGATCGGACCGGGTCGGATGATCGCCACTTCCGCGATCAGGTCCTGATAAGTGCGCGGACGCATGCGCGGGAGGAAGTTCATCTGGGCGCGAGACTCGACCTGGAAAACCCCAATCGTGTCGGCCTCGCACAGCATGTCATAAACGACCGGATCCTCCTGCGGCAGCGTCGCCAGCGTGTAGTCCTCGCCTTTCCACATGCTCAGCAGATCAAAGCACTTGCGGATACAGGTCAGCATGCCCAGCGCCAGGACATCAATCTTGAGCATGCCCAGCGCCTCGATATCGTCCTTGTCCCATTCCAGCACCGTGCGGTCGGCCATGGCGGCATTCTCGATCGGGCAAAGCTCATCAAGGCGGCCCTTGGTGATGACAAAGCCGCCCACATGCTGGGACAGGTGGCGGGGAAAGCCGATAATCTGATGCGCCAGATCAAGGGTCTGACGCAGGCGCTTGTCCGTGACATCGAGCCCGGCCGATTTCGCCCGCTCGTCCCCCAGGTCAGACGAGGAGACACCCCAGACCTGGCTCGACAGGGCCGAGACCACATCCACGGACAGGCCCATGGCCTGGCCAACTTCGCGGATCGCGCGGCGCGAGCGATAATGCACCACGGTCGAGCACAGGCCGGCGCGGTGGCGGCCATATTTCTGATAAATGTGCTGGATCACTTCTTCCCGGCGCTCATGCTCGAAATCGACATCAATGTCGGGTGGTTCATTGCGCGCCTCGGAAATGAAGCGCTCAAACACCATGGTGATCATGTCCGGTGAAGCTTCCGTAATCCCGAGGGCATAACAGACCACCGAGTTGGCTGCCGACCCCCTGCCCTGACACAGGATCCCTTTCGAGCGGGCAAAGGTCACGACATCATGCACGGTCAGGAAGTAGCGCGCATAATCGAGCTCCGAGATCAGGCGCAGCTCTTTCTCGACCATGCCGCGCACTTTCAGCGGCACCGCGTCCGGATAGCGCCGGACCAGCCCCTCTTCGGTCAGTTTGCGCAAGCGGTCATTCGGCGCCATCCCGTCGGTGATCTCATCGGGATATTCATAGCGCAGCTCATCGAGCGAGAACGGACAGGCCTCGGCGATGCGCGCCGTATTGGCGATCGCTTCCGGATAAGCCTGGAACAAGCGGCGCATCTCGAATTCGGACTTGATCCGTCGCTCGGCATTCGGCAGGGCACGGCGGCCAAGTTCATCAATCGTCGTGTTCTCCCGAATGCAGGACAGGACATCGGCCAGCTTCAACCGGGAGGCGGCATGCATGATGACATTGCCCAGCGCAACCGTCTCCAACCCGATCTGCTCGGCCAAAGCCTGAGCCTGAGCGAACCGCGCGTCATCCTCACCATCATAGTCCGGCAGCAGGCCGACAAGAACATGGTCCTCAAAGGCGGTTTTCAACTGAGCAAGCGTGGCCTCAAGGTCAGGCCCCTGCAGCCCGATCAGGATACAGTCGCTGCCGAAGGCGAGCACATCTTCCAGGGTCAGATCGCAGGCCCCTTTTACCGTCCGGCGCTTGCCCAGCGTGAGCAGGCGGCAGAGCTGGCCAAAAGCTTTTCGGTTACGCGGATAAGCGAGCAGCTCGGTCCCATCCATCAAGACCAGGCGTGTGGCCACAAGATAGCGAAGCCCAAGTTCTCTGGCGGCGCTATGGCCGCGGACAATGCCGGCAAACGTATTCCGGTCGGCAATGGCCAGCCCGCCCAGTCCGAGCTTGTCGGCACGCGTGACCAGTTCCTCGGCATGCGAAGCACCGGTCAGGAAAGTGAAATTGCTGGTCGCGAACAGTTCCACATAGCTCATGAAAACTCTCCCGCGACATACCAGTCCTCGGTCTCTTCACCGGGATAGTTGAGCAGCCAGAGGCGGCGCCCCTGGCAGGTCTGGACCTTCCAATAATCCCGCGTGCGCAGATCCTCATCGCGAAACCAGCGCGGGGTGATCCGCTCCGGACCATGGGCGGTCTCGGCGCGGAATTCCATACGCCGCCACTTGAACGCTTTCGGAGGTCGTCCCGGCGTCTCGACCTGGACATATTCCGGCGGCGTGAACAGCCGGATCGGGCGCTCGCGCGGGGCCAGGGTCCAGCGCGGATCGGCCTGCACCGCCTCGATCTGTTCAAACTCATGCTCCGGCACATGACTGTCCCTGGCCTGAAAGACGCGGACATGATCAAAGCCGATCCGGTTGCCGAGCGTCTCGATCAAGACCAGGCGATCATCCGCGCGTTTCGCCTCATCGCCAAAACTGGTCTGCTTCAGACGGATCGGCTCGACATGCTCCGCCGACAGCCGGAACCAGTCGGCGCCATATTCGATCTCCAGCTCTGACAGTGGATGTGAGAATTGCCGCAGCACGGCTGCCGGGTCCGTACAGGGCCGGGCGAACCCGATGCCGAGATGATGGTCCCCTGTATCGACGCAGCGCACTGTGAGTTGAAACCGCCGCGCGCCGCGCTGATCGGCTTCAAGCCGCCCGCAGACCTGATCCGCCAGGCGCTGCAGGACCCGCTCAAGATCTTCCAGAAAGCCAATCGGTTCCGGCAAGGTCATGCGCGCGGCATAGACCGGATCGGCGGCTTTCGGGGTGACCGGATCCGGCGCACGGCCAAGCGTGGTGTCGATCGTCCGGGTCAGGTGCAATCCAAACCGGCGGGCCAGCTCGGCGGATTTCTGGCCCTGCAATTGCGCCACGGTGGAGAGCCCGGCCCGCGCCAGCTCGCCGACAATATGCTCCGGCAAGGCGAGCGCCGCGATGGGCAGCTCGGCCAAGGCCTCGGCCAGACGGCCTGGCGGGGCGACATTGACCGCGTCCGCGCCAAACCGCGCCAGCGCCTGCGCGCCGCCTTTGGTGTCGGCAATCCCGATCCGCGCCTGGATCTGCAGATCGTTCAACCGGATCAGGCTCTCGCGCCCCATTTCAGGCTCGCCGCCAAACAGATGCGAACAGCCGGTAATATCAAGCAGCAGGCCCTCCGGAGGATCCAGCGACACACGCGGCGACAGGCAATCGGCCCAGCGCCAGAGCGCCCGCAAGAGCAGCCCCTCGCGCACCTTGTCGCTCGGCTCGGTGAGCAGGCCGGGACAGATGGCGCGGGCATCCGCGAGCGCCTGGCCCGGCTTCACCCCGGCCTTGAGGGCCGCCCCATTGGCATGGGTGACACGCCAGGCATTGCGCTCTTCTGCGGTAATCGCAAAGGCTCCGGACAGGCGCGTGTCGCCATGCCGGACCAGGCGATCAAGCGGAAGCTGTGGCAGCCAGATGGAGAGTATTCTTGGCATTCTGCGCGGTCTCTCGGCCTCCTTCCTGTCTTCGGGCACGCACCTCCTGTCCGGTCATGCGCCAGCGCCCGGTTTCACCATTCTTGCCTTTCACGCAGACCCACTCCCAGCTCGGTGGATCGGTGCAGCAGGGCTGGCAGTCCCAGCGGGTCTGCGCCGCACTCGTACTGGCCGGGCCGCGCAGCAGCATCAGGCCAATCCCGCCCCCCTGCTCGGCGGCCAGTTGCAGCCGCCGGCTTTCTTTCAGGGACAGCCTGTCCGGCATGTCGAGAATGACGCAAAAACCGCCGGCCGCCCGCAGCGCCTGGTCCGCGGCCCAGAGCAGCTCGCCGCGCGAGACCGCCTCCACCAGGATCACATCCTCAACCTTGAGCCAGGCCTGCAGCCCGGTCGGGTTGAGCGTGACAATGTCCCGGTGGAGCCCCATCCAGACAATCGGCTGACCATGCGCCGCCGCGGCCAGCACCGCGAACATATCCGCCCCTGCCCCACGGACCTCATGCATCCGCCCATGGCGCAGCCGCACCCCCTCCCCAAGCGCAAGCACCTTTGGTGGATGCGGGGGCGGATACGGGGGCAGATGTGAGGGCGAATGCGGGGGCAGATGTGGAGTCGGATGCGCCCCCCGATGCAGGATCGCCCCTAGCGGAATAAGGTTTTTAAGCTCTGCTCGTCCCATATGTTCTCTTTTTGTTCTTTTATGGGAAAGAGTCAATCGGGATTTGGGAGAGAGGCGGGATCGGTGGGGGGTATAGATCGAGATACCCCCCCCCTGAAGCCTCATCCTGAGCGAAGTCGAAGGACGAGGGCCTGAAGACCTGGCGTCCCCCTCAAGCGCTCCCCACGGAATTTTCCGTGGGGCCCAGCACGAGATCTGGCGGCTGAGGACGGGAGAGTTCACACCGCTCCCGATCTCAGCGGCTTGATCCCCTGATGGACTGCCCAGACCAGGCTGGGCAGAGCGTGAAGGTGGGATATGGAAGCCCCGAGCCCGGGACTGCGGAGAACAGGGATCGCGCGCAAATTCTGATCCCGTTTTCCTGACGAAAGTCAGGATCCATGGCGATCAAGACCGTCATCCACCAGCCGCCATGGGTGCCAACTTGCGTTGGCAAGGCGGAAACTATGAATCACGTTTTCCCTGCGCCCCCTGCGCAGGCAGAGGTCCAATCGCCCCCCTGAATGCTCGCAATAGCTGTTAAGCGCTCGCCTTCAGGATCCGGCGACGTTGGACCGAGCTTGGAATGCCGAGACTCTCTCGGTATTTCGCCACGGTGCGGCGGGCAATCTCGATGCCGAATTCGGTCAGGATCTCGACGATCTTGTCATCCGAAAGAACCTTGTCGCCCTCTTCGTCAATCAGCTGCTTGATGCGATAGCGTACAGCCTCCGCCGAATGCGCCTCGCCGCCGCCCGTGGACGGGATCGCGGCCGAGAAGAAGTATTTCAGCTCGAACAGGCCGCGCGGTGTGGCCATATATTTGTTGCTGGTCACACGGCTGACGGTGGATTCATGCATCTCGATCGCGTCGGCCACCTGTTTCAGATTGAGCGGACGCAAATGCGCCACGCCATGGGCGAAGAAAGCATCCTGCTGGCGGACAATCTCGCTGGCAACTTTCAGGATCGTGCGGGCGCGCTGGTCGAGCGACTTGATCAGCCAGGTCGCATTGGCGGCGCACTCGGAGATAAACTCCTTCTCCTTGTCCCGCATCGGCAGGGCCGAGACTTCGGCGTAATAGGCCTTGTCCATCAAAACGCGCGGAAGCGTTTCGCTGTTCAGCTCAACCGCGAACATTCCGTTCGGCATTTCCTTGACGAAGACGTCAGGTGCCACGGCAATCGTTGCCTCGGTGGCAAAGCCGGACGCCGGACGCGGGCTCAGCGTGCGCAGCTCGGCGATCATGTCCATGACATCATCTTTGTCGACGCCGCAAACCTCGCTCAGGCCCTTGATGTCATGCTTGGCGACCAGGTGCAGGTTTTCCAGGAAAGCCTGCATGACAGGATCGAGGCGATCGCGTTCTTTCAGCTGCAGCGCCAGACATTCGGTCAGATCTCGGGCCATGACGCCCGTTGGATCAAAGCCCTGACAGACCTCGAGGACGGCCCCGACATTGGCCGGATCAGCCCCGAGCGCCTTGGCGACGTCATTGAGGTCAACCTTGCAGAAGCCGGAATCATCGGTCTCGTCGATCAGGCGTGCGCCGATCAGGCTGTCGGCCTGGCTGAGGCCCGCCATGGCCAATTGATCATGCAGGTGTTCGTGCAGTGATTTTTCGCTGGTCAGCGACCCTTCGAAATCAAAGTCTTCGCCGCCGCGTCCCGAGCCGACGGACGACCAGTCCGTGCTTGCAGATGGACCAGACTGGCTGTTCGCCGTGCGCGCTTCGTCGGAGCCGGTGCCAGCTTCATACATGTCGCTGTCCGATGCATCGACGGCATCGCGGGCATTGCCGATGCCTTCCGAACCATCCAGGGCCAGCTCGTCGCGGCCCTTGGCCTTGTCGAGGTCACCCTCCAGGCCGGTTTCGGCCGGAGCCGCATTCTCGCCGCGCTCCAGCAGCGGATTGCGCTCAATCTCTTCAGCGACGAATTCAGCGAGTTCAATGTTCGACAATTGCAACAGCTTGATCGCCTGCTGCAGTTGCGGCGTCATCACCAGGGATTGCCCCTGGCGCATGTCTAGACGTTGATAGGCACTCATGGTTCCGCCCCTACGCCGCGAATCTCTGGCCGAGATAGACTCGGCGGACATCGTCATTGTTCAGGACTTCCTGCGGCTGTCCTTCGAACAGCACGCTGCCTTCATAAATGATCGACGCGCGATCGACGATTTGAAGCGTTTCGCGCACCTGGTGGTCTGTAATCAGAACCCCGAGTCCGCGCTCCTTGAGATACCCGACCAGATCGGAAATGTCCGAGATGGCGAGCGGGTCGATGCCGGTGAACGGCTCGTCCAGCAACATGAAGGCCGGGCGCGACGCCAGGGCTCGCGCGATTTCCACGCGGCGACGCTCCCCACCAGACAGGCTGGTCGAAGGCTGTTTGCGCAGATGCGTGATGTGCAGCTCCTCGAGGAGCGCATCGACCTGGTTCTGGCGCTCGGACTTGTCGCGTTCGACCAGTTCGACCACGGCCATGATATTCTCTTCGACATTCATGCCGCGGAAAATGCTGGCTTCCTGAGGCAGGTAGCCGAGGCCCAGACGGGCGCGCTGATACATGGGCAATGCCGTGACATCGGCGCCATCGATGCGGATCGACCCGTCATCCGCGCCAATCAGGCCCATGATCATGTAAAAACACGTCGTCTTGCCCGCCCCGTTCGGTCCGAGCAGCCCGACAACTTCGCCCCGCTGCAAACTCAGCGAAACATCATGGACAACCTGACGCTTGCCAAATGACTTGGCGAGTCCGGTTGCGACAAGGCCTTGGCCGGTCTGGTCCATATGTTTCAGCTCCCTTTAGTGATCAGCTCTAGCTTAACCACTTAGAATATCAGGCTTAAAATCCGTTTAGACCGAAACAACGAATTTTATCAATTGGTGTTCTCGCCGGGCGTAATCACCAGGCTGACCTGGTCGCCGCCGCCGTCCAATGTGGTCTTTCCGGCCTCGAGTTCCATGATCAGACGCTCACCCTTGGCGACATCTTCGCCGCGAATCATGACGACGTTCCCGGTCAGCGTGATTGTATCTTCTGCCGCGACATAGATCCCGAGATCTCCGTTCGCCTTGAACTCTGGCGTCACATAAAACACGTTGCCACGGGCGGTCATGGTTCGGATATCACCGAAATTCGAACCGAGGCCCGTCGTCGCTGTATTGCCGCCGCCGCCATATTCCAGCGTCACCACGTCTGCTCGCAACCGGGCCGTACCCTGGGTGATATCGACATTATCGATCAGAATGACCTTGCGTTCCTTGTCGAGCACTTCCGAGCGATCCGCGTTCACGCGGATGGGGCCGCCTTCACCGGAAACCTGCGCCAAAGCAGGCACCGTTGTCAGGACAGCCAATGCGCTCGCGGCAGCCATAATTCTCATCGCCATTGCCTCTACTCTTCCGTGCTCGAATCCTCAGCCGCTTCTCGGCCATCAGGATAGATTGTCAGATCGACATTCCCGCGCAGGATCACCCGGTCACCGTCATCTTCAATTTCATACGAGTCTGCGCGCACATCGCCAAGGGGTCCGTTACCGCTCAAAGGTTCAATTCCCTGCACCCGGCCCTCTTGTACGAAGACGCGTGCCGCCGTGGTGGAAAATTCATAGCCATCGGAATCACGCACCGATACGGCCTGGAACAGGTCCAGAAATTCCGAGTTCTGGTAGAACACGCCAATCGGGGCTCCGACTTCGGTCCCTTTGTCATCGACCAGACGAGGGTTGATCAGGTCCACAATGCTCGCATCCGCCCGCCGACGACGCGCTTCTGCCGCCGTGATGATATACGCATCACCGGCAATATTGCGTCCGGTAAAGCGGGCATTGACCATGGTGATCACTTCGTCTCCCGCCACCTGATCGATCTGCTGGCCATTACTGGACAGCGCCGTCGCAGCGATCGGTCCGATGATCACGCCTGCTGAAATCGCCGCACAGGCCACAAAGACGACGCGCAACATCCCGACCGTGGACGAACGCCGTCGCGCCTGCGCCAGCGTCATCTGTCTTTGCGGCGCCCATTGCGCCAGCATGTCCGTATGCGCGGTATTCATGGTTTCGTCCTACGCGAGAAAGTAGAGCACGAACAGGGCACTGTCATGACAGATCCGTCACACTCTTCTAGCTGTGGGCAAAAATATCGGTCTCATCCCAGCCGAGCAGATCGAGTTCGGCCCGAACCGGAAGGAAATCGAAACAGGCTTGCGCCAACGCTGTCCGCCCTTCTCGCTCCAACATGGCGGCTAGCCCTTCACGGATTTCGTGCAGGTGCAGCACGTCGCTGGCGGCATATTGCAATTGCTGATCGCTCAGCTCCGCTGCCCCCCAGTCCGAGGATTGCTGCGACTTGTCCAGATTGGCGCCGATAATCTCGCGGGTGACATCCTTGAGGCCGTGGCGATCCGTATAGGTGCGGGACAATTTGGACGCGATCTTGGTGCACCAGACCGGCGCGCAGTCGACGCCCAGCCATTTCTTCATCATTGCAATGTCGAAACGAGCGAAATGAAACAGTTTCAAAACGTCGGGGTCTGCCATCAGGCGTTTGAGGTTCGGGCAGTCATAGTCGCGTGACAGCTGCACGACATGCGCAGAACCATCGCCGGATGAGAGCTGCACCACGCACAGTGCGTCCCGCACCGGGTTCAGCCCCATCGCTTCTGTGTCGACTGCGACAACCGCCCCGAGATCGAGCCCGGCCGGCAAATCGCCCTTATGGAGAGTGATATTGTTCATGCAACCGGGAATAGGCCTGCCGTATCATGCATGCAAGCCCATCTGCAAAAAGCCTTCTGTTCGGTGAAGGACACGGCACTCACAAAACGGATAAATTAGCCGATCTTCGCCATCGCATGCATCGCGCAACCGCGTCGGTTGGTTTCACACCGCAAGCAGATACCGAGTGGAATGTTCGTCGGTCTGGGTATTCGGGGGAGCACGCTGCTGAACGCGGACCAGCGAAACCGAGAGGCAAGCGGCAAGTTGATTTGCCATCATGCGCGAGCGTGCCATATCTCAAAAAAACTGATTTCAAACAGACGGAACCCCAAGATGACGGCACGTGATTTCAACATCCTCAAACGATATGGCGCAACCTGCTCGGTGGCGGCGCTTGCCCTCGCCGGGTGCGTTGCAACCGCACAAGACGTTGCCATTATCCAACCGGGTGCCCCCGGCGAGCCGGCAAAAACGCTGAGCGTCGCTGAAGCCGCCACAATTGCGCAAAACAGCTACTCGCTCGATGATGTGCGGTTCATGCAAGACATGATCCCTCACCACCAACAGGCGGTGGAAATGGCGGCGCTCGTCGAAACACGGACCAATAATAGCGACATTGTCGACATTGCCGGGCGCATCGACGCGTCGCAGGCCGATGAGATCGAATTCATGCGCGATTGGTTGACCGCTCGCGGTGAAGACACTCCAAGAGCGCATGCCCACCATGAAACGCATATGTCACATGAGATGATGGGCATGGCGACACCAGCGCAAATGGCCGCATTGGCCGCCGCCGAAGGGGCCGCGTTTGATGCCATGTTCCTGACCCTGATGGTCACCCATCATGAAGGCGCCGTGACCATGGTGGAAGACCTGCTCGAGCAACCCGGCTCAGCCTATGATCCGGTCTTGTTTGAGTTTGTGAATGACATCGTCAATGACCAGTCGGCCGAGATTGAGCGCATGAATGACTTGCTGGCCGGCTTGTCGTCCGATCCACGCGGCGGACTTTCTGCTGGCTTCCGCGATGCCGGCGAGGCCATCTCCAATCTCACACTGGTGGCTTCCCTGCCGAAACCGCCAGGCTTTTTCGACCCGGACAATCCTGCGGGTCTGCAGCCGATCAAACCTCCCAAAGAGGAAGACGCGGACGCTGGTGACATGGCCAGCATGGACCATGACGCGCACGGTGATCATGGCCCTGACGGACATTCACCCGCTGCAGCGACTGCGGCGAATGAAGACCCGGAGCGCGGCGATGATCAATCAAATGACGAAACCGAATGGGGAGAACGCTCCCCGCTCTTGAGCTTTTCGAACACCGATATGGCCTTTGCCGGCGACATGCTGATTGTCGGCAATTATCATGGCTTCAACATTTATGACCTCT
The DNA here is from genome assembly GCF_001854405.1 of Hyphomonas sp. Mor2. Lineage (GTDB taxonomy): Bacteria > Pseudomonadota > Alphaproteobacteria > Caulobacterales > Hyphomonadaceae > Henriciella. The sequence goes on from NZ_CP017718.1 coordinate 1,606,452, forward strand.
CGCAAGGCGCGTCGCCGACCTTGATCAGCTCGGTGGTTTGCCCGGGCGGACAGGGCGACGTCTCGATTGTCGGCGATCTGTTGATCATGTCGGTTGAGCAAACCCGTGGACGCGTCGATTGTGGCCGTCAGGGTATTGCCGAAGATGTCAGCGAGGAGCGGTTCCGCGGGCTCAGAATCTTCGACATTTCCGATCCGAAACTGCCGCAACAAGTCGGACAAGTGCAAACCTGTCGTGGGTCTCACACCCATTCTGTCGTTGCCGGACCCGGCGCGGATGGAAACATCATCGTCTACAATTCCGGGACTGCGTCCATTCGCGAAGAAGAAGAGCTCGCCGGGTGTATTGGCGAGGGGCCAGGTGACAACCGCACAGCGCTGTTCCGCATCGACGTAATTGAGATCCCTGTATCTGATCCATCCCGGGCGCGAATTGTCGATAGTCCGGCCGTGTTCATGGACACCGAGACCGGACGGATCGCTGGCCTTTGGCAAGGCGGCGACCATGGCGACGACACTCAAAACAGCTATCGGACAGATCATTGCCACGACATCACGGCGTTTCCCGACAAGCAGATCGCCGCCGGCGCGTGTTCAGGCAATGGCGTGATTTTCGATATCTCTGACCCGTACAAGCCGGTGCGCATCGATGCCGTCCTGGATCAGAAATTTGCCTATTGGCACTCGGCGACGTTCAACAATGACGGCACCAAAGTTCTGTTCACGGATGAATGGGGCGGGGGCAGCCGGCCCCGCTGTCGCGCGTCAGATCCGATGGATTGGGGCGCCAATGCGATCTACGACATTGTCGACGGAAAGCTCGAATTCCGCAGCTATTTCAAACTCCCGGCACCCCAGACCGAACAGGAAAACTGCGTCGCTCATAATGGATCGGTTGTGCCCGTCCCCGGGCGCGACCTGTTCGTCCAAGCCTGGTATCAAGGCGGTATGTCCGTGATTGATTTCACCGACAGCAGCAAGCCAAAAGAAATCGCCTATTTCGATCGCGGGCCGATCCATGAGGATCAGCTGGTGCTGGGCGGTTACTGGTCGACATACTGGTATGATGGCAAGGTCTACGGGACAGAGATTGTGCGCGGGCTGGATGTCTTCGAACTCGAACCAAGTGCAGATCTGAGCGACAATGAGATCGCCGCGGCAGCGCTCGCTGACCAGGGCGCGCTGTTCAATCCTCAGCAACAATTCGCGGTCACTTGGCCGAGCAACGCCCCGGCGGTCGCCCTGGCCTATGTCGATCAATTGGAGCGGTCATCATCCCTGTCTGACGCGCAACTCGGCGTGCTGAGAGAAGCAATTGCAACGGCCGTGGCAGCGCTCGAGGCTGACCGTCGTGATGCGGCCACTGCGTCGGAATTGCGAACGCTCGCCGCGGCCCTTGATGAAACGGCCCTCGCGCCCATCGAACAGCGCCGGGTCAGTGCGCTACGCGATAGCCTGGAAGAGCTCTCTCGGCGATTGTAGGCGATGGACCCGAAGCGCGATGCGCCGATGCAGGCTTGTCCGCTTTTAGCAGTGAGAGACCCCGAGGCCCATGTCGGCTTTTGGAATCGCGGCGACGAACCTCAACCGCAATTATCTCGATGGTTGCCGGAGGGCCAATTGGGGGGCAACACCCCCATTCCTGAGAAAAATCTTTTAGGATCAGTTGGTTGAAAATCGTTCTGGCGGACAGCGCGTCCGCCGTTATGTCCCCATAAAGCTCTGTTTTATTGCAATTAAAATTTCAGGAGACGCTTGTGACCCCACCAGTGTCCCATCCGCTCCGTAACGTCCCCTTTCAGCATAACGCGGATCGCTATTATTATTCGAAGGGTCGATTGTTTCCTCGCACAGGTCATCGCACCGAAGCCGACGCACACAAAAAAGCACGGCTCGCTCAGGCGAACCGTGCAGTTTGAAGGATCACAATGCGTGATCAACGACAAGTCTCTGGAACCAATTAGAACGTGTAGCTACCACCGAATGTGATGCGGCGATCGGTCAGACCCTGGAAGCAAAGCAATGCGCCTTCGTTCACGCAGTATTGCTTCACTTCGGACTCAGTCAGATTGACCGCTTCCACGCCGATATTCAGGTGATCGTTCACGTCGTAGCTAACACTTGCATTCAGCTGACCACGTGCGTCCTGAACAACCGGGAAGCCCCATGGGAAGCTTGAAGTCGACCCAAAGTCAGTTGACCGATACGCATCACGCCAAGTGTAGCGCGTCCGGGCCGAGAGGCCGTACTTTTCATAGTACAATGTGACGTTGTAGGCATTCTCGGACAGATCGATCAGCGGTTGCTGGAAGGTCACGTTCGTATTGCCAAGCGCTGCAAACACCGCGCTTGCACGGCTCGTGGCATTGTTCACCGTCTCGCCGCCGGAGAATTCCTGGTGCGTATAGTTCGCGACGACTCCGAAACCGGACGCCCAGCCGAGTTGCTCTTCCCAATCAGACAGATCGTACTGGAATGCGACCTCGATGCCTTCCTGTGTTGTTTCACCCGGATCATTCACCGTCGTCGAGATTGGCACACAGACGCCGACGCCCCCGCTCGGACCAAACACGTTCACGTCCGCAATTGGATTGAAGATACCGCCCTGTTCGCATGGATCCGTGACATCACGGAAACCGGTGACCGGGTCTTCGAACGGATCTTCTTGCTGGGTGACGTGAAGATCAGTTCGCTTCTTGTTGAAGTAACCGATGCTGACGACGGCAGATGGCGCGAAATACCACTCAGCCGAAATGTCGAATGAATCGACCTGCTCCGGCTCCAGTCCAGGATTACCGACCTGAACCGGAGGATTAGGGCTGGTGCTGAAGGTTCGGGATGTCGACAGATCGTCAAAGTCTGGTCGACGAATATCCGTACCCCAGCCGAGGCGAATATTGACGTCTTCATGCGGGCTCACAACCAAGTTGAAGCGCGGCAAGAGGAAGTCGTAGCTTCCGTCCGTCGTAACCGGCGTCGCAACCCCATTTAGGATAGAATTACCCGTCGAAGAAATATCGGTTTCCAGGTAACGAAGACCGGCATTCCCCCGGAATATGCCGTGCTCAAAGTTGGCTTGCGCATAGAAAGCATGGGTCTCTTCTTCGATATCAAAGAAGGCACTTTGGCTGGATGTCGGTGAATCAATTGAGCGACTGCCGCCATGCGCCGTGATGGCCGTGTTCAGTGTCGCCAATACGCCGGCCGGGTCAGACGCAACCAATTCAGGATTGATCAACAGGAAGTCTCTGACAAACAGGGCGCGACCATCAGCGGCATCGAAATTATCCGGACCGGCAACCAGAAGGCTGGCAAAGAGATCTCCGGATGGACTGTCCGACAGGCTACGCAGACCAACATTAGAGCGAATCTGGTCACGCGTACTGGAGGTCTTGTTGTAGCGATATCCGAAATCCACAGAGGTCAGGAAGTCATTGACGACGTCATAGTCGGCGAGATCATAGTTGAAGTCCGCACGGAAGGCGTCCTCGCTATTGTCCGCGGTGTCTTGTCCGATATTCACGTCGCGAAGAACGACATTTGCAGGATCAAGAAGCTGTGCCGTCGTAGGTCCGAAGGGCACGTTCTGCGCCACGGCAAAGGTCAGGCCATTGCTGAGATCATAGATGAACGGCACCGCATTATCATTGCCACCGCCGGCATCCAGCGGCGCGTTCGGGTTGATAAAGTTCAGAGTCGTATTGAAGCTTGGCGTCGATGAGTCTGAGCTTGAGGTCGACAGTTCCACGCGGCCGGACCAGTTGCCACGATTCCAGTCCGCACCGAGACGGAAGATCTCGCTCTCAGTCAAACGCGAATTGGTATCGGATGAGAAGCGCAGGTTTGGATCGTCGTCGTCATCGGCAAGATCAACTCCAATAATCCCGGTCAACGCTGCTTCGATGCTGCCAAGCGTTTGAGGTCCATTCTCGCCATTGAGTGTTCCGAAATTGATCGTTTCGAACGAGTCGGGAATTGAAATATTGTTCAGGCTGCTAACGCCAGAAGCCTGTACGCGCGAGCTCTCCTGACGACGCTCCTGATCATTGTAGACGCCGTCCAGGAAGAAGGTGACATTGTCATTTGGAGCCCATTCGAGAGAGCCGGCAAGGTTCAGCGTCTCATACTCGAAATTGTCATAATCCTGGTTCAAGAACTGGATTGGAAGAAAATCGAAGGACTGGGCACTCGCTGCGCCGCTGGTCGAGGAAATGAGATTGTCGCGGTCCGCGCGCGGTCGGAACGCTGTCACATCCTGCTCTGAATAGCTGGCGCTGATTACGGCGCCAAAATCGCCCATTTCGTTCGACCAGTTATCGCCATAGGTGCCTGAGAGGCGCGGTGTGATGCCGTCAGTTGTCAGGCTGCTATCTTCGCCCTGGATCCGGATGGAGGCCAGACGCCCGGGTAATTCAAGCGGACGGATCGTGCGCAAATTAATCGTGCCGCCCACAGATCCTTCAATGGTTTTAGCTTCTGGAGCTTTGGTGACTTCAACCGCCGCGATCATCGAGGCGGATACGTCTTCAAAGCTGATACCCCCGCGACCTGAACCAGAGCCTACAGTGGAAACACCGTTAATCTCTGTACGGTTCGCGTTCGTACCGCGAATCTGAACCCCTGTGCCCACGCCCGCTGTCCGGGTAATTTGAACGCCGGTAACATTTTCCAAAACTTCGGCGAGATTCTGGTCAGGCAGCTTACCGATGTCCTCCGCCTGAATAACTTCGATCAAGTTATTGGCATTACGTTTTTCGGTCAGCGCGCTTGCGAGAGATGAGCGAATGCCTTGCACCACGACAACATCTTGCCGCGCCTCTTCTTCCTCCGCATCGCCGACGTCCTGCGCCGTCGCGACCAGGCCGAGCGGCATTGCCACACCCGCCAAGAGTGCCGCGCGCCAAATTTTGAGTCCATTCGAGCGAACAGAATCTCTCTGAAGTGATTTGTGCATACCAAGTTCCTCCCATGGGTATGTCTAAGGCTTCGTCTAGATGCGAAGCGTGACCTAGCATCCCAGAACAAATCACTTTGTCAACCAATTGGCATCACATTAATGCTTTAATTGGTAGGACCTTTTGGCAGAAAGCTCGGAACCGTGCCTTTTTGGATACACTCCATTAGGATTGGTACGGCAGCTCTAGTATCTTTGCAGCTGATTTTTTGTGTATTGGTAGGACCAATTTAGATCCATGTATTCAGACCGTTACCGAGCGGCGTCCGCAAACAAATCGCCTAACGCCTCAGACGACCGGTACCATCGCTGCCCATCATCGCGCGCACCTCGTCCGCGGTGACCATGTTGGCATCGCCGGCGATGGCGTGTTTCAACGCGTTGGCCGCGGCGCCGAATTCAAGCGCGTCATGGTCGCTCATTTCATTCATCAGTCCAAAGATCAAACCAGCAGAGAAAGCATCGCCGGTTCCAACTCGATCGACCACATTTCGCAAATCGTAAGTTCGCGAAAAGCAGACGCCCTGTTTTGATCTGAAATGCGCGGCCCAGCGATGCTGATCTGCGGAGCTTGAGTTTCTGATCGTGACGGCAACGCGCGCGAGATTTGGATAGCGGCGCAGCACGTCCGCCGACAGTTCTTCATACCAATCATTGGTGCTGCCATCGCCGTCAGGCGAAAAGCCAAGGCAGGCGGCACAGTCGCCGCGGCCAGCGATCAAAGTATCAGCCATTTCGACGAAAGCCGGCATTACCTGCGTGGCGTTTTGACCGTATTGCCACAGGCGTTCTCGGTAATTCAAATCAATGGAAACGTGTAGTCCCCGTGCTTTGGCTTCTTTCAACGCGTGCTCGGTCAAGTCTCGTGTCGATGCTGCAATCGCCGGGGTTATTCCACTCACGTGAAACCAGGACATACCTTCGAACGCCGCATTCCAGTCGACCTGCTCCGGCGCGAGTGCGCAGAATGCCGTGTCCTGACGATCGTAAACGACACACCCGGACCGGACATCCGCCCCTTCTTCCAGGAAGTAGAGTCCCATGCGGCCGGGCAAGCGTTCGACATGTCCGACGTCCACGCCTACAGCGCGGATCGCCATCAAGGCTTGTTCGCCGAGCTCCGTTGGCGGCAGCGCCGATATTAGCCGACTCTTCAATCCAAATTGCGCGAGGCTCACCGCAACATTTGCTTCGGCGCCACCATGACAAACTTCAAAAGCGCTGGCCTGACGCAGACGCAATTTGCCAGGCGGCTTCAAGCGCATCATTAATTCACCGAGTGTCGCTACGCCCATCGCCATCACCAATTCCTTCTAACGCGGTGTCAGACATGCCAACAAAGAGTCACGCGTCTTCCTTTTTCAGCTCGACAAAATAGTCGTAGATCTCCGGCACGTTTCCGGGCCCCATTCCTCTGTCGACCGCAGCCCGCAAGCTCGCCGACGTGCCTTCCGCAATCAAAGATCCAGACCCCAAGTCTGACATCATCTGTAGGAAGTAGCGAAGATCCTTGTTCGCATTATTGATCGAAAATCCAAGATCGCTGACGCCATCGACCGCATAATGTTTGCAGAATTTCATGAATGGCGAATTGGAAGGTCCGGACGACATGATGTCATAGAGTTGCGCGCGGTCGACACCGGCCAGTTCTGCTGCAGCGAAGGCTTGCGACATCGCGCAGACAGTCGTCATCCCCATGAAGTTATTGATCAGCTTGGTCACATGACCCGACCCGAGCTTACCGAGATAGAACACGTTCTCCCCCTGCTCTTTCAGCACCGGCTCATACTTATCGAAAGTCGCCTTATCCCCGGCCGCCATGATGTTGAGCAGACCGTCTTTGGCGTGCGCCGGGGTTCGCCCGAGCGGCGCGTCGATCATGCCGGCCCCTTTCTTGGCGAGATCGGCGCCGATCTTGTGCGTAGAGGCCGGGATTGAAGTGCCGAAATCGATCAAGACTGCCCCGGGTTTGATTCCGGCCAATATGCCATTCTCGCCATAGACCAGCGACTCGACCACTTCAGACGTGGTGACGCAAAGCTGAATGATATCGCTTTTCTCAGCCAGCTCTTTCGGCGAGCTGGCCTCACTGGCATTCCCTCTCGCGAGAACCGCCGCGACCGCGTCCTTGTTGAGGTCCATGACGTTGACCGTAAATCCCCGCTTTTGCAGGTTTTCGACCATATTCCCGCCCATCAGCCCGAGACCGATGAAACCAATGACTGGTTTTGACATGTTGGTGACTCCTAATTCAGTCGAATTCCGTTGATTGCGTTAGGCCGCCTGCGCAGCGCGTGGTTTGAGAGGTGCGATGTTGCCGCATAGGATCCAGACACTGGCCATGGCGATGATCGCGAGCGCGGCCCCAACGACGAAGGCAGGCGTATAATTGCCGCCGGTCGTTAGCCACGGGATGAGGTACGTTGACAGACCAGCTGCCCCGAGCTTCGCCGCCATGCCGGCAAATCCGGCCAGAGTGCCGACACTCTTCCCGCCGAAGAAATCGCTGGGCAGGGTCTGCACATTGCCAATCGCGGTCTGGAAGCCAAATAGGATTACAGCCATAATCAGCACGGCGACGGTCGGGCTGCCAGGGTTCGCCATAGCCAACAGCGCAGGCAACATGATCATGCAGCCCAGAGTGATGGTCAGCTTACGCGTGGCATTCACACTCCAGCCGGAACTCAAACGATTCTGCGCCAGCAGACCGCCAAACCAGGCGCCGAACATGGCGCCGACATAGGGCACCCAGCCATAGATCGCGATGCCTTTGACATCCATCTGGTAGACTTCGATCAAATAGCTCGGGATCCAGAACACGAAGAGCCACCAGATCGGATCGATCGCTGCAGAGGCGATGATAATGCCCCAGCTTTCTTTTCGTGACAGGATTTCGAGCGTGCCTGGATTGTATCCGTCATCAGGATTGCCATCCCCATCAACGTCCTGGTTTTCCTGGCCCGAAAGAATGTACTCTTTCTCGTCAGCCGACAGCCAGCTGTGCGAGCTTGGCGGGCCTTTCACGATGATCAGCCAGGGCACGAGCCAAAGCAGACCAATCAAGCCGATCAGCACGAAGATCATTTGCCAACTCATGAACACGGCAAGAAAACCGATCAGAGGGATGGATATAATGCCGCCGATTGCAGCCCCTGAGTTAAAGATGCCCTGAGCCAGTGCCCGCTCTTTGGTTGGGAACCACTCCGCGTTGGCTTTGGTTGCGCCCGGCCAGTTTCCGGCTTCAGCGACGCCCAACAGGCCGCGGAAAATACTGAAGGACACCAAGCCGCGAGCGAAGGCGTGCGCCGCTGTCGCAATCGACCAGACGCCGATCGACAGCACGAACCCCATCCGCGTCCCGATCCAATCGAAAATCTTTCCGAAGATGGCCTGACCAAATGCATAAGCGAGGATGAAGACAAGCGACACGGTTCCGTAGATTGCCTTGCGTTCGTCGAAGGTCATCTCTGGAAACAGTTCTTCGAACGCCGTCGGCCACAAAACGTTCAGAGACTGCCTGTCTATGTAATTGATCACAGTCGCCAGCGCGACCAGACTCACCACCCACCATCGTAATCCTTTAAAGGTCATGGCTCACCCTTCCTCTTCAAGAAAGTCACGTCGGGCAGGACTGAACACATCCAGCAGGATGCCTTCTTCCAGACACACCGCACCATGGTCAGCGCCCGACGGCACAAAGAAAGATCCGCCTGGGCCGAGCACTTGAGTTTTGCCATCGACGAGCACTTCGAACACACCCTCGATCACGTAACTGCCTTGAGAGTGCGGATGAGAATGCACTTCGCCCACAGCGCCCTTTTCGAACCAGACCTTGACCAGCATCAGGTGCTCGTCATGTCCAAGCAAGAGTCGTTTCAGGCCAGGACCCACGGTCTCCGCTTCGGATTTTGGACTGTATTTAAACAAGTCTGCGTGCGTGATGACGTCGCTCATTGGCTCCCCTCCCCGGGATGTTCTGGTGTTTCGTCTTGTCTATAATGTCGCTCGATCTGCAGAGGCGCGCGCGTCAACGCGCTCGCCGCCAAGCGGAATGTGACTGCGTCGCCCTGCTCCGGCGTGATCGTCACGGAGGTGATGTCATTGTCAGTCGTGATTGAGATGTCTTCGATAGACGATCCATCAAAGACGGTGACTTCCTCATCGGAATCGTATCGGCCATGACGCTCATAGACAGATACATAGTTCGCAGACTGGCCGCTTGTGCGAAGGACCAGTGCTTGCTCGTGGCGTAAATTGTGATTTGGGTCGTTGGCTCCGAGTTCGGTGAAGAATGCGGAAACAGGCTGATCTGACGCAAAGGTCAGCGTGTAGAACTGATCACCGAGCAACCAGGATGTATCTTGTACGCCTTCAAGGGGTAGAGACTCGCTGCGCTGCCACAGATGCTGATAGCCATTTTCCGTTCCGAGCGGCTCGAGCCGATTGGTGGCGTGGGTCATGTGGAAGCTCGTCTCGATCAACTGTCCTTTGAAGTGAACCGGCAGATCAAAAGTGTGCATCTGTTCGCGCGCGCCCTGGCCCAGCCCGCGCATGATATCAATGAAGTAGTCGCGCCCCTCAGCGCCCGGCATGATGGCGATCAGGCGCTGCAATTGAACGCCCTCATATGCGGTTGAGATCTCGGCAAAAGCGATTTGCATCCCGTCTCGGTTGCCAAATTCAATTACGGTCGGGGCGTGTTTCTGTCCTTCATGCCAGTCGCCATCGAAGTGGCTGGTCTGATCGACCACGAGCGTATTGTGCGCGATACTCTGTTTCGCCCAGCTGGTATTCTCCGGAAGGTAACGCCCGCCATTCTTGGGCTCGACATTCAGGAAGCGAGCGGCCCCATAGTCCGCGACGACTTCATGCCCATTGTCAAAGTAAAGGAAGCCGAGCTTATCAAAATGACCATGCCCGAGGCCTTGTGTGGTCGCCTTCATGATCACCGCGGCAGCATCCGGCGCAGGGCCTGAACGGAGGATGGCCAGGCCACCCTCCGCCCCGGAGGAGCCGTCTCGCAGAAGCGTTGAGGAGAACGCAAACGGCTCAGATTTGCCTTGTGCGATGGCTGCGAGGAGTTGCGCGCCTTCTGGCGTCGGCACCACCCCGTTTTGCAGCTCAACTGCGCCAAGCAGATCTGGGGCCTGGGTCAGGTCATAGGCGATGGCGAGGCCATACTTCAGTTCGACCGTGTTCAGCCCTTTCTCGCGGATCGCATCATTGATCGGGAAAAACTTTCCCGCATAGCTTTGCTCCACCGTTGATCGGATGGCTTTGAGGATGACGCCGTCCCGATATTCAAAGATCTTGCGCTCAGGCTCATTCTTCTCGATCGCTTGGGCGAACAGGACGAACGGCATTAAGGCGTAGCGTTGGTAGTATGGTCCTTCGGCATAGTAGCCATCAGGCGAGAACAATATATCGAGCTGTTTCAGGAAACCCGCCTCACCCGACTTGTCCAAGCCTAGCAAGGCTTGCTCGACCCGCTCAGGCTGGCCCAGCACGTAGCCCGTCATGCCGACAGCTGCCGCGGCCCAGGTGCCGTGATTGTGGATCTTGTCAAACGTCTGTGGCTGCCCGACGGACAGAAAATCCGCCATCGGATTGAGCACATCGCGTTCGATGCGAACGCGGTCTCCTTCTGTCAGATCATCGCGCACTTCGGCGTAGCCCTGGATGGCATAGACCAGCCAGACGCTTTCATTCAGGCTCTGCCAGAAAAGTCGGCCCGGCGTCTGCTCCTTTTGCTGCGGATGCAGTCCGAGACCTGGATAAAGGTCAGCATAGTCCAGCAAGACGTCGCGCACAGCGTCGCGATAGGCGGCGTCGCCCGTATAGGCATAAAGCAATCCGGCTTCATAAATCGTCTTGCCGTTCTGTTTGTGTTGCTCATGCGTGTATCCACCCCCCGCATCGCGCGGTGTCGGCACTGGAATGCCTTGCGCGAGGCGCGCATCAACGGTCGCCGCCAGGTCGCTCATGACGGTATCGAACCCGGCCATTTCCGAATCCGCGCTGATCAGAGACGCGCGGTCGGCCGAGTCTTGCACGGGCGCACATTGTGATGTCAGACCAATAATCAGCCCAAGACAGGCTCCGGTGAGAAGCGCAGACTTACTCATCGCCGCAAATCCTCAATCGTCAGCGCGTCTGTGGGGTCGTCAGCCGCATTTACATTTCCCGATACCGCGACCTTCGGCTTTCCAGTGGTGATAACCAGGTGCGCGGGCTGCGTCTGATCGATCTTATTGCGCTCCAGGCTCATATTTTGAACGCCATGTAGGACAGCAAGCGGCGTGTCGCCTGCACCGATATTCACAAATGTGGAGTCTGATACGAAAGCGTGCGGACCGAATGTGCTCTCATCGCGGCCGCCGCGATAGATGACCGCGACTGACCCGCGCACATCTTCGAACGCGCTATCTCTGATGATCAGATATTCGACATTGTAGATGCCGTAATCATCTGTCTCTGCGTCGAACTTGAATGCAACGCCCGAAATGTTCCTGAACGTTGAACGGCGCACCTCCACCCGGTCAAAGAACGTGCCTTTCGCCGCGGTCAGCACAGAGAAGCCGCGATTGACGACAAAATCCGAAAATACCATGTCCGTGAGCTCAACCACGTGGTTGCCAGTGCCGCCGCGTGCCGTCGACGCAATGAAACTGTTGCCGACCGCATCCGGGGCCGCGCGCCCGGTGACATTCAATCCCGACAGCTTCAACCCGCCCGTGGAGGAGAGCAGGAAGAGATTGCGACGCTCAAAACTGAGCTCCACCGTTCCGGCCTCAGCTGCGCGGATCGTCAGCGGAATCTGCAGATTGATCGATTTTGCTTCATTGTAAGAACCGGGCGCCAGCACGATCTCGTCGCCGGCCTCTGCAGCGGCCATCGCTTCAGCAATTTTGTTTTCGCCAGGCCCAATTTCAATCGTCTTGCCGGTCCCGAACGGCGAGTCGGCGCTTGGCTTAGGATACCAAGGCACGCCGGTCTCGGACCGGTCAACGCCGAAGCTCCCCGACGCGCCAATCGCATCTGGCGCCTGCTCGCCTGCTGCCAAGACCGAAAACCCGGCTTCAAGTGCCGCGGGTGGAGCGAGATTGGTCACATTACCGGCAAACTCGATGCCGCTCATGTCGTCATAGAGGTTGAATGGCGTCTGCCCACCACTGCCGATCACGAGATTGTTTCGGAACGTCGAATTGACTGGCACGGCGCTCCGCTCAGTATCCGACCCTTCGCCCAGCTCAATCGTACCGACGCGATCGAAGCTGTTACTCTCGATCACGGCGCCATCGACCTGATGGTAACGATTGATCGGCGAGTTAGGAACACCATTCATGACCACCAGCGCGCCTGAGAAACGCTCGCCATTCAGGTTTCGGAACATATTGTTACGGACCGTCTGCTGCGCATTGATGACGCGCACACCACCTGTGTAAGGCGCGTTGTTGCCATCGAACAGATTGCTTTCAACGAGCGTATCGTTGCCGTGGCGGAGGGTTAGCGTACCCCGGGACTCATAAAATGTGTTTCCCCGATAGATGTTGCCGCCGGATTTGTTCGAGATGATCTCCACTTCGCCGCTGCAGCGATCAAAGTAATTGCTCTCAACCAAGGTGCCGGAAGTCGTCAGCGAATAGTGGCTGGTACCGATGCGCAGCGTCTCGCCGCCATTCGATCCAAAGACCGGGCGCGGCCCGAAATAATTGTGATGAATGCGATGATTATTGTTCTGGCTGCCCTCGGTATTGAGGCGCACGGTCATGGTGGGACCGGAATTCAGCTTACCGGACAGGTGATTGTGATCGAATTCATTGTTCTGGCCGTACATGACGACCCAGGTGTCACGCTGCGCTCGATCCGGATTGTTGTAGTTTTCGATCACGGTTCGGGTCACGCGCGAATTGAACGCCAGGGTTTCACTGTCGCGTCGGAAACTGATCACTTCATTGCGTGGTGTGTAGCCGTCGCGAAACACCAGACCGGAGACAATGAGATGGCGTCCACCGATTCGCAGGCTCGATTGCCCACTTAGGATCACTTGCCCCGGTATCTCAGCGACGAGGTAAATCGGATTCTCGGCCGTTCCCTCGGCCTCCAAAACCAGATCGAAATCGCGCCAGGTGCCATTTGCAAGAATGATCATATCGCCAGGCTGGGCGATTTTCATTACGGCTTGATACTCGTCCTGAGTCGAAACCACGATCTTCCTGAGCGGCTCGCCCGGATGCGTTTCAACCCCGGAAACCGCAATTGGAGGCGTCGAACACGCGCCCGATGCACCCAGTACGGCAATAGCGGCGATCACCAAGACCCTCATACGTTCCTCCCGAGCGCTCGTTTGGTCGAGCTTTGACTTTACGCTATTCAGATCGAACCACTTGTCAACCACTCATGCATACCAATTTTACTTTTTATATAGGCTTCCACAGCCATCATTTGATCGGGAACTGTGCTTTTATGGCCACATAGTCCCATGAATCCCAATTTGGTAATACCAATATAGCTATTTTTACTAGTCCTTTTTGTTGACACATCGGGACACAGTGATAGCCCTATAGCGAGATCTTCGATCCAATGAAGACGCAAAACACCTTGAGGGAGGATAGTATGGCTAGTCTCAACCGCTCGCGCAGAGCAGGTCCCGCACCCACACGTTTTTCACGCATGTTGCTGCTCGGCGCGGCCGCCTTACCACTTGCCGGCCTGGCAATGGCGCAAGAAGACGTGACAGAGGTTAGCTCTGACGCGGAAGAAACCCGGGAACTTGATGTCGTCACCGTGACCGGCACACGCCAGGTGATCCAGGACTCAATCGCATTGAAGCGGTCCAATACCCAGATTGTTGATGGCCTCTCAGCCGAAGAGATCGGCGACATTCCCGCGCTTTCGATTGGTGAAGCGCTCGAAAACGTCACGGGCGTTGCCTCGCACCGCGAGAATGGCGGTGCAACCGAAGTCTCCATCCGGGGCCTTGGACCGTATCTATCATCAACAGTTGTGAATGGCCGTGCCGCAACCAATGGATCAGGCGACCGCTCGGTCAACTTTTCTCAGTTCCCGTCTGAACTCATTAACAAGCTGGCCGTGTTCAAAACTCAGGACGCAAGCCAGATAGAAGGCGGTGTCGCCGGTCAAATTCAGTTGGAGACTCTCCGCCCGCTCGACTTCGGCAAGCAACGCTTCCAGTTTGATCTAAAAGGTAATTACAACCCCGATCAGCAGAACATCGACAACTCGCTGGCGGGGGATCTCGGCTATCGCGGAACGCTCAGCTATGTCGACCAGTTCGAGCTTGATGAGCTGGGTAGTTTGGGGATCTCTCTTGGTTTTCAACAGTCCGACATTTCGCAACCGGAGGCCGAAAGCCGCCAAACCGGACCAACTTCAAACTCTCGTCCAGCCTGTCTGATCACCAATGGCGCCTTCCCGATCACCCAGGATACCAATGGCGAAGACGTCACCGGGTTCTCAAACAATCCAGAGCGGGATGATGACTGTGACGACGTGAATGATAGCGCCGCTATCAATAGCGCGGGCGTATCGGGATTGACCGACCGCGGCACGACGGAAGGCTTCAATACGACCATCAATCCAAACACGGGGCTCGCTTTCGATGCCGGCATCCCGTTTGTATTTGCCCCATCTCAGCGACACTACCGCCAGAACGATACGCGCGATCAGCGTGATGCCTTCTTTGGTCAATTGCAATGGGAGCCGAATGAGCGTTGGGACATCAATTTCGACATGCAGTGGTCTGAGCGAAGCCAACAGGAACTTCGCAGCGACCTGACCTTCAATGGCGGGCGTCGGAATGACACCTCGCTGAATGTTGCAGGGACCAGTACGACAAGTCTCGATTCACTCATCACCAATGGAAATGGCGGAATCCTCAGAGCCATCACAGATAATTCGATTGAGGTTCAGGGCGGCGACTTTGAGCGCGTCGAAACGTATCTCGGCGGCGGGCTAAATGTTGAGCACGAAGTCAATGATCGCCTCACCCTGTCGGTCGACTTATCCCATTCAAACACGGAGCGCACCGAACGTGCTTGGGAGTTCCGTATTCAGTCGGACATTTCTCCGGTCATCGAATACGATCTTCGAGGCGGCGATGTGCCTGTCTACCGGCTTTATGATGAAGTCTTCGATGTAAACGACCCAGCCAATTATGTGGATCGGCTACGCGTTCGGATCGACAATGACCGTTTGCGCGAAAACACGATCAATGCCCTGCGCTTCGATGCGGACTATAAACTGGACGGCTTCTTCACCAACCTCGAAGCGGGGATCCGCTATGCAGAGCAAGACTATCTGGAGCTGCCAGGTGGGACTGACTCTGGCGATCCATTCAATGTCACATCAGGCCGTTTCTCGTTCGAGATCGAGAACAATACTGATCTGAACATTAACAATCGTCAGGTCGTGGACGGCGACGGTACGGCGACAACAGGTCTCGCTTCAAACTGGGTCGATATCATCGCGGCAACCAATACGGCCTGTTATCAGCCGTTCCGTGAAGGGAATGAGTTCCTGGACAATTTGCGTCCAGGCGATCTCATCACCAACATCGATGACTCCGGCAATGTGATCAGCTCAACCAATTCATGGGCGACCTTTGACGCTCGATGCGTGGCAGAAACCGCGGTGGGCAGCCTGAACAACATCCTTGATCAGATCAATCTCGCCATTGCGGATCGGGGCGATGTGTCAGGCTCGCTCGGCCTGCTTAGCGCAGCCATTCCCTCGCTCGTAGAGGAAAACAGCCGCACCATCGACGTCAAGGAAACCACCACGGCGTTCTACATGATGGCCAACTATGAGACGGAGATCGGCGGTTTCCCGGTCTCCGGTAATGTTGGCGGACGTCTGGTGCAGACCGAAGTGGAAGCG
The DNA here is from genome assembly GCF_001854405.1 of Hyphomonas sp. Mor2. GTDB lineage: Bacteria > Pseudomonadota > Alphaproteobacteria > Caulobacterales > Hyphomonadaceae > Henriciella. The sequence goes on from NZ_CP017718.1 coordinate 1,622,304, forward strand.
ACCGGATATCGTCCCGACCTCACCGTCACCAATACAAATGGTGTGTTCACCATCGCAGAGGGCAACCTCACGGCCGTGTCGGCATCGCATGACTATACTGAGTTCCTGCCAAGCGCGATCGCGATCATTGAGCTGGCTCCGGACAAGCTCGTTCGCCTCGGCGCGTTCCGCGCGATGTCGCGCCCGGATCCGGCCGATATGGGTTTTGGTCGGACGATCAATGTCATTGGCGATGACGAAGATGCCACCTCTGTGGATGGGCTCATCCAGAATGTCGTCGCAGCCGGTAACCCGGCGATTGATCCGCTTATGTCCTGGAACCTGGACGCTGGCTTTGAATGGTACCCGAATGACGACACGATCCTGGCCGTGAGCGGTTACTACAAATCCTTCCAGGGCGGGTTTGCAAACACCATCGTCAACGAAACTTATGACCTGAACGGGACCCCAGTGACTTTCCCGGTCGCGGTTCAGCAGACCAGCGACGATACCAGCTCGTTGTACGGCCTGGAAATCACCGCGGCGCACACGATGAGCTATCTTCCCGGTCTATGGAGCGGCCTGGGCGGAAAAGTCAGCTACAACTATGTCGACTCTGACTTTGAGTTCGAAGACAGCCGTTACGGCGACCAGTTTGTCGTCCAGCTTGATGGATCGATCTCACAGATCGCCGATGGCATCCTGGACCCTGGCGGCTTGCCAGGTCTGTCGGAGAACACGCTGTCGGCGCAGGCATTCTGGGGCTATCGCGATTTCGATGTCTCGGTCACCTACAAATATCGTGATGAATACTTCCAGCCGTTCGTATCCGACGGGACGCGCTTGCGCTTCGTTGGCGATGTTGGGGTCTGGGAAGCTCGGGCATCGTATAATTTGACGGACAATCTGAGACTTTCCGTCGAGGCCATCAATCTCGGCAGTGAACCGAAAGAACAGTATGCGTTCACCAATGATGATCTGTACGAGGTCAATGATTACGGGCCCCGCATCTTCTTCGGGCTAAGAGGCCGATTCTAAAGCGTTTTCCTCCAGCATTCGGATCTTTCTTGAATTGGTAGGACAATTTGGTAAGATTCGGATGCTAAGAGGGAATGAAGAGAGAATTAGGACAGTCGAATGGCCGAACAACGCTTGTATCAAAAGGTTGCCAATAAGATCCTTGAGATGATCACATCGGGCTCGTACCCACCTGGAACACGCCTTCCCGGTGAACGGGAGCTGGCAGATCGGTTTGAAGTTAGCCGCGTCGTTATCCGGGAAGCCGAGATCTCCCTTGAGGCCCTCGGCCATGTCGAAATAAAAGTCGGCTCAGGCGTTTATGTTCGCGAACCCAATTCGTCTAATTTCGGACGGCTACCGGACGTCAGCGCATTCGAACTCACCCAGACCCGACTGATCTTCGAATCTGAGTCGGCCGCCCTCGCGGCGCGTGTGATTACCGATGAACAAATCTCCGACCTCGAACGCACGATCGAGCGTATGGCCAACGCGGACCACGACTCTCCAGACGGCGACGATGCGGACCGTGAGTTTCACATGCTGATCGCGAAGGCGACCGGCAACGCGGCCAACATCCACATCATGGAGAATCTCTGGCGGATGCGCACGGAGCTGCCTGAAGTGCGTAAAGTGTACTCGGCCGTCTGTGTGGAAGATTCCTCTCATCGCGTCGATGAGCACGCGGCCATTCTGGATGCTCTGCGTGACAGAAATCCGGAAGAAGCGCGCAATGCGATGCGTTACCATTTTTCGCGTCTGATTGAGGCCCTCCTCGTCGCCTCTGAGCAACAAGCGATCGAAGAGGCAAGACGGCGCTCGAGTGTGAACCGCGAGAAATATCTGAAGACCGCACTCGCTGGATAACGCGGTCCACCAGCCTTTTCTGAGGGTGAGCTTCGAAAACTATGGTGAAGCATAAGGTGCGCTTCTAACGGAGCGTTCGACAGATTAAATGGTGGACAGCGCGTCCGTCATTCAACGGGATTTGACCTGATAGAGGTCCGTATCTGATCGGGTAGGAGTGGCGGAGAGGAAGTCCGCCGTTTCTTTTTTGTAGTACGCTGTTTCCAAATGATTTAAAAGCACCTGAGTGAAGGCAGCCCCACCGCCATCCCACCCTTCGAGTAGTGTCCGCTTGCGGCGTCAAAGCGGATGAGAGACGCACTCGCGAATCGCGCGTTTTGATAATTGCAAATTGCATACCCTGTTTGCAATTTGCGACTCCGTCAACGTGAACGCCCTTTAATGCATTGTTTTGCATAGAAAATAATCCTGTCACCGCATCTTGCAACGCTGAAAGCTCAAAACAGGAGGCTTTCATGGCGACCCTTTGTATTGCGATTGAAAACGACAACGTCTTGACCCGGTTTCACCGGGCCATGAACCACGCTGGCTCAGTGTCGAGCGATATGATCCGAGTCAAAACGCTCATTCAGGAGAACACGATCATCAAGGTCGTGCGCACTGAATGCCCCTGGGCGATCGCCGTGCTTCAATCCTTGGCTGCAGAGGCGGGTTGAGATGACCACTCTGCTCCAGACCTTCATTCGATTGACGGCGATTGCTGTCTTTTTCATCCTGGCCGCGTGTTCGAGTTCCTTTGAACGCCCGCGAAACCTCATAAGCGTCGACGCGTCTCCTTATCAGGCCCAGCGCCAGTCCATGTCGGACTCTGATGAAAACCGGTCTTTCGACGCTGCTTCATCGCAAAATCTCGGGCGTTGCCAGGATGTGGACCTGGCGCTCGCCAGCGCTGCATTCGATGTCGTGCTCGGGACAGCGTTCGAAGAGCCACCGCTTCTGTCTCCAGGCGACCTCGTTCGATTGTCAATCGTTCGCGGAGACGGCTTCGAGGGCGATTTCGTCATCGCGCCCACTGGCTTTCTGCGCCTGCCATACGTTGGGGATATCCCGGCGGCCGGGAAAACCAAAGCGCAACTGGAAGATTCCGTCGCCCGGCTATTAGTCAGCGGTGAATATTTCCGCTCTGGTTTCGTCCAGGTTTCAATAAGCGTCCTACATTGGGCACCAATTCAAGTCTCTGTTTCTGGTGCCGTGTTCCAGTCGGGCGACGTTTTGATAAATGAGAAAACTGCCGAGAACGACCCGGCAATCAGGCTTGATGCTGCAGGTGATTTTTCAATCCAGCGTCGCTTGAGCGCCGCCCTCTCCGCCGCCGCCGGTGTCAGGCCGGACGCTGACATTCGCAACGTGGTGCTGATCCGACACGGGCGACGCCGCGTGTTCGACATGACTGGTGCTCTGGATGGAGGACCGATCGAGGATCCCCTCCTGGTGGCGGGCGATCGGGTCCATGTCCCGTCGAGAGGATGTTTTCAGTTGGCCTTGGCCCGGCCCTCGCGAATTACGCCGCCGGGCGTGCGCGTGTTCATGTCAAACCTGACGCGTCCTGCGCTTTCGAACGCGAATTCCGCGATCGGTGATTATGCAACACAACTTCCTTACGGCACGCGATTTCTGCAGGGCCTCGTCTCGGCCAATTGCGTTGGCGGCATCCAGGCCACCAATGCGCGCCGTTGGGGGATCCTTATATCACGCAACCCGGTGACAGGTGAAAGCGAGGTGGTTGCCCGCTCGATCGAAGAGTTGGTGCGGCGCGCGGATCGCGATGATTTCAATCCCGTCTTGCTGCCGAACGATGCGATCGCCTGTTACGATTCGCACGTCACCAATATTCGCGATGTCATCGCTATGGCGAGCGAAGCGGCGGCGCCCGTCCTCAACGCCGCAGTGCTCGGAGGCGTCGTCCGATGAACCGCGCGTGGTCTTTCTTAAAGGGTGGCCCCGCGCAAGGGCGTTTCTTGCGTTACGGCATCGTCCTATTATCTGGTTGGATCGCGATCGCCATTCTGGCCGCAGCGTTTCTGGTCCTTACGCCAAAATCCTACAGCTCCGGCTTCACGCTCATACTGCCCGGGGCGGGATCCGGCGCATCGGTGAATCTTGACTCGCTGGGTCAAGCGACCAGCAACACAAACTCGCCCTTTGGCAGTCAGAGTCTTAGTCCAACAGAAAACTACAAGAAACTGCTGCAATCATATCGGTTGCGCGGCAAGGTCGCGGAAATCTTGGGTCAGCCTATGGTTGAAATCGCAGCGCCACGTATAAAGCTCGCGAACCAGACCAAGCTCATGTATGCCACGGTCACTGCTGGCTCGCCGGATGCGGCTAAACGATTAGCGGATGCGTGGTTGAACGCGTTTGAAGGCGAGCTTGCTGCCTTGCGCACCGAAGAGCAAACCTTACGCGAAATGGCCTATCGCGACACCCTCGCGGGGTTCGAAGCAGCGGTGCGAGATACGCAATCGAAGATCATCGCGTTTCAGAGCAAGTATAATCTGATATCCGTCGAACAATTTCGAGATCTTGTCGGTCAAACGGAAACGCTGCGAATTGAGGTGGAGCGCGCGCAGGCCGAACTTGACGTCGCACAAAGCGAAGTGCGGCGTTTGTCGGGTATACTCGGTGTTTCTGCTGACCAAGCCATCGATATTCTCGCCTTGCTCTCAGATGAGACCTTTCAAACCATTCTTGAGTCGCAAGCGAATGCGATGGCGGCACGCTCAGAACTTGAAGACATGTACGGCCCCAATCATCCTGAGGTTCAGGCATCGGACAAAGTATTGTCGGGCCTCGCCAGCGGCTTGAATGCCAGGGGTCGTCGGTTGATCGGATTAGAATCATTTTCGACGCTGGGTCGTGGCTATTATGCCTCAACCGGAGAACGCGCAGACCTCATCGCGGGTTTGGTCCAGGCCGCGGTCAATGTAGCTGGACTGAAGAAGCAACGGGACGCGACGCGTGTTCAACTACAAAGCGCTCAGGCAAGAGTGGACGAGTTGGCAGTCCCCGCCACCGAGTTGGACGGGCTGATGCGCGACCACCAGGTGGCTGAAACTGTTTTCGCATCCGCGCTCGCCCGCATCGACACCAATCGTACTGACGTGTTCGCTTCTTACCCGCTCACCCAGACGGTTGAGAGCCCGGCCTTACCGGATGCTCCGGCATCCCCGTCCAAGAAATTCATCGCGCTCGGTACCGTTGCCGGGATGCTCTTCTACGCAATCGGATTGGCTCTGTTATGGATCAGACTGCCCATCATTCGCGCGCTCCTGAAGACCATATAGTCGGCGTCGCGCTGGCTGCGACCTGGTTCGTTTATCTGGTCGGGGGCCTGTATGTGCTGGGTCCGGTCCTCGGCGTTGGGCTGGCGGGCCTGTTATTTGGCCGATCTTACCTGTCCGGAAGCGGGGTGCAAACGCGGTCCGTTCCCGCGATCCCGAGCAGTGTCTGGGTCTGGATTGTCGGCATGCTGGTCATGTTGGTGGCACTTGAAATGGGCCACATCAATCAAAACCTCGGATTGGGCCAGACCATCAAATCGAACATTGGTTGGGCCAAGGGCTGGGCGTTGCTCGCGCTGTTTCCGCTCGCAGGCGCGTGCCTCGACATCCGGCTGGAGACGCTGATCCGCGCCTCAGGCTGGGTCGCGCTGGGCACCTTGCTACTCACACCAGCTTTTCTCATCGCCCCCATGATCGGCCTCCCGGAAGTTCTATTCGTCTCACCGCTCAAGCTGGTGGGCGGGCCAGGGCCGGAATTCTTCGCGATCCAGCTCTACTCTTTTGAACCGATGGATGGCACCACACGCCTGCGCTATTTCACGCCCTGGTCGCCGGCGGCAGGAATGATCGGGAACATGTACCTGATCTTCGCATTATCGGACAAAAGGAAGGTTTGGAAATGGCTGGGGGTCGTCTCCGCTCTCGCGATGATCCTGACTTCGAAATCGCGTTTGGCCATCGCTGCGGCGCTGTTCATCTGGCCGGTTGTGATTGCCGCCGGTGAAGCAAAACGGCCGGCTATGTGGTTTCTTGCGACGATTGGTCTGCTGACCTTAACACCGGTCGCACAGGCCATTATCGACTGGATCGATGGCTCACTAAATTCGATCAAATCAATGCGCGCAGACTCAACACGAGTGCGCGAGATGCTCGGCGAGATCGCATTAGACCGCTGGTGGAATGAAGCACCCATTTGGGGGCACGGTGTGGTCGAACGCGGCCCGCACGCGGTCGAGTTCATGCCGATTGGCAGTCACCATACCTGGTACGGCCTATTATTCGTCAAAGGTGCTGTTGGCGCGATCGCGCTCGCCGTGCCTCTGGTCTGGAGCCTGATAGAGTCTGCACTGCTGGCGATGACCCGCTCCCGCGCCGGCCGAATTGCGTTCGGAATGGTGCTTTTAATGGCGTTCTACTCCATCGGCGAGAATCTGGAGATCCTCGCTTATCTGTTGTGGCCTGGATTGATTGTCATGGGGATCGCCGCGCGCGAATTGCAGTCCGCGGCGCGAACCATTGATCCGGATTACTAAAAACCTCTGAGACAGTTTCGCGTAATAGGCTACGCAAAGGCGCCGTCTAAGAGGTTATGCCACTGAGCGATCATGCAAGCATACTCGCCTGCCGCTTTGGCCTGAACCTCACGGCCGCGCTGCATAAGATCAGTTGCGCTAGCGGCTTCGTATATGCCAGCGACAATTCCTGCGACATCGTTCGGTTCATGCGCGAAACTGCTTTCATCGGTCTGGTCGATCAATCCGTCGACTCGGGCCGCGAGAACGGGGCGGCCCGCTGCCCGCGCCTCAGTGCCCACTAATCCGAAAGCTTCCCACCGAGAAGGGATGGCCACGATATCGACGTCACCGAGAAACGCGGTCGGTGAGGTGAAAGCTTCCATGATTTCCACATTTGGAAGACCGGCTGCCAAGTTTCGTAGTTGAGCTTCATCTGGCCCCGCGCCCGCGAGCTTTACCTCAGCGACCTCAGGCGGAACCTGCGCCATGGCTTCAATCAGCAGGTCGAACCCTTTCTGCTTATGGAATCGCCCGAACGCGCCAATCTTGAGCGGCCCGCGATCACGTAAGCGCGGTCCCATCTCCAGCAACTCGCCGCAGCAACGCGATTGTGGAATGGCCACCACTTTTGCGGGGCGCGCGAGCTTTTGTTGCAAGATCCAAGCGCGCTGTGCCTCAGAAACAGCAACCACCGTGTCGACCAATCCATAGGCAAACCTCAGCATCTGCCGAAACCGCCGCTTTGGGCGCACTTCGCTGTTTTCGTAACCCTGCGTGTAAGAGTGCTCGATCAGGATGATGCGAGAGAATCCGCCGCGAAAGCGCAAGTCGAGCAACCATCCAAGTTTCTTCCAGTTTGCGGTGAAGTGGATGACCGCCACATCCTGAGGCGTCGTTGCCCGAACGGCGCCATCTCTAATATCGACAACGCCGTGGGCTGCGATCTTAGCCAAGTCAGGATGCTCAAAATTCTTCAATGCGCGTGTGACCCCGCCCATAGCAAGGTCATCGAGAATATGGATGATCCGGTTTGGCGTTCTCATTCGACGGTCCTCAAATCAATGCCTGCAATGGTCGGTTCAAAGCTGTCGGCAGGAATCGCAATACAGAGGCTGCGATTAAGCTTGTCATTGTCTTAGCGGGCTCTTCGACGATAATGCGCGGGCACAAAGACAATGCATCCTTCATCAATGACCAAGCCATCGCGCCTTCTCCCATTCGGACGCAGCGCCGCGCCAAGTAACGCAATTGATAAGCTTCGGCATATGGCGACCATTTCTTCGCAAAAGCGGGATCGAGACGGCGAACGCGATCGCGCACCCGCGACCAGGTCGCAAATTGTTTGACAACATTAGCGGACAGGCCGCCGCCATTAATTCGATACCGCGTGAATGAACCTTTGATCCCCTCAAACCGCCAGCGCGTCGTCAGAGCGATCCGGCACCAGCATTCGATGTCTTCCGATTGGCGGAAAGACTCGTCAAAATAGTCGATTTCTTCGCGATCGCGATTGAGGAAACTGATATCGTTGAATACCGCTTTTCGAACAATTGGGGCTGAGCCATTGCCAACCGGATTGCGAAGAAAAACGTCTCGCGCTTCGACGCTATGAAGCTTTGGACGTTGAACGATGCGAAGAAGCTGTCCCTCATCATCAATCATTCGCGACGCGGCATAGCTGACCCCGACATGAGGAGACCGCCGTAAGTGAGCAACGTGGTGCTCCAGTTTGTCGACCTCCCACAGATCGTCCGAATCGAGCAGGCCGATGAAGTGTCCTCGCGCGTTTCGAATTCCTGTGTTTCGCGCGCCTGCAAGACCACGGTTAGCTTGCGAAATGATCCGGATGCGCGGATCATCATAGCGTTGACACAGCTCAATGGAATGATCCGTGCCCGCATCGTCGATAATCAGTAGCTCAAAATCAGTGAATGTTTGAGCCAGGACAGATTCAACGGCTGCCTGGACATATTTCGCAGTATTATAAACTGGCATAACGACCGAAACGATTGGTGTGCTCATTTTGCGACAAGCTCCTTAAGTTTGCGATGAGGTAGGAAAGAAATCAGTGTGCCGAGAATTGTCAGCGCCGTGCGTCTTGGCTGCCGCAACAAAAGGCCGGGATTGTATCGAAATGCCAGGGCCAAATAACGCAGCGCTTCTGTCGGGCGCGCCATACGCAAAGCGCGGCGCGCGAGCTGTCGATGGAGAGGGCCATATGCCAGCCGCGCGGCTCTCGGCGCTCTCTCCGGAAACGCACTATGAGCGGCATCGACCATTCGCAACCAGCCCAGACGCATTCTTTCCAGGTCCGCGGACTGACTGGCGTCAGATGAGCGATAAAAGAACCACTCTTCATCAAGCCCCATGATCTTCCAGTCAGTCCCGAGCGCAACGCGGAGGAGCCAATCTTGGTCTTCCGCAAAAGCAAGGTCAGGATTGAATCCGCCGGTCTCCTCAAACAGAGCCTTACGGCAGACAATGTTCGACGTGCTGCATACCGCGTTCTCGGCAAATAAATCTGCGGCGCTCAGTACTGCTCTGTGCGGCGTGAGCGTCCCCTGTTGCAGAGTGAAGGCGTCGAGAAATCGGGTTCGGCTGAATACCACCCCGGCTTGAGGCTTCTCGGCCAGCGAAAGGAGCATTCCCTCAAGGCGTTGCGGTGCCCACAAATCATCGGCGTCCAGAAAAGCCAGCACGTCTGCACGGGCCAATCCGGCACCGTGATTACGCGCTAAAGACGGACCACGATTGCAGCGCTGGATAACCGATATTCGCAAATCATTTCCAGCGGCTGCGATCGCCATCTGCGCGGTTTCATCCGGCGAACCATCAACCACGATGATGAGCTCCCAGTTCTGAAGCGTTTGTGACTGCACGCTGCGGATCGACTCTGCGATCGTGTCCATCGCTTTGTATGCCGGCATGATCACAGTGACATCAGGATGACGGGTCATGCATTCACTCCAAGTTTGGTCGATGCGTTCAGCGAGCGTTGCCCCAGTGCGAGCCAGGTTGCGGCGGAAGCGAAAATGGAGGCCGCGGCGACTGACAGAGCCGAAACGATAAACAGCCCATGCGACGCAAACAGCGCAATCGGGATGAGAACGAACGCCGAGAACCCGATCGAAATCTGAAAATCCTGACCTGATTGGCCTTGTGCGCGGGCCTTCATACGGACTGTATCGACGAACAAGCGCGCCGGTCCGCCGAGACAGAGAATTGCGACCAGTGGAGCAGCCGAAGCCCAAGTCGGCCCAAACACGATCGGCACATAGATCAAGGCGAACGCCGCCTGCAGGCAATACAACGCGCCAAATGGCAGACCGAGATGCAGGATCGATTTACGAAACGCACCGACCCGATCTCGCGCGGCGCAAAGATGTGGGTAGACCGCATTGCTGAAAGCCCGGTTGAGCGCCGTCGAAACGCCTAATCCGGCATTGAATGCGAAATAGTACAGTCCCAGCGCTTCGACTCCGAGCGTCAATGAGATGATCACCTTGTCGAGTTGATCGCGGCACGCCCGCATCAGTTCGGAGCCGAGAACGGGAAGTGAAAATTTGAGGATGCTGGTCGAATTGGAACACCCGGCTGCGCGATTGGGTGTCCACGCCCGGCTGCGCAGCATACCGATCAACCAGATCGGCGTTGTCAAAATTTTTGGCAGAACGATGGCCCAGGCGCCAAAACCAGCAATCGCCAGTATTGCCGTTAGGGCGTGATCTGCCGCAACTTGCGCGGTCGAGATTGCAGCAAGCGCCTTCATTCGCTCATCACGTTGCAGGCAATAGGCATGCATGACGCCGAACGGCATCATCAGGAACACAAGTCCAAGCGACGCAACCATCAACCCTGCGCCGCGGCCGGGGAGCAATGCTTCTACCACCGCTCCGGCCGCGACTTGCGCCACGAACAAGACCAGGCAGACGATCCACATCAGTCGATTGGCCGTATTGGCGACGCGATCAAAGCCGCGAGAAGTCGCACGGATTACTGCTGCCCCGATCCCGTTTTCTGTAAACACGCGTGTGATCTCGAATACTGTGAGCGCAATCGCAGCCACACCGAACGCAGCCGCGTCGAGCTGTCGTGCTAGAATTATCGCGGCAAATACGCGCCCAACGCGACTTACTAATTCAGCGCCGGTCAACCACCCGACATTGCGCGCCAGCTGGTGCTGCGTCAGTTGCCGCGCTGCGCGCCTTGCTTTGAAATAGGCGGTGGTGATCACAGTGCCCTCCTCGATCGTTGCCACATGACAGGTTCAAGAATCGCTGCACTTTTTGGTTGCGGCGCGCAGCCGCATAACGCCCTGGTTTTATTGACTTATTTCGCCAGGCGCTGGCATAGCGCCGATTTGCAGATTGCGAAATCCATTGCAGTTTACGCAGTCCGCCTACGGCATTTTGCGAGTGACAGCATCTGATCGGCATCGCGAGATACCGCTACACCCCTGTAATTGCTGGCTATTTACTCCCGACCGGCCGGCGGAATGCTTTCTGCGACCTGTTTCTTCGAATGCGCAATGCAGGAGATTGAACATGCAGCAGGCACAAATTCAGACCAACTCAACCCCGCCGCCACGGCGACCCGTGATCGGACCGAAGCGTCAGCTCAGAACAAGTCAAGTGCTTGGATTTGACGTTGCGCAGGCCGGAATGGCTGAAGCAGTCTACTGGATCGCAGATCGCGCCCAGTCCCGCGCGCCAACACAGATCGCGTTTCTAAACGCGCATTGCGCAAATCTCGCGCGGAAGGACTGGCGCTATCGTGACACACTCAAAAATGTCGATGCGCTTTTGCCAGATGGATCCGGGATCGCATTCGCCGCGAAGTTGGATGCGGTTTCGCTGGGCGACAATCTCAACGGGACCGATCTGTTCGCACCGCTCTGCCGGTGCCTTGCGTTTCGCAACATCTCCGTCTTTTTTCTGGGTGGCCAGCCCGGTGTCGCCAAAGCCGCGGCCCAAAATGCGCGAGCGGATTGTCCTGCGCTGAAAGTTGCTGGCTATCGTCATGGCTATTTCAGCCCGCGCGAAGAAGAAGAGGTGATTTCAGAGATCAACGCCTCTGGTGCAAGAGTCGTCTTTGTCGCTTTCGGTGTTCCATCACAGGATGTGTGGCTGGCGCGCGTTCGCCATCGCCTGCATGCGCCAGTTGTGCTCGGAGTCGGCGGCCTATTTGACTTCGTTTCAGGCCGGATCCCGCGCGCACCCGAATGGATGCGCAAGACGGGCCTGGAATGGTTGTATCGGTTCAAGTGTGAGCCCCGCAGGATGTGGAAACGCTACCTCGTCGGCAATGTCGCATTTATCGCGCGAGCGGTGCTACATACATTCTCGCGCCGTCGCCACGGCGCAGCAAAATCTGTCGATCGCGCAATGACCCGTGCAATGGATATTGCGGGATCCGTTGTCGCAATGGCACTTCTGTCTCCCTTGCTGATTGGAACGGCGTTGGCGATCCGCCTCGAAAGCAAGGGCCCGGCTCTTTATCGGCAGATTCGAATTGGCGAGGACGGCAAGCCTTTCGAGATTTATAAGTTCCGTTCGATGCGGATCGATGGGCCATCGCAAGCCGAACTGAGCCAAATGGCGGATGATCGCAATGATGGCGTCACCTTCAAACTGAAGCGCGATCCTCGGATCACGCGCATCGGGCAATTCACTCGCAAATTCTCTATCGATGAGTTGCCGCAACTCTGGAATGTTCTGAAAGGTGAAATGTCCTTGGTCGGCCCGCGCCCAGCTTTGCCGGTCGAGGTTGAGAAATATTCCGCAGTCGAGCGTCGGCGCTTGCGCGGCAAACCGGGCATAACATGCTTCTGGCAAATCCAGGGGCGAGCTGACCTGCCGTTTGAGCGCCAGGTCGTCCTGGACGTGGCTTATTTGCAAAAACGCTCGATCTGGCTCGATATCGCCATTCTGTTTCGAACCCCCATCGCCGTTTTGACCGCGCGGGGTGCATATTAGGCAGCGTCGATTGGTGCAATTTGCAACGCCCACTTTTGCATTTTGCAAATATTCATGTGGCATAATGCAAATTCGTCATGGGAAGGATCCCATGAAAACGCTTTAGCGCACTGTATAAATTAGATTATTTTTGCTCTCACGCGTTTCACTTGGATTTTGCATCACTCGCAGCGCAAGCAAGCGGGATCTGCAATGGCCAACTCTGAAAATCCGCGCGACATGAATCGCGGCAAGGAACCTTATATGTCGGACGCCGAAAAGACGCTTTTTGCAATTGAACGCGATAATGCGTTGCGAAACGCTGTTATTGATGCAGCGCTCGATTGCATCATCATGATGGATCAGGATGGTCAGATCGTGGAGTTCAATCCGGCCGCGGAAGGCGTCTTTGGTTACACCCGAGACGAAGCCGTCGGCGCGATGCTCGCTGATCTCATTATACCAGAGAACCTGCGAGAGGCTCACCATTCCGGTCTATCTCACTATCTAAAGACCGGAGAACATGCGGTCCTGAACAAACGGATTGAGGTTCCCGCCACAAACAAAAGCGGCGACGAACTCCTCGTCGAATTGGCCATCTCTCCCGTCGAATTCGGTGGCACAAAATTTTTCTCTGCGTACTTACGGGACATCACGGAAACAAAAGCCGCACAAGAACAATTGCGCGCGTCTGAGGAGCGATTCCAGAGTCTTTTCGAGCTTTCACCGGACGCAATCGTCGTAATCAATGGAAAAGGTGAACTGCTGGATGCGAACAGTCTCGCCTGCGAACTTGCAGGTTATAGCAAGGAAGAGATGCTGAAGATGCCGGCAGTCGATTTTGTCGCGCCAGACAACCTCTCCGCCGCCCTGTCCGGCATGACAACGGCTGGCGGCGGTGAAACCGTCAAAATTCAGATCGAGTTTCTCGACGCAAACAAGAAACGTGTTCCAACCGAAGTTTTGGGTCGCCGCATCGAGAGTGAGAATGGCGCACTCTATTATGGCGTTATTCGAGATATCTCCGATCGGCTCGCCAAAGAACAGCAACTGAGAGATTCAAAAGATGCAGCGGAAAAGGCCAATTCAGCCAAATCCGACTTTCTCGCGAACATGTCTCATGAAATGCGAACCCCACTGAACGGCGTGATTGGCTCACTTTCATTGGTCGAGCGTGCAGGCGTCAGCGAGCAAGCCGCCTCACTCATCACCGCAGCTGAACGGTCGGCCGAAACGCTGCTCACTCTAATCGACGACTTGCTGGACCTATCCCGGATTGAAGCCGGTGAAATCGAAGTCGAAAATTCGGTGTTCGACCCAAGAAAATTCTCAACTCTTGTTTCGGAAGTGTTCGGCCCGCTTGCGGAAAAGAAACAACTCGAGCTGAACACGACATTGAGTTTCGACGGTAAGATGATCCGATCGGACGTCGGGAAAATCCGACAGGTCCTAATCAATTTGGTCGGCAACGCTATCAAATTCACGCAACGCGGTTCCATCGACGTAAACATCGGCGTCAATCTAGAAACCAGCCCCGCAGTCCTGACGTTGGACGTCAGCGATACCGGCATCGGTATTTCAAAACTAGATCAAGCCGTACTTTTCGATCGTTTCAAGCAAGGCGACTCCTCGCGCTCCAAATCGCATGGCGGCGCTGGTCTCGGTCTCGCGATCTGTAAACAACTCGCCGAAATCATGGACGGGTCCATTTCCGTGAGCAGCGCTCCAGGCGTTGGCTCGACCTTTACCTTCATGATTCCGGTTGAGCACGCGGATGAACAATCCGAGGTGCTGTCGTCGCCCGCTCAGCATGATGCGAATCTACGCGGACGGGTGCTCATTGCTGAGGATTCCGAAACGAATGCTATGGTGGCCATGAAAATGCTCGAACGGTTAGGGTTGGAATTCGAACATGTGACCGATGGCGCTGCTGCAGTAGACGCCGCATTGAGTGAAACCTTCGATCTTGTTCTGATGGACGTGTCCATGCCCACGCTCGACGGCCTAGAGGCAACCCGGATACTTCGCGATCGCGGCTATACGGTTCCGATCATCGCGATGACGGCGCACGCACTCAAAGGAGATCGTGACCAAGCATTCAAAGTCGGCATGTCAGGCTACGTTACAAAGCCCGTGCGCCCGAATGCGCTACGCGATGCACTCGGTAAATGGCTGTCAGATGCTCCTGCGCCAGCTGACGCAGAAGAAACGAACTTTGCGGCGCTCGACACCGATGCAATCCGTGAAGTCTGGGAGGGTGACCTGGAAACATACACCGAGATCGGGCGCATCTTTCTGGACGAACTTGCCTGGCGCATTCCCGGTCTCAGTAATGCTAACGTGGTTGAACTCGAGCATCACGCACACTCGCTCAAAGGTGCGGCGTCGAATATTGGCGCGACTGAGCTAAGTCGCCTCGCGGCAGAGCTCGAATCCTTGGCAAAATCTGGCGCGCAGGGTCGCATCGCGCCGATGATCAAGTCGATTGAATACGAAGCCGCGCGCGTTCGTGAGGCGCTGGAAGAAGACTATCTGGGAGCTCAATAAATGCCTGATCTTGGTCGCTTGCTCATTGTCGAGGACACGCCGTCGCTCGCCCGAACGTACGAAGCCCATCTGCGACACGATTTCAGCGAAATCGTGATCGCCGACACAGGCGCAAAAGCCTTAGAAACCGTCGATGCCCAAGCCCCCGATTGCGTCCTGCTGGATTTGAAATTGCCTGATGCGGATGGATTGGATTTGCTCGATCGATGGATTGATCAAGGCCTGAAAGCACCGGTCATCGTCATCACGGCGAATGGTTCCATGTCCGTGGCCGTAGACGCGATGCGCCGCGGCGCCGTAGATTTCGTGGTCAAACCAACCACCAAGGATCGCCTGCGCGTTACCGCGCAAAACGCGGTCGAGAACTTTCAATTGAAAAAGGTGGTGGAGACATACGAAGCTGAGATCGACCGGTCCGACTTTTGCGGGATCATCGGCAAATCTCTAGTTATGCAGGGTGTCTTCAAATCCATCGAAGCCGCAGCGCCGTCCAAGGCCAGCGTGTTCATCACTGGGGAAACCGGCACGGGTAAGGAACTGATCGCGCGCGCAGTGCATGATCTCAGCCCACGCCGCAAAGCCAAGTTTGTGGCAATCAATTGCGGTGCGATCCCACGCGACCTTATTGAGAGTGAACTTTTCGGTCACGTGAAAGGTGCCTTCACCGGCGCCACTGCCGATCGCGCTGGTGCAGCGGAAATGGCTGAGAGCGGAACGCTCTTTCTCGATGAACTCGGAGAGATGCCAATCGAGCTTCAGCCAAAGCTGCTCCGGTTCCTGCAACTCGGTGAGTATCAACGGGTTGGTGACAGCAAGGTTCGCAAATCAAACATTCGCATCGTCGCCGCCACCAATCGCGACCCATTGCAAGCCGTGCGCGACGGCACCTTGCGCGAGGACCTCTATTACAGGCTGCATGTCATCCCCGTCGCGCTCCCGGCCCTACGTGAACGAAGCGCCGATATCCTGCTCCTGGCAGAGAGCTTCCTGGCGCGATACGCCAGCGAAGAAGGTAAAACATTCAGCGGTTTCACCCGCGATGCCGAAGAATGGCTCATCTCTCATTCCTGGCCTGGCAATGTCCGGGAGCTAGAGAACCTCATCCGGCAGATTGCCGTACTGAAGGATGGCGGACAGATCGGGCGCAGCGATATGCCAGTGTCGACAGCGTCACCACAATCATCGCCGACTTCATCCGAACCAACGGCCTCAACAAACGTGTTAACCGCCGAGGTCTCTGAGCCCCAGTACGGCCTGGAACCTCTCTGGATGACCGAAAAGAAAGCCATCGAACGCGCCATCGCGCTCTGCCGTGGCAACATCGTCGCCGCGGCAAAGCAGTTGCAGATCAATCCGTCGACGATCTATCGCAAGAAGGCTTCCTGGAATGGTTGATCGCCGATGTCCGCACGCCCGCCGATTCTGGATACAGACTTGCGATAATGTACGGCGCTAACCCGCGGTGTTCGAAGTTAGGATCTAAGACACTATTCAGCACGAACGAGTTTCAGATTTAGCTGACATGCTAATGTCCGCTTTGGGTCATAAGCAGACGTAAGCCATCACTATGAGTTGGATAACGTATGGATTGGCACTAATGTAGCGGAACTGGGATTTGCTCATCCCTAGGTGCTGATCATGGTATCATAAAGCCAAGTTACGCCTACGATTCCCTATTCTTTCCAGTTCCTGAGGCGAGCAATGGTCCAAGTTTGTTCCACCAGTGACGCACACGAACATACGGCGCAACCGCCAACCGAGAGATTTCAAGTGACATAATAAGATAGCGGAACGGCTTCTTGGAGACCGGAGAATTAGGGTCGGGCGGTCTCAAGAGTTCTTAGTTCGGCTGTTACATCTCCGCAGGTTCAGCTGTGCCGCCAATCGAACTTGCCGAACTTGTCATCGCAAATTTGACGGTGCACACTTCAATGAAGCTGTTCAATCAGTCGTTCCAGGGGGGTGCGGATGGCAGATGTTTTCGTAAGCTACAAGAGAGAAGATAAAGATAAAGTAGCGAGGTTGGTAGATTTACTCCGGGATTCTGGACTCTCTACATGGTGGGACCATGACATAGAGGCCGGTGCTCCATGGGAAACCACCATCGAAGAGAAACTCGCCGATGCATCAGTTTGTATTGTCGTTTGGTCGTCGACCTCTGTATCCAGTGAAAATGTGAAAGCAGAAGCGCGCCGAGCGCGCACCGATGGCAAACTAATTCAAGTGTTCATCGAGGATTGTGACCCGCCCATTTTTTTTGGGGAGCGACAAGGTATCAATCTGACCGAATGGCGTGGTGAAACAAACGCTCCAGGTCCGCAGGATGTGATCGATGCCGCCTTGGCGATTCGCAGTGGGCGGAAACCAAAACCGGGCACCGGTTATGTTCCGAAACGTAACCGTTTTCGATGGGCCTTTCTGCTCACGCCATTTGTGGGCTTTCTGGGATTACCGATTCACCTCGACCTCGCACTCGTCTTCTACACAATTGCGATTTTTGCATCGGTGGTTGTGGCGTTCTCGGTTAGAAACCGATTGCGAATAATTGCGATCTTCGCGATGTTCGCGTGCTTGGTCGGAGGTGATTGGTGCCGATATGCATATCAGAACGACAGGTACTATTTAGCGGATTGTGAATTATCTGACTTGGATTGTTACTATTCAAGTTCGTATGATTTTGCGCTTGGACCGGTCACTCTTCACCCCAACTTCGGTGGCGAAATCAGGCGCAACTATTTAGCATTGATCGCTGGAAAGTCTCGAATCGCTGAATCCCACTTTGTGCGGGCAAGCGTGGATGGTTCGGATGTACTGTTATCGCCAAGCGAAACCGCTCATCTGAGGTACATGGATGGCGGCGATTCATCCGATGAGATACGGGTATCCTTCCAACCCTGGTCGGGTGCTTCACACGATACGTATGGGTATAGTTCGTTGATCGTTTCGGTAGAGATGTCAATCGGGGAGAGACGTGACTGGCGCGAGCTATCAGTGATGGCGGGTCGACAATCTGATAGCAAATCTCACGACTACTTTCGACCCAATTTTCTGGCGTCAATCAACTTAGCCCCCCCGACCTACAACGCGCGTCGCTCGGACGAGAAAACGCTCGGTTTTTCTACCACAGTCAGCGACTGGAATGAACGACGCTCATGGGAACGCGCAGTCTTCAACGATGTCATGTTCAGACTGCACGCCAGCGATAGGTTTGAATCCACACTAGCAGACTTATCGCAAAATCGAGGATCGATGTCGGAGATCGATAACGTTTTTTTAGATAGTCTCACGCTTTCATTTTGGTGTGCGCGTAGCATTCATACAGCAAAACCACTTGCGTGCGCCCATGAGAGTAATCGGCTCGCAGAAACAATCCTTCGCCTCCAAGAAGAAACACTTCCAATACAGCATCAAGTCAAGCTCAAATTAAGTAGAGAGATCGTGGGTATCGTCGTGAAGGCGAACTGGCTGCTTTTCATAGAGGAGGTTCCATTCGAGGCGCCTGATTTTGCGGTCACAGAGGTCACCAGTTCAAGAGCACGATGGCGCAAAATAGACACGCTTATCGGTAATCAGTTTCCACTTTTGAGATCGACTCAAAAGTGGACGTCTGTTCCGTTCTCAGATGATATTCCGACCATTTCACCATTCGTTGAAGAGGCGGCGTTCCAAGAATACCTCAAAGGTGTTTCTCAGCTTCCGCGCGCCGACGCATTGCGAGTCCTGCTACCCATTCGACGCGATCTAGCGGATGAAATCCTTCGCACTGATCCCTTGGATTTATCGTTTGATGCTTTGTTTTCGATCGGTGAATCTGACTTGCAGACCTTAGATGCGTTCTTCGATGAAGATACTGGATTGCTCGATGCGAAGAATGTGCCCGCAACATACAGTTATTTGAGAACCATACTCACGAAAATCGATCGATCGAGTGAAGTGCGGCGCAATTATGCTCGAGTCGATGCGGAAATCACTAGAATAGGTGGCAATGTGCCATCGCAGCTGCGTCGATCGCGACGAGATGTAGATAAACAAATACAATACGTTACAGCGCTGAGAACGTCAGTCGAGTGGTTAACACATAGGCTTGATCAAGGTACCCATTACACCGATTTTGTTGGTTTTCTGGAACTTGAAGAAGTGCACGAAATCGTCTTGCCTAAGAAGCTGAGTTGGTTGAGTGACACGCTACGAGCATTATCAGTGTCCTTGACCGATTTTGGCATGCAAGAACCTGCTGAATGCCTTTCTTCGATTTCGCAAACTATCGATTCAGCAGCAAGTTGGACTTCATCTTTAACCGAAGTATTGCGCGAAGGAGATTGGGACCTCGATACGACTGAGGAAGCATACTCAGAATTTGGAGACGAATTGGCCGCCTGCAACGGGATGGAACAATTTTTCTACGAAGACGAAATTGATACGGACGAGCTTGATCCACTCGTCCTGAGTTATGTTTTCGAGAACCCTGTTATTACGAATGCGGGTGCGTACATGAGCGACGATTCTGCCAGCGACTCCCTAGTTTCATCCAAACAACACGTTGTGTCGTTCTTATTGGACAATGTTGCCGGGATCGCGGAGGCGCTACGATGGCTTGCAGGAGACGAAGATGCAGTGACGGAATGGTCATCAGGCCCATTTTCCGATGACTTTCCAGTCCTAACACCGGCCGACCTCATTCAGACCGCGGATTCACTTTGCGCACAATGGCGGGAACCGTTTTGGGCGTATTCGGAGATTGACAACTCCGATATCGGATGGCGACGGTTGCCACTATTTTTTACATTATTGAATACGTCTCGCGTTTGTTCGCAACAACCAGATCCAATCATTCTGAGGCATCTGAATTCGTTGTTCGGAGACGAAATTGTATCCCTTTACTTGGGAATTCACTCAAGGCCCGAAGGGCGTTTGATCTCGCTAAATGGTGCCGGCGACGGCGTTCTTGACGACTTGGAAAACGCACCATTTTGGACAATCGCGGAAGCAGGTCGATACGCTCGTCTGAGTCTGCACGAAAAATCAAGCGAACGTTGGCGACGATTCTTCGCGCCACAAGGATTTGGTAAATCTTCTGCTCGGTACACCGATACGTGCACCGAGATACCAGAATCTGAATCGGCAGGTGCTGTCGATGTCAAAGATGTTTGCGTTGATCACGACGCAAAACAAATGGTCTCTCTTCTAATCGGTTTCCTGCAATCCAGATCTCAGGTGGGATGGCTTAGCGAGACAACAAGCGCGCGTGAGCTATTTTTGCAACCCGTACTATATGATATAGACGAAGACGAACACTGGGAGCATCTACCTTCCATTCCCCGCGCATTCGAGCATCTACAGTTTGCAATCGGATCTGATATCCTGCAGCCCATTGCTCCGGCCCTTCTGGATGAACCGGCTGAGGTAGAATTTGGAGCACTCGAAGAAGCGTTCGATGGAGTGGTTCTTAATGCATGGGAGTCCGAAATGTATTGGGCTTCAGTGCATTCAGTTTTCTTTCCACACAATGTTGAGCTTTCGTTGCGCGCCTTGGAGGCCATAGAAGCCGATCGCTTACGAACCGGCATTCCGGCGGTTCGATACACCCAGCTTCTTTTGGCCAATCAGAGACTGGAAGACGCCAGCGAGATTGCTGCGGGCCTGCTCGAACGGTACCATCAATCAGACTCTAATGAGGTTCGAGAAATCTATCTGGAAAACGCTCGCCAGGTTCTTATTCGGTCAGGAAGCTGCATCGAATGCTTACAGGAACTGGCTCCGAAATTTTTGTCGATCTTAGACAGAAAGGACGACAATCGGGAATCTAGTGCGTTTGATCTCACTGCACGAAGAGAAGTTTCGCTATTGTGTATTCGGACCGGCGACGAACGGTTAACTGAGCTTATCAGGGAAACAAGCGAAACCGCGCTCGCTAAATCGCTTGCCTACAGCTCAAGGGACTTGAAACTGTACGCTGAAAACTACCGATCAGGCGTCCCAACGCGATTCGAGGTCGCAGCCATCAATGCCGCCGAAGTTCGAAAAAATTATGCCCACCTACCAGCGAGTGTCGCGGCTCTCGAGACTCTAGAAAATCTAACTGATGAAGCCCAGCCGTTCCCATGGCCGGAAACTCGTAATCTGGTCGCTGATTTGGCGATCGCTGCCGGTCCGGACGGCGAAGCGTTTAATGAAATCTGGGCTGAGAAGCAAAAAGATGAAGTTGTTCGTTCTATTGCTTCAGAGGCCGGTCCGGACGCTCGGTCAGCATATCTGACATACGTACTGCTCGAGGAGGTGGAAGGCGAGACTTCTGCTGAATGGGCGAGCCAACTCTCAACCAGTTTTGTCGAGCGAGTTTCTCAGAATTTTGATGAGGGCTCATACTCGGTGGATCCGTTCGAAGTTGAGTACCGAATGGCTTCTCGAATAGAGAACCCGCCAGCCGTCGGCTCCGAGCGAATCGTGGATTATCTGCACAGTGAAGAGTTCATTTTGTCTGATCACGAAGAATGCCTGAGGAGTTCGTCTGCATGTGCGATCGGCTTAACAGTTCTTGGTCGCATGGTTTTGTCACATGAAGAAAATTTGGGGCTTATCACGCCGCGGAATCGCGAAGCCGTTTTGGAGTACTTGCGGAAAACGGTATGGTCAAAGCCGATTTTCCTAGACTACGCTCAACTGATCTTGATTTCCGAAGCCAGTATGAATCCTTTGGAAGCTTTGACTCTGCTGCTGGATCAATCTGGATTGGCTTCTGATGAAAGCGAACTCAATCTGGATCGTACAGCCACGTCGTTAAGATTCATCGTCGACGAACTGGAGCGGTTCGATAGCGAGTGGAAAAGCTTGGAGGAGTTGAATTCCAGCAAAGCCGTGGACGATTTAGATGAGTTAGTGCAAAACAAGCGAAAGATCCTGAAATTGATCGATCTAGTCTTGCTCGATTATCTACGTGTCGAACTCGAGCAAAATTGCTGCGGACCAGTCTCAGAGTCTACGATAATTCTCTCTGAGCTAATTGATGCACGAGTATCCGCCGGTGATGAATGTGAGTGGCTGAAAGCAATCGGACCAGAGCCTGCGATGTTTCTGTTCAACTCATCGGCGAAAGGTCAGAACTTCGCAGGGTATGAAAACGAAGAAGTACTCTCGATCTGGGCAAGGGCTCCTGAGCAACATTGTGGCGATTTCGGGGATTAATCTGACTCTACAAGTCAACTCGCCGAAATAGAACCGACTTTAGCTAGCGATAATGCCCTATTGCCGGGGCTGATTGGGTCGCTAATGCCTTTATGAATCTGGTGATCCGGCTATTTGTTCTACGCTGGACACGACTTTCTGCATCTGGGGTAAAAACAAGGAGCACTATCCCAATTCAGTAATCTATCTCGCTGATCTGAACGACGGCGGATCCTCTCGATTCCTTGCTGATAGATCCAACCCAAACGTCGTATCGGCCGGGTTTTGCGTCAGTGAGCGCGATTTTTGCATTCAGAAACAGGCCGGAATCGTCATCGCATAGCCAGTTCGACCAGGGGTCCTTAATCACCAATGTTGTATCATGATCAGAATCCACTTTGATTGTGAGCGGTTTGGGTTCGGAAGCGTTCCAGTGAAGCTTAATGTCGGGTTCTACCGAGATAAAGCCTCGGCATGACGGGCCGCCTATCGAAGTTCTGGCGCTTACCTCGCCTCCAATTACCACATTAACTGAATACGGATCAGGTATGAATCCCGGCTCAAGACGGTGGGATCCATGTTCAGGTGCAGATCTATAATCGGGAAGCAGGTACTGTGCAGTGCTGGGAAGTGCCAATGATAAATAGCAGAGCATTGGATAGACCAAGATCTTTGTTCCAAATCCAATTTGCTTCATCAAAATGGTTCCTTTCTGGAAAGTAGATGCATCATTGATTCAGTTGAGTTCTTTCTACCACCCGCATGAGTCAATGACTCCGTAGGAACCATATCACGTTTGTAGGTGAATATCATGTGCGACCTTACGCTGGTAGAACCATAATTGGGATTTTTCGTATATAACCGGGCGTATTACGTCCCCTCCGACGCCGAAAGCGGACACGGAAAACTACCTTTGCTGAGTTCTATCCAGAAAATCAGCCACGATTGCAGAGCACTCCTCAGGCTTGGCTTGCAAGATAAAGTGCGGACCTTCGACATTCACGACGCCGAGTGCGGGGTTCAATCGGCTCATCTCTTTAGCGGCCCCCCTTGAAACCAATCGATCGTGGGATGGGCGGATGTACAGCATCGGTACGTCCAAACCGGTGAACCGCCAAATCTCGTCCGCTCTCATCGCTTGACGAATACGGTATGCAAGGACTTTCGAAGAAACTGCGCGCACTGATTTAACTAGCAGTGCATTGAGTTCTCTGGTGCTCCACTTGCCGAACGTGATTGGCGTGGCGAGTTTCAGTAGAGTCGGAGAATTGGCGGGTGTTAAATTCGCGAAGCTGGCAATTGCGCTCGGGAAGTACGAAGGCTTCTTCACAAACGATGCGGCAAAAATAACTGCTTGCAGGCCTCTCGGTTTCTCCGCCGCCAAGCGCGTCGCTATCGGTCCAGAGAATGACTCCGCGAGCAGACAAAACGGTGTGTCTGCAGGAAGATCCGCAGAGACCAGTTTGGAGAGATCGTCGTAACTCAGCACTTCGTTCTTTGGATAGCTGACGACATGGACATTGTGCACTTCGCCAAGGTGCGCAGCAATGTCTGCCAACATGTCACCTGTTCCATCAAGACCAGGCAGAATTATTACATCCATTGGAATTGTACCTTCGAACCAATCCTCGGAGTATCGCAATCACAAGAGAATGGCCAACGTCCGCTTTGCCGCCGAAAGCAGACGTCTCCTCTTGGGTATTAGCCGCAACTCACGCGAACTTGCGAAACTAGAACCTCTCTAATAAGCTCATGATCGGCCGCGTTTAGAGGACGCCAATGTTGAGGTTCATCTCTCGTACGATCGTGATGGGTGCAGGATCAGCGCTTTTGATGATCGCCGCGGCGAGCGCGGATTGTATCGACCCGTACAAACCTGCAATCGAACGAACAGAGCTATCGACCAATCTTAATTCGTACGCTGAAGAGTCGGAGATTTGCATCACCGAGAAAGCCGAGTTCTGCGACCACTGCGTCGCCGGCTACAAACACAAATGTGAAGGTGGGTGGTGGCAACCGCAGATGCACTTGAGCTGTAGTGCCAATGCGGCTGAAAATGATCAAGCAGCCGCAATTCAGACGCCGTCACCTGACACGCGGACAACAGATTACTCCGCGTTGAAAGCCGATCGATCGAAAGGCCCTTTCATCATTGCGACGGCGCAGCCCGTTTATCCTATCCGCGCGATCAGTCGAGGCGTCCACGGACAGGTGCTCGTGGAGTATCGAGTAAGTGCGCAGGGTTTACCCTACAACGTTCAGGTTGTTCGAACCGCGAGCGACCTTCTGAATGAAGCTGCTATTAGCGCCATGCAACAGTTTCGTTTCGATCCGGCGTTGGATCGACATGGGCGTCCTATCGACAGCCACAAACTCGAGTACACGTTCACATTTGAACTTCAATAATTTCGGATCCGAATTTGATAACGTCGTCTGGCAGACGGATAACTCCACAAACGAGGCGCTCGCATTGTACAAACTAGATCAAGTGATTTCGGCCCTGGACAAGTTCTGTCGAACCAACGGTGAGTCGATTGAAGAGCGTGAGAAACGACTAGGGGCTCAACACGCCCCACTGAGAGATGGCTTAATCAAAGCGGGTGATCCCGTCATAAATAGAAACATCAAGCTGGCATTGAGCGAGCTACAGATCGACCCCGATGAGTTCTGGCCTTATCTTGATGAGCAGGTCAATTTATGATGCCCGCTTTGATGCCGATAGGAGAAATCCGCTAAGGGTCAGGGGGAGACGTTAGCAGTTGGAAGATTTCTATTCGGATTCCGCTGCTTCCAACTCAACGGGCGGAACCATACTTTCAATCTCTACGATGCTCGGAAATTCACCTTCCAAAAGCTTATACCGGCCTTCGATTTTTACTCTTTGGCCCACAAGTTCTGAAAACGTTTCCGACCAAATATATCTTATGTCACCCACGAAAACATAGTGCTCGCCGTCACTTGCGCGAAAAATGTAATCGTTTCGCCACCATTCGAGCTCTCCCGTCACACTGCATCGACCAAACGTGCTATAGCTTTCTGGATGTTCCGCGACTTCCAAGCAGTCTTGGATCGTATCATCCTGTCCGCACGCCGGGACCATGATCAGAACACACCCTAAGATTACAACCGAACGTAACATTCGCATTAATTAGCGGTTCGACCTTTCATTTCAAACCCGGCATTTCAAATGGCCCCTCCGACACCGAAAGGAGACGTCGGCTTTGCCGCCGTAAGCGGACCTCCATTCGCTTCAGGCTTAGACACAAACTTGCGCGCGAGATCAAGAAATGTATCCTCTTGTTTGAAACGGGTCATGCTCAACATGTCCACCGCACGATTACTTAGCAGTTTCATTGGCGCCGCGTCGATTGCCAGCGGCTGCGCAGCGCAAGTGGATGCCCACGACAATGTGGATGGTATCGAGTCTAGTTACTACGCTAAGGCATACGATTGCTATGAGAGAAAAGAATACGTGTGCGCAGCTTACCATTTCGATTTATCTATCGAATCCGGCGAAATTCTCGACGAGAAAGCTGAACAGAAAGCCAGGATCGATCACGCCTACAGTCTGTTTCTGATAGACCATATGAAAGGCATTAATGAGATTGCGCCAATGTTCGACAAGCGGGCAAATCTGCTTCAAGCGCGCGCGCGCTTGCAAGAAGCGAACTACTCACCATCATACCTGTTATGGGCTGTGAATATGGAGCTCGTTTATATCGAGGGTTGGTGTTCTGTTTCGTCAAAGAGTCTAATCTCAGAAAACCAGGTTATATTGACTGATAGAGATTCCATTCTCGACCGGGAGGGCTACGAAGTAGAAGCGCTTGAAGCGATCCAACACGCGGCAAATGAGGCGGACTTCGAACTATCGCAATGTCCACTTTGACGTGGAAAGCGGTAATGATCGCGCTGGTGCGGTCGATTACTCTTTGACGTCGACGAACACCAAATATGGGACGAGCATCAGTGGCCAAAACACTGAGATCAAGGTTGCTGTACTGATGTAATTCAGGTTGGGCGAATTTCTGAGCAGAACAGATGCCATCTTGTAAGATGCAAAGAGCCACACGAACATGTTCACGACCACAGCCACATCCTCCGAGAATGGAATTGAGGCAGATAGTGCAACTAGCGAGATAATGATCGCGGCAGCGTAGAAGATAGCTATCGCTTTCCACTCCCCACTCTTGATCGTGAGAATCACGGGCATCATCACCATAGTAAGAAATGTGAGCACGTGGAAACCGAATCCGACGTGTTGAAGACCAGCAATCCAAAACACTGTTCCCAGGAGATAGGAGACCCAAACGAGGACAAGTGCGGAAATCAGCAGGGCACGCATTCCGAAGCAGGAATACGCGTTATCGTGCATGACGCAAGCGATCGATTTCGAATGAGAAAAGTACTCGTATTTAGGTCCGCTTTGACGCCGGAAAGCGAAATTTCAAATTCGTTCAAACTCATATCGTGAAGACGATTCTTTCCCACTTCTTGCGGGATCGGACCGACATGACCTATGAAGACTATTATGTGGAAGCACGCGGTTGTTTGTTTAAGTTTGGCGACATGCACTGAATATGCATCTGCTTGTATGTCGTCTGCTTCTATTCAACACATACTGTTGAATGACATTCCAGATACTGCTCATGATTCCGAGTTCGTTGCCTTCGTCAGCGCAACCGCAGACAGTCAGTTTATCCCGATGGACATAGATATAACCGACATTGCGCGGTTGCGAGAAGGAGGCTTTCCAACGAATGTGGGTGCTTTTCTCGAAGTCATGAACAGCGAAACCCATCCACAGCTCGTGGGACATGAGGTTTACATTGAGTATCTCTCTACATCGTGCGGACCAAAGCGAATGACGGCTGGAGATTCGGGGTACGTTCTGGGAGTCGTCAGTGAGACTGTCGACGGACGAACGGCGGCCTCTGTGGTTGCGCGTCAATGGCCACGTAGCGCGCTCACGAGCGCCGACTAACCGAATTGGTAACTGGCTCCGCCTGGAAGTATGAAATGCCGCTAATGTCCGCTTTGACGCCGAAAGGAGACATTAGCTTTATGTCCGCTTTTGCTCGCAATGCGGAGATAGAGGTGCTTCCTGAGTGAAGCACCTCTAAAATCGTCAACCAGAGAAAGTGGCTTAAAGATCTCCGCCACCCCAAAGCACAGAGTAGGCTTCGCAGTGAACCAATACGCTGTTGAAGTTCGATAGATCGACTCCGGCTGGAACTTCATATTCCTGAGCACCTTTTGTCGATTTCAGCTCGCCAATGTTGATGGCGCCATTCACAGCCGTTTTTCCGGTAACTTCAGAAACTGTTTGTGGAGACAGAAATATCTTGAGATCAGGTCCATTGGCCGCGCGAAAGTCTTCACCGAATACGATGAAGGTCTTGTCGCCGCGCTGGACGACTTCCCAAGCGCCTTTAAGCTTCTTTTTCTTCTTGATGAAATCGCCGGACGGAAGCTCTGCCGCGTTCGTAACAGATTCTGTTTCTGCGAATGATGTTGGTGTGAATGCAACAACACCAGCGAGGCCAACTGCGAACGCAGCTGCGATTGAGGAAAACTTGATCATTATCTGACTCCAATTTGGTCTAGTGTATCGAGCCGATTTTGGCTTGATCGCTAGTTAGGAAACAGAGCGCGCACACGCCAATCACCCATGTTCACAGGCGCGTGCTCTCTTGGTGAAGATTGGTTTTGCATGTCTCCTTTTGCTCGCTGAGCCGCTCAACAAGTGTCTACCTCACGACCGCACACGGACATCGCGATCGCCAATCTTTGCGGTAAAGAACGAAGTAAACCCCACAGATTTGTCCGCGAGACATTTCTTGCCAAACCAGCTAGCACTCTCGCGAATTGATCGCGAGTCCCTCATGTCGAAAACTGCCCGTCGCGCCGCCCGTGCACACAAAATTATTGGTTTGGTGGCGGGATTGTTGTTGCTGTCATGGACGGCGAGCGGATTGTTCTTTTCGCTCTATCCGATCGAGACTATTCGCGGGGATCCGTGGCGCCCTGAGATATCGCACGGCAATCTCGCTGATATGACGATCGCCGTGCCCGCTTCGGCGGCAATAGTGGAGGCAGACGCTCAGGTCGAGGCGGCATCTTTAAAGGCGTTTCTCGGCGGGCCGGTATGGATGCTTCGGACCGAGGTGGGGCAAGTCATGGTTGACGGGATTACAGGCGAGGTGCGTTCGCCCATATCTCAAAGCGATATTGATGAACTAATATCGCGCTTCGATGATAGGCCAGTCGGACTGGGAGAGCTGACGGTTACTTATATGATCAGCGAGAATCCCTTGCGCGAATATAGTGGGCCGCTTCCGGCCTGGGTGATTGAATATGAACCGCGCAAGCAACGCATATATGTCGATGCCTCGTCTGGAGATATTCGCGCCGTCCGAACCACCAAATGGCGAATTTTCGATGTACTTTGGCGATTTCATATTTTGGACGTGACGGGCGATGACCGGTTTGATTCTTGGTGGCTGAAGTTAGCCGCCTTCTTAGGTCTCACAATGGTGCTCAGCGGTTTCATCCTATTGGTCGATCGAGCGCTCAAAGCGCGCTTGTTTCGTTAGACAATCTCGCACCCAGGAAGGCTCCTGGCGTAATCAATTGTTTATGATGATGTAATGGTACGTGCATTGCGGCTCCGCGGAATTTGTTTCTTATATTCGGCATCATAGCCGATGCTATCGAGCGGATACATTCTGTAATCGTCTTAGGGCAATTTAAGCAGCTCAGCTTATGTCTGCTTTTGCTCGAAAGCAGACTTAGAATGGGACGCTGGTGGGGTTGACCGACACTGCATTGATCTAAGCCGCTGATTAGACTATCGAAACGGCGGGATAGAGGCGGACTGCTCATCCTTCGAATGTGTTAGCTGAAGGAACTCGCCCATTTGAGTTCCATGGCCGTTTCGATGCGATATATCTCATCCCGGATCTTGCGATAGGTTTGTGCGTGCATGTGCTTCGGACGAGAAACGGCTGAGAGGTAGTGAGGATCGCTGAGCACCTGAGACCTGAGCTTTGCCACTTTGACCATCGATCGGTCATCTT
This sequence comes from Hyphomonas sp. Mor2, assembly GCF_001854405.1. Lineage (GTDB taxonomy): Bacteria > Pseudomonadota > Alphaproteobacteria > Caulobacterales > Hyphomonadaceae > Henriciella. Next base: position 1,651,424 of record NZ_CP017718.1, read on the forward strand.
CGCGCATGCGACGACTCTGGTAAGTTAATCCAAGGCAAATTCGACAGGCTACGCGCGCGGAATGAATATAGAGGTGCTGCCGCCCAGACGCACAACATGGACAAAGAAACGTTGCGGATGTTCCCCCAAATCGACAATCCCAGGTCCTGATGCCAATTTTTTCGTTCACCGGAACCCAAAGGCTATCCGGAGTTTCCTGCCAATCGAAGCGTAGCTGCAGCTGTCCTTTTTCGACCCGCGCATCAATAACAGCTTCAACATCTCCATCTACACTCCAGGTGATCGTTCCAGACACACCATCTTTGAGCGCTCCAAGGCGATACAATACCGGGGCATCTAATCGAATTTGGTTCTCGATCGTATCTCTATGTCGTTTATTCCAGCCGCCGCTTCCCATACCGCCCATCTTGGACCCTTTCCCGATTTGTCGAAATCTCCTGCAAAGTTGGCGGTCAATAGGTGACAAATGACATGTGAGTGCGACTTTGAAGCGAAGAAATACCAGAGAAATCAAACAGCTTTTTGGAAGTGACAGTTTTTATTCAAACTTTTCCTCACAGAGGGGAAGAGTAAGAAAGTTTGGTTTGAAAGTGGCATAACCGTCACTCCCTTAGGCTCTCGATTCCTGCTTTTCTCACTGATCGCCCCTCGGTTGCGATGGAGTCAGACCGGTGAGCAGCTTTTGATTGGCGCCTCTGACAAAACCAATTTCGCCGTACTTCCCTTGATTGAACACCTGAGAGAACTTGGTGCGGCTCACGATGTCTCGCGCTCTAATCTTCTCGACGACGCACCACTGGCAGAATGATGCATAGGCTTCAGCGACATCCCATCGATGGTCTGGGTTTCCGGTCACCTCAGCACAGTCTGATAGCCAGCTTCCGATCGGATCATCCAGTCTTGCCCACATCGAGATGATTTCATCACTGGATGGAATTTCGGTGAATTTACCTTGCCGGATCAGGCGAAGGGCTCCTCCAACCGCCCAGTCAATCAGTTGCGGGAGCTCTAATTCCGCGATCTCCCTACCGATATCATTCATGCGTTCGTTCTCAGGAATGGTGCGCGCGAAATGAACAATCCGAAAGCGCCGTCTGACACCATGGTCCAACCCATCGATGAAAGTGGGCAGAGAGTTTGTTGTGAACACGTGCTGAGCAATTGGCACAAATCGAATTGCCTTCTTGTAAATTGGACGCGCTGTGATCGGGTCTTTGCTGATCGCGGCTTTCAAGTTCTCCGAAGCAATTGATTTGTCACCGATTTCATCTGCTGCATTCAGCACCTTCCCATCCAAATCGCAAATCAGTCGCTCATCACATAGCTGGCGCGGAGACAACGAAGCCTGAGCGTGGTCTGGGATCAATCCCCGCAAAATCTCCAGAAACTGGGACTTACCATTCGCGGCCAGGGGACCGAACAAAAGTATAGCTTTTCGGGAACTCAGCTTGATAGAGCCCCCCAAAATGACCGCTCCGGCGACCTCTTGTAGAACCTTTGTTTTCTCGACCTTTTCTGGGTCGCCTTTGAAGCTACCTTCAAGGTACGTATTGAGTAGGAGCGATTTTTCGTCCGGATCATACTTTCTAGGAAGCGGCCATCGGACATGCAGATTGTACCTATTTAGTAGTGCCTCGTCATGCGGCTCCGGCTTCAGTCCATCACCATCTAATGCCAGGAATTTGTTGCTGAACGGAATCCCTGGGGCGGCGTACTTGAAACCATCTTCGTTCTCGGCGGATTCGTGAATCAGCTCCCATACAGCCTTGAGCATCCGGTTCGAGATTTTGATCGGTCGATGAGGAGCGATTTGAGGGCATCGGCCATCAAACGATTTGATCTCGTTGAGGATTAGGGCTTTCGGGATTTCCCGCCAGTAACGAACGTCCCATCCATAGAGGATATGGTTGACGCTAAACACGCGTAGATATCGCTCATTCAGAGATTGGATGACCAGTTTAGCGATTTCATTTTCTGATCCCAGCTTAAAAGTCGGTCGATTTTGATCGTCATCGCTCATTTCCACCTCCGAGATTTTGCTTCAGGTGGAAGATCAATCAGTCCCATTTCATCGTCTTTGATCAGGTCCTCCAACTCGCCGAACAGGCGCCTCACCCTGGGTTCGACGGCTTTAGGAAGCGCTTCGAGCTTCAGCAGGAGGAAATAGTGTCCGAATATAGCAGAGAACTTTTCTCTGAGTCCTAGCGCCCCGGGTCTGAACTTAATCCGCTTAGGTTGATAGAGGGTCATTTCGAGCTCCCTCGTTTCAGTGCAGAGTCGAGCCAGGCCTCAATGTCCGAAATCTTGATTAGCCGCCGACTGCCGATCTTGAATGAAGGGATTTGGTTTTGGGCCAGTAGTTCGTAGAGCTTTGTTCTCCCAATACCGGCAAGCTTTGCGCCGTCAGCCGGGGAAACGGCGAGTGGTAAAAAAGGATGTTTAGAATCTGCCATCGTGTCCTCCTGAATCCGCACGGGATTGTGCGAAGTCAGGCGATACGGCGATCATTTTGGTACATTAAGAGCGATCGATCCCAAATCACATTTGGGCGCAGTTTTAGAAGGACTCTTCGTCAGCTTTTTTTTGCTTTCGCACCTTGTTTGCAAGATCGACGATGAAGTTCTCACATATATTGCGCTCTGTTTCGATGTCAGGATTTTGTCCGACTTTATCGGAATGTTTTCTAAAATAGGCCAGGCAGATCTCATCGAACGCTTCATCGAGCATCTGGTCCAATCTACCCGCTCTAGAGAAACGCTTTTTAGCTTGCCTTATTTCTTCGCGGCCGATCTCTTTCTTGGTGAGTTTCTGCAACCTTGCGTATCCGTCGGTTTTCGTCGCCTTCTTGCCGTTTTCGTCTACAATGTGAGGCATCAATTCCTCGATGAAATACAGACAGAATTGGCGAAGTTTGTATTGATCTGCTTGGGTAAATTCAGGTCGCTTTTTTCTCTTGTCTACTTTTGGCGAAAGCCTCGGCGGCCTGCCGCCGAGCTTTAGCGTTTGCAGGTCCTGCATCAGGTCTTGTAACAGTCTGCCGGCTTTCAAGCAGTCCAAACTTTGTTCTTTTCCGAAATTTTCAAAAAGGTAGGTGTCGGCGATGTGAAAAACTCCGTCGAGCGCTGCGGTCAATTCGTCGTAGTTCTGGTCGTCGGAAGCTGTTCTATCGCGTTGGCTGAACACCGTTTCGTCCGGTGGTTTATCAAACTCCTTGAGCAACCATTCCTTTGTGCTTTGTTTTGCCCAACGATTGAAGCGAGTTTCGTTGGCACTGTCCTTCGTCACGTTGAAAGCCTCCGAATTCGATCGATTTTCATGCTGAATTTTGACTCGCGAATTCTGCCCAGTCATCCATCAACGGCCTCCTACGCTCGAGCGCGTCGCCTCTGCGGTATGCACGTTCCACCGCATTCCCAACTTGGTGAGCCAGAGCCAGTTCAGCAACGTCGCGAGGATAGTCCGTTGATTCACCAGCCCAGTCACGAAACGAAGACCGGAAACCATGAATAGTTGCGACTTTGTCGCCAAGCATTCTCGTGATCAGGTTACGAAGCGCCGCTTCGCTGATCGGCTTTCTGGCTGGTGTGCCAGGAAAAACATACTCGCTTTGGCGCAACCCGGCTTGTAGTTTGGCGATCTCGACCGCGGGCTCGCTGAGCGGGATTCGATGCTCTCGGCCGGCTTTCATTCGGGATGCAGGGATCGCCCACATGCCCTGACCAAAGTCGAACTCTTCCCAGCGTGCTTCTCGAGCCTCACTAGACCTCGTAGCCGTCAGAATGAGAAATTGAAGGCACTTGGCACTGATCGCAGAGTTCGCCTCCAGGGCACCATAGAATTCGGGAACCTGTTCGAACGGCAATGCGGTATGGTGTCGGACTTGCTGTTTCTGGTTCGGCAGGATCGCAGCGAGGTGGCCGCGCCAGCGCGCGGGGTTCTCTCCTTCCCGGCGGCCTCTGACTTTGGCGGCATCGAGTACACGTTCGAGCCGTCCTCTCAGTCGTTTGGCGGTCTCGCGTTTCGTGTTCCAAATAGGCTGCAGCACGCGCAGCACGTCATTCGTGTCGATCTCTTTGACCGGCTTTGACCAGATGTTGGAAGCGTAGGTCGTCAATGTGTTTTCCCATTGCTGGCGATGCTTCGCGTTCTTGAAGTCGCCAAGGATCGTCTGCAAGAACTCCTCGACGAACTCGCCAAATGGCTGCTGGCCTTCGCGCTCCAACTGCTCTTGTTTCCAGATGTTCCGCGGGTCACGAGGCGGGAGCTCGGAGAGATAGGAGCGTGCTTCATCTGCCCTGCGGCGCGCATCGAGCAGTGAAACGGTGGGATATGAACCCAGACCGAGTTCAGGACGCCTGTCCTGCCACCGATACAGGAAAAGCCATGACTTCGAACCACTTGGACGCACGTTCAAATAAAGTCCTCCGCCGTCTGCGTGGCGCCCTGGTTTGGTGATTGAGCTGACTTTTCTCGCATTCAGCTGATTTAGTGTGACCGGCATGACCTTTTCGCTTCTGTCCCCACCGCTATCCCCACCAGCTGAGTCGGTTTTCAGCGAACGCCGACGAACACCAGTGAAAATCAGCGGATAAAAACACCAATGATTTCAACTGGAAACAGTATATCAGCGAATGTGGGTGGACGTAAATCTGGCGGAGAGGAAGGGGGTAAAAAAGTAACCTAAATTCAATGACTTCGGGTGTCTAACCACGAAATTCTATAGCATTGTATTTCAAACGTTTTCTATCACTGGTGTCTAACCTCCGACCCACACTCGCTCGATACTAAGCTCGAGATTTATCTGCGCGTCGTCTACTGGAGATGAGCCAAGTTCTCCGCATTTTTATCATTAATAGAATGAGACCTGAAAGCGCCACAAAAACCGCTGCCCCTGACGCGGTAATTAGCAACGGGTGATTGTGATCGTGACCGTCGTCATAGTCCATGACATGCAGCTTCCAGAAGAAGTCGTAAAAGCGCCAGGTCGACGATCGTCGCGCCGTCACTTCGGCAGACTGAGGGTCGATGTAGAGGGTTGTGGCATCGCCATCGTCGAACTGAATTCGCCAGACAGGACCGGGGCGCCCATACTCTGAAGGCGGAGAGGCGACGAATTCGAGCGAGCTCACAGTTCCTTTTCCTGAATAGTCGGCCTCGGCGATCTCCCGGGCCAATGCCTCGCTTAGCGGATCTAGTCGCTCTCCCGACCGCGCATCTACAATTAAGTTAGCGCCGGAGGGATCTTGAATTCGCCAAACGGGTTTATCCAAGACTTGTCCGAGTGTGGCGGACGAAATCGCATCAATCTTCAGCAATTCTGTTGCGTAATTCAAAGACAAGATATCCGTAGTGTCTATCTCAGAAGGCCCTTTTGGGGATATCTTGTGCTCACCACGAACCGTCTCGATCGGGATTGCACTCATCACCAAACCGCCCGCAATCCAGAGCATAATTTGAATGCCGACTATGAGTGCGATCCATTTGTGAATTCGCACGGTCCACTTCAGGGTCGTCATTATATGTCACTCCAAGTCTTAAGCGGCACGAAAGTGACCTAACACTAAGAACAGTCCGATGCCGATAAAACCGAGACCGGCGAAGAGTTTCAAAGGTAGGACAGACAGCCATCGCTCAGCAGCGCTACCGAGCAAAACGGCGATCGCAGAAGAGAGTATGAGCGCGCCAGATGCGGCTGCAAAAATGAGCCATTTATTTTGCCGGTCGTCCGAAGCAAAGAGTACGGTCGCAAGTTGCGTTTTATCGCCGAGTTCCGCGAGAAACACAGACAGAAAAACGGTCAGAAAAGTTGTAAGCATGATGTGTTTTGAAAATCGCCGGAGCGTGGAACTCCGGCGCTCGTTCTTAGTGGTCCATCATTCCATCAAGGCAATCGGCGCCGTCCGTACCTGTATTGCAGATTGACATAATACGATAGGATCCGTCGCGTCCTTGTTTCACCATAAAGGCCACTTCATCACCGTCTGAGAATTCAGACAGGTCGACGTCGCCCATGATGTCAAAACCCATCGTCATCGCGCCCATATCTATCCCACCTTCAAATGGACCATGATCGATGGTCAGAAAGTTTCCTTGTGCGCCGACTGAACGAATGGTGCCTGTCGCGTGTCCGATGCCGTCCATCTTTTCGTCCATATCGTGGTCAGCGTGATTGTCATGTTCAATGCCTGAGTCGTCTGACATCATTGAACTCGCGGTGCTTTCTGGCGTCGATGCAGGCTCAGGTTGCTCGGCACCGCCACAAGCGGTCAGACCGAGTACCAGTAAGCTCGCTGCAACTAGATTGAGGGTTTTCATACCGTTTCTCCATTTGGTTCGGGTAAGTTGGGATTGGTTTTTGGTTCAACTGAGTTTGAATGCTTCGAAAGCTGCCAGCTGGTTCGAATGTAGTAGATGGCAGGGATCACGATGAGAGTGAGCAAAAGTGTGGATGTCATTCCGCCGATCATCGGCAGAGCAATCCGACGCATCACATCTGAGCCAAGTCCATCGGTTAAGAAAATAGGGGCCAGCCCAGCGAAGATCGTCGTTACGGTCATCAGCTTTGGACGTACACGCATAGCGGCACCTTTACTGATAGCGGTGAACAACTCCTGCTTCGTGCTTGGCTTTGCTTTTCTGACTTCTCCGTCAATGTAGAGCAACATGATCACGGCGGTTTCGACCGCGATTCCGCCCAGAGCGATAAATCCAACTGCGACAGCAACAGATAAATTGTAGCCTGCGAGCCAAACGGCCCATAGCCCACCAATAAGCCCAAACGGGAGGCTGGCCATAATGATCAACGTTCTGTCCAGTCGAGCGAAATGCATCATGAGAAGCAAGAATATTAAGGCGACTGCCGCAGGAATTGCGATTTGCAACCTGGCGCTAGCTTCTTCCAATTGCTCATATTGGCCAGCAAACTCTACAGCGTAACCGGGTGGCAACTCGACGCCATTGGCAACAGCTGCGCGCGCATCAGCGACGTAGCTGCCCATGTCGCGACCTTCGATATCAACGAACACCCAACCGGTTAGCCGCGCATTTTCGGACCTAATCATGGGAGGTCCTTCAGTGTAGCGAATGTCCGCGAGTTCACCGAGAGGGATATGCGCACCTGTGGGAGTCGGAACAAGAATATCTTCGAGATCTGAAGAGCTCTCGCGGAATGGTCGATCGTAGCGAAGCATTATGTCGTAACGTTCGCGTCCCTCAACAGACTGAGATAAGCGCATACCGCCCAATGCCGTTTGAACCACGGCTTGAAACACGCCCATATCAATGTTTCGCCGAGCGAGTTCAGTCCGATCTGGGAGGATCTCGAGATACTTTCCGCCTAATACTCGATCGGCGAATGCGGATCGTGTTCCAGGGATGTCCGCGACTACATTCTCAACCTCGCGAGCGATGCTCTCAATCTCGACTAAGCTGTCGCCGGTCACTTTGATACCGATCGGCGTTCGCACTCCGGTTGAAACCATATCCATCCGGATTTTGATCGGATAGCCCCAAGAATTTACCAAGCCGGGCATTTGGAGGCGTTCATCCAACTCGGATATGACATCGTCGATTGTCACGCCAGCGCGCCACTCTTCTTTCGGCTTTAATCTGATCCACGTCTCTATCATTGTGAGCGGCGCGGGATCGGTTGCCGTATCGGCCCGACCTGCTTTTCCAAATACGCTCTCCACTTCGGGTACGGTCATCATAACCCGATTGGTCTGACCCAAAATCTCCCGCATCTTAGTCGAAGAAACGCCCGGAAGCGTTGTCGGCATGTATAGAAGCTCACCTTCGTAAAGCGCCGGCATAAACTCTGATCCAATGCGCTGGATCGGCACGATGACACTCGCGGTTAAGGCGATAGCGAGTGCGACGGTGAGCCATTTGAAGCGCAATGCGAGGTGTAAGATCGGTTTATAGAGCCACACAAGAAATGCGTTCAAGGGATTGGCCTCTTCGCGTCGGAATTTGCCTCGCATCAGATACAGCATCAGCACTGGAACGAGCGTAACCGATAGGATTGCAGCAAACGCCATCGCATAAGTCTTGGTGAATGCGAGCGGGCTGAACAAACGATAGCTTTCACCGGTCAGCGCGAATACGGGTAAGAAAGAAACAGTTATGATCAAGAGCGAGAAAAAGATACCGGGTCCGACCTCTTGTGCAGCTTCCAACAGCGCAACACGGCGTTCCTTACTGTTCGGAGTATGGTCATACTCAGATAGTTTTCGGCTGGCATTCTCGACCAACACAATAGACGCATCGACCATCGCGCCGATGGCGATCGCGATACCCCCAAGCGACATGATATTGGCCGTGACACCCTGAAAAGACATGATCGTGAATGCGCCGAGCACGCCGAGAGGGAGGGTTATGATCGCGACCAGCGATGACCTAACATGGAGAAGGAAAATCAGGATCACCAAAGCGACGGCGATACCTTCTTCGACCAGTTTGTGTTGCAGGTACTTAACCGAGCCTTCGATGAGTGGCGCGCGATCGTAAACGGTTACAATCTCAACTCCATCCGGAAGCCCGCGCTGCAGTTGTGCAAGTTTGGATTTTACGCGATCAATGACTTGAAGCGCGTTCTCCCCATCGCGCATAATTACAATACCCGCGACGGTCTCGCCTTCACCATTTAGCTCCACCATGCCACGTCTAAGCGCGGGACCTTCGACAATTCGAGCGACGTCGCGCAACAAGACTGGGGTTCCATCTGAGGCGTAGACCACAACCTCTTCGAGATCGGAGCGTTCGTCGACATAGCCGGAGGAGCGAATAACAAATTCACTCTCTGCCTGCTCTATCACTCGGCCGCCAACTTCACTCGAAGCCGCGCGCACAGCATCACGAATACGCTTGATGGAGATGTCAAAGCTGCGAAGGCGGTTGGGATCGATGAATATTTGGTACTCACGAACAAACCCGCCGACCGAAGCCACTTCTGCAACACCGTCGACGCCAGCAAGTTCTAAAGATAGAAACCAGTCTTGAAGCGAACGCAATTCAGCGAGGTCGGTGTTACCGGTCTTATCAACCAGAGCATACTGATAAACCCAACCAACGCCGGTTGCATCAGGTCCGATTTGTGGCACAGCGCCTTCGGGGAGTTCTGAGCCCAGCCGGGACAAAGCTTCCAGGACACGCGAGCGAGCCCAGTATAGGTCCACATCATCTTCGAAAATTACATAGACAAAACTCGTCCCGAACATGGATGAGCCGCGCACATCTTTCGTACGCGGCAAACCCAGCAGATTGGTAGAAAGAGGGTAGGTCACAAGATCTTCGACGATTTGCGGACTTTGTCCTGGAAAATCCGTGCGAATGATCACCTGTGTGTCGGTTAGATCTGGGACAGCATCTAACGGGGTCCGGTCGATCGCGAGCCACCCCGAGACTGCGAGTGCCGCAGCAAGGACCAAGACAATTAATTGGTTCGACATTGACCAACCAATAAGCTTCGCCACCCACGACTTGGACGGGTCTTGTCCCGCGATTTCAGATTTGGAAGATTCAGTCATCATCGCCGCCACCTATCGCCGATGGCCGGCATGAGGGTCGATAGGAAGGCTATCGCTCGCCCTCGTTTCAATACCAGCCATCGGGTCAGGCCAGACAACGCCCTCGGCATCGCGTTCACTGTATGGATTCCGGGGAGCCGTGCCTTCTTGAATCCAAAGTCTTCCAGTCTCAGCTTCGCGGAATATGGCCAGACCTGCGTCGCGGTAATGCACCGGTGCTCCCTCGAGAAGCCAAGGTTCGAGCGCGTTTACCAGGCGATCAAGTTCGGTCGCCAATGCTTCACCCTCCCGCGCAGTCTTGGCGGCTCGTAGAGCAGCTTCGCTCTCTTCCAGAATGCCAACGAGCTTCGTGTTCGCAAAGCGAACTCGCAGCGTTTCACCGAGCCCCAGGGCGGGGTCAACAAAGTACGGATCAATACGGTAGCCGTCGGTAACTGCCTCGTGAAAGTAAAGCGCCATGTCGGTGAAATGATCGATCTGCGCGAGTGTGGTAGCGTCTACGGGTAGGTCGGAAAGAGCCGTATCTGGCCCGGCGACAATAGCGGGAGGCGCTTGCAGCTTTGAGAAACCTTCGCGAAGATTTACTTCGCTATCGAGCATGAACTGCCCACTCACAACCACTTGTTCGCCGGGTGTGAGCCCAGCGGTGATTTCGGTAAACCCATTCGCGTTCACGCCGGTTCGAACGGCGCGCCCGGCGAAGCGACCATCCCCGAGCGCTATAATTACATGAGCGCCGCGACTGTCGCGCAACAATGCTTCTGTTGGAACTGAAAGCCTGGCTTCGACGCCGAGGTCCATTTCGATATCTGCATAAGCGCCGGGCCGGAGATAACCAGCTGCATTGTCGACTTCAATTCTAACTTGAGCGGTGCGTGTCTTGGGATCAATCGTGGGATAGATGTAATCCACCGTTCCTACTGCCGGAGCGCTTGGAGCGCTCGGGAAGTTGAGCCTGACCGGAAGGCCAGTATCTATCAGCGGTAGATCCGTTTCTGGGATCGATGCCATAACCCAGACCCCGGAATAGGATTGCAAGCGGAGTATTGGCGTGCCCGGCTTAACGTAATCGCCTTCGCGAACTTGAAGGTCCGCGACAGTTCCACCCGCTTCGGCATAAACGGGAACGCGTTCGATTACTTCTCTATTTTGAGTCAGTCGATCGATGGCCGCATTTTGCATTCCGAGCGAGCGAAGTCGTTGCCTGACAGCGGCGATCCGATTTGAATTCCCGATTGCTAGCGAGTTCAGGTAGTCCTTTTGCGCCGCGATTAAATCTGGGCTGTAAACCCGATACAGTAGAGCGCCTGGACGCACGGTATCGCCCTCCGCGCGAATGGTAAGATTTTCGATCCAGCCTTCGAGGCGCGAAGCGGCAACATTCTCTAGGCGTTCATTGGTTTCAACGACACCAAAGGCCCTTAGGGTTTCGCTGAACTCAGTCACTTCAGCTGATTGAGTTCGTACGCCCATTGTCTGGATCATTTCAGGTGCGACAGCGATTGAGCCATCGCCTTGCGCGCCATCGCTTCCCCCTGAGGCGGGGACGAGGTCCATTCCGCAGATTGGGCAAGTCCCGTTGGGATCTGTCGAAATGTAATGTGGATGCATTGGGCAGGTAAATTGCGTTGCTTCTAGAGCCGATGCCGATTGGGCAGAGGCCTCGCCAATCGCGCTTCGGGTTGGCGTATCGGAATCGCACGCTGAGAGGAGGGCCGCGGCTGCAGCTGATAGGAGGAAAAGTGCTTGTCTCATGATGTCACCAACAATGCGTTCATTCGAGCGATAGAGGCTGATCTGCGCGCTTCTTCGACGGCGATGTCCGCTTGAAGTTTGAGGATGGCGAGCTCGCCGTCGATTATAGGGGCATAGTCCCCGGCGCCCGATTCATAGAGGGTTAGCTGAGCTTGGATCTCATCTTCAACAGCTTGAATATTGCGTTCGAGGACCGCGATACTGTCTTCAGCGGCGCGCCAAGCCGCTGCTTCGCTTGCGTAGGTGGCAGCTGCTCCACGAGCCGCCGCTTGATACCGCATGTCGGCGCTCGCACGCTCTGCTTTTGCGGCGCGTAGGCGTGGTTCCTGATTGCTTTTCGCCCAGAGGGGTACGGTAAACGTAACCATTCCCGAAACCCAATCATCGCCTGCGAAATTGGAGCCTGCTTCTCTTTGCTGATAGGTCAGCTGAGCGCCCCAATTTGGACGCCAAGCTGCCTGGGCGCTGTCGACTGAAAAGTTGGCGATCCGAATACCAGCGTCGGCTACACGCACGCTGTGAAATGCCATTGCGTCTCCATTCCAGTCTGCAGGGGCAATTGGAGGCGCAGTGGTTGTTGAAGCGGTTCCGACGAGATCTATCAGGCGCGCGTTTATCTCGGCTTCTTGGCGATCTAAGTCGACCAATACGCGAGAGACACCAGTTTTCTCTGCTTCAATCTCAGCAAGACGAAAGACGGCGGGTCGCCCGGCATCGATTTCGGCTTCCACGACTTCTGTCAGCTCATCATATTTTGCATTACGCTGCTGAGCGAGGTCCCGTTGGCGATCTATTCTTCGTTTCTCATGGAGTAGCGAAATGAGTGTGCCGCGAAGGGTGGCAAGCTGCGCGGCTCGAATGCGATCGATCTGATCCGCAGTCGCTTGATTTTGTCCAGCGCGGGCATTTCGTCCGGCGCGATTGGGAAACTCTTGGCGCACCCCAACGGCTTTATTGGTGGGGAGAAATTCGGAGAATGAAGGATCAAATATCGGAAAATTATTTACGCCGACTGAGACAACTGGGTCTGGCAAGGCGGTCGCCGCAATGCCGCGCTCCCTGGATGCGTCCGCTTGATAAATCAGAGCAGTTAAGGACGGATGGTGAATGAGCTGCGCTTCAAGCGTCTCATAGTCTGATGGATCGATAGGATCGGCTAGGGTTGGCATGTACTGACCGTTCGCCATCATACAAACGGCAACCAGCAAGGCGTTGAATCTAGTTTTCATGGGAAGCACCCGAGTTGAGTAGAAAGACATACAAAACACACGCAAAAATGCGTGAGCTGTCGTCGATCAGATCAACAGGCGCTGTTTTAATCTTAGGGGTGTGTCGGGTCGTCGATCTATAAGGCCCGGTGGACCGGTTTTCAGAACAATCGCCTTATGCTCGAAACCCACAAATTCGGTCACGTGATAGGCAATGTTAATGCTGTCGGAACTTGATTGATTACTGAGGGCGTCGACTTCAATCGATTGGGCTTGAAGAATTCCCATATCGCAGTCGAGACAGCCCGGGCAATCGATTGGCGAGGGGAACGCAGGATGTTCTTCAGGCGACTCAGCGGTTTCAGGCTGCGCGGAATTTCCATGGCAGTGAGACGACGCGACTTCAACAATTTCAGCTTCATGATCAGCGTGACCATTCAGACAGCACGCCATAACTGGGCTGGTCGCAAAAGCAGCGACAGCAAACAGCATCATAAGGCGTGCGAGTTTCAGCATAAAATCCCTTACCGACTCAAGTCTTCAAAGTATATACCCCCTTAGGGGTATTGTCCATTCTTACTTCTTTCGCCCACCTAGCACAGCGACCAATTCCTCAACCTTTTCACGGCGCGCTTCGACGTTGTCGCTTGTGAGCGCATCATCCACGCAGGTCGCGAGATGATCGTCTAGAACCACTTTCTCCAATCCGCTCAAGGCGGCTTTAATCGCCTGAACTTGTCTCACCACATCAATGCAGTAGCGGTCCTGGTCGATCATTTTTGACACGCCGCGAACTTGGCCTTCGATCCGAGCGAGGCGTTTTAATGCAGAATTTTTTGTGTCTGATTTCATTGTCACATACCCTGTACTGGGTATATGAATATGGCAATAGAGTTACCAAAAGCTAGAGGTCGAAATGAAAATTTCTCGTGCATTCATAGCGCTCGCAATGACGATTTTGTTCAGCGCCCCTGCCGTCGCTCATACAACAATCGTTGCCTCAAACATTGAGAAGGGAGCTGAATTAGCTGCAGCCCCGACCGTGTTTGAATTTTCTTTCGGTGCAAAAGTTGGATTGGCAGCCATCGAACTTGAAACGCTCTCTGGAGATGCGGTGCAATTGGATTTTGAGCCACCTCGGCAAATGCGCAAAGACTTCGAGGTCTCGTTGCCGAACCTCCAAGCGGGCGCCTTCGTGCTGAAATGGCGCGCGGTTGCGAAAGACGGACACGTCATGCGTGGCGAGATCGATTTTACTGTAATAGGCTAACTGCGTGCTGGCGGCTCTATCGCTCTTGGTCAAAGCCGCCCTTTACATTGGCGCGCTTTCCAGTGCCGGACTCGCTCTTCATTCGATTATTCTTCGCAAAACGTATCGAATCTGCATCGTGGCGTTCGCGACTATTCTAGTATTTGCTGTGCTCGTTCGGCTGTTATTGCTCAACGCTGAGCTTTCTGGCGGTTTAAGTGGGCTACTGGATTTTAGTATGTTCGGTTGGATCTGGGCCCCGAACCAAGCGCAAGTTTTGACCTATCTTCTCGGTTCGGCCTTCCTGATGCTCGGTGCGGCTTTAAATATGCGTACATCGCTCATCGTTGGCGCGATCCTGGTTTTTGCGGGAGCGGGTCTTGGCGGGCACACGCATGGCCTCGATACGCCTGGCATCACTCCGATCCTCGTATCAGTGCACGTCGCTATAGCTGCGTTTTGGGTGACCGCACCGTTCGTGCTTTGGCCGCGAGCGACCAATACGGACCTTGAGCTTTTGAATGATACGGATCGGTTCAGCCGAGTCGCAGTTTGGTGCGTTCCATTGCTTTTCCTCAGCGGAGTTTGGCTCGCGCTTCGACTATCTAGTTCTCTAGAGAACCTTCTCGGGGAGACGTATGGACGACTTTTATTGTTGAAATTGTTCCTAGCCTTCTGTGCGCTTGCTATAGGTGCTTTCAACAAATTTCGCGTCACCCAAATAATGAAGTCACAGGCTGGCCAAGCTCGCGTGATCCTGAAGCGCGCCTTGGCGCTTGATTATGTGCTGTTCGCGGGGATCCTATTGGCAGTTTCTGCGGCGACGACGCTCACGGGTCCTGGGGCATGACAATGGAGTTGAAATGAAAGGGAGAGAAAGAATGAAATATACCGTATTGGCCGCTGGCGCGGTCTTGTTTCTAGGTTCAGCGGAAGCGCACGTTGTGTTCAATGAAATGGAAGCCGATGCGGGAGGCTTTCATACGGCGCAGCTTCGCGTGATGCACGGTTGTGACGGTGCTCCGACGACAAAAGTTCGCATTGAAATACCAGATGGCGTAACACGCGTGACACCCAGGGTCGTCCCAGGGTGGACCGTCGACGTCGAAATGAAGACTTTGGATGAGCCCATATTGCTTCACGGATTCGAGGTAACCGAAACCGTTGGCGCGCTGACGTGGTCTGGCGGTTCTTTTCCAGACTATGCTTACGAGCAGTTTGAGTTTCGAATGATGCTGCCCGAAGCGTCAGGCGCGCGGCTTGACTTTCCAGTTCGTCAATTCTGCGATGAAGCCAGCTTGCACTGGGATGATATTGCCGCAGAAAACGAAGATCCTTGGACGCTCGATGAGCCTGCTCCGTTTATTCGACTTAGATCAAAAATAGCGCCTTGATTGGCATCCATAAGCCCATCGCGATCATGACGAGATTCTCAGTCAGCGAGATAAAGCCGAGCGGCACATTCGTATTGCCGCCCACACACGCGCATTTTAAGTCTCGCTTGTCGACATACACCGCTTTATAAACTGAAGCCGCACCTATGGTACCGATGAATAACGCGATTGGCGACCCGATGAGCGCAAGCGTACCTCCTGCGATCATCAAGATCCCAGCCATCGCTTCCGCAAAAGGATAGATATAGGCATATCCTACACGTCGTTGCGCCAGTAGGTCATAGTTCAGGAACATGGTCGAGAAACTCTCGACATCCTTCAGTTTCTGCAGAGCGAGTAGTGACATTGCAAAAGCCGCAAACATTTCCACCGTTCGGATGGAAATGATGGTTCCTCTAAAAAACGACATGACGGCTAGAGCAAGAAGTGCACTTATAGCAAATATCATCAGAACAGGCGTGTAAGACTTCTGGTCAGTGTTTTTCTGATGGGGCATCAAATGCCTTCGCAGATCATCATACCCACCGACACGTTTTCCACCGATAAACGTCTGCGGTGTTGTGGCGACTGAATGTTCTTTTTTGAATGCGTCTATCTGTTCTCGAGATGTCAGATGACGATCCTCCACACTGTATCCAGACTTCTCCAAAAGCCATTTCGACTTCAATCCGTAAGGGCAAAGGTGATCGTCCATCACCATCCGATATAATACCGCCGACTTTTGTTCGCCGTCGCTTGCATGGACATGAGCGTCTAATTCGATTGCGGACATAACGTGCTCCAAATACCCTACGGGGGTATATTGGATGTGATGCGTTTTCGGTCAAGGGTACGCTGCTGCGAACCAAGCTCTCTCAGGAAAAGAAAATAAGACGATCTAGAAGCCTAAAGCATGACCATGAGGGACGATGACGCGGATTGTCGTTGCGTGGATGCTTATATCCAGCGCCGAGTGCGACTTCGGTAATGGACGAATTGTTCGCCAAATTTTAGCTCTAGAGCGTGCTCTTCGGGTTTGATCTGGAATTCAGTCATTGCCCAGATAAACAATACGGGCGCGAACATCGAGGACCAAGCTCCCAGCAATATCATGCACGCTGTAAGAACGAACAACATGCCAAGATACATCGGATTTCTGCTAAAACGAAACAATCCACTTGTGACAAGCGTTTCTGCGCTTTCGGGGTCGAGAGGGTTCACCGTGGTATTCTCACGTATAAACGCGCCGACCGCGAAAACCAGTAGGACAAACCCGCTGCCGAAAAGAATTACGGCTAGGAATAAGGACCAAGGCCCACCCATTTGAGGTGATGGGGCCAGAGTTGACAAACCCCATCCTAACACTCCGCAAAGCAAAACCTGCACGACGGGAGGAATACGAGTGTTCATGACACCGTAGATGCGTGCCGAGCCTCTATTTCTCCGTCGGCTTTCAGTTCACGCCTCGCTTGCAGCGTGATCGCACTCGCCGATTTCAAGAATAAGCTCGCGAGGAGGATGGCAACGATGAGGTCAGGCCATGCTGAGCCAGTCAGGGCCACCATTCCGCCCGCCAAAATAACACCGACATTTCCGATCGCATCATTTCTTGAGCAAAGCCAAACTGATCGCACGTTGCTATCGCCGTCACGCCACCGCAGCAGTATCACGACGCTTGCCGCGTTAGCTGCGAGCGCCATGAACCCAACGATGCCCATTGTGGACGCTTCCGGGGGTGAGCCATCCAATACCCGTAATGCAGTCATCCCAAGAACGGCCATTGCGATCGCGGCCAGAGACGCGCCCTTGAAAAGAGATGCGTATGCGCGCGTGCGAACGCTAGCACCAATAACCATCAGACTGAGCGCGTAGGTCGCCGTGTCACCTGCAAAATCCAGTGCGTCGGCTTTCAATGCCTGAGACCCGGAGATCATGCCTGCTGACATCTCGACGAAGAACATGACCGCGTTGATCGCGATGACCGCTATCAATGCGCGCCGGTAGGCCGGTGACGCTCCATCAAAAGACTTATTTTCGCAGCATCCACTCATTGGATGGTTCTCCTCAAGCGACTCGATTTTTCCAACTCTACAGTCTACAGTGACTGTAGAGGCAAGCCCGAAAGAGAATTTCGTATGAAACCCATGACAATTGGTCGACTGTCAAAGGCCGCTGACGTCAAGGTTACGACAATCCGGTACTATGAGTCTATTGGTCTAATGGGGACACCCGACCGGAGTGAAAGTGGTCAAAGGCTATATGGCGAGGCGGCGGTTCAACGTCTTTCTTTCATAAGGCATGCGCGTGATCTTGGCTTCCCAATGGAAGCGATACGCGACCTGATCGAACTGCAGACAGAGCCTGATCAGAATTGTTCTGCGGTAGATTCAATTGCTCGGCAGCAACTCGCCGACGTGCGCAAACGGCTCAATCAGCTAGAGGCCCTTGAAGCAGAGCTCAAGCGGATGATCGCTTCTTGTGAAGGCGGCAACGTTGGGAACTGTAGAGTAATGGCAGCGCTTAATGATCATGGCGCGTGTCTGAGCGAGTCACATGATCGATTACAGCCAATGTAAAATATACCTTGCATCTACAGTGGCTGTAGAGTGTAGAACACCATCTCGAGGAAAAACGATATGCGTAGTTTGTTTCTTTTTTTCGCGGTGATCTGGGCGCAAAGCGCCGCCGCTGAGACGCCGTCAAATCTGGCGACTGGGGCGTGGGCGAGCGGAGACACGGCGGCAGCATGCGAAACTGCTCCTATAACTTTGATGATGTCAGACGGAGTTGTTGCGGTATTTCTGTCAAAGGATGGCGAACTGCATTCGCTTGGATCGTGGGCGATCACTGCTGATACCCTTACCATGACCCACAACGATTTTCCGCTCAAAGGTGACGGAAAATCCAAGGCGCCCGTGGAATTGACAGTCCTTGAGTTGGACGAAACGCGTTTCGTAACGCGTAATGCCGAAGGCTCCGAGCGCGCGCGGGTACGCTGCCAGGACATTGAAGTCACGCTCGGCCACGACCACCATGGAAATCACTGATGAAGATTAACCGATTTAAGATGTTCGTGTAGTATCGAAGCGTGATGAGTTTTTCGTCGATATCCCTTGCCGTAAGGCTTAGCGTTGCCGCACTCATAGCTTTGAGCTTTGCGAGCGTACCTATCGCGTCCGCAGCGCACGTCGATGAGAGCTCGCTGGTGTCTTGCTTGATAGATCACGATGTGGAAGTGCCTGAGCATGACGCTCCGGACGAACACGAACATCACGTTCATAACTGCGCTGCTTGCCATATTTACCTTATTCGCTGGGAAGAAACAGCGGAACTCATTCCTCTGACGCTTCAATCAAATATTCGACCGCCGTTGACGTCGGTCGCATCACGCTCGCCGCCCAGTGGGCTTTTTCGGCCCCCTCGATTCTAACCAAGCCTGAAGTGCGTCCAATCTAAGTTTTGGGCGCTTAGTTTGGTTTCATTCGAGGAGTTCAACGCAAATGTTACTTGTATTTCGGGGCGCCGCTGCGGCCCTGGTGTGGGCGGTCGCAGCAAATGGTGCAAATGCCGCGCCGTGTGGTGGGACCAACATCGGCGAAAGTTTTATCGAAAGTGGAACACCCCTGACGCTTGCTGCTGTGATCGGGGAAGTGCGCCGCGCCAGTCCAGCTGTTATCGCTGAAGCGCTCGAAGCTAACGCTCTCGGAGCGGATGCGGATCAAGCTGCTCGCTCATTGAATCCCAGCATCACGCTGGAACTAGAAAACTTTTCCGGGAGTGGGGCACTCGCTGGTCTCGACCAAACGGAAACAACTGTTGCGGTCGAGCAGACGTTCAGACTTGGTGGGAAACGTGTTCTCGGCGAACGCGCAGCGAGAGCTCGTCAAGCTCTAGCGACCGCGGAATGCACGGTGATTTTGCGCGAGGCCGAACTCCAGGCCGCACTCCTCTTCGTTGACCTTATGGCCGCTTACGAATTGCGCGAACTGGCGACTGAGAGTGCAGATTTGTCCGACAAACTTGCGATGACGGTTGCGCGTCGGGTTGATGCGGGAGCAGCGGCACCACCTGAGCTCTCGCGTGCCAGAGCGGACTCTGCAACGCTGCGAGCAAGCGCGGCGGGAGTGCAAGCGGAGATCGACGCACGTCGCTTCGCGCTTGCTTCTCTTTGGGGAGACTCTGATCCACAGTTTGGGACACCGGTTTCAGAACAAATAACCCTGCCAGCCGGACCTGAAGACAGTGTTTCCGGAAACCCCAGACTAAACGCTGCCGATGCAGCCCAGCGCGCTCGAGATGCAGAAACTGCACTCGCGCGCAGCGCAGCCTTGCCCGATGTGACCGTTTCAGCAGGATTTCGGCGCTTCGAAGAAACCGGCGATGAAGCATTTGTCGCTGGGGTAAGTGTGCCGTTACCGCTCTTTGATCGCGGCAAAGATCAGGCCCGCGCCAGCTCATTTCGTGCGGATGCGGCATCGCTCAATCGGCGCGTCGTCGAGCAGCGACTCTTGTCCGAGCAGCGAAGCGCTGTCGCCGCTCGGCGCGCTGCCCAGGCTCGCCTCGATATACTTGTCAGAGACGTTCTTCCTGAAGCAGAAAGCGCTTATGCGTCGGCTGAGCGTGGTTACGAGGTCGGAAGGTTTGACCTTACCACAACCCTCAACGCTCGCGCGGTTCTCCTTGAGACGCAGCTCGCCGTCATCGAAGCAGAACGCGCGGTTCTTTCTGAAGATATTCGCCTTCGCGCCCTAATTGGCGCTGCCCCTTTTGATGGAGGTCTCCAATGAGACTGATTTTAACAACAATGTTTCTAGCTTGTGTGGGGTTGCCCCTTGCGGCCTGTGGAAACACCACGCCAACGGTTTCTGCGACTGAACATGATCACGAAGAACATGATCACGAAGAACATGATCACGAAGAACATGATCACGAAGAACATGATCACGAAGAACATGATCACGAAGAACATGATCACGAAGAACATGATCATGAAGAGCATGACCACGATGAACGAGAAGAAAAAAGTTCGCGGGACGAACACGCTGGGCATGATCATGGAGACGACGAACACTCGGATCATGTCGAGTTGAGTCCCGAGGCTGCGCGTGAAGCTGGGATTGTCGTTAGTGTTGCTGCAATGAACGCCGCCAATGAGACGCTTAGCTTGCCTGCAGAGCTGCGTTTTGATGCCGATCGAGTTGCCGCGATCTCTCCACTGGTCAGTGGTCGGATCGAAAAGCTGATAGGACGTGAAGGTGATACGATATCGCGCGGTGACACATTAGCAATTCTCGCCAGTCGTGAACTGGCAGACCTGAAAGCCGAGTACTTGTCGGCCGAAACTGCTGAAACGCTCGCTCGGCAGGCTCTAGCTCGTGAAGAAACTCTGTACGCAGAAAAAATCACTTCTGAAGCAGATCTACAAACGGCAACCGCCGCGCTCGCAGCGGCGCGCGCGCAGCGCGAAGGCGTTGAGAATAAGCTGCACGCCGTTGGTGTGAGCGATGCAGAGCTCTCGAAGCTTTCAGAGGCGCCGGACGGTTCTTTGGCGACAACTCGCATGCGCGCACCGATCGGCGGTGTGATTGCCCAACGAACCGCTATGCTTGGCGCTTCAGTGTCAGCTGATGACCCTGGCGCACCGGCGTTATTCACTATCGTAGATGACAGTGTGCTTTGGGCCGATATCGCGGTTTACAAACAAGACATCTCTGCTGTGGAACCCGGTATCGCAGTAAGCTTGGTTTCAAATACCGGGGCAACACTCGCGTCAGGCGAGGTTGCGCTAGTCCTTCCGTCTTTCGACGAAACGTCGAGAACAGCTACCGCAAGGATGATCGTTGATAATGCAGAACGTAGATTGAGGCCGGGTCAGTTTGTGACGGCGCAGATAATGACCGGAAACGGGGCGCTCTACGTTATGGTGCCAGCGGGGGCGATCGTTCAAGTTGAGGGGCGCTCGGTGGTCTTTGTGCCTACCGATGATGGGTTTGAGCCGAAACAAGTCACTGAAGGTCAACAGATCGGTGATCGAAAAGTCATCCGTTCTGGGCTCGCAGTGGGAGAACGGTACGTGAGCGAAGGCGCGTTTACACTGAAAGCTCAGCTCGAAAAAGACGCATTTGGCGATGGCCACGTTCATTAGGATACAACACTCATGCAAAATCTGATGTATCGTCTGGCCGGCGGCCGACTACTCGCTGCAATCGCAGCGCTCGCTCTTACAATTGGCGGATTATTCGCGTTTCGAGCGCTGCCCGTTGACGCGTTTCCCGACCCCTCACCCTCGCTCGTACAGGTATTCACCGAAACCGAAGGACTCTCGCCGGAAGAAGTGGAACGCTACGTGACCTTTCCGGTCGAAACTGCGATGTCCGGGCTACCAAGCGTTAAGGAAGTGCGTTCTGTCTCCAATTTCGGCCTTTCCATCGTGAACGTCTATTTCAAAGATGGTACGGATGTGTACTTCGCACGCCAAGTCGTGGGCGAACGTCTGCCCGAAGCAAGTGATGGGATACCAGAAGGATTTGGTACGCCAAAAATGGGGCCGATTTCATCTGGACTCGGAATCATCATGTATTTTCGGCTAGTGGATGAGACCGGCGAGTATGATCTAACGCAACTTCGAGAAATTGCCGACTGGATGATCAAGTATCCGCTTCAATCGGTCGAGGGCGTAACGGAAGTGCTCGCACTCGGCGGATTTGAGAAACAATATCAAGTCCGCCTCAATCCCGATCTATTGATCGCCTATGATCTACAGGTTGCCGATGTCATTGGTGCGCTGGAAAGCGCCAACCGAACAACCGGTGCTCAATTCATCGAAGTTGGCGCTGAGCAATATACAGTGCGCGGGGTTGGTCTTGCTCGTTCGATCGCTGATCTTGCAGAAACGCCCGTGAAAACCGTAGACGGTCGAACTGTTCGGGTAAGCGAACTTGGTGCTGTCGAGGTCGGAGGAGCGGCGCGTCAAGGTCTAGCAACGGCAAACGGCGAAGGCGAAACAGTCGCCGGGCTAGTTCTCAAACTTTACGGCACAAACACATCCGATGTTATTGAACGGGCGCATGCACGCTTCGACGAGATCAACGCCGCGCTGCCCGATGGGGTGCGCGCAGTGCCATATTATGATCAAGGAACACTCGTTGAACGCGCTGCTTCCACGGTGACCACTGCACTTTGGCAAGGCGCGTTGCTGGTTGCGGTTGTTGTATTCATCTTCCTCGGCGGCTGGCGACCCAGTTTGGTCGTCGTATTGTCGATTCCGTTCTCAGTTGGCTTTGCTTTTATCGCGATGAGCGCGCTTGGAGTTAGTGCAAATCTTATGTCTCTCGGAGGAGTTGCTATCGCAATCGGGATGATGGTCGATGGGGCTATCGTGATTGCAGAGAATGTAGATCGCAGATTCCGAGAGCGCCGAGAAGGTGAATCCAACAGGGAATCTGTTGCAATCGCGACCACAGAAGTGATCTCGCCTTTGATAGCGGCCGTCGCCGTGGTGATTATTGTCTTTCTGCCGCTGTTTTCGCTGCAGGGCGTAGAGGGCAAAACATTCAGGCCGCTTGCCGCTGCTGCTGCCCTCGCCATGACTGGGTCGCTCTTTTACGCAGTGCTGGTAGCTCCGGCGATGGCGTTTGGATTCATCAAACCCCTCAATCGAGATATGGGCGATGACGGTGGCAAAATTGCTAGCTTTGTAAAACCACTCGCGGGCTATTTTGTGCGGACGCGCTTCGCTGCAATCGCGCTGGCGGTTGGATTGCTGGTCGTCGGAGGATTAGCCGGGTCTCGCCTTGGATCAGAATTCACGCCAGCGTTAGAAGAGGGCGATATTCTTTTGCGCGTCTCGATGGCGCCCTCGATATCACTGACCGAAGCACGCGAGACCTCTACAAGAGTAGAGCGGCGTTTGCTTCGTTCATTTCCAGAAATTGAATCGGTTGTGAGCCGCATCGGACGGGGAGAGGTAGGTGCTCATGCCGACCCGGTAAATAGTATCGAGGCATTTGTGGCGCTCAAGCCAAGATCCGAATGGAGGAAAGGCCTTTCGCCGGACGATCTGCGAGCGGAACTCTCTGAAAATCTTGGAGCATTCCCTGGTATACAGGTGAACATTGGGCAGCCTATTTCAATGTCCGTCGATGAATTGCTCACGGGTACAAAAGCGCAACTTGCGGTAAAAATATTCGGGCCTGATGCAAATGTTCTTCTGTCAGGTTCGCAAAGCTTGCAGTCGATTCTTCAAAGCGTATCAGGCGCGAGCGATGTGCAAGCCGACCAGATTACCGGAGCGCCACAGCTTATCGTGTCCGTGGACCGCGCCGCTCTAGGACGCTACGGGCTGACGGTCGAAGATGCGCTAGACACACTAAGTGCGGCAGTGGGGGGCGCGGAAGCTGGAGCGTTATTTGAAGGGGTTCGACAGTTTCCAGTTGTGGTCCGATTTGACGAGAACCGCCGCAACAGCCCCGAAGTGATCGGACGTTTGATTTTGAAGAGCGATAGTGGGGCGCAGGTGCCATTGTCTAGTGTGGCGGAGATCCGAGAAGTGATTGGTCCTCGTCAGATTACGCGAGAGAATGGTGAGCGATTTATCACTGTTCAACTAAATGTCCGGGGCCGTGATATTGGATCTTTCGTGTCTGATGCGCAAAGAGCGACAGATGCAAGTCTCGATTTGCCGCCAGGCTACCGTGTGGAGTGGGGCGGTCAATTTGAGTTACAGCAACAGGCAAACGCGCGCTTCGCCGTCGTTATTCCGATAACGCTGGGCATTGTTTTGCTAATCCTCCTTCTGGCGTTCGGTAGGGTGAAGTCTGCGGTTTTGATATTGCTGAACATTCCACTGGCTTTGACGGGTGGTGCGCTGGCGCTATGGCTCACGGGCTTACCAATTTCAGTACCTGCCACTGTGGGGTTCATCGCGTTGTTTGGTATCGCGCTTGGAAATGGAATGGTGCTTGTCAGTTTCATGGATGGTTTTGCTCGCCAAGGTCGTGATCGGGACGAGCTTGCCATTGAGGCTGCGGGATTGAGGGCTCGACCGGTATTGATGACAGCCATCACGACAGCCCTCGGTTTGGCTCCCTTATTGTTCGCTACAGGAGTGGGTGCCGAAGTGCAGCGTCCGCTTGCGACCGTAGTGATGGGAGGACTCGTATCTTCGACGATACTCACCTTGCTTGTGCTTCCAGCTTTGCATTGCTGGTTTGCTCCGAACCAAGAACGCCATGCGTCTCCGATCAAACCTGTTCACGCAGAATAGCGTGAATGCGCACAAGCTAAATTCAACGGGAGAATAGTTCACACCCCATTCACTAGACAGTGAGGTAAGATACCGAAACTCCAAGAAAGGGTCGCCGTAAATTGGAGCAAAACCAATGCTCTAGTATGCGGCCCATTTTGACTTTGTGCCAGCTTGGACTCGGACCGTGCGGCCCATGGTCATAATGTCGTCGAGTTGCATGAAGATCAAGCCTTTGGATTGGTGTTCAGTCGTTCGAGCGAAATCTTTCCGTGCCCGCCCCAAATTCTGTAGTTCAAATAACGCAAGATCGTCGCCCGGCGCACGGCAGAAACATTCCCTGAATCGGACATTAATCCTTGATATTTTGACACCCTATTTGCCGGACGACATGTAATATTCGCAGAGTGTACCGATATTCCGCAGCGGTACAGAGACAGCCGAAGTAGGCTTCCGGCGCATCGCGGATGAGTCCCTGCTGAGCTTAATCGGACGCGCCAAAGAGTTCCAATTCAAAGTAGGATTGCTTCCACGCCTTTTTCGTACTTACGCCCTTTTCGAAGCTTGCTTCTGCGTTCAGTAGCAATCTTGGCGAGTTCCTTGAGGGCTTCTATGTCCTGCACGATCTGGTCTGTTGTTGGGAGTTCTGGCGGCAAGTCCTCTGCGGGATCATGTCCAGAATAATGGGAACATCTCTTCATTCCCTCGAATATCAGCGGATAGTCATTCGGCGGATCAATACATGCTTCTTCAAGACGTTGCGTCATTATTTCCGGCCTGAATCTCTGAACAACACGGTTTAAAAGTATTTCCTCTACAATTCTCTCCCATGTATCACGCATCTGGGTGTATAGGCCGACGACTGGCTTCCTAAGATTTTCATCAGTGTGGTCATATCCTGACTCATTGAGGCGCTTATTATCACTTTCTATTTCTTTGAGCCGTTCGGACACATTTTTCATCTGCCTCGGCTTTTGTGCATCGTCGATAATACCGAAGTGGTTTTCACCAATACTACTCATCCATTCTTCGTGACAGGCGACGCGAAGCCGCCGCGCTTCCGCATTAAGCATGTGATGAAATAGAATATTGTGTGTAAACACGACCACCTGACGGCCCTTGGCTGCTTCTTCAGCTAACCGACTCGCGACAGATTGCATGCGTGAGTGGTCTAGCGATGAGACCGGATCGTCCACGACGATTCCATGATCTCGCCCGATCTCTTCGAGCTCCGCCAAGAAACAGGCGAGCGCCAACCCACGCTGTTCCCCTTCGCTCAACACTTCGCTGTTATTAGCGACTCGCTGTTGGGCCGACAAAGCCACTTCGACAATACTATTCCCCAAATCGCCGCGATCATTGAGGTCAACCGGAATATGCGTAAGATTCAATGCGGACAATTCATCCCTGAGCGCGTCCTTAAGAGACGGCGTGAGCAGTTTTCGGCGACGAGCCGTAATTTGACGGGTGATGGGGGTTAGCTGGCAAAGGGCCCTGCAAGCGCCTATTTTGAGCCTTTCTTCAAGTTTGGCCCGTCGATCGAGGACTACAGCAATATCCTGGCAGAGCTTTTTGCAATCGTTCAATTCAGCAATTTGCAGAGCCCTCTTTTTTGCTTCCTTATCGTCAGCGGCAAGCCGGTCGAATTCTTCGCTTTCCTCATCTAGTTTCTTTTCGTCGGCGGAAATCGAATCGACGGGTGAGTCCGGGAGGGGCTCAAGTTTATCAAGCTTCGTGTAGTCCTGTTCCTCCAGCGCCTTCTTGAGAATCGTCAGGCGAGCGTTAGCCTTTTCGAAATACTCGCCAATCTTCTCTGCGAATGCCTTCCTCTCGTCGTTTAACGCGCTAAAGCCCGCGATCAGCGTGCCAACTTCTGCCTTGGACTTGATGCTGTAATTTGAAACTAGGGCTGCCGCCTGTTCGAAAGCTGTTTTGGCTGTGGCCGCATCCACAGCGGCTCGATCCTCCAGGTACTCCTCGAAAGCTTTCAATCGAGCGGACGCATCATCGTTCAATTCCTGCTGACACAGGACGCATCGACCGGCGGTCGAAATCGGCGGAGGATCGCTTTCGGGAAAAACTTCCAGTGCAAATTCCCGTGCATATCTCAGCATCTGGCCCCATGTCTCTGAGCCAATATCGGGTATCGGCTGTCCTTTAAACAGATCGCTGGCTGCTCCCTCTGCCGCCTCGCGTTTGCGCACGGCATCTTTCTGCTTTTCCGATAGGGATTCAATCGCCGTATCTCCAATCTTGCTCTCGCACTCTGAGATATTGCCCCGCACTGTTCCCAATGCCTGCTTGGCTTCACGGCGCAAACGCGCCATGGCAGTAGGATCGTTCTTAGATTCTTTGATCAGGCGATCCAGCTCAGCCTGCGCCTCATCCGTCCAAACGGCGTGCTTCTCGATGTGTTCTTTGTACGGCAAATCTGAAAGCACTGTTTCGGGAATCAGTTTTGCCAGAACGCCTGATACTGCCGTACCATCGTTAAAACCGGTAGGCAGCGGGACCCGAATTTCATTATTAAGCGCATCTTCCCTTGTTTTAAATTCGCCATCCAAGCCGCGCGCCGCAAGGCCAAGCTTGTTCAAAAGGTCCAACTCGTAGGGTAGAAACTCGATCTTGCGTTCTTTATCGACGTAAACTCTCGCGGAAGCCGTGTCGAACACGGAAATCCGGGCGAGTTCCGATGGCGGTTGTTTATCACCGCGCCAAACTATCTCCTTCTTCTTTTGCTCGTCGCCGCCGACACGAAAGCCAATCCCCACCTCCGCCGGCGACGCGGGAGCATCGTCGTAGACATTGCCCCGCAACTTGTCTGGTTCCAGGGAGCGGCACATTTGCTTTATGATGCGGCAATACCCGCTTTTGCCCGATCCATTGGGACCGTAGATCAGTGTAATCCCGTTCACTGCGAAGCGGATTGGCGATTGGTCTGATTCAAGCCGATCCACATGCTTCACAGGTCCAAGAGAAGCCAGAACTGTTTTGGGAGCGTTACTGGATGCCTCAGAGAGGTGATCTTTGGCTAAGGTCTCCAGCTCGGGAAGCTCGTCCTCGGAAAGCTTCTGGGACACTTCGATATGCTTTTGCAATACCGAAAGGTCATCTTCGGTAAGCTCTCCGTGTTCCGCAAGGCGACGCAAAGCGTCTCTCTGCCAAGTCGGCCGATTTTCCTTGAACGCCCAATCTAGCAATTCTTCGAATGGCAAGATTTTCCCCTTTCCGGCATCAATTTGCGCAGATCGGCACTCAACCCGGCGCTAAATCAATTCAATACCTCATGCTGAAACCAATTCTTCGCCGCTCGCAGTTTTCAAGGACAACTGGCGACCGCCAATACCCTCGAAAAGTTGCTCACGACACGTAAGTACGATGATCTGAACTTGCTGACCGACCATGTTCAGGATATCGAACATGCGGCCCATTCTCCGATCATCGGAAAACACCAACGCATCATCCAGGACGACGGTGGCGGGATGGCCTTGCTCGACAAGCATCTCGGCAAAAGCGAGACGAACGAGAACAGCGATTTGCTCCTGCGTGCCCATGCTCAGGTGTTCGAAAGATTCTTCGTAGCCGTTCTCGCGGACGACACCGACGATATGCAGGTTCTCGTCAATCGCGATCTCTGCGCCGGGAAACAGGAGCTGCAAGTAGGGACGAACCCGTTTCAGCACCGGCGAAAGATAGCGCTCTTTCGCCTCTGTCTCGGCTGAACGTAGTGTCGATAGTAACAGTGAGAGTGCGGCTACCTCGCGCTGGGAGCGTTGACGCTGGTCGTCGGCCAACTCAAACTCGCGTGCTTTCTGCTGAATGGCCTCGTCGAGGCCAGCGCCTTCAAGAGCTTCAATGTGTGACTTCAGCCCGACCACCTTCTCTTTCAGTTCAGAACGCTTGTCGCGACGCTCTTGGAGCGCTGTTTCCAACCGCGAAATCCGCGCTTCTAGTTGCGGCAACGTCTCGCCCTCACGCTGTCCTTCAAGCTCCGAGACAGCCTTCTGCTGGTCCGCGAGCGCCTTGCCAGCGGTCGTCACACCGGCCTCAAGATCATCATCTGAAACCTGGTCTTCCGCTACAGCCAGTCCCCTCTCCAGCTTATCGAGGCGTTCCTTCCCATCGTCATATCGTGTTTTCACACTTCCCAACTCAGTCTGGACACGGCCCATCTCGTCTTCCGGCCCGCCAAGGGCCGCTCGGGCGGTGGTCTGGGTCTCCCTAGCTTCCTTCGCACTTTCCAGAGCGGCGGCGAGGGTCTGATCTGCTTCTTTCTCCGATGGCAAGCCCTCGATCCCAAGATCGCTCAGCTCCCGTTCGAGAATGGCCTTCAGGCCAACAATGTGGTCGGCAAGCGGCTCCGCACCGGCGTCGTAGTCATCCGTTTCCGGCGCATGCAACTCGGCTTCCTGCCGGGCAAGCTCCGCATTTCGCAGGAGCCTCTCGCGCTTCGCAAGTTGTTCCTCAGCAGCATCAACCGATTTGACGCCGCACTCTTCAAGCGCGGCTTTGAGAGCGTCATTCGCTTCGCGCTGTTGTGCGATGAGGCTATCCCGGTCCTTGATCGCAGGCTGAACAGAAATGCTGCCGTATTCGGGGATGGTGACCGTTGTCGCTTCAACCGCTTCCACCGATGTCTGACCGAGCGCAAGGGCCGCACCATCGACCTCTAAGGTGGACAACCGGTCTGAAGGCATATCGAACGCAACGAGGGTCGCGGCGGCAGAAAGGCGGGATCGCGCAGTTTCCAATTTCTTCGCCGCATCTCGTATCGTTTCAATATTCTCGTCAGTTACGAGAATGGCCGCTGCGCCCTGTTGGGCAGCCCTTTGCTTCTTTTCGGCCTCGTGTGCATTCTCGTACCGCTCCTGAAGCTCACGAATGCGGCCCTCGCGTTGAACGGCAGTGAGAACGCGGCGGGCCATCGACATAGTCTTATCCGCGTCGGTGACGGCATCCTCGGCCTCATTCGCATCTTTGCGAAGCCCCTCGACTTGTTTCCTCAGCTCCTGATTTTTCTCGCGAACCTCGTCGAGCTTCTCCTTCGCCGCTTCAACCGCCTTGGCGTCGGTCGTGATCTGTTCTTTCATAGCGCGACGCTCGGCAAGGGCCTGTTCGGCTTGTTCCAGATTCCGCTTTTTCAGCTCAACATCCGTCGCCGCTGCCTCAATTCGTGATTCCAGCTTGACAAGCTCACCATGTCGGCTCCGCGCTGCGTTCAGCTCCTCCTTGTCCTTCTGGTCTTGCGCTCCCGATGAAAGACGCGCGAGCGTCCCCTGTGCGGCTTCCAGGTCTTCCATAGTGTTGGAGAGATCACTGCGGCGGTTTTGCAGCCCTTCGAGATCGGAACGCAGAGTCTCCACTTCGTCAATCAGCTCCTTGTAATCCCCGCGTGGCCTGCCGGTCGACGTGACAAGTTCGGAGAGCTGTTTGTCCACTGCGTCGGGCAAGGCCCTTCCTCGCCTGCCTCCCAGAACCTCGCCGACTTCCGACTCCAGTGCGCTGTGAAGGTTTGAGCGCGCGCTGTCAGGGAGATCCAACGCGCCAAAGGACTGGCCTTGCTGAACCCAGAGCACATTCCACATACCGAGGGTCTCGGGCTTCGCACCCGTCTTGCCGGGTTCGTCGAACCCGAGAAGATCGCGCAACGTTTGTTCCGCTTCATCGCCCTCCAGCTTTCGTCCGTCCGGGCAGAACAGGTGAGCGTAGGGCTTCTTAACGAACCGCTTCCTGATCCGATATGTCCCGTCGTCGACCTCGAATGCGAGTTCGACGACGGGTGCGGCCTGATTCCTGTCATTCTGTAGCGCTGTAATCGGCTGCGCCTTGGAGCTGTACTTCTCAAACAGCGCAGCGCGTAGCGCATCGAGCAGCGTTGACTTCCCCATTTCGTTGGGGCCGACGATGACGTTCAGGCCGTCGCCAATGTCGTCGAGACACATCGGCGTGGTGAACTTCTTGAACTGATTGACAGCGATGGAGCGAATCTTCATTGGCTCCTCGTCTTCAATTTCATGTGCTCGACATATAGCCGCTGGAGCGCCAGCGCCGCGATTTCGTGTTCGGGATCGCTCATGTCCTCGGCCTTCTGCTTCAGGACATCGGCGGCGGTTCGCACGAAGCCGCCCCGGTCGATCTGATCAAGGTCCTCTTCGCTGGGACTCTGGAAGAGGCGCGTATCGTCAACCCGCAGATAACAGAAGGCCGCCGAAACCTGATCTACGATCTGTTCCTCAAAATATTGGCGATCCTGAAGTGAGACCGCACCCTCGACAAAAAGGCGCACCAGTATCCGGTTCAGGTCGTCTCCACTGCCGCGCAGGGTCGTAACGAGAGCATCAACTTCTTCACGACTGTTGATCTGCTCGCGAAACGTCATCCACTGGTAATGGCCGGTTTTGACCTGTGTAACGACTGGCGCAGCATCAGCACTCTCGATTTCGACCAGAAGCGCCTGACCGCCGCCTTCGACATCAAAGGCATCGGTTTCGTGGGTGCCGCTGTACCAAACCCTGTCACTGATCTTCTTCTGTCCGTGCCAATCGCCCAGAGCCAGATAGGCGAGCCCCGCCGAATTCGGCCTTTCCGGATTTATGTAGTTCGGAACGTCCTTGTCATCGGAACCGAAGGCCGTGACGGTGCCATGCGCGAGACCTATCCGGATAATCCCGTCCGGAGTCTCTGCATCGCCCATATACGCCGTGGGGTCCTGAAGCGTGCGTCGATACTGTAGCGGTGCCGGAAGCACTGCGAAGCCGTCGCTTTCGAATATCTTCGGCTCAGACGTGAGGTGGAGGATCACATTGTCCGGCACGCCTCGTCGCAAGAGCTGATCCCAGAGGCCGTGCGGCCGATGCGGGTCGTGGTTTCCGGGCATGAGATGCCACGTCACCTTCTCAAACTTCCGCATACGTTCCAGCGGCTGATTAAGCGAGCGCGGCGACAAGGCCTCCATGTCGTAGACATCACCGGCAACCAGAACATGATCGGCACCGTGTTCAACGGCGAGTTCCCCCAGCCGGGTGATCGCAGCAAGACGCGCCTCCT
The DNA here is from genome assembly GCF_001854405.1 of Hyphomonas sp. Mor2. Lineage (GTDB taxonomy): Bacteria > Pseudomonadota > Alphaproteobacteria > Caulobacterales > Hyphomonadaceae > Henriciella. The sequence goes on from NZ_CP017718.1 coordinate 1,682,827, forward strand.
GAAGCAGCCCCATCGTGCCGTCATCGACAAAGCGATACACCTTGCCGATCTGCCAATCTGATGAATGTATGATCCTAAGAGGCATAGGTGTATTTCACATCAGTAAATTGCCAAATCGGCAAACTCATGTTTGGTTGCTATCAAAATTATTCAGGCAAATAAAGAATTCGATTCTTCTGTAATTCCATCATTAATCAATGCCTTGGCTCCATATTTATTGATGATTTTTGTGCCAACACCCAATTTTCGGATGCCTCCTTTTGCCCGCGTTTCAGTCAGTCGGCGCGTCTTACGCGGGCGGCTAAAACTCGCCAAAGGCAGACACTTGACTACATGGTCTGGATGACCGCAATCGGCGCAATATGAGACGGACGAAAATTAAAGTGGTGCCGCCAAGACGGGTAACAAGCGGTCAGAGCAAAGTGTGTTGCGAACGTCATAAACGAGCGCTTTTGGTACTTAGGGACCCTTTGATCTCAATATCATCCCTCACGAACGCGGCTGGACATCTCACGTCACTCCTAAGGGTCAGTCTCTTGAGACTTCAATGCATCACGAATGGCCGAAAGTACGCCCGTTGACTCAGCCAGATCATCCGCCTCCACCGAAGCAAATGCTCGCGCTGCAACGCGCTCAGCAGATTTTGCAAAATCTTCGGCGCGCTGGCGGGCCAATCGCGTTGGAACAATGCGCCAGACCCGTCGGTCGGCTGCGTCTCTCTCGCGTGAGACATAGCCAGAGTTTTCCAGCTGGTCGATCAGCGCGCCGACGGAAGGACGGGCGATGTCGAGCGCCTCTGCAAGCGCTGTTTGCGTAGGGCTATCCAGTCTCAATACATAAACCAGCACATGCCATTGTGATCTCGTAAGGCCAATGGCCTCCATTTCCTTGTCAAATGCTATGCGCAACAGACGGGTGACTTCCCCGAGAAGAAAACTGAAGTCAATTCTGGGATCTCCTTTGAGATCAAAGCCAAGTGACCGCGTCGAAAGCGCCATAATTTTCTCCATTTACATTTATTGTAAGGAGGCTTACAAATAGGATGCTTACAAGATTCTACCCCGGAGGCGTTCTGTGAACAAGGCTGTCGGACGAATGAACGCACAAGGGCTCACATTGGCCACGAGCTCGTTTGGTGATCCTGCAGCGCCCCCGGTAATTTTCGCGCATGGTGGCGGGCAAACCCGGCACGCCTGGAAGGACGCTGCGAAAACGCTCGCATTTGAGGGCTATTTCTCGACGGTGCTGGACCTTCGCGGACATGGCGATAGCGATTGGGCCGCTGACGGGGACTACTCGCTAGAAGCCATTGCGAGAGATTTGATTGACATTGCAGGGCAATTGGCGGGCGCGGGAACCCGGCCACACCTCGTCGGGGCCTCTCTTGGCGGGCTTGCTGCAATCGTCGCAGCTGGCATGCTGGCACGCGACGCGTTTATGTCAGTTACTCTCGTCGATATTGCGCCGAATATGGATGCGGCCGGGGTTGCCAAAGTGGTCGGTTTTATGGGCGCTCACATCGAGGAAGGTTTCGAATCGCTGGAACAGGCCGCCGATGTCATCGCAAAATATCTTCCGCATCGCCCCCGCCCAAATGACCTTGAAGGTTTGCGGAAGAATTTGCGCCAAGGGGAGGATGGGCGCTGGCGCTGGCATTGGGACCCGGCCTTCATTACGGGCGTAATGAAGCGATCGGCAGTTACGCGCACTAGCGATCTCGAACAGGCGGTAAGGGACATTTGCGTGCCGCTTCATCTCATTCGCGGGCGCATGAGTGAGCTCGTCTCAGAGGACTCTGTTACCGCCTTCCGGGCGCTCGCCCCAGATGCGCATTTTACCGATGTCGCTGGGGCGCGCCACATGGTGGCGGGAGACCGCAATGATGTGTTCACAGATGCCGTTGCGGCTTTTTTGCGTCAGGTGGGCGAGGAGGCCCCGGTATGAGCGCCTCAACTCCAGGTCTCAGGGACATGCAGCTTGCGCTTGAAGCTGCTCCCTTTCATCGATGGCTTGGGCTCAAGGTAATCAGCGCAGACGAAGAAGCGATCAGACTTGAGATGCCCTGGCGGGATGAAATTGTCTCCAATCCGCGCACCCAATCTGCGCATGGCGGAATTCTCGCCGCCTTGATTGATCTCACAGGATTTTATGCCTTGTTGGCCGCTGGCAGCGTGCCGGTTGCTACCGCTGACTTGCGCGTCGACTATCATAAGCCCGCCACACCCGGTCGGCTTACCATAACGGGAAGAATCGTCCGACTGGGGTCGACACTATCAGTCGCCGAAGCATCTATAACCAACGCTGATGGCGACCTGCTTTCGAGCGGACGCGGTGCCTACCAGATGCCGAGGCGTTCGCAATGATTCGCCTGACAGTTTTCCTTTGCCTTTTGTGCTCTCTGATCGGCGCATGCACCGATGGTGGACACGAAGATCCATCTGCTGCGCCGCAAACCGACATCATTGCCGAGTCTGAGGCGTCCATCATACGGGTTGAGACGATATCCGCTGAAGAGACAATACTCGCCGAACCTCTCATCGCTTCAGGCACTGTCGCCGCCAAGCAAACCAGCAATATTGGTGCATTGGCAGAGGGCGTCGTCGAGCGTATTTTCGTCCGGGTCGGTGACCGAGTTCAAAAGGGCGCCCCGCTATTCCGTACCCGGCAGATCGACTATCAGCGTAGACTTATCGAAGCTGAAGCAATGCGCGACGTCGCGCAGGCTGAGGTGGCTCGTGCGAAGACCCTCGTAGATCGTTATACGCCACTGGCACCTGATGGTGTGGTCTCAGGTGTGGTCTTTGATGATGCCAAAACTGCCCTGGAAGTCGCTCGTGCCAATTTGCGGCTCAGCGAGACGGAAGTAGAAACCGCCAGGCAAGCGCTCACCGATACGATCGTGCGCGCACCATTCAACGGCTCTGTCACAGCACGTTACATCGATGAAGGTGTGTTCATGTCAAACAGCTTTTCCGGGATGGGCAATTCAGCGGTCGTTCAAATCCAGGAATGCGAAATTGCCGCGGGCATATTATTTGCGCCAGAGTCTGAGCTTGCGCGTCTGCGCCTTGGCTTGACGGGTCGTCTTTATGTCGATGGCCGCGGCGATCCGATTCAATCCGAGATTCTGATTTTGAACGACCGCGTGGACCCTGTCTCGCGAATGGTTGAATTTCGCATGGCGTTTGCCAATCCGGACTGCCGTGTAAAGGCTGGGCAATCGGTTCGCGCCGAAGTGAATGTCGATCAACGCCCCGCCATAGTCGTGCCGCGAATAGCTGTGCGTGGCACAGGTGACGACCGCTACATCTACATCGTCTCAGGCGGGAAAGTGCAGCGGCGCATCGTCAAAATTTCAGACCTGGACGCAGGCCGAACCGAGGTTCTTGACGGGTTGTCGATCGGAGAAAAGGTGATCCTGAGCTCATCCCAGCCGCTTTATGATGGAGCCGTCGTCGAGCCTGCAGCGTCATGATGTGGCTCGTCGATCTATCGATACGGCGAGCGGTCTTTGCGGTCATGATTATCGCGGCACTTGTGGGGCTTGGTTACATGTCGATGGGGAGACTGGGCGTTGACCTCTTCCCCGATGTCGAATTTCCATATGTGAATGTTACGGCCACACTGGACGGTGCTTCCCCAGAAACAGTCGAGTCCGAAATCACCGACATTCTGGAGGAGTACATAAATACAATTGATGGCATTGAGACGCTGCAATCCTTTTCCAGCGAAGGGCAGTCTCAAATTCTTATTGAGTTCGATTTGAGGTCCGACGCCCGTGAGAAGGTCCAGGATGTTCGAGACAAGGTACAGCTTGCCCGCGCGGAGCTACCTCCAGACATGGACCCGCCCATTGTTGATAAGGTGGATCCGGACGCTGCACCGATCATTTCCGTCATGATCGCTGGAGACCTGCCAATTGCCGACCTCACAGCGTTTGCCGATGACGTCGCCAAGGAACGCCTTCAGCGGATTGACGGGGTTGGCTCAGTCAACATGGTTGGAGGGCGTGAACGGGACGTTCGGATATGGCTCGACAATGAACGCCTGCGCGCCTTTGGCGTCACGGCAGATGATGTCCGCCAAGCGATACAGAATGAACATGCGGAGCTCCCGGGTGGGCGGCTGGAAACCGCTGCCCGCACAAAGGAGTTCGGCGTCAAGACAGTCGCTGAAGTCACCAGTGCGGATGGCTTTGCCGAACTACCGGTTGCCTACCGAGAGAATGGCGTCACCATCCGCATCTCCGATATCGCACGTGTCGAAGATGGGTTGGAGGATGAACGCTCAGCTGCCTTGCTGAATGGCAGGCGGGGAATATCACTCGATATTCGAAAACAGTCAGGCCGTAACACAGTGGAAGTCGCACGCAATGTGAAGGAGGCGACAGAGCGTCTTCGGAAAATTGCCCCTACCGGTGTAACTGTCATTGCGACCCGCGATGTTTCCAAATTCATCGAGAGCTCAATTGAGGACGTTACCCACGACGTGGTGATCGCAATTGGCCTCGTGATCGCTGTGACATTCACTTTCCTCTTGAACGTCAGAGCTACGTTAACTGTCGCCACCGCGATCCCAACATCTTTGGTGGCGACCTTTTTTGGATTCTACCTGCTCGGATTTACGATCAATGTCCTTACCCTGTTGGCGCTGACTGTCGCGATCGGTCTTCTTGTCGATGACGCCATCGTCGTCGTCGAGGCCATCATGAAGGAGCTGGAGGAGGGCAAGCCCCCTCTCCAGGCGGCCCGCGAGGGGACGCGCAAGGTTGGCTTGGCGGTGTTTGCAGGAACTGCGGCGACACTCGCTGTATTTGTGCCTATCGCCTTTATGGATGGGATCGTCGGGCGGTTTTTTTACCAATATGGATTGGCGATCGTCTTTTCGGTATCGGTCTCATTGCTCGTTGCGCTTACGCTGACCCCAATGCTCGCATCGCGCTTTCTCAGGTCGGGAAGTGTTTTCTTTATTTTTCGCCCGTTGGATGCGTTCTGGGACGGCGTTGAACGTGTATACGCGTCAATTGTGACGCTCGCCGTGCGATTTCGATTGATCGTCATACTTATCGCAGTCTCGTCCGTCTTTGCCGGTGCGTGGTATGCCGCCCAAGTTCCGTCCGGGTTTACATCCCGGGCAGACAGGAGCGAATTTCAGGGCTCAATCGAACTACCGCTGGGCACCGGCGTTACAGCGGCACTGCGGACGGCACAAGAAGCTGACCAAGCACTCCGCAAAATTGACCACATTGAGGATGTGTTCCTGTCCATTGGATCTGGCTCGCAAGCCGATGTCCACATAATAGAACTCTATGCTTCTCTGACACCGAAGCAGCAACGCTCGAAAGGCCAGTTCGAGATCATGGATGAAGCGCGCGAAGCTATACGCGGAGCAGCGCCCGATGCGGTCAAAGTGTCAGTTCTTGAAGTGCCTTGGGTTAGCGGCACAACCTCCGGCAGCAGCGATCTCGATTTGTTGCTAAAGGGAAGTGATCTGGTTTCTCTTTCGCAGTATGCTGACAGGTTGGTGCGGGAGATGCGCTCGCGTTCTGCTTTCGCCGATGTCAGGACGAGTTTTGAGAGCGGGCGGCCTGAGGCCCAGATATTGTTTGACCGAAGGCGCGCAGGTGACCAAGGCGTATCAGCGAGGTCGCTTGCCTCAACTGCCCGGATTGCGCTCGGCGGGGTTGATGCAGGCACATTTGAAGAGGATGGGAAACGCTACGACATCCGTCTTCGCCTCGAAGAGGACCAGAGAGAAAGCGTAACGGACTTTGACCGTATACAGGTGCGCGGAGTTGATGGCCGTCTCGTGGACATCGGCGCGGTCTCACAAGTGCAGTTCGCATCGGGGCCGTCACAGATTGATCGGTCTGACCGTGCGCGAAAAATATCTGTGCTTGGCAGTTCTGCAACCGGTGTGTCGCTGGGCGAGGCTACTAATGAGCTGCTTGCAGTTCTGGATGCCCATCCACCGCCCCAGGGTATCGTTTACTCAATGGGCGGAATGGCTGAACGAATGCAGGAGACAGCTGGCGCAATCGGTTTTGCGCTCGCTCTCGCCTTGCTGGCGCTCTACATGGTGTTGGCCAGCCAGTTTAACTCATTCGTTCAGCCGCTCGTAATCATGGTAACGGCACCGCTCAGCTTTTCCGGCGCGTTCGCCGGGCTATACTATTTCGGCCTGGAGTCTTCGCTCTTTGCGCAGATTGGGCTCATTGGTTTGATGGGGATCGTCATGAAAAACGGCATCCTCCTGGTCGACCGGGCGAACCAATTGACTGAAGACGGAATGTCGCCCCGTGGCGCGATCCTCCAGGCCTGCCCGGAACGCTTGCGCCCGGTTCTGATGACAGCATTTTCAGCAATATTCGGCATGATACCGGTAGCATTTGCGACATCAGACGGTGCGGAGTGGCGCAACGCTCTAGGCGCGCTACTCATCGGAGGTTTGACGTCATCAACACTCCTTACATTGATCGTTGTCCCGGCCTTCTTCATGATGCTCAGCGATGTCGCCAGTATCTTGGCACGGATCAGTAGCCGACTTTTATGGCCGTTCAATCGGCTCAACCGAAAGGATGGTGAAGATTCACAAATGACAGCGTTTGCAACGGGCGACGAAGAGCACGTGCCAACCGCTAGCCACACATAGTACGGTAGATGACCATTTTGGTGCTCGAAGTCGACAGCGGGACTCCAATGCAGCCAATACTCTTCTACCGAAATTTTGCACTGATGTTTCTGGGCCAGGTAACGTTCGATAACTCGGGTTATCCCGTCATTCGCCTCCCATGAATTGTATGTCCATAAGGGGCCAATCTGGGTCAACTAACATCAGAGGCTCAAACGGCTGCTTCACACCCTGATTCCAGACATTCATGTATCGATTGCGAGACCCTGTCCGCCGCATCAGCCAAGTGCCGCGCATCAAGGTGAGCATATATTTCGGTTGTTTGCGGCCTGCGATGGCCGAGCAACTGGCCCGCCATGCTAAGCGTTTCACCGGTCATGATGGCTTGACTGGCGTAGGTGTGACGAAGGTCGTGCAAGCGAATTTCACGGGGCAATCCGATACGCTCCCGGATAGATCGCCACGGCACATCCAATGTCCCGATGGGCATGCCGGGATCGTGACTGGCAGGAAAAACGTAAATCGACCGCGCGCCTTTGCGTCGACGCGCCAGAATTGCTATGGCGGGCGGCGTCAGAACCACGTCCCGACTGCCGGTCTTCGATACCTTTAGCCGTAGCCTGTCCTCAAGAACTTCAGCCCACTGCAAGCGCGAAATTTCTCCGGACCTGCAGCCAGTAAGCAGGATCAGGTGGATAGCATCGGCGACATCCAACCAGCGCAGGTGTGGTGCTTCTAGCCAAGCTCCCAGCTTTGCGAGCTGGGTTGCATTCAGGAGCCGTCCCCGCGCTCGCCTTGTGTTTTTGCGGATCGGGCTCGATGGGTCTGGTGTCTCACGCGGCAGGCGACCGGTTTCCCTCGCAAACTTCAAGGCTGTGCGCAGGTGCGAAAGTGCTTGATTGGCTCCTCCCGGCCTTCGGGTGCTATATGCATGAAACCAAGCGGCCACTTCTGCGGTTGTGAGCCGATTGATCGGACGATCTCCAAAGGCGGGAAGTAGTTCGGCCTTGAGGTAAGTGGTCACCGCCTTGATCGTGCTCGGTTTCCACACGCCAGCTTTCGCTTGCAGCAGGTATTGGCTGAGTTCGCGGAACGTGATGGTGGGTTCGTCTGCACTCGCGAGTTGAATGACAGTTTTCGGCTGGTGCTCTATGCGCAGTTGGAGCGCACGAGTTCGCGCTTCGTCGGCATTCATTGTGTTTGGCGATCCAATCGTGAACCGGCGCAGCTTACCTTCGACCCGCGTCCTCAGAATCCATGCTTTGGAACCGGATGGCTGAACACGAAGGGCAAACCCTTGCTGAGCTACGTCTGCCAGGGCGTATTCCCGTGACTTGGGCTTTGCCTTTCGGGCCAGCGCATCGGTCAAGTGTTTCTTAGCTCCGCTCATTGTTCCATTCCCTCACTGATGGCACGTGACGCGCGAACGTCCTTGAAGTGCTGCGCAAGTTTCTGGCGCAGAGTAGATAGGCTAATACCGTTGATTTCGGCAAAGGCGTCCATCGGCAGACCTTGGGCGAGGAAGTCGGCGACTATGCCTTTGGGCAGAGGCGCAGGCTGGAACTTCTGCGCGGCCAGAGCCTCGCCCAAATGATCTGCGACCCGCGCTGCCGCTGCGCGAACCGGTTCTTCGGCAAACTGAGCGTAACCCGCTGTCGTTTGCAGGTCTGAATGTCCCAAAAGACCAGACACAGTTCGCAGCGGTTCGCCTGATGAGATGGCAACCGAAGCGAACCCGTGCCGAAGGTCATGAAGCCTGAGCGTAGAGAGCTCTGCATGTTCGCGGACGCGGTGCCATATTTTGTCGAGTTGGTTTTTGGAAACAGGCTTGCCGCGTTTGGCGAAGACGTATTCAGAGAGAGTCGGCTGTTCAGCGAGCAGTTTGAGAGCTGGAGACCCAAGCCAGATAGCGCGAGGTCCGGTTTTGCTGTCAGGCAACGCCGCGCGTTTTCCGTCGATCATACTCCATTGCAGGAAACGCGCCTCGGATTTGCGACAACCTGTCAGGGCAAGAAATCGAAATATCGCAGCTTCCACCGGCCAGCGCGTTTTAACGCCTCTTATGGCCCTACCAAGCCGTCCATAATCTTCAGACGTCAATCTATAGGCCTTGAAGCTGGACTTGCGTCGCCGGAGCCCCTGGCAGGGGTTAAGCCCCGGCGAGCGCAAACCCAGCAGTTCTCCGTGCCGAATGATTCCAGACAGCACGGCAAGGGTGCGGTTCCGGGTTCCTGCAGACGCATCGAGACCGGACCACCATGCGGCAACCTCCTCGGCAGTCAGGGAGGCAAGGTCGCGGGTGCCGAAGGCGGGAACAATGAACCGCGAAATGACATAACGGTGCGCCTTTATAGTGGCCGGTTTCCAGTTGGGCGCGCCGTCCTTCAGAAACTGTTCGGAGAAGTCTGTAACCGTCGCTTTTGAGATTTCAGGCACGAGGACTGGCGCAGGTGCCGCTCCGGACAATTCATCTCTGGCTTCGCGCGCAATCTCTCTGGCGTCAGCAAGGGAAAAATCACTTAGCAACCCGAGCGAGCGGCGAACGGTTTTGCCTTCGATACGGGTTTGCAAATACCAGGTCGGGTTACGTCCGGTTCGGAAACGAACACCGAGACCGGGTTCTTTGTCATCCCATTCAAAGCGATCTTTGTCGGGTGTTTGGTTGCGGGATGCTTTCTTGGTTTGTTTGGCGAGCATGGGATTACCTCCTGATGCTTCCCCGTCAGGACACAAAAGACTGCACATCCCGGGGAAGCGCTCAGGACACACGGGGAAGCAGAAATCCGGGTCCAAGTTGGCCTGTTCGATGGAAGCATAGACGGACGCAAACGCCATCTTCTTGATCACCACTCTCAAAGCCTAAGCCTCTGATAGTGCCGCGATATTTCTTCAATCGAACCCGCGCGTAGCAACTCAGTGATTCTCCAAATGCCTCGCGAAAGAGACGTTGGAAAAGAGAGTTTCGGTATCACACCCCATGCACCCTTGGTGCTGACAAATCGCGAGCGATCTTGTCTGAAACACCTACGGTGATTGAGAATAACGCTGTATACGCTTGATTGACTATGCGATTACAAAGCCGCCCTCGATACAGCTGAAACCCAATATTTCTGGGCGATTATGCCAGTACACGCTCAGCGTTCAGCTTCGATGTCACGATCTCGGTTTGAATTGCGAAGAGATACATTCAATCCCGACATGCCTCGAGGCGCTCGAAAGGCCAGTGCCGCTGACAATACAAGTCGTTGAACGGACTGGTTTAAAGTGGCTGATGAAGCAGTCGTCCTTTCGGTTTGTATTGCCTTTGGAACACCGCGGCTTGCTTCGATCTGTTGCTGGTGGTCTGGCAACTTGAAACCCATCGCCCGCGCTTCTTGAGACCATGCTTGAAATAGAGCGGCGCGTTCGCGTGGACGCTTCGCTTGCCGCGTGCGGAGCGCCGCGAGTTCCATCCCTTTCGGCGTTCTGTATCCATGTGCTTTAGCCGCTTCCTCGATCGCTTGGCGGCGCTTTGAGAATACTCGTTCGATATGACGAGGGATCGCGCGCATTCGAAAAGAACTGCCTTGTCGGTCGATCACATGTCCTTCCCGCTCGAGAGCGTTCGCCAACTGGTTTCGATAGATCGCGCCGGTTTCCTTCTGCGCTTTGTAAAGCTCGCGGCTTACGAGCGTTCCCCATGTTTGATCATGGCGCGGAGCGGCGTTGAAGATAAATGCATGCGTGTGTAGCTGCGGGTCCAGATCTCGGCTCGTATGGTGATGGAAGCGAGCGATCGTTAGACCCGCGACTTGCTCTCGTATTGCGCCTCCTTTTCCGCGCCGCGTGAAGGCATGATTTTCCTCCAAGTGTTTCGTCGCCACCGAAACGGCATTCCGATGAGCCGCTTCAATTTTGGATCGCTCATGTGGCGTTGAGAGCGCCCACAAAACTGAAACTGATTTTGGAGCGCTATAAGTCATATCCCATCCGGGGGCGTGAGATTTGTTACCCGTCTGCACAAGCGGCTCCCCGGTTTTGGGATCATAGCCATTCAAGAGTGTTTCGAAGTCTTTTCGGGTGACGTCGCCATCCAGTGCGAGGCGTTCCGAACCGCGTCCGTCCCAATCGCTTTCAGCTTCAGCTTCATTTTCCTTCGTGTAGTATTCGTCTTGAGCCATGTGCTTGAAGTATGCGACCGCGGCAGAGACGGATTTGCGCGCGGAGATTGACGCGACCATTACGCGTCAAATCCGTCTACGGCTTTCCGGCTGATAAAGTTCGCTATATCGGGAGACAGGATTGGTCGCTCTTCTAGCAGGGGATTGCGTTCGGGAAGCGGCGCGAGGTCTCTCGCACATTTAGACGTCCAATCGGCTGGCGCGCTTGCCGGGCGTTGTTCTGGCAAATCGAGGAATGGGATATCGACGTCATAGACGTGTTGGCCAGGGCCGACCATCAATGCCCGAACGCCATGCTTGGTGACACCGAGATGATCGGAAAGCTCCGAGGGTGTGATAACATCTCGTTCTTCTCGCGCGATGGCTTTCGTGACGGACCGCTGTCCGTTGGTCCAAGTCTCGCTCTTTCGTTCGAATTCCACGGTTTGTTTGCCGAGAAGGCGGCTGGTAATTTCAGCGCTCTCTCCCAAGTTCATCCGAGTGATAATGTGCGTACCGATCATGCCAATCCAGGCATTGGCTTGATCAGGACCATAGGTCTTGCGGATTTGAGAAAGATCTTGCGCCCCCAAGACCACGCTAATGCCTTTGGAGCGTCCGACATCCAATAGGGTCGAGAAGTGATCCATCCGATCCAATTGAGGAAATTCATCGAGAAAGAGCCAGGTTCGAGTGATCGGGTTTTCGCGCATGGCTGGAGATCCAGCGTAGCTGGCGAGTAAGCTGATGATCCCGGAGATCCATGCCTTGGATAGTTGGGGAAATTGTCCGTCGCGCTGCAGAATGATCGGATTGCAATTGGGTAGCTCCAACCATTTGCGAATTGAAAATCCACCGGCGCTTTGTGGCCAAGCATCTCCCAATACCAAGACGATGTTCATGTGCGCTTTGAATGTGGTGAGAACACTTTGAGCAGTCTTATTGGTTGGATCACTTAAATACTGTGTCGCCGCGGGATAGTGTTGTTGGGCAACCTGTAGCAGCGCCTCAGCATCTGCGAGCACAAGGTCGCGTAAGGATCCCCAACTCCAGGCGTCTCGATAGACATTTTGCAACGAGACGATGCACGCGATGAAGATGTCGCGAGCTGCGTTCGACCACATTGGGTCTGAACCACTAGGCGGAATTATTCGCGCAGCGAGTTCGCGCGCTTCCTGAGGTGTGCGGCAATCATATGCGATATCCCACTTCATCGATCGCGCGTCGTGAGGTGCGATCAATCCACCAATGTATGGAAGTCTAGAGGTTAGGTCGCCCTTGGTGTCGAGGATGAGGGTTTTGTCGCCACGGTGAATGGCGCCAAGCATCAGAAGGAGCATAGCGGTCGTCTTACCGGCACCGGTGCTTCCCCAAGCGAGGAAGTGCCTGCTTTCTCGATCGCGGCTCATCGGAATTTTGAGTGGAAACTCGATACCGGGGCCCGATCGCTTACATTCCTTGTTCGATACCTTCCGGAGCTCGCTTGAAGCAGCCGAGCCTTTGAAATGCTTTCGCCCGCGAACGACTTTCGGAGACTTTGTTCCATTCATGACGAACCAAGCGAACACGCCAAAAGAGGTCAGGCTAAGAACAGCCAAAACTGAAACTAGGTTGTGTCGCCAATTGAACGCATCTCGAGTGCCATAGTGCTGCATGGTGGCTTCGCATCGAGACCATGTTTGAACGCCGACCGGATCTTGAATCAGAGATGTCAGACGAGCCTTGCCGCACGCGTCCATGAACGCCCGATCGTGGTAAGAGAATTCCCCTGGAGGTGTTGCGATGCCAGCGCGGAAATAGTGGAAGCCTAGCTTGTAGGATCCAAAGGTTGCAGTCGCCAGAAGTATCGCAAGGGCGAGGAGTATGAGTTTTACCTTGGCCAAATTACTTCACCTCCGGCTGTAACTGGCCGCTCAGAGCGAGCAGGAGTTGCTTGAACATTTGTTCTATGCGCGCCACCGTGGCTTCGAGTTCAGATTGAGAGGCTTTCGATGATTGGATGTCTTGGATTGCGATGGCGAGGTTTCGCTCAATCTTCAGTAAGCGGTTCGCTTGCTTGAAAGGGTCACCATCAGACAATCCTGATCTGATCAACTCACGAGCCACCCCAGTGGGCGTACCAGAAACTCTGCGGGCTCGTTCGCACAGATCTTCTATGTCACTTTCAAGCAGTCTGATCGACAATGGTCGAGTGGGACGAGTTGTGTTTTCGTTGCTGGCTCTTTGTGAGCGCATGGTCGGCCTCGTGGAGTGCTAAACTACTCAGAGGCTAGGCACCGCAGGTGCCTGCAGCAAAATATTTCACATTGAAACAATCGGTTAGACTGCGTGTTTCATCGTCTAACCTGACCGAGCAGTCTGTGTCAGAACGTCGCACCGCTCCGGTTTCGAGCATCACGATTGTTCCTGCATTTGCTCGCTTTTGCACGATTTTGTTCGAATTTGCTATTGCTCAACTCGTTGGGGAATTTCGCGATTTGACTTTCAGAATCCTTCTGCAAATCCTGATTGGACAAGCACCCCGAGCGGCGGTTTTCGGCCACTTTCGGTGATGGAGTAGAGTGGGATGAAAGATGGAAGGTCCGATAGATCGAAAGCCGAGCATTAGGCCGCGAGGGCTCTCAAGGTCTGAAGCGGCGCTGTATATTGGAGTGTCGCCAGGCACTTTCGACAAGCTAGTTCGCGAAGGACTGATGCCCGAGCCCATACCCATTCGATCAAGAAAAGTTTGGGACCGCTTGCGCCTGGACTCGGCTTTTGAGAGTCTAGCGTCAGACAACGACAACGAATGGGATGATGATCCATGGCAACCAATAAAAAAAGACCGCCTTATTTGAAAATTTACGATGACCGCCATGGTCGAGAACGCATCTACTTTCGTCGAAAAGGGTACAAAGACGTCGCGCTCTCTGGACCGCTCTTTAGCGACGAATTCTGGAAGTCTTATCAGAAGGCTATGAATGGGCCGCGGCCCGCGATAGGCGCGGGTCGTAACAAGCCCGGTTCAATGAATGAAGTGATTGTCGCGTACTACAAGTCTGCCGATTTCAAGAACCTGAAACCTAGTACAAAATCCACGTATCGCGGCATCATAGAACGTTTCCGAAAAGAACACGGCGAGAAAGCCGCTTCCCGCCTTCAACCACGTCACATCCGGCAAATGATGCGTGAGAAATCCGATACCCCTTCGGCAGCGAACAACTTTCTTCGCATCTTGCATCTACTCATGCGGCAAGCGATCGAACTTGAGCTGAGAGAAGACGATCCGACACAGTTTGTTCGAAAGATCAAAATCAAAACAGCTGGCTTCAAATCTTGGCAGGAGACGGACATTGAAGACTACATCAAAGCGCATCCCGCAGGCACCAAAGCCCATCTCGCTTTGATGTTGCTTCTCTATACGGGCCTCCGTCGTTCAGACGTGGTTCGAGTTGGACCTCAGCACATTCGGGATGGCATTCTGACGATAAAGCAAACTAAGACCGGGAACGATGTTAGTATTCCAGTTCATCCAATGTTGGCTACTGCTCTCAAGCAATGCTCACGCGATCAACTCGTCTTTCTAACAACGTCTTTCGGAAAACCATATACGCCCGCCGGTTTTGGAAACTGGTTTAGGGACGTGACCGATCAAGCAGGATTGAAAGGTCTTACCGCTCACGGGCTACGGAAAGCGATCGCGCGGCGGTTGGCTGAGGCCGGGTGTACGCCGCATGAAATTATGTCGATCACCGGCCACCAAAATTTGAAAGAGGTCGTGCTATACACAGCTGCGGCGAACCGGAAACAGATGGCGCAGTCGGCGATGGATCGACTGAACGATGGAATGGAGTAGGGCAGCGAGTTCCTATTAGCAGACATAACGAGACTGCTGATTGCTCGATCAATAAACACTGTTTCGGACTACAAAAGTTCAATTCTGTTCGCGCTAGCGATGCGTGTCGGGCGCGCCACCAGAATGCCATTCATCATATGGAACATGCTGAGCTTTAGCTATCGAGAAGTTCGAGTAGTCAGACAACTTAATCGATCCAACCGTTGTACCCTCAACAATCTTCGTGACCGCGCCCTCTAAGTCGACAGACGGGCGGCGATTTCTGATGCCGATAATCAGCGCTCTTCTTTGATACCACTCTAATGCAGGAGACTTGGTCTGCGCGTAACCTAGGTCCAACTCCCAAAGTTCGGGCCGAACGCTCGAATCGTCCTTGAAATATGCGTTGTACGTCCTGGTTATCAATCTGTCTGACCGACACTCCGTTAGAAAGACATGACTGCAGTCATCTGAAGAAGCTGCGTTCGGAGCTCCGTCGTGTGACTCAGTGCCGACAAAAACTAAATGTCGTGCTGAAGCTAGTCGATCTTTGAATTCGGGGAACGCGAGCAACGATTCCAGGCTGCAATCTGTCCCATTTCTGTTCTTAAAATATTTTGCAGAACCTGGCGCCCAAGCGCAGTCGTTGAGAACAACGAATACGCTGGCGGTGGTAATCCAGGAACCTTCTTCGTCGTAGACGACTACTTCCTTTTCATCGAAAGGCGCATCAGCGTCCGGGCCATCTTTTTCCCACCGATGGGGGCGATCGGTGGGACTATAACCATTAGCTCTTAGGACAACCGGGTCTTCTCCATCTTCTATCGTTGCGGCGCGAGATGGCAAATTGGACGCAGTATCGGACGAGGCCCGTTCGACTTGCGTTTCAGTTTGGTCTTTCGTCCCGGATTCGTCAGACTTGCTGGGGATCAATTCGTAAATACCGAAGCCACCCAGCACTAATCCACAAGCGATTAGAATTGATGCAACTATGATCTTTGGCCAAGGATCGGAATTTGATGCCATAAAGGTCCCTGTAACGGATAGGATGGCGATAAAAACGCTTAATAGAATCAACCACCGCTGATCATTCAGTTTTGTCATGCGAAGGCTATAACACAGCTAAAATCGCTAAACAGCTCTTGGTGCTTTCTACGTCAAGAAATGATCGTCTCCTAATTATTTGCGCTCTATTTTGTTCAGCCGATACTTCGCTGGCACTGCGCCATTTCACAAATCGACGCCCAAAGGCAAATTCGTTTCAGTCCACTCGAGTGTTTCGTCTGCTTCTGCTCGCGTAATAGACCTGCGCAGTGTCTTAGAGGGAGCGATATTAAGCCGCTCATAGGTAACGCTTAAAGGCAGTGTCTGGCATGTTTACGACGTTGGCTCCATCCAACCACGAAAGACTGACGTCAAAATCGGCATTATCGCGTAGTTCATCAAGGCAACGATTATTCCTACGGCCATTATTGTAACGATTAGCGTTTGTCCGGGGAGTAACCGCGATAGCAGTTGCGGAATAAAGTAAACAGGCGCCAACAGACCGATGAAAGTCAGGGCTGCCATCTTGTGTCTTGGCAACGGTGTGCACCGGTCGCTTGGATTGTCTGGTGTCGTCGTCATTTTCGTTTCCTCGTTGATTACTGATCAAAAAATGTGAAGGGGTGGGGTCACTCACACCCCTTCACATGCATCGAAACGCTAGCGTGAAGCTGCCTGCTCGAGCGCGCTGGACCGGACTTGGCCGACCAAAATCGACCAATCCATGGCGAGCGCTGAATAGACGTCCATGGCTTTTGGTGAAGCATTGTCAGCAAGGATCTCGATCATGAGACTGGCCCCGTCTGAGATCACAACGCCGCTTTGAACAAGGCGTGCCATCCCGGTTTCGCGTTTGGTCGAGTTGAAATTACCGCTGGCATCCACAGCGACATAGGCCTCAAACCCTTCACGCACGGCCCGCATCGCTGGGAAAGCGGCGCAGACTTCGAGGGAGATCCCCGCGAAAATCAGCTTCTTGCGTCCAGTTGCCCGGATCGCGGCTTCGACGCGAGGGTCGTCCCAGGCATTGACCGTGGTGCGATCGATAAATCTATGATCGGGAAGAGCAGCTTGCAGCTCTGGGAAAGCAGGCCCCCAAAGCGTTTCTGACGAAGTTGTGGTTGTCACGATTGGGATACCGAGGGCTGTCGCAGCTTTTGCGAGCCCAACGACATTATGCTTCAGCTCGGCAATCGAGTAATCGCGAATGCCGGTCATAAGCCCGACCTGATGATCGATCAGGACCAGGGCCGCGTTCTCCGCGGTCAGGGGTTCAGGGTTGTAATGCGTCATAGTCATGGTTCACTCCTTTTGATTGATTGAGACGCTGGAATTCGAATTAAAGCTCGTCGATTGATCCGAGTTCGCCCGCAGCGTGGGCGGCAAACATGGCGTCGACTTCGGCTTCAGTGGCCATCGCGAACGGGCCGCGCTGCACAAACGGTTCACGCAAGGGTTCTGCTTGAAGAATGACGAAATGAGCTTTTGTGTTTCCGGAGATGATCAGGTCATGGGCTTGATCCTGAGCACGGATTGATACGGACGCGGTGGGTTTGAGAGATGCTTCCGCATCGCCGTTTCGGACGTCAAAGGCGCCGTCAACAGCCAACACCCAGGCGGACTGTCCGGCCGGCACTTGATGCGCGAATGATGCGCCTTCTTCCAGATTTACATCCAGGATGGTCATCGGGAGTGCGGGAGACTTCGTGCCTTGAGTTCCATTGCTTTCGCCTAGGACCAGGCGCGCGCTATACCCCTCGCCGACGAGCACCGGCATGTCGGCTGTTTTGACATGGAGAGAGTCTGGCGCGTCATATTTCATCCGAGCTGGAAGATTTACGAAGACTTGCAGCGCGTGGGTGCGTGCGCCGGTTCGCGGTTTTTCATCGTGGACGGCCCCACGTCCGGCCTTTAGCCAGTACAAGTCCCCCGGTTGCAAATCGATGTCATTGCCGAGACTGTCTTTGTTGTTGAAGACGCCTTCGCTGTCCTCAAACAGGATTGAGACCGCCGACAGACCCGCATGGGCGTGAGGCCCAAATGTGGGCGCTGTCATGGTAAAATGATCAACCATGATCAGGGGGTCCATGGCGCCTGCATACATCGGGTGCGTGAAGCTCAACGCGTCAAAGCCTGAGCCGATTGAAAACGGCTTCCCGCGGACTTGCTTCAACGTGGCGCGTTCAGATGGTTCGTGGGGTTTGAATGAGTCATAGGGCATTTGTTTCTCTTTCTTTTGTTCGGTTACGTCGGTTGATTGGAGGATTGGGCGGCGTGCGGCTGCGCCAAATCGCCAAAGCAGGGCGCGGTTGCGTCGAGTCTCGATTGCCGAACCGAGCGGGCTTCAAGCCGGTATGAACGGGGCGTCTGCCCAGCCCAGCGTTTGAAGGCACGCGTAAAGCCGCTCTGCTCGGAGAAGCCCGTCAAAAAAGCGATTTCGGCGAGGCATAGCTCTGTCTCGCGTAGCAGACGGTGAGCGAGCGTCTGACGGGCCAGGTCAACAATGCGCTGGAAGGAATATCCTTGGGCGGAAAGCCGCCGCTGCAAGGTTCGAGGTCCGACACCCACTTCCGCTGCGATTGCCGACAGGGTCGGCACGCCGTCGCTGAGAGCGTCAGTGACTGCGCGGCGGATTTTATCTGGTAAATCGATGTGAGAACGCGACCTGAAAGACTGATCTACCGCTGTCGAGGACCGGCGCGCCAGGCTTTGGTCGAGCGGTTCTAAAAACACTAATCGGTCAAACAGAACGGCGTTAGGTCCCGCTGCAATGACATTCGGTTTTCCGAAGAACAAGATCTGTTCAGCGGTGTGATCGTGCTGATCTCTTGCCGGTAGCCTATAAGACATTTGTCCTCTCCTCTTCTCGAGTTAAGGACATACTATCGGAACGATGCCTCCGAAATTCCTGTACATAGGACTTATCGTTCTATAAATGGAACCATGCTTCAGGACCCAACCTTCGATTTGAACGACTATGCCTACTTCTTTCACGTGGTGGAGCAGCGGGGATTCGCACCGGCTGGACGTGCGCTTGGCATCCCGAAGTCACGGATCAGTCGCCACATTCAGCAGCTGGAAGCGCGCCTCGGTGCGCGGCTTATCCAGCGCACCTCGCGCCAATTCGCGATCACAGATGCAGGTATTGAATTTTTCCGTCACGCCAAGACCGTCATGGAGGAAGTGCATGCGGCGGAAGTTGCGATCAAACACCGAAGCGAAGCGTTGACCGGAAAGGTCCGTATATCCTGCTCGCCAGGGGTCGCTCAATTTGCCTTAGAAGCACTTGTTTCAGATTTCCTTCGCCAGCACCCGAAAGTCGAAATCGGACAGTTCGTAACCAATGAGCTCGTCAATCTAATCGATGCGGGCCTGGACCTCGCGATTAGAGGGCATGTCGAAAACCTGCCGGACTCCAGTCTCATCCAGAAGCGCGTGGCCAAAGTCGAATGGCGTTTGTTCGCTTCTCCTCGCTACGTGGATGATGTCGGCCCGCTTGTGACGCCGGACGACTTGAAGGGCCATAGCGGCCTGTGCCTCGGTTGGCGCAATGATATCGGTCAATGGAAGCTGCACTCTGATCCCGAGAATTCTAAAACCATCCAATTCATCCCCAGACTGAGCAGCGATGATATGGTGACGCTCAAGGAAGCGTGCGCGGCGGGTTTGGGCATTGTCTCGCTTCCCACCTATGTCTGCGATCAAGATGTCAAAATTGGTCGGCTCGTTGGTATTTTGCCTGATTGGATTTCCGGTGAAGCAACGCTCAGTCTCTTGCAGCCCTCTCGGCGTGGGGCGCCGCCTGCTGTGAACGCTTTCGCGCAGCATATCAGCCGGAAACTGCCTGAATTGATTTCTGCGAACTGACCGAAACAGCGCGAATGGCGCCTCTCTGCAACTTCCTCAATTCTCACTAAACGCATAAGCGTCCATGGCGAGCACGCCATAGGTCGAACTCTTGTGCAACCTAGTCCCCTTAGCCTGTTCACCCCCGGCGCCCATGGCCACAAAGAGCGGCAAGATGTGATCCATGGTCGGATGGTTTCTTTGTCCTTCTGGACCGGATTGGACCGCGTCCAGAACGGCCGAGACATCGCCGTCTTCTATTCGATCTGAAAGCCAGTCCGCGAATGTCGTGACCCATGCCGGACTTTCCGCGTCCAGTTGATATCCGCCTTTGAAAAATTCCCGCAAATTATGCGTCGCACCTCCTGATCCGATAATCAAAATGCCTTCGCGCCGCAGCGGCGCGAGCGCCCGCCCGAGATCGTAGTGCCATTGAGGCGGCTTTCGCATATTTATTGAAATCTGAAGCACTGGAATATCCGCATCTGGATACATCAGATGCAATGGCACCCACGCGCCATGATCAAAGCCTCGGTTCGGGTCAGCGACAGCGGCAAAGCCTGCTTGCTGGAGATGATCGATAATTTGGATAGAAAGCTTGGGATCGCCAGGCGCTGCATAGGAGGTTTGGTAAAGCTCGTCTGGAAATCCGGAAAAGTCATAAATTGTCTCGGGCGTCGCATTTGAGCTGACGGCGACGCTGTCTCCACGACTGTGATGGTGAGCCGATATCACCAGAATGGCTTTGGGTCTGCCAAACTGTTTGCCTAAGCCGCTCAAATAATCGCGGGCTGGACTATCCTCAACCAGCAGCGTCGGCGCGCCATGAGAGATAAAGAGGGGGGAGTATTCAGTCATAACCAGAGCGTTCCCTGTTAGAATGGCGGCGGAGGATCTGGCGCGCGGCGCGAGCCAGATCCGGGCTGTGGATTTTATCCGTAGTGAAACACTTCTCGGACAATCTTGCCGTCTTTCCATGTGCGAACCGCCACTTGCCGGTATCGACGGACGCCCCAATCGCGGTGCGTAAAGTCAAAGGACCAATGTGAGAAAGTCACATTTTCCCCTGAGCCAGTTGCGAGGACTTCTGCGCCGCGAAAATCTGTGATGGCGCCGAAGAACTCTTGCTCGCGGATGCGGTTCGCGGGCTTTCCGATCGTGGGGGCCGCATCATTCTCTTGCATCACCACGTCTTCGGCATAGTGGCGCTCGAATGCTTCAAGCCCTTTTCCGTTCAGAATGGCTTCATTCAATTCTGCGTCGAGCGCTTCAATGGTTTGCGTGTTTACTTTTGTTCCGAACATATTGGAGTCTCTTCTTGCGTTAAAATCTGAGCTGGGTGCTCAGGCTAAGAGTTATGAAAAATTTGACGTCTAAACTTGCCCCTCGACGTCGAAGTTTTGACAAATCGCGACAAAGCGAGGGGAATGACACTGGGTGGCTTCTAGTCTGAACTAGCTAGCGGCCATTCACACTCAGCGTTGGAAAATCTAGTGCATCCACTTTACGCTGACGACGCGGTCAGAAGCGTGACGTCGCCAAGGTTGCCAAATCTGTTGTCGAGCAACCATGGGCGCCTATCTTAGAATGACTTTAGCTCCCGAAATAGTCTCTGTTTAGCCCGCCAATCGGACTCAGAATGGGACCGTTGAGTACAGGTCCAGAACACAAAAGTGTCTAACCTTTTGGGTTAGACACTTTCGATAGAAAATATCTCAATGATACCAATAGCCTAAGGTTTGGATGGCGGAGAGGAAGGGATTCGAACCCTCGATACGCTTATCACGTATACTCCCTTAGCAGGGGAGCGCCTTCAGCCACTCGGCCACCTCTCCGCGCGGAGGAAAGCCCTAATAAACATGGGATTCATAGGCAAGAGGGAATTGTCGGCAATTGTCGCCAATTGTCGCCAATTGCAGTGAAAAAAAGGGGTATGTCGAGGAAATATGGGGGCGATCGGCTTCTATTGTTCGGCGTTTTCACTTTGCCCATTGATGTCCGGAGATCATAGCACTGCTGGAGGCAGGAATCGTCGCGGCTGAAATAACTCGGAATATATTTGGTGCTCCGCCGTAGTCCTGGTGTCGCTACACTGGGAGAGTCGAAATGAAACTGAAAACGCTTGGCGTTTGCACGCTGTATGTTGCCGTGGCCGTCG
Source organism: Hyphomonas sp. Mor2 (assembly GCF_001854405.1). Taxonomy (GTDB): domain Bacteria; phylum Pseudomonadota; class Alphaproteobacteria; order Caulobacterales; family Hyphomonadaceae; genus Henriciella. The sequence continues at coordinate 1,704,458 of NZ_CP017718.1, forward strand.
GTGCGACCGTTTATTTTGCCACAACGGCCGCCGCGCAATCGTCTGAAACTGTAGAAATTGCGGGGCCGGTCGCTATCCCGTCTGACGTCTCAGACCGGGCAAATTATCCTGCACCGCCAAATGGCGTGCCGCCCGAACTGCACCGCAAAGTGGTGCACCTCTACAAGCGCATTCACAATGCTTATCCGGATGCTTCGCGCCAAAGAATTTTCCTCAAAATCGCTGAAGAGCTTGGCATCCATCCTCGCCGGCTGTGGAATGCCTATCATCCGAGCGACCGGGTGCGGCCGGATGTTCGGCCCACGGATGTCAAACGAGATCGCGTCCGGGATCGTCAGACAGACCGCGTGCGTGACCGTCGAACTGACCGGGTCCGCGATCGGGTCGCGCGTATCGATCGACCCTTGCGAGACCGACCGGTTCGGGATCGTCCTGTTCGAGATCGTCCGGGCCGGAACTAGGTTGGACGCACGCCAAGCATGCGGGGAAGGTTCGCAGACCTTTCCCGCATGCGCTATACTCATACGAGGAGGGACCTCATGAAGATACTCGCAGTGATGCTTGGGATCGGGACATTTTGCGCGGGCCAAATGGCGCAGGCGCAATCATTTTCAATTTCTGCCGGTGCGGAATTCACCACGGGCGATTATGGTGGGGGCGCAGATACCGACGTGTTCTACGCACCGATCGCGCTTGGCCTGGATGGCGATGACTGGTCGCTCCGCGCTTCTATTCCATATCTCGAACTGTCGGGACCGGGCGTGTTTCTGGGCGAGGACTTGCCGCTGGTTCGCGATATCGCCGCGCCGGTGCGTATGGCGAATGAAGACGTATCAGGCTTCGGCGATCTCAGCTTGCGTATCACCAAAACCACGCGTCTCGATTCAGAGGGCAAATGGGAACTCGACCTCACGGGGCGAGTGAAACTGCCTACCGCGGATGAGGCGGATGGACTCGGTACTGGCGAAACGGATTATTCCGCCAGCGCTGACCTCATCCGCAATCTTGGAGCATGGAGCTGGTTCGCGGGTGTCGGTTATCGCGTGAATGGCGATCCGGACGGACGTGATTTGAATGACATCGCCTTTGGTTCGCTCGGCGCGGTGCGTTACACGCAAACCGGCTCAAGTTGGGGCTTCGCTTATGATTATAGTCAGGCGGCCAGCGACGGTGTCGATGACGCGCATGAATTGTCGACCTGGCTGAGTTTTGGTCTGACAAAAGACGTTCGGGTGCAGCTTTATGGTCTCACGGGTCTCAGCGATGGCGGCCCGGACTATGGCGGCGGCGCGCGTATGGTGTTGTCCCTTTAATCGACCAGAGAGTCGCCAGGAGGCTGCCAGCCATTTGCAATGCGGGCAGCCTCTTCTTCTTCCGTCAGCACTTTCGAAACGCCGAGTTTGGCGGTTGCCAGAGCGAGCGCGTCTGAGCCACCTGCGGCCTGGAACTGTCCCTGATTTGGCAGATCGGTCAGAATGACCAGTTGCCATTCTTGCTGGTCCAGACAGGCGATGCCTGCCTTGTTTGAAAGCTCGAATTGACGGCACGCGGCGCCCTGCTCTGACATGAAACTCGCCTGTACGCTGAGCCCTTCGCCCCCCTGCCCCGCCGGTGTCTCGCTCAGAACACGCTGGGCATGGCCGGAAAGTGACACGTCATTCGCGTCGGTCAGGATCAGGAAGGGGTGCGACTGGTTTTGCGAGAACAACATCCAGGCGGCGGCTGCGCCAAGCACGACGCCCATGCTCGTCATTGCCGCCAACCGATACCGGGCCCACGACATGACGCTTGCGCCGCCGCTAAGGTCCGAGCTGGAGCCTTGCCAAACTGGATCAGGGTCTTGAGCGTCGAGATCCTCGCGCAGTTCGTTCATCATTTCTTTCAGAGCCGGCGACAATGGCGCTTCCTCTGCGGCGGCATATGCCGCCCGCGCGACATCGCGGCTCTCGATCAGTGCATCGACTTTTGCGCGCAAGACAGGATCGGCATCCACAGCTTCGGCAACGCGCTTGCTGGTCTGTGCGTCCAGCTCACCATCGACATAAGCCATTAGTTCGAAATCATCCGGGGTCATGCGCGGCCTCCGAGATTTTGGTCATTGTCCAATTGCTGCATCAAGGTTTGCCGGGCCCGGTAGAGGCGGCTCATGACCGTACCGACCGGGACGCCGAGTATCTCGGCCGCATCCTTATAGCTCTCACCGCTGACCAGGATCAAAGCCACGACACTGCGGTGTTCTTCGGGCAACTGTTCTATGGCGAGCCGCGCCTTGAAGGACAGATCCCGGGTTTCAGCCGAATGTCGGCCATCCTCACCCATCAGAGAATAGGCTTGGTCGATATCAACGGTCGTGCCGCGTCTCGCTCGTTTTCGCATTTGATCGGTCCAGTAATTTTGGATGATCTTGAACACCCAAGTTTCTATCTTGAAAGCCGGATTGTAGGATTTGGCTTTCGCCAAAGCGCGTTCGAATCCTGCCTGGACGAGGTCATCCGCATCGGCCTGATTTCGCGCGAGCGACAGGGCAAACCGCCGAAATTTCGGCAGATGTCGGACCAGGCCTTCGCGGACCAGACGTTCGGGGCTCTTCGCCATACTCACAAGGACACTACGTCAAAATCACGATTTTCTTCCCGATTTTCTTCATTTTCTGTGGAATGATATACGGACGGGCAACGTAGTCGTGTCGAAACGCAGAGGATTTCGCATGTTCAGACTGGGGATTCTCCTCTTAGGCCTGATAATGATTGCGCCCGTTATGGAGGCGCAGCGCGCCGATCGTGCGCAAAGACTGGATCGCCTGGACCGGGTTCACGATCGTGCCGCGGCGCGCGATCGAATTGCCAATCGCCCAGCAAGTGATCGTGTACGCGAGCGAGCAGCGACCGACGCGGTTGTCCGAGACGTCGTGGAAGAACCGGTTCGCGATGTTGAAGAACCGGTTGACGCCGAAAACATGGAGACATCGGACAGCGCCCGGACCGGCACTATCATTCTTGATCCGTTTGGCGATCGGGTCCGGCGCGGCGAAGTTCTGGCACTCAATCCGTCCGCGGAGGCGCTCGCCGAGCTGTCGCGCCGAAGTCTGCGTGAGCTGCGCCAGAGGTCCCTCTCGGATGACGCGATCCTGTATTTGTTTAGAAGCCCAGGGGCCATCGATCTCAGGGAATTGCTGGATACTCTGCAGGCGATCGACCCGACGGGTCTATACACGCCCAATCACATCTTCGACCCAAATGGCGCGTCTGAGAATACGCTTAACGACGCGAGTGTTATCTCGCCTGACCTTACAGGGGACACGTGCAATGTCGGTCTGATCGATGGTCCTGTTCACGGCTTACCCGAGACACTGCAACCCCTGATCACGCAGCAGCAAAGGTTCGAGAGCGGCCCGGTCTCTGAGTCGCTACACGGGGCCACCGTTGCCTTTCGCTTGATCGACACTGCCGCGCAACTCGGGCCTGCCAACCCCGTCTCGGTGTGCGCCGCCGACGTATTTTCCTCCGGCGCTGAAGAGATCATCACGGCGGAAGCCATCAGCGCCGCGTTGAACTGGCAAATGGGACAAGGGGTTGAGTTGATCAATGCGAGCCTTGCCGGCCCGCACAATGCGATTGTGGCGTGGAGCGTGGAGCGTTTTGTCTCTGATGGCGGAATCCTCGTCGCTGCGGTCGGCAATGGAGGCCCGCTCAGTCGCAACATTTATCCAGCCGCTTATGAGGGTGTGATTGGCGTGACGGCTGTGGACTCTCGCGGCGAACTGTACGCCCTCGCCAGCCAGGGCACGCATGTTGATGTCGCCGCGCACGGCGTAAACATCGATGTCTCGCAAATTGGCATAGACGGATCCTTGTCCGGAACGTCGTTCGCCACACCCGTGGTGACGGGCTGGATCGCGGCGCGCGGACTTGATTTCGATCTGGCCGGACATGCGTTCATCGATCGAGGTGACGTCGGCCGCGATACCAAGTTTGGCGTTGGCGAGCTCCACATCTCGATGGAAACAATCGCATTCGCTTCAGATTAGGGTCCGTTCTCAGTTCGTGGAAAATTGTGGTCACTGCGCTCTGCGGGTTTTCGAGCGTACATGCATTGGGTCCATCGCACCTGCCCTCCGAACCATCTATCCGCTCCGCGCGGGACTGATAGGCGAGCAAAAGTAGACGTGAACCGTCAGTCTAATTCCGCCTCAATAATCGGTTGCACGTTTTGCTGCAGCTCGACGCTCACTTGAGATGCAGGACGGCCGCCAATCAGAACGTCCTCTATCGCGACAATGCCCCAATAGCCGTGCTCGAAATCGATCCATGGTGTAAATCCAAACGCGCCGGGCGAGGAGATGATGGGATTGTCGTCGCAAGCGGCGGTGTAGGATAGATCATCACACTCTTTCCAGAAGCCGAACCCATAATGCCAATCCAGCGCATCGAGCCCGGCAGGGCGACTTCCAAATGTCACTGATGCAGTCCGGTCCTGAAGGTAGCCGTCGCGGTCCGAGACCAGGTCGCCGGCTAAGACAGCGGTTAGAAGGCGCGCCACGTCATCAGCTGACGACCGCATCTGACCAGATAAGCGCGGATTGTCGCCTGCGGCAGCTGGATAAAGTGTTTGAGTGAGGCCGAAGGGTTGAGACAGACGCGCGTCGATCAGTTCTGCGATGGTCTGTCCAGTTGCTGCACTCGCCATCAATCCTGCAACCTGCATGTGCTCCGGACCATAGTAGAACGCGTCGCCCGGAAGCGTGTCCAAGCCATCCAGATAGATCGTTTCAACACAGTCGGTGAGCGAGATCGCACTGTCACTTATGCAGCCGGGATTTGCCGGTGGTTCATTGAATCCGGAGACAAATCCCAACAATTGGTCGAGCGTAACCTCGCTTCGTGCATCGCCAGCCATGTTTGTCCAAAAACCAATATGGGTGCCTGGCGTATCGTTGCGATTGAGGTCGCCAGACTCTACCAGGCCCCACAAGAGCAGGCCAAAAATCATCTTTGAGGCCGAGGCGATCGCGACTTGATCATCGATCTTGTAATCGCCCTTCTCGTAAGTGAAGAGGATGCCCGTCTCGTCACCGATCAAGATCGCCAGATCATCAGCAATCGAGGCATCTGCTTCGGTCATTACGGCTGAGAAATCGGGTTGCGATGCGGTTGGCGGCGGCACGGGGGCCGGGACGCTGGGAACACTCGTGCTAGCCCCGCCACCGCCGCTGCCACATCCAACAATGGTTAGCAAAGCAATGCCAAACAAAACGGAGCGCATGATAGTCCCTTTGCAATCGCCTCAACATTCCAACGGATGACACGGGTGTCTCCGTCTAACTGATTTGGATTAGGGTCTGCTGGCCTCAAGGGGCGCGCGATCGGTTCGCCTTCGTGCAAAAGCCGACATTGGGATTATCCCGCTGGCGACGTATCAATCAGGTGGAACGGTGAACTCCGGGAGGCCCTCCAACGCAAGTTTAAGCGCGTCGCCCCAACCTTTTGAGATGACAGAAAATGCCGGGTTCGCTTCGTCAATCCGAAACTGTGCCCCTCGGTCAAGCGAATTGGCTTCATAGACATGCACATCGAGCGGCATCCCGACCGACAAGTTCGCTCTCAGGGTTGAATCAAAAGAGACGCATAGCAATCGAAGCGCTTGTTCGACGGTCATCGATGGGTCAAAGGCGCGAAGGATAATTGGACGCCCATACTTGGTTTCGCCGATTTGGAAGAACGGTGTTTCCGAGCTGGCTTCGATAAAGTTGCCTTCGGGATAGATCAGAAACAGACGAGGCTCCATGCCTTCGATCTGTCCGCCCATGATCAAAGTCGCTCGAAACGCGGCTTCAGCATCTTGACCTTCTTCGGCGCGTTCATTGACAACTTCATTCAGAGTGTCGGCGATCAACCGGGCGACCTGGAACAAAGTCGGCGCCTGCAGGATCGTCGGATCGCGCTCTTCTGGCGCTTTCGAGCGCTCATCAAGCAAGCTGACCACCGCTTGAGTCGTCGCAAGGTTTCCTGCAGTCATCAAAGTGATGACGCGCTCGCCAGGAACAGCCCAGGTGAACATCTTGCGGAATTTTGAAATATTATCGACGCCGGCATTGGTGCGCGTGTCTGACATGAAAATGAGATGATCGTTCATTTTCAGGGCGGCGCAGTAGGTCATTCAAACTTGTCCTTAAATCGGTTGGCCAGACCTATTGCTGAACCTGGATGGAAACAACCAAATTTTCCCGCCCGGCTCCCATGGTTAGTCCTTTGGTCGGCGCCGCATCAGCATAATCCGCTCCGTGAGCAATCCTCACATACCGCTCATCCGGGCTTATGCCATTCGAGACGTCGAATCCGACCCAACCTAAACCATCGAGATAGACTTCGCTCCAGGCATGGCTGGCGTCTTGAGAGGTGCGATCGTCCATTAGCAGGTATCCGCTGACATAGCGCGCCGGAAAGCCCTTTTCACGGACGACGCTGAGGAAGATATGACTGTGGTCCTGGCACACACCTTTCGCGTTTGTGAGCGCGTCGCCAGCCGTGGTGTTTACACTCGTCTGGCCCGGCGCATACGCCACGCGTTCCCGGATCAACCGGCTTAGCGAATGGAGGTCCGAAAGGGTCGACTCGGTCGGCAAGACGATAGACTCCGCCAATTCGTGCAGGCCTTCTGTTAATTGAGTTAGCGCTGTCTGTTGGCGATAATACCAAAGCGGCATGGACTGGTAATGGCGCCCCAGGACGCCGTCGGCAGAGTGCGTTTCAACTTCACCGGAAACGCTGATTTCCAGCAATTGCGCCTCAGGTAGAACTTCGATGAGGTCGATCAGGTTTCCATGCTGATCCATGAATTGCGCCTGCTTGCGCGCGCCTTCCAGACGGATGTCCCAGGCGATTACGGTCTGTGCGGCGGAGGATTGCGGCGTTGTGCGCAACTGAAGCAATCCATATGAAGGTGGATCGTCATAGTGGAATTGGGTGGTGTGCTGGATCTGCAGGCGCATGCTAATTCGAGAATCTGTAGTCTTGCTCGATCTGACCGGAAAGCGCCGCGTTTCTGGCAATCAAATCAATCAGAAATTCGTGGAGTCCCGACCCGACAATCACGTCACTTGTCGAGCTAGTGATGTGTGCTTCGTGACGAGCCGCCAGATCATGCGCCGGAGTGCGTTTGCCATACTCCCGTTCGAGCGCCGCGAGTGTGGCGACGATCTCATCATAACAGTACGCAATTGAGCGGGGCAGCCGCACATCGTGAATGAGAAAGTCGACGATTGCGGCCGGGCTGATTTCGCCGCCATAGAGCCAGTGAAAAGAACGTTCCGCTGAGGCAGAACGCAGGATCATCTCCCATTGTACTCTGTCCAAAGAAGAGCCAACTGAGGCGCTAGAGGGCAATAGGACATAATATTTGGTATCCAGCACGCGCGCAGTATTGTCAGCCCGCTCTATCATCGCCCCGAGGATGACAAATCGGAAGATATCATTGCGCAGCATGGTGCCGTTGATACTCCCGCGCACCAAAGCCGACTGCTGACGTACGCTCGAAAGCAAATCTTGCAAGTCCGTCCGGTGGCGTAACGCTGCATGATCGCGATTGAACTGCAGCCAGGTTTCATTGATCGCCTCCCAAACGTCTCGCGTGAGCGCGGTGCGCGTCATTCGCGCGTTTTCCCTCGCGGCCGCAATCGAGCGGAACAGGCTGCTTGGATTATCTTTATCAGCGATCAAAAAATCAGTGGCCCCTTTCGTGCTGAAACGATCGTGGCCTTGAAGATAGATATCCCGAGTTCCCGCCGTCGTCAGTACAGACTCCCACTCGCTCTCGGCGGTGCGCGCGCGGGTCAGCGACATTCGAAATCCTGCGTCGATCAGGCGGGCCGTATTCTCAAACCGCTCCAGGTATCGCATCATCCAGAATAGCCCCGATGCGGTTCGCCCCAGCATTCTACTCATCGCTTAGCACCCAAGTATCCTTCGTACCGCCACCTTGGCTGGAATTCACGACCAGTGATCCTTCCTTCATGGCGACCCGTGTGAGCCCTCCCGGAACGACGTCAATCGACTGCGGTGAGACCAGCACAAACGGGCGCAAGTCGACATGTCGAGGCGCAAGACCAGCATCCGTCAGGATCGGGACCGTCGAAAGCGCCAGGGTTGGTTGAGCGATATAGTTTGCAGGGTTGGCTTTGAGTTTTGCGCGGAACGCCTCGATCTCTGCCTTGCTGGCAGCTGGGCCAACCAGCATGCCGTAACCGCCAGAACCATGAACCTCCTTGACCACCAGTTCGGAGAGGTTTTCGAGAACGTATTGCAGCGATGAAGGTTCCGAACATCGCCAGGTCTCGACGTTTTTCAATATTGGCTTCTGACCTGTATAGAACTCAACAATCTCAGGCATGTAAGAGTAGAGCGCCTTGTCATCAGAGATGCCTGTGCCCGGCGCATTGGTGATCGAGATACCGCCAGCGCGATAGATATCGAATATCCCCGGTACGCCTAACAAGGAGTCGGGATTGAAGTTCAGCGGGTCCAGATATTCATCATCCACACGTCTGTAGATAACATCGATCGGCTCGAACCCGCACGTGGTGCGCATGCAGATGCGTCCATCAACGACTTTCAGGTCCTGCCCTTCGACGAGTTCCACACCCATCTGATCGGCGAGAAACGCGTGTTCATAATAAGCCGAATTGTGGATCCCGGGCGTCAGCACAGCAATGGTCGGTTTTCCCGTGCAGGCTTTTGGCGCGGACGCGGCGAGGGTCTTCCTTAGCAAAGACGGATAATCGCTAATCGTCTCGACACCGACTTGAGAAAACAGTTCAGGAAACATTTTCAGCATCGTTTCCCGGTTTTCTAGCATGTAGGAAACACCCGAAGGGGTCCGAGCATTGTCTTCCAGGACGAAGAAATCGTTAGGCCCCGTCCGTACCAAATCGGTCCCGACAATATGCGTGTAGATACCGCCCGGCGGGTCCACGCCAACCATCTGCGCGAGGAATGCGTCATTCTCCATGATCAGCGCGGCAGGGATACGTCCGGCGCGCAGAATCTCCTGCCGATGATAAATATCGTGCAAGAAGGCATTGAGCGCTTTGATCCGCTGCTCGATTCCTTTCGTGAGCGTTCGCCATTCCTTGGCGCTGATAATTCGCGGCAATAGATCAAATGGGATCAGACGCTCTTCAGCGTCTGCTTCGCCATATACGTTGAAAGTGATGCCGGTCTTTCGAAAGAACTCTTCTGCTTTGTTCGATTGTTGTCTCAATCGTGCCGGATCGATCTCAGAAAGTAGCTCGTGAAACACTTGGTACGGTGCGCGGATCTCTTGGGTGAACCCGTGCATTTCATCAAAGAACTTGATACCCTCAGCCATGCGTCCATCACACATGTCAGATCGCATAAGGCAATACAAGACCCGTCAATGGTGTGGCATCCCACCGGTCTGCCCGAACATTAGGCGTCTAATTTGATGGGCTTTAGTCTGTTCCCCGAAATCAGCCATTTTGTGATGATCATGTCTGCCGGGCATCGCACTCAAGCGATTATTGCGACCTTCGAACATGATCTCGAAAAGGCATCGGAAAGCCGCTCCCGCTTTGATTCAATTGCATTAAATGCTCGACGGATGAAAATCATCCCTCTAATAGAATCAAAGTAGATCTGCATCTTGATCGGTTCTCGATCCGACGCCGAAGGAAAATCATGACCAATTTGAATCAGACAAATGCGTCCAAGCGCGACCTGCAGTCCGCCCAATCCTACGAAGACTGGTCCAATACGGCTCAAATGCTCGATCAACAATCCGGCGGGGCGGCCTGGCGGCTCGCTGAAAAGGATCGCCGGTTCGACTATAAGCGCATCCGGGAACGACTGGATCTATTGCGCGAGGCGCGTGAATCCGACGACGCGCATGAAGTTCTGTTCGCCCTGAACGAGGGCATTCACGGCAATCTGGGCGGGATCGCAAATTCCAGCCTGTACAATCAGTCCATTTTTGGGACCAAGCATCTGATTGAGGACTATATCGCGGAGGTCACGGAGGCCCTGCAATATCTGGCCGAAACGGATGATCGTGTCATTCCGTATGAAGAACGGATCGATTTTTTCAGACGCGCCAGCCACTGCTATGGCCGGACCGCGTTGATGTTGAGCGGCGCTGGCGCGCGGACGCCCTACCATTTCGGGGTCGTCGGGGCTCTGCTCGAAGAAGACCTTTTGCCTGACATCATTTCAGGATCCAGCGGCGGCGCGATCGTGGCGGGCATCATCGGCTCGTGCAAACCGGATGAGCTTGCAGACCGACTTTCGCTGGACGCTATGCGGGCCATCCACGAGTCGGTCACTCCGGATCAAAAAAGCCGTCGCCTCTTTCCGATGCCGGTACGCGCAGAGACATTGCGGCAGCTGGTCAATGAAATGTTGCCAGATCTGACCTTCGAAGAAGCGTACGATCTGTCCGGCCGCCATATCAATATCTCGGTCGCTTCTGATCAGACCTACCAGAAGTCTCGTCTGCTGAATGCCATCACGACGCCGCATGTTTACCTGCGCGAGGCGGTACTGGCGTCTTGCTCGGTCCCCGGCGTGTTTCCGGCCGTGACCCTGGCGTCAAAAGACCATCATGGGGAGCGCAAGCCTTACCTACCGGAATTGAAATGGATTGATGGGTCCGTCACGGATGATCTGCCCGCGCGCAGAATTGGTCGGCTGTACGGGGTCAACCATTTCATTGCCAGTATGACAAACCCGGCGGTCCTCTGGAGTTTGAGAGATCATTCTGATCTCCCGCAACCGATCAAGATCGCCCGGAAATGGGGGGATGAGGTTCTCAAAGCCAATCTCCGAGCGACCCAGCCGCTGGTCCGGACGCTGTCCAAACAGTTTGGCAGCCTTGGGTCGATGCATCACATTTTCTATTCAGTCGCGCTGCAACAATATACGGCGGACATCAATATTCTTCCGTCGCAGCGCTTCATGGACCCTCGGAAGATCCTGTCCCCTATTTCGTGGGAAGACACGCAGATTCTCTATGAAGATGGCAGACGCGTCACTTGGCCGAAGATAGAAATGATCCGCAACACAACGATGATCAGCCGGTGCCTGGATGATATCCTACTGGAGTATCAGGGGGCAGCCGACACAGCTCTGTAGTGCGGCGTGACCGAGTCTGAGTTCGAAGGGTGAGCCGTCAAACTGATCGCCGCGCGCACGTGTCCGATCCGATTGACAGCCGGCCCTTATAGATTGCTCGGCGCGAGGTCTGCGAACAGGCCTGCCATGACCGGCTTCGGCGTTCGATCCAGCGTGAACAAGCCCCAATGCTTCTCTGGCTCGTTGGGATCAGGCGATCCCTTCCAAGGCTCGTCGAAAGCCTCGAATACGAATGTGAGAATCTGTTCTTCCGACACCCATTTGAGCAATCGCTCATAATACAGAGCCTGGAGAGAATCCGAGGCGTTCGAAGGATCTATGCCTCGACCATTTGAGGCGGTCGTCCACCCGGCCTCGGTGATCACCACGGGCTTTTCGGGATATCGCCCCTTCACGGCGTAATAGTTCTCTTGCGTGTAGGCGAGCGCCTCATCAATCGATTTATACTCCCAGACCGGATAGGTGTGGATGCTGATCAAATCGAGGTGTTCAACGAGCCCTTTCAACTTGTTTGTCCAAGGCACATAATTCTCGCAGAATGTGACCGGATGCTGCGTCTCATTCTGAAGTCGCTGCGCCATCTGAATAAGCCGGTCGACGGGCACCATGTGGTCGTTCCACTCGACGCTCGCTTCGTTTCCAATGGAGAGCGCCAGAACTTCTTTGCGAAAGCGCTTGGACAAGTCGATCATTCGCTCAAGTTCAGCGGTATTCTCCGCGCGATTGGCCTGAAGCGTTGCATCATCATAAACGCCGCCCCATGGACAATTATAATTGCTCACCTCAGCATGGAGCCCCGCTCCGAGCATCACTTGCATCGGCAAATTCTCGTCTCGAATGACTTGCAGGACGGTTTCTGCGTGAGGTGTGCAATCATAGACGCGCAAGTATCGCCAATGGCGTTGCAGGATCAGCAGATCTTCCCGGATCTGCGCATAAGAAGGAAACACGCCTGACGCCGGGCTTTGCCCTTCTCGATACCCCGAATAGCAGATCGCATTCGCGTAAGGCGGATTGAAGGGCTTTCTTTTGGATCTGAACATGTCGAATGCCATATTAGTAGTACTTCGGTTTGCCATTTTTGTCCCATAGCCCCCAATAGGCTCCGACATCGCCTTCATTCTCAATTTTCCAGGTTTCATCGAAACCGGCGAAGTAAAACAGATCGATGTTTTCAGACTGCGCCCATTGGACGGCGTCGACAAAATACTTCATCGCATTCAAGCGAGACGGCTCAGCCCCCATTTCATTCGATCCAAGATTCGGCCACCCGGTTTCAGCGATGACCACTGGCTTGCCATTGGCAACGCGCTGGGCGCGGCGATACATTTCGCGCATGTACACATTCGCGTGCTCAATCGGATAGCCTTCCCAGAACGGATAGCAGTTCACCAAAAGCACATCGCATTCTTCTGCGAGACGCGGATAGTTCTCGAAGATGAAATAGGCGTCGACATAGCCCACGGGCACATCTGTCTCGGCCTTGGCACGCCGGATGTACGCGATGAGCTGGTCTTCGCTGATTTCGCCGCGCAACAAGACCTCATTCCCGACAGCCAGGAGTCCGGCTTCGCCCCTGTTGGCGATATCGATTGCATTCTGAAGCTCCAGTTCATTGCGATCGAACTCATAATCGATCCATGCCCCGACCATGGATTGCAGGCCCATTTCTTTCGCGATGCCCGGCGTCAATTCATTTCCGCGCGTACACGAGAACGTCCGGATCCACTTTATGTGGGGGGCCAGGACGGAAAGTCTCGACCTGATCTGATCCGCGGAGATGTCCGACTTGTTGGTTTGGCCATCCATGACCGGACTGAACCCCAATCCATGAATCTGATCGTTCAGGAGTTTCTCGATCAGAGCCGAAAGGTCTGTTTCGCTCAGTTGTCCTGTGTGAATTCCGGAAAGCGAATGCTTCCTATTGTATGGGTTAGACATCAGTCTCTCCAAACGTTGTCTTTGCTTCTTGGTGAGGAATCGCCCGGGCTTATGACAGCGTTGTCAAATTTTGTCCAGAAGGGGTTTGCGCTTGACCCGCTTGATCCGAAAGCAATCCTCAAGTTCGAATAGGTTCGCTCCAGCCGTCAGGTCGTACTTGCCGGACAGTAGCGACTCAGAAACTCTCCATGACCCGGCATGCGCTGCACGAGAAAGCGTATCGATTGTTCCATACCATCAATCTCCGGCTTGATTGCATTAGCGTCCATGGCGCTGGCGATCGGGCTGTAGCCTTCCATCTCGATGCCCTGCCCCATCATCACCGCGGCCCAGCTCGTCTCAGTGAACAGTTCATCCTCTTCTCGGAAAATCTGGCCGTTTGCCCGGAACAGTTCGACCTTTTCGGTCAACGTTTCAGGCACGTCCATCGTCCGGCAATAGTTCCAGAATTCGGAATCATCTCGCTCGGTGGCATTGTAGTGAAGGATCAGAAAGTCCCGGATCCGTGCGTACTCCTTGATCGTGAATCGATTATAGGCGTCCACTTGTGTCGGCGAAATTCCGTCCAGACTCAGCAGTGCGATCAGTTTGTTGATGCCCGTATTGATCAGATGAATGGAGGTTGATTCCAGCGGCTCCATGAACCCGGCGGCAAGGCCAAGCGCGACAACATTCTTGTTCCAGAACTTTTTCCTTCGTCCGGTGATAAACCTCAAGAAGTTGGGGTCCGCCGTCGGCTTGCCCGCCATGTTTTCAACGAGAATCTGGTGGGCTTCATCATCATCCATATATTCGCTGCAATAGACGTGACCATTGCCGTTCCGGTTCTGCAGCGGCACCTGCCACTGCCAGCCAGCCCGGTGCGCTGTGGCTTTTGTGAACGGCGGCGGCGGGCTGCCATCATCGCGGTTGCAGGGAAGCGCCACCGCACGATCGCATGGCAGGTAGTTTCGCCAGTCCTCATAACCCGTTTCAAGCGCCTGTTCGATCAAGAGGCCCCGGAAGCCGGAACAGTCGATAAACAGATCCCCCGCAATGATGTCGCCATCATCCATCGTGACGGACGTGACATTTCCAGAATCCGGTTCAAGCGTCACATCAACGACCTTGCCTTCCCGGCGCACGACGCCGCGGGCTTCAGAATCCTTGCGCAGGAACTGAGCATAGGCGGTGGCATTGATATGGTAGGCATAATTCATCGGCGGCAAATCTTCGCGCGCATAGTCAGCCGTGCGCGCGAACTTGCCGAAATAGGCCGCCATGGTCTCAAGATTGAAAGCCTGGATCGGGCGTCGATCCCCATCCTGTTGCAACTTGCGCCAGACCTGATGGAACGAGATGCCGCCCATTTCGTAGCCGTAATTCCCAAACGGGTGGATGTAGCTATCGCCGATCTTGCCCCAGTTCTCGAACTGGATTCCGACCTTGAACGTCCCCTGCACGGCCGCGAGCAAGCTTGGCTCATCAAGTCCCAGAAGCTGATTGAACTCCACAAAAGGCGGGATCGTCGCTTCGCCGACGCCGACAGTTCCAATCTGCTCTGATTCAATCAGTTGAATGTCCAGCTGTACACCGGCTTTGAGGCGGCTGAAGGCGGCTGCCGCCATCCATCCCGCCGTGCCGCCGCCGACAATTACAATCTTGTTGATTCCCATTCCCTCGGTCCTGTCTCTCATCGATTTTTTGATAGCCTAGTCCGGTATCGATTACCATTCGCGACAAAAATGTAACACGTGGTATATAAAATGTGAACGTTCATTTTGAGCTATTGTGAACGTTCTCATTTGGTGCTAGGCGCAAACTCATAAGACCGCCAAAAAACTGGCTACGTTCATCTGGGAGGAACAAAGTGAACAAGAACAGGCTTATTGGAATCAATCCGTCTCGTCGGCGCTCTGCGATGATGACAGCCGCTTCAGGCTTGGCCATGGCGATGGCCCTCGGCCCCGTGGCGATGGCGCAGGAAACCACTGATGATCAGGTTGCTGAGGAAGACGATGTCGCCGTCCAGGACGTTGTTGTCGTCCAGGGCTTCCGCCAGTCTCTGAGCTCTGCACAGAGCATCAAAGAGAATGCTGAAACATTCGTCGATGCGATTACAGCTGAAGACATCGGCGCCCTTCCGGACCGCTCGGTGGCCGAATCACTGCAGCGCGTGCCAGGCGTCAATATTGGCCGCTTTGAGAAAACCACTGACCCGGACCGCTTCTCGGTTGAAGGTACGGGCGTCATCGTTCGCGGCCTGCCATTTGTTCGGTCAGAGCTGAACGGTCGCGACATTTTTTCGGCCACAGGCGGGAGTGTTCTCAGCTTTAATGACGTATCGCCAGAGCTGCTTGGCCGCGTCGAAGTCTTCAAGAACGTCACGGCGGACATGATCGAAGGCGGAATTGCGGGCACCGTAAATCTCGTCACGCGCAAGCCGCTTGATTCAGGTGGACTTAAAATCGCCGGGACTGTTGGCGGAAACTATGGTGACCTCAGAGAAGAATGGTCACCCGAACTGTCCGGCCTGATTTCGAATTCTTGGGAAACCGATGCGGGCGATTTCGGCTTGCAGTTCGGTTATGCCACGTCTGAGCTGCAAAGCCGGACGGACGCCTCGCAGGTCACTGACCCTTGTTTCCGGGCTGACACACTGGATGGTCCTTGTATCCGGACGAATTCTGTTTCCTCCGGCGGCATCGGTGATGCAACCGGTTTGGATGCGTCTAACTTCCCACCGGCTGGCACCCTGCTGGTGCCAAAAGGGGCGGGTGTTCGGACCACTGACCTGACCCGGGATCGCGAAGCGATTTCGTTTGTCGGTCAATGGGAAAGCCCGGACCGCCAATGGCTCGCGACCTTTGAGTGGCTGAAGTCCGAGACCAGTTTCGAGACTCAGGAATTCTCGATCCTGGCGCTGGTGAATGACGATAACCTGTTCCCGATTCAAGCGGCCGGGTCGACCTGGTCGTTCAACAATGCCGGTGTTTTCGAGAGCGGCGTGCTGACACAAAACGGCGCCGTCTTCGGCGGTATTCCGACAGAGTTTTTGCGATTTGAGCGCGCGACGGATTCGGAAACGGAAGATTTCTCTTTCGATCTCGAATACTCGCCGACGGATCGACTTCGTTTTAACTTCGAAGCGCAGACCATCTCTTCTGATCTCGAGCGCAGCGCCATCATTGGCGCAATGCAGTCCTACTCCGATATCAGCCTCGATCTGCGCGGAGACACGCCATCGGTTGAGTTCCTACCACCGAGCTTCAACCCTGGCGCGCCGGCTGACGCCGTCGTCAGCAATCTGTACAATCTCTATTGGTTCGCGCTGGACAGCGAAGAGCGCAATGAAGGGGATCTGGACAGCATCAAACTGGATGCAGAGTACGATATCAGCGATACTGGTTTCTTCCGCTCCGCAAGGTTTGGTGCGCGATGGGCGGACCGCACCCGCGTCACACGCAACACCAATTTCAGCACCTGGGGTAATCTATCTGCGCCTTGGGGTGGTCGTGCCGGCTGTGCCCCTTGGGGACAGGATGCGAGCTTCGGACCGTGTACGTTCACACCACGCGGAATTGCGGGCCCTGGGGGCGCTTATGTTGACGACTTCCCAGGCGCGTCATCGCTGCTCCAGCCATTTGGCGATAATTTCCAACGCGGCAATGCGCCTACGCCTACTCCGGCCGGAGCAGGTTGGTTCTTCGGGGGAGATGATTTCCTTGGTGAGTACCTGTCCGGCGCAACAGATCAGACGGTTGCAGACATCAATGCTTATTCTGTAGCAGGCTTGTTCGGCGTCGCCACATACGGAACGCGAAATCGTTCACGTGTCGATCCATTTACCGGCGAGCTTGTGCAATGCGATCCATTCTGCCCGGGTGAAATCTCTGATGTCGGCGAGGAAACACAGGCCTTTTACGGTCGCGTGGATTTCGGACATGACTTCGATAGCGGCATCACACTGGAAGGTAATTTCGGCGTTCGCTACGTCGAAACAACCATCGATAGTAATGGTTATATCACCCTTCCATCTGCCGCAGCCTTCGACGGAGACGGCGATGGCGTGGTCCAAGTCAGCGAGATCGATAATGCCTGTACGCTTGCGGCATTGACGCTCACGCCCGGGCAAAGCCTACCTGGCTTCTGCCTGTTGAACCCGGCGCGGCAAGCGGAGTTTGCGGCCGTTCACACGGGTGAGGTCGTCGTTGATACAAGAGACATCGAGTTCGAAAACTGGCTTCCGAGCCTGAACGCGAAACTCGACTTTGGGAATGGCTGGCTCGTTCGCGGCGCCATCTCCAAGGGGATCTCGAGACCCGATCTGAACCTGTTCCAAGCGGGCGCGTCGATCGCAGACAATACAAACAATCTGCGCGCGGAAGGCACGCTCGACACCGGGCCGCTCTTCACGACACGGACCGGAAACAGGAATCTGATGCCGATCGAATCCATCAATTATGACCTGTCGGTGGAGTGGTATTGGGACGATGTTGGCTCACTCACAGCCTCGCTATTCTGGAAAGATATTGATGGCTTCATCAACGGCGGTTCGGATGTGGTGAACTATGTCAGCCCCGGTGGTACCGCCTTCGATCTGAGACTGGATGGTCCCGTCAACGGACAGGAAGGAACCTTGTCTGGTTTCGAACTGACCTATCAGCAGACGTATGATGACCTGCCAGGATTGTGGAGTGGATTAGGCTCTCAAGTCACGTACACCTATGTCGATGGCGGAGACTTCTCAAACCCGACTTTGGCCGGTTTCGGGCAATCGTCCGTCGCCAACGGTTCGAATGCGTTGAACGTTGCGTCTCTCGCAGACGGTCAGCCGCTTGCGGGTATCTCGGAACACACGATCAACGCGACCGTGTTCTACGAATACGGGCCGGTCGCCCTGCGGGCAGCGTATAACTGGAGAGATGAGTTCCTGATCACCCCACGTGATGACATCTTCCCGTTCTCGCCCATCTGGCAGGAAGCGACGGGGCAGCTCGACGCCTCGGCCTTCTATGATGTCACCGATTACTTCAAGATCGGCATCCAGGGCGTGAACCTGCTGGATGAAATTACTGAGACCAGCCAGGTCGTGGACTTTGATGGAACCCGAATTACCCGGTCCGCGTTCCGCAATGACCGACGCTTCTCGGTGCTGGGACGCTTCACGTTCTAGACAGCAAAACTGGGAGGGGCTCCAAGCCGATTGGAGCCCCTTACCCAATCGCCGGTTCAGTTGCGTTGCCTAACGATTCAACACCACAGAAACCGGTCTTGAGGTTGCATAGATAGTGGCATATTCCCGGTGAACCGGGGACTGTTCAGGTGAGGGAATCATGGCGAGACGTCGTCAGTCAGTTACTATCAAACACGTCGCTGCCGATGCGGAAGTCTCGCTCCAAACGGTCAGCCGTGTGATCAACAAAGAACCCAATGTCAGCGCCGGCATGAAGGAGCGCGTCCAGGCCTCGATCGACAAGCTTGGTTATGTCCCCTCCATTGCTGCGCAGCGGATGAGTGGGTCTCGCTCTTATCTTATTCTGGCCCTTAACGATCGCGAGCGCACGATCGCGCAATGGCAAGCCCGTGAAGGCAATGACTGGGTCGACCAGATGTTACTGGGGGGCATGCTGAAATGCGCCGAACACGGCTATCGCATGCTGATCGAACTCATCGACACACGCGACGAACATATTGAGCGCGAGCTGGGCGCTGCGCTCGCGTCGCTACAGCCGGACGGCGTGATCCTGACGCAGCCGCACTCTGCCAATCCGAAAATCGTCAATATGCTGGCGGAGGCCAACATTCCGTTCGTGCGCGTCGGCTCGCGCCGCAAAGGGGAAGGCATCCCCGTCTCCATGGACGAAGAGCGCTCGACCCGAATCGCAACGGAGTATCTTCACAATTTCGGGCACCGCGATATCGGCTTCATTTCCGGCCCACCTGACTACAATGTCAGCGCCTGGCGCGAAAAGAGCTGGCGCGAGACGATGCGTGATCTTGCGCTCGACACGGACGGACGGCGCGCAGAGGGCGATTTCAGGATCGGGTCCGGGGAAAACGCTGCCCGCGTTTTGCTGACGGGCGACACCCCTTGCACGGCTATCATTTCGAGCAATGACCAGATGG
Source organism: Hyphomonas sp. Mor2 (assembly GCF_001854405.1). Taxonomy (GTDB): domain Bacteria; phylum Pseudomonadota; class Alphaproteobacteria; order Caulobacterales; family Hyphomonadaceae; genus Henriciella. The sequence continues at coordinate 1,723,648 of NZ_CP017718.1, forward strand.
CGTTCGGCGCCTTGAAAGTCGCTCGAGAGCTGGGCCTCTCGGTTCCGGAAGATCTGTCCATTGTCAGCCTCGAAAACTCTCCAGGCGTGAGCTTCAGCCAACCGCCGCTGACCGCAATCGATCAACCTGTCGCTGACGCAACCGCCCTAGCGGTTGAACTGATCATCAATGCCCTGCGCGGCGCACCACCGCCGGAAAACGTCATTGTTCAGCCTGCGACGCTTATCGAACGCGAATCTGTGGCACCCGCTCGTTGCCTTGCAGGTAAGGACTAGTCGATGATCACGTGCATTGGTCTGGATAAATTGAAAGGGCGACTGCCGGGATTGCGAATGCCGAAGACCGTCAGTGTCGGGAAGGCCCCGTGGGTTGGCGCCTGCGCCATTGCTTTACTGACCAGTGCCTGCTCGACCCCTATGCCTGCACCTCCTTCTTCTGCAGAGGTGTTCGAAACCTATCCCGGTTTCACCGACGAACATGAAGGCTTCACGCTCGTCATTGATGACCGGTTCGACAGGTTTGATCCCACGCTCTGGCGCCGGGGGGACGGCGCGGTCGGCTCAGAATCGATGTGTCGGTTTCAGGATCAGGGCGTCGTCGTTGAAGACGGCAAGCTCAAACTGATCGTCCGCCAGGAATCGATTCCCGCGAGTTTTTCGGAGGACCACCAGCTCGACAAGCTCGCCTATGACTTTTCGTGCGGTGAGCTTCGCACGGTCGACGAGCGCAAGTTTCACTATGGACGGATCGAAGCGCGAATGAAGGCGCCAGATCGTGAGACGGCTTCCGGCTATATTTCCTCCCTCTTCACCTTTCGATATGCACTCGATCCGACGTCTGACATTGCCCACAAGACCGAGTGGGAAGAAATTGACGTTGAACTCGAAGGCGGGCGGCCCGACAAATTCCAGGCCAATCTGATCTATGGCAAGGACACCGAAAACTGGCTGGAAACCCGCCGTTTTGGCGCCTGGGAGGATAAAATCGTAACCGGCCCCGTGGATGAGTGGCGGGTGTTCGCAATTGAATGGCTCCCGGACTCGATCCGCTGGTATGTCGATGGTGAGTTGGTGAAGACGCTTCTGGCCACCGACATAGACTGCGATCCGGAATGTTTGCCTCCGCAGGAACAACCGACTCCGATCCCCAATAATCCGACGACGATCATGATGAATGCCTGGATCCCCAATGACGAGATCCAGGATGCTTTCGGGGGCAATAAGGCGAGAAACAAGTACCCATTGATCGCCGAGTATGACTGGTTTCGCTACTATGAATGGGACAATCCGGAGGCGCTGGCGGAATGACCCGAACCGGTCGGCTGACGCCATGAGCATCACATGAGATTTCCAACGTATTCCTCTTTCGACAAAGGCTTCCAAGCCGCCTTTCACGATCCACACCTTCGCCAAACAGCGCGTCTGAATTCAGGATTTTATCCAGCATGCTGACCAAGACCAAAACCATCGACTCAAACCAAGCGATCGAAGCCCGCATCACTGATTTGCTCGACCAAATGACCCTGGAAGAAAAGGTCGGTCAGCTGACCCAATTTTCCGGCTTTTACGACGTCACGGGACCGGCACCTGAGGGCGAACGAAATGCGCAGAAACACGAGCTTCTGCAGCGCGGGATCATCGGGTCAATGTTGAACGTGGTCGGGTATGACGACATTCACGCGTTTCAGACCTATGCGGTTGAAAACTCCAGGCTCGGCATCCCGATGCTGTTCGCCTATGACGTCATTCACGGTCAGAAGACCATGTTTCCCATCCCACTGGCCGAAGCGGCAAGCTGGGATTTGCCTCTGATCGAACAGAGCGCCAGGGTCGCCGCGGTCGAAGCTGCCGCGCAGGGACTCACCTGGACCTTCGCGCCGATGATTGACGTCACGCGGGACTCGCGATGGGGACGCGTCATGGAAGGCGCAGGCGAAGATCCGTTTCTGAACGCTGTGATCGCCGAGGCGCGGGTCAATGGCTTCCAGGGCGATGATCTGAGCGCAGAAGACACGGTTGCCTCAACCATCAAGCACTTCGCGGGCTATGGCTTTGCGGAATCGGGCAAGGAATACAATGCGGCGGAAGTCGGCACGGTGACGCTTCATAATGCCATCCTGCAGCCGTTTCGAGATGTCCTGAACGCGACCACCCCTCGATCGGTGATGAACGCATTCAATACGCTGAACGGGATCCCGGCAACCGGCGATACGGCCTTGCAACGCACGCTATTGAAGGAGGATTGGGGCTTTGACGGCGTCGTCGTTTCAGACTGGCGTTCCGCCATCGAGATGATCGACCATGGATTTGCCGAAGACAGCCGCGACGCGGCTCGGCTCTCGATAGAAGCCGGTTGTGACGTGGATATGGAGGCCTATGTCTACCTCGATCATCTCGAGGAGCTGGTGACGTCCGGCGACGTGGACGAGGCATTGGTCGATGACGCCGTCCGCCGAGTGCTTCGTTTGAAAGTGGAGCTCGGCCTGTTTGACGATCCATATCGCTATCTCGACCGAGACCGTGAGCACGAGACGCTGCTTTCGGACGCGCATCTGGAGGCATCCCTGGACATGGCGCGCAAGTCAATTGTCCTCTTGAAGAATGACAATGGCGCGCTGCCCTTGCGCACGACCGATAAAGTGGCGCTGATCGGTGCGCTGGCGGCCGACAAGGATACGCCGCTCGGAAACTGGCGCGCTCATGCAGACGCCCACACGGCCATGTCCGTCATCGAAGGCTTTGATCAGGCGGGATTGGACTATTCCTATTCGAAAGGCGTTGAGGTTCAGATCGGCGATGCCGGGTTCGAATATCCGGTGATCATCAACACGGACAATCGCGATGGCATCGACGCGGCCGTCGAAGCGGCGCGGCACGCTGACAAAGTTGTTCTTGTATTGGGCGAGACTGGACGCCAATCGGGCGAAGGCCGCAGCCGCACGGATCTTGGTTTGCCTGGATTGCAACAAGAGCTTCTGGAAGCGGTCCATGCCGTCAACCAGAACCTGGTCTTGGTGGTGATGAGTGGCCGCCCTCTCGTGCTCAGCTGGGCGGATCAACACGTCCCGGCGATCGTGCAAGCCTGGCATCTCGGCCATCGCAGCGGCCAGGCGATTACGGACGTCCTGACGGGCGCCGAAAACCCGAGCGGTAAATTGCCTATGTCCTTCCCACGAACGGTTGGTCAGCTGCCGCTCTATTACAATCACCTCAATACGGGTCGCCCGGACCGAAGAGAACAAGTCGTGTGGGCGCACTACTCAGATGTCGACAATAGCCCGCTTTACCCGTTCGGTTATGGCTTGAGCTATTCCAGATTTGTCTATTCAGACCTGAGCGCGACGGCTCAATCGGATCATGTCTCGGTACAGGTCACGGTCCGCAATGAAAGCGAAGTTGACGGCGAAGAGGTGGTTCAGCTTTACATTCGCGACCGCGTGGCAAGCGTGGCGCGGCCCGTTCGCGAGCTCAAGGCGTTTGAGAAAATTACCGTGAAGGCCGGAACACAACAGGACGTGGAACTGAAGCTGTTTGCATCCGATCTTGGTTTTTATGGCCCGGACGGCGAGTTCCGACTCGAACCTGGTGCCTTTGACATATTCGTCGGCGGTTCATCGCAGGCGACGCTGACAGATACGGTCCGGCTCGATTCAGAGCAGCTGAAATCGTTCGCATGATGGCCGATGGACCAAACACAAACCTTTGATGAAACAGGATAATTCGAAAACTCATGGCGCCACTCCATAGATAAGAAATAGAGCGCCAAGCACGTAAAGTCTGGGAGGAAGAACGTGGCAAACGTAACAGATGACAAACCGGCCTTCAGCGAGAAGCTGGGCTATGGCATGGGCGATACTGCGTCCAATATCGTCTTCCAGGGCGTCAATATTCTGCTGCTCTATTTCTATACGGACGTCATGGGTCTGGACCCCGCAACGGTCGCTCTGATTTTTGTCGGTGTTCGCATCTGGGATACGGTCAATGACCCGGTGATGGGGATCATCGCCGACCGTACGCAGACCAAGCACGGCAAGTATCGGCCTTATCTCTTATGGATGGCCATCCCGTTCGGGCTTGTGACCTTCATGACCTTTGCCGCTCCGAGCATGAGCGAACCGTTGAAAATCGCTTATGCGACGGCGACCTATCTCATCCTGATGATGGTCTACACGGCGATCAATGTCCCCTACTCGGCCTTGATGGGCGTGATGACGTCTAATTCCGAGCAGCGGACAATCCTGTCGAGCTACCGTTTCATCGGGGCCTTTACAGCCGGTCTCATCATCAGCATGGCCGCGCGTCCGCTCGTCTCTTTGTTTGGCGGCGGACAGGGCACGGAAGGCTTTGACGAAGCCCTCGGCTTCCGGTTGACCTTCCTGTTGCTTGCCTCGCTGGCGACGATCCTGTTCCTGATCACCTTCTTCACCACAAAGGAACGGGTGGCGCCGCCCAAGGTCCAGGATCAGAACATTCGCAAGGATGTCGAGGTGTTGCTCCAGAATCGGGCTTGGCTGGTCATGGCTGCCGCAGGTGTTCTGACGCTGTCCAATGTCGCCGTCCGCAACGCCGTCACGTTCCACTTCTTCAAGTATTATGTGGGCGATGATGGATCGCCCTTCTTCCTGTTCCTGGATCAGACCTCACTCTTCCTGACCCTGGGCTCACTCGCCTTCATCGCGGGCCTGGTCTTCACCAAGACGCTGGCGCGAATGTTCGGCAAACGCAACGCCCTGATCGGACTCACCGTCCTGAACGCGCTGACCATGATGGCCTTCTTCTTCATTCCGCCCGAGGCCTACTGGGTGATGGTTGGGGTCAATATTGTCGGCAGCATTCTGGCTGGACCGACGCCTGCGCTGGTCTGGTCCATGTATGCCGATGTGGCCGACTACGGCGAGTGGCGCTCCGGACGGCGCAGCACGGGTCTTGTGTTCTCGGCCGCCATGTTTGCGCAAAAAATGGGCCTGACCATTGGCGGAGCCGGCGCGGGCGCCCTGCTGAGCCTGATCGGCTTTGTCGCCAATCAGGAGCAATCGCCTGAGACGCTCGAAGGATTGCGGATCATATTCAGCCTGGTTCCGGGGGCATTGGCACTGTCGAATGGGCTGGTGCTGCTGCTCTATCCGATCCGCGAGGAAACGGTAGAACAGATGGGACGGGAACTGGCCGCAAGCCGGGCCTGATCTCCCTTCAATAGAGGCGTCTGCCAGTGTCCTTTCTGGCAGACGAGATATGCAGATGCGAAAAGCTTTCAGGCTTTCGCGTTTGCATAATCGCATGTAAACGCCGCGCCAATTCGACATTCAATATCGAGTTTTCAGGAGCTAGAACACATGACCTTTGGATACGTTATGCCGATTACCCCACGCGAGATGCCATTCAAGCTCGACGTGATCGAAACCAGAAACCAGGCGACCGCAAACCCGAAACGCGCATCGCGTTTCGGAAAGGTTTTCGGCCGCAAGAAAGTCTGAAATGGATTGTCAGCGATCATACATCGCTGACAATGCCCCTATTCGTCTTGCCAGACTTCGTGCTTGACCCAATCCACTTCCATTTCCCAGGTTTGGGTCATCGGCGAGTCATTGATCTTGGCAAAATTCAGAACCGCAAACATCGGTTCGGCAATGCTCGGGCCCAGACCGACATTGCGATATACCTCTTCGCCATTTAGTCGATAGACGAGATCGTCGCCGAGCCATTCCACAGCGTACTCATTGTACTCGCCAAGCGGCGCGGCCTGGACCAACATCATGGATTGCCAGTCTCCGCCTCCGCAGAAACCGAGATCCTCGATCGCCCGAGCCGCGTAATGATCGGGACCGCCATCGCTGTGATGTTCGAAAATATCAATCTCACCGGACCCCGGCATCGGCCAGCAAACGGTTTCGTCGGCTTCCTCGACCGGCGGCTCATTGTTCAGAGCGCCGAGGAGCCACCAGGCCGGAAACATCCCTGACTGGCCGCTATCGGGAACGCGCAGTCGTGCGGTCCAGCGTCCTTGCGCAAACTCCTTGCGATTCTTCGAGGCGATCCGCCCGGCGACATATTGCGTGTCGGGGTGTTGTTCGCCGAACTTGTCCATATTATCGCAGGGCTGTTTCTCGCCCAGATCGACGACTCTCAGCTTAAGCGTGCCGTCACTGACTTCGCGTGTCCCAAACGCATTGTCGCGCAAATAACACTGATCTTCCTCATTCACCCAGAGAATCTGATCCTGCCAGTTGTCCTCGTCAAAAGTGTCGAAGTCATCAAAGAAATCGACGACCCAGCCACTTGAGACCTCGCTGTTCGATTCATCGCCGTCGGCCACCGTCGCAGCGTTGCAACCAGCCAGCAGTGCGATTGTAGTAACACACCCAAACAGGGTTTTGACACGGGCCATCTTCTCTCTCGCTTCTGATTGAATCCTATATGGATTTCTAACCAGTTCCGACCAGCCTGTCGAACCGTGATCGGTCGGATTCTTAGGGAAAAACGTCTTTCACGACAAATCGGAAAAATCCCAGCGCTTCAGGCCATGAGTGCCAGGGCTGATCATGAGCGTAACAACCGCTCAGATGCGGAGAGCGTCCTCACTCAGCCGCAGATTTTGTCCGCGAGGGCGTTCGAATTTTTCCAGAGCGCGCACGCGCTGTTGCCCGTTCAAGACTGCCCATCACCATCGCGGTCAAAATGTCTTCGATGAAGTCCAGATCACCGTCCGATTGCTCAAGATAAGCCCCGGCGGCGTCGGACAGGCCCAGTCCGACCTCCACGACCGCCGCTGCGACCTCGGAATCGACTCCGTACTCGTCCCGCACGCGTTTTGCGAGGTAAGATTTGTATTGCTCCTGGAACTTCGTATCGAGCTCTTCAAGCACATCTGCCACTTCCGGTTCGAGCATGAGCTGCTGAATGACAATGCCAAATTCCTGGACGTATTCGAGCATCTTCCGAGAGCTCGCGCGGACCAGTTCCTCCAGCGGTCCTGCTGTCGAGGCGAGGATGCCGCTTTCCCGATGGAATCGTTGCACTTCGCGCAAGAGCAGGCTTTTCAGCAATTCGATCCGATTGGGGAAATAGACATAGACCAGCGGCTTCGAAATGCCGGCCTCTCGCCCGAGCCGATCCATGTTCACAGCCGAGACGCCGTTCTCTCGGATCATTGCTGCCGCGACATCAAGAATTTGTTCCTTGCGCTCTTCAGGCGCGAGTCTTTTTCGTTTCGGAGCTGGGTTGGCCATGGTCTTCTATTATAAATTTGATTGCGGGCTTACAATAACTGGTTTCTCTTACAGCACAAGACATTATTGACGGTTTAAATAATTACCTTCAGTTTCTCCATCTGGGTCAGTCACAGCTCTGGAGGCGAGGATGGATCAATCAACATCAAGGACGATTTTCATCACTGGTGCGGCGCGCGGTATCGGCCTGGCAACAGCCAAACGGTTCATGCAAGATGACTTTAGAATTTCGGCGTTTGATCTCCCCGGCTCTGACTTCTCTGACCTGGAAGCCGCAGCTGAGGTTGCAGGGTGTCCGGTCGAGATCATTCACGGCGACGTATCCGTTCCTGCGGATTGGACCCATGCGCTGGAACAATCGCTACGGGCGTTTGGAGCAATAGACGTCTTGTTCAACAATGCCGGGATCTCCGGCCCAAACCACAGCGCCACAAAGCTCGACATAGAAACCTTTGATCAGGTCATGGCTGTGAATGTGCGCGGTGTGTTTCTCGGTCTGAAAATCATTGGCAGCCATATGAAACAACGGCGAAGCGGGGTCATCATCAACACATCTTCGATCTCAGGCGAACGGGGGGGCGGCGACGTATTCGCATATACGGCAAGCAAGCATGCGGTAAACGGAATGACAAAATCCGCCGCCGTTTCGCTGGCCCGGCACAACGTCCGTGTCCTGGCCGTCTGCCCCTCTCCGACCGGCACGGAGATGATGTTTGCGCTGGAGAGGTCTCTGGCGCCAGACCACCCTGAATCGGCCCGGGAAGGTCTATCCTCCAATATTCCCATGCGCCGATACGGACGCCCGGAAGAGATTGCAAATGTCGTTAGATTTCTGGCGGATAATGAAGCTTCCTACATGACCGGCGCCCTCGTTCCCGTCGATGGCGGTTCGCTCGCCGATTAGGGGGGCATCGCCTTTTCAAATTGAAGCCTTGTCGTCTGCGCACTTCCTTATTATAAGAAACGTCATCAAGGAATCTCCATGGACGATCTTATTCAATCCGGAATGCTGAGCGCGCTGTATGCAGCGCGGAAACCTGATCAGGTGGCGGTCACGGATTACCGAACGTCGCGTACGTTTCTGGAATTGCATGAAAATGCCAATCGACTAGCGAACGCATTCACCGCAAGCGGAATACAGGCTGGCGACAGTGTCGCCCTGATCTGCGGAAACCGCGTCGAGTTTGTTGAATCCCTCCTGGCCAGCCTCCGTACCGGGGTGCGTCTCACTCCGGTGAACTGGCACCTCAGTCAAGACGAAGCGCTCTACATCGTTTCAGATTGCGATGCCAAGCTGGTCATCGCCGAGCAGGCCATCCTGGAGTCCTGGAAGATCGAGCGAATTGACGACGTGGACGGAATTTCGATCGACGGCGCGATCGGTGAATTTCGCGACTACCAATCAACGCTAGCTGAAGCCCGATCCGACGACCCAATGACCGCGCAGCACGGCACAGTCATGCTCTACACGTCCGGCACCACGGGAAAGCCGAAGGGCGTATATCGCAAGGGTCCGACGCCAGTGCCCCCGCAGCTCTCTGATACGCTCGCAGATTTCAATCCAGAGTCCGACGCCCAGCTTGTCTGCGGACCGATGTATCATGCTGCGCCGCTCTTGTTCGATGTCGCGTGGCCATTGGCGTCTGGCGTGCGGTTGCACCTGCTGGAGCGCTGGGACAGCCACAAAGTGCTGGACATGATCAGCACGCATAAGATCACTCATGCGCACATGGTTCCGATCATGTTTCAGCGCTTGTTGGCCCTGCCGGATGGCATACGGCACGCGGCCGATCTCAGTTCGCTGAAAAAGATCTATCACGGCGCAGCCCCGTGCCCGGCGGCGGTGAAGCGCGCCATGATCGATTGGGTCGGTCCGATCATTTACGAGTATTATGCCGGGTCCGAAGGCGGCGCCGGTTTTTTGATTTCATCAGCGGAATGGCTCGACAAACCCGGTAGCGTCGGGCGCGTGCCGAACCCGGATGCCGTCATGCTTCTGGACGCTGCGGGTCAGCCGGTGGCGCCGGGCGCGGAGGGTGAAATCTATCATCGCATCAATCCGGATGACCCGTTTGAATATTACAAGGCGCCCGAGAAAACGGCCGACAAGATCAAGCAAGGCTACTTCACCCTTGGCGATGTCGGGCGCGTCGACGCAGATGGATATCTGTTCCTCACCGGCCGTTCCGCCGAGTGTATCATCTCGGGCGGCGTAAACATCTATCCGGCCGAGATTGATGAAGTCATTGCCGCACATCCACTTGTCGCCGACGTTTGCGTCATTGGCGCCCCAAATCCTGAATGGGGCGAAGAGGTTCGCGCTGTGGTGCAACTGGCCGACGGCGCCACCGGAAATTCAGACACCGAGGCCAGTATCCTCGCGCATACACGCGAGACGCTTTCAGGCTTCAAGGTCCCGAAGAAAATCGACTTTGTCGGAGAATTACCCCGGCTCCCCAGCGGCAAAGTTCCGCGGGCGCGTGTCCGCGCGCGCTACTGGCAGGATCAGGCCACACAGATTTGAACCAAGAACACAAAAGAGGCGAGAGAGATGACAGGTATGAGCAACGATATCGGGTGGAAAAACACCCCGAAAACCGACCCGGAAGTCATAGCACTGCGTGAACACCTTCTCGAAAATAACGGCATCAAGGACCTCGAAATTTATACGCCGAAGGACATGGATGCCATTGTATCGGCTTTCGATCGCGATGGGTTTGTCCTGGTTGGAGATATCCTCAATGATGAGCAGATCGAGATTCTCGCGTCCGGCTGCAACAAGGTCATTCAGGAGATCTTGTCACTGGATGATGATGGCAGTGGCAACCGGGGGTCTCATCGCTATTCCTTTGGCGGCTCCAGCAAGACGCGCAGTCAACTTCATGAACCGGCCTGGCAGATGATGCTGAACGTCAAGACGGTGACCGACATTGTCAGTGCGATCTTCAGGTCAGACAATTACATCCTGCGCGCGGCGAGTGGCGACTTTTGCCTCCCCGGCGCAACTGAGTATCAGCCACTCCATTCAGATGTGCGCGATTGGGCCGACGCCAAGAAGTCACCATTCAGCTCCTTTCAGGACCCTCGCGGAATCTTGTCCATCAAAGACCTGCCCTGCCCTTATGTGTGTGTGAACTTCCTGCCACAGGATATCACCCCCTTGAACGGACCGACCCGTCAAATCCCGGGCACGCAGAACTCACGCGCGAAGATTCCTACCCTGGACGAGGAACCGGAATGGATGCGTCTCAGCACGGTCTGCCCTGCGCCGGCCGGCACAATCATGATCCGAGACGTTCGCGCCTGGCATGGCGGCACGCCAAACCTCACCGATCAGGTTCGAGCGATTCCAAACCTCGAATTCTATGCGCCCTGGTTCCGCGAACCGATTGTTCCGGGCATATCCTATGACGATTATAATCGCCTGTCCGAACGCGCGCAGCAATTGGCACAGTTCAGCGTGCTGGACTCTGGCAAGTCGCTTGAGACAGGCGCCGTTCTATATGCCAAATAGCAGCGCACAAGGAGGCCAGAATTGAAGTATCGGAATCTTGGTAGAAGTGCGCTCAAGGTCAGCGAGCTGTGTCTCGGAACCATGAACTTTGGACCGCGCACCCCGGAGGCCGATGCATTCCGGATATTGGACGAAGCCACCGCCGCGGGCGTCAATTTCATCGACACAGCAAACCAGTATGGCGGTCATAAAGGGGTGGGAACGACAGAAACAATCTTGGGTCGCTGGTTGCAACAGCACAGGGATCAGCGGGACAAGCTTGTCATCGCCACCAAGGTCTATGAGCCGATGTCGGAGGATGTGAATGATCGCGGGCTCTCCGCGAGGCACATTATCCAGGCCTGTGAAGCGAGCCTCAAACGGTTGAACATAGATCACATAGATCTCTACCAGATGCACCATTTCGATCGCGCTGCGGCGATGGATGAGATCTGGCAGGCGATGGATACACTGATCCAGCAAGGCAAGATCATTTATGCTGGATCCAGCAACTTCCCTGGCTGGGTAATCGCGAAAACGAATGAGAATGCGCGATTCAACAGAAGACTTGGCCTGGTCTCGGAGCAAAGCAAGTTCAGTCTTCTGGAGCGGCGGATTGAGCTTGAGGTCCTGCCTGCTTGTCGTGACTTCGGCGTTGGTGTCATCGCCTGGTCTCCGCTCGCAGGGGGACTCCTGGCCAAACCAGCGGATCACAAGAACGGCCGACGCAGCGCGCCGGAGGCCTCGGCAGAGCGCGCGCGATTGGCGGAGCAGTTGGACGCATTTGTGGAGCTTTGTGATGGCCTGGGTCATCCTCCGAGCCGTGTTGCGCTCGCTTGGGCTCTTCACCAGGCGGGGGTCACGTCCATCGCGATCGGACCGGCAACGCTGTCTCAGCTAGAGCGCGCGATGACAGCCGTTGAACTTCAACTTTCACCTGAAATACTCGCTCAGCTCGATCAGATTTTCCCGCCCTGTGGAGAGGCTCCAGAAGCTTATGCTTGGTAAAAATTTCCAGCATTTTCCGCGCAATTCCTGACCTGCTTGTATTATAGTATCACTATACTTGCACCTCTGGAGAGGCCGCAAATACGGTGAATCCGTTGCAGCCCAACCACACCTCCATAATTATTGACCATTTTTATAATTTCTCGTTGACGATACGTATAATTACGGATTAGCGTGCGTGTGTGTCGCGATTGACCCGCCCACCAAATCAAATGGGGCAAGGCGACGTTCCTAGGGAGGATTTTATGAGAAAACCGAAACGACTACTGTTCTGTGCCGCTTCCGCTTTGGCCCTGACACTATCAGGTCCCGCCTTCGCTCAAACCGAAGCGAGTGACGATGCGGGCGACGCCGTGGAAGAAGAGGCTCGCCTGAACACGGTGATCGTGAATGCGCGTAAAACTGACGAGACTCTGTTCGAAACCCCCGTTGCGGTTTCGGTTGTCTCGGCCGAATTCCTGGAAGAGACTGGTTTCAACACGGTCGAGGACATTGTTCGCTTCGTTCCGGGATTTGATCTGACACCTCTGAACACCACGCGCGCCACGGGATCGAAGATCCGCGGAATTTCTACGTTCAGTTTCAGCGACGGATTTGAGTCCAGCGTCGCAACCGTGATTGACGGCGTGGTTCTCGGCCGCGAAGCACAGGGCTTCTTTGACTTCTTTGATGTGGAAGCGATCGAAATCATCAAGGGCCCTCAGGGAACCCTGTTCGGCAAGAACGCTTCTGCGGGCGTGGTCAATATCCGCACCAAAGATCCAGAATTCAACTTTGGCGGCGGTTTTGACGTGTCTTATGGAAGCTTCAACGAGGTCAAGGCCCGCGGCTCGATCACCGGGCCGATCGTCGAGGACGTGCTCGCCTACCGCCTGAGCGGAACGTATAACAAGCGCGACGGGGTGCTCAATAATACGCTGCCTGGCGAAGACGATATCAACGACAAGGATACCTACTCGCTGCGCGGCAAACTCCTGTTCCAGCCAAATGAAAAGTTCAGCGCGACGATCATCGGCGACTATGTTCAGGAAGACAATCGCTGCTGCCTGCCGACCTACAATGTTGCCGGCGACCCGACTGCCGCGATCTTGTTTGCCCTCAATCCAAATGTGCAGCAGCTCCAGGATGCGCTGACCGCCGCCGGGATTACACCCGGGCCAGGAAACCGGGACATTGCGGTGTTCGACGAGAATATCCTGCAGGAATCGGAGGCCAGCGGAATTGCCGCCAAGCTGGAATATGAAGTCAATGACAGTTTGACCGTGACCTCCATTACCAGCTGGCGCGACTGGGAAATTGATGAGTTCAACGAAGCGGACGGAATCTCACTGTCCAACGTGAATGATCGCAACGGCACCGAATCCAATTCCACGCAGTTCAGCCAGGAGTTTCGCCTGAACGGATCGATTGGCGACACTGTCGATTATGTTGGCGGTCTGTACTATTTCGATCAGGACCTCGATGCCTTTGGCCAGGTCGATATTCAACTGGCCCTACCTTTCCCTCCTTTCTTCAACGTCCGGACTGATTCAGACCGGAATGTGAAGACGGAGAGTTTTGCGGTCTTCGGCGAAGCCACATTTGATGTCACCGATCGGCTCTCTTTGATCCTCGGCGGCCGCTTCACAGATGAAACCGTGGAAGCCACCTATCAAAGAACGGCAACCCCAATCATTGGCGCACTGCCTTTCGGTCCATTCTTCGGCCCCGATTATACCGGCGCTCAGGAAGTGTCCGAGGATAATTTCTCGGGACGCATCATTGGTCGGTATTTCTGGACCGAAGACTTCATGACCTACCTGTCCTATTCCAAGGGCTATAAAGGCCCTGGCATTGATGTCGCGGTTTCCGCCTCGGTTGCCAATGTCGCCGAACCCGGTGGCCTCCCGGTTCTCGACGCCGAGATCCCGACGCTCATTGAAGCTGGGTTTAAGTCCACGCTGCTGGACGACACCCTGCTCGCCAATGTCGTTCTGTTCCATCAGGATGTGGAAAACCTGCAGGCGATCACAACCAATGCCGTGGGCGTCACCCTCAATGAAGGGTTTGAGAAAGTGAACTCGATCGGGGTCGAGGCAGATGTCATCTATACGCCAAAAGCGATCGATGGCCTGACATTGACCGGCGGCTTCACATTCAATGAAGTCGATATTGACGAATTCACGGCCAACCCGACTCTTGAAGATCGCCGTTTCCGCGATGCGCCACGTTTCTTCTATTCCCTGACCGGCGATTATCGCCGCGAAATCACCAAGTCCGGTTTTGAGGGATTTGTACGCGCAGAATGGGCCTGGCAGTCAGCCAAGAATTCGAACTCCAACCCGACGCCGTCCACGCAGATCGACTCTTATGGGTTGCTCAACCTGCGGGCCGGCTTCAACAGCCCGGATGACAGCTATGGCCTCACCTTCTCCATCGAGAATGCGACGGATGAGGACTATCAGCACTTCCTGTTCGGGTCGTCTTACAATGCGCTCGACGGCATGACCCGGTCGCAGTTCCTGGGTGATCCGATCACCTACACGGTCACGCTGCGCGCCAACTTTTAGTCGAACGCTTCCTCCTAACTTACGCTTGATAAGCAAACAGCCTGGCCGGATCTGGCCAGGCTGATTTTTTTAACACACTCTGGGATCGCTCCGCTCACACCTTGAGCATGAGTTTTCCTGTGTTCTTCCCGGCAAACAGCATTTGCAGAACCTGAGGAAAGGTCTCTATGCCGTCCTCAATTTGCCGATGAAACTGAATTCGGCCATCTGCATGCCACGCAGCCAGCTCTTTACGCGCCGCAGGAAAATGCTTCGCCCAATGCATGTTGAGCAAGCCCTGCATGCGCGCGCCCGGTCCGATCAAGTTGAGATAGTTACGGGGGGCGTGAACTTCATCCAGATGATCATACTGGCCGATCGCCCCGCTCACGACAATGCGAGCCCGCATGGCGAGATGATCCAGGGCGGCTTCAAGAATTTCGCCGCCAACATTGTCGAAATAGAGGTCTATCCCACCCTCGAAGAGGTCTGGTAAGCGGTCTGCAACGGACTCTGATTTGTAGTCTATGCAGGCATCGGCGCCGAAGGTTTCAACTACGTTTCGGCACTTCGCCTCACCGCCAGCGATACCGACGACATAAGCGCCTTTCAGTTTCGCAATTTGGACCGCGATATGCCCAACGGCGCCTGCGGCTGCGGAGATCAGAACCTTGTCGTCCTTTCGCAGATCTCCGACTTTCAAAAGGCCGAAATAGGCTGCGAGGCCAGTTCCACCTAAGCCGCCCAGATAGGCTTCCATCGGCGCGATCGAGGTATCGATCTTCGTCGCGACCGCCGCCGGACCGACATAGATGGATTGAGCCCCGAACATGCCCTGCACGGCGTCTCCCACTTCGAAGTCATCGTGCTTTGAAGCTGTGACGATACCGGCGCCTCCTGCGCGCATGACCGCGCCGATCTCAACCGGTGGCAGATAGTTCGGCTTGTCGTGTACCCATGGGCGCATCGCCGGATCGAGGGAGATGTATTTGACCTCCACACGAATATCGCCGTCGCGAAGGTCGGGACTGTCGCGCGTGTCGAGTTCGAATGTCTGGTCGTCAATGCCAGCGATCGGGCGCTGACGCAGAAGAACGGCACGGTTGCGCATTCCAAGCTCCTTTGAATGTGTAGCTATCGTCAAGCGGGTTGCGGATCGGCAGCCCGGGCGTCTTCACGCTGATTGTCGCGCGCGTTCAGAGCGTCGAGTATTTCCGCATGCTCCGAACGGGTCAGGCGATAGCGCGCATAGATCGGAATGGCGATCAGCGCGCCAACACTCATCAGCGGTCCAGCCGCAAGCCCCATTCGGAAGATCACGTCCTCATCCACTTGCCCCGGCACGGCTTCGAATGGCAGCACAACAAAAACGTCGAGGACGACGCCTGCGATCAGGTGCCCGGCCGAGTTCGAGGCTTTCGCGAAGAAAGCCCGCGCTGAATAGATCAAGCCCTCCTGGCGAAGCCCATGATTGAGGTCATTCTGATCAGCGACATCGCCGAGCATGGATAATATCGCCACCGCAGCAATCGCGAGACTGAACATGGATGCGGCCGAGCAGGCCAGCAGGATCGGCAATAATTCCGGCGCGCCATTCGCCGGCATGAGTCCCAGCAATCTCAAATCGACGGGCAATTGCACGAAAATGACGATCCCGATCAAGGCCC
The DNA here is from genome assembly GCF_001854405.1 of Hyphomonas sp. Mor2. Classification (GTDB taxonomy): domain Bacteria; phylum Pseudomonadota; class Alphaproteobacteria; order Caulobacterales; family Hyphomonadaceae; genus Henriciella. The sequence goes on from NZ_CP017718.1 coordinate 1,739,569, forward strand.
CGATCAAGGCTGGTTTGCGATCAGTGGCCTTCATGATGTGGGGGGCGAGGATGGCCCCGACCATGACCGCTGGCGCAACCGCCAATCCGAACCACCGAATTTCGCGCGTTTCAAGCTCCCAGAAATAGGTGTTCACGAAGACGGAGAAGGTTTCATTCAAACCGACTGACATCATGAAGAAGAAGAAGCCGATGATCAGGAAAGCGTAATTCTTGTTCGCGAAGGCCCCTATCAGATCCTTGTAGAAACTCAGAAGATTTATCTTGCCATCGGGCGCCGGCGGGGCGCTGAGATATGGAATTCTGTTCTTGGTGCCATAGGCGCTGAGCAGGATCGTGAACAGGACCAGTCCACATGAGGTCAGCACCAGTGGTGGATAGGCTGCGGCATCCAGATGCTTGGGCACGGCAGTGCCATCGGCGAGCACACTCTCACCGCCGAGGAAAACACCCCAGGCCGTAAACGCAAACAAGGCCCCGGCGACGTAGCCAAAAATGGCGTTCATGCTGAACAGTTTTGAACGATCATTGGGGTCTTTTGTCAGCTCTCCACCGAGCGCCAGATGCGGAATGACATACAGCGTGAGGAAGATCCGGCTGACGATTGTCCAGAAGGCGAGCCAGGAAAAAACCAGCCACGTATTGATCCCCTCACCGCTCGCGGTTTGCGTGATGAATTCAGGCGGGCTGAAGATCATGTAAAGACAGATCGCCACCGGCAATGGAGAAAGAAACAAGAAAGGGTGTCGTCGTCCCAGGCGCGAGCGCCAGCGATCGGAGATCATTCCAACGACTGGATCGGATACCGCATCTCCGAGCATGGCCAGCATGATCGCAACCCCGACCAGGGAGTTCGAAAGACCGATGGCCTGATTGTAGAAGATCCCCATGAACGTATTGACCATGCCGTAGAAGACCAGCTCCCCGACAGACCCAATCCCGAATGCGGCTTTGGTGAGAAAGGGGAGTTTTTGGCGAATATCGGACATGTCGGACCCTCAGACCTGTTGTGACAAAAACCGAAAAACGCTTCTTCCGGCTTGTCTCGGCTAGACGGATCAATACAAAAATTATATAAACCGTCAATAAGTTCCGCGTCACAATTGACCATGGCACCGATGGATCTTAGTGACAAATACAATAATAGCATGATGGCAGCCCTCAAGAATCCGCAAACAGGATGATTGCCAGATCGAATTGGAGGTTTTCGAATGAGGAAAAGCTGGATTTTGGCCATGGCCTTTGCCGCTGTCTCCGCTTGTCAACAAGCGGATCAGGCGAATGAGATCTCGACCAACGCAATCAACGGGACGACGGCAGACCTGTCTATCGCCACCACAAAAGTATCCGTCCCCAGCGAAGCCGCGCCTCTATTGGCACAACAAGGCGATCATGCGGTCGGCGTGACCACGATCACACTCACCAATCCTGAACAACCTGACATCACGAACTACGATTATGGCGAACAGGAAATGGGGTCTTATGACCGCGAGATTTCCGTTGATGTTTTCTATCCTGCAGAGGTGAGCGCCGCCGCGACGCCCACAACCTATATCGGCCAATTCGTCAATGCAGAGGATGACCCGGTCGCCGATCTGCCGGATACTTTTACGATCCTGGGAAACGCGTATCGGGACGCGGTAGCAAAGAGCGGACAAACCTATCCATTGGTGATCGTCTCTCATGGCCTTGGAAACACGCCGGGCGTGCTCGCCAGTCTGACAGAGAACCTGGCCAGCAAAGGCTACATCGTCGCCGCGATCAATCATGGTGACTATATTCTGGGCGAACCGAGAGAGCCGCTTCGCCTGTTTCAGCGCATTCTCTTGTTTCGCTCGCTTGACCAACAATTTGTCCTGCAACAGCTCACCGGGACCGCAGACTCGATCGACGCGGATTGGATGGCATCCATCGACCGGTCCAACGTGGCCCTTATGGGATTTTCCATGGGCGGATATGGGGTCCTCAATCACGCTGGAGCCGGTTACAATTCAAGCGCGATGACCTTCAACATGGTGGCCGGAAACGCTTTGGCACCAATGGCCGCTGGAAACGAGCAATTTGCCGGCGCGACGCCGGAAAACGTCAAGGCGATCGTCGCGATTTCCCCATGGGGCGCCCAAAGCCAGGTCGGCATGTGGTCGCACGAGGCCTTTGAAAACATCTCCGCCCCGATGCTTCTCATCGTCGGCAGTCAGGATGACATTGTCGGCTATGAAGACGGCGTTCGGGACATCTTTGAGAATGCCACGATGACTGACCGATATATGCTCGTCTTCCAGAACGCGATGCACAATCTGGTTCAGGTGTCCGCGCCGGAGATCGCTTCGTCTGATGTCCGTATCTGGGCGACGTTTGAGGATCCGGTCTGGCAGCGACAGAAGATTCACGATGTGAACCAACACTTCATCACGGCCTTTCTCGACCTGCATCTGAAAGGGCAGGAAGATCGCCGGGCCTATCTGGATGTCCCGACGGTTGAATCGAATGATGGTGAATGGCCTCAACCCATGGGCAAGGACTTCTCCGCCATGTATGCCGATGGAGAAAACGGCTCAGACGGATACTGGAGAGGCTTCAAGCGACGCCAGGCCATCGGTCTTGAAATGCACTATCTTCCGAAAGCAACGTCCGAAGGCGAATAGATGAAACTCTACGATTATCCCGGTGCCCCTAATCCGCGACGCGTCAAAATCTTTGCGGCGGAGAAGGGCATTGAACTCAACCTGGTCCTTTGCGACATGCGACAACGGGCGCACAAAACCGAGGCCTTCCTGAAGAAGAATCCGAGCGGCAAGATACCCGTGCTCGAATTGGAAGATGGCCGCTGTATTCCGGAATCGGTCGCCATTTGCCGCTATCTGGAGGCAATCCAGCCAGAGCCTAATCTGTTCGGCCGTGATGCGTTCGAGCAAGCCTCGATTGAGGCAAGGCATCGTCATATTGAGCATGAGTTCTGGCGGGAGGTGGGGATCTCCTGGGTTCACGGCCCCATCGTTGCGCAACTCGGCCTGATCAAGACCATTCCTGAAGCCAAAGTCGCCAGCGACAAGAACCTGGCCAGTTACTATCAACGCCTGGATCAGGAACTCAGCCAAACGCCATTCATTGCCGGCGATCGATTCACGATTGCTGACATTACCCTTCTCACAGGGGTCGATTTTGCCTCGACCCTGGTTGGCGTGCCACCTGATGAGGGCCTCGCCAATCTGGCGCGCTGGCGCAAAGAGGTCGGCGATCGGCCGAGTGTAAAAGCGGCGGATGACGCCATCGCCGTGTGATGGAAGGGAAGACACATGAAACGCCTCGGCACTGAAGCTCAAGTGCAGCTGATTGAATCTCTCTATAAGACGTTTAACGCCAAAGACCTGGACGGCTTGCTCCGGCATTATCATCCGGATGTCGAATATGTGAATGAACCCAAGCACATTCATCTGAAAAGCCTTCAAGACCTGAGCGCCCAATGGCGCACGCATGCGGGAAAGGTCGGGATTGAACTCACCCCGCAACAGGTGTTTGCCATCCCGGGCGGCGTGTTCAGCCAGGTCCGGGAAGTCCTTCGGACCCCCGAAGGTGAAGTGTTTTTTGATGGCCTGGTTGGTCATGCCTATCAGATCGAAGGCGACCTCATCCGCCGATGCGACATCCTCGAACCAGATGCATATGTTGATGGCAAACCGAGCCGTTCTGCGGTCCCAACAGATTGATCAGAACACCATGGCGAAGCCCAGTGCATCAAAGGAAACACAGCTTGAATTGGATCCGAGAGCGACAATCTCGGACTCCCCTCACGGGTTTCTAGGCAGCAATGCCATTATCTTGTCCGTATCGGACCTCGACGCGATGCTCGCTTTCTATCAGCGCGCAACCGACTTCCGTCTGATATCTACGGAACGCGTGACGGATAACCCCGCCGCAGACCAGCTCTACTGCGCCGAAAACACGTCGCTTCGGTGCGCCATCTTGCAAGCGCCTAACATGCGACTCGAGTTGGTCGAGTTTGAGGAAAACATAGGTCGTTCAACATCCCGAATGCCCGTTCAAGGGCCAGGCATGACCCATACCTGTTATCAAACCCCGTCCTCTCATTCGGGTTACGACAAGTTCGTTCATGCCGGCGCCGCCATACTTTCGACCGGAGACGAGCCTGTCGACCTTGGCGGGTATGGCGTCACCTACGCTTATGCGCATGACCCGGAAGGCAATATGCTGGAAATGGAGCAGCTCGACCCGGCGGTGCTGGAGCGTATGGGATACTTCAATTCACCCGTCCTGAACGGCGAAAAAATGTGGTTGTCCCAGATCGCCTTGGTCTCGCATGATCTCGACCGGCTGATGCGCTTCTATGCGGACCTGTTCGGGATCGCACCTTCGCGACAGGCCGAGATCAAAGGGAACAAGCGCGCCGATGCCATCGCGGGCCTGGAGGACGCCCATATTCTTGGCGGATGGTTCCAGTTGAACGACAAATCGAAAGTGCTTGAACTCTGGCAATACAAAAGCCCGCAATCTGCACCCATGACAGATCAGCGACACCCGCGCTCCCTCGGCTACAGTTTTGTTCTTGAAGTCACTGACATCGAGCGTGCTTGTGCGCACTTGAATCGCGTCGAGGGCGCACACGTTCTGAGCGACCCAGTCGAGTTCGGCACCCATCGAGCGGTCTATTGCAAGGACATTGATGGGAACGTGTTCTGCTTGCGCGAAATGATCGGAGAAGGCTTGGCCCAATCCACCAGAGTATTGGATCGGTAACCTATTTCGCGGTTCCGACCAGGGCGTGGATCCCGCCAAAAATGAAGGCGATCGTCCGTTCAATGGCGTCATCGCGTGAGCCGCCAAATCGCTTGAATTCCCGGGCGGCCGTCTGCGAAGCGCCAGAGGCAAGAATGATGATGCGCAAGGCATCCCGTTCTGAAATGTCATATGAAGACAGCAGGGCTTCCCGAAGAACCCGGCCGCTATTGCGTTGCGCCCGGGCCTCGGCATTTGCGGATGGCGCACGCACATCGACCTGACTGCGCAGAATCTCGAGAATATTGCCCTGTGCATGTTCCTTGAAATTCAGGGTCACGGCCAGCCGGATAACATCTTCCAGTGTCTCGGTCTGCTCGCTCTGTTCCTGCACCTGGCGGTGATATCGCTTCAACTCCCGTCGATAGAGCTCCTGAAGCAAAGCCAGGCGCGAACCAAAATACTTGTAGATCAGAGGGTTGCTGACCTCAGCCCGCTCCGCCACCAGCTCCATGGTAAGGCTCGTCAGGCCTTCCTGTTCGATAATGACTTTGGCACAGTCGAGAAGCTGTGCGCGGCGGACGTCCGGCGCCAGGCGAGTGCGGGTTTTCTTGGCTTGCAGTTTTGACACGGAGCATATTTCCCATTCGAACTGTCTTTAGTCCCATGATCCGGTAAATATGCAAGTTTCGCGCTACAGCTGTTCAGCCGAAATGCAGGCGTCGATACTGCCCGCCAAAATACAGCAATGGGTCTTTGCGCTTCTCATATCGCGCGCGCACAACCTCGCCGATCAGAATGATGTGATCGCCCTGTTCGATCTGGTTCACCCGGTTGCACTCGAAACAAGCCAGCGCGCTCGGGAGTATCGGGACATCCTTTGACCAGGTCTCCCAATCAAGCCCGCCAAATCGATCCTGCCCCTTGGAAGCGAACAGGTTGGACAAGGGTTGCTGTCCCGTATGAAGAATGTTTACGGCAAACGCAGAGTTGGACTTGAAGGCGGGCAAGCTTCTGATCGTCTTTGCCAAGCAAACCAGAACCAGCGGTGGATCCAGCGACACCGACGTGAAGGAATTCGCGGTCAGCCCGACCGGATCTCCTGTGTCTGTCTTGGTCGTCACAATAGTAATCCCGGACGCAAAACATCCCATCGCGTCGCGCAGGGTTCTGACATCGGACCCCGACTCATATTCCGGAGGATCGCGAGGCACTTTGCGCTCGAGAAAGGCAAGGAGCACCGCATTGAACTCATCGCTCTTTTCGAACGCCAGATAATGTCCTCCACCTGGCATCGTCACCAGCTCGGCATCTGAGACAAGGTTCGCGAGCGACGTCGCCGCCTCATTGGAACTCAATTGGTTATCTTCACCACGGACGATCAAGAAGGGCGTATCCAGAGTCTGCGCCGCTCGCTTCATTCGAGACTCGAGCTCGGTGAAATCGAAACCGCCCTCATAAATTGCCTCGTCGAAGCCGCCTTTCTCGACATTTTGAGCAATCTCGGCCCGCGTTTCGCGATCGATCGCCGTGGCTTCCAGTTCGCTCAGATCACGGAATGGATTGGTCAGGACCAGACCGCTCGCAAGCGGACTGCTGGCTTCCCCAAGTGCGGTGAGCGCAATCCATCCTCCGAATGTCGACCCGACAATCGCGGGGCGGGAGGACAGTTGCGCGAGGACCGCGATCAGGTCCGCCACGAATGCATCCAGCGTATAGTTCCCATCACCAGGTCTCTCGCTGTCACCATGTCCGCGCAGGTCGAGACAGATGACATACCGCCCTGCCCCAGCCAGGGCGCGCGCCGCATCATGCCAGACGTGACGCGTCTGAGTGATCCCCGGCAGCAAAATCACCGCCGGATGATCTACATGACCGTAGGTCTGTGCCGTCAATCGAAGGCCGCGAAATCCTGTGAAGACAAGCTGACTCATGACATCACGCGCCCGGAAGCTTCACCAAGGGCCCTTAGCTGAGCCCGAGATAATCCTCGAAATTCTTGCTGTAGAAATGGTCGAGCTCGTCAGGGGTCGCGTCGACCGCATCCAGACTACGCTCAAAATCTCCGAAAGGATCCGAGCCGCCTTCAGGGTGCGGATAATCGGTGTTGAACATCAGAATATCCTTGCCCACATTGCGCAAGATCCACCCGGTATCCTCCATATGGAAAGGCGTCGCGCGAACTTGTCTTTGGACGTACTCAGACGGCTTCAGCGACAATTGTTGCAGGGCGACATCTCGCTTGCCCAGCTCTCTCACGCCCATGTCCATATTGTACATGCAGGCCGGCAACCAGTTCGCGCCCAGTTCGATCAGACCGATCTTCAGCTTCGGGAACCGTTCAAGTACACCGTCATAGATCATGCAGGTCAGCCACCGCTCGGTAGAATGGTGCAACACCGGAACGTCCTTGGCGCGCGTCGTTTCAATATTGGTCAGGCTTGGGGTCAGGAGGCGCTCCAATCCGGTATTCATGTAGTCCGGAGGCATGTTCACGCCGGATCCAATGTGCAGCGTAATCGGAACATTGGCTTCTTCCATCATCGCCCATAGCGGATCATAATCGACATGAGACGGGGCGCGGCCGCGAACCGCGTCACTGTGGATCCAGACGGTCTTGATTCCCATGTCGATCGCCTGCTTGAGGGATTTCTGCGCCTCTTCAGGTTCGCGCATCGACACATAACCAACCGGCATGAGACGCGCATCATCCGAACAGAAGTCGACCATAGCCCGGTTAAGCGCTTCACTTCCGCCATAGACAACTTTCAGGTCTTTGGAGCGCGCGAAGCGGGACATCGCAATGCTCGGAAAGACCAATTGTTTGCTGATCCCGGCAATATCGAGCGACTTGCTGCGTTCCTGCTTGTCGAGGGCTCCGTAGGCGGTCCACTGAGAGTACTTTTCCTTGTGACTGAACAGCTGTGCTTCCAGGGCCGCCGTCGTTTCCGGGTCGTTCCCTGCAAGGCGATCGCGTGCACGCTCATACACAGCAACCAGTTCCGGCATATCGAGTGGGATCAATCCCGGGTCCAGATTCTCCCGTACATACTCACTTGAGTAGCTCTCCAACCAACCGGGATACTCAATGATATGGCTGTCGGCATCGTGAATTGTGCGTCCATTCTGATGGCTGCTGAAGTGGGGCATAAGCGTCTCCTCCATACACATAGTATTTGCTTAGTGACTTTTACTATAATAGCGTTTTTTAAAATTGTCCAGCCGCCCAGGCGGTTTACAGCGCCGCGCAAATCATCGACTTGTGATCTGAGTGGGGAGTCGCTTGATGAAAGTTGCTGAAACAGCATGACGCCTGATACGGAAGTCGTTGTAATTGGCGCGGGTGTGGTCGGGCTCGCCATCGCGGCTGAGCTCGCGGCGTCCGGCCGCGAAGTCATTGTGCTGGAACGCGAACTTGCGATTGGCACGCAGACCAGCTCGCGCAATTCCGAAGTCATCCATGGCGGGATCTATTATCAACCCGGATCACTGAAAGCCGAGCTCTGCGTGCGCGGGAAACACCTGCTCTATGCGTTTTGTGACACTTTCAAGGTCGACCATGCACAGTGCGGGAAGCTCATCGTCGCAACGCGTGAGGATGAGGCGGCCAAGCTGGCTTGGCTGCAAAAGAATGCCAGCGCCTCCGGGGTTCAGGATCTGGAAACCTGGGACCAGGTGCGCATTCAGGAGCATGAACCAGAGCTCAACGTCACCAGCGGTCTGTTCTCTCCCTCGACGGGCATTGTCGACAGTCATGCGCTGATGCTCGCGCTGCAGGGCATTCTCGAGACCCATGGCGGCGTCATCGCGTTTGGCTCCAGCGCGGAGGCAATACGGGCCGAGGCGGACCTGCTGACGGTCCGCGTCATCGGCGACGAGGCGTATGATCTTTCGGCGCGCTGGGTGATCAATGCCGCAGGATTTGACGCGCAGACCCTGGCGGGCTCGGTGAACCACCCGTCGGCCGAGACCGTGCCGGACCTGCATCTCGCCAGGGGGTGCTACTTCTCGCTCACCGGGCGCTCGCCCTTTGAGCGCTTGATCTATCCGGCACCGGTTGATGGCGGCCTCGGCATCCACGCGACCCTGGACCTTGGCGGCCAATGCCGGTTCGGGCCGGATGTCGAATGGGTGCCTGCGCTCGACTACACCTTTCCCGAGGATCGCGAAGACCCATTCCGCGACGCGATCGCGAGATACTGGCCTGGCATTGCCGACCGAGACCTGACGCCTGGCTATACAGGCATTCGTCCCAAACTGGCGGGACCCGGTGCAGGCTTCCAGGATTTCTCCATAGCGCGCCACACGACGGCGGCGAAATCCGGGATCGTCAACCTGTTCGGCATCGAATCCCCCGGACTGACCGCGGCCCTCGCAATCGGTGAATATGTGCGGGCACAGATCGAGACGGATTGAGCCTCGGTGACAGAATCGGCATATCGCCGTGCCACCGAGACTTCAAAGATCGGGTCAGCGCCTATAAGAACGATGAAAGCGCGAAATTGCGCCTGTTTTGCCCCGAACTGGAGAGTTTGAATGTCTGTAATTACCCTCGAAAAGCAGGGCTCGATCGCGATTTTGACGCTGAACCGGCCCGATATGATGAACGCCCTCGGCCAGGACGGTGATGGCGCCGACGTGGCCGCGGCTTGCACAGAGATTGAAGATGATCCGAGCATTCGCTGCGCAGTTCTAACCGGCGCCGGCCGCGCTTTCTCCGCGGGAGGGGATGTCAAAGCCATGCGCGATCGCGCCGGGTCGTTCGCAGGCTCCCCTTACCAGGTCCGAGAAGGATATCGCCGAAATATCCATCGCATTGTGAATTCGCTCTACAATCTGGAAGTTCCTTTGATCGCCGCCGTGAATGGCGCCGCGATCGGATTGGGGTGCGATGTCGCCTGCATGGCGGATGTTCGAATTGCGTCTGACAAGGCGAAGTTTGGCGTCACCTTCCTGAAGCTGGGCCTGATCCCAGGCGATGGCGGTGCCTGGCTGCTGCCGCGCATTATCGGGGCCAGCCGCGCTGCCGAATTGCTCTTCACGGGCGACGTCATTGATTCCGCTACAGCCGCAGAGTGGGGTCTGATATCCCGCGCCGTACCCGGTGAGGCGCTCATGGATGCCGCCATGGAATTGGCGACGCGTATGGCTCAGCAACCGCCGCAAAGCCTGCGTCTCGCCAAGACGCTTTTGCGCCATGGCACAACCTCCAACTATGACACGATCATGGAACTGTCTGCGGCGTCGCAATCCATGATGCACTTTACCGAAGACCACATGGAAGGCGTCAACGCCATCCTGGAAAAACGGGCCCCGACATTCGAAGGCAAATAGTCGAATACGCGATCCGCAAATCCCACTCCTGATGCAACGCCGTCGCAGTCAACGCTGCGGCGGCGTTTCAGCTTCGTCGAAATCAGCGCGTACTGGTTCTGCCCCTAATGGACCTGAGCGTCGGGATCGTCCGAGAAGCGCAAGGGTCCACGCTTCAGGCGTGCCGCGGCATCCCATTGAGTCGCCAGGGCCGCGCCGAGGAGCAATGTGTTGACCGACATGGCGAGCCAGATGAAGCCGACAATGACCGATGCCAGGGCGCCATACAGGGTGCCAAGCACGGAGTATTTCAAGTAAAGCTGGAACAGATAAGTGACGGTCAGCCACGCGATCGCGCTGGCGGCCGCGCCCCCAATCATCGGCCATCCCTTTGACACGCGCCCGTTCAGCGACACCGCCAGAATGAGATAGAAAACTGCAAAAACCGCGACCCATTTTGTCAGCCAGATGGTTCCGGCAATGCTGGCAATCTCGGCCGCAAACTCGGTTGCCACACCGCCTTCCTGATTGCGCACAATCGTCAGCACAATTTGCGACGCGCCGAGCGCCCAGACCACCAGAATCAGACTGGTCGCAAGCACGAAGGCAATCCCCTGATAGCGCAGGATCCCGGAGGGTCGCGTCGATACCGCGATCATGCGAATGCCGCTAATCATGGCTTTTGTGCCGGACATCGCGGCCCAGACGACCAGCACCAGAGCACCGCCCACCGTCAGCGTGATATTTTTTGGCGCCAACGCTGCGACCTCATTCATGTCCGTGGCTGTCAGAGGAACCACATTTGACGCCATGATGCGATTGATCGCCTCGGCCAACTGGCCCGACAGCTCACTGGGCAACAGTGCGAAGACCAGCGTCGTCGTCAGATAAATGAGCGGAAAAATCGAAAACAGAGCGTAGAACGCTATCCCGCCGGTAATGATCCGGACATCGGGTTGCGACAGCCGGTAGATGGCATCCCAGATGGGCAATATGAGTGAATGTCCGAACGGCAATCGATCGATCCAGGCACGTAGCGCTGCGAGCATTTCGGTGTTCTTTCGAGAGATGAATGATTTGCCCGCGAACAATGAGGCGCTCGCAGGGATTGGTCAAATACGTCTTGCTTCAGGATCAACAGAAGACGCTCACTGGCGCTCCAGCTTCTCGACCGCCCGCTCCAATCGCTCGAGCAGCGCAACTTCATTGTGTTGCGGCGCAACCTGGTTCCGCGCCTTGCCATGGGTCGCTTTCAGCACATCGATCAATTGATCGACGGCGTCCTCGAGGCGGCGCTCAGGATGCAGCCGAATGGTGCGCGCCGAATATTCCAATGGCCCGAAAAACAGATCGCGCACCAGCCAGAACTCAACATCATCGCGAACATCGCCGCGATCGATGCCCCGGCGCCAGATACTATCGAACACAGAGACATAAACGCGCATGAACGCGCGATTGTCCTGCAGATCCTGACTTTGGACATGCGCCGATTGGGTCAGAACGACGACATCGAAGCGCTCGATCAGCGAGCTCAGATGGAAGGTGGCCAATTGGCGTAAGGCTTCGAACGTGTCGCTCGTCTCTGACACAGCCAGGCGCGCGCTGCGGGTGAGATCATCCCAGAAGTCCGCCACGAAGGCATGCATCAGCTCGTTCTTGGTCTTGTAGTAAAGATAGATCGTGCCTTCCGCGATCCCGGCCCGGCTGGCAATGTCGGCCATACGCGCGCCCTCATAGCCGAGCTCCAGAAAAGCCTCCCGCGCGGCCGCAAGAATCGTGCGCTCGCGTTCTTCGACTTTCTGTCGCCGCGTAAGGGAGTCTTGTGGCGCTGGCATGGCCTAATCCTTTGTCTTTGGGACGGTCCGATGCCTCTCATCTGTCCGCGCGGGAAGCCTCCAATGCGACTTCGCTTCGAGCTTATGACGCCGGGCAAACCAACCCTAACTGAGGTTGACTTATATATTATGAGCGTTACTCATTCAATAAGAATCTAGACGGCAATACACAGGCCGCGAACACTGGCCGCGAACGCCGGCGAGGCAAGATGGAGGGAATGCGCGTGAGCGTCGAAAAGACGATCCGGATTGGCGGAGCAAGCGGCTTCTGGGGCGAGTCAGATATGGCCCTGCCGCAATTTCTCGCCGCCGGAAATCTCGATTATATCGTGTTCGATTATCTGGCCGAGATTACCCTTTCGATCATGGCGCGCGCCCGCGCGAGCGATCCTGAAAGAGGCTATGCGACAGACTTTGTGACGGCCGCGCTGAAGCCCAACCTGGCAGAGATCGCGCGTCAAAAGGTCAAGATTATCTCGAACGCAGGCGGTATGAACCCGACGGCCTGCGCCGCCGCAATTGAAGCTTTGATCGCCGAGGCAGGGCTCGATTTGAAAGTCGCTGTGGTCACCGGAGATGACCTGGTGTCTCGCGCCACTGAGTTTGCCGGCGAAAGCTATGCCGACATGTTCTCTGCAGAGCCCTTCCCCGCCGCCGACAAGGTGGCGTCGATCAACGCCTATCTCGGCGCAGCGCCCGTCGCTGAGGCCTTGCGGCGAGGTGCAGACATCATCGTGACCGGGCGCGGTGTGGACAGTGCCGTGACGCTGGGCGCTTGCCTGCACGCCTTTGACTGGTCGCTGGACGATTGGGACAAGCTCGCCACCGGCAGCCTGGCGGGACACATCATCGAATGCGGCCCCCAAGCCACCGGCGGAAACTTCACTGACTGGCACACGGTGGCCGACACGCTCGATACGGTCGGCTATCCGATTGCAGAGATAAGTGCAGACGGGGCCTGCACCATCACCAAGCCGGATGACACCGGCGGCACGGTCACACCCGCAACGGTTGGTGAGCAGATGCTCTATGAAATCGGTGATCCACAAGCCTATATTTTGCCGGACGTCGTCTGCGACTTCTCCGAGGTGACGCTGGAACAAGCCGGACCGGACCGGGTTGCGATCAAAGGCACGAAGGGTCGCCCGGCGCCGGATACGCTGAAAGTCAGCGTCACCTATGCCGATGGCTGGCGCGCCGGTTCAACCTTCTTTTTCATCGGTCGCGACGCGGTCAACAAGGCGAATACATTTGCCGAGCTGACTTTGCGTCGATGCCGCAAGAAACTGCAGCGGATGAACGCGCCCGACTTTACCGAGACTCTGATCGAGACGGTCGGTGATGGCAGCGCGTTCGGTGAGGAGGCCCGGAACCCGCACGCCATGGATGTGACTCTGAAGCTCGCGGTCAAGCATGACGATCCCCGCGGCGCGGGACTGGTCCTGAAAGAAGCTGTCGGCCTCGCCCTGGCGACACCGCCCGGCCTGACCATGTTTGCCGGGAACCGAGCCAAACCCTCCCCGGTCGTGCGCCTTTTCTCATTCCTATTGCCGCGCACAGAGGTCGCGCCTGTCGTGCATGTCGGCGGCAAGGAAATCCACGTCACCATGGACGCGGGGACGCCTGTCGAAACGCCCTTGCGCCCGACCCCGCCTGCGCCATCGGAAGAGGCGACCCGTTCAGTCCCCTTGTATCGGCTCGCCTATGCGCGCTCTGGCGACAAAGGCAACAAAGCCAATATTGGCTTGTTGCCCCGCGATGCCAGCTATGCCCCATGGATATGGGCGGCGCTCACTGAACCGGAAATCGAGAGCCGCTTTTCGCATTTCCTCGAAGGCCGTGTGGATCGCTTCTACCTGCCCGGCACCGGCGCGATGAACATCTTGATGCACAAAGTGCTGGGCGGCGGTGGCATGGCCAGTTTGCGCAATGATCCGCAAGGCAAAGCCTATGGACAGATTCTGCTGGAAACGCCGATCCCGGTCCCAGCCAAGCTCGTGGAGATGCTGACATGACGGTCATACAATCGCGTATCTCAACTTCGTCGGAAGCCTTTCAGAACAATCGACGCGATATGCTGGCACTGATCGAGCGGATGGAAGAGCTCAATGCCCGCGCCGGATTGATCTCCGAGAAGCGAAAACCCCGGTTTGAGCAGCGCGGACAGCTCACCCCTCGCGAGCGTTTGTCCAGATTGATCGATCCCGGCATGCCGTGGCTCTCAATCGGCAATATTAGCGGCTACCTCGCTGACACCAAGGATGAAGCCAAATCGATCCCGGGCTCGACCATGCTTTGCGGCATCGGCTTTATTCGCGGCGTCCGCTGCATCGTTCTTGTCGACGATAGCGGCATCAAGGGCGGCACACTGACCACTGCCACCGGGTACAAGATCCAGCGCGCCGAGCGGATCGCGCTGGAACAAAAACTGCCCTTCGTCCACCTTGTCGAAAGCGGTGGCGCAGATCTCTACAACTACACGGTGGAAGGATTTGTCAGCGGCGGCGGCCTGTTCTCCGGACAGGCCAAATTGTCAAAAGCGGGCATTCCCGTGATCACGGTCTTGCACGGATCCTCCACAGCCGGCGGGGCCTATATGCCTGGCATGAGCGACTATGTGGTCGGCGTGAAGAAGAACGGCAAAGCCTTCCTTGCCGGGCCACCTCTTCTCAAGGCCGCGACGGGCGAGATCGCAACGGACTCCGAACTTGGCGGCGCAGAGATGCACGCCACAGTTTCTGGCCTGATTGAATATCTCGCTGAGAATGACAGCGACGCGATGATCCTGGCGCGCGAAGTCGTCAATCGCCTGCAGTGGAACCGGCGGTGCCCGCCTGTGCCCACCGTTGCCGCGCGACCCCCTGTCTACGACCCGGGCGAAATTGCCGGCGTCGTTCCGGTCGACTATCGCATTCCCTACGATGTTCGCGAAGTTATCGCGCGCGTCGTCGATGGCTCTGAGTTTCTCGAATTCAAGCCCGGTTATGGCGCCTCGACCGTCTGCGGCCAGGCCGAGGTCATGGGGTTCGGGTTCGGCATCGTCGGCAATAATGGTCCGATCGATCCGGATGGCGCGACCAAGACCGCGCAATTCCTGCAACTCATGGATCAATCGGATCTTCCGGTCGTCTTCCTGTCCAATACGACCGGTTACATGGTTGGCACCCAATATGAGCAAGGCGGCATGATCAAGCATGGCTCGAAGATGATCCAGGCGGTGACCAATATCGAAGTGCCGCGCCTCACGTTCCAGATTGGTGCGAGCTATGGCGCCGGAAATTACGGCATGTGTGGCCGCGGCTTCGAGCCGGACTTTCTCTATATCTGGCCGAACGCCTCCACCGGCGTGATGGGCGGCGAGCAAGCCGCGACCGTGATGCGCATCGTCGCTGAGGGGCGGGCCAAGGCGCTGGGCCAGGAACCGGATGAGGCCGCGCTGAAGAAACAGGACGCCGTGCTGACTGAGATCTTTGATGGCCAGGCGTCCAGCTTCTACACGTCCGGTCACAATCTCGATGATGGCATGATTGATCCGCGCGACACACGCAAGGCGCTGGGCTTCTTGCTCAGTACGGTCTGGGAAGCAAGAAACCGCGATGTGCGAACGAACTCGTTCGGCATCGCCCGGATGTGAGGCGGTCATGACCAAACTACCCGACACCACAGCAATTGAACTCGACCTGGAGGCTGGCTGGCTGACCCTCTGGTTCAATCAGCCAGACACACGCAACGCGCTGACGACGGAGCTGACGACCGACCTGATGGCGACGCTCGAAGCGGTTCTTGATGATCGCAGCGTACGCGGCATCACTCTGCGCGGACGGGGCGGCATTTTCTGCGCGGGCGGCGATCTGAAATCCTTCAAGAGCATGGGCAGCGGCACAGGCAAATCGACACGTGCAGATATTGCCGAGATGTCCAAGGGCGGGGCAGCTATGTTCGAGATGGTCAATACGATGCCACAAGTCGTCGTCGCGCTTGTCGAAGGCGCGGCCATGGCGGGTGGCCTGGGCATGGCCTGCTGCGCCGACGTGATGATTGTCGAGAAAGAGGCGCGGTTTGCCTTCACCGAGACGGCCATCGGTCTGACGCCAGCCCAGATCTCACCCTATGTGCTGCAAAAGGTTGGCTACGCGACCGGGCGGCGCCTGATGCTGACAGCGGCGCGCTTCAAGGGCGAGGAAGCGGCACGCCTTGGCCTCGCGGATGAGTGCGTGACAGGTGCCGAAGGCCTGGAGGCCGCCGAAGCGAAGATCCGCAAACAAGTCCTGAACTGTGCCCCCGGTGCGGTCGCCGACATCAAGAGCCTGATCCTGCAATTGCCCACGCTCTCTCCGGACGAGCGCGTGGCGGCTGCGGCGGACAATTTTGCCGGACGCATCATCAGCGACGAGGGCAAGGAAGGCCTCGCCTCCTTTGCTGAGAAGCGCAAACCAAAATGGGCGGAGGGCGCTTGAGGATGAACCGGATCAACACGCTCCTCATCGCCAATCGCGGCGAAATCGCCCTTCGCGTTATGCGCACGGCCAAGGCCATGGGCATACGCACGGTCGCTGTCTATTCCGATGCCGACCAGAACAGTCCGCATGTGACATTCGCAGATGCGGCCATCCATATCGGGCCAGCTCCAGTCTCGGACAGCTATCTGAACGCCGACGCGGTATTGGACGCCGCTCAGGTTTCTGGCGCGGATGCCATTCACCCCGGCTATGGATTTCTGTCCGAGAATGCCGCCTTCGCCAAACGGGTTGAGAAAGCCGGACTTATCTTTGTCGGCCCGCCCGCCAAGGCGATTGATGCCATGGGCGACAAGGCCCGGGCCAAGCGCATGATGATCAAGGCGAAGGTCCCCTGCATTCCGGGCTATGAGGATGAAGATCAGAGCCAGAAGAACTTTACTGCCGCGGCCAAGGAGATCGGCTTCCCGGTCATGGTCAAGGCATCTGCCGGTGGCGGCGGGCGCGGCATGCGTTTGGTCGAGACCGCCAAGGATTTGCCGGAAGCCCTCAAACTCGCCCGGTCGGAGGCTGAAAACGCGTTTGGCTCCGGCGACCTGATCCTGGAAAAGGCAATCGTCGAACCGCGGCATGTCGAGATCCAGGTGTTCGCGGATGCGCACGGCCATACGATCCATCTTGGTGAGCGCGATTGCTCCGTACAAAGACGACATCAGAAAGTGCTCGAGGAATCCCCCTGCCCGGTCATGACTCCGGACTTGCGGGCTCGAATGGGCGCCGCCGCCGTCGCAGCTGCTGAAGCGGTTGACTATCGCGGCGCAGGCACGGTCGAGTTCCTGCTCGACAAGGATGGGAATTTCTACTTCCTCGAAATGAATACGCGTTTGCAGGTCGAACACCCCGTCACCGAGCTGGTGACAGGACTGGATCTGGTCGCCCTGCAGCTGAAAGTCGCTCAGGGAGAGCCTTTGGGCGTTTCTCAGGCTGAGGTAGAATTGCGTGGGCACGCGATCGAGGCGCGGCTCTATGCCGAAGATCCGGCCGAGGATTTTCAACCCGCCACGGGCCCGATCCTGCTCTGGCAACGTCCGGACGGCGAAGGCGTGCGCTGCGATGACGGGATTGCAACGGGTGGCGCGGTATCGCCTTTCTATGATGCCATGGTCGCCAAGATCATGGCCTGGGGCGAGACCCGGGCGGAGGCGCTGCATCGCCTGTCCAACGCTTTGAACAAGACCACCCTGTTCGGGGTGCAGACCAATCAGACTTTCCTCGCCGAAGCGATTGCCAAACCGGCTTTCGCTGAGGGGCAGGCGACAACGGCATTCATTGCCGAAAATTTCGACGGCGAAGGCTTTTCTGATCCTGAGATTACCGCTAAGGACAAAGCGGCTGCGGCTGTTCTGCTTTATCGTTCGGCGCGGGATGCAGCGATGGCGCAATCCCTGAACGTCCCCGCTGAGTTGATCGAATGGTCGAGTTCCCTGCCGCGTCCGGCAACCGCAGTCTTCGGGGAAGAAACGGTCCTGACCCGGGCCGTCGCAAAAGACCAGTTCGAAGTGTCGGGCCTTGGCGAAAAAGCGATCTTGGTTGCGGTCGAAGCCTTGACCGAGCATCATGTCAGTCTGCTGATTGATGGCGAACCGCTGGACTATGCATGGATGGCGCATGGCAATGGCGAAGTGTTCCTTCGCCGCGATTCAATGACCTGGCACCTGTCCGACAGCTCTGCACGCCTCAGCACGACCGAAGACGCTGGCGGCGGCGGTCGGATTGTCGCCAATATGCACGGCATGCTGATCGATGTGTTTGTCAAAGCTGGCGATCAGGTCGAAGCGGGCGACCGCGTTGCTGTGCTGGAGGCGATGAAAATGCAGCATCAGTTACACGCTGAAGTCAGCGGAACAGTAAAAGAGGTTCGGGCCGAAGCGGGCGCGCAGCTCGCTTCCGGGGATCTGATCCTCGAAATCACGCCAGATGACGGAGAATAGACCATGATGAAATCGCCGATTCGCGAAATGCTCGACATTGAGTTTCCACTGCTCGCCTTCACGCATTGCCGGGACGTGGTTGTCGCGGTCTCGAAAGCCGGCGGCATGGGCGTGTTCGGCGCGGTGAACCTGCCGCCAGACCGCCTGAAGGAAGAGCTCGATTGGATCGTGGCAAACATCGATGGCAAACCCTTCGGCGTCGACCTGATCGTACCGAACAAGTTTGAAGGTAAATCCGAGGGCTTCGATGGCGATCGCCTCCTCAACGCCGTGCCGGAGGAGCACAAGAAGTTTGCCGCAGGCATCATGCGCGATCACGGGATTGACGAGGTGGATCTCGAAACCCAGCGCAGCAACTCACTCAACTTTGCCCGCAACCTTGGCGACGATGGCGCCGCCTCCTCGATGGAAGTTGCGTTTCAGTATCCAATCAAGCTGATCGTCAACGCCCTCGGCGTGCCCCCCAAGTCCATGCTGGAAATGGCCGCCAAGCATGGCGTCGCCACGGGTGCCCTGGTCGGCGCGAAGGAACATGCGGTCAATCAGGTCAATGCCGGGGTCGACGTGCTGATCGTCGCGGGCGGAGAAGCGGGCGGACATTGCGGCGACGTCTCGACCATGGTGCTGATCCCGGAAGTCGCCCGCGCCGTGCGCGATATGGGCGAGACCACCCCCATTCTCGCAGCCGGAGGGATTACCACGGGCGAGCAGATGGCCGCCTCCATGGCCATGGGGGCCGCTGGCGCCTGGTGCGGATCTGTCTGGCTGACGACCAGCGAAGCTGAGACCAATCCGATCGTCAAA
This sequence comes from Hyphomonas sp. Mor2, assembly GCF_001854405.1. Lineage (GTDB taxonomy): Bacteria > Pseudomonadota > Alphaproteobacteria > Caulobacterales > Hyphomonadaceae > Henriciella. The sequence continues at coordinate 1,758,702 of NZ_CP017718.1, forward strand.
GACAAGATGCTGGAAGCCTCTTCGCGCGACACCGTGCGGTCGCGGTCGCGGACCGGCAAGCATTCGCGGCAATTGCGCTCGCCCTGGACAGATGCCTGGGAGGCAGAGGACGCGCCAACACCTTTGCCAATGCCCCTGCAGTCTCTGATCTCCGAGCCGGCCCTGTCGCATATCGACAAGCTGAGCCAGGGCGGCCATGAAGGGGCCAAGGAACTGGCCACCTATTGGGTTGGCCAAGGCGTTGGCCTGATGAACCAGTCCATGTCCGCAGGGCAAGTCGTCCAGCAATTCAAGGAAGACTATTTGACCGCGTATGAGCGCCTGATGCAGACCATGGATATGAACTGAGGAGACGCTGCATGCAACAGGCTGAAGACTTTCGTGCCGAGAGCAAGGCGCTCTACGGGCTCCTCGACGGCGCCGATACGGAGGCTTTCGACCAGCCGACCCAGTTCAAGGACTGGACGATCAACGCCGTACTGCAGCATCTTTTCTTCTGGAACCAGATGGCCGGGTTGCAACTGACGGATGAAGCTGAACTGTCCCGGCGTCTGAACGCACTCTTTGCGCATGATGGCGGTATGCGCGGATTTGAACGCGCCCATTTCAATGGCCTGAGCGGACGCGACCTGCTGGAGCAATGGAATGCAGACGTGGATCGTACCGCGGATCTTTTCGCCGACGCCGATCCGAAAGCGCGCCTGAAATGGGCCGGTCCCGAGATGAGCGCGCGCTCGTCCATCACCGCGCGCCTCATGGAGACCTGGGCGCACGGTCAGGAAGCCTATGACCATCTCGGCGTCGATCGGCAGAATGAGGACCGGATCCAGAACATCGTCGTGCTCGGCGTCAATACGTTCGGGTGGACCTACAAGACGCGCAAGGAAACTCCGCCGGGGCCTATGCCCTATCTAGAACTGACGGCGCCATCAGGGGCGATCTGGACCTATGGCGAAGACAATGGGGCCGACCGGATCACCGGCGCTGCAGAAGAGTTCTGCCAGGTGGTGACACAGACGCGCAATATTGCAGACACGCAGCTTTCCGTTTCGGGGCCGGTGGCCACGGACTGGATGTCCAAAGCCCAGTGCTTTGCCGGAGCGCCGGAGACGCCGCCTGCCCCTGGCACGCGGTTTCGCGCTCAGTCATAGGCACCAGCCGACGTCCGAAGCCTTCGGCGAAAACCAAGTACTTTCATTCAGAACCGGCGCAATACGATAAAAACAACACAACAGGATTAAGGGTAACTCAACTTTAAGTAGTATAATTGGGATCTAGACTGAATAATACGGATCCCATCCAGATGTCAGACACCGCCGATACAAAGACCGAGACCGAGACCGAAACCAAGCCGAAACACGCTTACGCGAAATCGTGGGACACGGCTCAAACGGTTTTCAAGCTGATTTCCAAGCACCGCACATCCGCTGACCCGATCTCCTATGCGGTCTGGTTCAGTTACGCCGCCGGACGGCAGCCTGAGCTGAACGCGGCCCTGGACGCCGTGCTCGAAGAGAGCGGCGGGATCAGCCTCGCCGAGATGCAACATCTGCACACGCAGTTCGTCGCCGCGGACGCTCAGACGGATGAAGATCTGGACGATATCAGCCGCGCCATTCGAGACGAGGTCGCTGATGCGCAGTCGCTGGTGACCGACATTATTTCAAACACGGATGATTACGTCTCTTCCATGGACAAGGCGAAGAACATGTTGCCTGCCAATGCCTCCCAGGAGGAGCTTTCCAGCGCAATTGGCGGGATCATCGAGCAGACCGAGTCTTCCAAGGCGTCCGCCCAGAGCATTCAGGTGGCTTTGAAAAGCAAGCATGATGAGATCACGCAGCTCAGCTCGAAGATCATCACGTTCAGAGAGAATCTGATGCGCGACAACCTGACGGAGCTGGTCAATCAGCAACGGTTCGAGGCCTTGCTCGGCGAACACGCAGCAGATGCGCTGGCGAATGGTTACTCCCTCACCGTCCTCGCCGCCAGCATCAAGAACATTCAGGACCTGAACCAGACCGCGAACATGGACATCTCCGAGTTCATCCTGAAATCCTTCTCCGACATTACCCGCCGTGTGGTCGGTGATCAGGGGGTTTGCGGACGTTTCTCCAGCAGCTTCTTCGGCATCATGTTGCCGCGCGCCGCGTATGCCGACGCTGGCAAGGTCGCCAATGCGATCATCGAAGAGCTGGACCTGTTCAAGATCGTCAAGAAGCCCAGCGACCAACTGGTCGGTTATATCGACGCCGCGTTCGGCGGCACGTCCTTGCGGGTCGGGTCCAGCCCGCGCGAGCTGGTCGCGCAGGCTATTGCCCAAGCCCAAAAGGCGAAGCTCTCCGAGCGCAGCACGATTAAGTTTGACCTGGCGCCTCAGATGGCGGCTGAAGAAGGCGAACAAGCGCCGGATCTGGCTGTCGGCCAATAAGCCAGCGCGGGCATCGTCATTCCGCGGGCACCGCGTCCTGCGCCGCTTCGAGCTCCAGTCTGCGGGCCACATCGCCCGGCGATCCTGAGCCTCGAGCAATCAGCGCATAGGCCGTGGGGACGAATAGTACTGTGACCAGAACCGCGGCGACCACGCCAAACAGGATCACCACACCGATCGCTGCACGCGTTTCCGCGCCTGCCCCGGTCGAAAGGATCAGCGGCGCGGTACCGGCCGCCGTTGTCAAACCGGTCATCACGATTGGTCGCAGGCGCGCCATGGCCGCATCCTTCAGAGCCACCCGGAATTCCATGCCTTGGTCGCGCAGCTGATTGGCGAACTCGACGATCAGGATCCCGTTCTTGGCCGCCAGACCGACCAGCATGATGAGTCCGATCTGGGTATAGATGTTGAGGCTATTGCCCGTCAGCGACAGCCCCCATAAGCCACCGGCCAATGTCGCCGGAACACAGAGCATGATGATAATCGGGTGGCGGTAACTCTCAAATTGCGCCGCAAGCACCAGGAAGACGATGATGATGCCGATCGCAAACACGAACAGGATCGACGAGCCGGACGTTTTGAAATCCAGAGACTGGCCCTTGAAGTCGATCGTTGCCTCGTCCGGAAGGACATCGCGTGCGATGATCTGCATCCTGTCGAGTACCTCCCCGAGCGACGCATCAGGCAGCAGCCCGGCCTCAACCGTAATCGCGCGGACTCGGTTATAGCGGTTCAGGGTCGGACTATCCGCCATCGCCTCGACGCTGATCAGACTCGAAAGCGGAATGAGATTGCCGGACCTGGATGAGCGAACATAGATATTCTCAATATCGTTCGGATTGTTCTGATCGGAGCGCAATCCTTCAAGAATGACATCATACTCTTCGCCATTCTCAATGTAGGTTGTAACCCGTCGCGAGCCGAGCATGGTCTGAAGGGTGACGCCAATATCGGCGACGGTCACGCCGAGATCGGCGGCCCGGTCATAGTCGACCTGGATGCGGTATTGCGGCTGTGTCTCCTTATAGTCCCAATCAATATCAACCAGCCCCAGATCGCTGTCCTCAACCGCGTTGACGAAGGTTTCGCGCCATTCGGTCAAGGCTTCATAGGTTGGCCCGCCGATCACAAACTGGACCGGTTTTCCGGTACCGCCGCCGAGCCCTTGCCGCATGCGCGCAAACACTCTGACACCCGGTAAGTCGGCAAGCTTTCGATTGACTTCCGAGACAATCGTGTCGGCGTGGCGTCTCTGACTCCAATCGTTGAGAACGACGATGATGAAGGCCTGGTTGAAGGCCGATGAACCGAAGCCAGGCGCTCGGAACAAGAGACGGCGCACCTCCGGCGGCGCACCTTCCTGGCTCTCAGTGTAGGGTAGCAAGCGCCGCTCGATCTCATCGATATAGCGCTCCATAAAGCTGAAGGAGGCGCCTTCCGGCCCACGCACCGCCACAAAGAATGCCCCGCGATCCTCTCGCGGGACATATTCTTCGGTCACTGTTTGAGACAGGTGATACGTCGCTCCAAACAGGCCTGAGAGCGCGATCGCCACGAGCAGAGGGCGCGGGATCAAGATGTTGAGTATCCAGCCATAGCCTCGGCGCACGAGCCCGAATGCGCCATCTACGATCTTCGGCAACGCAGTCATAATCGTCCAGCGTTCGCTTGGCCGAGAGAGCAGTTTTGACGCCATCATCGGCGTCAGCGTCAAAGCCAAAAGGCTTGAGAAAATGACCGCCGCCGATATGGCCAGCGAGAACTCTGTGAACAGTCGTCCAATATCGCCTTGCAGAAAGGTGATTGGAACAAAGACTGCGACCAGCACCATCGTGGTCGCGATCACCGCAAAGCCCACCTGGCGTGTGCCTCTGAACGCGGCCACCAACGGGGTTTCACGATGCTCCTTCATTCGGCGAGATACATTCTCAAGCACCACGATCGCATCATCCACGACAAGGCCGATCGCCAAAACCATGGCCAGAAGGGTCAGCAAATTGATCGAAAAGCCGAGGGCGTAAAGCACGATGCAGGTCGCGATGATCGAAATCGGAACGGTGATCGCCGGAATGATGGTCGCGCGGAGGCTGCCGAGGAACAGAAAAATGACCAGCGTCACCAGACCAACTGCGATGGCGAGGGTTGTGTACACCTCTCGAATGGACGCTGAAATGAATACAGAGCTGTCAAAGCTGCGTGCGATCTCCATGCCTTCAGGCAGGGTCTTGTTCAATTGGTCCGCCAGGGTCTTGGCTGCGCTCGCGACCTCAACCGTGTTCGCGGTCGATTGCTTGATGATCCCGAGCCCGACCATGGGCACGCCATTGCCTCGGAACATGTTTCGATCTTCAACCGTGCCCCGTTCCACCCGGGCAACATCGCCCAGCCGGACCAGATATCCGTCCGTGCCTTCCGCAACCACGAGACCGGAAAAGTCTTCTGGCGTCTGAAACGCGCGATCGATGCGAACCGTATAGGACCGCATATCGGATTCGATGCTGCCGGCCGGGGCTTCAATATTCTCGCGGCGCAAGGCCTGTTCCAGGTCATTCACCGTCAGATTGCGGGCCGCGAGCGCCCGTCGGTCGATCCAGATGCGAAGGGCGTAGTCACGCGCCCCCCCGACCCGCACCCGCGCAACGCCATCGAGTGCAGAGAAGCGGTCGACGAGATTGCGTTGGGCATATTCAGAAATTTCTGGCGTCGTCAGATTTTCCGCCGCCAGGTTCAGCCAGATAATGACATCATCATTGGAGTCCGCTTTCTCTACCTCGGGTGGATCGGCATCCTCGGGAAGATTGTCGAGCACACCCGATATCCGGTCGCGGATATCATTCGCCGCGACATCAATGTCCTGATTGACGCCAAACTCAATCGAAATTCGGGAGCGACCATCGCTCGAACTCGAGTTGATGAAACGAATCCCTTCGACCCCCGCGATCCGATCCTCGATGATCTGTGTGATCCGCGTCTCGACCACACTGGCTGAGGCGCCGGCATAACGCGTGTCGATGGTCACGATGGGCGCATCAATATCCGGATACTCGCGCAGTGACAGCCGATCGAATGCGACGACGCCGAGAATGACCAGGATCAACGCGATCACAGACGCGAAGACCGGTCGCTTTACGGCAGTATCGGATAACAGCATGACGCGTCCCTAGTTCGCCGTGCTGCCCGAAGACGCCCCCGAACTCGGGCCTCCACCGGTCAGTGGGCCGCCAGGATCGAGCATGCGGCGATCCTGCATTTTGACTTCGGAGCCTTCCCGAATCCGAATGATCCCCTCAGTGATAACGAGATCGCCAAGCGCGAGCCCGGACACGACTTCAATGTAACCGTCGGCGCGCTGTCCGAGCTGAACTTCGGTCCGCCGGGCCTTCCAGGCATTATTCTCCAGCAGGACGCGCCAGACAAAGGTTCGCGGTCCCACGGGCTGCACTGCAGATTCGGGAATGGCGAGACTGGTGCGCGGATCGGCCGTGACCGTGACACGCATGAACATGCCAGACCGCAAGAGACGCTCGGGATTGGGAAGACTCGCGCGCGCCCGAATGGACCGCGTGATCGGGTCAATGCGATTGTCGAGCGTTTCGATCTCGCCGCTGAATTGCGCGCCTAGCAGATCATCGGTTTCCGCGACAATCGCCGTTCCAGGCTGGATCGAACGTGTGAAGATGGACGGTACGTCGAAATCCAGGTTCATCTCGCTATCGTCGATCAGGGTTGCAACCACGTCCCCCGGGCGCACAAAGGAGCCGACGCTGACCCGCCGAAATCCGAGCACACCGTCGAACGGGGCCACCAGCACCCGGTCTTTTTGCCGTGATTGCAGGGCGCGTAGATTCGCCTCAGCGCTATCAAGATCACGTTGCGCGCTATCCAGTTCGGATTGCGACACAGCCTCAGCGACCGCCAGCCGCGCCACACGCTCCAGCTGTCTTGCGGCTTCCTCGACATCCGCCTCGGCCGATTCCACCAGGGCCAACTGCTCACGCTGGGCCAGCGACAGGAGCGTCTTGCCTTCCCGCACGCGTTCGCCATCATCGAAATACAGCGCGGTGATCCGGTCCGACGCATTCAAGGACAGGTCGACCTGTTCATTCGGCTCCAAAGTCCCGAGCGCTTCGATGTCTCGCGAAAACGCGCGTTCGGTGACGGGTTCAGCAAACACACTGGCCGGGCCACCGCGTTGCGCCACAGCAGGCATGGCGAGAACAAAGCTCGCGACTGCCAAACTCACAAGAGCGCGTACCATATTGATTCTACTCACTTTCCGAGACCGCTCGCACAATCTCATCGGTCTGCCATATGCCGCCTAGTACTCTATACGTGGCAATTGCCTGTCTGGTTGTCGACAAGCGATTGCTCTCCAGCCGGTCTTGCGCATCCAGAAGCGTGCGCTGGGCATCAATTACATCTAGGAAATCATCCAGCCCTTCGTCAAATCGCAAACGTGCAAGCTCCAGCGCGCGTGACGCAGATTCAGCCGCGGCTTCGAGATTGTCGCGTCGGGCGCGTTCCTGCGTGTAGGCCGCCAGCGCGAGTTCGACCTCTCCCAAGGCATCTACGACTGCGCGTTCATAAGCAGCATAGGCTGCGCGGGTTTCGGCATCGGCAATATCAATATCCGCCCCGACACGCCTGAGGTCCGGGCCGTCCCAACGAATGGCAGGGCCGACGCCGAAGCCAAAACTGTCGGAACCGGCATTATCTTCCGTGAACAGCGAGAGCAGGTTGGCGTTGAATGTGATGGTCGGGAATAGGCGCGCGCGCTCCACCTGCCCCAGGGCCAGACGCCGGGAAATTTCCGCTTCCGCAGCCCGAATGTCCGGCCGGCGGCGCACCAAATCCTGCGGAGTGCCGATGCCGAGCGATGTCGGCGGGCTGGGAATACGTGCGGGCTCACTTGAGTCAGGCCCGATCAGGTCGCTCATATTCATGTCCGTGCGCCCCGTCAGGACCGCCATGCGGATGCGCGCAGAGAGAATATTCAACTCGAGCAAAGGCAAGGATGCCAGGGTCGTTCGATACTGCGCTTCCGCGCGTTCCAGATCGAGCCGGGTCGCGCGTCCATTGTCGAAGAGGACTTTGAGCAAATCGACGCTCTCGCCCTGCAATTCAGCATTCGCGCGCGCGACGTCCAGGCGGACCTGATTGCCGCGATAGTCGACATAGGCGAGCGCCGTTTCCGCCGCCACGGTCACCGCCACGTCTCGTTGGATCTCTTCCAATTGCTCAACCTGAAACGCCGCGCTTTCGATCGCCGCTGAGATTCGGTCGAACGCGTCCAGTTCCCAACTCGCGCCTAACTGTCCTGATCCGGTCAGTTCTGTGTCCGCGCCATCTCGCGCAGCCCGACCAAGGTCAGCACTGGCCGACGAGCTGGTCGAGAAGGATTGATTGAGGCGCTGACGATCCTGAATCGATCTTGCCGTTTCGATATTCGCCGCTGCCAGCGCCAGATCCTTGTTCTCGGAAAGTGCCGTCTCGACCAGCAGAACCAATTGTGAATCCTCGAACCGTTGCCACCAGTCAGCGGATATCGCGACCGATGCCAGGGCCTCGGGGTCGGAAATCGAGAACGAATCCGTGAGATCCGGTGCATCCGGTCGTTCCGGAGCCGGTGGCGCCGTCGCGCAGGCAAACGTGGACAGCGCGAGCAACAGCATGCCGAATATTTGGCCAGTGGTGTTCATCCCCCCGGACTTAATACAGTCGGGGTGAAAGTCAGCTCCAAAAGGAAAAAAAGCTCCGGTTGCGACACGGCGATAACCGCGGCTTTAACGTCTCATCGTCCAGAAGCAATTAGTCCCAGCTGCCGCCAAGTGCCAGGTTCAGAGCGACCCATTCGTCCAGCTGCGCGCGTTCAATACTGACCACATCCCCCTCATTGGACAGCACGCGTTGCTGGATGGTCAAGACGTCGAGCAGGTCGGTCTCGCCCTCTTCGTAGCGCAGGTTGACGATACGAAGGGCATTGTTCGCCTCCGCGGCGGCTTGTTCGAGCTGCACCGCTCGATCCTTCAGCACGACATTCTGATCGAGTGAGCTTTCGACTTCCTGGAACGCGACTAGGACAGCGTCGGCATAGCTTGCAATCGCTTGCTGTTGCTCAGCGCTTGCCTGCTCCACCTGCGACTCTCTCAAGCCGCCATCGATCAGCGGCGCGACCAGACTGGTGGCGGCCTGCCAGGCCACATTGGTCGGGTTTAACAGATTGGTGAGATCCCCGGAGGACCCGCCCAGGCTCCCGGTCAGACTGATTGACGGCATCCGCGCCGCCTTGGCCTGATCGAGGCTGTTGAACGCGGCAGCAACCCGGCGCTCGGAGGCGATAATGTCGGGGCGACGCTCCAGGATCTCCGATGGCAGACCTGACGGCGGCGGCGCCGGAACCTGCGGCAGATCCCGTCGCAATTCCAGATCCGCAGCCGGATAACGCCCCAGCAGCACTTCCAGCGACCGCAGCGCGTCGCGCTGTGATCCTTGAGCGGCGATCAGTGAGGCTTTCGTGCGGGCCAGATCAGAGCGGGACAGGGCAACATCCTGTGACGTCGCCAACCCGAACTCAAACTGGACGCCAACGATACGATCCGTCTCATTCAGGGCGTCGAGCGTGTTCTGGACCGTTTCGGCCTGTCGCCCGGCTTCAATGGCAAGAAAATACCCCCGCGCCACCGCTGCGGCGAGAGAATACTGGCTGTACACATAATCCGCTTCGGCCGCTTCAGCGCTGAGCACTGCGGCTTGGTTGCCCGCGCGAATGCGCCCCCATAGGTCAAGTTCCCAGCTCGCCTGGCCTGTCAGGGAATAACTGTCGCCACCGCTGTCTTCGATATTGCCGCTGCGCGTGGCACCGGACGACAAGCTGACGGAGGGCGAAAGTCCTGCGCCCGCCTGACCAGCCAGCGCCCACGAGCGTTGAACATTCGCGGCTGCCGCTTGCAGGTTTCTATTGTTCGCCAATGCTTCTTCGACCAGCGCCGAGAGAACCGGATCATCAAGCTTGGCGACCCAGCCCGCTTCGACCGTCCCCAACCGCTCACCGGCCATAGCCCAGGCGTCCGGCGCATCCGGCAGAGTCGCCCGCGCCGCCCGGGCCGCGTCACCCGGTAATGTGATGTTTGCGCAAGCGCTCAAGGCGAGCACTGAAAGTCCGAAGAGCACGTGTTTGATCATGCGGGGGCGAGCTCCTCTGAGTCTGGCTCAACCGCAGGCGGCGGCGCCGCGGTCTCGTCTTTGTGGATCCCAAACAGCAAAGCGTAAAGGACCGGCGTGACGAGCAGCGTAATCAGGGTCGCGAATGACAGACCAAAGGCGAGGACCACCGTCATCGATTTGAAGAAGGCGTCAAAATAGAGCGGCAGAATGCCAAGCACGGTCGTGAACGCGCCCATGGTCACCGGTCGCAGCCGGCTCGCAGCGGATTCCACCAGCGCATCAAAGCGCGGCATCCCAGAAGCGATCAGTTCGTCCGTCGAGTCGACGAGAACAAGCGAGTTCTGAATCAACAAACCGGAGAGCGATAGCAGACCAAGAATGCCCATGAACTCGAGCGGCGTCTGGGTAATCGACAGCCCGAAGACGACGCCGACAAGCGCGAGCGGGACGATCGACCAGATCACGATAGGCTGGCGGATCGCATTGAACAGCACGACCACAACCAGGACCATGGCCAGCAAGCCGAGCGGGATCGTACTCGCCAGATTGGATTGCGCCTCGCTCGAGGAGCCGAATTCGCCATCCCATTTGAAAGTATATCCGGGCGGCAGCTCGATCGCCTCAATCTGAGGGCGCAGGCGGGAGAACAAGGCATCAGCCAATTCGCCAACCGCCGGATCGGCCTGCGCCTTGATCGATAGAACCCGATCGGTCCGCAATAGCCGTGCGTCGCGCCAGATCACCTCACCATCATCAATGACCTGCGCCAGTGGGACGGGTTGCTGCGTAGTGGGACTGAGGATCTGAATTGAGACGAGATCCCAGGTATCGGTTCGCTCATCCTTGGGCGCGCGTGAAATGATCGGGATCAGCGTGTCGCCTTCGCGATAAACTCCGCGCTGCAGGCCGCTGAAATTCTCAGCCAGCGCATCGGCGACATCCTTTCTCGAAATCCCCACACGCTCCCCTTTGTTCTGGGAATATATGGGTTGCAGAATCGGCACCGGGCGGCGCCAGTCATCCTTGATCAAAACCGCTCTGGTGTCGGAGGCCATGATCCGCTTGGCCTGATCGGCGAGGTCCCGAAGCACGGCTGGATCGGGCCCGGAGAAGGTTGCTTCGATTTTCGAACCGCCGCCTGGGCCAAGTCTGAACTTCCACACCTTGGATTGCGCATCTGGATAGTTATCGTCTGCGAAGGCCTGGATTTGCGCAATCAGTTCATCATTGCGGCGATAGTCAGAGGTGCGCATCAAGAGCTGACCATAGGCCGGATTGTTGGAACCGACTTCATAGGTCAGCATGTATCGCAGCGTGCCGCCACCAACCGTGGTCTGTACGTGCTCAATGCCGTCTATACCGCTGACATACTCTTCAAGCGACAGCATATCGGCGCGCGTTCGCTCGATATCGGTCCCTTCGGGCAGGAAGTAATCGAGCACGATTTGCGGCGAGGTCGAGGCTGGGAAAAAGCCCGACTGCACAAAACGGAATCCCCAGATGGCGAGCGCGAACACACCGACGGTTGCGATCAGAGACAACGTTTTCTGACTGAGCACAGCTCGGATCAGGCTCTTGTACCAGACCATGAAGCGCCCCTCGGGCTGGTCTTTGTCGGCATTCGAACCTGTCGCTTCAGGAAATGCCCAATAGCAGAAGAGCGGCGTCAGCGTGAAGGCCAATACCCAGCTCAAGCCGAGGGCGATCAGGACGACCCAGAACAGGGAATTGGTAAACTCAGCCGTATCACCGGGCGCGAAGCCAATGGGTGCAAAAGCGATGATGCCGACAAGAGTTCCCCCCAGCAGCGGTTTGAGATTCTTCCGTGTGACCTCGACGGCCACATCGATTTTCTTGCGCCCCTTTTGAATGCCGACCAGAATGCCATCGGTAATCACAACCCCATTATCGACCAGCATGCCCAGCGAAATGACCAGTGCGCCGAGCGAGATCCGGTGCATGGGAATCCCTGCCACCCACATGATCAGCAATGTCGCCGCCATGGTCAGCAACACGGTTGCCCCCATGACCAGACCGGATCGAAAGCCCATGAAGATGAGCAAGGTCACAAAGACGATGGCCAGCGCTGAAATGACATTCCAGGCGAACGCCACAATGGACGCATCGACCACTTTGCCCTGGTGATAATACTCGTGCAGGATCATTCCACCCGGGCGCAAGGATTCCAGCTCCGCCAGCTTGGCGTCGACCGCCTCCCCCATTTTCACGACATTCACACCGGAAAGATTCGAAATGGCGATGCCGAGAGCCGGTTCGCCGTCAAACCGCAGGTAAAGCGGAACCGGATCGCGATAGCCGCGCGTCACATCGGCAATGTCGCCGAGCCGCGCGACCCCGCCTGTTCGCTGGTCACCAATATACAACGCCTGGATCGCTTCGACGGATCTGATGTCTCCGGTGGGGTGGACCTCGATGCGCTCATCGCCGATCAGCACATCTCCGGCGCTGGCCACCGTGTTCTGTTGAGACAGCGTGTCATAGACCTGGTTCAGAGACACGCCGAGGGACGCCGCGCGCTCGCGAGAGATCTCGACATAGATGACCTCCTCCTGCTCGCCCACAATTCCGACCTTCGCCACGCCATCCACCAAGAGCAGATCGCGGCGCAATTCCTTGGCGTATTCATACAAGTCTGTCGGCGTGTATCCTTCGCCGGTCAGCAGATAGTAGATGCCATAGACGTCGCCGAAATCATCATTGACCACGGGCGTGCTGGCTCCCGGCGGCAGATCGCGTTCGGCGTCCTTGATCTTATTCCGAACTTTGGTCCAGACCACCTGCAGGTCTGACTTTGTCGTTGAATAGGCATAGCGAATTTCGACGTTGATATCGGATACGCCAGCAGAGGAGACCGAGTTGACTGATTCAACCTCCGGCAATTGCTGCAAGGCCGTTTCGAGCGGCTCGGTTACCTCATTCATCACCTCTTCAGGCGACGCACCCGGATAATTCGTGATCACTTTCGCCACCCGGATGGTGAATTCCGGATCTTCAAAACGCGCCATATTCTCGAAGGCGAGCCATCCGCCCAAGAGCGCAATAATCATCGCGATGCTGCACAGCATCGGATTCCGAATGGACCATTCTGCAACGTTCATGATGGCCCCCTCAGCGCGGTTGCCAGGGGCGAACGGTCATCCCTTCATTGAAGAAGGTCACGCCAGCCGCGATGACAAGTTCGCCGCCCTGCAGGCCTTCGACAACCGTGACCGTCTCGGCACCTTCCGTGCTGAGCGAGACCCGCTGCTTGGAGATTTCGTAGCTGTCAGGATCCACAACCCAGACGAACGTTTCGCCACCTTCTGCAAGGATGGCCGTCAAAGGCACGGATATGCCTTGCTCAAAAATATCGGTTGCGCCGCTGAAATCGAGTTCGGTATCTACGGTCGCCGTCATCCCCGGCAATGTGAGCAACCCCTCTGGCGGAGAGAAGGAAAAACTCACTTCATAGGTTTGTGTTTCTGGATCCGCGGTACCCGCGGCTTCGCGGAACTCCGCCTGAATCGGCGTGTTCGGGGCGCCATCGAGTCGGACATTGACGCCGACCGGGATCAGTTGCGGGATCCGCGCAATGATCGTGCTGGGCATGTTCACCACCGCTTCGACCTCCTGGGTCTGGATGGTCGCAATAGATTCCTTGGCCTGGACATTCTGAAAGCGCCGCGCCGAGACCAGCGAAATCGAGCCATCGAATGGCGCGCGCAGAACGGTGTCGCTGAGGCTTTTTCTGGCATTATCCAGCGCCGCCGCGGCGATATCGCGCGTGGTGCGGCGGGTTTCCAGGACGCTGCGGGAAATGGCGTCCTGTTCGGCCAGCCGCTCGGCCCGTTCGAACTCAGCCACGGCATTGTTGTATTCAGCTTGTGCCTGGGCAACCTGATTCTGATTGTTTCGGCTATCCAGCCGCGCGATCACATCACCGCGTTCGACGATTTGTCCTTCCAGGACATTCAGTTCCTGGATCTCGCCAGCGATCTGAAAGGTCAGATCAGCTGATTCAACCGCCCGAATGACAGCTGGGAAAGTCAAATTCCGCTGCATCGTGGCCTGCGTGGCGACCGTGAGTTTGGCCGGGCGTTCCTTGATCGTCTCTTCGACCTCTGGAGTGGGTCCGGAACAGGCATTCAGCGCCATCGCGCCCAACAAAGCGCCAATAAAGTAGGTTCGTTTCATTTTCTGATCCACACAACACACCCTTTGCTGACGTATCAGCACTTATCAGAGGCCAAGTCACTCGGTTTCTTATCACGTACATGCTAATCTTAACGGGCGGTCGTGGCTTAATCAGAGACGATCGGAAAAAGAAGCTCACATTCGGAAGAAACCGAACCGATCCCGTTACCATTGAAAAAACGCCAGGCCTGAGTCTGCACGGTGCCCCCGGTGTATCGCAGGATACGCGCTTCGTGGAAATGCACGCGCATGCTGCAAATGCCGGTCACCTCATTCAGGCAAAGGTGCGCACGCCGCTGCAGATCACAAACTCGCCCGGGATCCGATATCCGTGAGGGGACCGAAATTGTTCGATCGAGTCCAGATACTCCGCATGGGCGGACGCGCGGGTGTCGGCATCGAACCGGTCATAGGCGAGCGCCACCGGACCACCGACAAAAGCCGCTTCCACGGCCGCTTGTTCGGTCGCGTAGGGCAGATCGGTCTGAAAACGCACCTCCTCGATAGAGGACAAGCCAGCCTGTTGCATTTCCATGGCCATGACGCTGCCTGTACCAAGGCGGAAGAACATCGGACAGACATCCGTCTCGACCCGCGCATCGACGATCGGGAAGATATCGGCCCAGCCGCAATTCTTGCGCGCGCCCCAGACGGCAAAGACGGCACGTCCGCCGGGCTTGAGCAAACGGGTCACCTGCTTCATCGCAGCGAGCGGTTCGGGCACATACATCAAGCCGAGCGCGCAGGTGATGAGATCAAACTGGCCGTCCTCCAGCACGTCCAGGGATTCCGCATCGGCCCGAAAAGCTTCAATCTGCGTGTAGCCTCTCTGGCTTGCGCCCTGGGTCACGTGATCGATCATCTTTTGCGAGATATCCGTGGCGACGACGCGGCCCGCCGTGCCGACGGCATCCGCCAGAGGGAACGTGACCAGCCCAGTGCCACAAGCAATATCGAGCACGTGCTCACCCAGTTTTGCTTTCGACATGGCCAGGAGCTTGTCTTGCGCCGCGCGCAGGCTGTCGCGCCAGCCGATATCATAATAGTCCACGGCCTTGTCCCAGCCATAGCGTTGAATGCGTCTTTGAAGATTGGCTTTCATGATCTTGATCCTTTTTGAAGGGGGTTAGGCCGCGATGGGGGCATTGATGGTGATCGCTGTTTCGACCGCCTGCGGTTTGCAGAACACGTCCAACAAGGTGCTGTATCGAAAGGATTTCTCGATCACGCGCTCGATCGCATCCGCCTCTGCGTCAGACTCCACCGAGATCGCGATTGAAATCGCGCCAAAGCCCGGCGTGACGTCGTCGCTGACGGCGAGGATGCCCCGCGCGTCTACATCGGTGTCGACCGCCACGGTGATCTTGTCGATCAGCACGTCTTCGCGCGATGCCCAGAGTTTGATCCCTATGGCGATGCAGCTGCTCAAGGCGGTCCGCAAGAGGGTGCTCGGGGTCGGTCCAGCATCCTGTCCGCCCATGCCCTTACCGACATCGACGGTGATCTCCTGATCCTTTTCGACCGTCCGGCAGATCGTGCCGTGTTCGACCGTGGCGATGTTGGTATAGACGCGCTGGCCGAGAGCAGGCTTCAACGAAACAGCTTGAACAGAGCGTTCGAGCGCTGATTTGATGTGGGTTTGTGTGGTCATGATAGGTCTCCGATTGAGGGTTGAATCAGGCGGCTTCTGCGAGCACACCGTTGAGATAGGCAGAAAGGTGAATAGCGAGATCGCGGGCATCATCGCCGACGCCATCGATCAGGCTGGACTTGCGGCGACGCAGGAAGGGCAAGCCGAGGACATACATTCCGGGCGCGTCGACGACGCCGCCTTGATGGCGAAGCTCTCCGCGCGGTGTGACGACCGGGACGTTGAGCCAGGAATAGTCCGGCTTGAACCCGGTCGCCCAGATAACCGTCTCGATACCGGCCTCTTTCAGGTCAAGCTGCAGGAGCGGATCACGCGGCACGCGCGTTTCCCGCAGGCGATAGCTCGGTTCTGTGACGCCGTCAGGCGCCACCGCCTCGATCCATTCATCTATCTGTTTCAGCAAGCGGTTCATCTTCAGATCCGCGAGGCTGCAGACATTTGGCAGCGAGCCGGAGAACTGAACCTTGTCACCCGACAGGCCCATAACGCGTCCGGCGATCTGAACGCCGATGGATTGCAGGGAATTGAGGCTGATCGTCTCGTGCGTGGGGCTGCCGATCAGTTGCAGGGAGGGCACGTGTCTGGCGCGTCTGACATCGTCGACTTCGGCCAGCGTCATGTCCATGATGCCGGTTTGATCCATCCACCATTTGATATCGCGGCCGCGATAGGTACGCGGCACGCGGACATGTTCGCCAGTGGCAAGCGTGACCTGTCGGCCAGAACGTTGCAGTTCACTGGCCAGCTGAACACCCGTTGCTGAGGCGCCCACGACGAGAACATTGCCCCCGGGCAGCTGGTCTGGATTGCGATAGGTGAGCGGGGTGATGGAGGTGATATCCGCGGGCAACTCCGCAGCGCAGGCCGGAACCCGGGCGATATTGCAGGCGCCGGAAGCGATGACGACGGATCGGCAGGTCCAGTCTCCGCGATTGGTTTTGACGAGATAGCCGTTTGCGATCGCGTCGACGCTGAGGACCGTGGTCTCGGTTTCAATCGGCGCCGCAATCTGCTGCGCATAACCAGACAGGAAATCTATTGTTTGCGGCATCGAGCGGAAGCCGTCAGGCTGGTCGCCTGTATAGGTGTAGCCCGGCAACCGGCTCTGCCAGTTTGGGGTCAAAAGGCGGAGCGAGTCCCAGCGCTCGGTTCTCCAGGAATTTGCCACCTGGCCGCGCTCGAGCAGGACATGCTCGATAGACCGTTGGCTGAGGCAGTGGCTCATGGCCAGGCCTGCCTGTCCTGCTCCGATGATGAGGGTAGAAATGTCACGCATGGGACTCACTCCAAGTTTGGGGAGGAAAAATCAGGCCACCGTCACGAAGACGTTGGTTGGGTTGGTGATGATGTCGAAAACGGCCGACCGCTTCTGTGATTGCGCCACCAGAGCGGCGATATCGTCATCACTGGCATCCGCATCGATTTCATAGCTGACGCGAACCGCGTTGAAGCCGTTGCGGACATTGCTGTCGACGCCGAGAATGCCATACAGGTTCATGTCGCCTTCAAGCGAGGCTTTGACAGAACGCAGCTTGATGCCGCGATTTTCAGCGACAGATGCGATACCGGCCGTCAGGCAGCCGGCCAGGCCGGACAAGACGATCTCGACAGGAGTTGGCGCGACATCGGTGGCCGCGAACACTTCCGGATGGTCGGAATCGATGGTGAACGTCTTGCTGCGTGCATGGTCTTCGCCGAGGCCGAAGAAGCCGTTCATTTCCATTCTTGTATGCGCGCCATCTTTCCATTCACTGGTCGCTTTCCAGGTGAACGCGGCGGCTTCCGGGGCGTTTTCGAGGGCCTCGCGGGCGCCAAGAAGGGCGGCGACGTTGACGCCGTTCAGTTGCTCAGGGGCGGTTTGTGTCTGTGTCATGTGTGTCTCCGTAAGTTGAATTCAGACAGGGTGTCGGTTGCGACGAAGACAGATCTAGCCGGGCCTGAAATTTCACGCTTGAAGACAGTTTGGAGAAAGTCTGAAGATTGTTTGGATTCACACATCCGGCGCTCTAGGCGCCGGTTTTTAAACAGTAATTTTTGAGACGGTTTTTGGCTAAATCTCTATAATGCGCGCCAGATTTAACTTATTGGCTCAGAAAAGCGTTCATCGCCGAGGAGAATTTCGCCCAGGCCGGATCGGATTCGGGCATAACATGATTGTTGCTCTCCAGGGTCATGAACCTGGCCCCCGGTATACCGGCAGCAAGCTCCTGCCCGGACGCGAGCGGCACCCGCATGTCACCGCGGCAATGCACCACCAAGGTTTGCGCTTGGACATCTTTCAGCAAGGACCGCACATCGACATTGCCAAGTGCGTCCAACAAGTTCGCCGCGTTCTCCGGCGATGTCGTCATGCGCTGAAGCTCATTAAACCAATCCTGGTTCTGAGGCGGCGCATCCGGCATGAATAATGTGGTGAACATCTGCCTGAAGGCAGGATTGTTTCGTCCCCAACCGGAGCGAATGAGCGTTCCCATCGCCTCGGTTTCTTCCAGCATCTTCGCGGAGTCTGCGAGCCGCCAGCCGCGCGCATAACCGCCGAGCAGCACAAGCTTAGTGACGCGTTCGGGATGGCGCACGGCATACGCAACACTGACGGCGCACCCTTGGGAAATCCCGAACAATGGAAAACGATCCACACCCGTCGCGTCGATAACAGCTTCTAGATCCTCAACCTGGCGTTCGAACGAGAAGTCGCTGACATCCCAGTCAGACAATCCATTCCCACGCGCATCATAGCGTAGCAAAGTCCGCCCTTTCATCATGTCGGTGAAGACATGATTCCAAACGGGGCTCTGCCAGTCATATTCGAGATGATTGAGCCAATTGGCTGTCTTGATCAAAGGCGGCCCCTCGCCTGAGCGGGCAAATGCGATCTTCGTCCCGTCATGGCTATGACAGAAGCGAATGTCCTGAAACACGAATTCGTCTCCGCGGACCGGCTCGGTCGTCGCAGCGGGCGCATCGTCGCTTGCTGTTGAGGCCGTCACATTCGCGACGAACCGAACGCCACGCCCGTGCAAGGTCTTTATATACTTTTGCGCCTGACCATCATCGCCCAGCGCCTTGCGCGCAGACTTGATACGGCTTGATACAGCCGAGTCCGATACAAATCGGCCGTCCCAGATGGCTTCGATCAATTCGTCCTTGGAAATCACTCGGTCACGATGCTCAACCAGATGCACGAGAAGATTGAACACCTGCGGTTCGATTGAGACCAATCCTGTAGAATTGCGCAATTCGAGCGTCTCAACGCACAGGTCAAACTCGTCAAATTGGTATCGCATCCCGTTATAATATCGGGAGATTTTGATTTGTCCCGAAAATCTTCAGAACATCTCCAAGCTGTCTTCAAGCATTCAGATCAAGCTTACGGCATTGTTGGTTCATCGCCGGGGGCAAGAGCCGTCGTCGAAACTCATAACCAAGGAGATGAACATGCAAACCTTTCGTACTACTTTTCAAGCGATCTATCTGATGGCTTTCGTGACGATCGCTTTTGTTGGGCCAAGCGCTTATGCGGCCATCGCGATATGCTAACGACACAGAATACGGGCGATTAACCCGCAATCGCCCGTATCATCCTTTTTCGACATTCTACCCTGCATTGAATTGGAAAATGCAGGTTTTTTCGTATAAGTTCCCGACAATGATACAGAGATTTTCCGATTTCGAGCTGGACCGGAATTGCCGCGAATTGCGGCAATCCGGCATGATGGTGCCAGTTGAACCGCAAGTCTTCGATCTGCTGCACCTGCTCATCGAACATAATGACCGCGTGGTGTCGAAAGACGAAATCATCGAACAGGTCTGGAATGGTCGGATCGTTTCAGAGTCCGCCATCTCGAGCCGGGTCAAGGATGCGCGCAAGGCGCTCGGCGACGATGGCCGACGGCAGGCCTTTATCAAGACTGTGCATGGGATCGGATTTCGCTTTGTCGGCGAGCTCGCCGCCAATGCGGAGGCCGCGGAGTCGCAGTTTCTCGAACCTGACAATCGGCCCGGCCTGGTGGTTCGCGATCAGCATCCGCAGACATCGATCATGATCCTGCCGTTTCGCAGCCTGGACACCAATCCGGACGGGCTCATTCTGTGCGATGCCATCCACGAGGACCTGACCAGTCACCTCGCCCGTATGCCGGGCTTCGAAGTCATTTCCCGCCTCGGGGCTTTGAAACAGCCATCGAGCCCGGAGAATCCCGAATTGCTGGGCCAGAATGTCGGCGTTGGCTACGTCATCGCAGGGTCGGTAAGACCCTCAGGTGACATGCTGCGGATCTCGGCGAGAATCATCGACAGCGCATCCGGATTGGTGATCGGCGCATTGACCTTTGATCGACCCCGTTCCGAACTGCTCGATTTGCAAAACCTGTTGATTTTCGAGATCGCCAATGCCCTCGGCTCGGAAATCGATCTGGCCGAGGTGCGTCGACTCGAGCAGGACGCCGCGACCGATCCGAGCGCCTATTTCCATTTCAAGCAGTCTCATATCCTGATGGAGCGCCGCGGATGGAACCGATCCACCATGTCCCGGGTGATTGGCCACCTGGAGACCGCCCGCAAAATCGATCCGGATTTTGCGCCTGCGATCAGCATGCAAGCCCTGGTCAAGGGCCTGGTTGCGCCCTGGGGCCTGCTCGACAAATCGCCCGAAGAAGTCAAGCCCGAGGTCATGGATCTCGCCGCAGAAGGGCTGGAAAAAGACCCACATCGCTCTTCCGTTCTGGGATGGTCAGGGTGTGCGTATAGTGACATTGGCGAACCCGCGGTCGGCAAGCCGCATCTCGAGCGCGCCCTGGAGCTCGATCCCTCCAATGCCCAGGCCCTGGCGGCGCTGGCCTGGTCTCACACGCAACTTGGAGAGCCTGATCTCGGCCTGCCCCTCATCGACAAGGCGATACGGATCACACCAAACTATCCCGGCCACGCAATCTGGCTCTTCCTCAGATCCATTGTTTGCATGGCCCAGGGCGATGATGTCGGCGCCCGCGACGCCTGCGAGACATCCATTCGCCTCGACCCCAAACTGGCCCTGCCCTACACAACGCTTGCGCAGCTCGAAATGAAGGCCGGCAACCGCGCACAAGCTCGCGCGTATCAGGACACCGCGGATACGCTCATATCAGCTTGAGTCATCGGCTTCCGTTCAAGATGAAGCGCCACAACTAGAAATAGTAAATTAACCAAAGCCGCGCATATCCAAGCGATGATTATGCGATCGTCCGTCCTTGGAATCTTGCTGCTGAGCGCTTCGACCCTGCAGGTTTCGGCGCAAACCGTCGAGGATGCGATTCAGGCCGCCCTGCGCCACAGTCCACAGATCACCATCGGTGAAGCCGATACCGATGCCGCTGCAGCCAATCAGTTCGGCGCCCTCGGTGAGTTTCTGCCCTCCGTATCCGCCACGATCAGTGCCGGTGAAGAACGTTGGCGCAGCGATGAGCTTGAGCGCCTTCGCGCCGAAGATGGCATGACTTACTCGCTGGAATTCTCGCAGCCGGTCTTTCAAGGCGGGTCTGCCTATTACGGCCTCAAAGATGCGCGCGCCTCGACCCAGGCGCAACGCTTGCTTGAACGTGAGAACCGACAAGTCGTGGCGCAAGTCGCGGCGACCGCACATGCTGCGCTGATCCTCAATCGGGAGATTGTCGGCCATCGCACCCAGAGCCTCGACCTCTTGCTGCAACAAGTCACGATCACGGATCGTCGGCGCGAAGCAGGGGCAGAAAGTCTGATCGCGGTTTCTCAGGCGCGCTCGCGCATGGAGCAGGAACGCGCTGAACTGGTTCGCGCCGAAGCCGGTCTGGCGGTGGCTGAAGCCAATTACCTCAGACAGACCGGTGAAGTGCCGGGCGCGGTCATGGTTCCGGATACCCAGCGTATGGGCGACGAGATGATCAGCGCAGCCGATGCCATCGCACAGGCGCTGCAGACCAATCCAGGTTTACTGGCGCGGGATGACTTCGTTTCCGCCGCGCGCCATGGCCGGAACTCTGCGCGCGGCAAACTGGGCCCGACCCTGTCGCTGGACGGGCAGTACAATGCCTATGATCTTGCCTCTTCTGCGGCCACGCCCGGTGTGCGACAGGAAGCCAATGAGTTTCAACTGGTCGCCCGTCTGCGTATCCCGATCTTCCAACAAGGTCAGAACTATTCCGGTCTGAAGTCAGCGAGTGCCCGCCTGGAACGCGAGAACGCGGCGCGCCGCGATGCGAGGCTGGCGGTCGAGGAAGCCGTAACCGCCAACTGGAACACCTTGCAATCGGCTGCGGAAGCGATCGCCGCCGCCGAGTCCGCCGTCGAGGCCAGCGAGATTGTCGTCGAAGGCCAGCAAGCCGAGTACAGCGCCGGGCGCATTGGCATTCAGGATGTCCTCGACGGACAACGCGACCTGGTCTTTGCGCGCATCACCCTGTCGCAGGCAGAATTTGACTATCGTCAGGCCCGATACGGCCTGCTTGCCCTGGTCGATCGTCTGGCGCCGCCGGAAGGCTAGAAGCCAATCTGCTCCACATTGGAGAAGTCAATCGTCTCGCCATTGTCGAGCGTGATGACCCCTGCCGCATCGTCGGAGAGCTCGATGGAGTCGGCGTCTTCGCTGACAATCTCACCTTCGGTCAGCGTGATGGTCCAGTCTTCGCCGTAAACCGCGTCAGCCGCGAGTGCATCGGAGAGATCGATCGTGTCAGTCCACCCTGCCCCGCCATCAAACGTATCGGACCCGCCATCTTGGCCATAGATGAAGAGATCATTGCCCTCTCCACCAGCGAAAGTGTCGTCGCCCGCGCCGCCAGTCATCACGTCATTACCGTCGCCGCCGGTCACCGAGGCTTCGGCCTTGCCGCTTTCCGTATAGGTCTCGCCGCCGTCGCCGAGCTCCAGGTCTTCGGCGAGGTCGAGCACGTCGATTGAAATCGTTTCCGACGTTTCCAGACCGCCTGTATCGGTGGCGGTGACGGTCACATCGACAGAGGACTCGGTCTCGTAATCAAGACTGACGCCATCTTTCAGACGAAGCTGGCCATCGACGACCTCGAACCGATCGTCCGAGACCGAATAGGTCACGACATCACCCGCATCGGGATCGTAGGATGACAGCGTCGCGACCACCGCTCCGGCATCATTCTCGACCACGGTCAGCGGCACTTCGACCAGAGAAATATTGTCCAGATGCGCGCCCAGGCTATCGCTTTCACCCGCCGCTTCGCGGAATTCAAGGACGTCGCCTGCGCCTGTGCCTGTCACCTCAAAACTGACCTCTTCCCAATTCGTGGAGGCCGGATCAAAGGCCCCGACCAGTTCGCCGTTCCAATAGACTTCAATCGTATCGGTCGTGTTCGATCCGCGCGCGCGCATGTCAAAAGAGACGGTATAGGTCTGACCAGCTTCGGTGTTGACGGTCTGAGAGATCGCGTCAGCCGCATTGGTGTAATCCAGCTCGAGGAATTGATTGCCCTCGGACGCCGCGACGCCACCAAGATTATCCCAAACCTCGATGCCGTTGGCGGAGTCCCAGTTGCCACTGGCATCTTCGCTGAAGCCGCGCCAGCCGCCGGACCTGACATCCTGCTCCTCAAAGCTGCCGCCTGTGATCAGGTTTTCAGAATTCGGTGTGATCTCGAGCATGGTCGGGGCTTCGTTCTGGTCGACGACTTCGATCGTGAACGTCTCCGTCGAAGACAAGCCCCCACTGTCTGTCGCGGTCACCGCCACATCAAGGCTGCTCGCAGCTTCATGGTCCAGGCTCACGCCTTCAGCCAGACGCAAGACGCCATCGACCACTTCGAACCGGTCATCAGAAACGGAATAGGACACGACATCGCCAGCATCCGGATCGCTCGATGTGAGAGTCCCGATCACAGCTCCTGGTGTGTTTTCCAGAACCGCTGGTGCACCCGACTCCGCGACCTGGGTGATGTCAGCCCCGTTTTCTAGGACGAGATCATTGTTCCCGGCCGAGTCAGACACGACGCCGTCCGTGGCGCTGTTCATCTGCCAATGCGTGACGAGGCCATCCTGCGTTGTCTGCCCCGCTGCATTGTTCTCAATGTCGCCTGGCGACAGTGCTTCATCATAGATCCGCACCTCGGCAATCTCGCCTTCAAAGATCTGCCGGGAATCATATCCGCCACCAATGCTGTCCTGCTCCTGGCCGAGCGAGACCGTGCCGTCGGATGGCAGGTCTGAGACACTGACCGTTCGCGAGTACGCCTCGTCACCATCGACATAGACGATCAGCTCACCTGACTCCTGATCCCAGGTGAAAGAGACCGTGTGCTCCTCGCCATCGAAAAGATCAGCGTTCGAGATATTCGTTCGGAATTGCTGTCCGCCCAGGAAGACGCTGAGATTGCCGGAGCCGGTTTCGGCCCATAGCAGGACGTCATTCCCCCAATTGCCACCCCCGGCATAGGAAAAGAGCGGTGCGCCGCTGCCCGCCGGCATCGCGTCTGCGGTAAATGTCACTTCAACCGTAATCGCGTCGGTCGGGAAGTCCGTCATGTTGGCCGAGACAGCATTGTCATCGGTTCCGCCATCCTGGTTCAGGCTCAAGACGCCGCCAACAGGAGTCAGAACGATGTCACCTGGGGCTTCATTCACATCGGTAACGTCGATGGTGAACGTCTCGGTCGTGCTGAGCCCTGCGCCATCCGTCGCCGTGACGGTGACATCCAGGCTGTCGACCTCTTCGTGATTGAGGCTCACGCCATCCGCGAGTTGCAGCTGACCATCGACGACCTCAAAGCGCGCGTCCGAGACGGTATATGTGATCGCATCGCCGGCATCGGGATCGACCGTGGTCAGGGTTCCGACAGTTGCGCCGGTCTCATTCTCGGCAACAGTTGTATTGTCGAGGGCCAGATTGCTCGGCGCTTCGTTCACATCCGTGACGCTGATCGTAAACGTCTCCTCCGTGGAGAGGCCATTCTCGTCTGTCGCAGTGACCGTGAGATCGATTGTTTCTTCCGCTTCATGGTCGAGGCTCACACCGTCGACCAAACGCACTTCGCCATTGACGACTTCAAACCGGTCATCCGAGAGGGAATAGGTCAGAGAGTCGCCGTCGTCCGGATCAATGGCGCTGAGTGTTCCAACCACAGCGCCCGCATCATTCTCGGCCACGGCCTGTGAACTGAGCGTCAAATCCATCGGCGCTTCGTTCAGGTCAGCCACATTGATCGTAAACGTCTGCTCGCTGCTCAGACCGCCCGCATCGGTGGCGGTGATGGTAATCTCGACGGTCTCGGCGACTTCGTGATCGAGGCTCACCCCGTCAACAAGTTGCAACTGGCCATCCACCACTTCGAAGCGATTGTCCGAAACCGCGTAGCTGAGAGTGTCCCCCGCATCCGGGTCAGTCGCAGACACAGATCCGATCACGGCGGCACTTGCGTTCTCGTCGACCGTGTTGCCATCAAGTGTGACCTCGCCTGGCGCTTCATTGAGGTCATTCACGTTGAGGGTGATGATCTCTTCATAGCTTTCGCCAGCAGCATCGGTGACCTGCACGGTCAAATCATAGCTGTCGCGGGTTTCGAAATCCAGGTCAGGCGCGATGTCGCGGAAGTCCATATCGATGCCTGCCACTTCGGCACTCGAGAGGGCATCATTGAACACCGCGAACTCGCCAATACTGCCTTCGAAATAGTAACCTTCATTGGCCGAGCTTGAACCGTCATGGAAGACCGTGTGCTGGGCGATGCCGCCAAGTCCGATATTGCCACTATGCGCAGCCATGGCATCGCCAACCTCAACCGAGCCGACATTCTCGCCATTCACATAGGCGGTGTACGTGTTGCTGGCCCCGTCAAATACCGTGACGATGCTATAGGACTCACCCGGCTCGACATCGATCGAGATGGCTTCGAAACTCCAGCCATTGCTGTCGCTCCAGGCGCCCATATAGAGCTGACCACCATCAATGTAGAAATTGAATCCATTGACCGTGCCGCCTTCTTCGAAGATGACCTGACGACTGTCGACGTCGTCGCCGGTGCGAATGGTGAGCGCGAAGGAGCGCTCTGTCTGGCTCGACAGATTGAGCGTGCGGTCATCGGAAATGTCGAGGCGATCATTGACCCCGTCAAACTCCAGGCCAGGGCCGCCGAACGGCCCATCATCGGTCAGGCCAGGACGCTCATCGGCATCCGTTTGCTGGATCGTGTTGCCCTCTCCGGACAGGTCCTGAATGCTGCGCACGCCGCTATCTTCAGTGATGCTGTCAGCGTCCGAGGCGTCTATTCGCAACACACTATCGTCCGGTATTCCCGGCGCGACCAGGCTGATCTCGCCTGTATTCGGATCGATTGAGAATGGGCCGCCATCGCCATCAACCAGATGGAATGTGTGCGTATCGCCGGCATCCGGATCCGACACGCTAAGCGTCCCGACCACACCCTCCGTGGTGTTTTCGTCAATCGTGTTATTGTCAATGCTCAGGTCGGTCGGCGCTTCGTTCAGGTCATTGACGTTGACCGTGAACGTCTCCGACGTGGACAGTCCGCCAATATCCGTGGCGGTGACCGTGACATCGATCGTGCTCGCCTCTTCATGGTCAAGCGTCACGCCATCAGCGAGGCGAAGCTCGCCATCAACGACTTCGAAGCGATCATCAGAAACGGTGTAGGTGATTGAGTCACCGGCATCAGGATCCGAGACCGACAGCGTGCCGACAACCGCACTTTCGGTATTCTCGTCGAGACCATTCTCAGTGAAGACATCTGAGAGCGTGGAGTCGGAGAAAATCTGCAGCCCCGGCTCGGCAATCTCTCCCAGGAAATCTCCGCCAGTGTTACCTTGTGACGAGTTCCCGCCGACGCGGCCAACGCCCATCTGATTGCCACCTGTATAGTCCCGGTCGGTCCAATCGGTCATGGACGCGACAAGGGAATTGTCGGCATTCATCTGATCGAGCGGCAATTCATCGGACAACAGAACCCGAATGGTGTTGCTGTCCTTATCAAGCTCGAGCGCGAAATTGTACGCGGTGTCGCCATTGATCGGAACGCTGAGCTCCAGATCGTTACCCTCCCCGGCATAGATGAGCAGCATGCCATCTTCGATCACGACATTGGTGCCGTAAAGACTGCCGCCGGTTTCGAACAGGGTCTGGGTCGAGCTGACATCATCAGCGGTGGTGAAGGACATGGTGAAGACAATTGCATCGGTCTCCAGGCCAAGCCGTTCGACACTGTTGCCGACATGCCCGTCACTCGCGGAGAAGTCAGCTTCCGCAACCCCTGTCTCACGCGTAAGAGTCAGGTTGAACGGCGCCTCGTTCACGTCTTCGACGCTGATCGTGAAGATTTCGGAGATGCTCGCGCCCTCACTGTCGGTCGCAGTGACGGTGACATCGATGCTGTCCGTTTCCTCGTGGTTCAGGCTGATGCCTTCGGCGAGTTGCAGCCGACCCTCAACGACTTCAAAACGATCGTCGGAGACGGTGTAAGTGACGCTGTCGCCAGCGTCCGGGTCGAAGGATGAAAGCGTGCCGATAACCGCGCCGGCATCATTTTCGGCGACCGAAGAATTATCCAGTGCCAGATCACTCGGGCCTTCATTCACATCGAGGACGTCGATTGTGAACGTCTCTGTCGTGCTCAAGCCGCCGGTATCGGTGGCCGTCACAGTCAGTTCGATGGACGCCGCTTCTTCATGATCCAGACTAACGCCATCGACAAGACGCACGTGCCCATCAACGACCTCAAAGCGATCATCGGAGACCGTATAGGTGACGCTGTCACCATCATCAGGATCATAGGCAGAAAGGGTGCCGACGACTGCGCCGGTCTCATTTTCCGCGACCGTCGCTCCGTCGAGCGCGAGATCGCTCGGCCCCTCATTCACATCCAGGATGTCGATCGTGAACGTTTCAGTCGTGCTCAAGCCGCCGCTATCCGTGGCGGTGATGGTCAGCTCTATCGATGCGGCCTCTTCATGATCGAGGCTGACGCCATCGACAAGTCGCACTTGCCCATCAACGACCTCGAAGCGGTCATCGGAGACGTTGTACGTAACCGTATCGCCGTCATCCGGATCGAAGGATGACAGCGTGCCGATGACGGCGCCTGCATCATTCTCGGAGACAGACGTCCCATCCAATGCCAGATCACGCGGGCCTTCATTCACATCGAGGACGTCGATTGTGAACGTCTCTGTCGTGCTCAAGCCGCCGGTATCGGTGGCCGTCACCGTGAGCTCAATTGTGGCGGCTTCCTCATGATCCAGGCTGACCCCATCGATGAGACGAACCTGTCCATCGACCACCTCAAAGCGATCATCTGAAAGCGTGTAAGTTATAGAGTCACCATCGTCAGGATCAAAGGAAGTCAGCGTGCCGACAACGACGCCTGCATCATTCTCAGAAACAGACGTCCCATCCAACGACAGATCACGCGGGCCTTCATTCACATCGAGGACGTCGATCGTGAATGTTTCGGTCGTGCTCAAGCCGCCACTGTCGGTGGCGGTAACCGTTAGCTCGAGGGTCGCCGCCTCTTCGTGATCGAGGCTGACGCCATCGACCAGGCGAACCTGATCATCGACCACCTCAAAGCGATCGTCTGATACGGTGTACGTAACCGTATCAGCGTCATCCGGATCGAACGATGACAGGGTACCGACGATCGCGCCGGTATCATTCTCGAGGACAGACGTCCCATCCAAAGCCAGATCACTCGGCCCTTCATTGACGTCCAGAACGTCGATGACAAACGTTTCGGTCGTGCTCAAGCCGCCCGTATCGGTGGCCGTCACAGTCAGCTCGAGAGAAGCCACCTCTTCATGATCCAGGCTGATGCCATCGACAAGGCGAACCTGTCCATCGACCACCTCAAAACGGTCATCAGAGACCGTGTAAGTTACCGTATCAGCGTCATCCGGGTCGAACGATGACAGGGTACCGACGATCGCACCTTCGTCATTCTCGAGGACAGACGTTCCATCCAAGGACAGATCACTCGGCCCCTCATTCACATCCACCACGTCGATCGTGAACGTCTCTGTCGTGCTCAAACCGCCCGTATCGGTGGCCGTTACAGTCAGCTCGAGAGAAGCCGCCTCTTCATGATCGAGGCTGACGCCATCGACAAGACGGACTTCACCATCAACCACTTCAAAACGATCGTCTGAGACCGTATAGGTGACGCTGTCGCCAGCGTCCGGGTCGAAGGATGAAAGCGTGCCGATAACCGCGCCAGCATTGTTCTCAGAGACAGACGTCCCATCCAACGACAGATCACGCGGGCCTTCATTGACGTCCAGGACGTCGATCGTGAACGTTTCGGTCGTGCTCAAACCGCCCGTATCGGTGGCCGTCACAGTCAGCTCGAGAGAAGCCACCTCTTCATGATCCAGGCTGATGCCATCGACAAGGCGAACCTGTCCATCCACGACTTCAAAACGATCGTCTGAGACGGTGTACGTAACCGTATCAGCGTCGTCTGGGTCGAAAGAAGAAAGCGTGCCGATAACCGCACCAGCATCATTCTCGGAGACAGACGTCCCATCCAACGACAGATCACGCGGGCCTTCATTGACGTCCAGAACGTCGATGACAAACGTTTCCGTCGTGCTCAAGCCGCCACTGTCCGTCGCCGTCACAGTAAGCTCGATCGACGCCGCCTCTTCGTGATCCAGTCTGACGCCATCGACAAGGCGAACCTGTCCATCGACCACCTCGAAGCGGTCATCGGAGACCGTGTACGTTACCGAATCCCCGGCATCCGGATCGGACGATGACAGGGTACCGACGATCGCACCTTCGTCGTTTTCAGAAACAGACGTGCCATCCAAAGTCAGATCGCTCGGGCCTTCATTCACGTCCATCACATCGATCGTGAACGTCTCGGTCGTGCTCAAACCGCCGCTATCCGTGGCCGTGACCGTCAGCTCGATGGTCGCCGCCTCTTCATGATCCAGGCTGACGCCATCGATGAGGCGAACCTGTCCATCGACCACCTCGAAACGGTCATCTGAGACCGTGTACGCAACCGTGTCGCCAGCGTCCGGGTCGAAGGAAGAAAGTGTGCCAATGACGGCACCCGCCTCATTTTCGGCGACCGAAGCATTGTCCAGAGACAGGTCAGTCGGGCCCTCATTGACGTCCAGAACGTCGATGACGAACGTCTCTGTCGTGCTCAAGCCGCCACTGTCCGTGGCCGTGACGGTCAGCTCGATGGACGCCGCCTCTTCGTGATCCAGGCTCACCCCGTCTGCCAGTTGCAGGGTTCCATCGATGATTTCGAACCGGTCATCAGATACGGTGTAGGTCACGCCTTCGTCGCCATCGGCATCGAAGGAAGACAGGGTACCGATCACCGCGCCTGGGCTGTTCTCGGCCACGCTCGTGCCATCGAGCGCGAGGTCGGTCGGGGCATCATTTGTATCGATCACATCGATGTTGAACGTCTCTGTCGTGGAGACGCCATCGCTGGTCGTGGACGTCACGGTGACTTCGAGAGCGGGCTCCGTCTCGAAATCCAGGCTCACGCCGTCCGCAAGGACCAGACGACCGTCCACGACTTCAAAGCGCGCATCAGAGACCGCATAATCCGTTTCCGCATCGGACTCTGATCCGGCTGCCGCATTCAGGCTGCCGATCACGGCGCCTTCGAGATTTTCCTCAATGGAGACCGACACCCGATTGGCCGCATCAGCCTTGCCGGAGCTTGTGGCGTCTGCCGAGCTTTCTTCCTGCTCGGACGCGGTGTGCAGGAACTCGGCGTCAGGCGTTGTGCCGAAATGCAGGTTGGCCAGCGCCATTTCGCCGGAATCGCTCACCAGGTCAGCATCGCCCTCGCCTTCCCAGGCGTCGATCTTCTTTTTCGCCGGAGCATCTCCGTAGACGAAACCCGGATCCTGATTTTGCGACTGATCGCCCGCTTTCGTTTCCGTCTTCTTGTCGGCCACGATTTACCTCATGAGTGTTAACACCGAGGCTTTATACGCGAGAGTCCCGTATTTATCGGAAACCCCAGCCTTCAAATACAACTTAAAGTTTTAATCCTTGATACACCAATTCGAGTGACCGCTAGTAGCGCGCAATTGCCTTTATTTTCTAGCGAATTTGGCTCTGCCCACGCCGACAATGAAGGTCGCTCCCGGTCGTCTGGATCTTGATGTCGAAAAATCAGCACAGATTGATGCAACTGCAGATTTAATCTTAACCATAATTAGAAGATTAAACTCTAAGTAGATTTCTCCAAAACAATGTCTGCAAGAGAGCAAAGATCGCATGAAAATCAACCCATCCCGTCTTTTCGGATCGGTTCGGACTCTTGCGTCTGATTCAAAGCCTTCATTCATGATCAAATCGTCCCACCTACCGGTTTCAGTCTATGTCAGCTCCGCCCTGGTAAACCTGCTGGGTCTGGCTCTGCCGCTGACGATTTTGCATGTCTATGACCGGGTCCTGCCCAATCAGGCTTTCAGCACCCTGACCATGCTGGTGTTCGGTCTGATCGGCGTCGTGCTGCTCGACTGTGCTTTGCGGATCGCGCGCGGTGCCATCATGGGTTGGCGCGCCGCTTCATTCGGGCACCAGCAGTCGATGGACGCCATAGCGAGATTGATGTCTGCCAGCCCCAGCGAATTGCAAAACACCAAAGGCAGTTCGATCATCTCTCAACTGCAAGCGCTGACGGACATGGCTGAGTATCAAGGGAGCACAGCCCGTCTGCTGCTCATTGATATTGTCTGGGTACCGATCTTTGCGATTGTGATCACCGTGATTGCGGGTCCGCTGATCGCGGTTCCAGTGGCGTTCCTGATCGCCTTTGTCGCCTATATCTCGTTTCAAACCCGGCGCTTGCGTCAGATTATCGACACACGCGAAGAAGTCGAAGAGCGCAAGTATGATTTCATGCTGGAAACACTCCAGACCATGCAGACCGTCAAGTCGCATGCGATGGAACCCCTGATGATGCGCCGTTTCGAGCGTCTGCAATCGGCCAGCAGTCTCGAACTGAAAAAGAACGTCCTCTCCTCCCAGACCATTGCCCAGGCCGCAGGTCTGTTTGCGCTACTGATGACCATGGGCGTCGTCTTCTTCGGGGCACTGATGGTCATCGGCGGATCCTTGACCATTGGCGCTCTCGCCGCCTGCATGCTTCTGTCGTCCCAGATGATGCAGCCGATCATGCGCTCCCTGCAATCCTGGACCCAGATCGTTCGCAATGACCACAAGATCGCCGAGGTTGAAAAGCTCTATGCTCAAATCTCCGATCAGGCACCAGTGATCGAACCGGTCGTGCGGCATCAGCCTGAATTCGCGCCGGCGGCCATTCAGATCCGTGATCTCAAGTTTCAGGGCGCAAATGACCGGGTCGTTTTCGAAGGCTTGAACCTCGACATCGCCGCCGGACAGTTTGTCGGCCTCAAAGGCATTGATGGCAGCGGTCGAAGCGTTCTCTTGCGCAGCATCATGGGGGAACTGATCCCCTCGCATGGAGACATCACGATCGAGGGCGCAAGTCCGCGCGAGGCCCGCAACAAGGTGTCCTATGTCGGTCAGGTTCCGCAGGTCTTCCGTGGCAGCATCCTGGATAACCTGACGCTGTTCGGGACCTATACCGCCGAAGACGCCAAATGGGTCGCGGACCTGACCGGACTTTCGTCGGAGATTCACAGGCTTCCGGACGGCTTTGATACGCAGCTTCTTGGCAGTTCAAATCCGGAACTTTCGACCGCATTTTCGCAGCTGATCTGCATCGCCCGCGCGGTTGTAAGCAAGCCTGCCGTTCTGCTTCTGGATGCCTCCAATAACGGTCTGGACGCCAAAACGGAACACGCCTTCTCGCAGATGTTGCAGCATCTGACCGGCAAGGTGACGATGGTTCTGGCCACCCAGAGACCGTCTCTGCTCCGCCGTGCCGATGTCATTTTCGAACTCTCCAACAAGTCCGGACAGATTGTGACACCGACACCTGCTGCGTCGCCGGACCTGCTGATTCATGGGAGAGCTTCCTGATGTCGATGCCCCATCCTCCAGCCGCAAATACCAACGAGCCGAGCCCGTTCGAAACCTGGCGCAAACGCATCGAATCCGAACTCGGGTTGGAGGAGCGCCAGTCCAAGGCGATTGCAGGTGACGATAGCCTGACAAGCGTGCGCCACTTCCTCGACTCGATTGGATGGTCCGGGTCCGATCGCAGATTCTTCGAAGCGCAGCCCTATATCGACGCGCTCAATGAATTGAATGCGTTGCGGACCTTCCTGTTCAATCTCGGCTTCACGACAACCCTCGCGGATGCGGGCGCAACACCCCTGCGGCCAGCCTTCCTGCCTTGCTTCCTGCTCGATGAGACGCAGCGGCTGAAAGTGATCCGCGAGATTGACGAAGCCGGATACTGCCGCGTCTTCGATCCGGAAACAGGTCTGTTGACCACTGGCTTGCAAGCTGAGTTGCAGGGGACCTTGATCTTCCCGGAGCAAAAGTCGGATGACGACAAACCCAGCCAGCGCCGCAAGTGGACCCAAATCGCGCTGAGCGCCTTCCGCAAGGATTTGCGGATGATCTTTGCTGCCAGCTTCCTGGTCAACATGTTCCTTCTGGCCCTGCCGCTCTACATCATGAGCGTTTATGACAAGGCGATCGGAACCGGTGCGACGGATATCCTGGTCTGGCTCAGCGTCGGGATTGGCTTGATCATCTGCGCCGACCTTGGCCTGAAAGTCATCAAGACGCGGCTTCAGGCCCGGCTGGCGGCGCGGCTCGACCAACAGGCGAGTACGGCGATCTTCCGCCAGCTCATGTTCCTACCCCTGCCCTTTGTCGAAAACTCCGCGATTGGCGATCAGATGACCCGCATTCGTCAGATGGGCGCGTTCCGCGACGCCTTTACCGGCGCACTGGTCAATGCGGTGTTCGATCTGCCCTTCCTGGTCCTGTTCCTGCTCGCCATCTATTTCGTGGCTGGGCCACTGGTGCTGGTTCCGGTGATCCTGATTGCCCTGTTCGCTGTACTCGCCGCCTGGTCGGTGCCTGCCAGCAATCGCGCTGTGAGCGAGGTGGGACGCGCCCGCATCGCCTTGCAGAACCTGTCCATCGAGATGGTCACCAACCATAATCAGATCCAGAATCTGGGCTGCCAGCCCGTCTTCCTGGGCCAGTACCGGGAAGCCAGCGCAAATGCCGCCGCGGCGTCTCACAAGATGCGCCAATTCAATCTGATCAGTGAAACACTTGCCCAGGCGCTCGTGACCATTGCTGGCGTCGCAACCTTGTCCATCGGTGCGATGATGGCGGCGAGCGGGGCTCTCAGCATGGGCGGGCTCATCGCCTGTATGGCTCTGGCCTGGAAAGTCTTGAACCCGATCCGCGGGATGTTCCTGTCCGGACTGGTTCTGGGGCAGACGATTCAGAGCTTCCAGCACATTGACCGCCTGATGGGGATCAAGCCGGAACGTGAGCCGGAAAAGGCCCCCGTCATCGCGCAGGATTTTGCCGGACAGATCGAGTTTGATCGCGTCGCCTTCCGCTTCAACAATAAGCGCCAACCAGCTCTCCGCCAGCTCTCGTTCAAGATTGAGCCGGGTGAGTTTGTCGCCATTTGCGGCCCCAGCGGCGCTGGCAAGACCACAGCGATCAAGACGCTTCTCGGCCTCTACCAGCCGCAATCCGGGCTCGTGCGGGTGGATGGGGTCAACCTACGACAGATCAATCTCGGGGCCTGGCGGCAGAGCACTGGCACCGCCCTGGAAGTTGCTGATTTCTATCATGGCAGCATCGCCCAGAACATTCGCCTGGCCTGCCCGGAAGCGACGGACGCCGAGATCGAAGCCATCGCCCAACGGTTCGGTCTGGACGCCTATTATGGCGACGCCTTGCCGCATCGTCTCGACACGCCGATGAGCCACCAGAACCTGGTGTCCTGGCCGGACGCTCTGACCAGTCGCATTTCGCTTTGCCGGGCCTTCATCAAGGCTTCTGCGATCCGTGTTCTCGACAATCCGGCGGACACGTTGGATGCCAATGGTGAGGCCGCGTTGATCGCGGAACTCGAACGCGCACGCGGCGCATCGACCATCATCATGACCACCCATCGCCCCAGCCTGATGCGCCTCGCCGACAAGGTGCTGTGGATCGAGGACGGCATGGTGGTCGGCTTCGATACACCGGATCTTATCGTGCCAAAATTCTTGGCGACCTACACTTCAGACCATTCTGCACAATCCGCCCATGCAGGGAGTAAAGTATGACACAGGAAAAGCTTGAAACGATCAGCAAGCGCACACGGCTTGCGCTCCCGATTGAGCTCGAGGAAGGACCGGACCCGATCTATTCCCGCGCCCTGATTTTTACCATCAGCGCCCTGATTGTCGCGCTTCTGGTCTGGGCCAATTTTGCCAAGGTGCGTGAGCTTTCAGTGGCCGCCGGTGAAATCGTGCCGAGCGCGCCGATCTATGAGATGTCGCACATTGAGGGCGGCATTGTCGAAACGGTGTTCGTCACCGAAGGACAAACGGTTTCCGCTGGCGATCCCTTGCTCAAACTTCGCCCAGAGACGTCGCGCGGCGAATTGCAGCAACTGACAGCACAAAACGTGGCGCTGGAGATTGCGGCTGAGCGTCTGGACGCGATCCTGCAGAACCGCCAACCCGATTTCGATCGGTTCACGCCGACCTGGCAGACATTGGTTGAAGAGGAACAGAACCTCTACACCCAATCCATCGCTGAACATGCCGCGGGCCGCCGTGCCCTCGAGCAACAATTGCGTGTCGCCACAACCGAGCGTGACACCGCGACCAGCAGCATTGCTTCCAAGCGGCAACAAGCCCGCGCGGCGAAAGAGCAATTTGAAATTCAGGAAACGCTGTTCGCGCAAGAATTTACGTCTCGCCTGCAATATCTGGACGCCGAGTCGCGCTGGTTGAGCGCCGAGGAAGACCTGAACGAAGCCCGCGCCCGTGCCGAACAATCAGACGCGGAAATCACAAGGCTTGAATCTGAACTCAGAAAGATGCGCGCCGGCTTCCGCCGAGACGCCTCGACCAAGCGGACCGAGATCGCGGCGCAGCTGGCAGAGCTTCAAAAGCCACTCGAATCCCTGAACTTCATCGCCGACAATATGACCGTCACGGCACCGACCGATGGGCGGATCAAGAAGATCCACGTCGCCGGCATGGGCAGCGTGGTGGGGCGCGGTGAAATCCTGTTTGATATTCTTCCGGCGGACGCACCTTTGATCGCCGAGGTGCAGATCAAACCGCAGGACATCGCCAATGTCTCGATCGGTCAGGAAACCGATCTGGTCATCTCCAGCTATGATCCAAATCGCTTTGGCAAAGTGGCGGGCGAGATTGCCTTTATCTCTCCCGGCTCGTTCGTCGATGAGGTGACCGGCGAGGTCTACTTCCTGGCCCGGGTCAAGTTTGACGCCCCGACCATCGGAACAGGTCGCTATGTCGGCCAGCTCGCCACCGGGATGACCGTGTCGGCTGAGATCGTCACCCAGCGGCGGTCAATCATGGAATACTTCCTGAAGCCCGTCTCTCGCTCTGTCGATATGGCCTTCGCCAACTAGGCTGAACCCGCTGGGTCGCAGCCCGGCCTAATACCGCTCGGCGATCTCAAGCAGTGTCGCCTGGATCGCCGGCATTGCAGACGGCGAAGACAGAGGGCGATCATTGATGATGATCGAAAAGACCAGGGTCTTCCCGCTGCGCGCCTGCATATAGCCGGACAAGGCGTCGACATGGTTCAGCGTGCCCGTCTTGGCGAAGACTTTTCCGTCCAGCGCCGTCCCGCGGAAACGGTATTTCAGCGTGCCGTCCTGAGCGCCCCCAACGGGCAGACTCGCCTTGTACGCGTCCCCCCAGGGCGCAGCCGCGGCATAGCGCAAAAGCGCCGTCATCGTCGCCGGCGTGGCCCGATTATAGTTGGAGAGGCCTGAACCATCCGCAATGTCATAGGACGCCCGGTCGACCCCGACCTCGTCGAGAAACGTCTCAATCTGCAACACGCCGCAAAAGGTCGACCCCGTGCCCGCGGCCCGGCCGAGCTGGCGCAGCAGGACCTCAGCATACATGTTGTGACTGTCGCGATTGATCTCGGTAACAATGTCCTGCAACGGCGCCGGATCCAACGCGGTGAGCACGGGCGTCTCCGGAACAGAGTCGATCTGCTGCGCGCATTGTCGGGGCGCCTCCGGATCGTCCGGGTCGGTCGATATCGGCTCATCCACATATTGCAACGGACGATGCTGGGTCTTGAGCGCGCCAGAGACAGTTACGCCTTCCGCTTCCAGGGCCTGTTTAAAGTGCCACACGGCCAGGTGCGCCGGGTCGTCCACCGCCAGATCGAGTGTAAACGATCGCGCTCCGGCGACGAGTTGGCCGTAAAGCCGCGCCTTGCGGTTCCCCATTCGCCGCTCCAGGCGTAGCGCACTGATGCCCTCCGGGTCGCTGGTTTCAACTTGATTGTGGAGATCGAAATAGGCTGGGCCGGGGTCGATCCACGCGGCGCCGACGCTCGCTCCGGCTTCTCTTGCCGGGGTTATTCTGAGGGGTACCAGATTGTCATTGACGGCCAGCGCTGAAATCGCCGTGCCATGGCGAAACTTTAGATCGTCCCAGCTCCAGCCAAGCGGTCGACGTTCGTCGGCAAACCAACGAGCATCGCCCGTCAGGTCACCAACTTCCGTAATCCCCGCCTCCGCAACGACCGCCGCCAGGGTCTCCAGGCATCGCTCCGTACACTCTGGACCGAACCTCAAAGTGGGATCTCCGCGCCCGATCAAGGCCAGGTTTGGCGGACCTGAGCTTGTCGATTGCAAGACGAGCTGCGTGCCAGGCGCTAATGCAGACAGGTCCGTCTCCGCCGCCAGCGCGGCTGCCGTGACGAACAGTTTGTTGTTTGACGCTGGCATGAACCGCTCATCCGCGCGATGCGCTTCAAGCACGTTGCCTTCAAGGTCTGTCACGGAAAGCCCGAACCGTAAGTCGGACAAGGCGGGATAGGCGTCAATTTCGGGCGCGTCACGGCTGTGAACGGGTCCGGCGGCAAATGCTGTGACGACCCCTGCCAGCAGGACCGCGCGCCAATACCGCCGCGCAGGGCGAAGCGCCGATGCAAGCCGATTTGCAATCTGACTCATGAATGGACGCCCCTGCTCCATACGTGCGACCCCTTTATGTGATTCTCCAGACTCAGCCTTAGAGGATGCCGCCCGACTAAGGCAAACCCATGTCCGCCCTCACACCAGACACGCGAAAATATTCTGGCCCTGCACCAATCAGCAGTTGCAATTTCAACAAACATCCCCGAAGCTCGATCGCAAAGAATTCTTTTGGGGTGAAAAATGGCTATTATTCATAGACTTGCGCTTGCTCTTATTGGGCTGACACTGCTGGTATTCGGCATCGGTTGGGGTCCGGCGGCGAGCGCGCAATCAGAGGATGAAGTCTCCCCAAGTCCGCTCGCCTCTTTGCCCTTGCGCTTAATCGGCCCGGCCTACCCATCCGGGCGCATTTCGGACTTCGCCTTTTTCTCTGGCGGGCATCATGACTATCTCGTCGGTGTCGCTTCGGGCGGACTGTGGCGAACGAAGGACGCGGGAACGACCTGGACCCCTATCTTCGACAATGAAGGCACCTATGCGATCGGTGTGGTCGAAATCGCGCCGTCAGACGAGAACATCATCTGGGTCGGCACCGGCGAAAACAATGCCCAACGCTCGGTCGCCTTCGGGGACGGCGTCTACAAGTCGACCGATGGTGGCAAGACCTGGACCAATATGGGGCTGAAGGATTCCGGGCATATCAGCCAGATCTGGATCCACCCCGACGATGCCGAGACCGTCCTGGTCGCGGCCCAGGGACCCCTCTGGTCCGAAGGCGGTGATCGCGGCCTGTACAAGACCACGGATGGCGGTGCCACCTGGACCGCGATCCTGACCGTGGATGAGCATACCGGGATCAATGAGTTCATCGTCGACCCGAACGATTTCGATAAGATTGTCGCCTCCAGCTATCAGCGGCGCCGGCATGTCTGGGTGCTGATCAATGGTGGACCCGGCTCCGGCATTCACCGCACCACGGATGGCGGTGCCACCTGGACCGAGATCAAGGCCGGCCTGCCCAAAGACGATATGGGCCGCATCGGCCTGGCGGGCGCGCCGTCCCGTCCAGACATGATCTACGCCATCATCGAAGGACAGACGGACGAGCAAGGGGTGTATCGCTCAACCGATTTCGGCCAGAACTGGGAGAAGCGCTCTGGTCACATGACCACAAGCCCGCAATATTATAATGAGATCGTCGTCGACCCGAAGAATGAAGACATTCTCTATTCCTTGGACACATTCTCCAAGCGTTCAGTCGATGGCGGCAAGACCTTCTCCGATATTGGGGCCGCGCACCGGCACGTCGATGACCACGCCCTGTGGATCGATCCAGGCAATACGGATCACCTGATCATTGGCGGCGATGGCGGCATCTATGAAAGCTGGGATGGGGGCACGCTATGGAAGCACACAAACAACCTGCCCATTGTGCAGTTCTACCGCGTCCAGCCCGACAATGCCGAACCGTTCTACAATGTCTGCGGCGGCACGCAGGACAATAACTCGCTGTGTGGCCCATCGCGGACGGATCTGGTTCACGGCATCACCAATTCAGACTGGCACATTGTCCTTGGCGGCGATGGCTACAAGCCGCAAATCGATCCGCGCGATCCGGACATTGTCTATGCGCAGTATCAATATGGCGGCCTGGTTCGTTATGACCGCCGCACGCATGAGCGTGTCTTCCTGACCCCACAGCCTCCGGCCGGACAACCGGCCTATAAGTGGAACTGGAACACGCCGCTGCTGATCAGCCCGCACAATCCGGACCGCATCTATTATGCGGCTGAATATCTCTTCGCCTCGAATGACCGGGGCGACAATTGGGAGATTATCAGCCCGGACCTGACCAGCGGCGTCGACCGCAATGCGCTGGAGGTGATGGGCCG
This sequence comes from Hyphomonas sp. Mor2, assembly GCF_001854405.1. GTDB lineage: Bacteria > Pseudomonadota > Alphaproteobacteria > Caulobacterales > Hyphomonadaceae > Henriciella. The sequence continues at coordinate 1,798,095 of NZ_CP017718.1, forward strand.
CGTCTGGAGCGTCGATGCGATCGCCAAGAATGACTCCACATCGATCTATGGTGCGGCGATCGCGCTCAGCGAAAGCCCATTGGTGGAAGGCCTGCTCTATGTCGGCACCGATGATGGCGTTATCTCGGTGACTGAAGACAATGGCGCCACCTGGCGTCGCAGCGAGCGCACGCGCGGCGTACCGACCATGACCCTGGTCGAGGACATCATCACCTCCTCGCATGATGGCGATGTCGCCTATGCCGTGTTCGACAATCACAAGCGCAATGATCACAAGCCTTATGTCTTCCGCACCGACAATCGCGGTCAGTCCTGGCGAGACATTTCAGGCGACCTGCCCGAATGGGGCTCGGTGCACACGATCGCGGAAGATCATGTCGACCCGAACCTGCTCTTTGTCGGCACCGAATTCGGCCTGTTTTACAGCCAGAATGGCGGCCGCAACTGGACGCAGCTGAAAACCGGCTTCCCGACCATTGATGTCCGCGACATCGAGATCCAGAAGCGGGAGAATGATCTCGTCGTCGGCACGTTTGGGCGCGGGATCTATATCCTTGATGACTATTCACCGCTGCGTGCGGACGCTGACACGCTGGCGCAATCGGAAGCCACCCTCTTCCCGGTTCGGGACAGCTGGATCTATATTGAAGGCGACCTCTGGGGTCCAGCGGGCGGTGCGCAAGCCTTTAATGGCGACAATTTCTGGTTCGCTGAGAACCCGCCATTTGGCGCCGTCTTCTCCTATGTGCTGCGAGATGGCTTCAAGACGCAGGCCAAGGCCCGCCGTGAGCGAGAAATCGAGATTGAGAAAGACGGCGGCGACACACCATATCCGTCCTGGGAGACGTTGCGCGCCGAGGATCGCGAAGACGAGCCCGCGATTGTCTTCATCATCCAGGACGCCGCCGGCAATGTCGTGCGTCGTCTGACAGGACCGACTGGGAAAGGCCTGCACCGCGTCGCCTGGGATCTGCGATACCCGGCGCCAGACGCGGTTCGTTTGACGCCGCCTCCGGTGTCGCCATTTGCCAATCCACCCGTCGGCCCTCTGGTCGTACCGGGTCAGTACAGCGTCACCCTGGCCAAGCGGATCAATGGCGTGGTGACGACTCTATCCGAGCCGCAATCCTTCACCCTGAAGCCTCTGCATGACACGCCTGAAGCGGCAGGCGATCGCGATCAGTTGCTGGCCTTCCAGCAGGACACGGCTGAGCTGGCCCGCGTGGTGGCCGGCGCAACGGACACAGCGGCGGAGCTGCGCAACCGGCTCGCGTACTTGAAGCTGGGGGTCGAAACCATCGGGTCAGACAACGCGTCACTGCGGGCGCAGATCCAATCGCTTGAGTCCCAGCTCGACACGGTCGATGTCGCCCTGTCCGGCGATGCCACAGTCTCGGGTCGCAATGAACCGGCGCCCTGGTCCATTCGAGCCCGCGTTTCGCAGATCCGTGGCTGGGGCTGGTATTCCCAGGCGCCGACAACCGGCTCTAATGTGGAGGCCCTCGCCATCGTCAAAACGGAGCTGGATATAGTTCTCGGCCAGATGCGCACGGTTGACGCCGGGCTCCGGCAACTGGAACAGACGCTGGCCGACCGGGGAGCCCCGTTCACGCCGGGCAGCGGCGTACCGGACTGGAGACCGGGCGATTGATCCGGTTTCCTGATCGAGGGCGCACCTGATCCGCATGGCGAAACGTCTCGTATTGTCTCAGCGCGGCGCGCTGCTCTGCGCCGTCGCGGTGATGCCAGCAGGTCATGCAGCGGCGCAAGGCACTGGCACGGTCAGCAGTCCGGTGATCAAGCCGGGATCGTCGATCAGCGTCGCCGCCGGTCTCGCCTTCGAGGACGAGGATGAGGGTTTCGCGCATCGAATGGACTATCGCCATGCGGTCTCCGACCGGTGGCGCGTGAGCGCGATTGTGTTCTTCAATGATCGGAGCGGCGACTATCGTTATCGGCGCCTCGCGCTTGAGGCGATGCACCAATTTGCAGCCAGCGAGACCGGATGGAACAGCGCCGTCCAGGTGCGCGGGCGTCTACCCGATGGCAATGACGGACCCGGCCGAGTCCGCGTGGCCTGGCTCAATCGCTGGCGTCCCACGAACGGACCCGAGCTGCGACTGATCGGTCTGGCATCACAGGAGATTGGCGACGATCGCCGCGATGGCATCGCGCTGGAAACGCGCGGCGAGGCGACGTGGAAGATCGGATCCGACACCCGGCTCGGCGCGCAGGTCTTCAATCGCTACAACACCACGGCAGACTTCGGATCGTTCGAAACCCAGAGCCATTCGGTGGGCGGCGTTATCAAAGGGGCTCTGACCGACCGGATCTCCTACCGCGTCAATGCGCTCACCGGCATGAGCGAAGCCGCTGCCGACTTCGAACTGCGCGTCCGCCTCAGGGTCGCGCTTTAGGAATCGGTGACCGGCTTCTTCTTTTTGCGAAACCGAGGCAGCAGGAAGAGATACAGGCCCGTTCCCCACATCAGGATCAAAATCACCCCGGTGGGCAGGAAGATGTACAGCTTGACCGTATTGGAGAAGAAGGACCCGTCATGGATCTGTTCGATCAGATCGGAGCGTCGATAAGCAACGTTCAATACTTCCCCCGAACGGGTGTCGACTTGGACTTCCCAGCCCGAATTGGCCCGCAGTTTCGCAATGCCCTTGCCGACCCGTAGATCGATCCGATCAATATCGGTCCAGTCCTGGATCTGAGCCTCGGGGTGGGTTCGCGCGGCCTCGAGCATTTGATCGAAGCTGACCGCCGGGACTTCGCCAGACACAATGCCGGTCTCCGTCGGCGGTTGGATCCAGGCAATTTCCTTTTTCAGCATGAGGAAAATGCCCGCGGTAAAAATGATCACCGCGGGAACCGCTATGGCCAGCGAGAGCCAATAATGGATTTGGCGCAGAAGACGTTTCAGGTTCAGCTTCATCTTTCACCCATAAGAAAACCGCCCGTGCATACGGAGTTGCGCGGGCGGTTGTAAAGTTCGGTCTACGGAATTTTTCCACCAGGCACCCAAGGGGCCCCCGCAGCGATCAACTCACGCTCAAACGCAGGAATGGTTGTCTCCGAGAGAGTGGTCAGCCTTTGGCGGATGGCGCCGAACTCCGATTGCGCGATCGCCAATTGTTCGCGATGGCTCGGGGTTGGCCCATAGGTCGAACGGGCCACGCCAGTGAGGACAAAGTTGAGACGGCTGCGAACCGTCGGCTGCACCCGCTCATAGATCGCGTTTCTTGCGACATTGCCGTTCACCAGTTCGGCGAGGGCATTGGCTTCATCGCGAATGCGTTGCCATCCGGCCTCCAGAGCATCTGGATCGCCGCCAGCGGCCCGCTCTGTCGCAAGTGCCAGCAACTGGATCTTGCTGTCGAGCCCCGCCACCGTGACATCAACCGCGGTGACCGAGCGATCAAACTCCGACACCTCGGCCCAGAACTCGGACGCATCCGACTGCGCTGGCAGGACCCCGTCTCGCAGGCGTTTAACGGTGAAGCTCTGAGGCCCGACCAGTTCAGTGGTTTGACCACGCACGCGCTTTGACATGGAGACCGTGTACTCGCCCGGCGCCACCAGGAATCCGGTCGGTGCCTCATCGGCATTCTCATCCATTGAGACCAGGGCCTGGTACGGATACCGCAAGTCCCAGTTCACACGATGGAAGCCTTTCTTAGCCGGCCCTTTCAGACGCCGCACGACGTTGCCATCAGAATCCCGCACGGTGAGCCAGATCGCGGGATCGGTTTCCTGCAACTCCGAGGCAATCACATCGAAGCTCGGGAAAGGCGTATCATCCCCGGCTTCGATCCGCGGCGATTCACGCTCCACGCGTTGCTCTTTCAGGGACGGAATGTCCTCAGCCAGATAATAGGTGAAGTTCGCACCAAACGGCGGGTTGGGCGCGCGGTAATAGCCATGCCCTTGAGAGCCACCTTCCGAGAAGGCGAGAGTCGGTTGCTCAATATACCAGAGCGCATCACGCCCCGGGAACAACATCGCATCCTGCTCCAGACTTTGCTCATTCAAAGTGCGCAGAGGCGAGATGTCATCGACAATGAAGAAGCCGCGGCCAAAGGTGGCCGCTACCAGGTCATCCTCGCGGCGCTGGATGGTCACATCCCGGAATGAGATGGTCGGCGCATCGCCCGTCAGCTCGACCCATTTTCCGCCGCCATCGAGCGTGAAGAACAAGCCAAACTCCGTCGCGGTGAACAGGAGGTTTGGATTCACATGGTCCTGAACCACGCGCCAGACCAGATGACGGTCTTCCAGATTACTGGAAATGCTGCGCCAGTTGCGTCCGCGATTTGTACTCTTCAACAGATACGGCTTGTAGTCCCCATACTTGTGATTATCGAGCGCGATATAGACGGTATCCTCGTCGAACAGGTCGGCGCGGATATCATTGACGAAAGCCGTGTCCGGCACGCCGGGCAGGCGGCCCACCTCGATGCGACGCCAGGACTGACCGCCATCTTCTGTGACCTGGATAAGGCCATCATCGGTACCCGCATAAATCAGGTCCGGATTGAGCGGCGACTCTCCCAGCGAGGTAATCGTATTGTACTGCGACATGGCATAGATGTCCCAGCCCGCTTCCCAGCTCCATTGACGCCCCTGCACGGGCAATTGCATGCGGTTCTCGTCGCGCGTCAGGTCACCGGAAATGGCCGTCCAGCTATCGCCGCGATCGTCTGAACGCCAGACGCGCTGTGAGGCGAAATAGAGCCGCGTCGGCTCATGCTGACTGACCCAGATCGGGGCATCCCAATTCCAGCGCTCAATCGCATCCCCAGGTACTGCCTGGGGTTTGATATAGACGAACTCGCCCGTGGTTCGGTCGACACGGACCAGGTTCCCCTGCTGCCACTGGGCATACATGATGTCAGGATTGCCCGGCTCGGTCGCCGATTGATGGCCATCGCCCCACAGAGTGACGAACCAGTCTGAATTGCGGATGCCTTGCAGCGTGTCCGTCCGTGAGGGCCCACCTTGCGAGTTATTGTCCTGCGTTCCGCCAAAGACATTATAGAATGGTTCTGCGTCATCGACAGCGACTTTATAGAACTGCGTCACCGGCAGATTGTCGATGAAGCGCCAGGTGGCGGTGTGATCATAGCTCTCATACAGGCCGCCATCCGAGCCGAACATGATATAGTCCGGATCATCCGGACGGAACGCAATCGCGTGATCGTCGACATGCTTGTATTCATTGTTCAGGCCGGTCCAGGTCGCGCCGCCATCATTCGAGATCTGGCTGGTATTCGAGACCAGATAGATGCGGTCAAAATGGTGCGGGCTGGCATACAGTTCCTGATAATAGTGCGGGCCAGTTCCGGCGCTGACCATGTCGGACTTCTTCTCCCAGCTGGCGCCGCGATCGGTTGATTTCCAGACGCCGCCTTCACGCAAGTCGAGTTCAATCGCCGCATAGAGTACGTCCGGCTGCATGGGAGACATGGCGAGACCGATCTTGCCCATATTGCCGTCAGGCAGGCCGGTCGTCAGTTCGCTCCAGGTCTCGCCGCCATCCTCGGTTGTCCACAGACCGCTTTCCGGACCGCCGCCAATATATGCTGCGACAGTTCTGTGGTGCTGCCACATGGCGGCATAGAGGCGATCAGGATTTCGTGGATCGATCAGCAGGTCTGTCGCGCCGGTATACTCACCCGCAGAGAGCACATTCGTCCACGTCTCCCCGCCATCTGTCGTCTTGTAGACACCGCGCTCACCGCCTGGCGACCAGAGCGGTCCCTGGGAGGCCACCCAGACGGTATTCGGATCGTCAGGGTGAACGATGATCTTCGAAATGTGCTCGGAGGCGTCGAGGCCCTTCTTTTCCCAGGTCGCACCGCCATCATTGGAAACATAGATCCCATCCCCAAAGCCAATGTGGCGCCCGCCATGGTTCTCACCTGTGCCGACCCAGATGCGGTTCGGGTCCGACGGGTCTGCGCCGAGTGAACCGATGGAGTAAGATCCCTGGCCGTCAAACAGAGATGTCCAGGTCGTTCCGGCATTCTCGGTCTTCCAGACACCGCCGGACCCGACCGCAACATACCAGGTCGCTGGCTCATCCGGCACGATGATAATGTCGGCAATCCGCCCGGACATGAAAGCCGGACCAATATTGCGCAGGCTGAACGCCTCGAAATTTGAACTCGAGAGGGGGGAGGAATCCTCATCACCAGTCGCCTGCGCCAAGACAGGGAGCGACAAGATCATCGCAAACAGGATTCCAATTACGCCGCGAACTATGCTCATTCAGCCCTCCAAAATACTCACGAAACGATCACGCTAGCACATTCAAGAAACTTGAAAAGCACTGCATTGGTTTCTTGTATTTCGCGCACGCTTGTTGCGTGCGATCGCAGGAGGATCAGAAATTTTTTCCTCAATCATCCGGTTCGGAGCGGCTGACGCTCACTCCGGAAGGATCGGTGGCGGCGCCCACCCGTCTTCGACTGCTTTACCGGTTGGCAGATACAGCCGAAAGAACGCCGTGAAGGTCCCGTCTGGAGTTGGCAGCCAATTGCCGGCCGCGTTCTCAGGCGCCTCAGGACCAATATGCAGAACAACGCTGCCATCTGACTCGACCGACAATCCCTCCGCGCCGGAATTCAGAGAATGACGTCCGGTTGGGTTGTCGAAGAAGAAGAACCGGCCGGTCTCGTCCGGTTCATAAACGGATATCGACCAGAAGGCCTGCGCCGGAACATTGGGCGGAAGCACCATTTTGTAGTTTTTGGTGCCCGCCAACACGGCACCATCAGCGGTGCGCGTCTTGCGATAGTAGATCGCATCCTGCTGGCGCAGGGCGCCAAATCCGATCAGCGCGATCCCGGATCGCAAGGCATCGTCATCCCCATACAGCCCGATATTCTCCGGGGGGGCTGACCATCCGAGCTGAGCCGACAATTGCTGATTCACCTGCTCCGTGATGGCGGTTTCAGCGCGGGGTGTCACCAGGGCCCAAAGGACCTTGCCCAGGGGGCCATATGCCGTGCCTGGCTCGACCTTAAGTGCAGGGAAGCGCGCCACCCGCTCCGTATGCGGATGATCGGGATTTCGCGCTAGAGCTTCCTGCACCACGGCGAGAAAATTCTCGGAATCCTCTAAATCGGTAACCTGTGTCGCGAACGGAATGGGCGCACGATCCGAGAAGACCGGGCGCACGCGAATTCCGCTCTGGACAGACCGCGCCGCGGCAAGATCGGATTGTCCGGAAACGAAGGTCCTGGCCAATAACCAGACATCGTTGCCGGTGGATCGGATCAGTTCAACACCCGCTGGCGGAACCGTCTCGTCATTGGGTCCGACAATCCAGTAGGTGCCACCTGCGCCACCGGTTTCGCGCGGACCGATATGCGCAAACTGATCGGTGAAGACATCCATCAGAGCGACTGAGAGATAGCGCTCGCCAGCGTCTGGAAGGGTGAGTTCCACCGGCGTCTGAGACAGCTCCAGAACCGCAGACGTATAGAGCGTATCATTGTTCGGCGTCGTCACCGCGCGCAGCGTGTGATCCGCAAGCTCTCGCGTATGGATTTCCCGGTTGAGAAAGGCGCCATCCGTGATGTCAGAGGCGGCCGCGCGGATCGTCTCTGTACTGAACATGCCGCCTTCTGCCTCACGCTGTGCGGACAGATCCTGAACGGAACGAACGAATTCATAAGGTCCGAAGGCATATGTGAACGCGTCTCGATACTTTGGCAGTTCCGACCTCATCGCCCAGGTGCCGAGGGCGCCAATCAGCAGAACCAAGACCACGCCCGCAATCAAAATTCGTTTCAACATCTGTGTCTTCCTCCGCGATGACCGATCAGCATCATCTGTATTTGCGTCTATTCCGCCGGCACCAGTGTCGGCTTTGGTGGGCCGGCCAGGGGCCATACCAATTGTTCAGCGATGCTGGTTTCCGGCAGGTTTTCAACGCCGAACTGGTCTGGATAGCGACGCGTGATCTTGGCGGTGCCGAACAGGACGTCCCAGAAGAAGAGCAGATTGCCATAGTTCCCGTGATAGTTGGTCACGCCATCGCCGGCATGTTTGCCATGGTGTGCACTGTGTGTCGCCGGCGTCGAGATGGTCCGCTCGACCACCCACATGACCGGCGAAAGCCATTTGATCTTGTAGAGCGGCGCGTCCCAACGCACGTCCGAGTGCGCGCCGAAGATCACGACCATCTTGATCACAATGTAAAAGGCGTAAACCCATCCGCCACCAAGATAGATCAGCGCTCCTGACAGCCAGAGTCCTGGCATCAACGCATAATAGAAGATGTTGTTGCGATAGACGACACGGATGGAGAGGTATTCTGCATTATGGTGCGGGCGATGCAGTTTGTAGAGCCATGGCAGCGTATGAGACAGGCGATGCCACCAGTATTGCGTCATGTCATCGAAGAGCAGAAACAACGCAAACACAGCCAGAAACGGCCAGGTCTCGAGTATGCCCTGCGCGGCTGGTGCGACGCTCGCCGCAATGGCAAAACCGCCAGCAACGACGAGCGGTTGCGTGATCAAGGTCAACGTGCCCGTCGAAATCGCTTCAACGATGGCGTCTGACCGTTTTTGACCTGATTTTCTGAAGAACCCGGTGAACAAGATCTCGAGCACAACAAACCCGACAAAAATCGAAAGGATGACAATAAGTTCCGGTTTCATGAGCAAGCTCCTCAATCGCTGGTGTGGATCGGATTGACCCGTCCATAGCAGTCAGGCTTGAGCAAGAATGTTCAATTTTGTACAATTGAACCATGTTAGACCTATTGGCCAAAAACACGCCCAGCTTCATGGAGTTGCTTTCCGCTGATGTTCGCAAGCAAGTTGCTGATGCAGGCGCAGTGATCCGCTACCAGGACGGCCAGTTGATTCACAGTCGGGGCGACCTCAAGCCGGGTATATCGATCGTGGTCTCCGGCGCGGTGCAGGTTGGGGTCTATGGCTCTGACGGCTTGTTCGTGATGACGTCGAATCTTGGACCGGGACAGACCTTTGGCGAGTTCACCCTTTTCGCCAACCTGCCGCGCACGCATGACATCACGGCCGCGGGCGAGACCGAGATCAACCAGATATCTGCCGCCGCCTTCGAGCGTCTTTATGAGGCACACTCGGAGATTTCCCGCGCCTTGCTCACAACCACTCTGGTGCGGTCGCATCGCTTGCTCGAGATCCTTGATGCCATCCGGCGTCTGCCGATGCGAGAGCGGACCGCAAAAGTCCTGTTCACGATGCTGCAAACCGCCGGCGGCGATCAGTCGTTCGAGTATCGACAGGCGGAGCTCGCCCATGCGCTGGGCGTATCGAGAACCTCTCTTGCGACCGCGCTGAAGCAATTGCGCGACCTGGGACTGATCGACACCGGCTATGGAGAAATTCGCATTCCGGATCCGGACAAGTTGCAGCGCTGGGTGACCCGCTATTGCAGCGACGCGTAAAGCCCGCTCACGATGCACAGCCACTGGCCGAGTAAGGTCCAAGCGGGGTTTCCCAGGCAATCAGCTTCAGATCATCCATGGTGATCTGGACCGCTTCCTCCCCGGCTTGAAACTCAAACAACAGACGGATCGATCGCGCGCGCACACGCGGGCTGTCAAAGTCGAGGTCGAGATTGGCGGTTTGACCCGGTCCAAGACTGGCATGGCCGAGCTTGATCTTCCGCCCGTTTTCGAGCGCGTCACTCAATCCCTGTCCGTCGGCGCGAATCTGAAGGTAGATATCCAGATCGACACTTGTTGATGTGCCCAACTCAACCCGTAGCGACATGGGCGTCGCGCGTGGGAAGACGCGCAGGAATTTGCGCATTCCGGTGGTCAGGCTTTCCTCCGCGTCGAGCTCAACCTGAAGGGCAAGATCCGATGCCTCTTCGGCATCGGCAACGAAATCGACCCGCTCGTCCATGGAGAGCCAGGAGCGGTCCGGGGCGTCGAACAGGTCGAAACTGTCAAAGTCACCACGCGCGAGCAGGTCACGCCCCGTTCTTTGCCGCCCGGCGACACAATCGGTTTCGACCTGGAAGGTCGGGCTTTCGGCCTCCGCGCGCTGATCCTTGCTCACGATCAGGTGCCCACCGGACCGATTCACAACCGTGCCGCGTTTGGCGGAGAGTTCGAACATGCGCCGATTGATGGCATTCCGCATCGCCCCGACCGCCGGGGTCGGATGATAGGCCTTGATATAGAGCGGAACCGACTCGGCATGGTGGAACTCCTCGCCATCCATCCAGACATAGAGCAAGGCTGCCGACTGGGCCGAGTAGAAGTATTGATCGAACAGGAAGTTCCCGAGCGACCAGGCGATCAGCTTGCCGTCATAGAGCTCCAACCCTTGCGTGACATGTGGATGGTGCGCCACGACCAGGGCGGCGCCTATATCCACGGCCTGCTTCAGCCGGGTCTCTATCGCCAGGGTTGGCTCCTCGACATATTCCAGGCCGCCATGAAATTGCAGGATCGGAACACCGCCTTGCGCCGCGCTGGTGGCGCTGGTCAGGAGCAATTGAGCCGCGTACCCGAGCGCTGCGCCGCCCTTGTCAGCCCGTGCCGTCTGAGTTGGTGGACCTGCGGGCCAGCCGACAAAGCTGAGAAAGTCGTAATCCACGCCTTCGAGGCGTTCACGGTGTGCCGCCAGCGCCTCCATGTCGGTCTTGCCGGCGCCTGAAAAATCAAGGTCGCTTTCACGCAGATGCTGAAACGACACATCGAGGCCAGGTTCGAGAAAATCGTAAATGTGATTATTGCCCAGCGCGACATAATCCACGCCCGCCCATTCCAATGCCGCCAGGGTTTCCGGGGCGGAGTAGAATGTCACCGACTTCGGCGCTGCCGGCCCGGGCGGCGTCTCGAAGATCGGCGTTTCCAGATTGATCGAGGCATAATCCGCGCGTTCCAGATAGGGCTTCATCTCGCGCAGCAGGGATTTGGAGTCTTCCAGCCGCGTTTCGGGACTCACCAGTACCGGCTCGCCTTCAAAGGGCTGGTAAAAACGGCGCCCGATCATGGCATCGCCGCCAAACACGAACAGGGTTCGCCCCGGCTTGCGCGCGACCAGCGTCACGTCGCCGAGATCACTGTCTTGCAACAGTTCGGCATGGCTGAAGGTCTGGCGCATCGGATAGTGCGCGCCTGCCGAGATCTCCAGGCGATAGACCCGATCTTCGTCTGGCGAGATCGCGAACCGGCCCTGGTCATCTGTTGCAACGGTTTGGTCACCGATCACCAATTGCGCCGAGAGCGGCGCGCCGGACGTGTCCACAATCCGCCCCGTGATCCAGCCGTCTGGCGCTTCTGCCAGAGGCGACGTCTGGCACGCCGTCACCAAGCTGACGGCACCCAGCGCCGCCGCGCTACAGATCTGGCGCAGCATTATAGACCTCTGCATCGAGTTCCCCTTCAGACTTTGCGACGACCGTTGCGACCGCCAGGTCGCCCGTCACATTGACCACGGTGCGCATCATATCAAGGACGCGGTCGAAAGGCAGGATGAAGCCGACAATGATCGCCGTCTGCTCAGCCGAAATGCCGATCGACGTCAAAACAGCGGCCAGCAGGAACAGCGAGGCGGACGGCACTGAGGCGGTGCCAATCGAAACCAGCGTCGTTGTCAGGCCAATGATCAGGTAATCGCTGAGCTCCAACGGAACCCCGAACGCTTGGGCGGAGAACAGCGCGACAATGCCGACATAGAGCGCCGTGCCATCCATGTTGACGGTGGCCCCAAGCGGCAACACCGACGATCGCACCGGGACGCCGATGCCCATATTCTCTTCCGCGGCAGCCATGGTGGCCGGCAGGGTCGCGGCGCTGGAGGAGGTTGAATAGGCCAGAAGCTGCGGGTCGACGGCGCCGCGCATGAAGGGCAGGATCGGCATCCGCGCCAGGAATTTCACCATGCCGAACTGGACGATGAGAATATGGGCGATACAGGCGAGATAGACCGCGGCCGCCAGCGTAACCACCTTGAGCAGCGTTTCCGCGCCTTGCGTTCCCGCCACCCAGGCAATCAGGGCGAACACACCAAACGGCGCCAGCTCCATGACGATGAAGGTAAGCTTCAACATCACCTCTGATCCGGCATTGAACGCGTCTTTCAGCACCTTCGCCTCTTCCCCGACCATGATGATGCCAATCCCGATCAGGATGGAGAAGATGATCACCGCGAGGATATTGCCCTCCGCCAGAGCGGCGATGGGATTGATTGGGATCATGTTGATCAGACGCTCCGCCAGCGACATGGCACTGGTCAGCGTTTCAGCTTCTGCGCCGGAGAGATCGACCCCGATTCCAGGCTGCATCAGGACCCCGAAAATCAATCCAATCGTGATCGCCAACGCCGTCGTTCCGAGATAGAGCGCGAACGCTTTCAATCCGATCGAACCGAGCCGACGGGCATCTCCCATGGAGATGACCCCGGCGACCAGGGTCGTGAAGATCAAGGGCACGACCAGCATGCGGATGGCCCGGACAAAGATATCTCCCATCCAGCGGATCGAGTTCGCCCCTTCCCCCCAGATCAGACCAACAATCAGCCCGAGGATGAGAGCCCCGAGTATGCGCTTCCAGAGCGTTATCTTGAACCAGCCCATAATCATGGTGTCGTTTCCTCATTCTGGTGGCAGACCGCGCGACGCAGCGCGCGGCCGGGGAGTTCTGTGTTCAATTCGCCCTCGACGATGACGTGCGCGCCATTGACGAAGAGGTGCTGAACACCGGTGGAGAGTTCTGCCGGATTGGAAAAGTCGGCGACCGGTCCGAACGTGTCTGGATCAAACACGACCAGATCGGCAAAATAGCCCGGCACAATCTGCCCGCGCTGGCAAAGTTTCAGCGTCTCGGCCGTGAGCCGCGTACTGCGATTGATAAACGAGGCGCGGGAGAGCACGGCCTTCTCTTCGACATAGGTGCGATACTTGCGCGGGAAGCTGGCATATTTGCGGGGGTGTCCATTGGTGCCGTCCGAACTGGTCATCACCCAGGGCTGGATCATGAAGCGCTCAATATCCTGGTCCTGCATATTGAAGGAGGCGATCCGCGCATCCCCCCGCAGGACGATTTCGATCGCAGCGCGGACCGGGTCGAGTTGCAGATCCGCTGCTTCTTCAGTCAGTGTCCGGCTTGGCAGACCGTCCTCCCGGGCGACCAGCAGGATCGCATCCGCGCCGCCCCGCTTGCGCAGATTTTCAGCGATTTCGCTGAGCAGCTTTTCCTCATTGCCGGGGTCCCGCAGGCGGGCATACATCGCCTCGTCGGAATCGGCCTTGGCCCAGTTCGGAATGAGCGCGTTTGAGATGCGTGTGCCCGACGCCGACCACGGATATTGATCCGCAGTCACCACCAGACCTTCGGCCTGGGCCGCTTCGACCATCGCGATGACATCCGCGCTCTGGCCCCAGACATCGACGCCCAGCGCCTTGATGTGGGCGATGTGTACCGCCGCCCCACTGCGACGCCCGATTTCCAGCGCTTCCTCGACCGCGCCAATCAGGCCGATCGAATAGCTGCTCTCGTCGCGAATATGAGATTCATAAAGGGCGTCATAGGTCGCGGCCACTTCCGCCAGAGCCACGATCTCATCCATCTGCGCATAGGAGGCAGGCGCATAGTAGAGCCCTGTCGACAGGCCGAGCGCGCCGTCCTCAAGAGCTTGCTGCAAACGGCGTCGCATATCTTCCAGCTCCGCCGTGCTGGGTGGCCGGTTCTCACGCCCGAGCACTTCACCCCGCAGAGATCCATGGCCTGCGAACAGCGCGAAATTCGGACCGACGCCCTGCGTTTCAGCCGCCCGCAAGGCTGCGCCGATCATGACGGGGCCTCCGCCATCATTCCCCGCCACCACAGTGGTCACCCCCTGGGTCAGATAGCCATCGAGCCGCTGACCGCGCGACGCGAACATCACGTCTGACAGCGTATGAGTGTGCGGATCAATGAAGCCGGGCGCGACGATCAAGCCGGTCGCGTCAATGACCGTTGTGGCAATGATTTCGCCTGCGTCTCGCTTGCCGACAAATGCGATCTCGTCGTCGTCAAGAAAGACATCGACCTCACGCCCCTCTTCAGACGTGCCGTCATACACAAGCCCGCCTGTGATCTGGACATCGTAGACGGTCGGCTCAGGCGCCTGGCACCCGAACAGGCCGACAAGCCCGAGCGACAGAAGGGCTGCAAGCCGCAGGCTCACCCTTCCTGCTCCAGCAGAAGCGTCATCATTTCCTGGGCGAAGATCTTCGCCGTCTGATCGATCACGGTTCGACCCGTCTCATCGCCGAGTTCGTAAGTGATCGCGGGCACACCGAAGCGCTCGAAAATATAGGTCTTCGAGGTCGGCAAATTGACATTGTGGGCGCCCTGGCGATCGAACGGATAGTCAGAGACTTCCCGGCGCGCGCGGCTCAACCATTCAGCGGTGAAGCCATATTCAGTGCCATCACTGCCAATGGGCTGGGTGTAGAACACGTTGCGACTGGTCGAATGAAAGTCGAGGAAAAGCACGAGACCGGGCGCTTCGATCTGGTCAATGACGGACTTGGCTGCTTGCGTCTCTGGCTGCGTGAACGGCCCCCAGTCGCGATTGAGATCGATCCCGGCCATATTGTGCCGCCAATGCCCATGCTCGACCCCATCGGGATTGAGGTTGGGAATGATCTCCAGATCAAACTGCGCGCGAAACTGCTCCGCCAAGGGCGAGTCGCTGAGGATCTCCTCGACAAAACTCGCCATGGCGAGGGCCCCTGTCACCTCGGGAGGATGCTGGCGACCGACCAGCATCACCGTCTTCGGCGCGTCGATGCTCGCTTCACTGCGCATCAGGCGAATGGGCCGTCCTTCAATCGAGGCGCCAATCTGTTCGGTCTGAATGAAGGGCTTGCGCGCCATGGCATCGATCCAGGCCTCATGCGCGGCATTGGTGAACAGTTCCTGCGCCGACAGGAACATTGGCGCGTCGTCCAGGTCCAGCTTGATGGTGACGCGATAGCCCGCTGCCTTCACATCGACACGGTCGCCCGGCAGCACGGACCAGGCACGGCCGTCCAGGCTGACTTTCGGCTTGTAGCGATGCGGATGTTCTTCATACCGCAAGACGATTCGCACTTCGCCCTCCTGGAACGGCGTCAAGCGAACCGCATACCAGGGGCTGATATTGATCGGCACGTCTTCCGGCTTGAGAAAGACTTCGATCGTGCGGTCATCAGTGATGGCACACGACGCCATATTGGCGGCGGAGAAGTCCGCATCGACCTTGAACACGCCTGTCTGGCAGAACGCCCCTTCGACCCGTTCAATCGCCGCCGGTTCCACGACAGCCGGTTCGGTGACCGGGGTCTGGGTACAGGCGGCCAAAACCCCCAGGGCGAATGATGCAATGATCCGTTTCATAAGAACGCCTTCTCTATGCTGCGCGCGAAACCTGTGTGGCCGGGCCGATCAAGTCTGCGAGTTTCTGGGCCGCGCCGGCTGACAGGGTCCAGCCGAACATACCGTGCCCCATATTCAGATAAACACCCGGTCGTTTCGTCGCTCCGACAATTGGCAGACTGCTCGGCGTCGCCGGGCGCGCGCCGATCCAGGTCGACTTGATCCGCGAATAGTCCGCGACATCGGGAATGAGACGCCGCGCCGTGTTGATGAGTTCCTGCACCCGCTGTCTGCGACGTTCTTCACTGGCAATCCCGAAATCGGCGAAACCGGCGATCCGGATCTGCTCCCCGATCTGCGAAAAGACGATCTTGTACCCGGCATCCGTGATCGCCAGGCGCGGTGGTGATGTCCCGACGGGTGCCGTCAAGGAATAGCCCATGACCGGATAGATGGGCAGGCTGATCCCCATCTGGCGCAACAGCTTTGTGCCCGCGACCCCGGTGCAGAATATCACGGCATCGCAGGGGCAGGTTTCCTCCGTCGACAGCACGACCTCATGCCCGCCGCCTTTGAGCGGCGACACGCGCGACACATTCTCGTTGAAGCGGAACCGTACGCCAAAGTCACGCGCGCACAGCGCCGCGAGTTGCTCGGAGAATCGTGCCGCGTCGCCCACCTCATCTCCCTCAACCAGGAGGCCACCAGACGCTTGCCCGGTATAGCCGTCGAGCGCCGGCTCTTGTTCAACGCATTCCTCAAATGAGAGCAAGCGCTTCGATGGGCCGGAGGGCTCAGACTTGAGCGCTTTTTCGGCCTTCTGAACTTCCGCTCGGGATTTCAGCAAAACCAGCTTACCCGCCTGGCGATGGCCAAAGTCGAACTCGGTCTCCGCGATCAGATCGTGAAAGGCGGTCCCGGACTGTTGCGCGAGGCGCGACAGGTGGTCCGTATCCTTCTGGGATGCACCCCCGCGACAGCGCCCAAGAAACTTCAGCGACCATTTCAGGAAATCAAAACTCAATGTAGATGGCAAACGAAACGCTGGATCAGAGCCGACCAGAATTCCCGGAATCTTGCCGATCAGCGCCGGTGTCCCCATCGGGGACGCGAATCCGTAAGACAGCTGTCCGCCATTGGCAAAGCTACTTTCCATGGCGGCGCCTGGCTCACGGTCGAACACCGTCACGTCGTGGCCGGACTTGGCGAGCATATACGTTGTGGTCACTCCCACAACGCCAGCTCCGATGATCGCGATCTTCATGAGAAGCCCCAAGGCAAACAGGCGAGCCCCGGAAGTTGGAGGCTCGCCTGCTCTGCTACCGACTAGAATTCCTTGCGAATATCCAGGTACCAGTAGCGGCCACGGTTCGAGTGCAGGCTTGGGAAATAGCCGCTTGCAAACTCGTCAGCGATGGGCGGTTCTTCATCAGTGATGTTGCGAGCGCCGAGCCGGATGCGCGTGTCTCCGCCCAACCAGTCTTCGAGCGTGTACTGGCCATAGAGGCTGATCGTCTCGAACGGATCGACCACGAAGATCTCGCTGTTCGGACCGGTGACGGACGTATCCACGACCTCGCCGACATAATTGTAGAACAGGCCCGCGCCCCAGGCGCCATTGCGCCAGGTCATGCTGGCATTTCCGCGCCATTCCGGGCGTCCATTCTGTTGGATCCGATCCTGTGAACCCGGCACATCCACGGCGCTATTGGCCGCGCCAGAATCGACGGAAGCGAGAATGGCTGCAGCTTCAGCAGACGGTGCCTGGAACGCCTCGTTCAGATAGGCAGCATTGACCTTGAAGTCGAAATTGCCGAGCTGATCCGTGTCGAGCCCCCAATTGACGCCAATATCTACGCCTTCGAACTCCCGTGGGTTCAGGTTCACATACTGATCCGCCACCTCAATGATCTCGCCTGCCGGAGCGAGGCCTGCAGCCGTGTACAGAGCAATCTCAGCCGCGGTTGGCGCCATCCGGACAACGTTCGGGTTGGAGCTCCCTTGCAGACGCAGAACATAGTCGAGCGAGATCTGGTTCTGATCCCCGAAAATGCCGACAACATCTTCCTGTTCAATCCGCCACCAGTCGACGGTGAACGTGAAATCGTCGACGAAGGATGGCTGATAGACCAGACCGATCGAGATATTGTCATTCTCTTCCGGCTGCAGGTCGGGTCCACCTGAGCGGACGCTTTCAACCGAGACGCTATCACAATCACCTGTGTCAAATGTCGTGCTATTGGCGCGGGCGGTCGCCTCACAAAGGATCCAATCCTCGCGGCCACCATTCACGCGGCGAATGCCGGTCGCGTTGATTTGCTCCAGGTTCGGCGCGCGGAAGCCTTGCGAATAGGCGGCGCGGACCTGGAAGTCCGGATGCGGATACCAGGACAGAGCGACCTTCGGCTTGGCAATGCTGCCGACGTCCGAATAGTCCTCGGCGCGAACGGCCAGCTGCGCGTCCAGGCTGTGCACCAATGGAATGTTCATGTCTTCGCTGACCAGTGGCACAGCGAGTTCTGCGAAGGCCGACCAGACGTCGCGCTCCCCGTCCGTATCCGGCGTCGGGCTGGAGCCCATGACGTCGCTCGGAATGACATTGCCCGTGACGATATCGGTGAACTGGATCGTGCCATCGAGGCGCGCATCCCGGTCATCGCGGAACTGCTCGCGACGGAACTCTGTGCCGAGCGCGATCCCAAGTCCGCCAGCTGGCAGCTCCATGAGGGAGCCGTTCGAAAGCTTGAAGTCGATCAGGGTCAGCGAGGTTTCGCCGACTCGCGAGACCGGGACGATGAAACTGTCAATCGTCGCCTGGTTCTGATTGTTGAACGTGCCCGGCGCGTTGGTGTCGTTCACATCGCCGCCCGCGAAGATATTATAGGCATCCGGCGTGGTCCGCGCCAGCGCTTGCTGGAACAGCGTATTGCTCACGCGATTGGTAATATCGGTGGTTTCAGCTTCCGAGTGCAGGAGCGCGGTTTCCCAGTTCCAGTCGCCCCAATCGCCGCGAATGCCGCCCAGCAGACGATAGCTATCATTCTCCACATCGACTCGGCGCGGCCCGATATCAAGCGGGCGATAGTCGCGAATCTCGAGATCGACCCCAAACGGGTTGTAGAAGGACGTGGCAGGAACCACGAGACGGCCACTCGACAGGATCTGCGCCGCTTCGCGCTCGCGATTATAGTCGGCGTGATAATAGGTCACCTCAGCAAAGAATTCGGTGCCGTCATCATTCTCGTGATTTATGAAGGCCATGACATTCTGGCGTTCGGTATTGCCGACGATCTCGCGATAGCGCGCCCGGTCGAGGCGTAGCGCCGTGTCGATCGAACCGCCGGCGTCTGCACAGACACCATTGCCCAGGTCGACCGTGCCATTTCCATCACACGCTTCGAGTGAGGCGGGTTGGATATGGAAATCATCATCGCCAAGCGCCGCAATCGAGCCGCCCAGCGCGCGGAACTCGGCCCACTGCGTCTGGGTGGAGAGGTTCCGCAATTGCGTATCGCCTTCAAAAGGCGTTCCGACAAAGAACGTTCGAAGGTCCTCTGTGCTGGTATTGCGCAGCTGAAGTGCATTGAAGCCCTCGCGATCGAGGAAGTTCGCGAACACCGAAACATTGGTCCGGTCATCGTTGAAATTCTTGCCCCATTTCAGCGTGCCGGTCAGCTCCCGAAGATCGGTGTTTTCAGAGCCGCCATAGCGTACGCTGGCTTCGAGGCCTTCAAAATCATCCTGGGTGATCGTGTTGATCACGCCTGCCACGGCGTCGGTACCATAGATCGCGGCCGCGCCATCGCGCAGGACTTCCAGTCGCTCAATGCCGGTGACTGGCAGAGACTGTGAGTTGACCGTGTTGACCGGCACGAAATCCTCAACCTGCGTCCCCGGGTGGAGCACCAGACGGCGGCCATTGAGCAGCACGAGCGTGTTGCCCGTGCCGATACCGCGCAAGTTGATAGAGCCAATATCGCCCCGGGCGCCATTGACGCCGGTAAACTCGGCTTCGCTGAAAATGATGTCACCGACCTGTGGGATGGAGCGCAACAGCTCGTCACCGCTGGCGGCGCCGGTGACATCAATATCGTCCACATTCAGGACCGTGACAGGCAGAGCGCCTGCGACGTCCGAACCGATAATTTGCGATCCGACGATCACCACTTTGTCGAGTTCGCGGGTGTCCTCATCGGAATCGGCCGCGTCCTGCGCATATCCAACCATGCCAGAGGCAAGCACCACACTGCCTAACAAGGCACTTTTGAGCGAAGATTTGACGAACATACTATATCCTCCCAGTAGTCATCACAGGACGAGACTGAGTGTCCGTATGTCTCATAGCAATGAAATTTGTGGGATTAGGGCATAACCTAAAGTTATGTCTGTTTGACGGAAATCGCATCCAATTCCGCTCTTAGCGCCTCCAGAAACGCGCGTTCTGCCAGGGAAACGGAATAGTTTTCCCGTACGATCGCACCGACGGAGAGCCTTATATTCTCGGCGAATTCGTAGATATCGACCTGGGATCCTGCTGGTCCGCGCGCCGCAAACTCATCGACGATCGCCACACCGGCACCGCTGGCGACCAGCATTTGCGCGATATAGTACGTGTTCACGACTATTCGCCGCGATTGTTGTATTTCTGACACGTTTTCCAGATGCGAACTCAGCAAGTGCCCCAAAGGCGCATCGACGTTCAGGTAGATCAGCGACTCCCCGATCAGGTCCTGCGCGGTCACTTGGGTGCGGTCTGCGGCCCAGTGATTCTTCGGCGTCACACAGACAAAATTCGCCGTGGTGAGCGGCACAATGCGCAAACCTTCTCGAGGATACGGCTGATAAGCTATAGCAATATCAGTCTCTTCCGACCGAAGAGCGCTCACCGCCTCGTCAAAGTGATAGGTCTCGATCTCGATGCTGATATTCGGATGCGCCTCGGCAAATTTGGCAATCGCCGTCGGCCCCGCGGACAGTCCGATACTCGGCGCCATGGCCACGCGAAGCGAGCTCTCCGTGCTGTGTCGCACGCCACTCGCCCGGGCACGAAAGCGATTGACCTCGGCAAACACTTTCGCGGCGCCTTCAAAAAGTTCGGCCGCCTCTCGTGTCGGTACAAGGCCCGTCGAGGTGCGGTCAAACAAGGCGTAGCCCAAAGTGTCTTCCGTATGCCGCAGCACTTTCGATACGGCTGGCTGCGAGACGCCGAGCAGCTCGCCAGCCTTGCTGATCGATCCCGCCGAATAGACGGCGTAGAACACTTCTATCTGCCTCAACCTCATAACGTTGAGTTATCAGAGTGAGGGCAGGAGTAAAGCGCGCGGCGGAAATCGATCGAGATGGATCTCCCGCCCCGGACCATCCAGGCAAGCGCCTGGGCGGTCCTTTCAACTGATGAAACTTTAGGCATCCAGGTGGACTGGCAATCGTCATCCTGCCCCTGCCCGCCCGAGGCGCTTGAACTATGGGATCAAATGCGATCTTACAGGAGCATCCCGGCAATCTGGGGAGGAGGCGCATGGCTGACCGTGATCCGACCGTTGCGTCGCTATTGGTGGACTGGATCGAGATCCAGAAAAACCTTCATCCCGGCATCCCGCTTCTATGCGTCTCCGGAGCGCAAGGGATCGGCAAGTCGACGGCGCTGGAAGCGGTTGCCGAGACCTATCAGGGGCGCGTCGTCACGCTCGGCATTGATGATTTTTACCTGACCAGATCCGAGCGCGAGGCGTTGGCCACGACCCTCTCGCCCTTGTTCGCGGTTCGCGGGCCGCCCGGCACGCATGATCTGCCATTATTGAATGCCGTGATCGACGCCTTGCTGACCGCGACAGATGCAGATGAGACCCGCCTTCCTGTGTTCGACAAGCGGATCGATGACAGGCTTGGCGAAGACAAATGGTCCGTGTTCGTCGGGCGACCGGAAGCGATCATCCTGGAAGGCTGGTGCATCGGTGCCCTGCCGGACGCAAACCCAGCCGCTGCGGCACGTCTGAATGCGATCGAAGCCCGCGCGGACGCGGACGCCTGGCGCACGTATCAGAACGCACAATTGAATGGCCCATACGCCGACTTATGGGATCGCGCCGACGCGTTTCTGCATCTTTGTGCCCCGAGTTTCGAGCGCGTGCTTGGGTGGCGCAGCGAACAGGAAGAAACGACGCTGGGTCTCGCCCCCGGCACCCTGCCGGATGACCGACGCGCCTGGGTCGAGACTTTCATTCAGCACTATGAACGGATCACCCGAAGCTTGCTGAGGGGCCAGAGACGACGCGGCCATTTCATACAAGTGGCGGCGGATCGGTCGGTGCAGGGCGACTTGCTTTCAGCGCCGGAGCTTCTGGTTTTCTCAGATCTCGATGGCACGCTGCTGGACCATGAAACCTATTCTTATGCGCCTGCGCACCCGGCCCTGGAGGCACTGCAGACAGGAAACGCCGTCCTGGTCCTGTCCAGCTCCAAGACCGCCGCGGAGATCGACCAATTGCGCACCGAGATCGGGTTCGCGCACTGCCCGGCCATTGTCGAAAATGGCGGCGGTATCCTGGAGCCAAATCAGCGCCCGGCAGAGCTGAGCGAGCCGCCGCATACGGCCATCCTTGCTGCCTTGGCGGACGCACCGTCCGACTTGCGCCAATCCTTCTCGGGCTTCTCTGACTGGCGCGCTGAAGAGGTCAGCGATCGGACAGGCCTGACCCTGCCCGCAGCCAAGCTCGCCAAACAGCGCCAGTATTCTGAGCCAGGACTCTGGACCGGTTCAGAACAAGACCTGGCGGCGTTCAAGGCATTCCTCGCCGGCTTCGGTATCTTCGCCCAGCGCGGTGGCCGGTTTCTGACCCTGTCGCATGGCAAGACCAAGGCCGATCAGATGTTCGCCATCGCATCCCGCTTTCAACCGGCCCC
This sequence comes from Hyphomonas sp. Mor2, assembly GCF_001854405.1. Classification (GTDB taxonomy): domain Bacteria; phylum Pseudomonadota; class Alphaproteobacteria; order Caulobacterales; family Hyphomonadaceae; genus Henriciella. The sequence continues at coordinate 1,820,362 of NZ_CP017718.1, forward strand.
CATGATCGCACTCGGCGACGCGCCAAACGATCTTGAAATGATCGAGGCGGCACATCGCGGTGTGATCATCATGAATGCAAACGGGCCAAAAATTGAACGCACATCAGGCGAAGCCATCGGCAAAACCGTCAGAAGCCCGCATTCCGGTCCCGCGGGCTGGAATCACGCGATCCTTGAATTTATAGACCGGGTCGTGACTATGCAGGCTTCGCAAAGGAAACAGAACGGTGGCTGACTTTCATCAAAACGGGCAAGTGGCGACCCTGCACAACTTGCGCACGACAAGCACCGAAGAGCTTGAAGCCCAGCTGACAACCTTCAGTGAAAACAAGAAAATCTGGCTCATCCTTCCTTCACTCTTCTCCGAGCTTGAGGGGGAGGCGTTGCCGCGTATCGTCGATCAGATCAGCCAGGTCTCTTACATCGATCATGTCGTCATCGGCCTCGATCAGGCGACGGAGAAACAATACAAGTTTGCCAAAGACTTCTTTTCGAACCTGAACCAGGATCATTCGATCCTGTGGAATGATGGGCCGCGCCTGAAAGCGCTGGACGAACAATTGTCGGCAGCCACGCTGGCCCCGCGCGAGCTCGGGAAAGGGCGCAATGTCTGGTACTGTTTCGGCTACACGATTGCGCGCGGACGAAGTGATGTCGTGGCGCTGCATGATTGCGATATCCTGACCTATAACCGGGACATGCTGGCCCGCCTGCTCTACCCGGTCTGCCATCCGAATTTCTCGTATCAGTTCTGCAAGGGTTACTACCCGCGCGTGGCGGGCGGCACCCTGAACGGGCGGGTGAACCGGCTCCTGGTCACGCCGCTCTTGAGCGCATTGTGTTCGCTGTTCGGTGAACTGGAATATCTGAGCTATCTGAAATCGTTTCGTTACGCCTTGTCTGGTGAATTCGCGATGCAGACCAGCCTGCTGAAGGACATTCGCGTGCCGTCCGACTGGGGACTCGAGATCGGAGTCCTTTCAGAAGCCTATCGCAACTTGAATGACCGCAAGATCTGCCAGGTGGAACTGGCCGATAATTATGATCACAAACACCAGCCGCTGTCTGAAAGCGATGCCAATGCGGGCCTGTCGAGAATGTCCCGCGACATCAGCAAGGCCCTGTTCCGCAAACTCGCCATTCATGGCGTCGTCTTCCACAAGACGACCTTCCGCACCCTGAAAGCCACCTATTATCGAACCGCGCTCGACTTGATCGAAGCCTATGATGCGGTCGCGACGATGAACGGCCTGACGCTGGATCGACACAAGGAAGAACGCGCGGTAGAATTGTTCGCCTCCAACATTGTCGAAGCCGGCACGCAGTTTCTTGAAACCCCGATGGAAACGCCGCTCATTCCCAACTGGACGCGGATCGAGGCCGCTGATTCAGATATTCTCGGAAAGATCTCGGACGCCGTCGCCGCCGACATGGCCGACGTCAGCTAGCTGTCATTCGGATCCGGGACGCGATTGGTGATCCAGCGGCACTGATAAGGCGCAAACTGAATCTCATTGTTCAGCGCCTCAACAGGTTCCCCCGTCAGAAGATCAAACCAAGTCTCGCCATCGATCAGGTTGAGCGATCTTGATGACAGTTCCACGGTCTCTGCCGTCATATTGTGAACCGCAAAGATCGACTGGTCACGATGCAGGCTCTGTCGCCAGAAGCCGAACAGCTTGTCACCGAGCTGCAGCGTGAACTGCGTCGCATTTGGATGGAAGGCAGGTTGCGCCCGGCGGATGCGGGCCCGGCGATTGATTTCGGTCAGCGACTGGGCGTGTACCGTCTCCGGATTGTCGAGATGACCGCGCAGGGTTGTATAATTCCAGCGATGCCGGTTGATCGCCCGATTGACCCCGGACTTGCGCACCCCCTCATGATCATTCTCTGTCGCCAGCAGGGCATGGATGTACACGGCGGGAATACCCTCAAGCGCGAGGACGATGGTCTGCGAGCAGATGAATCGATCGAACTGGTGCCCGTCCTCACCGTCCTTGGTGCCCTTCATATACTCGAAAAAGGTGATGTTCAGCTCATATGGTTTTTCGCCCCCATCAGGCGTCGAGCGCATGCTGATACGACCGCCAAACGCTTCGGCGCGCTCCAGCATCAGCGCGATATCCGCCTCCGGCAACAGGCCTTCGGCGGGGCGCATGCCGATGCCGTCATGGCTGGCGCTGAAATTCAGATAGGCGCATCCGAGCGGCGCTGGCGGCATCGCCATTTGCCACTGGTTCAGATAGCGCGAGGTGCCGGCCAGAAGACCATGCGCCAGAAGTGGCGGAAGCGAGAAATTATAGACGCTGTGCGCTTCGTTCCGGACGCCAAAATAGGACAGGTTTTCGCGGTTCGGCACATTGGTTTCGGTGAGCAGCACCACCGGCTCATCATTATAGTCGAGCAGCGCCCGCATCAGCTGAATGACGGCATGCGTCTCCGGCAGATGGATGCAGCTGGTGCCAACTTCTTTCCAAAGGAAAGCGACGGCATCGAGGCGGATGATGCGCACGCCATTCTCGATATGCAGGCGCATGATGCGCAGGAATTCGAGCAGAACGTCCGGATTGGCGAAATTCAGATCGACCTGGTCGTGGCTGAACGTGCACCAGACATGCTTCGTGCCATTGGCCGTTTCCACTTCGCGCAACAGCGCACTCGTCCGTGGCCGCACCACGGCGCTGAGATCATCCTCAGGATTGCCCTCGACAAAGTACTGATCGTACGGCGCCTGGCCTTGCAGGTAGGCGCTGAACCAGGGTCCTTGCGAGGACATATGGTTGAGCACCAGATCGGACATGAGCAGGAATTTGTCGGCTATCCGGTTGATATCCGGCCAGTCGCCCAGAACCGGGTTCACAGCGGTGTAATCGGTGACCGAGAAACCCTCATCCGATGTGAAGGGAAAGAAAGGCAGGATGTGTACGCCGGTAAAGCTGCCTTCCAGGTAGCGCACCAGAAAGTCCTGCAACAGATCCAGGGGCTTGTGATGACCGTCAATGATCGAGTTGCCATACGCAATCAACAGGACATCGTCTTGTGTCCATTGGCCTTGCACATCCGGCGTGCGCGGATGCTCCCGGATTTGCGACCTGTTCGAGAAGAAGGCCTGGATGACGCGCTCAGACAGATCCGCTAACGCTTCATCAGGATAGATAAACCTCAGAAGTTCCTCGAGTTTTGGCTGCAGCATAAAGACCTCACTGTAATCCTTTGCCCATACAGAGAATTCCCCAAGCCTCCAATGCGCGCGCGCATTTTTCGGGCTGTTTTTTCAACACAGCCCAAAGTTCGCCCGCAATGGAGATCCTACTGATCGCAGGTCGAATCGGATTGTGAATCGGTCGCCGACGCCGCTTCATCGGATTTCATTTCGAGATCGATACTTTGCAACTACTCGCCGTTCTCTCCCTATTCTGGCGCTTTTGTTGCATAATGCTTGATGAGAGACCTGAGAGCATATCGTGACGGCCAAAAAGGACAGTATGAGCGCATCGCTCCCACGGGCGAACAAGGCGAAGCCGGACATTGTTGTCATCGGCGCGATGCGGGCTGGGACGACGACGCTTCATCTGATGCTGAACATGCTTTCAAATGTCAGCGTCACAAAAATCAAGGAAACCAACTTTTTTGCATCGGATCGGTTTGGCTCACGCAGCGGCTGGCAATGGTATGAAAACCAGTTCGACCCAGACAAACCCATCTGGTGCGATGTGTCACCGAGATATGCCAAACGGGACCTGGGGCCCGACGTGGCGCGCAACATTGCCTCCGCCAATCCAGATGCGACGATTGTCTTTATCGCGCGCGATCCCGTCGAACGCGCCATTTCACAATATGCGCACTCCTTTCATATGGGCCAGCGACTTCCATCGCCGTCTGAGCTTGTCGATGCCGACAACGGCAAGCATGTGATCTCAACCAGCATGTACGCTTTTAATCTGGAACCGTATTACGAGCAGTTCCCGGACCGCGTCCACGTGCTGGATTTTGCCCGGTTGAAGCAAGATCCGCGACTGTTCATGTCGGACTTCATCGCAGCGACTGGGATCGAAGCCGACATCGAGAACATCTCCATGTCCGCCTCCAATACGAGCGACGAGCTGGCGCATCAGCCCCAATGGTGGGGACGGCTGAGAGAGAGTGCTATTGGCAAAACGCTGCGTCGCCACGTTCCAACAAAGCCAGCGCTTCAATTCAAACGGTTCGTGTCAAGGCACCTCGCGGGCCGGAAACCGCGTGAGGTCCCGAAATTCTCGGAGCAGGATAAAGCCCGCATGATTGACGTCCTCGCCGACGATATTGCCCGGTTCCGGACCATGACTGGAAAAGACTTTTCCGACTGGTGCCTTTAGTCCGAAGCGGGCGACACGGTCGGCGCAACCGGCTTCAGCCGATACAGAACCCTGGATGTCTCGCCCGTGGCGAACAGGGTGCCGTCCGCGTCCATGGCAATTCCATTGAACACCTGTGACGGCGGCATGCCCGGCGCGCCGGGCGAGCCAGGTGCAATCTCGGCCAGGGTTTGACGGGTGCCATCATTATCTATGTGAACGATATTGGCAGCGTCCGCCTCGACGACGAATATGCCCTGTTCTGAAATCAGAAACCCTTCCGGCGATTGCAGATCAGCAGCGATGATTTCTGGGTCCGCCAGCGCTTCCCCGCCGCGCGCGATCAATCGCACTTCGCCCAGCTGGCGGTCGCTGACATAGAGCGCGTCTCCGTCAACGAACAGCCCGGTTGGTGCAGGAAGGTCTGTCGCAAGCTCAATTGGCTCGGCGTCTCCGTATAGCGTGACCGCACCTTTCAGATGTTCCGCGATCGCCAGACCGCCCGCATACCGCACCGCCGCCACCGGACCGGCAAGATTGGGATAGTGCGCGACGCGTTCTTCCGCTTGTGGACCCCAGATGCGCACATCGCCGTCGAACCAGGAGCTCAAGATCAATAGATTGCCGTCCGCGGACAGATTGAGAGAGCCACCGAGTTCACCGATACCAACGACGTTTCGTTGCGTGATGACTTCTTCGCCGCTCTCGCGATCAAAGCCGCGAATCGCGTGCACATCGGCAACCCAGACCAGATCATCAATCACGACCAATCCGCCAGGATGCGCCATCCCGCCCGGCTGCAGCGTTGTGATCGAACCATCCGCATTGGCGCGCTTGATGAACCCATCGACATAGCTGGAAATGTAAGGCGTATCAGCGCTATCGAAGGCGAAATTATCGAGACCCGGGTCCAGCGTGACGACGACGCTGCGATCGCCGTCATCCACGCGGATCAGCTCGCCGGTCCCAGTGTCCAGGACATGCAGGACGCCCTGACTGTCAAACTTGATCGCAGCCGGAGTGACGAACCCGGTCGCCTCGACCCGGCGCTCTCCTGTGTCGACATCATAGCTGACCACTTCACCGGCAAACCAGCGGGGTCCGTAAAGTCGATCATCCGGTCCCCAATCCATGCCATTGAGACCGCAGCCTGGTCCCAGATCGTCTGCGATCAGACGCGCCGGCGCCTCACCGCTCGGATCGACCTCGTACAGATTGGTCCCCAGGAAACATAGCGAGACGAACAGGCGATCATCATCTGAAAACGTGATCGGGTTGGCACCGGGCGGAAGCTGGGCTGCGACGACCCTTTCTCCTTCGGCATTGAACCCGGCCACTTCGCCGGTGAGGATCGATGTCCAGTAGAACGAGCCATCCGAGGCGAACGCGACATCATCCGGACCGATCACCCCATCTGCGAAGGTCAGCCGTTTCACCTCGTCGCCCGACTGCGGGTCAATCACGGTCAAATCCGAGCCAATGACAGAGGCGATATAGAGCAACCCGTCCGGCCCGAAATGGATGCCGTTGGCGCCAGCGATGTTCGCCCCCGTCGCGATCACTTCCAGTTCCGCTCCCTGATAGGAGGGAGCTCCTGCAGCATCAGGCGCCGATACGTCCACAGACACTTCGGTGCCGCAGGCGACGGCGAAAATCACGGCGCTGAAAATCGATAGGGGCGTACGCATCATTCTGTTTCCTCTCTGCCGGTCTGCCATGTGTCCGGAAGACCATTTCCGCTGCACGGTTTGCAGTCTGGCTTCGTGGGTAACAGATATGATGAATACCGGAAAGCGCCGCCTCAGCTATGTGCCATCAAGCCTCGACTGGCGGCGACCAGGTCAGGGAGGAATGGTGCAGTGAGATCAGAACGCGGCCATTCACCTTGTGGTACGCGAACGTGTAATCCGCCTGCGTGCCATCACCGTTGCCGTCCACAAAAGTATATTGCCCCATGTCCATGAATCCGAGCGCTCCAGCCTGGAGGATCGGTCCGGCCGCGCTTTGAAAATCAACGCTGACCCAGCCCCGCTTCAGGAATCCATGGTCATGCGGATAGTCCGGGTTTCCGCCCACAAAGTAAGAGCGCGCGCCTTCGCGATCGAGGCGAATGACATCCGCCAGGGTCGGCTTGAACAGAAGCGGCTGATCCGGTCCGCCAAGATCGTAAAGTTCCAGCAGCTGCTCGACATCTTGCTCGGTCACATACTTCGCCCAGGCGTGCTGCGCTGCGACGACCTCAGCTTTTGTCATTGGTTCGTAAGTAGTAATTGTCTTGTCCTAATCTTTGGTCTTCTCGGTCACGGGCTGAATGCGCGCACGGGTGGATTCTATTTGTCTCGATCGCCAGCATAGTGGCTTCCGTCTGTGCTCGGAAGTGGGAAAATTTGTCAACGCGTGGCGACAAAACGATGGATCGCATCGATCAGGCGCGAGAGATCGGCGTCGCTCAGCACATAAGCCGGCGACAGGTAGATCACCCGGCCGAGGGGACGGATAAACACGCCCTCATCGATAAACCATTGCCGCGCGGCATGAATGTCAAAGTCTTCCGCCAGTTCGACGGCGGCGACAGCGCCCAGACTCCGCACCTCGCGCACGCGTGGATCGGCGGTCAGGCTCGACAGGCCGTCGCGAAAGGCGGCTTCGAGCTGAGCAACCTGTTGCAGGCGCGGTTCGGCCTCAAACAGATCGATTGAGGCATTCGCCACGGCGCAGCCCACTGCATGACCGGTAAAGGTCGGCCCATGCATCAGCGCCTTGCCCTCATCGTCGTCATGGAAGGCCGCATAGACGCGCTCGGAGGCAATCGTCGCGGCCAGCGGAGTAATGCCGCCCGTCAGCGCCTTGCCGAGCGTCATGATGTCCGGGATGACCCCTGCCGTGTCGGCCGCAAACAGTTCGCCTGTGCGGCCGAAGCCGGTGAAGATTTCATCGAAGATGAGCAGCACCCCATGGCGATCACAGAGGGCGCGCAGGGTTTTCAGCGTATCCGGCGTATGCATCTGCATGCCGCCCGCGCCCTGAATGAGCGGCTCGACAAGGACCGCGGCAATGGTCTTGTCCTGCGCCAAAAGTCGGTCGAGCTCTTCAATGGCTGCTTCTGAGTCCGGCAGGTCGACCATATGCTGGTCGGCCAGCGCTCCGGCGAAGTATTTATGCATGCCCTCGGCAGGATCACAGACGGACATGGTGGCAAATGTGTCGCCATGATAGCCGCCATTGAAAGCGACAAACTTGCTGCGCTGCTCGCCATGCGCATTCGACCAGTATTGCACCGCAATCTTCATCGCGACTTCTACGGAAACCGAGCCGGATTCGGAAAAGAACACGCGGGACAGGTCGCCGGGCGTCAGCGCCGCCAGCCGCGTCGCCAGGCGATAGGCCTGCTCATGCGCGATCCCGCCGAGCATGACGTGCGGCATGAGACCCAGCTGATCCGTCGCCGCTTTCAGCAAGGCGGGGTGATTGTAGCCATGCACCGCTGTCCACCAACTCCCGACGCCATCGACCAGGCGCTGGCCATCGGGCAGGATCAATTCGGTGCCATTGGTCGCCGCAATCGGCGCCGGAATCGGCATGGTCTTCATTTGGGCATACGGAATCCAGATATGCTGGAGGCCGGTTTCGAACCAATCAGGGGGTGCGCGCATTGGTACTCCTGCTAGGATGGGTTGTGAGTGCTAGGGAGCCCATAAACCACTTGCTTGCGAAAGGCTCTGGTCAAAAATGTCCCCACACCACACGCTCCGCACCTATGCGGAGACCAAACTCGCGCGGCTGCGCGAAATCTCGCGGTTTCGCACGCTTGTCCCGACCTCTCGACAAAGCGCTGGCCGCACCGATCGCAGCGGCGAGGCGCTGATCTCGTTCAGCGACAATGACTATCTCGGGCTCGCCACCGATCCGCGGGTCATTGCGGCCGCGCAGGCCGCTGCGGAAAAGTGGGGCGTCGGCGCTGGCGCTTCCCGGCTGGTCACCGGCGATCATCCCCTGAACCAGCAGATCGAACGCAAGCTCGCAGCGATGAAAGGGACCGAGGGCGCGCGCCTGTTCGGATCCGGGTATCTCGCCAATATCGGAACCATCCCCTCGCTGGTCGGTCCTAAGGACCGGATCATCATGGATGATACATCGCATGCCTGCATGCATGCGGGCGCGCAGCTTTCCGGCGCACAGATCCTTATGTTTAAACACAATGATGTCGGGGACTTGCGCCAATATCTGCAAGCCCCCCATCCAGGACAAACCCTGGTCCTGACCGAAACCGTCTTCTCAATGGATGGCGACCGCGCGCCGCTTGAAGAGATCGGCGCCGCGTGCGACGTGTTCGGCGCCTGGTTGATGACCGATGACGCGCACGGCCTCGGCGTGATCCACCAGGACAACCCGGCCCACATCCAGATGGGGACCCTGTCCAAGGCAGCCGGAAGCTATGGCGGTTATGTCTGCGGCCCTCAGCCCGTCATGGAATTGCTGACCAATCGCGCCCGCAGCCTGATCTTCACGACCGGATTGCCGCCGACGGTGCTCGCCGCCACGCTGCAAGCGCTGACCCTTATCGAAACCGAGCCGGAGCGCGGGACCCGTGCGATGGAACTTGCCCGCCTGTTCTGCGAGCTCATGGGCCTGCCGCGTCCGCAGAGCACAATTGTGCCGGTCATCCTCGGCGAGGAGCGCGCCGCCCTGCAGGCCTCGGAATACCTCAAGCGAAACGGCTTTCTGGTCACCGCTATTCGTCCACCGACCGTTGCCGTGGGGACGTCGCGCCTGCGGATTACCTTCTCGGCGACCCATGAGGAAGCCGATGTCCGCGCACTTGCTGCCGCCCTGATCGACGCGCGGGAGCTGGCATGAGCGGCTATTTCGTCACCGCCATCGGCACCGATATCGGCAAGACCTATGTCGGGGCACAGCTCTTGCGCACAGCCCGCGCAGCGGGCCGAACCGTATCAGCGTGCAAACCGTTGATGAGCGGGTTCGGAGAAGACGCATTGGAGGCTTCAGACGCTGGCCAGTTGCTCATAGCGATGGGACGGCCGGTCACGCCGGAGACCGTCTCCGAGATTTGCCAGCACCGGTTCGAGCCACCCCTCGCCCCGAATGTCGCCATGCGCCGCGCGGGAATGGCGCAGGACGATGACGCCATCCTGTCCTTCGCCCGCGCCAGCCTGCCCTCCGATCCAGATGCTTTTCACCTCGTCGAAGGGGCTGGCGGTCTGATGTCGCCAGTGACGGATCAGAAACTCCATTCCGACTTCATTCTGGATCTGGGGCTCCCTGTCATTCTCGTCGCTGCCGGGTATCTGGGCGCGGTATCTCACACGCTGACTGCGCTGGACTGGCTGCGTTCCAATCGTGTTCCGATCACCGCCCTGATCGTCTCTCAGCCACAGGCAGAAGCGGAAGATCCTGCGCACCTGATCGGCGAAGTCAGCCTGTGGTCAGATGTTCCGAGTGTCGCGCTGCCGTACGGGGCCGATGGCCGAGACATCTGGCGGGCCGTGACAGGCGATTGACCGTGAGCCGAGCCTCAGCCTGCGCCGCCTGAGCACCAGGCCGGCGATTGCGAACTCAGCTCGAATTGCTGGCGTTGTTCTGCATCGAGACATTGGCCCTGAAACTCGCCTGCCCGCGCGGCCAGCGTTTCAGGATCAAACGTGAACTTGTGGACTTCACCGGTTCGCGAGCCGGTCAGCAGCGCGGTGCCGTCAGCAGCCCAGGTCAAGGCCGTGATATCTTCAATGTCCAGCGTCAGGCGGCGCTTGCCGGTCTCCGATTCCCAGATGCTCACACTTGAAGAGGCGACGGCGAGATACTTGCCATCATTGCTGAACGCCACGTCCTCGACATTCGAGGCGAAGACCAGCGAATGCTCCATGTCCGAGACATTTCCGTCTGCCAGAATACGCCAAAGCTCGACCACATTTCCGGCCCCGCCAATGGCCAGCAGACTGCTGCCTTCCTCGTCGATCGCCGCGGAATAATCGACCGAGTCTATCGATCCATTCTGCTTGATCACGTGCAGCGAAGAGCCGGTGCGGGAATCCCAGACCCGGGCCGTCGCGTCGGTCGCGCCGGTGACCACGAACTGACCATTTCGACTGAGCGCGATCGATCGGATGCCGCCGGAATGTCCTTCCAGGATGACGGGCGCTTCGTCAGAGACCTGCGACCCCTGCATCCGCCAGATCTGGGCGATCTCGGCATCGGCTCCAGTCGCAAGCACCTGTCCATCGGCCGACCAGCCAATGCTGCGCGGATCGCGAATTTTGTCGCCAATCTGCGACTCGATGCGGCCATTTTCCAGATCGTAGAGCGCGAAGCGTCCATCTTCCAGGGAATCGGAGAGCGCCGCAGCGACGAGCGTCCCGGCTGGATTGACAGCGACATCGTAGACCACGGTCCGGTCATCGGTCTGCAGGAGCGGCTCGACCGATCGCGTCGCCAGATCCCAGAGGAAGATTCCGCCATCATTCGAGGCGACGGCGAGGTTCGCATACATGGCGTCAGTGGACAGAGCTCGGATCTGACCGTGACTGCTTTCCGCATCGATCACATCTGGCAGGAAGGACTGGAAAGGCTCGGGACGATTGGCAAACAAGGAGGCGACGTCAGCGCGATCGAAGATCTCCGTACCGCTCGCCCAGGCCTGATAAGACAGCGATTCCATCGCCAGGAGCGCCTGCGTGGCTGGATCGCTCTGCTCGGAAGTCTGGGTCATCATCCGCAGAAAAGCGAGCCGCGATGCCCGTTCCGGATGTTGTTCCGAAACCAGCGATCTGCCGAGATTGAGATAGCGGTCGGCGCGCTCTGTCTTGTTCTTTCGTCCGCTGAGCTGCAGCTGGGACAGAGACATCGCATCCATCAAACGCTCAAACACTGCATGCGCGCTAGTTTGCGGGACGAGTTCCCGCAGAAGGGTTTGGGCTTCGGAAAAGTCCTCCAACGTGCCCATGCTGGCAATCGTGTCGGCAATGGCCTGCTCGCTGGTCCGGCACCAATAAGGCGCGATGGAGGCGCCGACCAAGCTCCGCCACTGCTCTGTGGACAAGCAAACGTTCGGCTCGTCAGAACTACCATCTTCGCTGCTCGCAGACGCAAAGCGCGCGCGCGTTTGTTCTATGACTTCGGAAATGGGCTGCGAGAAATCAGGCTCTTCGAAGCGGAAGATCCGCAAGAACCCATCATCCGTGCCGGTGACGATATAGTCTCCACCGGGCGTCCAGGCGATGGAATCGACATCGTCCGTATGACCGCGCAACTCAGCCACCAGCTTGCCATCCGGCAAGGACCAGACCCGCGCTTCGCCAGCGTCCGAACCGGTTGCCAGATAGGCATTGTCTTTTCCAAAGGCGAGCGCGCGGGCGGCCTGAACATTGTTCATGCGCGCAACTTCATTGCGCTCGCCATCCGCGTTCCAGACCAGCATGTCGCCATTATCGAGGCCGCTGGCAATGTATTTCCCGTCCAGGGACCATTCGACTGAAAACAGCTCCCCTTCCCCGACTTCGCCGATACGTGGCGGTGCGAGCGCAGGCGCGGACGATTGGCTTGGCGGGGCGCTGATATCGTAGAGCTGGATGCCTTCCTTGACGGGGGCAACCGCGAGCTGGTTGGCATCAGGATTGAACGCGACGCCCATGGCGAGCTCACTGCGGCTATCGACCTCGAACAGTGGCGCCGTCCGGGTCTCATCTGTGTAATCGAACACGCGTGCGGTGCCGCGATCGGCGCCAGCCGCGAGCTTGCTGCCATCTTGCGACCAGGACCCGCCCCAGTTTCGGCCTGGCGCTTCAAATTCCCGGATCAGATCGCCCGTCAGCGCATTCCACACCTTGGCCTTGCCGTCATATCCGACAGACAAAAGCTCATAGCCATTCCCGGCGCCGGGCCGGAAGCGGACCTGTCCGACCTGATTTCCGTGGGCCAGAAAGCGGCGCAGTTCCTTGATTTGTCCTTGTTCATAGCCGGCGGCCGCGTCCCAGATCACGATGTGTCCAGCATCTTCGCCCGCAGCCACATAGCGGCCGTCAGAACTGACCGCGACGCCGTCGACTTCCTGAGGTGAGCCATTGTAGATGGCGAACTGCGTCTCAAACACGGGTCTGAGCGCCACCGACGCCACTCTGAAATCCCGGAGTTTGTCTTCCAGACTGATCTGCAGCTCCTCGTCGAGGCCATCGGTATTATCGACATCAATCTGGCCGGTATCGAGAATGTACAGGCCGACCTGCGCGCGGACATCGGTGGAGTCGATCACATCATTGGTGACACCATCCGCTTCCCAGGCCGTGGGCTGAACGACGCGTTCCCAACGCGAGATCAGGTTGCCCCAAAGCACGTCCTGAACGCGATCGCGACTATTATTGGCGGAGGACCAGAGGGAGCCGATCGTAATGATCCCGATGCCGAGCACGGCAAACGCGCCGATGACCAGCAATTGCTTGCGTTCGGCGTTCTTACGCTCTTTCTCTTTTCGTTCGTCAATCTCCGCGCGGCTGGTTGCCAGCAAGGCGTTGACCTCGTCCCAGTGCCCGCCATAGCGCTCTGTCCAGGCCTGCCCGGGAAGTGTTCTGACCAGTTTCTCACGCTCGACAATCGCCGCTTCATCACGCAGCGACTCGCCTTCCTCGGCGCGCATCATCAACGCGCGCCACATGCGGGCATCGTCATGCTCACGTTGCAGCCATCCGCGCGGACGGTCGTCGGCGTCGAACTCATCCATGACGTTCAAGCGATCCCAGCATCGGATCAGCGATTCATGCGTGATATCGACGACCGGGTCCTCATCATCACTCTGCAGCAGGAAGCCCGTATGGGCATCGCAAAAATGGTCGATCGTAGTTTCCAGCGCGGACTGATGCGACTGGCAGATCGCCTCGATCACACTGCGCCGGATCGGTCGCCGCGTGGCCCGGCCATTGCCGTCCAGATCAATGATCGCCCGGAACAGGTGCTCGGCGCACCAAGTGCCGCCTTGCGCCTTTTCCTCGATTTCATGCAGCACTTCATCGGCCCGTTGCGAGAGGGTCTGTTTCAGGCCGAGATATCCGTCCAGGCGCAGCTGAACGCGATCCGGGGAGGCTTCAGACGCCTTGTTCCACAGATACATCAGGCAGTGCTGGACAAGCGGCAACGCATCCACTTCGTCGCGGCTCTCATCGATCAGGCGCAAGGCGAGCTCGGTCTCGACCTCGCCGCCAAACACTTCGGCCGGCCCGATAATCGATTCCATCAGCTCAGCCTGTTCAAGCCGCGGCAGCAAGTATTGGGTCTTGTTGACCACCTCGGCAAAGCCGACAAACTTGGCGCAATCGCCGAGAAAGTCCGAACGCATCGTGGCGATGACGTGAATGCCGTCTGGCGGGGAATCGGCAAAGATTCTCAACACCTCGATCAGCATCTCGACTTCCGACCGCTCGATCTCGGCGGCGTAGCGGAAAATCTCTTCGAACTGGTCGATCAGCAGACAGACATTGCCCTTCTTGCCGAGCTCGAAATCATCCACCAGGGCCTGGATCGCGTCGATGCCGCGGTTCAGGCGGCGGCGGACATCGCGAACCAGCCGCATGGACGGCACGTCTTCATCGCCCAGCCCCTCGATCAGGCGCGCGATCGCCTCGGCCAGATTCCACAGCGGGGCCGCTCCAGGCCGCATCTGCGCGGTATGCCAGCCGACCTCGTGCCCGTGGTGACTCATTTCCAGCCGCGGCAACAAACCAGCTTTGACCAGCGAAGACTTTCCGCAGCCAGAGGTCCCGTGCAGCAAGACAAATTGAGCGGAGGCGAGACGTTCCATCACCGCGTCGATCATGCGGTTTCGACCGAAGAAGATGGGCCATTCGGATTTCTTGAACGGCCGGATTCCGGGATAGGGTTGAGTGAAGCCGATGGGATTGGTCACGATGTTCACCCAGCGTGGATGTTCGTCTTCAGCCAATCCTGGAAGGATGTCGTCCAGTCCTGTTGTACGGCATTGACGGTCTGGATCCCGAGACGCTGCGCAAACGGATCGTCACTACCCGTCCGGTCAATCAGGGCACACGGAATATTCTTGCCGGACACGCGAAGCGCGGTGCGGTCGCTGACCAGCATATGAATGTCGTGCTCTGTCGGTGGATCGACGACCAGAGCGCAGGCCGCATTGGCTTCTTCCTTGAGAATGCGCAGACGCTCTTCCCGCGCCCGTTCCATCTCCATCAAGCCCGTGCCGATCGGCTTCAGGCGTTCCGGGAACACCGCGCAGCCGGAATCCTCGAGCTGGCCTTTGACATTCTCCCACGCCTCGATGTGTGTCGCCTTGGCATGCAGATAGACTTTGACCGATTCCGATGCCGCAGAGATGATCGGACTCTGAGCTTTCTCCTCACGATACTTGGAGTTCTGCTTGATCTTGCGCAGATGATTGATGACCAGCGTCGCAAGGCTGCTCATCTCTCGCCAGAAGCTGGTATCATTATTGGTCGGATGCGGAAAACCGAGCGGCTTCGGATTGGAAATCCGGCCGGATTCATCGGTATTGGAATAGAACAGCACCGGGGTGGAGAGCTCCGACAGGGATTTCGGCAATTCTTCCTTCAGCGCAGGATCACAGACCAGAACGATCGATCGTCCGCCATTGTCACGGTTCTTCTTGAGTTGTTCTTCGAACCAATGGGCTTCCTCTCCGCACCAGGGAGAGCGCAGGAACTGCTCGGTGAGGATGATCAGAATGACCCCGGAGGCACTTGGCGTATCGGAGAAATTCGCCCGCAAGGAGGCGATATTGGCTTCATCCCAGCCCAGCAAATGGCTGAACCCGACCATTTCGGTCGCATCGCTTTTCACTTCATTTCTGAGTTCGTCAAACAGGAACTTCGTCCAGTCGATCTGCCGCAAATCCTTGCCGGGATGGCAGCTCACGAATAAGTCGTGGCGATAAGGCAGATCCAGAAAAGCCATTTATTGTCCCCATTCTTTGACACACCCTAGTTCAGATACGTCAGATTCCTCCGGCCAGATCAACTCCAGTTAACTTAATTAAGCGGACCCTCGGCGCATCGTCCAGTCCGCATTTACGAAACTCGGGCCAGTTGCCCAAAAATACAGCACGCTTACGACCGTCGGGCGAAGCGATTTCCCAATACCGCCAACAGTAACCCGAAGGTCATGAACCCGAACAGAACGTTGGCGATCAACAAAAGTTGACCAGCCCCGGTCAACGGTTCGGCGACATCCGAGATCCCCAGCGTGGCGAATCCCATCGCCGCCACAAACCAAGGGGCGAACCAGTGTTTTGGTTTAGAGCAGGATTCTTGGCTGACGTCAGCGCAACTCGCCAATTCGCCAGCGAAGGCAACGTCCTTGCCGACGCGGAAGTGATAGATGAAGCCGAAAATGATGATCAATATCAGCGCGAACAGCGCCACCCGGTCCCAATCGCGCCCATAACCAAGCGCGCCCCACAGCTTGAACACGGCGCGTTTTCCAAACCAGCTGCCGACAAATGAGGTCAGCAACAAAGACAAGACGACCCCGACCGAGAGCGGCACCAGAACCGCGAACGGAGACAGGTCGCCCGCGCGTGTGATGCTCAACGGGTCCAGGACCCACCGCGCAAAGTCCCGATCGACGATCGCGGCCGCCATGCCGCCCGCCAGGAGGGCGCTGAACAGGATCCACAAGACGTTTCTGACCGTCACTTCGCCGATCAGCTCAGACAGCAGGCTGCCCGTCCAATGCCAGCCATTCGACGCGACCCGACGGGCTTTGCCGCCGAATGTCTCCTCGTCGCCCGGCGGCGCGGTCTTCCACGCGTACAGTTTCGGCCGATCCGCCTTCATCCGCTCATCGAGCGTGTCGATATAATCCTGGTCCTGCAGGTCCCGTCTCAGCAGCAGATCGCCCCAGACCGTGGCGCTGCCCTTGATGCCCCGGCAATTCTTGCGGAGATTCCTGTACTCGTACGAGACGTCCGTGAACTCGACATCATCGAGGATCGACCCGGCCCAGCGGACCTTGGTCTTTTTCAGATCGATATTGCGAAACCGCGCTCTGGAAAGGTCCGTGGACTCGAAGTCGACGGGTTTCAGAAACTTGGTTCCGAAGAACTTTCCGCCAACCACTTTGGCGTCTTTCATGAATAACTGGTCGGCAAACTGGGTTCTGTCGAACTCTGCGTCGCTGCCCAGATCGGCCCCTTCAAATCTGGCCGGGCTGAGAAAGTGACTCCCAAAGAAGTTCGGAGCCCCCGAAAACTTGGTCAGCCTGAAGCTGACGCCGCCTCGGAATCGCGCCGTCTTGAAGTTGGTTTCAAAGCCAAACTGGGCCCGCTCGAAATCGGCATCTTCGCGAAACACGACATTCTCAAATGAGGTAAAGCGCCCGAAGCGCGCCTTGTAGAAATCGGCTGAGGAAATGAAACGGGAATTGTCGAGCTTCGCCCCCTCGCCAAAGTCGCATTCAAAAAATGTCGCCTTGCCCGCAAACAGCGAGTGTTCCAATTGCGTGCCGCGGCCGAAGGATACGCGTTGAGACTCGCATTCGCTGAACTCCGACAAGACGCTTCGAATGAACAGGGTCCGGTCCTCGGACGTGGTCCCGAGCTGATCAAATCCTTCCCAGACTCTGTGGACGTTCTTCGCTCTCGCGCCAATCAGTTGAAGTCGCAGATCAGCGCCCCCATTGCAGGCCCGGCTCATGAGCAAGCGCTTGGTCAGAAACTCCGCGAGCAGCGCCACGCCCGGATCATTGAGCTTGCTCAGATCCGTCTCGGGCAGGTGCAGGATATGCCAGAGCTGGCCGTCCCATTCCTTGAGCAGCCCGGCATCGAACAGTTCCTGATCGGTCAATAGAACCGGTTGATCGCCCAGCCCGGAGACCTCGCCAACCGTGTCGAGCCCCCAGGACCAGCGCAGATAATCCTGCGCGCTGGCCTGGATATAGGCGTCATCGCCGCTGCCGACGAGTTTGCCATTGCCGGGAAAATCGAGCGGCGCGCGCCAGCACTTGGGATGCTCCACAGTCCGGCTGCCCATGGACCAGTCAGCGTCCTTCAGAGCGTCCCAGGAGAAATCGCTATTGCGCCAGTCCGTCCGCCAGTCGTCGACCAGTTGATCGAAGAAGAAGTCAGTCCCCGTATCGCTCACATCGCCCCGCTGCGTTCAAATGGCATCCGGTCCAGGCCCAACTCCCCCTATCCAGGATCCGGTGAAAATCGCCGAAATCAGAATTTGTTCTTGTCGAAGATCACCTGCATGATGTTGCGCGCGGTTTCCTGCGGCATCTCCATCTTGACCATCAGCTCGTCGAGATAATCACGCTCTTTCGGGTGAAGCTCGCCATCCGACAGGACAATGTCCAAAGCGTGCGCAAAGATTGTCTTGTGCATGCTGACCGGCAGGGCGCTGCACGCCTCGGCGACACAGTCCGGACGCTGGTTGCGGCGCTCCATGACGGTGAGGTTCAGGCGCGACAGTTCATGATCGCTGAGCCCGGCAAACGTCTTCGCCCGTTTGACCAGAGCGTGCAGATACTGCTTCTCGTTCGGATCGACTTTGTCGTCGGCGAAAATCGCCTCCAGCAGCAAGCACATATAGGCTTCCGCGATGCTCCAGTCATTGATCGTTTGAGCCTGGTTGAGCAGATCGGAAGCGCTTTGTTCGGAGTCGGAGGCTGGCGATAATCCCGAGAACAGGACGCCGATTGCTGAATTATCCATGATGTTAAGTCCCAAATGTTCTTTCTGGTTCTGTTTAGATCAGACGGTGAATATTACCCGCAGTTCGGCTGGTCGCGTCGACGGAACGGGTTTTGCGGCAGGTTGCAGTAACGCGGTGGCTCGATCGTACGGGCGCGCATCCATTCCTGGACCGCATCGACCGCTTCTGTCAGGTTCTCATAGTCCAGTTCCAGATTGTCGGTCGCTGCAGCCCGCCAATTTGCATGCTGAGCCTCCAGCAGGATCGTCGTTTCGCGATCCAGGCCCGGCGTGTTCGGATAGTCGCGGCGCATCTCTTCCAGGATCTGATCCAGGCGGCGGACTTCGATCGTGCGATCCGCGAGCGCGCGATAATCATCGAATCCTTGAATCTCGACCAGCTGCACCGCGATGGTGTCATTCGCGTCGGCCAGTTGTGCTTCTACGGTTGCTTTATCCGTCTCCGCCATATTGGCATTGTTCCAGAAGAAGGCCGCCGCCGCGATCGCGGCCAGGGCCAGCACCAACAGGCCAAAGGCCCGGCCATTCGCGCCATGCTTCTTGCGCCGTTCGCGCTGCAATTGCTCTTCCAGATCCTTGATCTTGTCGTTGGCTTCGTTCTTCTCCTCAACCGCGGACAGGATCCGCGCGGAAAGTGACTCGGTGGGCTCAAAGATGAGATCCCGGCCGCTGACTGGTACTAAATCGTTCATATCAAGTGTCCCTTTCTTGAGATCCTACCGTCCATCGCACGAGGCGAGGCCATAATCGGTGAAGAGTTCTTCTATCGCCGCAAAGTTAGCTACGACGGGCGGATCGGCATAGCCTCTGTCTGACCCGCAGGCATCTGAAACCCAGACGCCAATGGTGGCCACGCTGGCAATGTCGAACTCGCCAGTCGGCCGCGGCCAGGTGAAGGTCGCTTCCCCGTCTTCCGCAGCGCTCGCCGTCACGACCAGGCGGCGGAAGGCCTCTTCAGCCGGTTTGAATGCATCATAGGTGGCCGCATTGGCGCGGCGGCGCACCTGCGCCTGACGATACATCCGGAAGGCATTCAGCACCTGCTCTTCGGTGGTGAGCAAAAGCTCGTCCGCTACCGTATCGGCTGAGGGGCAATAGGCTTCCACATTCCCGGCGGTCGAGCCGCCTTTCTCGCTGTACAGGGCGGCGCGGCAGGCTTGAAGCCGGAAGGCGTCATTCGATGAATTGGTCTGTACGGCCTGCGCGCCATCAGCAAACGCCGTGGCCCCCTGGCCAGCTGCAAGCCCGTTCTTGCTGAGCTCAAAATAGGCTTCTGCCAATTCTCTCGACCATTCCGGATTTCCTCTGGCAATTCTGACCGCATCGGCCAGTTTGCCGTTCGAGCCGATCCGGTCACCGGTCTTCGACAGATACTTGCCGTGCTCGAGATACGAGGTTGGCCAGTTCTCATCACTTTCCTGAGACTCGGCAAATGCGGCATTGATCTGAGCTTGGGTTCCAACGCCATCCCGGACGTTCCGCACCACGACCACCAGCTGACTGTTGGCCAGTGGATCACCACCAGCGAACCGAATATCGTCCTGCGTGGGTTCAGGATCCGGCGCTGGGCCACCGTTTTCTGGTCCTCCACGTTCCGCATCTTTGGCCAAGGCATAGGCGGCGATAGAGCCGTCATAGTCTTCGGCGCGATTCAGCAGCTCACCATAGGCCCGCATGTACTTGTAGTGCCCCGTTAAGTCCGGTGTAGCCGAGGCCCGGAAGGCTTCCGAGGCCTGGAATGCCGCAATCGCAGAGTCCGAACTGGCATCGCAGGCATTCGATCCAGCGAGCGCCAGTTTGGTCAGCGCGTAGGCATAGCCTTCCTTGCTGGCCAGCTGTTTCTCGGCGTCCGAGTGGTCGGCCCCATTCTCATACGCTCTGGCACCGTCGCAATAACTGGTGAGGGCCGAGGCATCATCGGCCTCATCCTCATTGTCCAGGAGCGCGTCGCCGCGTTTTTCGTTAGCCTTGCCGAGTTTCAGGAACAGGCCGTTCTTGACGTCGCCGTCAGCAGCCACCTGAGTCGCTTCGGTCAGGTAGCGGATGGCACCATCAAACTCGCCATTGTCCTTGATCTCGCGCGCGGCGCTTTTCTTGGCGATCTTGATCAGCGCATCTGCGGCGTCCGAGGTCAGCGCCTCATTGCCTTCGACCGGGCGCATGGAAATCACCGTTTTCAGCACGCTCAGGCTGCGATCGACATTGCCGGCATCGCTGGTCTTGGCGAGTGTTGCATTGGCCTTGGCGTTCAGCATTTGCAGCTTCGCAGCCGCCCGCTGATAATTGCCGTTTGAATCGCTCAGGGTCGGACGCACAGCGGCGATTTCCGAAGCCTCCAGCGCCGCCAGGCCCGCGCTCAGGCACGCTTCCTTTGTGCCGCACGAGCGATCTGCGTCACCGCCTATCAATCCCATGGCCAGCGCCGGAGCCGCGGTCGCGAGCGCGCCGTCAAAGGCGTAGCGCGTCGTGTTGACGGCTTCATTGAACGTGCTCTGCGCGCTCGGGCGCGATCGCAGCAATTCATTGGCGCTTTCGGCATGTTCTGCGGCCTGGTTCAGCAGCGCGATCTTATCATCCTCGTCTGATGCCGCTGCGGCCTCAGCAAGATAGAGTTTCGACGCATTGCGCAGCGCGTTGACGACGCCGCGAATAGGCAGATCCGAATCCTGACTGGCTTGCACGCAGGCCGCCGCCCAGTTGGAATATTGCCCCGAAGCGCTTGTGCTTGCTGGGATCGTCTTGAGTGATTCGGCGCATTGCGAGGGGCCGGTGAATGCGGTGGGACTCACTTCGGCTGCGGTTGGTCCGCCAGCACAAGCCGCCGCTAAAAACCCGGAAACAACAAAGGTTGGCACCGCCCTCGAGGACCAGAGCCTCGCACATTTCGCACCAACCACCTCATGCAAATACCGAAAAGTCATCCGTCCCTCACTCGTTTTCCCCACCCACGGTTACAGTTAATTTTTTGCTAATGGAAGTAGATTCTTGCGAGTTACGCGGCATGATCGCGAGCGTTGTCCACAGAACACACTGCCCGCGCTGCGATCGCCCCCGGCGGCGCGCCCGGCAATTAAAGCATTGGCTTCCGCTCCGGGACCTATGCCTGCTGTAATCATAGCAACAGAAACAAAGCCCCCCAGGGAGATGACCGCATGAGCGCGAATAATGAGACCACAACCGAGCCTGTCGTGGACGTCTTCTGGTCGTTTCGCAGCCCCTATTCCTACCTGGTCACGCCGGACCTGTTGAAGCTTAGAAATGATTATGATGTCCGCGTGAAATTTCGCCCCGTGCTGCCGATTGCCGTGCGGGCCAAGGCGTCGCTTTTTGACGCTTCTGACAGGAAACGCCCGCAATACATTCTCATGGACTCGATGCGCCGCGCCGCGTTTCTGGGACTCCCCATGTCCTGGCCGAACCCGGATCCGGTCGAGCAGAACCTGGAGACTTTCGAAGTGGCGAAGGACCAACCCCGGATCTGGCGCATGACCGGACTTGGCATTGAGGCCGAGAAACACGGCAAGGGCATCGACTTCGCCCACGCCGCGTCGCACGTGATCTGGAGCGGGACACCGAACTGGCATGAAGGCGATCATCTCGCCAAGGCTTGCAGCTCAATCGGCCTGTCGCTGGATGAATTGGAAGCCGGGATGGACATGTCCCGGGTTGAAGCTGATGTCGACGCCAACCATCAGGCACTTGAAGATGCCGGGCATTGGGGGGTCCCGACCATGGTGTTCAAGGGCGAGCCCTTTTTCGGCCAGGACCGCATCGACACCTTGCGCTGGCGCCTCGATCAGGCCGGCCTGAAATCAGCTTAGTCGCTCAGGTCGAAGCGAACTCAATCCGGGTCGCGAACGATGCGAAACCCGACATGCGAGGTGCCATAGGCGAGGTCCTGCGCCTGACGGGCAGCGGGCCGGAACCTGTAACAATAGCTGGTCGCGCACAGATAGGAGCCGCCTTTGATCGTCCCGACCGGCACACCGGGCTGTGACAGGTCGAGGCCGGTGGCGCCCGCCAGCTGCCTGTCCCGTTCCGCATGTGAGGGCGCATAGGGGGTCGCCGTCCATTCCCAGACATTGCCGATCATGTCGTGCAGGCCAAATCCGTTCGCTGGATATGAGGCTACGGGCGCGGTGCTTTCAAATCCATCTTCCTGCGTGTTCACGACCGGAAAGATGCCCTGCCAGGTATTGGCCTTGTCCTTCACCGCACTGCGCTCCGCGTCGGCCCAGGCCAGCACTGTCCCGTCAAGGCCGCCGCGCGCCGCATATTCCCATTCCGTTTCGGTCGGAAGTCGTCCTCCGGCCCATTCTGCATAGGCGGCCGCATCCGCGCGCGTCATCTGGGTGACGGGGTGATCGTCGGGGGCAGCGGCCTTATCCGGACCGTTCGGCCTGCGCCAGTTTGCGCCTTCGACCCAGCGCCACCAGTTCAGATCGGCCGGGCGGCTGCCCTCGATAGGCTGGAACACGGCGCCGCCGGGCGGCAAGGGGAGAGCGGACGCGCCAAGGGCCTCCGGATCGATGCCGGCTTCTGCGCGCGTCTGATACCCTGTCGCCGCCACGAAGGCGGCGAACTGACCCACCGTAATTTCCGTCCGCGTGATCTCGATCGCGGACACACAAGCCTCATGGCGCGGGGCTTCTTCGCGATAGATGCGGGTCTCACCCATCTGGAAACAGGCCCCCTCAAGGGGCACCCAGTCCAGCGCCTGCGCCGACGCGGTTTGCTCAAGTGCGAGGAGCAGGAAGGCGCAGGCTATGGATCGGATCACGACGGGGGCGTCTCATAGGTTTGCCGCCAGCGCTCAATGTCGGCTTTGAAGCGCGCCACGTCATCGGTGTGGAGCGTTGCCACGTCGGTCAGCTGACCGGGATCATTGTTCAGGTCATACAGCGCGGTTTCGCCGGTCTCCGGCAGCCAGACAAAATGCCAGTCATGGTCACGACGATAATATCCCCCCAGGGCGGCGCCCATATGGTCTGCGGTATGATCGCTTGGCTCGCCACGGAAGTTTGTGCCCGCACGGTGCTGGGTCATGCGTCCGACAAAATGGTCGCGTGCGCTGTCCATCGCCTGCCCTTCAATCGCGGATTTGAGGGAGTATCCTGGCAATCCATCAGGGCCGGATACGCCGACATAATCGAGTATGGTCGGCATGATATCGATCGCACTGGCAAAGGTTTCGGTGTCCCGCACGGCTGTGATTTTGCCCTTCCAGTAAAAGATGATCGGGGTCCGGAAACCGGTTTCGAAGAATGAACCTTTACCGCGTGGTCCTCCATTCGCAAGCGTGATGTGATTATCGGCATATTCGACATTGCCGGCCTGTTCCCAGCCATTATCGTTCACGTAAACAATAAGAGTATTGTCCAGCAGGCGCTCGTCTCTGAGTTTGTCGAGCACTTCTCCGACGCCCCAGTCGAACCAGGCAATATTGGCATAATAGAGCTTGGCCGATTCAGACAGGTCCTGCCGATCCTCATAATACTTGAAAAAGCGATCCGGCGCATTGAGCGGCGTGTGCGGCAAGGCCGGGCCGTACCAGAGGAAGAATGGCTGGTCGGCATGCTCTTCGATGAAGGACTCCACCGGCTCCATCGTGCTGCGACCGATTTCGTTGCCGCGGCCGCCCATGAAGGTGAAGAACCAGCGATCGCCGAGATCGGCCGCATCGCTCCACTGCCAGGTCTCGGTCATGCCGTGGGTGAAACCGCCATGTGCATAAGACTGCTCCCACCACTTGCCGCTCTGGTGTGAGACATAGCCCGCCTCGCCCAGCACGCGCGGCAAGGTTTCGAATTGCTCGATGGCGGTCGTTTCATATTGCCGGAGCAGGATCGATCGCTCGAAGTCACTGTCGACGCCCTCGGGCAGCGGCGTGGATTGCATCTGCGTCTCAGCGATCTTGTTGGCGCGGTCCTCATACTGCACGGGATAGAGGCCGGTGATCAGGCTTTGCAGGGTCGGGCGACAGTGATTGGAGGTTGAGTGGCCGAGTTCGAACACCGCACCGCCATTCCCGATAATATCCATATTGGGTGTCAGGACATTGTCATCGCCGAGAAACCCGAGATACGGCCAGCCGAGATCATCGGCGATGATCAATACCACGTTCGGCGGGCCATCAGGCCGCCTCGGGATCACCGTGCGGTCGATCTCTCCGGCATAGGTGTCGTCATAGACACCGCCAAAGTCGAAGGCCTCTTCGGATGAGTTTGACGCCTCGGTCGATTGACAAGCCACCAGGCCCAGAGCGGCAAATGCTGTGATCCATCGTAAGTTCGGCATGTTTTCCTCCCGTGCGTGTGTGTGTCTAGGCACGGTCCTGAGACTAACCGAATCTCGGCTACACACGCAAGTGCTTTGCATTGATTTTCATGCCTCAAGACTCAAGCATCCGCTCGATTGATCCTGCTATTGATAACCATTATGCGGGTTGGCAGGCCTAATCGCAAAAATATGTTTGCATTGATTTGCATTTCCAGAAAGCTCGTGCATAGTGCGCCTTCAGGAGGAAATCGTATGGCGGCCAAGGCATGCGACGCGTTCAAATCGGCGCGGGAACAGGATGACAAGACAATCCTCACGCTGGGCGACGAAGCGATCCCGATGCTGTTGACCTATCAGGGCGTGCGCGCTGCGGCGAAAGACTGGCAGACCTACAGCTCGGATGCCCCGTTTCGGGTTCCGATCCCGTCAGAAGAGAATGAGCGCAGCGTCCGCCAGTTGCCCATCGAAACCGATCCCCCGCAGCACAAGACCTATCGGTCGCTTGTCGAACCGACCTTCCGTCGCCCGATGCAGCCGGATTATGTCGAACGGATCGACGCCCTGATCGCGCAGAGCCTGCAGACGTGCGCCGCGCGCGCCGCCTTTGACGTCGTGCGCGACTTTGCACTGCCGATCCAATCGCGCGCTTTGACGCTTCTGCTCGGTGTGCCCGAAACCGAGGCAGAGATCTGGATCGGCTGGGGCACACATGTCTTTCGCGACGGGGAAGACTCCGAACAGAAAGGCTCAGCGCTTGAGGCCTATCTGATAGACGCAATCCAGAATGCGGACGCGCGGTTTGGCGAAGACAGTTTCTTTGCCGCGCTCAATCGGATGGAAATTGAGGACCGCCGCCTGGATGAGGCCGAAAAACTCGGCATCGCCAATCTGGTTTTCGCCGGCGGACGCGACACCGTCATCAACGCGATTGCCTATGTGATGTCCCACTTCGCGCAGGCGCCCGAGGCGCTGAGGGCTGCCGCAGCCGATCCCCGAACCGTCAATCTCGCCGTGGAGGAGTTTATCCGCGTGGTGACGCCGCTAACCCATATTGGGCGGGTCTGCCGCGGACCGGAACATACGGACAAGCGCGTGTCGCTCTGCTGGGCCGCTGCGAACTATGATCCAAACATCTTCAAGGACCCGGAAACGGTCCTGCTGGACCGGTCGCCCAACCCGCATGTCGGCTTTGGCAGTGGCCACCATACCTGCCTCGGCGCGCCGCAAGCCCGCGCCATTCTGCGCTCGCTCATTCGCAATCTCGCCGACCGTGCCTTGGCACTTCAAGTCGACGAAGCGGTGCCACAGCTGGAGCATTACGGACCGATCGAGCGCGCCGTCGGGTTTGAGCGGCTGATGGCGCGGCTGTCCCTGAAACACCCAGATACGGAGTGACACATGACCCTATCCCGATCCTTGCTTGTGCCGCTGGTTTCCGCCCTGTGGATGGGAGCCTGCTCCAATCCAGCGCCTGAGCCGGCTGACGACGTCATTATCGATCCGGTCACCGCCGAACAAAGCGCCCCGGCGCCGCTCTTCTATCACATCTTCGTTCGCAGTTTTCACGACACAAACGGAGATCGACAGGGCGACCTTCAGGGGATTGTGGAAAAACTGGATTATCTGCAGGAGCTTGGCGTGACCGGTATCTTGCTCACGCCGCTCTATCCATCGGCCTTTTACCACAATTACTTCGCCGATGATTTTTACGGGATTGATGCCGAGTTTGGCGACATGGAGGACTATCGCCAGCTGGTCGAGGCGCTTCATCGCCGCGACATGGTGATCTATCTGGATCAGGAAATTCAATATGTGAGCGGGACGCACGAATGGTTCTCGTCTTCGTTCGAAACCCCCACCTCTCCCTTCGATGAATTTGTGGTCTATGCCGACCCGGGCAACACGGAGCCGGTCGCCACCCTGTTCGGCAAGACCGAGTTTGATGTCTGGCCGGCCCAGAAGCAGAACATCTACACGGTGAACATGCTGGACCCGCAGGTGCGCGCCTATTTCACTGACTATCTCCTGTTCTGGATGGACCCGAATGGCGACGGCGACTTTTCGGATGGCGTGGACGGGTACCGGATCGATCACATGATGGATGACCTCGACAATGCGGGTGTGCTGACCGGCCTGTTCGCGGAGTTCTGGCGTCCGATCTTTGACGCCTTGCGGGCACAGCGGCCGGAGATAGACATCATCGCCGAACAATATGACTGGGGCTATGGCGAGCAATTCCTGACCGCTGGCGATACAGACAAGGTGTTCGGCTTTCCGATCTGGAACAGCGCCAACCAGATGGATGCGGCAGGGCTCGCAGAAGCGATCGAGACGACCAACGCCATCATGACCGAAGGCAAAGGCCAGTTCGTCTTCATCGAGAACCACGACACCAATCGCTTCGCGCACGCCTTCGCCGATGAACCGGAGATCCTCAAACTGGGCGCCGCGGTCAACCTGCTCGTCGGCTGGACCCCGATTATCTATTACGGTCAGGAGATTGGCATGACCGGCGCCAAGGCCGAAGGCCCGGAAGCCGATGTGTTGAGCGCATCCGGAGATGATGCGCGCGACATCCCGGTGCGCCAGGCCTTTCGCTGGTCGCCCGCACCGGAGGCTGAGGGTCACGCCATCTGGTACCGCAACCCAGCCGAAGCGTATCCGCTGGAAGACAGCAATAGCGAAGGCGACGGCCGGTCGGTGGCCGAACAGAACGAGGATCCCGGCTCGCTGCTCAATTATTATCGCGACCTGGCCGCGCTGCGCGCCGCGCATCCCGCCCTGGCCAACGGGCAAACCGCCGTTTTGTTCCAGGAAGATGGCCTGATCCTGCTCGAGCGACACTCAGGCCCCGCCAATACGGTCGTGCTCGCATTCAATTTCTCGGCTGAGCCAGCTGCGTTGCCAGCCGATCTTACCTCAAGGATGGGCGAGCAGATTCTGGGACCCACTACGCCCTCGGTCGTGCCTGCTCACACGGCGCTGGCCTGGAAGAAGATCGATTAGGGGCGGTATCTCATGACGGGTTTATCTGCGCCGTGCTCGTCATTTTGGCGCGAAAAAACCGTTTATCGTCAGGCGCGAATGGCTGGGCGTCGTTTCGAGCGCCACGTCATTTCGAATGACGCCGCTATGCAATAGCGTTCCCGGATAGAGGATGAGGCTGTTAAAGGCCGCGTCACTTTCGCCGATCTTTTCAAAGTGCGGCGCCCCATCCGTGATGTATCGCGCCGGCGGCAGACCAGATTCCGCCACGCCACCCTCCAGACTCTGTTTGTATTGCGGATAGCGCGCCTCGGTCACACGCTCGAATCCCGTGGCGCGATGCCGAAAGAAGGCGGTGCCCCCATGTTCGGTATGATTTAGGTAGATCATCACCGCGACCTGCGCCTCGTCAAACCCATCAAAATGCGGCAGACGCTGAATCGGGGTCAGGCGCTCAGGCGGCGAGGTGACGATGGAATACCAGGCTTGCCCCTGCCAGGCGCGCGGTTCGGATCCGGGTTCGGTGATCTGGTGCTCCGAAACGGTCTGGCACAGCGTTTCCAGCAATGCCGGCTCCACCGGCGCTCGCACGCCCGGATAATGCGGATTGATGCGTTGATAGGACTGCGCGCACGCCGCATCGACGACGGCTTCCGGGTGTTTGAAAAAGTCGGAAACTTTGACGATCTTCGTGCGCTCGGTGCCGATTTCCTCGACCCGAACAGTTCCGGCATTTGTATCGAACGGATTCACACTCATTTCCCAACAAATTCAACCGCCTGAAAGTATCACTAAACAGCTTACCCGGCTCCAAAAAACTGCTACACAAAGTGCGAGAGAGTGCCAGCAGAAAACTGAAAAAGGTTGCGTGCGAGACCATGGTGAAACCCAACGCCCCGATCGAGAAAATCGTCATTGTCGGCGGCGGCTCCGCGGGCTGGATGACGGCGGCCGCGCTGGCCAATGATCTTGGTCGCTCGTGCGAGATTACCCTGATTGAATCAGAAGCCATCGGCACCGTTGGGGTCGGCGAAGCGACGATCCCGCCCATCCGCTTTTTCAATCAGCGTCTCGGCATCGATGAGGCCACGTTCGTGCGCGAAACGCATGGGTCGTTCAAGCTCGGCATCGAGTTCATCGACTGGTCGCGCAAGGGACATGCCTATTTTCATCCCTTCGGGCATTACGGTGCGGAGTTTGACCAGGTCCCGTTCTACCAACACTGGATGCACGCCCATCTTGGCGGCGACACCGTGCCGATCGACGAGTATTCCATGGCCTGGGTGGCTTCCCGGAATGGCAAGTTCACGCACCCGCTTGCCGACCCGCGCAACGTCCAGTCCCGCTTCGACTATGCCTATCATTTCGACGCCACGCTTTATGCCGCCTATTTGCGGAAATATGCCGAGGCGCGAGGCGTACAGCGGGTGGAAGGCCGCGTCGTCAGGGCCGCTCAGGATCCGGAAACAGGCTTCCTCACGAGCGTCACGATGGAGGATGATCGCGCTTTTGAAGCTGACCTGTTCGTCGATTGCTCCGGCTTTTTCGGCCTGTTGATCGAAAAGACGCTGGAGACCGGATATGAGGACTGGTCCCACTGGCTGCCCTGCAACCGCGCCGTCGCGGTGCCGTGCGAAAAGACCTCGGCCATCCTGCCTTACACAAAGTCGACCGCGAAGACGGCGGGCTGGCAGTGGCGCATTCCGCTGCAACACCGGACCGGCAATGGCTACGTCTATTGCAGTGAGTATCTCGACGCGGACACAGCCGAACAGACGCTGCTCTCCTCGCTCGATGGCGATCCGATCGCAGACCCCAAGCATCTGCGCTTCGTGACGGGGCGGCGCAACAAGTTCTGGAACAAGAATTGTGTCGCAATCGGACTGTCAGCCGGGTTCATGGAACCGCTGGAATCGACCAGCCTGCATCTCATTCAATATGGCATCATGCGCCTGCTCGCCTTGTTCCCGGACAAGGCCATGTCGCCTCTACTCGCCGAGGAATATAATGCGTTGACCGTGGCCGAATATGAGCGGATCCGGGACTTCCTGATCCTGCACTATACGGCCACGACGCGCGATGACGATGCCTTCTGGCAGTATTGCGCCAACATGCCGATTCCGGACCGGCTCCGTTACAAGATCGACCATTTCCGCACGCATGGGATGATCATCTCGGATGAGCGCGAACTGTTCCATAATCCCAGCTGGATCGCGGTCTATCTCGGCCAGGACATTGTGCCTGAGCGGGCGCCCGCGATGACACGCCACCGCGCTGAGGTGCCGGTTCAGCAACGCATGCAGCAAATCCGAGCCGCCATGGCGCAGGCGGTCGAGGCGATGCCCACGCATGAGGCGTTCATTGATCGCTATTGCAAATCAGCCTTGCAGTGATCGGCGATAAAATCCTGATGCGCGGGTAGATCCTGGGTCGCGCGTGCGATCAGTTTCTGGACATCCTGCAGGAAGGCGCTCAGCTGTTCCGAGGACAGGCGATTGGCCATGACGTGAAAGCTTTTCGGCATCAGCCCCTGCCCGATCATGACCTGCACCCAGCTCGATTGTCGGAACAGGTCGTCCGGGTCCTTGTACAAGAGCCCGTTGCCCTCAAACAGCGCCATCTTCTCGGTCAGGCTGTCCGGCACGGACATATTGCGGCAATAGCGCCAGAACTCGGAATCCTCGCGATCGGTGCGATGATAATGCAGGATCAGGAAGTCCCGAATAAGCTCATATTCATGGCCGACCTGCCGGTTATATTCGATCTCGTTGGACGGATCGAAAGTCTTGTCCGGAAACAGCTCGATCAGCCGTGAGACGTTCGATTGAATGAGGTGGATCGAGGTGGATTCCAGCGGCTCGAGAAAGCCGCTCGACAGGCCCAGCGAGACACAATTCTTGTGCCAGAACTTCTCCCGGCGCCCGGTCGTGAAGCTTAGCCGTTTCGGATCGCCCATCGGCGCGCCGTCGAGATTGGCCAGCAGCGTTTCGGCGACCTGCTCTTGCGTGGTGAACTGATCGCAGAAGACATGGCCGTTGCCGGTGCGATGCTGAAGCGGGATCCGCCATTGCCAGCCGGCCTCATGCGCCGTCGCTTTTGTGTACGGCAATAAGGGCTGGGTCGACTCGCAGCCAACCGCCATGGCGCCATTGCACGGCAACCAATGCGACCAGTCCTGATATCCCACGCCCAGAGCTTGCCCGATCAGCAGACCGCGAAAGCCGGAGCAGTCGACAAACAGATCGCCTGAAATCGTCTCGCCCCGCTCCAGCGTCACCGACTGGATGAACCCCGTCTCTGGCGCCAGCGTGACATCCACGACCTTGCCTTCAACCCGCGTCACGCCATTGGCCTCGGCATTCTTGCGCAAGTATTTGGCATACAGCCCGGCATCGAAATGAAAGGCGTAAGCGAGCCCGGTCATGGACGTGTTGCCGACCCGCTCCAACCGCCCGAACTGATGCGCGTAGGCGGCCTTGTGGTGGAGCGAATAATCCCACAGGCTTGCAGTGCTGCCTTCGGCGCGCGCTCTGAGCCAGTATTGATGGAAATGCAGGCTGGCGAGATTGATCCCGGCATCTCCGAATGTGTGCAGATAGCTCTCGCCAATATGGCCCCAATTGTTGAACTCAATGCCGAGCTTGAATGTGCCATTTGTCTCGCGGACAAACTCATCCTCGTTCAGGCCCAGAACGCCGTTTAACCGGCGGATCTGCGGGATCGTCGCCTCGCCCACACCCACCGTTCCGATGGCTTCTGATTCAATCAGGGTGATCTTGACCGACGGCCCAAGCAGGCGCGCCATCGCGGCCGCGGCAATCCATCCGGCCGTGCCCCCACCGACAATAACAATCTGTTCCAGCTGCTGATTCTGCATATTCCGGTCTTAACCCGCTGCCGCGGTCCCGCCCAGAGGCGACACCCAAAAGTAGAGAAAAGGCCCGCACGCAGGCGGGCCTTTTCGGGAGGAATCCAACTCGTTGTACCGAGTTAGAATTTCTTCGACACCGTGATGTTATAGGTAGTGCCATAAAGCTCGTGACGGCTTGGATAGGTCACGTTCGGATCGGTTGTTACATTCTCCGTGGCAAACGGTTCATCCGTCAGGTTGTACGCCTCAAGATTGACCGAGAAGCCCTCAAGCGGACCTTCATCCCACTCATAACCGATCTGAGCGTCGACAATCAGCGCGTCCAGCGCACTGGCGCCGATCAGGTTGTTGCCGAAGTCGATCACTTCCGCCCGGTATCCAGACCGATAACGCGCGCTCAGTCGGCCACGGAAACCGTAGTTTTCGTAGTAGACATCGCCTGACCAGACTTCGTCAGAATAGCCTGGAATTTCGATCTCGTTGCCGTTCTCATCTTCCAGACCATTGTCGGCATAGGTGTAGCTTGCCGAGAAGCCGAAGCCTTGCAGGTCTTCAGGCAGGACATTGTCCAGGTTCATCCGCAGCGACGCTTCGAACCCTGAAATCGACCCGTCCGCAAAGTTGGTCGGACCACTCAATGTTGTCAGCTCAACGCCTGGGTTCGCGGCGAGGAAGGCATCACCGCCAGCAGCGAGGATAGACTGCGTGCCGTCAATCAGAAGGCTCCGATCCAGCACCCAGTTTGACAGGTCCTTGTGGAAGACCGCGATGGCCAGGGCGGTTGTCGAGTCGAAATACTTTTCGAAGGCGAGATCGAATTGCGTCGACTCATAGGGCTGCAGGAATGGGTTGCCGCCGCCTTGATCGAAACAGGTCGTGGTCGGCGAGATGGTGCCGGTCAACACGTCTGGAACCTCGTCACCGTCAAGATCCTGACAGATCAGCGGGCTGAAGCCCAGAGACTGGTTCGCTGCAAGCTGGTCGAGACGGGCCCGTGTCAGGGTCTGTGCCGCGGCAAAGCGCAGGAACGTATCGTCCATGATCTCAAGGTTGAGGTTCAGGCTTGGCAGGAAGTTGTCATAGCTTTCCGAAACGGTCTGCGAAGACTGGTTCTGGCCAAAGGTCAGAGTACCGGTAGACGATTGCGTGGTCTCGACGAACTGGAAACCGATATTGCCGAGCAGAGGCATCGTTCCGAGTTCGGTCTCGATATTCGCCATGGCGTAGAATGTATCGATCTCTTCTTCGACCACCCAGGCCGGACCCGTTCCTGGCTCCAGCGTATAGGTGCCATTGGCGACAAGCGCTGCAGGATCGTAGGCAATGATCGGAATACCCGTACCGCCAGCATCGGTCGCCCCCACGATGGCAGAGCTCGGGATCATGAGGAAACGCTGCCGCGTATCGGTTGGATCCGCTCCGTCCATCCAGGACGCATTGTTGCGCAGGAAGGTCCGGTTCAGCGAGAAGTCTTTCTCGCGCTCTGTCCGCAGGTAGCCACCGACAACGCTTGAGATAAACGGCACGTCAACCTCATACTCAGCATCCAGGCGAATTTGAGTGAGCTCATCACTCACCTTCGGCTCGTTGATAAAGCCGACCTGGCCCCAACCGCCCGGGTCCGTCAGGACCACGACGGATGGATCTGTATAATCGAGCAATGAGTCGATCGAATACTCGCCATCACCGTCGAAATTATAGGTCAGCGTGTCCTGCGCCCCGCTTCGAGCACCACCCGTACCGGCATAGGACTCATAGTCGATATCTTCACGATCCAGCGCCGAGTGGCTGAAGTCAGCTGTCAGCGTCAGGCGATCTGTGACCTCATAAGACGTGTTGACGCCAATCTGAAGGATTTCCGCCTCATTGCCTTCCGTATCGGTCCGCAGAATTGGAACCACGGCAGAATAAGTGGCGGTGTCAGCAAACCCGCTGCTGCCTGTGGTGCTGTCAAACTGTGCACCGGACCAGGACGCGATTGGAGTTTCGACGCCCCGGAAGATACCGGCATCCTTGGTGTCGGTATAGAACCCGTCGACTGTGAAGTCCCAGCGATCATTTGGTTCAAATTGCAGCGCACCTGCGATCGATGTGCGTTCAAACTCACGCGACACAACACCGGTCCGTGGGTTGTCCGATGGATAGACCAGGCCAGTCGCCGGATCGATCGCGGTTTGACCGCTATTGGTTTTCAGCTCACGAGACGCAAACTGGGTCGGGTTGGATTGCGTGGTGATCGCCAGGCTCCAACCGACATTGCCCGCTTCGTTCTGATCAATCAGTGAGGCAAACAGGCGATAGCCATCTTCATCGAAGTCCGGGTTCAGCTGTCCGCTATCGTTGAAAACATACTTACCGGAGACATTGATCTTGCGCTCCGTATAATCCAGCGGACGAACCGTGCGCAGGTCAACGGCACCCGCGATACCGGTCGCGGCAAGACGGGCATCCGGAGATTTGTAAACGACCCCCTGAGCGATCAGTTCAGACGGGAACTGGTCAAACTCGATGCCGCGATTGTTGCCCGACGAAACCACTTCGCGTCCGTTCAGCAATGCCAGCGAGAAATCCGGACCAAGACCGCGGATCGAGACCTGTTGTGCCCGGCCGCGCACACGCTGCGCCGTCACGCCTGGCAGGCGGGCGAGCGAGTCGGCGATGGAAAGGTCTGGAAGCTTACCGATGTCCTCGGCGGAAATCGCCTCGACAATGGATGTCGCATTCTTCTTGGCGTTCAGCGAGTTCTGGATCGACCCGCGAATACCCGTGACCTGGACGACGTCAAGCGTGGCTTGCTCGTCTTCCTCTTCGGCTGGCGCATCTTGCGCATAGACAGGCACACTCGCCGCCAGGGCAAGCGCCGCGGTTCCGAGCAACCAATTCTTTCTGCTGGTAAATGACTGTTTCAACTGTTCCTCCCTGAAACATGCACGCTGTCCGTGGCACTCCACCACGATCTGACACAATCTGTGTATTGCAAATTTATGAAAACGCCAAGCCCTTTCGCATACTTGTCATGTATTTTCGCAAGCAGGATGTGACCAAAATACATCATTATCGGCCAATACTGGCGCTTCAGGGGGCTTTTGAGCCGCCTCCTAATGGGAAAATTGACCTAAATCAGGCGAAGAATCACCTTTGCAAAGCTTCGCAAATTTTTGCAAAGGGGTGCAAATTTATGAAAAAGCACTCGTTATGCGCGCATCAGGGGGCGCCGCAGGACGAGCGAATAATCAACTCCGCCGGAATTCGATCCTGATCCGGACCGCGCTGCCCGGAGGAATCGAGCAGCTTGGACACCAGCATCCGGCCGGCTTTGCTCGTATCCTGATCAACGGTCGTCAGGGGCACCTCGGCATAGACCCCAAACGGGACATTATCATAGCCCACGATCGAGATGTCTTCGGGCACTGACAGGCCCGCTCTTCGGATCGCCTGCATGGCGCCAAGCGCAATCAGGTCACTGGCCGCAAACACCGCATCAAACTCGGTCTTCTGAGCGATCAGAGATTCCACGACCGCGCGGGCCGAGGCGACCTGGAAGTGCGATGGGACAATCAGGCGATCTTCATAGGTCAGCCCGGATAGCTCCAGCCCTTCGCGATAACCGCGCAGACGCTGCGCTGCCTCTGGCGCATCCGTGTCGCCAAGGAAGATGATCTTCTTCCGACCGAGCCTGGCAAGATGCGTGGTGGCCCGGCGACCGCCGGCCACATTGTCACTGCCGACCGAACAATAGGCCTGCTCCGGCAGCGACGCGCCCCAGACGACAAACCGGTCCTCGACCTCGGACAGGCGATTGAACGCGTCGTGCAAGGTCGATTGTCCGAGGAAGATCACGCCATCGGAACGACTGGTCGACATCGCGGTAGCCAGTTCGTCATAAGAGGAGGGCGCGATATAGCTCAGCAGGATGTCGCAGCCGCGCTCACGGGCGGCATCACCAATACCGGCGAGCAGTTCGAAAAAGAATGGATCTGCCATTCGCCCTTCGCGGCTTTGCGGGCGCGGCACAACGATGGCAATGGTGGCGTTCGCGCCAATCGGCCCGGCTGGCATATAGGCGCGAAACGGATAATCCATCTCGCGCGCCAGCTTCCAGATCTTCTGCTTGGTACGAACATTGACCGCCGGGCTGTCATTCAGCGCGCGCGAAGCGGTGGAAATGGACACCCCTGCCAGTTTGGCAAGATCCTCCAGACGTGTTGTCGGCTTGGTCTCCATCTCAATTCCCTCCGGCGCTAGGCCGCGCGGACCCAGACGCCCGTTCGCTTCGGCAAGACATTGTTGTTTAGCAGGTTTTCCTTAAGAGGCCTTGAAGACAGAATGACAGTATTTCCACTCACGAGACCCGCCGGGATGGCATAATCCTCATCGCCGAAATTGAACAGAGCCAGGTCCGCCTCACCCTCGAACTCGCGCCTGATGATCAGCACGGACTCCTGTCCCGACTCAATGAAGGTCATCGCGCCCCGCACGATTGCCGGCTGGCGCTTTCGCACGCTCAGCAATTCGGTCGTGAACCGCAGCATGCTGTCATTGCCCTGCTGCTGATCGATAGACAGTTTGGCGTGCGCCGGATCAACAGGCAGCCACGGCTCGCCACTGGAGAAGCCGGCATTCACGCGATCTGAATGCCAGGGCATCGGCGTGCGCGCGCCATCGCGCCCCAGCGTTTTCGGCCAGTTTGAAATCGCCTCCGGATCCTTCAGTCGCGAATAGGGCACATGCGCCTGCGGCAAGCCGAGCTCCTCGCCCTGATAGACAATCGGTGTGCCGCGCAAGCTGACCAGCAGCATCAGATAGAGGCGCGCCATCTCGTCGCGATGCTCTTCTGCGGCCCAGCGCGTCACCGCCCGCGGTGCATCATGATTGGAGAAGGCCCAGCTTGGCCACCCCTCCCCTTCGCTCTGATCCCACTGCAAGGCTGAGCGCATGACGCGCGGCGCATCCAGATCAGGCGCATAGAGGAAATCGAAATTGTAAGCAGAGTTCAGCCGCGCGCTCCCCGCCGTGAACGCCTTCATCTCGTCGATCGGGTCTGGCCCACCCACTTCCGCCACCGTGAACGTGTTGGAATACTCATCCATCATGGCGCGAAACTTCTCAATGAAATCGACGATTTCCGGCTGAGACATATTGTATTTGTGCAGCTGCATATCGAACGGCCGGGTCGCCTCGAACGCGGATACACCGGAGGGCGGATTGTCCCGCAACTGCCGGTCATGCATGGCAAAGTTCAGCGCATCGAGCCGGAACCCGTCGACGCCGCGATCCAGCCAGAACCGCCCGGCGGCGATGACCGCTTCCTGCACTTCCGGATTATAGAGATTGAGGTCCGGTTGCTCCTTCAGGAAGTTGTGGAAATAGTACTGGCTGCGCCGCGCATCCCACTCCCAGCATGACCCGCCAAACACGGACTGCCAGTTGGTCGGCGGCGATCCATCGGATTTCGGATCCGCCCAGACATACCAGTCCGACCGCGGATTGTCGCGGCTGGACCGGCTCTCAATGAACCAGTCATGATGGTCAGACGTGTGCGAATAGACCTGGTCGATGATGACTTTCAGTCCGAGCGCATGGGCCCGCTCAACAATCGCATCGAAATCATCCAGCGTGCCGAAAATCGGGTCGACCCCACAAAAATCGGCGACGTCATATCCATAATCCGCCATTGGCGAGGTGAAGAATGGCGAGATCCAGATTCCGTCCACGCCGAGGCCGGCAATATGCTCCAGCCCGTTCAGGACACCCTTGAGATCCCCGATCCCGTCGCCATTCGTATCGAGGAAGCTGCGCGGATAGACCTGATAGATCACCGCCCCCTTCCACCAGGGCATACTGGGCATTGATTTCTGCAGAACCGAGTCCGCCGAATCCGAAGACTTGATCATTCCGCAACCTCGAACTGTGATTTGCAAACCAGGACATCGAGCGCCGGAACGCTCATCGCATAGCTGCCGGGTGCGGTGGCATTGACCGCGCAATCCCCGAGCAGCGCCGAGAAGATTTCTGAACGTCCATCGACGGCGACATTGATCGTCTGATTCTCGGCCTCGGCATTGATCGCAACAACGATTTCCGTGCCGCTCTCATAATCCATTCTGGAGAAGGCAAACACGCTGTCCTCGCGATGCGCCAGACGGGTGAGCTGCTCGCCGCGCCGGATGGCCGGCTCAGCCGTTCGGATTCGCGCGAACTCTGCGATCGCCTGGTACAGCGGATGCTCGGTGTCGAAATTGCTGTCTGCCGTGGTCGCCTCTGTCGCGATCAGGTCATTGTCATTGTACAGATCGGTCTGGCTCGGGAACATGTTCTCACGCGCCAGGCGGTCGCCGCCATCAGACACGAAGCCCTGCTCATCGCCATAATAGACCGTCGGCACACCGCGCCCGAAAAACATCAGCGCATTGGCCAGGCGGACGCGGGCGAACAGCTCGTCATCACTCATGTCCGGATGGGTTTCGCGCAGGAAACCAGCGAACCGGCCCATATCGTGATTGCCGAGGAAGGTCGGCAGCTGGCGCGCCGTCTCGGCGCCTTTCGCATAGACCGCATCGGCCCGGTACAGCTCTTCCATATGAAGGCCCGGCTTGCCCTCAACGATCAGGCCGCGCGCGCTCGACTGGAAGGCAAAGTCCAGGACCGTCGGCAAGCCCGCCACGGTCGTGAAGCGCGCCAGGTCCTGTGGCTTCTGGCCATCGACATAGACTTCACCGAAGACATGGAAATGGTCGATCCCGAGATCGCTCGCATGGTCCAGAATGGCGGGCGCGAATTGCTGCCAGAACTCGTCGCGGACATGTTTGGCCGTGTCGATGCGGAAGCCATCGACGCCATAATTGGTGATCCAGTCCTTGTAGATGTCGATCATGCCCTCGACGACAACCGGGTGCGCGGTGTTGAGATCATCAAGCCCGGCAAAATCGCCATAGAGCGAATCCTCATCGATGAAATCAGTGTCGCCGCGATTGTGATAATAGATCGGGTCGTTCAACCACTCGGGCACTTTCACGCCCTCGAACTGGTCCGGCACGAAGGGCGTATAGGCCCAGGTCGGATCGGTCAGCCTGGCGAAATTCTCTGCGGTCTGATGCACCGCATCATCGCCCAGGAAGCCGGCATTTATGGAGGCCCCATCGGCGGCGCGACGAGTCCAGGGATAGTCGCCCAGATAACGATACTTGCAGCTGAAGGTCGGCCCGCCCGTCACCGCCGGGTCGTGACACTCGCGATAGGCGATAATGTCCGCGGTGTGATTGGTGATGATGTCCATATAGACTTTCATGCCGCGCGCATGGGCGGCATCGACGAAGGTCTTGAAATCCTCGCGCGTACCAATGTGCGGATCGACATTGGTGAAGTCGGTGATCCAGTAGCCATGATATCCGGACGATTCGAGGCCTTCCGGCCCCTGGACCGGATTGTTCTCGAAGATCGGCGTCAGCCAGATCGCGGTCATGCCGAGTCCCTGAATATAGTCGAGGCGCTGGGTCAGCCCTTTCAGGTCACCGCCATGATAGAAGCCGAAATCCGTCGGATCGAATCCATCCTTGAGGCGTCCGCCCTCAATACCGCCGCGATCATTTCCCGCGTCACCATTCTCGAACCGGTCCGGCAGAACAAAATAGATGATCTCGTCTTCAATTCTGCGATTCTCGACGGGCGCTGTCTGTGCCTCGGCGGACGGCACGATTTGAACCCCGGCCTCCCCCTCATTCGCGGCGGCACAGGCCGCCAGCGCACCTGACAGACTGAGCGCGACCACACTTCCGAAAACCCTTAAATCGGCGCCTCGCATAGCATCCTCCCGCGGCATAGGTTATAATTGCCTTTGACTCATTCTTTTCATCATTTTGCAAAGCTGACAAGCCGATTTTGCGTGCTTGCGCCCCACTTTTGCTCAGTCGTTTCGATTTTCAGCGATTTTGATTGCAATGATTTGCAATGCCATGATACTCACGCGCAAACGATATTGGAGGACCCCATGCGCCACTTCATGCTTGCGGCACTATCCGGCCTGGCAATCACGCTTTCCGGCTGCTCGACCCCGCCCGAGTCTTCCAGCCCAGCCAGCCCCACCGCCGAGCCCATCGTCGCGCCCGCCGCCGGGCCCACTGAAGAAGATGCAAGCGAACGTTTTGCCGTCACCAACTCCCCGTCCGGCGATCTCGAGTTTGCTCTGATCACCAAGGACGGAAACCTCTCCTGGAGCGCCAAATGGCGCGGCGAGTATATTGTCGAACCCTCCGCCCTCGGGCTCGTCTTTGATACCGGCCGGGACCTCAATCGCGACATGCGCTTTCGCATCTATGCCTTCGATGGCGCCGACGAGACCTGGGAACAGCCCTGGGGCGAGCGCCAGTTCGTTCGCAATTACTATAATGAGATGCACGTCCAGCTCGAATATTTCGACGGCACGCCAGCCATGACGATCCGTGCCCGCGTTTACAATGACGGCCTCGGCTTCCGCTATGAGGTGCCCGACACCGGCGCGCGCCAGATCACGGATGAACTGACAGAGTTTCGCATCAGCCCGGACGCCAAAACCTGGTGGATCCCGGCGGCAGGATGGAACCGCTATGAGGAACTTTACCAGACCAGCGAGATGCGGGCCGTGCACCGGGCCCACACGCCGATCACTCTGGAGCTGCCAGAGGGCGGCCCGTTCGTCTCCATTCATGAAGCCGCGCTGGTCGACTATGCGGGCATGTGGCTGAACCAGCGCCGCCCCGGCACGCTGGAGGCCGAGCTCGCGCCCTGGTCAGATGGCAGCAAGGTGAAAGTCGACGGCGCCTTCGTGACACCGTGGCGCACGCTGCAAGTGTCGGACACCGCCGCCGGGCTCGCCAATTCGGATCTGATCCTGAACCTCAACGAACCGAATGCGCTCGGCGATGTCTCCTGGGCCAAGCCGAGCAAATATATCGGCATCTGGTGGTGCATGCATATCAATGAATGCACCTGGGGCTCGGGCGAGAGTCACGGCGCCACGACCGACCGCACAAAGGCCTATATCGACTTCGCCGCGGAGCATGGCTTTGACGGCGTTCTCGTCGAAGGCTGGAATTATGGCTGGGATGGTGACTGGTTCTCGAATGGCGAGATTTTCAGCTTTACCGAAGCCTATGCCGATTTCGACATCGAAGCCCTCTCCGTCTATGCCGCCGAGCGAGATGTCTACCTGATCGGCCACCACGAAACCTCCGGCGCCATCACCAATTATGAAAAGCAGATCGAAGACGCCTATGCGCTTTATGAACGGCTCGGCATTCCAGCCATCAAGACCGGCTATGTCGCCGATGGCGGCGAGATCACTCGCCGGGACGCGGACGGCAAGGTCCACAAGGAATGGCATGACGGGCAGTTTGCCGTGGACCACCACCTGCGCGCCCTGAAGCTCGCGGCGCAGCACAAGATTGCCATCAATGCGCACGAACCGGTCAAGGATACCGGCCTGCGCCGAACCTATCCCAATGCCTTCTCTCGCGAAGGCGCGCGCGGTCAGGAATATAATGCCTGGGGGCAACCGCCAAACGACCCGGCCCACACCACCATCCTGCCCTTCACGCGCATGCTCTCCGGCCCAATGGATTTCACGCCGGGGATCATGGATCTGAATTTCGGCCAGCTGGTCACCGAAGACCCGCGCGTCCAGACCACGCTCGCCAAGCAGCTCGCCCTCTATGTCCTGCTGCACAGCCCGATCCAGATGGCGGCCGACCTGCCGCGCAATTATGAAGCCCAGCCGGAAGCGTTTGAGTTCATCAAACAGGTGCCGGTCGACTGGAGCGAGTCGATCATGCTGGACGGCTATCCCGGCGACTTCGCGGTGATGGCGCGCAAGGACCGCAACTCGAACGCCTGGTACCTTGGCGCGGTCTCGGACGAAGAAGCGCGCACCGTGGAGGTCAGCCTCGATTTTCTCGACAGCTTTGCCTATGAGGCGCAAATCTATCAGGACGGCGCAGACGCGGACTGGAAGACCAATCCCTATCCGCTGGAGCTTGCCTTTCAGACCGCACAGAAGGGCGACACGCTGACCCTCAACCTGGCGGCAGGTGGCGGCACCGCCATCGCCTTCATCCCAGTCGAATAGAGGCGCGCGAACAATGATCCGAACACTCCCCCTCCTCGCCCTCGCCGTCTTCCTCGGTGCCTGTGATACGAGCACGCCAGCGGAAGCCCCGGAAGCGGCAGCGCCGACTCCGGCACCGACGCCGGCCCAACTGGTCGAGCATTTGGACTTCCCGTCCACCCATGTTCAGCCGCGCCAGCTGACCATTTACCTGCCCGCGGGCTATCATGCTGATGGTGAGCAAACCTATCCCGTCATCTATGCGCATGACGGGCAGAACCTGTTCATGCCGGGCTTCTCCTATGGCGGCGTCGAATGGGGCCTGGACGAAGCCGCCAGCAAGCTGTTCGCAGACGGCGATGCGCGCCCGGCCATCATTGTCGGCATCTGGAACACAGATGAGCGCTGGCAGGAATACGCACCGCAAAAAGCGATTGAGCGCCTGACCGGCGATGTCTCGTCCGAATGGTTCGGCCCGGACCTGCCGGAGCTGAAAGCCGACGCCTATTTGCGCTTCATCACGCAGGAGCTGAAGCCCTTCATTGATCAGACCTATCGCACCCAGCCAGACGCTGAAAACACGATGATCATGGGCTCCAGCATGGGCGGGCTGATCTCACTGTATGCGGTTGGCGAATACCCTGACACGTTCAGCCGCGCCGCCGCCGTCTCCATCCACTGGCCGCTCGCCAACCCCGAAAGCGCCGTCTCAGCGCAGGCCGATACGGTCATGCAGGCCTATCTGGAAACCAGTGGCATCGATCCGGCCAGACACACGATCTGGTTCGATCGCGGCACGGAAGCGCTCGACGCCTATTATGCGCCGCATGCCGTGGCGATGGAGGCCTGGTTCCGCGCGCAAGGCTGGCCCGAGGATCGCGCAATCTTCCGTGACTATCCCGGCACCGACCATAGCGAAGGCGCCTGGGCGGACCGTGCCGATCAGATCCTGACCTTCCTACTCGCTGAGTAGGACCGGGTCAGCCTGATTGCGCGGGCTGTCGGCGTAACGCTCCTCGACGATGCCATAGCGATCCCAGACCGCCCCATCTGAAATCGAGCGCAGCAGCTTGATATATTCGGCATGCGTCCAGGCCAGCGGCGTCGCCGTGTTGGTGCCGCCACCCAGCTCATAGCCGAACGGGTTCGGTCCGACGCCGTCCCAGACCTGCTCCGGCAGGCTGAGGCCGTCATTGGCAAAGAATTCCATGCTACGCACACCGGACGCAACCAGGTCGTCAATGTCGGCCCCGCCCAGCGTCCCCTGGTCCTGAAGCGCCAACAGGAAATGCGCGAACTCGCCGGAGAAGAACGGCCAGACGCGGCCACGCTGACCGGGCGTGTTGCCGCCATCAATCTCGTGATAATTGGTGCCGCCTTCGCCATCCTCGCCATAGCCATCATTGCCATAGCGCCGGAACCCGAACAGCATCTCACCCCCCTGATCGAACGTGTAGAGATTGCGCAAATTGTCCTCGCGCCGCCGGCTCTGATAGACCTTGGCGGACGTCATGATAGACGGCGCGCTGGCGGCGCGAACGCCATAGCGGACCAGTTCCAGGAATCCCCCATCGACAATATGATCCTCCGGCAAGCCGCGGCGGCCATTA
Source organism: Hyphomonas sp. Mor2 (assembly GCF_001854405.1). Lineage (GTDB taxonomy): Bacteria > Pseudomonadota > Alphaproteobacteria > Caulobacterales > Hyphomonadaceae > Henriciella. The sequence goes on from NZ_CP017718.1 coordinate 1,863,221, forward strand.
TTGTCGCCGAGCAGTGCCTTGTCGTTGGGGTCCTGATTTCGCGTCACGCGGATAAAATACTCGCCCTCCCCGAACGGCCCGCCGGTCGTGAACATCCAGGTCTCGATATTGGCCTCCAGCAGGTCGGCGGCTGCCAGATAGCGTTCTGCATCTGCTGCGTCGCCGAACCTCTCCGCCATATCAGCAGCGGTCACCAGGCCGCCAATCACGGCGGCGATCGTGGACGGCGAATAGCCCTCCTGCTCTTCCCATCGCTCTTGCTGCGTATAGCCGAGCGAGGCCTCGAATTCGGTGTTCCAGAGCAAGCCTGTCCGCCCGCCATCGACGAGGAAGTCGGCTGCAGGCTTCAGCATGCTCTGATAGCTGTTCGCCATCTCTTCATCCGAGATCACGCCCGCCTGCCACAATTGCCAGCCCAGCATGATCGGCATCGCCGTCTGATCCTGCTGCACCGCGACCCATTCCAGCGTGCCGTCAACATGGGTCTTCTGCAAAAACCAGCCCGTCACCCCGGTATTGCCCGGCGTCTGATCGGTGACCTGAACCTTGGGCAGATAGCGATAGGCGGCGCGCGCCGTGTCGGCATCGCCCATGGCGAGGAAGGCAGACGCAACCTGGAAAAAGTCGCGCGGCCAGACCGCCTTGTACCCGGTCTGCGGCGTGTCGGCGGGCGCCGTCTCGCCCCAGGGATTGGACAAGGACGCGATCAAGGCGCCGGCATGGGTCTTGTCTTCCATGATCTTGAGATTGATCGCCGACATATGCGCGAGGCGGCCCTCATCGCCGGACGCTTCGGCGAGGCGCGGGAGCTCGGAGAGGGAGGCGAGGTAGGCGGTCCACTGATCAGCATATTTGCCGTACACATCGAGGACCGGAATCGCCGACGTGGCATCCGCATTCGCCTTCGCCGCCGCAAGCGACTCACCAAAGCCGATGACGAACACAGCGCCCGGACCGAGCGACGGCCCAATGTCCGGCTCGCCTGGCAGCAGGCTCTGATTCTGGAAATCGAGCGCGATCAGTCCGGCGACATTCCCCGCTTCCGGCGCCGCCCCATAGACCGCATCAAGCGCACCATCCGCCAAGTCTGCAAGCCCGTCCGAGGCGTCGACATAACCGGTCGAAATCACTCCGCTTTCGCCGCCAGCCAGGCGCGCAAACAGGTGCGCCCCCTCGTCCCAGACATGCAGACCACCCTCGACCACAGCCGCTCGGTCGCCGCTGCCCGTATTTGCGAGGGCCGGATCAATGTAGGCATAGAGCCGATACCCGCTCGGGAGAGGCTCCAGCATGTCCACCTTCATGACCAGCGAATCCCGATCCGGATCGGTGAAAGTCGAGACCAGGACGGAGCGATCAATCTGCGGATAGTTGAGACGCAATCCAGGCGCGGGAGATTTGGGGCGCGGCACGCCATCCACCGTCACAGCCGTCTCTGTCGGCTCAATCACCCCCTCCGGCCCCACGACGAGAAACCGGATCTCGCGGATCTGCGCCTCGTGGATCAGGCCCCACATCACTTCGGTGATGCGGTCCTCGGTCATGGAGAACCAGACTTTCGAGATTGGCGCGGTCGGGCTGGCATCGGAATATTGCCCGTCCGCATCATAGGCCTCGTAGGAGGAACCGATCGCGATCTTTTCGGCATTCGACCAGGTCGGCGCCGCGCCAGGAGCACCGGGTGCCACCGCAAGCGCATCGCTTTCGACCGGCCCCTCTGCCGTCGAACATGCCGCCATCAGGACGCCCAGTATTCCACCGAGAACCAGGTTTCGCATTGCGTCGCTCCTCCGCAAATTTTTGCAACTTATTGCTTATGATCACCGAGGCGAGACATCTGGTCAACCGGATTTTTTCCGCAGAAATGTTTGCCAAATCGTCCGAAATCGGCTTTATCCTTGTTCCGTGGCATAGCGCTTAAGAAAAAGCGTATGCGGGAGGAAACAGTCAGATGATCAGTCGCGCCCTGTCCGTGATCGCATTTCTAGGAGTTTGCGCCTGCGCGAACACTGTCGAAGTTACGCAAAAAGATGCAAATCTGATTGCCCCCACATCAAGCTACGCCCCGACCCCATACGTCCAGGTCGACCATCCGGACTGGGCCGACGAGGCCGTGATCTACCAGATCAATACGCGCCAGTTCACGCCGGAGGGCACATTCAAGGCGGCACAGGCACAGCTGCCTCGCCTGAAAGGCCTCGGTGTCGACATCCTGTGGTTGATGCCCATTCACCCGATCGGTGAGGTCAATCGCAAGGGCACGCTCGGCAGCCCCTATGCGGTGAAGGACTATTTCGGCGTCAATCCCGAATTCGGCACCGAGGAAGACTTCCGCGCCTTTGTCGACGCCGCACACGCAGAAGGCTTCAAGGTCATCCTCGACTGGGTCGCCAATCATACCGCCTGGGACAATCCCCTGGTTGCCGAACATCCGGACTGGTACGAGACCGACTGGAAAGGCGACTTCCACCCCACGCCCTGGACCGACTGGGCCGACATTATCGACCTCGATTATTCCAACCCCGAACTGCGCGCCTACAAGACCAAAGCTCTGAGATACTGGGTCGAAGAGTTCGGCGTGGACGGCTATCGCTGCGATGTCGCCGGTTACGTCCCGCTGGACTTCTGGGAAACCGCGCGCGCCGAGCTGAACGATATCAAGCCGGTCTTCATGCTGGCCGAATGGCAGCAGCGCGATATGCACCGCAACGCCTTTGATGCGACGTATGCCTGGGCCTGGAAAGAAGCGGCCCAGCGCATCGCCAAGGGGCAGTCAGACGCGGGCGATCTGCGCGGCTATCTCAGCGAACAGATCTCGACCTGGCCGCTCGATGCGTATCGCATGCTCTATACCGAGAACCACGACCAGAATGCCTGGGACGGATCGACGGGGGAGATTTATGGCGACGCCTATCACGCCATGCTGACGCTCTCTTTTGTCACCGAAGGCATTCCGCTGATCCATAATGGTCAGGAAGTCGGCAGTCAGAACCGGCTGGAATTCTTCGAACGCGACCCGATCAACTGGGGCGATTACAGCCATCCGGACGGGGACCTGATCCGGCAATTGATCGCCCTCAAGACCGATAATCCCGCCTTGCACAATGGCGCTGCGGGCGGGCGCATCATTCCGGTCTCGACCGATAATCCCGGCCAGATCCTCAGCTTCGCGCGCGAGAAGGACGGCAATCGGGTCCTGGTCTTTTTCAACCTGAGCGACCAGCCGGCCGATTTTCAGATCACCGATGGCCCCGCCGACGGAGCCTGGACCGATGCCCTGACCGGCAACAATGACACAATCAGGCTTGGCGCCACGCGCACCTATGGCCCCTGGCAAGGCAAAGTCCTGATTTCAAACAAGACCTAGTGGAGGAAGAGAATGGCTGTTTCAGGAGGCGCCGCGGGCGCGGATGACAATATCCGAAAACCGGAACTGAACCTGTTCCAGATCGTCAACATGTCGTTCGGCTTTTTCGGGATCCAGATCGGCTTCGCCCTGCAGAACGGGAACATTACCCGGATCTTTCAGACGCTCGGCGCGGACATGAACCTGGTCCCGCTGCTTTGGATGGCGGGTCCGGTGACCGGCCTGATCATGCAGCCGATTATCGGCTATTACAGTGACAAGACCTGGGGCCCGCTCGGGCGACGGCGGCCTTACTTCCTGGTCGGCGCGATCTTCACGACGCTCGCCCTCTTCATCATGCCCAACTCGCCCTATCTGTGGATCGCGGCCGGGACGTTGTGGATCCTCGATGCCAGTCTGAACATCACGATGGAACCGTTCCGAGCCTTTGTTGGCGACATGCTGCCAAGCAAGCAGCGCCCGCTTGGCTATTCCATGCAGACCATTTTCATCGGCTCGGGCGCCGTGCTCGCCAGCGCCGCGCCGTTCGTGCTGAACGCCCTTGGGGTCTCGAACGAGGCCCCCGAAGGCGTCATCCCGGACAATGTCCGGATCTCGTTCTACATTGGCGGGGCGGCGCTTTTCCTCGCCGTCGCGTGGACCGTCTTCACGACCAAGGAATACTCCCCGGATGAGCTGGAGAATTTCGGCAAGGATGAAGACAACATCTTCGAACAGGAAGGCGGCATCGAAGCCACAGAGCGCCCGAAAGCCAGCTTCTTCCGCCTCTGGGGCGGCGTCACGGCCCTGATCGGTATCGCGCTGACCTATGCTGTCTACGCCTTCAATGGAGACCAGCAATTCTTCATCATCACGGGCAGCACCATCTTCCTCGGCCTCCTGTTCCTGCTGAACAGTGTGCTGGTCAGCAAGGACAGCAATGCACGAAATTTCCTGTCTGATGTGCTTGGCGACCTCACCACGATGCCGACCGTGATGAAGCGATTGGCCGTGGTGCAGTTCTTCTCCTGGGTCAGCCTGTTTATCATGTGGATCTACACCACCCCCGCCGTCGCCTTGCAGGCCTGGGACACGATGGATGCCAGCACCAAGGCCTATCAGGACGCCGGCGACTGGGTCGGGATCATGTTCATGGTCCAGAACGCGGTCGCCGCGATCTACGCGTTCATCATTGCCGGGATCGCGCGCAAGGTGGGCACGCGCAGCCTGCACGCGTTCAATCTCGTCGCTGGCGCAGCCGGGTTCATTGGCTACCATCTGTTCGGGTCGCAATATGGTCTGCTGATCCCAATGGTCGGACTGGGCATGGCCTGGGGCTCGATCCTGGCCTTGCCTTACGCCATCCTTGCAGACGCCCTGCCGGTGAAGAAGATGGGCATTTACATGGGCATCTTCAATTTCTTCATCGTGCTGCCACAGCTTCTGGTCGCTGGCACGATGGGACCGATCCTCAACACGCTGGAGTCCAATCTTGCGCAAGCGGTCGGCGGTGTCCCGCTGCTCGCGGTTCTGTTTGGAGCGGCGAGTTTCTGTGTGGCCGCATTTGCGATGAGTTTCGTCAAGGTTGAGTCGCGCTAGCGCCAGTTTCAGCGAGTTTCAGCGAGTTTCAGCAAGCCTCAGCGAGCCTGCGCGTAGGGATTTCCTCACCCCGCGCAGGCTCAATCAATTGACATTCAAACTGCCATTAGTAGAGTTCCTGTCAGGAGGAATGACATGGCAGACACCCCACGGCTGGAACTGACCGGCGCCGCAGGATCACCCTATACTCGCAAGATGCTGGGCGTGCTGCGCTATAGACGCCTGCGCTATTCGGTCTATTGGGGCAATGGCAACATCCCGGCCGGTTATCCGGAACCGAAGGTGAGATTGCTGCCCACCTTCTTCTTCCCGGACGGCGATGACGGTGCCCTGGTACCGGTCACCGATTCCACCCCGATCATCCGGCGACTGGAGAAAGACTATACAGGTCGGTCGGTCATCCCGGCAGATCCCGTCCTGCGCTTCCTCAATGACCTGATCGAGGATTATGCCGATGAATGGCTGACCAAGGCCATGTTCCATTTTCGCTGGGCGCATGAAGCCGACTGGAAGAATGCCGCGCCCTTGCTGGTCTTCTGGGGCATGAACACCGCCCCGAAAGAAATGGCGGACGAGTTCGCAGCGAACTTTGCCAAGCGACAGATCGACCGCCTCTATGTGGTCGGCTCAAACGAGGTCACCGCAGAAACAATCGAGAGCTCCTACAAGCGTTTGCTGACCTGCCTCGACGCGCTGATCTCGAGGAGGGGCTTTGTGCTTGGGGCCCGCCCCTCCTCAGCTGACTTCGCCTTGTTCGGCCAGCTGACCCAGCTGACCGTCGTGGAGCCAACCTCCGCTGCCATCACCCGCGACGTGTCCCAGCGGGTCAGGGCCTGGGTCGATCTGATGGAAGACCTGTCCGGTCTGACACCGACCGAAGAGGACTGGTTCACCGCGGAAGACGCCCGCGAAGCGCTCGCCCCGCTGCTGGCCGAGATTGGCCGCACCTACGCCCCGGCTATGGTTGCGAACGCAGCGGCGGTGATGGCTGGTGACAGCACGTTCGACACCGAGATTGATGGCCGCCCCTGGACCCAGCCCGTGTTCAAGTACCAGGCAAAATGCCTGCACTGGCTGCGCGAAGATTTCACGGCCATGTCGGACAATGAGCGCGGCGCCGTGGCGGCGCTGCTCGACGGCACCGGCTGCGAACAGCTATTCTCGTAAAGGGCAGAGATGATGTGGAAGAAACTTATCCTCGGCGCCGTGGTGATCGTCCTCGCAGCGGGGATTCTCGCCTGGTTCAATCGCACCAGCTTGTTGTCCGAGCTGGCCCTGAACCGTGCCAAGGCCAATCGCATGGACGTCACGCCGCACCAGCCGGTCGTCTGGCAACAAGGGCCCGCAGAAGCCAGTGTGCCGGCCTCGGAGAGACCGCCCAATATCGTGTTCATTCTGCTCGACGATCTTGGCTATAATGACATCACGACATTTGGCGGCGGAGTCGCTGACGGTCTTGTGCCCACACCGAACATCGATCGGCTCGCCGCTGAGGGCGCGGTCTATACGCAAGCCTATTCCGGCACCGGCACATGCGCGCCCTCGCGCGCCATGTTGCTGACGGGACGCTACCCTACCCGCACCGGGTTCGAGTTCACCCCCACCCCGGACGGCATGAGCCGCGTGATCTCGACCATCGCCAACGCCGCGGATCGAGGCGCCCTGCCGGACATCTCACCCAATCGCAGCGAGCGCGAAGGCGCCGCCCGCTTTGAAGATCAGGGCCTGCCAGGATCCGAGATCACGATCGCAGAGCTGTTGCAGGCGGAGGACTATCACACCGTCCATATCGGCAAGTGGCATCTCGGCCGCCGCGCTGACTTCTTGCCCAATGCGCAAGGCTTCGATGAAAGCCTGTTGATGGAGAGCGGCCTCTACCTCGCTGAAGACGATCCGAACGTCGTCAATGCCAAGCTCGGCGCTGACCCGATCGACAAGTTCCTGTGGGCGGCCTTGAGTTACGCTGCCTCGTTCAATGGCGGCGAAGCATTTGAGCCAGGCGGTTACCTGACCGATTGGTGGACGCAAGAGAGCCTCAAAGTAATCGAGGCCAACAAGAACCGGCCGTTCTTTCTGTATCTGGCGCATTGGGGGCCGCACACGCCCTTGCAGGCGACGCGCGAGGATTTCGAGGCCGTCGGCGAGATCGAGCCGCATCGCTTGCGCGTCTATGCCGCCATGATCCGCGCGCTGGATCGCAGCGTGGGCGAGGTTCTGGACAAGCTCGAGGCTGAAGGTCTTGCTGACAATACAATTGTGGTCCTGAGCAGCGACAATGGCGGTGCCGGTTACATCGCCCTGCCGGAGGTGAATGCCCCTTTCCGCGGATGGAAGATCACACTGTTCGAAGGCGGCATTCGCGTTCCGCTCTTCATCAAGTGGCCGGACAGGATTACCGCCGGGACCGAGATCAAAACGCCGGTCGCGCATATCGATCTGCTGCCCACGCTGGCCGCCGCCGCGGGCGCGCCGCTGCCGAGCGATCGCATCATCGACGGTCAGAACATCCTGCCAGAAGCGACTGGCGAAGGCCGCATCCAGCGTCCGGATGACGCGATCTTCTGGTCATCAGGGGCCTATCGCGTGGTGCGTGCCGGCGACTGGAAGCTGCAGATTGATGGACGGCAAAACAAGACATGGCTGTTCAATCTGGCCGACGATCCAACCGAACAGAGTAATCTGGCATCGACAGATCCTGCCCGGGTCGAGGCTTTGACGGCCTTGATCGAGGCGCACTATGCCGATGCGGTAGAGCCGCTGTACGCGCACAAGATTGAGAGCCCGATCCCGATCGACATCATTCCGAACACGCCCGCTCAGGCGAGCGATGAATACATTATCTGGGACAATTGAGATGCGACACTCGTCATTGTTTTCTTCCCGACGATCCGCGTTATTCAGACATCGCGCCAACCAGACATCTTGGGGACGAAATTGAGCACCTCCACCAAAAAGAAAAACCCGTGGCCCGCCCTCGAAGCCGGCACAGAAGATGGCCGCAGGCAGCGCAGCGATCGCAGCCGCCGTCGTATCATTGAAGCCCTGTTCGATCTCATATCCGAAGGGGACATGTCGCCCAGCGCCGTCAGCGTCGCAGAGCGCGCCAATGTCGGCCTTCGCACCGTGTTTCGACACTTTGAGGACATGGACAGCATCTATGATGAGATGACGGCGGAACTGACGGACGTGGTGATGCCCAAGGTCATGGCGCCGTTCGAAGCCACAACCTGGCAGGCCCGCGTGATGGAATGCGTTGATCGCCGCGCGGAGATCTATGAACTGGTCTTCCCGATGCGCATCTGCATGTCGCTCAGACGCTTTCAGTCCAAGTTCCTGGAGGAGCAGTATGAGCGTGATACGAAACTCGCACGCTCCCTGCTGAAATCCATCCTGCCGAAAGCCGTCCTCTCGGACCGGGAGCTGTTCGGCGCGATTGAAACAGTCCTCGATTTTTCGACCTGGCGACAATTGCGACAGGATCAGAACCGATCGGTCGAGAGCGCAAAGGCCTCGCTTCGCCTGATGCTCAAGGGCCTGATCGCGAATGTAGACGCCGACTGAGACACGCCGATGATCACGTTGTTCAGATTAAAACTCGCCTGGACCCTCCTCCTCGCCATTTTCTTTATCTGGTTTTGCGCCTGGTATGGCGGCGCCGGAAAGCCTATCTCGCTAGAAGAAGGTCAACGCCTTCTGGAGCGGCTTCAACACACCCACGGCGACGACGATGCGGGCCAGCGCGGTTTTCTTACCAACGTGGCAGAGATGATCCCGCGCGATGATGGCCGCGAGTTCTATGCCGTCAATCTGGAAAACCTTAAAGACGGACCGGAAGCGGAACGCGCAGACCGCGCTTATGCCGCGATTGTCATGCCGCTCCTGTTCAAGCGCGCCAGTCATCCGGTCATTGTCTCGGAGCGGGTCGGGCTAATGCTGGGCGAATACGGCAATGAGGTCGATCGGGTTGCGGTCGTGCGCTACCGCTCCCTGCGGGATATGATCGACATGGCGGCGGAGCCTGCGATGGACGAGGGCGAGGTCTACAAGTTCGCAGCGCTCGACCACACGGAAGTGTTCATCACACGTCCCTTCATCACCTTCATGCACATTCGGATCACGCTGGCGTTGATCCTGATCCTCATCGGGTGGCTGGGCCTGCGCGGCATGGACTGGTTCAGCCGGCGGGCGCGCCAGGCCTGACGCCTAGGGCCCCGACTTGATGATCTTGTCATTGCCCGCGGGCAAGGTGAAAATCACGCCATCTTCACCGACCGTGATATCGCCATCAAAGATCGATTTCGAGTCGCCGATGAAGACCGATTCCAGCAGCTTCACCGGCAGTTGCGGCACGATGTGGTAATAGACCAAATGGTCCACGCCTGCCTCTTGCGCCGCGCGGGCCGCTTCTTCCGGGTCGGTGTGATAATCGAGAATGTCCTCGAAAATGGTCGCCTGATTGTCCAGGCCGCGTTCGCCCAGGACGCCGCCAATCGTCTCGACCATGTCCTTGTTCAAGGCCTCGTGCAGCATCAGATCGACGCCTTCGGAGGCCGCGACAAAGCGCGGCTGATAGACCGTGTCTCCGCTGATCGAGATGGACCGGTCCTTGTAATCGATCCGGTACCCGAAGGCGGGCTCGATCGGCGCATGATCGACGCGAATCGCGGTGATCTTCAGATCGCCTTCCTCGAGTACGACCAATTGGCCGCCCGGGCCTGCGGGAATGATGATCTCGTCTGGCGCGCCGCCGAAGCCGCCCGGATTGGCGACGTCCGTGCCGTGATGCGCGATGCGATAGGTGCTGTCCAATTGATAGGCCGCGTTGAACCCGTTCACCACACTCGCCGTCCCAACCGGTCCTCGCACAGGCGTCGGCTCGGACCGACTTCCGCCGATCCAGGAGAGGACGAGAAGTTCGCCCAATCCATCAAAATGGTCTGAGTGCAGATGGGTCAGATAGACGCTGTCCAGACGGATAAGCGGAAAGCCCATACTGCCAAGATTGCGCGTCCCGCCTGAGCCGACATCGAAGACAAAGGCCCGATCGCCCGCCAGGACTCCCAGGCATGGACCGGCCCGACTTGCATCGGGCATGGGCGAGCCTGTCCCGCAAAGATAGACGTGCAAGCCGTCGGGAAGGTCCGCGCTCGGATCCACGCCAGCATTTCGCTCTACCGCGCTTATGAAGGCGCGCTCCGCAATCTGCCCCTTGAACAGATTGAATCCGAAAAAGGCGACCAAAGCGAGCGCGACCAGGCCGATCAGAATTCGCTTGAGCCAGATCATCCGTTCATCTCCTTCAGGAACATCTCGATCCACGGCAAACCATGCGCGGCTTTTGGCATCACCGTTTCAATATTGAGCTGTCCGGCCAGTCCGGCAGCACGGTGCACGCTAGCTTCCTGCCATGCCTCCGACATGGACATGCGCAACAGCGATCCACGGTCCGGATAGGCCGCGATGGCGACTTCGTCCCATAATTCTTCGACCTGTCCGAGCGACAGGAATGTGACGTCAGAAATGTAGAACAGGCGCCCACCAAATTCGGGCAGAATCCCCGCGACGGCCGCGCCATAAAGCCCATAGGCCTGGCGCCCCGTCAGATCGGTTTCACGACCGTCTTCATACGCCGCCTTGTCCTTGAACTTGAGGAGATTGATCATGAAGATCGGCCCCTCGGGTCCGGGCTCTGTCATCGCCTGGATCTGCTCAGGCTGCGTCGGCCTGACCTCATTGATGACTTTCATATTCAAACTCCTCCCAATTCTGATTCTTGCGCCACCTGCGCCTTCAAGGCCTGTTCCACGACCCACAACCGATCCTGCCCCCAGGCCGCGACATTGCCCACACGAAAGCTCGGGACGCCCCAGATGTCGTAGCTGAGCATCTCTTCCTGGTTGGTGTGCTCGTCGGCGCGCCAATGATCTCCGCCCAGCAGCGGCTTCAATTCCTGCCAGGACAGACCGGCCCGTTCGGTGATGGTCCTGAGCCCGGCATCGCTCCCCGCGTCCAGCCCGTCCGCCCAGACGCCGGACAGGAATGATCGGGCAAATTCAAAGCCTCTTCCGAGTTCAATTGCGCGGTGCAAGAGGGCGTAGCCGCGTTCAACCGGCTTGCCCACAGGATCGAAAACATTGCCGAAGGAAACCCCGAGCCGGTCCGCTTCGCGCACCACATCATGCATTATGTAGAAGCCCTTGGTCCGTCGGATTTCCATGCCGCGCATGACCATGGGCAAGACGTAGCGCAGCTTCAGCTCGGCCCCATACGCATCGGCGAGCGCCTTGATGCGGTCCGCGACAATGCCGGTATAAGGGCTGCGGAATGACAGGTACCAATGCAGCTCTGGTTTCTGTGACGAGGGCGCGATGGCTGGCCCTTCCGGCACGATTGGGGGCGCAAATATCGGTGCGTCCGTGTCTGATGAGGCCGCGCCCAGGTCACGCAGTCGCGCTTCCAGATAGTGCAGGCGGTCCACGCCCCAGTACCATTCCCCGCCATAATGCAAGGTCGCGCCGAGATAATGCCCCATCTTGTCCCGTCGCTCTGTGTGGGTAGCCATCATCTGCTCGACCCCTGCATCCAGCGCGACACCCGCAGACGGCTCCTGCCCCGACCAGAACCGCTCTCCGATCCGGGCAGCGTCGGCCAGAAACGTGTCGGTCTTGATCGCGGTCGCAAACGCCATGTTCGCGGCGTTCAGATGTTCCGCTGAAGGCTGTGCGCCGGGATCCGTGAACGCCAATCCCGCGCGCGCCGCGAGCCGGGCAGCGTCCAGGCGGGCATAGGCCTGCAAGCGTTGGCGTTCGGGGGCCGCCCAGTCCGGCGGGGGCGCGACCAGGTGGACCTTGAGCTGGATATCATACCGCTGACAGAATTCCGGCAGGACCTGCGCCATCAGGTGCGAGTAAGGATCGCTTGCCTCGTGGAAATACTCGACCACATGCGGAGCCTTGGCCGCGTGTCTTTGCCGCTCGAGCTTGTGGCGGATCTTGTCCCGCCGCTTCAAACTGAACAGGCGTTTCGTCACCTGGTTCTGAACGCGCGCCTTAAGCCCCATAGAGTCGATCCTCCGCAAGCTGAAATCGAGCGCCGTGGGTCGCTGCGGTCCTCAACCAATCTTCCTGCTCCCCCATTTAATGACATTTCACATGCCATTACAATAGAGAATGCCGAGCGAAGGCAGCACAACCACCCAAACAAAACCAAAGCGCCCAAAAGAAGCCGTCAACGCCAGCCCCTTTGAGTCATCCGTACGTCAGGTTGAACACGCCCCGTCCATTTCAGCGATCCATTGGCGAATGAGCGCGACGCCTTCGGCGTGGGACAGGGCGCGGCCCAATTCCGGCATCATGGCCCCGGGTTTGGTTGTTTCGAGGCGATAGACCAGGATCGACTCCTCCGGCGCCCCGGGCACGATGCTGAACGCGCGTCCCCCTGTCCCGGACCCGGCCGCGATTGGCAGCTTGCAGATCCCGAGGGCCGGGCCGATCTCAGCATCCATGGTCAGATCGAGACCGGACGTGTCCGCCGGACCGACCGGATTGTGGCAGTGCGAACAATTGATATCGAGATAGGCCCGCGCCCGCGCCGAAATCGGCTGTTCACCGTCCAGCCAATCAGCGTTTGCGGGCAAATCTGCTCCTCGATCCGTCAGGTCAAGAATGCCGAGATCGGCAAGATGCGTGAGTTGGTTTACCTCGGATCCATCGTGTGTGTACGCCTTGTTCAGATGCCGCGCCCGCATGCCAAGCGGTTGAATTTCGCGGCTGGTATTGTTTGGGGCGTGGCACCCGGTGCATTGATTGATGTCGGGAACGATATAGGCGAACTCGGTCTTCTGTGAGTCGTCTCTCAAAAGGCTTAGCGGCTGCACATCGCCGATCCGGGTCAGCACCGCATCCGTTTGCTCGGCATTCCAGACATAGGAAACCGGCTCCCAGCCCTGCGCCCGGCGGACGAGCAAGCGGGTTTCGATCAGTCGAACCCCGTCCAGATCCTCAAGCACCGGGTTAAGGCGTCCAAGCGGGTCTTCGGTTTGCAGCACCGTATCCTCCGCATCGGCAGCCTTTGGATAGTAAAATGTCTTGCTGATCACCGTACCGATCGGAAGATCCGGAACGCCGCCCACATTCACAGGCGCTGCCCCTGCCCCCTCCGGAACCCAGATCGTGCGGAGCTTGTGGGCATAGTCGGTGAACAGGGGCGAGTTCAGATCATATGGCACGACCCCCTCGGCAAGCTCCAGCGCACCGCTGGAGACGTCGAACAGCCCCCAATCACTGAGCCGTTGCGGATCCTGCTCCAGATGACTGACCACGCCGTTCGAGCCCGGCGAACAGGCGGCCAGGAATGCCAGGCTGGCCAGCACAGCGACGAAGCGCATCATCGGTTCGCTCCCATTCGTATCAGGAACGCCCCAGGTCGATGGCTGTCAGCTTGTCCAGCGTGCATTCGAACGCCGAGATATCGAGCGATGGCTCGGTGTACCCGCTTGGACCATTGGCGTTGAGAACACCGACGTCACCATTGTCGATGCAAATGCGAAGCGCGTCTGGCGTGTCGCCATCCACCTGTTTGCCCTCATCATAGAAACCATCCCAGATGATATCGGGAAGGCGTCCATCGGGTCCGAACAACATCATGCGGGCGAGCGCGAGTTCCGCCGTGTCGGGATCATCACCACCGCCTGAGAATGTGTTGCCGTAAATGAAGATTCCCTCCGGATAAGGATCGAAGGATTCGCTGGCCGAGCTGTCAGAATACCCGGTCGAGAACAGGCTCGAGATGATGATATTGCCGGTCTTGTTGTCGGAAATCTCATTATTGAAGATCTCGACATCATCATTGGAATTCACGATGACCCCGGTTCCTGCCGGGACGCTCGCAACCGGTGTCCCCGGGTGGCCGAAATTATCGGTATTGTTGGCAAAGACCTGATTGTCATAGACGCGCGTGGCGCGACCTTCCTGTTGCAATTCAGGCATATTGAAGACGAGAATGCCGCCCGTATTGTTGGTGGCGACATTGTCGTAGACATCGGCGCCAACCGTGTTCTCGATCTCGATCCCGGCGACATTGTATTCAGCCCGGTTGTTGCGGACGATGACATCGCGAGACTGCCCGACATAGACGCCTGCATCGGAAGCCCCGATCGCGACATTCCCTTCGACCAGGACATTGGTGGTTTGCACCGGATAAATTCCATAGGCGCCGTTTTCCTGGCTCGGACCGTTCGTCCATTCCGTGCGCACGCGCCGAATGGTGATGTTCTCGCCTTCATTGATCTTCAGCGCGTCACCTTTTGCATCCTCGATGGCAATGTCCTCGATCGTGAAATCGTTGGCCGTGACCAACAGGCCCTCTGCGCCGGCGATCTGATCTACAAAACTGAGGATCGTCTTGTCCATGCCTTGCCCGCGAATGGTCACCCCATCCACGGTCAGGCTCAGGCCGCGATTGAAACTATACGTGCCTTCGGGGATTTCGATGACGTCTCCCGGCGCTGCGTCGATCAATTGCTGCATCAATTGTTGCTCAGGGGTGACGCTTGTGTCTGCCGTTTCCGTCTGCGTGGCCTGTCCGCAACTTGCAATTCCAAGGCATGACGCCGCCAATAAAGTCGCCGATAATCTCATCCCGTTCCTCCCTATTAATACTTGGGAGCTAACACAGATCTCCAAAAACCAAAATTGGGCAACGGCTTCGCCGCCTCAGATCAATCATCCCACCGATAGCCAAACCGCTCCAGATCCACCTCGAACAGACGCTCGACCAGATCACGCGTTTCCTTGGTGTAATAGCTTCGCCAGTCCCGTCTTCGAATTGAGGCGTTTAGATGCGGCAGTCTCGCATCGACGCCGATTTGTTCACACACCGCGTTGAAATCTGCCTGAATCGTCTCGAACCGTCCGACAAAATCGACCAGCTGACGCCCATCGTCATCGAGGATGAAGCTGCTTTGCGTCGGCGCGCGATCTTCATACTGATAGCGAATATATTCCTCAAAACTGCCCAGCTTCTGGATGATTTCGTATTGACCATGCGCGGGCGTCTTCAGTGCGTAGGTATAATTCGAGACCTGCCAATCCCAGGGGTTGCGGACGAAGGTAAACTTGAAGGCATCGTTGAAAGCCTCGGTCGGCATCTGGCGGCAGATTTCAGACGCCGTGGAATGCTGATCTCGCACCAGTCTCCCACGCCACCCCAGCACCGCCGCTGCGGGCCCCGGCATCACCCGGATCGCCTTGTTGACATATCGGTTGCGGAAATAGGTCGGGCAGAACTCCCGCAAGGCCGAAACCACCGATTCTCCGCCGGTTTTCCAGATGTGGATGAAGATGAATTTCCGCGTCGGATCATAAAGCATGGCGGGGCCCGTCCGTGGTCCAAGGTTTCGCGTTCATCTCGTCCTTACCCCTTCGTTTCTCGTAAACGGACACCATTCTTCTGCTTGGTGGGTAAGACTTTGCGTCTTTGTCTGTCAATCTGTCCAGCATTCGGTGACTCTCGTCTCCCGCGGGATACATATGAATCCCAGGCGTCGAGGGTTCCCGGAAGAGCCAAATGCGGCTCGGATCGAGCCGGACTCAGCCACAAACCCGAATGCGCGACAGATCCCCTTACGCGACGCTGGACAAGGTCGGCGGATCAAACCGGGTGTGCAGATTGAAGGCGTGCGGCGTTGGTCCGTCTTTGCGCAGCCTTTGCAGTCGGTCCCAGGCCATTTCGAGAGACACGCGCGTGTCACGCTTCTCCCACCAAGTGACCAGGTTCGCCCCTTCCGAGCGATCCACCCAGTGGCGCAACTGCTTCATATTCTCGCGGTGCTGAACGTCGCGATACGCGAAGCTGTGCAAGTCCTTGGCGTCCCGCCATCCAGCGACTGTGTAAATGTGCGGATTATCGTCGCCATTGGTATTGAGAGCGGCAATCTCGAAGAAGTTGAGTTCTTTTCCCTCTGCCGAACGCATGCCGTGGCGATGCCAGAGCAGACCGTCATGCAGGTGATCGCGCTCGAACAATTCCTGCAACTGTTTGAAGAAGTATTTCGCCTCCTTCTTGTGCACCGAGAACGTCCCGAGAGGACGTGCGACATTGAAATGCGCCAGAAAATATTCGCTCATGTTTACCCTAGCCTCAGAAGTACTGTCGGGAATATAGCAACCCTGCGTTGAATTCCGTTGACGATGAAGGCGCAAATTTGGGCCTAAACGGTAACGCTCTGGCAAGATCCGACAGCTCGCCCTGGCGAGGCGGCATTGAGATCGGAATCGGATATCTGAGACAATGGTCCACCGGCTCAAAAAGGGGATTGAACCGGTGGACGATGGCTCTCTACACAAAGAAGGTCGCAGCGAGAGATCCATGTGACGTAAACGTCGATTCAAGGTGTAAACTGAACGGCCTTCATCTCACATCATCAAATTTAGGTACACATTCGGCGCAAAAATTGCGTAATCTGAAGCCCCGAAAGTCACATTCCTGATGAAAGCCAGACCGTGGACGCCGATCAGACCCTGAAAACAGATCCCGACCGCCGCGCTGAATCGGCGCTCGAACTGTTGAAATCACTGGCTCGCGCGGACGAGGACCCGGATCGTTTCACCCAGGCCTGCCTTGATTGGTCCCGCCTGTCGCAGGACGCCACGTCGATCCCTGAATTTCAGTCGGTTCTGTCGATGATTTCGGCGCCCGCATCGAATGCTCTGGAAGAGCCGCCTCAGGGCGACTTTGCCGGACAAGAGTCCTTCCTGTTCAGCCTCGATGTGAACGGTGTCGTCTCGTCTATTCCGAGGGATTTGTCTGATTTTCTCGGGCTAAAATCAGGTGACACGATACAGCAGCTCTCGTTACCGACAGCGGATCGTGACCCCCACCAGCTCGGTCGCCTTATCGAATTGAGGGACCGTTTTGATCTCAGACGCCAGATCAAGATCTGGCCGCACTTCGAAGATGGCCGACTGAACGGCTATACGGCGCGGATGGTGCTTTCAACGATGAGCGCCCGCCTCCGCGATCACCTGAAGCAGGATTATGAGCTGACCGCATCGGAGCTGGAGATCCTGCAACTGGTCTTTCTGCGACTGAACCTCGAACAGGTCGCCGAAATGCGCGGCATCAAGCTCAGCACGGTGCGCACCCATATCAGTCGGATCATCTCCAAACTGAACTGCCGCAGCCTGGTTGAGGCGGTCGCAACCACGCTCGAGCTGTCGCACGCCCTGATCGACGAGCTACCGCCAATGGATGTCAAATCCGAGGCCAACGAAAACAAGGTCAGATACCTGGCGCTGCCGACCCCCGGACGAAGCATGGAGTATCGCCGATACGGACCGACCACCGGGCGCCCGGTGATTGTGCTTCACTCATTGGAGTACGGGTACTTTCCCTCTCCCGATATGATCGAAGCCGCCAGCAAACGCGGTCTCAATCTGATCTTTCCGATCCGGCCCGGTTTTGGCAGCACCAGCCGCGCAGACTCTGCCCAGGAAACGGCTCGAATCGTGCTCGAATTCATACGCACGATGGATCTCACCGATGTCAAGATCGTCGGTCTTTCAACCGCCGCGCCCCTGGCCTTGCAGCTCAGTGCCGACCGGCAGAGGGTGAGGCGGGTCGTGCTGGTGAACTATGGGCTTAACGTGGCCGATAAACTGAAGAACATTCAGCCGAGATGGATCCGCGGCATGTTGCGTATGTCGCTCAACTCTCCGGCCAGCTTCGCGTTTGGCTTGCGCACGATGACGACGATCATAAGAACGTTTGGCGGCCTGCGCTTCTATCGGCGCCTATATGCCAACCAGGTCTCAGACCATGAGTATCTGGAGCAAAACCAGGCCTTGTTCGAAAGCTCGTCACACTATCTGGTGCGGGCGAACAGTGACAGCATTCGACACGACATCATCGCGGCTTTTCTCAACAATCGTGATCTCGAATCCAGCGGTCTCGGCGAGCGCGAGATTCTGGTCGCCAACAGTTCGGATCAGCATGGGGTCGCTGCAGATGAAGCGCGGACTGATGCTGAACGTCTTGGCGTCCGCTTCCACGAAGCCCCATTCCCTGGGCGAAACTGGATCTTTCAAAACCCGGACTATTTCTTCGACCTGATTGAATCCGAATAACGACCCGTTCCGGACCGTAACTTATGCGCTGAAACCATTTTTTAGAAAAATGGCGCGAGTGACGGGACTCGAACCCGCGACCCCCGGCGTGACAGGCCGGTACTCTAACCAACTGAGCTACACCCGCGCATGGGCTTCGCCGCCGAAGCGGTGAGAGGCTGATCTATACGCGCGCAAAACCCCGGTCAAGCGGCAATTGCCATGACTTTGACATCAGTTGCAGCTATTCAGCTGCAATACAGAATAAGAAGGCCATATTCCTCCCATGAAACGTCTCCTGATCATCCTCTGCGCCGTGATGGCTGTATTGCTTGCTGCGGCCGTGATCATTCCTTTTTTGATCCCGACCTCGGTCTATAAGAGCCAGATTGAGACCGCGGCCACGAACGCGCTTGGCCGCGAAGTGACGCTGAAGGGAGATCCCAAACTCTCGATTCTACCGGTGATTTCAGCTCGAATCGACGGGGCAGACATTGCCAATCCGGACGGCTTTTCCGAGCCGCTGATGATCGAAGCCGGAAGCCTTCAGGCCACCGTCAAATTGCTGCCCTTGCTGTCGCGGCGAGTCGAAGTCGACAAGATCACGCTTGATGACGCGATTGTGCGCCTCGAGCGACTCACCGATGGCCGCGTCAATTGGATGTTTGGCGACCCGGACGCTCAAACCGATCCTGACTCCGGGTTTGAAACCGGTATTGATCGCGCCGCGCTGTCCAACGCCTCCGTCTTCTACAAGGATTGGAACACCGGAGAGGCCTATGCCCTGACAGAATTCAACGCCTCGGCCCAGCTGAAGGCACTGGATCAGCCCTTTTCATCCTCCGGAAATGGCAGCCTGAACGGCCAGGCCTTTGACTATCGCATTCGTCTCGACACGATCCAGGCGCTGACAGCAGGGGAAGAGGTTGGCCTGGACGCCCGGCTCGGGACGCCATTCGGCGAAGTTGCCTATGACGGCGCCCTGACCCTCGCAGACACACCGACGCTGGACGGGTCGTTTGACATCACCTCAGACACGCTCGCGCGGTTGATGACATTGATCGGTGACAGCGGCCTGCCCATTGTCGGGAGCGCCCTCGAATCCGTGCGAGCCAGCGGCACCATAAGCGGCGCGGCCACCGCGGCGGAAATCGATTTCTCCAAGCTCAATCTCATCGCCACGGGCCTTGAACTCGATTATCAGGGCGCTCTGACGCTCGGCCCCGAACCACAGTTGGACGGAACGCTCGACATGAACGCCGCGGATGCGCAGCGACTGTTGAAATCTGGACACCCATTAAGTCTCGTGCTGGCCATGCTGGGCGATGTCGATCTCAGCGCGACGGTCACCGGTCCGCTCAGCGCGCCAACCCTCACCGGCATTCAGCTGAAACAGCGCAGCGCCGATCTCAGCACCGATTATTCTGGTGCTTTCTCGCTCGCAGGCGATCAGGCGATCGATGGCACGCTCTCGGTCAGCAGTGATAATCCTCGAAACGTGCTCGAAGCATTTGGCACGACGCTGCCCGAAGGCGACTCCCTGAACAAGCTCGCCATCGCGGGACAGACCACAGGTACCCTGATGGCACCCTCTTTGTCAGGCGCCTCTCTGACGCTGGATGACACCCGGGCGACCGGTGATCTCGGCGCAGATCTACGCGGGGACCGCCCACGCATCATCGCGGATCTGAGCATGGATACGCTTGACCTCACGCCATTTCTTGGCAGCGGCTCACAAAATCAGGATCAGACGCCCAGCCTGAATGAGGACTGGGACGACACGCCTCTGGACCTGGCCAGCCTTCGCGCCGTGGACGCCACCGTGACGGTGTCGGCGGAAACCGTGGTGATCGACCAGATTACACTGCAGGACGCCTTGCTGAACACGCGTCTCGATGATGGTCGCCTGTCCGCCATCTTCAGGCGCGAAGATCACACGCCGGGCTTCCGGGTGTTCCAGGGCGACTGGTATGGTGATTTGGTACTCGATGCCTCGCGCTCGACCCCGACCCTGGAAATCGAAGCTCTGGCCACCAGCATTGCAGCACAGGACATGCTGACCGCGTTGACCGGGTTTCAAAATCTGCGCGGGCTCGGCGATGTGCATGTCGATATGAGCTCCGAAGGCAACAGCCTGAAGGCCCTGATCAGTGGCCTTGATGGCAAGTTTGAAAGCGATTTGAATGAAGGGGCCTTGAAGGGCCTGAACCTCGCCAAGATGGTGCGGGACGCCTCCAATATCGGCGATCTCCTGCGCAGCGGAGACTTATCCCTGACGACATTCAGGGAAGCCCTATCGCCAGAGGCCGAGACTGATTTCTCCAAGTTCATCGGCAATCTCGATTTCAATAATGGCGTCGCAAGTATCACCAATCTCAGCATCGATAATCCGGTTGTCGGTGTCACCGGTGCGGGCCAGATTGATCTGGGCGCGCGGACTCTGGATATTAGCCTGACGCCGCGCATCGATGCCAGCGCGGCAGGCGCCGGATCGACGATTGGATTGAACGGAATCCCGATCCCGGTTCGGGTTTATGGCAGCTGGTCGAGCATCCAGTTCGGTCTGGATCAAGCCGCCGTTCAAGCTGAATTGACCGCTCGCCTGCGCGGGCAAGCCGCGAGTGAGATCCGCAATCGGATTGGCGGCGATGCCGGAAACATTATTGGCGGCATTCTGGGCGGACAAACTGCACCGCAGACGCCCGCTGAACCCGCGACAGACGACACAGCTGAACCCACCGAAGAACGCGATCTTGAAGACGAACTACGAGATCGTGCCCTGGACGCCTTGTTTGGTCGCCGCGATGCGGAGCCGCCAGCCGAAGAGACCGAGGATCCCAGCTAGTTCTGATCCCGGAAAAACGCGCGGGTTTCGGCCCCTTTTTCCGCTTCCAGCGCCGCGCAAAGTTCGATCCGCTCAATGGTCTGGGTCAGCGATCGTTCATGTCCTGGCACCTGCGCCCCATGCGTTTCGAACAGCGCGATCAGATCGTCACGCGCCTCCAGTGAGCACATCGCGTTGGCAAGGGCCGGGCTGAAGCGCTTGCGCTGACGGGGGATGAGAGTGAGGTAAGACTCGAAATTCTGTTTCAACCAGATCCAGGTGTCCTCCCGCGTCTCGGGCTGCCGCATCTGCCCCTGCACAATCGCCAGCGTTTCGCGGGTACCGAGTGATCCAGACCGCGCAATCTCCAGAATTCGTTCTGACAGCGCTGGATCCTTGTTCTGGCCAATCGCATAGGCCACGGCCTGTTCAAAAACCGGGTCGTCATACCGGGTCCGAACAGCGAGCAACCGGTCAAGGAACGGCTCGCCATAGACCTGGAACCCGATCGCAATACCGGTAAAATACTCGTCGGTATTCAGCTGGCGATCCGAGGTGACACCGTCCAGGCCAATATAATCAGCGGCGGCAGCGGCCAGCCCCGCTCGCAGCTCCGCATCCTGCCCGCCAGAAATCAGGAACTGTTCGAGACTGGATCGCATGATCGCCCGTTCAGGATCATCAAGCTCCTGCGCCGCCAACTCCGTGTAGCGATCTCGGAAGACATCGAGCACAGCGGCGCGGTATCCAGCAGCTGCACTTTCATCGCTTCCCAACAATCGTTCAAAGCGTTGGGCCTGTTTGATGGCTGCTTGCACGACACGGCGTTCCTCATCGCGGACGGCTTCATCTATAAAGCGCCAGACTGTGTCGACATCGAGCCGACCTGCCGCGAATTCCGCACCGGCGCTGTCCAGCGTGGATAGCTTTTCACCAGCGCTAAGCTGATCGAAGGCCATGCCGAGGTTTTGCCAATCGTCATCATTGAGAGAGAAGCGATAATAGCCTGCTCCATGCGCATTCGGCATGATCCAGCGGATCTCGGAAGCATCGGCAATCGTCTCTGGCAGATGGAAAAGGCTCCTCATGATCGGCTTTCGTTCCATGACCTTGCAGGCGGAAACCACCCCGCTGTCTGTTCCCATTTTCAGGCAAACGGGGATCGTCCAGATTCGACCTTGCTGAATTCGGCTGCCCAGGGGCGCATATCGCCACTGTGCCACCTGGATGACCGGCGTACCGCGCATTTCCGTTCTGGAAACCTCAACTTGAGGTAATCCATTTTGTTCCACATAGCTTCGGAATACGCGTGTGACTGTCGGTTCGCGATCCTCCTCCTGAACCTGTTCCAATACGTCCTGCAGCGAAGACTTTTCGTGTGTTTCGCCAACGACCTCGCCAATAATATCGAAGAATTCAGGGCTGCCCGCGACGCCATCTTCATAGGCTTCCACATAGCGCCCGAGGGCCGGTCGAAAGACGTCAGCACCGAAATAGGCATCGACCATACCGATCACGGCGAGCCCCTTATTATAGGTGATCGAGTCATAGGCGTTGCGCACATTCTCGTTCAGCGCGATCGGCTCCCGCACCGCGCGGGCGCTGGCGAGGCTATCGAGATCCATGGCCGCAATGCCATCGACAATCGCGTCCAGGTCGTAGCCCTCGCCCGGATACAGCTCCGACAGGCTGGCGCCTTCGCCCCAACTGGCAAATCCTTCCTTGAGCCAGAGATCATCCCACCAGGGCGGCGTGACCAGATTACCGAACCACATATGCCCGACCTCATGCGCGTGAATGGCCAGCAAACTACGCCGCGCCGCGGGGCCGATATCGTCTCCCGCCAGGATACGGCTTTCGCGATAGGTAATTGCGGCAGCAAGCTCCGTCGCCCCCGAGGGCCATTGCGGCGCGGCGACAATGTCGAGCTTTTTGTAGGGATAGGGCTGCTGCAACGCCTCTTCGAAGATCCGGACGAGCTCCGGGGCGGTTTCGAGCGCGAGCCCCAATTGGTCCCCCTTCCCGCGCCGCGCAAATCCGCGCAGGGGGATCGGCTCCGTGCGCACCGCATTGGGCGGGATCATACCCGCGTCGACGACATCGAAACTGCCCACCGCGAGCGACAACAGATAGGTCGGCAAAGGCCGAGTTTTTTCGAATGTAATTCGCTTCAGGCCATTCCCGAGCGGCTCGACGGAAGCTTCAGGGGCATTGCTGATCGCCGAGTCGGATTCGGGAATGGTCAGTGTGATATCAAACGGGGCCTTGAACGCAGGCTGGTCGAAACCCGGCATGAACCGCCGCGCCTGGATGCTCTCCGATTTCGCCAGTGCATAGGCGTCGCCCTGCTCGGTCACCTTGAACAGGCCAGACAGGTTTGCGTCGAAGGCGGTATTATAGTCGATTTCCACGACAATCTGCCCCGGATCAACGGTTTGTCCAAAATCCAGCCAGGCGACGCCGGACTCCAGGACGGGTTGCCAAACTCCGCGCCGGGCGGGCGCATCGCCCGATCTGGAGCGGACCTCGGTGATCTCGAGATCGCGCCCGTGCAGGTAGACCCCGCTTGATCGCTCAGTCACGTCCAATGTGATGATCACCGTTCCACCAAATCGAGCTTCGCGTGGGTCGAGCGTCAGATCGAGCTTGTAGTGCAATGGATATGGCGTGCCTGCCAGCGGTCCGGGCGGCGCCAGCGCGACCAGATCTGAGAGGCTTTCATCAATCGCCTCAGCCGGCTCCGCGCCGACGCTGCACGCCGTCAGCGCCAAACTTGCCATCGCGATCAGAAACGCACGCATACTTGTCTCCAACTTGTCTCCGCCTCCTGCATAGCGCACAAGGCAGGGGATGAAACCCGTGCTGTCCATTCTTGATCCGTCGCCAATATTCAAAGGCCGCAGCGCCGCCGATGCGCTGAACGAGACCCGCGCTCTGGCCGAGGCCGTCGACAGCATGTCCTACCGGTCTTACTGGGTGCAGGAACATCATAATGCCAGCAGCTTTGCCGGGACCACGCCGGAAATCCTGATGGCAGATCTGGCCAGTCGGACGCAGCGGATCACGCTCGGCTCAGGCGGGATCATGCTACCCAATTACTCGCCATTGAAAGTTGCAGAATGGGGCCAGACGCTGAACCAGCTGTATCCCGGACGTATCGAAATCGGTCTCGGCCGCGCGACCGGTGCTGATCCGCGCGCCTCTGCAGCTTTGCTTGGGCCCGGCGGACAGAACTTTCCTACGATGCTCCGAATGCTGATGGACTGGATGCTGGATGCCAGCGGGCAAGCCCCGTTTCCTGATGACCATCGCGCGCGTGGTATTGCCGCCAATCCGCCAGGAGATCACCCGGGGCTATGGATGCTCTGTTCCTCGCCCGCCTCTGCGGCCTTTGCCGGACAGATGGGGCTGAAGCTGGCCTTTGCTGACTTTCTCAATCCAGGCGGCGCCAAAGCGGCGCTGGACGCTTATCATGAAGCGTTTGAGCCATCGCCATTTTGCGCCGCCCCTTATGCCGCGATTGGTCTGGTCACCCTGGCCGCAGAGACGGACGAGGAGGCCACTCGCCTCGCTGCCCCGATCAAGGCCTGGGCGCTGGGACGCGGCGCAGGTCAGTTCCATCCGTATCTGAGTGTGGAGGATGCTGAGACCGCGCTGGAGGCGGCGCCGCTCATTCCGCCAGAGCGTGGCATTATCGGATCAGCGCCCTTCGTTGCGAAATCGCTGTTGGAGACAGCAACCCACGCACAAGCCAACGAGCTTTTCCTGTTGACCATCACCGATTCTCTCGAGACACGGATCCGGAGCTACGCCTTGATTGAAGCGGCGCTCGCAAAGCTCAGCGCAGAGACGGCAGCACCGCCAGCATAGGCTCCACGGCGTCTCGTCCAAGTTGTTTCGCCCGTTCCGGTGACCAGCCGAATTCGGCATCCGGTTGATCCGCATTATCCTTGAACGGCATTTCCAGTGTCATGGCCAACGCATCAAAGTGCTGCGCCAGGGCGTTTGTGCAGATTCCCAGATTGGCCTTGCCAGCCGGGGTGACCGGATAGCCATGCTCGGTTTGAAACGCCCCGTTAGAGGACTCAACATATGTGTCCTTGAACCTCGATTGAAGGTCCGCCAGCCGTTCACTCCAGCCTGGAATGCCCTCGGCACCGGCGATGAAATTGTAAGGCAGGGCCTCGTCGCCATGCACGTCCAGAGCGAAATCAAGACCGGTTTCCTTCATCTTCTCGAGCACGAAGAAGACTTCCGGACTTTTCTCCAAGCTCGGCGAGGCCCATTCGCGATTGAGATTCACGCCAGCGGCATTGGTCCGCAAATGTCCGCGGGCGGCGCCATCCGGACACATATTCGGCACCAGATACAGAACGGCCGCCTTGCGCAGCGCCTGAACCGCCTCGTCCTCATCATCGCCGAGGCGATCGAGGAACCCCTCCATCCACCACTCGGCCATCGTCTCCCCGGGATGCTGTCGGGCCGTGATCCATAGCGTGCGTTTGCCTTCCGCCGGTGTCCCGATCGTGATCAGGTCCATGTCGCGGCCATCCAGGGTTTGCCCCAGAACGCTGACCTGCGCCTCTGCCAGCGCCCCTGCCCGCGCAATCAGACGGCGATGGCGCCCCGTCGGATAGGGGACAAAATAAGCCACGTAGACCGATCCAGCGCCGGTTTCTGCGTCTATGGTAAGTGTCTTTCCGTCATAGCTGGTCGGCACGCGGCGCCATTGTTCAAGATCGTGAGAGACGACTGCCTGATAGTTTTTCCAGCCGAGCGGATAGGCCGCGTCACCGGCATTTTCGAGAACCATGCGAAGCGACTGCTGCGCTGCGCCCGAAACCCGAAAATAGAACCATTGATAGAAGTCGGACTGATGATCTCGGGCGATCTCCAGCCGGATATTTTTCGGATCGCTCAAATCCTTGACGATAATATTGCCACCATCAATGGTGGACGAGATTTGCACGCTCATACGATCTCTCTATTTGGCAAGGTCGGCGTGGTAGGCCTTTGCCATTTTGCTGTCCATCCCCTGCATCTTCAGGAACGCGCTGAGCACGCCCAGCTTGCGGTTCGGCTCCATGCCGTCTGCGATCCGATGCAGTTGCGAGTAGTACCATCCCTGCATGCCGAACCCGTTCAGAGCCTTGAACAGACCGATCGAGGAGTTCGGTCCGAAAATGCCCGGGCCAATGCGGAGGGTTTTTTCCCATTTCCGCAACTCGGCAAGCTCACCCGCCAGCAGTCCAGCCGGTGCGTCGACATCGACACAGAGCGGGCGCCCCAGACCGATAAGATCCGCCTCGCCGCCTGCCAGCGCGTCATTCATGCCGTCGACCGTTCGAAACCCGCCTGTGACCATGAGCGGCATCTTGGCGACGGCCTGAACTTCTTTGGCATAGTCCAGGAAATAGGCCTCCCGCTGTCTCGTACTCTCGCGGACCCGTTCTTCGTGCGCCGGTGACAGGCCTTCCATATCCATCATCTTGGGCTGTTCATAATTCCCACCGGAAATTTCGATGAAATCGAGGCCGAGTTCGTTCAGCATTCCGATCACCGCGGTCGAATCGGCCTGGGTAAACCCACCTTTCTGGAAGTCTGTGGAGTTCAGCTTCACCGAAACGCCAAATCCGGGGCCCGCTTCGGCCTTGGCGGCCTTCACAGTTTCGATCAGAGCCCGGGCCCGGTTTTCCAGTGAACCGCCCCATTCATCGTCTCGCTGATTGGTTAGAGGCGACAGGAACTGGCTCATCAGATAGCCATGGGCGGAGTGGATCTGCACGCCATCAAAGCCGGCCGCGCGCGCCGCCTTGGTCGCAATCGCGTATTTCTCGATCAGGCGTTTGATATCATCCCCTGTCATGGCCCGCGGTGTCCCGAACTGACCGCCAGGCAGATCCACCGCGATCGCGCTCGGGGCGTCCGGTTCCGGATTGACCATTTTCTGTGTCTGTCGCCCGGCATGACTGAGCTGCATGACGACTTTTCCGCCGCCTGACTTGCAGGCCTCTGCCCATTTTGCGAGCATTACTGCATGTTCATTCGAGGGCGGGCCATCGATTGCAACATTGCCGGGCGCTTCCAGATTTCGGCGATCAACCTGCACATTTCCAGTGATCTGCAGCCCGACCCCGCCATCGCCCCAGGCCTTATACAGTCGCAGATGCCGCTCGGTGACCTCATTCGCCGGATTGGCCAGTCTTTCGGTCATCGCCGCCTTGACCAGACGGTTGGGCAATTCGACCCCTGACGGCAGGGTTAATGGCGTATTAATCATAATCGTCATGATGGAAATCCTTGGAATCAGTGGGCGAATGGGCTTACGGGGAGAAAACCATTATGGGCGCTGCAAAGCAAAACAACCTATTCGACGATATGAAAACTGATCCTTCTGGTTATAGCGCGAAAGATATCGAGGTCCTTGAGGGCCTCGAACCGGTGCGGAAACGCCCCGGCATGTACATAGGTGGGACCGATGAACGGGCTTACCACCATCTCTTCGCGGAAATCCTCGACAATTCCATGGACGAAGCCGTGGCTGGCCACGCCAATCGGATCGAAGTGCACGTCCGCGCCGATGGCTATGTCGAAGTGATCGATAATGGCCGCGGCATCCCGGTCGGCGAGCACCCGAAATATCCCGGCAAGTCGGCGCTGGAAGTCATCATGACGACGCTGCACGCGGGCGGAAAGTTTTCCAACAAGGCCTATGAAACCGCAGGCGGCCTGCACGGCGTCGGTTCTTCGGTCGTGAATGCCCTGTCCGAGCGCATGGAAGTGGAAGTGGCGCGCGACAAGAAGCTCTACTTCCAGGCCTTTGAGCGCGGCATCGTCACCGGACCGCTGGAACTGAAAGGCCCGGCACCGAACCGCCGCGGCACGACCGTCCGGTTCAAGCCGGATATCGAGATTTTTGGTGAAAAACTGCGTTTCAAACCGGCCCGCCTGTTCCAGATGACGCGTTCCAAGGCGTATCTATATCGCGGCGTGGAAGTGCGCTGGAAATGCGATCCGGAGCTGCTACCGGAAGATTCCAAGATCCCGGCCGAGAAGACCCTGTCCTATCCGAATGGTCTCGCCGACCAGCTCGACGAGGTGTTCAAAGGCAAGGCGACGATTACCGAGCAGAATTTTGCCGGTCTGGTCGAAACCGATGATGGCAAGGTCGAATGGGCAATTGCCTGGACCGCAGCTGGCTTTGGTGAGTCTGACGGCTTCTCGCGCTCTTACTGTAATACGATCCCGACCCCGGATGGCGGAACGCATGAGGCGGGCTTTCGCTCAGCCATCACCAAGGCTTTGCGCAATTATGCTGAGCTGACAGGTCAGAAGAAGGGCACATCGATCACGGCAGACGACATTATGGGCCATTCTGGCCTGCTTCTGTCGGTCTTCATCCGTAATCCCGAATTTGTGGGCCAGACCAAGGACAAGCTGTCCACCACAGCGGCGTTCCGCCTGGTCGAAAATTGCGTGCGTGACCGCTTCGATCACTGGCTCGCGGGTAGCCCGAAAGAAGCCGACAAGCTTCTGACCTGGGCGATTGAGCGCGCCGATGAACGCGCCCGCAGACGCAAGGCCAAGGATGTGGCGCGTAAGTCTGCGACCAAGAAGCTGCGCCTGCCCGGCAAGCTCGCCGACTGCGCCGACAGCAAGGGCGATACCGAACTGTTCCTGGTTGAGGGCGATTCCGCGGGCGGCTCTGCCAAACAGGCGCGCGACCGCAAGACCCAAGCGATCCTGCCTCTGCGCGGAAAGATCCTGAACGTCGCCTCGGCCACCGCCGACAAGATGGACAAGAACCAGGAGCTGCAAGACCTTCTCCTGGCGCTCGGGACCGGCACAGGCTCACGCTTCAACATTGATGATCTGCGCTATGAGAAGATCATCATCATGACCGATGCTGACGTCGACGGCGCGCATATCGCGGCGCTGCTGATCACTTTCTTCTACAAGATGACGCCCGGCCTGATCGAGAGCGGGCGTCTCTATATGGCCATGCCGCCGCTCTATAAGCTCTCTTACAAGGGCAAGTCGGTCTATGCGATGGATGATGAGGACAAGGAGCTCCTCATGGAGCTTGAGTTCAAACCGAACCAGAAAGTCGAGCTCAGCCGCTTCAAGGGCCTGGGCGAGATGAACCCGGGTCAGCTCAAGGAAACGACGATGAATCCGGAAACCCGAACCCTGGCGCGGATCACCCTTCCCGACAGCATTGATGAGCTGACAGAAGCCAAACCGGCTGAGCTGATCGATACGCTCATGGGCAAGAAGGCCGAGCATCGTTATCGCTTCATTCAAGAGAATGCACACTTCGCTGAAGAGCTCGATGTGTAGTCGGATAACGACAAAATTCGCCTGAAACACGAAACTGGACCCGATCTTGCATCCCTGACGTGAGTGAAACTTCACCTGTGTCGGGGGACAAAGATGACTGTATATTGGCCAGACAGTGCAAAAGAGACGTTTGGGACCGAAATCCTGAGAGCGAACCACGAGCTGGATCGATCCGAGCTGTTTACTGATGAGGGATTGGCGAGCTTGCTCGATCTTTATCCAAGATCAGCGCTGGATATCTGGACCTTCAGCAAGAATGGCGGCGGCAAGACAGCGGCCCTGAAGGGACGCGCGCCGCGCATGTCCGGAAAGGATATCCTCGACGCCGTAAAGACCGGTCATATCTGGCTCAATCTCAGCCGCACAAATTTCGAACTCGCCGACTTGAAACCGGTCGCAGACGAAATTTTTGGAAGCCTGGAAGCGGCGTCGGGACGCCGTGTCCGAAAGCGCGACATGAATCTGCTGATCTCTTCTCCGAATGTTGAGGTCCAGTATCATCTCGATATTTCCATGGTCGCCCTGTTCCAGATCCGGGGGCGCAAACGACTCTGGCTTTATCCGGCCGATGAGGATTTCGCACCGTCTCAATATGTCGAACAATTGCTGCATGAAACCCGAGAGGCGGATCTGCCTTATCGAGAGAGTTTTGACGAGCAAGCGCGCGTCTTTGAACTGAATCCCGGCATGGGGCTGACCTGGCCACAGCTGGCGCCACATCGGGTCCGCAATGCCGATTGTTTGAACGTCTCTCTGTCTTGTGAATTCATGACCAAGGCGAGCGCGATCCATGCAAATGCGATCTACACGAACGCATTCCTGCGAGAAAGCATGAACCTGTCGCCAAAAGCGACGGGCGGGATTGGCCCCGCATCGCTCGGCAAGGCGGCGTTTGCCTGCATGCACAAGGCAATGCAACCCCGTCGTGAAGATAGCCCGACGACACCAATCACGTTTGAGCTGGATCTGTCTGTCGAAAACAGCGTGAAGCCGCTCTGGGCCTAGTCTGCGGTCTTCCAGCCGCTAATCGCCCTTGAAGTCAGGCGCTCGCTTTTCGAGAAAAGCGCGGATCGCTTCCGCCTGATCGCCCGTAGTCGACGCATAGGCGAACTGATCGCGATCCATGAAACTGGTCGCATAGCCGAGCGGTGTCGCCGATACATTCATCGCCTGCTTGGTCATACGAAGCGCAATAGGCGGGACTTTGGCGTATTTTTTCGCGAGCGCCTGCGCCGCCGCCAGTGCACCGTCTTTGGGCGTCACTTCGTCCGCCAGACCCCAGTCCAGCGCCTGGGCGGCAGGGCATGGTTCGCCGAGAATAGTGAACTGCTTGGCTCGTGATGGACCGACCAAGGCTACGGTGCGCGGATTGCTTCGCCAGCTCATATTCATACCGAGCGGGATTTCCGGCAGGCGAAAATGTGCATCTTCAGCGATGAGGCGATGATCGCAAGCAATCGCCAGAGCGACTCCGCCCCCGATACAATAGCCTTCAATTGCTGCGATGGTAATCTGTTCCAGCGCTTCCCAGGCCCCGCACATGTCCGGTCCGAGCTTCAGGGATTGACGTTGTTCCAGCCGTGTCCGGTCGCGCAAACTGGCGCGGTCGGGATCCTTCAGGTCCGCCCCCGCGCTGAACGCCCCCGCCCCGGTCAGGATGACCACATTGGCGTTTGTATCGCTGGCCAGATAGGCCGCCGCATCGATCAAGGCCTGCATGACTTTCAGAGACATCGCATTGCGACCGTCACCGCGGTCGAGCGTGACAGTCGCGATCGGGCCGTCGCGGGTCAGTTCAACGAAATCTCCGAATGATTTGGTCATTTACCCTTCGCCACATTGGCCACGCGCTGCAATGGTTCTGTGGATTGGATATAGCCCGCTTCCTCGGGAATGTGGAGACAGGGCGCGCCCGCGTCATCCTTGCCGATCACGGGCAGTACCGTCACCACGGCTTCTTGCGAGAAGCGCGATAGTGCCGCCTCGGTCGTGTCGGTTTCCGCCAGCTTGCCGAGATTCATCCGGGTTGGGAAAATGATCGTCGCCTTGCCTGCTTCCTCGAGATCGAGCGCCTCCTGCGGACCAACCCAGACCGCCTCGGTCGTCTCCCGACCATCCTGTTCAGCCACTTGGCCAGATGGTGTTGCCGCAAGGTAGAAGTGCGTGTCGAACCGTTTCGGCATCATGGTCGGCGTAATCCAGTGGCCAAAATGCACCAGCGTATCCAGCGCAAGCACGAGGTCGTGCGCCTTGATCAGGTCGAGAAAACTCGCCTCGCGCCGATCTACCGCCCCTCGCATCGGTCCAATGGCTTCGGCAATGTCTGCGCCAACCAGAGCGGCGCCTGGTCCACGTGCGGACATTGGACGCGCGAGAATGATTCCGGACTCTTCAAACGCCTCTCGCACAGCGGAGATCCGCGCTGCTTGTTCCACGCCCGAATATTCACCATCGCAATAGTCGACCCATCCTGAATCTGCATCTTCATCATTGGCCTTGCCGCCCGGAAAGACAAACGCGCCAGACGCAAAGTCGATCTCGTAATGGCGTTTTACCATCAGGACCTGAAGGCCCGGATCGTCGCGCAGCAACAGGATGGTCGCAGACAGACGAGGCGTTGCAGGATCAGACATAGGCACTCCGAAAAATTCGATCAAATTTGAGCGAAATCACAACCCAAACGTGCGCGTGATTTCAACTATGTTTCTGTAAGTACGGTGCTTGTCCCAACGTCACGGAAGCAGAATGCACCAGTTCACTGATCACCAACGCGCCGCCCAATCGCCTGTTCAGAACCGTAACCGGCTGCTGCCGGTCATGCACCTGGAGAGCGGGGATGCGGTCCTGTTGTTCGCTGAAGCCGAAAAGCGTTTCGAAGAACGTGCGGTCTTTGGCCGGGTGGCTCTTGCTGCAGAACGCAGCGAGGCCGCCTCACCTGCTCAGTGGATGGCCGAGCGCGTCGAGGATGTTGCGCACGACGCGCACTATCGAACGACAGAACGCCCTGTCATCCTGCCGATTCCGATGGCCGCCCTGATCCATCCGGACACGGCAGTCGCTTGTGATGCCGCGGTCTCGCGGACACGCCTGTGCCCGCAAGAGATCTGTCTTGAGGTTGATGATGCATCGCTGGCCACACCGTCCAATCAGAACGCCATGGACGGTATTGAAGCCCTGCGTCGTTGCGGCTTCCGCGTGTCTCTGAACGCGTCGCGCTCGTGGCAGGCCCCGCTTTGCTATTCGCTGCGCGTCCTGCTCGACAGTATGCGCGTCGACGCCCGCAAGCTGGAAGGTGATGAAGAGCTGCTGGATCGTATCGATGCCGCCGCCTGTAGCGGTATGCTGGTCATTGCCGAGAACGCCTATTGGCGCGACACGGACTTCCTCAATGAGGTCGGTGTGGAGTATGGATTCCGAATGAAAACGGACGCTTAGGCGGCGTTCTCTTCGCGTTTCTTGGCCTGCTCGGCATAAGCGTCGAGTTTCTCCAGAAGATAATCGAGATCATCTTTCGGAATAGCCTGGAACTGGGTCAGGACGCGCTCAATCATCCGCATCCGGAAGCGCGCCTTGTCATTCGACTCGCCATCGAGCTCCAGCTCGTGGAAGACTTTCACAGCAGCGCGGAAGGCCGGCAGCAATTTTCTATGCAGACCCGCCCGGTCGAAGATCGCCTGCAGGCCGAGTGGCCCCGCATCATGAATCATCAACCAGGCCCGCGAATGCGGTACACCTGACAGCTCGGCCAGGGAATGTTCGACAAAAGGCATATGCCCCACGCACAATGCGCGCATGATCAATGAGTGGGTGAGACGTCCATTCAGATTCAACTGCGAGACAAATCGCGGCAAATCATTGGTGCGTCCCGCCTGCTCGACAAGATCGATGGTCGCCCGCTCGCGCGCCCCTGCGGCAAGGTCAATCGCCATCTGGGCGGGCAGTTCATGCCGATTGATCAGCATGTCGAAGACCTGCCCGGAGACCAGCGACACCATTTTCTCTGCAATGTGAACGGGAATGTGGTCACGCTGCACCAGGTTTTCATGCATCTGCGCATTGGCCGGGAAGCGCTCGATCGTGTTCTCCATGGCCTGATCCGTCATCTCGGCGCCCATGTTGCCCGCAAGCGTTTCAACCGCGTGCTCCGCGGCATGTGCACTGATCACTTCAGCCAGGGGGCCGGAAATCGTCGCCCGCGCAGCAATGGCGCTTTGTTTTGACGCCGTCACGGCAAGGACAAGCTCGATCAGGTCCTCGTCAGAGAAGACAGGAGAATGTTCAAGGATCGGGATCGCCACCGATTCAACATCCTGCGCGAGTTCGATCGCCACATTGTGCGGCAGGCGCGGCGAGTTGCGCAATGTCACCGCCAGCGTGCGACGCACGAGTTCGGCCGTATCCTTGGCCAGGATCTGGATAATCTCATCGGCGAATTGGCGTTCATCGTCGCTCAGGACATCAACCGCGATGCGGCGACAGAGGCGATGCGCGACCGTGGCGCGCTCTTCCGAAGTTTCGCCCTTCATCAGCCGAATAATGTCGGCTTCGCTAAGTTCTGGACGCATGCTTTGTACAGTCATATCGCGGGGTAATCCCTGTCACCGAATTATATTTATGAATAAATGCCGTGTGTGGGTTAACGCCCGGTTTACCAAAACCGCTTCGTGGCGGCACAAAAAGGACGAGAATCAGCATGCTGGACGGGATCAAAGTCATTGAACACGCCACTTATATGGCGGCACCAGGCGCCGGCGGAATCCTGAGCGACTGGGGCGCCGAGGTGATCAAGATCGAGCCCCCTAAAGGCGACCCGATCCGCAACTTCTTCAGCACAATCGGCACAGACTTTCAGGACAATCCGGTGTTTGACTTTGACAATCGTGGCAAGAAATCAATCGTCCTCGATACCAGCACACCTGAAGGACAGGCCGTGCTGCGGGATCTGGCCAGCGATGCCGACGTTTTCCTGACCAATGTTCGCCCTGGTGGCTTGCAGCGCGCGGGTTTGGACTTTGCCAATCTGATCAAGATCAACCCGAAACTGGTTTACTGCACGCTGACGGGATACGGGCTCGAGGGGCCAGATGCGGACAAGCCCGGATTCGATGTCGCCTCCTTCTGGTCGCGCGCAGGCGTCGGTCACCTCACGGTCCCGAAAGGCCAGGATCCATTTGCTTTGCGCACAGCCTTTGGCGACCATACAACCAGCATGGCTGCAGCTGCCGGGATCTGCGCGGCCCTGGTCAAGGCGCAGCGGACGGGACAGGGTCAATTGGTCGAAGCCTCGCTCCTGCGCGCCGCTCTGTTTGCCATGGGGTCCGATTTTGCCATCCAGCTCTTCTTTGGTCGGATTGGGTCCACCAAATCCCGGCACGAGCAGATTCAGCCTCTGATGAACTTCTTCAAAACCAAGGATGATAGCTGGATCTGTATCGTATCGCGCCAGGGCAATGTCGATTGGCCACCGCTCTGCCGGGTGATGGATCGTCCCGACCTGATCGAGGATGAGCGTTTCACGACCGGCAAGTCTCGCCGGGCCAATGCTTCGGACCTGGTGACCTTGATGGACGCAGAATTTGGCAAATACACCAAGTCGGAAATTGCCGAGCGACTGGACGCCGAGGCCATAGCCTGGGCACCCGTACAAACACTGGCCGAGGTGGCGAAGGATCCACAAGTCTCAGCAGCGGGTGGGATCGCACAGGTGCCAAGCGCCAGCGGCGATGGCACCAGCTTCTCCTCGCCAGCATCTCCCATTCGCTTTCCCGGCACGGATGACGGCCCGAAAGGCCCGTCACCGCGCATGGGGCAGCATTCCCGCGACGTGCTGGACGCCCTTGGTTATGATGGCAGCAAGATTGACGACTTGTTCAAGGACGGCGTCGTCCGCTGATCAGAAACTCTCCGCAGCATCATGCATACCGCCAGTGCGCGGATCATTGACCGCGACCAGCGACGGGATCCCCGCCCAGGCATATTGCCAGAAGCCCTGATAGAGCAGCATCGCGAAATATAGCAGCGCAATGGGGATGAGGACGGCCGGATTGGTGAACACGGCCATCACCTGATCTGCGTCAGCCTCACCATTGCTCAAATCGAGCCCGCTGAAGACCGCACCGAACACCGTAAATCCGCCGATCATGTAGAGAATGATGACGCCGACATAGAGGATCAGCCCGAGCACCAGGAAGGCGCCGAGAGTCGGCCAGAACCGTCCTTTGGAAGCGCCCCACGCTCCGAAGAACGTGACTTTGCGATCCCGGATCGTCATCGCGCCCGCAGGCGAGAGCTTCACCGCCACATAGAGCCAGACGAACAGCAGAGTCAGCGTGACGATGAACATCCAGATGCCGAGCAGTGCACCGCCACCGTCTGAAACGGTTGCTCCAAGCGGCGCCACCAGAATCACCACGCCCAGAATGAAGGCGAGATAGCCAACGATGAATGAAAGCATCCAGATCAGGCCGACCGCGAGCATCCGCCACTCATCGGCGCCCCATCCGATGCTGAAGCCCTCCTCGCGCACATAACGACGCAGGACGGCACTCTCCATCATCGACCAGAAGCCCGCATAGATGAGCATCATCAGCAAATAGCCAAGCCCGATGCGCCCGAGATTGCCAAGCAAGGCCTGGTTGAGTTCTCGTTCAATCTGCGATTCAGACGCGCCTTGCGCCAGCATCGCGAACATCTCCGCGTAGGCGGCAAAAAGCGGCCCCAGGGCGAGGAAACTGACAATGGCAAGGACGATGACCCCAGCGCCATATACGGCCAGGTATTTGGGCAGAAAGCCCGGCGGTCCATCCGTACGTACAAAGTGGAATGCCGCATTGTCGAAACTGAATGGTCTGGCCATGTCTCCCTCCCTCTTATGCGGTCGAGAAGACCTCAGTGTCGGCGCGGGGTCAACTAGAGATTGAGGTATCCGGCGCGATGCGCGCGTACACTGCCGAAGCAAAAGCATGCCCGAGCCAGGCGGCAGGCACCTGCAGCAACGCCGCCAAACCTGCAGCAGATGCAGGGCCGCCGGGGATGGAAACGGCGTTTTGCAAACCGGCGGCGGCGTAGCTCAACCCGATCATCGGCACGAGCACAAATACGACCAGGCCAAGCGCCATGGGAAGCACATACCCTTTCGTCCAGGCCCAGGTGCGGAAGACATGAACGGACCCGCGAGTCACGGTCGAAACGGCAAATAGCATCATTCGGACGGTAAACCAGAAGACACCTACAAGCGTCAGCATGAACAGGATGAACAACGGATAGAAGGTCCCGCCTTCGCGCATTTGAGCGGTCATGTCGGTGATATCCTGTCCGGCCTCGCCGGAGACGACCCCCAGACTGGATCCGATCAAGGAGAAAAACAGGACTATGGCGGTCGACAGGATCGCGGCGACCACGATGATCAGGATCCAGGCCAGTGTCAGCTTCCAGACCGCAGTCCAGAGCGAATGCTCGAAAGGCAACAATTGCCGATACATCGACGCGGAAAACAGATTGTGTGCGCCGACGGCCATTGCCAAAAGAGTCAGAAATCCGACTGAACCCGTCATCGTCTCCGGCAGCGCTTCAGCGCCCCAGAACAGAAGCGCGACGGCGACGACGAAGCCGAGCGCCGGGCCAAGTGTCGTCAACGCAACCTGCTGCGCGCCTTTTAGGGTCGCAGGGAAAAGCTCAGCAATCGGAAGTCGCGGCGTCATCGACGCCTAATTAAAGGCGAAATAGAGCAGGACAAGCGACAGAATGACCAAACAGATCCAACTCAGCAGGATGCCGAGCTGGCGCAGAATAATCGGTCCTCCCGTCATGCCGACCGGGTGGATCAAGCGCCCGAATGTGAATGTCGCACCAAGTGCGTGAATGACCCAGTTCGGCGCTTCAAGAAACGCCAATGCTAACAGCCCGATCAGAATGACCGGGATGTATTCGCTGGCATTGCCGTGCGCCCGGATGGCGCGGGTAAGATCTTCCGAGCCCCCGTCGCCCAGTGAGATCCGACCCTTGCGTCGATGTGTGACGACCCGGAAGGCGAGCCATATCAGGATGAGAATATTGACCGCGATGTAGACGCTGGCGACTTCCAGTCCACTCATATGGCTCTCCGTAAGGTTTGGGGATTAATCGTCCCGGCGGGCATCCGGCAGGCGATCATTGATGTCATCGCGGATGTCGAGAAAAGTGACGATCAGACCGCAGACGAGACTGGCGGCGACCCAGCCGAGAAATGACAGGGCGACGAGCGTCAGAAAGTCTGCAACCGGTCCCTGCAGTCCGACATTCATCAATTCGATGCTGCTCTGTTCTAGAACATAGCCATTATAGTAGCCCATCGCTACGCCAAGCCCGATAATGACGATATACGCAATGTAGACCATCAGTCGGAAGCTGTTGATAATGAAGAATTTCATGGCATCCTCTTTCTACCTAAATGCAAATCGGATCGCTGCATTCTATCAGATCCGTTTTGCGTTCAATTCTATGGCTCGCGGCCTTCTATTTCCACGGCGCACTCCGTAGCCGCGCTCATCGCAGCCAGCGTGAATTGCCCCAATGCTTCGCGATCCAGCTTTTGCATTTCCGTCGCCAAGTAAGTCGCTTCGTCGTCGGATTCCTTGGCTGCGACAATGATATCGAGCATGTCCCGATCAAGCGTCTCGACCATCTGGTCTGCCACGCAATCGCAGGTATTCGCGTCGGCAATGCCCTCTTCTGTGCAGGAATCTAGAATGGCCCGTTTGGCCGCCCTGTCACTCCCGCCGCCACATGCCACCAATCCCAGGGCACACAATGACGTAAAGAAGACATTCTTCAACAATGATCCCCTTTCCTCTCTGTCTCAGACGCCCGGACCGTCCCATGAATCCCGCGCCAAGGCCAGACAAAAAAGCCACTATTCGCGGCGCAGGAACCAATCGAGACGCAGTTTCGCCTGCCCGGATTCGAGGAAATCACTTTTCAGCTGTTCGCGGTCATATTCAGTCCGAACCCAGTCCTCAAAGCCAATGCCTGTCGCGCGCTCAGCCTCCAGATAGGCATCGAAGAACGCATCAAGAAGGCCGGTTTTGCCCTCTTTCATATGCAGATACTTTTTCGACAATTGCTGTTTCGCCACACGCACCGGCTCGCCTTGACGAAAAATCATGTAGAGCACGCTCATCAGGCCCGCCCGATCTGCGCCCGACTTGCAATGCATCAAGGCTGGATAAGTGATGCGCTCAAACAGGTCCTTGGCCTCGAATATGCGCTCGACGGTCGGCGTATCGCGCGAATAGACCCGGAAATCGATCAGCTCTATCCCGGCAGCCTCACAGGCTTCCTTTTCGAGCAGATAATATCCTTTGGTGCTGTCGCCGCGCAGATTGAGAATGGTCTTGATGCCCCGTTCGCGCGCATGCTCAGCGACCTGTCGCGGATTGGGCTGATTGGATCGCCACATCTCGTCGCTGATCCGGTGCAGGTTCTGAAAACTCTCGCGCAGGAATCCGTGATCATCGAGCGTCATTTCACGCTCGGCGCGCTTTCGTCCTGGAATGGTCGAAAGGTCAGCGGCGACATGCGGACGTCGTTTCTTGTGACCTGGCAGTTTCATGGCTTCGCGTTACCCGAGCGTTCTGTCTCTCGCAACCTGTCTCTATCAGTGTGGATGAGACGTGGAAACAATCCGGTAACTCGTTTGGCGTAAACAGATCAAAAATAACAAGATAAATGAGAGATTTGATCAATGGGCTTCACGTCTACCCTGCGCTATGGGCTTTTGGGCCTGGCGCTGACCGCTCTTGCGGCACCCGCATCTTCCTTCGGCATCGGCTTGCAGCCCACAACGGTCGAGATTTCCGTCCAGCCCGGCGATCGCCAGCGGCAGGTCATTAATCTCGGCAATGTGCATCAGGAAGACACAATTTCACTTACGCTGGGCCTCGCCGATTGGGCACTGGATGAAGACGGCCAGATCCAGCTTGCCCCGCCCGGTGACACTGACACATCCGCCGCAAACTGGGTTCGGTTCAGTCCGGCATTCGTGACGCTGCGCCCGGGCGAGACGGAACAGGTCATTGTCGATATGGCCGCCCCCATTCGCGTCGATCGCCAGGGCGACTATCGTTTCGCCCTGATCGCATCGACCCTGCTTCCCGAAGAGCGCACCGGCCAATCTGGCGTGTGGAAGAAGTATCAGATTGCCAGCCTGTTTTATCTGACCATGGGCGAGGCCGAAAGCCATCCGGAGATCAAACAGGCGAGTCTGACTGTCTCTGCCGACGGCGAGCAAGCGATCCTGTTCGACCTGGAGAATTCGGGTAATGCGCACGCCCGCCTGCGCGGCGAGGTCGAGATCACCGGCGACAACGGTACGACGATCACGGAACCGATCAGCAATCTCGTCGTACTGGACGCAGCCACCCGGTCCTATCGCCTGCCCCTGACACAAGACCTGCCGACCAATCCGGAAGTGCGCGTGACGCTTGAGAACATTTTTGCCCCGCAAAGCGCGACGGGCGCGATCATGCTGACACCCTTCACGTCCGATCTGGCGTTCGAGGAATCCGCCAGCAGCATCGGCGTCGTGAGCGATGAAGACAGCGCGCTGGAATAAAGTCCGGGCGGGGCTAGCCAGCCTGATCGGCTTGGTGTCGACGCCCGCAGCGTCGGCCTCATGGCTGGATTCGGACTTTTATTGCCGCACCTATGGCTGCGTCGTGGTCCATGACGGCTTCACCTTCGACGTCTATGACAATTACGTATTCGCCACCGGCGGTACGGTGCCTGTTGGCGGCAGGATGATCGCATGGACGGGCAATCCCTTCCAGGGAACGGGCGGCGTGAACCCGGTCCTGACCGGCTCGCGCACCGAAGGACTGCATGCCGTTCCCTTGCAGGATCAGAGCGTGATGCTGGGATTTGACACAAACGGGGACGGCATCCCCGACCGATTGCCACTCGATGCCAACAATAGCGGCTTTCTGGATGCCGGCGACCGGATGAACCCGTTCGCCCTGACCGCCGGCACCAGCTTGGTGGCAGCAGATACATCCGCGCAGCGAAGCTTCTACCTGTCCTCTCGCACAGATTTCTTTCTGACCGCCGAAGCTCGGCTGCTTGGAACTCCAGATGCGCTCAATGCGCCCGGCCAACTCGACAATATCGGCTTCCAGTACGACGTCACACGGCGCGGCACGGATGATGGCATGGCGTTCGGCGCGAATACCCGGAATGGCAACTATATCCGCCAGATCGGCACGATAAACGATCTCGGCGACATTCTCGGCACGCCCACGCGCATTCTGGAATTTCGCAACTCAATTCGCGTGAGAGATGCGGCGAGCCTGCCGTCGCAATCGGTTCGGTTTGACTATGTATACGGGTTTGGTAATTACGACCTGTCCATGGGTGACGGGCATTTGCAGTATGAAATCGAGTTCGATTTCTACAATCGGTAACCGAGCCCGGTCAGCAGTTGCGCGGTTTCATGTACAGGAAGCCCCATCACACCGGTATAGCTGCCTGAAATCTGTCTGATATGGGCGCCAAACAGGCCCTGAATGGCATAGCCGCCGGCTTTTCCGATGCCTTCCTGACTTTCAACATAGGCGGCGATTTCAGCTTCGGTCAGACGCTTGACCACGACCCGCGTATCGCTCAGCCGCTTCGCCACCCGCCCGTCTGGCCCGATCAGACAGACCGAGGTGATGACATGATGCGCGCGGCCCGACACCAGGTCGAGACAGGCCCGCACCTCTTGGTCGCTCTCGGCTTTGGGCAAGATCCGGCGCCCAAGCGCAACGACGGTGTCGCCCGCCAGCGTAAATTGCCCGGTTTCGTGAACCGCCTGCGCTTTCTCCACGCCCAGACGCTCAGCATAGGCTCGCGGCGGTTCTCCGGGAATGGGGGTTTCATCGATATCTGCAGGTCGGATGTCATCGGGTTCGACCCTGATCTGCGCCAGCAATTGCTTGCGCCGCGGACTAGCACTGGCAAGGACGAGCCTGGTCATAGGATTTTGAAGGTCGCGTTTGCCATCGCAACCGGCTGGTCATTGGCCCGAATAATGGCGCGCGCGAAACAGATCGATCCGCCGACCTTGACCGGCTCGGGGTCAATCTCCAGCCAGTCGCCCAGTTTGGCAGGGCCGAGATAGTCCGTACCGAGGGAAATCGTGACAAGCCCCTTCCCCGCGTCGCGTCCGGCAGCGACGAGCGCAACGGCGCAAGACAAGCCCATCGCATTGTCTGAGAGCGCCGCAATCAATCCGCCATGCACGAGGCCGCGCGAATTGCAATGCTGCTCAGCCAGATGCAGGCCCATCTGGACCCGGTCGTCGAGTTTTCGGGAGTAGAGAGGTTCCCAGGGGTCAGTCAGTCCGGAGCGGCGAAAATGCCGCTCAAACCCATCCGGAACCTGCGCTTCGCTCAAGGCGACGAGCCTATTTGAAGCGATAGGTGATCCGACCTTTCGTCAGATCGTAAGGGGTCATTTCGACCAGAACCTTATCCCCAGTGAGGATACGAATGCGGTTCTTCCGCATTTTGCCGGCTGTATAGCCAATGATCTCATGATCATTTTCCAGCTTCACGCGAAACGTCGCGTTCGGCAGAAGTTCAACGATGGTGCCATTGAACTCGAGGATTTCTTCTTTTGACATCCTGTCTCCATATAAAACGACGCGCGATGCCGCGCCGCAGCAGATATGGGGTGCTTCGTAGCTTTCGTCACCCCTTGGGGCAAGACTGTGTGTGAGTCATCGCGCCTGATCGCCCTGCCAGTGTGGCGATAATGCCGTGCCGGGGACGCTGCGACAGTATTCAGCATGTTAACTTTCCGTCTGTAATTCTAGGACATGAAGAGGGGACGCATCTGTTTAGGCGAACGAGCAGAGTGAGACATGAGCGCAAAAGACCTCCCCTTCACGCAGCAAGATTTACGTGCGGCAATACCAGATCGATGCTTTCAGCCGAATGCCTGGCGCTCAAGCGCGTACCTTGTCCTTGATCTTCTGATTATCGCCGCACTGTATGGGACTCTGACCCAGGTGAGCGCCTGGTACTTTGAGTGGCCGATCCTGTTTCTGATCGGAACCATGCTCTGGTCG
This sequence comes from Hyphomonas sp. Mor2, assembly GCF_001854405.1. GTDB lineage: Bacteria > Pseudomonadota > Alphaproteobacteria > Caulobacterales > Hyphomonadaceae > Henriciella. The sequence continues at coordinate 1,905,517 of NZ_CP017718.1, forward strand.
CTATTCGTGATCGGACATGATGCTGGTCATGGCTCTTTCGCCAGAAGCCGGACGGTCAACACGATTGTCGGAATCCTTGTGCATGGCGCCATTCTGGTGCCATATCGCGGCTGGCAGCGCAGCCACGCGCTCCACCATATGAAGACCGGACACTTCAAGCAGGAAGAAGTCTTCCGCCCCGCCGGAAAAGGCGAAGACACACTGTTTCGCAAGATCATCTTCCGCTCAGGGATTTTCGTGTTCATTGGCTGGCCGATGTACAAGATCGGCATCCGCAATCTGACCACCTACAAGCCCATCACCGGTAGCCACTATCTCCCGCAGAGCGATCTCTACACCAAGTCGATCCGGGTTTCCTGGTATCTCGGGCTTGCCGCCCTGATCGGCTTCTTAAGCCTCTATGTCAGTCTCGGGGTGATGTTCGGATGGGGTTTCTTTGCCAAATACATCCTGGCGCCGTATCTGATCTATGGCGCCTGGCTGACTTTCGTGACCTACATGCAGCACGTCGCGCCGGATGTCCCGGTCTATGACGAAAAAGACTGGACCCGCCTCAAAGGCGCGCTCGCTTCCGTCGACCGCAATTATGGCCCGTTCAACTGGCTGACCCACAATATCGGCAACTTGCACGTCATTCATCACATCTTCCCGACCATCCCGCACTACCGGCTGCTGGAAGCGACGAATGCGGTGAAGCCGATCCTTGGCGAACATTATCTCTGCTCAGATCGTTTCGTGGTGTCCGATTTCATCTCGAGTCAGTTGCGCTGTCACTATGTCGTCCCGGATGATGGGTATGAGCGCTATGAAAGCGCCTATGGCTGGTTGAAGCCACGTAAGATCGATGCACCGGACGATATAGCGGTTGCGCCGGTTCGCTCGGGAAGTTCTTGAGCTCGGATTCTAAGACGACGAGATATTTTTCTCACAGAAGTCAATGATACTTATGCCGGATGCATCAGTCCGGGTGGTCTGTCTCCAAAATATTCCCATCCGGACTCGGCAACGGGTCGGCATGAAGATTACATTCATCCATATCCCTAAAACGGCGGGAACCAGCATCCACAAGGTTATCGCCGATAATCTCGGTCCCATTGTCTGGTATCCGCCGAGATCGACATCGGAGCTACAGGAGACCTTCCTGACCAGCCTCGACGCGTTCGAGCATAAGTTAGGCAAAACCCCGGTCTCGCGTCAGCGGGAACTGCTGAGAGAATTGGAGTCACGTCCGGCGATAGGTGGGCATACCCAATATCGGATCACCCGCCTTGTTGCTCCGCGGTTTACGTTCACGTCGCTGAGAGATCCGATAGACAGATTCGTCTCCTGGTATTTTCACTATGTTCACCCGGACAACCCAAACGACCGGCGCCCGCTTCGAGAGCGAACAAAAGGCATGGACATAGCGACTTTCGCCAAAGTCCCTGACCTCATGCACGAGAATGACAACATTATGGTTCGGTTTTTTGCTGATGTTCCGAAAGGACGAAAAGTCCTTCCAAGTGACGTGGATCTTGCCAAGAAGGTTCTGGCGTCAGTCGACGCCGTGATCCGTGCGCCCACATTCGACGCAGACATGAGTGCTGTGATGCAGAGATTGGGCTGGGGCGCTTACGAGCCTGTGCGGTTAAAACAAGGTCGATCCAGAACGCGCTCCAGCGAGAGCGATATTGGCGCTCAAGTCCCTCCCGACGTGGTCAGATTTGATCAGGAATTGTGGGAGTTTTCAGCGACGCTGTAAATTCTGTCGAATCCAATTCGTGATCGCACGATCGCAGAAAAGTTTGAGCGCGCGGAACGCAAGTACGAACCGAAATAACTTCTGGACCGACAGTACTTCGGATCGAATTAGAATCGATACCTTCGAGCAAGGTTGGCAAATGGTACAGCCTCTTGGGTTCGAACCAAGGACCTCCGGCTCCACAAACCGGCGCTCTAACCAACTGAGCTAAGGCTGCCCTGAGGCTCCACATACGCCGGAGCGCGTCGGCGTTCAAGATCGTTTTGTGCTAGATGCTGCAATCGCCGTTATTCAGCTGCAACGGCCACCAGGTCCGCCACTTCACTTACAGTCTCGTGCGCACGGCGGAAGATCAGTGCGCCGTCCTCGAGCTTGCCGTAGCGCATCAGGAAAATGTCTCGCGAATAATTCTGCGTGATGATCCATGGTGCATCCTTCCCCTGCTGCGGAAAGCGCTCCATCGCGCGCTGAACGTAGCCAGAGGAAAAATCCATAAAATCTCCATCCGCCTCAACGTCGACCGCCACAGGCCGTGCTTCGACATAGTTCTCTGCTTCCAGATGATTGATGACCTTGCACATATATTCACTGGTCAGGTCTGCGCGCAGCGTCCAGCTGGCATTGGTGTACCCGAACACGGCGGTCATATTGGGAATATTCGAGACCATCGCCCCGCGATAATTCAGCAAATCGTGCGGATTCTGTTTCTTGCCATCGACTGTGATCTCGGTGCCACCGATGAATTGCAGATCGAGGCCCGTCGCGGTGACGATCAGATCCGCTTCCAGCTCTTCACCTGACTTCAATTTGATACCGGTTTCCGTGAAGCGTTCGATATGATCCGTTACAACCGACGCCTTTTCTTCCTTGATGGCATTGAACAGATCACCATCGGGAATCAGGCAAAGACGTTGATCCCAAGGATTGTAACTCGGCGTGAAGTGCTTTTCGACCACTTCATCGCCCAGTTCCTCTCGTGTCATATCGAGGAGACGGTCCTTGACCTTTTGCGGGCGCACCCGGGTTTGCCGATAGACAAATTGTTGCATCAGCACATTGCGCCAGCGTGTGATGCCGTAAGCCATCATTCCCGGCAAAAACTTGCGCAAACCATTGGCGAACTTATCCACTGCCGGGCGCGAAACGACATAAGTCGGCGAGCGCTGCAGCATCGTCACGTGCGCGGCCTTGTCGGTCATGGCCGGCACCAGCGTCATCGCCGTGGCGCCGGATCCAATCACGACGACTTTCTTGCCGGAGTAATCGTAATCCTCATCCCAGAGCTGTGGATGAATAATGTCACCCTTGAAATCGTCGCGGCCCTCGAACTCCGGTGTGTAGCCTTGGTCGTAACGATAATAACCGGCGCACATATGCAGCCAGTTGCAGGTCAGCTTCTGCTTCTTGCCGTCGGTCTCCACTGTGACCGTCCATTGCGCAGAATCACTGTTCCAGCTGGCCGCGAGCACTTTGTGACCATAACGAATGTTCGGATTGATCCCATACTCATCGGCTGTTTCGTGAATATAGTCACGAATGGCCGGGCCATCTGCGATCGCCTTCTGGGCTTTCCAGGGTTTGAAATTGAAGCCGAGCGTGTGCATGTCGCTGTCGCTGCGGATGCCGGGATAACGGAACAGGTCCCAAGTGCCGCCCATGGCCTCTCGCATTTCCAGGATTTGGTAAGATTTGCCCGGACACTTTTTGAGCAAATGTACCGCTGCGCCAATGCCGGAGAGCCCGGCACCAACGATCAGAACGTCATAATGGGTCTTATTCATGACGCCAGTGTCACTTTTATTGGCAATCTTGTCCAGACGTCTCCAAGCGGCAGCTATACGCCTGATCTAATCGAGCACTCGAATATCGACACTGCTGGCACGGCCCGCAGGATCGACGGCGGAGACCCGATAAAACCCTGATTGCGCTGGTTTCCAGCTTGGCAATCCCCCGGCATCTAGCTGGACCGGCACGCCATCGACAAACCAGTTCAGCGCCCCCTCTCCCCGTCCGGCAAACACGAAGGGCCGCGCCGGCGCTCCGTCGACTGCACCCGCCCACAATTCCGCTTCACGCGGTGGGAACAGGATTTCTGGTGGTTTCGATACGCCGTCAAATGCCGCCAACGCGCCTTGCGCTTCAGGCTGGGTTTCGCTCATCAGCCGCGACTTCGAAGACCCGGTCTCGCCGAGATGGTGGGCGGCGCGGTCAGCGGTTTCAAACAGCAGCGGCAATGCGGCCAGACGCCCCGTCTGACCTGGCCGCGGGGCACCATCCGCGCGACCAACCCAGACGACGATCGCATAGTCCCCCGAAACACCCGCCGCCCAGGCATCACGATAGCCATAGGACGTGCCGGTTTTGAACGCGACTTGGGGGGCATTCGCCGTCAGACGGCCCGGCATCCGGCCCGCGGGCGTCGGACTTTCGCGAAGAATCTTCCTGATCTTCTCAGCGCTTTGCGCGGTCATGAGTTGGTAATGCCCGTCCGTCTCGCGCAGAACATCTTCGTCCCAGACCAGGGGTTTCGCGCGCCCGTCATCCCCCAGCGCGGCGTACAGGATAGCGAGTTCCTGCGCCGTCAGCCCGGCCCCGCCAAGCGCCAGAGCGAGGCCCGGCTCTTTTGAGGCCGAACCCGAAATCCGCGGCGGCGCTCCGGCCAGTTTCAATGCAGCGGCAAAGCGCTGTGGACCGATCCGATCCAGCGTCAACACGGCGGGGACGTTCAGAGAATGCTGCAAGGCTTCCGAAACGCGCACATCGCCGCGAAACAGGCGATCGAAATTCTCCGGCTGATAGGCTGCAAACCGCTTTGGCAGGTCAGCAATACGGGTCGAAGGTGCGGCGCTGCCATCGTCAAATGCGAGAGCGTAGATGAATGGCTTCAATGTCGATCCTGGAGACCGCGCCTGCGCGGTCAAGTCCAGCCACCCCCCCGGGCGGCTGCGATCAGCTGACCCCACAGCTGCGCGGACGGCGCGAGACGGAATGTCGACCACCAGAATGGAAACCTGTGCCTCTGGCTCCAACTCGCTTACGGCCCGCAGTGCGACCCGCTCCAATTCGGCCTGCAGGCCAGAATCAAGCGTCGAACGAACGTCTCGGCTGAGATCACCGGCGGCATTTCCCGTGGCGTGCCATGCGCGCGCTGGAAACGCATATCGACGTTCAGGCACGGGGGCTGCGCGTGCTTCTTCGGCGCGCGCCTCCGTCAGATAGCCAAGACGTTCCAGTTTTGCGACGATGGAATCCCGCCCCTTGCGTGCGCCGTCCGGGCGGAGGTCAGGACGACGCACTTCCGGCGATTGCGGCAATGCAATCAGCAGGGCGATCTGGTCGTCAGACAAACGGTTCGGCTCTCGCCCGAAATAGCGCCAGCTTGCCGCCCGGATGCCTTCCAGATTGCCCCCATAAGGGGTCAGGGTCAGGTAAAGCTCGAGAATTTCGCGCTTGCTGAGCCGCCACTCCAGCTGGTGCGCCCGCCACATTTCGGCAAGCTTGGCCCCGACGGTACGGTTCGGACGCGGTTCCAGCAGTCGCGCGGTTTGCATGGTGATCGTCGAGCCACCGGACACAACACGCCCGGCCTGCGCTGAACTGGTCACGGCGCGGGTCATGCCGACCCAGTCGACTCCGCCATGCGACCAGAAGCGTTTGTCTTCCACTTCCAGGAGCGCTTCGATGAAGACCGGGTCAATTTCATCCAGATCGGCGGCGAACCGCCAGGATCCATTATCGCGCGATATCGCGCGCAAGGGCCGGTCATCACGATCTGAAATCATCACCGAGACATCTCGTCCGCGTTCAATTGGTGGCGGGAAGAGCTTGTCGAGCATGAAGATGACGACCAGCGAAACCGCAAGCAGTCCCGCCAGCCGTTTAAGCCAGATCATCGTGTCCCGCCTGCTCCAGATGTTTGTGGCGCGATCGAGACCTCTGAGGCTGCCGAGCGCGCGAAAACGTCCGGTCTGTACATGTCTTCCGCGACCACACCCGGCATCGTGAATGTGCCTGGCGTGACGGCGCGAACGACATAGGCGAGCGTCCGCTCTTCGTTGACCACATCGATCGCCGCGACGAAGCGGTCATCGCGCGCTTCTGCCGTTTCAGCTGCATCGATCTCGCCGATCCAGGCAAACGCTCCGTCTGAGCCATACTCACGCCGTCCGTCGGCCGGGCGGAGCACGGTCTCAATTTCGAAACCAGCGGGCAACAAGTCTGCGATGATGACAGGATTATTCCGTCGCTCACGCGGGGTGAGCGTCAGCGTCACGACCAGTTGATCTCCTTGCGTGAGATCACCGAGATTGACGCGGCCGCCTTGCAGGGTCCGGAGACGTTTGGTGGCCGACAGGCGTTCACTTGCAGGGCTTGGCGCACTGGCAGGTGACCCGGTGACCATCACGGTCCGGAACACCGGGCTCGATCCGCGGCGCAGTCGGAAGCTCACGCCCCGCTCGACCTGCTCTCTGGTTACGAAATAGCGGCGATCATTGTCGCTATTGCGGCCCAGGCCATCGACGTCGAGGCGCAAACCATCATCTTGCGACAGGCCGCTCACAGCGAGCAGCATGAAAGCCTTCTCCTGCGTCGTCAGACGATCCGGCTCCGGCGTGTCCTCGCTGATCCGCTCCGCCAGTCTCGCCACGTGATCGTTGAACTGGGTCTCGGCGGCAAGCGCCAGAATCCCGGCCTGATCGCGCAATGGGGTCTGATAGTAATCGCCATCATTATTGTACCCGAGCGCCTCCTCGGCGGCATTGAACGCGCTGAACGCTCGCGCTCGATCCCCCATGTAAGACAGGGCCGCGCCCAAGTGCGCCTTGGCCAGAGGCGAGCTGATCTCGCTGAGCTCGCGGTCATGCAGATAACGCAACCGCGAGACATCGGCCTTGCCGGCCCGCGCCAGCACATAAAGCGCATACGGCGCCGCGCGCTGCATAAGCTTCTTCTCGGTGTCATCGTGCCAACGGCTTTCATAGACATCTGTCTCGTATCCATAGACACGCCAGGCATCGCCCTGGGCAATCGTGCGCAGCGACTGATAGGCCCGGTCAAGCGCAGCTTGCGGCACCTCATAGCCCTCCTCCTTGGCGCGATACAGGAAGTCGGTCGTGTAAGCGCCCAACCAGGGCGAGGCATAGCCATCGCCGGCCCGCCAAAGGCCGAACGCGCCATTATCGCTCTGACGATTGAGTACGCGAGCAATAGCCGCCTGCACGCGATCCCGCGCCACAGGCTGCTCATCACGCGCCCCTTCTTCGATCAGTTGCTCGGCATAGATCAGAGGCATGGCCCGACTGATCGTCTGCTCCGTGCAGCCGTAAGGATAGCGCGCCAGTGAATTATACAATGCATTCGGATCTACCGGCAGGCCTGAGAAGCTGACCGTCATGCGGGCCGTCCCCGGGACAAACCCGTCGAACAGACCCAGATCCGGCGCATAGGTCTGATCTTCCTGCATCAGGGCACGGCTGACATTGGTGACCGGCAGGAACGCAGAGCGCGTCTGAATCTGATAATCGCGCGTCACACTGTAACTATCAGGACCAGAAACGGTAAGTTGCATGTCCGAAATGCCGGAGCCGTCGGCGGTGAAGCGCACGCCTTGATCGGCACGCGTTCCGCTTGGAATGGCTTTGGACAGTTCGGCAGCTGCGACGCTGATTGGTGATGACGCGGTCAGGGTCGCAGCAAACTCGCCATCCGGCAGCTCGACATTGTCGATGCTGACAGTCGCCACAGCCTCGTCACCCGGCGCCATGAAGCGCGGAAGGATGAGATCTGCCGGTGCCTCACGACGGACCGTCATGGGTTGATCCGCCTCGCCCAATCCGGTCGCGGACCAGGCCACTGCCATCAGCCTCAACTCGCCATTGAACTCGGGAATGGTGAAATCGATCTCGGCCTCGCCGCCGCGCCCGACCTCAACAATGCCACTGAACATCGCAACCGTTTGGGTCGGAACCACAGACAGGCCTTCGCCGCCGAGTTGGTCACCCCCGGTTCTGACTTCGGCTGGCAGGCCAAGGTTCGGATCGAGCAAACGGCCATAATCATCGTAGAGCGATAGCCCCATGGCTTTCTTGCCATAGTACCAGTCGGTCGGATTGGGGCTGGAGAACTTGGTCAGGCGCAGGATGCCTTCATCCACAGCGGCCAGGGTCACGAATGCCTTTTCACGGGGCCCGCCATTGACCGCGACAGTGATCGTCTGTTCGCGGCCCGGGCGAATGAGCTCTGGCGCTTCAATCTCCACGTTAAAGGTCCGGCTCTCCATGCTGACCGGCACATAGCCAACGCCGACAGCGCGGCGCGGCTTGGACTGGATCACAGGATCGCGCGGCGTGTAGACATTGACCATGACATAGGCGCCTTCGCCCCACTCATCAGTCACGGGAAGCGTGACAGTCGTCCCTTCTGCCTGGACTTGCCGCGTCTCGATCGACAGGATGCGATCGGTTGCGACGACAATCTGAGCCTCGCCATCATAAGGAGGAACAATAGTCAGCGCGGCAGGTCGACCAGCCACGATCTGTTGATCATCAACCGTCACCTCCACCCTGTCTGGCGCCTCGACCCCATCACCTGACACATCGCCGCCCCAACCCACTCGGAACGCGCGACTCGCCACACTGCCATCCTCTGCTTCAATGACGAGTTCGTGCGATCCCCAATCAAGACCGGAGACGGTCAGTGTGCCGGCCCCGTCCTGGGTGCGCAGGCCGCCTTCATTGACGGTCCGCACGGTGCGCGAGCGCCGCCATTTCCAGCGCCCATTTTCGCGGTACCAGTCATAGTGGTAATTGATATCCAGAATCTTCCAGCGCAGATCCTCGACCAGTCCTTCACCAGAAGCGTTGAGCGCAGCAAGTTCAAACGTGCCCTCATCGTCCTGGCCAAGCCGTCCATCAAACGCAGGCTTGATGCCGAGATAAAGATCTTTCGGACGGTACGGGATACGGACACTCTCCGTGACCGCGCGGCCACCCGGCTCGAGCACGCTCACCACAGCATTCAATCGCAGCGGAACGTCGGCGTTCCGACCACGATTGCCGGGCGCAAGCCGTACGGTTGCGACGCCTGCGCCATCTGTCACACGATCCGGCAGATCGATAATCTGCTCCCGGAAGCTGCCATCATACGGCCCCCAGCTGAAGCCTTCATAGCCAAAGGGCTGAGGATCCACCTCGACCCGGGCCTGCGACATCACCGTCAAGGCGGCCCCTGGTGCGCCATAGAGAAAGCGCGCAGACACATCAATGTCTCTCGCATCATCGCCAGGCAGGAATGGGGCTTCTTCAGCCTCAAGGTCCACGGCGATGCGCTGTGGCACGAAATCCTCGACCGAGTAAGATACCGATCCAACCGCACCGATGCCGTCCATTTCCACGACCGTGCGCCAGACACCACGGGCTGCACTGTTTGGCAGCTCGATGTCGCGTTGAATGGCACCGCCTTCACCCACCGCAAAGCGGACTCGGAAGGACTCCATTCCGTTCGGACGATAAGTGATCAGTGTCCCGTTCCTCTCGCCAATGGCGCGGCCGGCGCGGTCGCGCATCATGGCCGTGAGAAACACCGTCTCGCCAGGGCGGTAGATACCGCGCTCGGTATAGAGATAGGCATCGACATCGCCGGGCGTGACCCGGCCGCCCGTGTTCAGTTCGGAGAGATCAACCGGCGCGCGAGACAGGTCGAGTATCGCCGTGTCGCCCTTCAGGCCGGAAGCCAGCACCATTTTCGGCGCCATGTTTCCGGTCCCAGCCAAAAGCTCTGCGTTGAACGAAACGCTGCCATCGACACCCGTCGCCGCTTCGCCCAGGACTTCATTGTTTCGGGCGATCAATTGCACCGGCGTGTTCGGCATCACGCGGCCATCCTGTAGCGATCTCAGTGTCACATCCAGGCCAGATCCGCTGCGATAGGCCGTCAAAGCGAGATCGGTCAGCATGACCCATCTTTTGGCCGAGGCGGGTGGCCCTTCATATCGGTCGAGCTCGACCGCATCTGCAACTTCGATGAAATAGGCACCAGGCTCGAGCGTACCGATCACATCCGGCAACGGGAACACCGTCACCACAGGGGCGTTCTTCAGACTCTGAACATCCATCGTGCCCGACCAGACTTCGGAGGCAAGATCGCTTGGGTTCTCGTCGCCATAGACATAGGAGTATCGCCCTTGCTGACTCTGAGAGCCTTGCGTGACCGACTTGAACGCCAGGGCCCGGTCATTGACCCGCGAGACCGTCACCCGCACGCTGTCGACATTGACCGTTTCAATCGCCAGCCCGTCTGCGTCTTCGCGCGGCAGGATGACACCTGAACCGCTAAAGCCGACATACGGCGGACGATCTTCGAAACTGATCTGAACCTCTTCCTCGCGCCCAAGCTCATCGCCATCCTCAGACGGCAGGCCTTCGGTGAGGGTCAGCGTGTAGGTCGATGCAAAGCTCAGCCCGTTCAGGCACAATTGCGTTCCGGACACGCTGTAAGCGACCTCCACATCACCATCCATCGGCGCGTAAATCGAGTAGTCGGCGTTCGGATCGAGCGACTCGGAAAAGACGAGACACGCCTTGGGAAGAGAGTCGCTCGTATCGGGGGCGTAGCGGACATAGGCGAAGCGTTGCTCGCCATTTCGTTCCGCCAGGTTCTGACGTTCGCGCTCTCGCCGTTCGGCGGCGACCTGGTCGGATCGGGACCGCTCGACCACCTGGCCTTCTGCTTCTTCCGGCGGCGGCGGGATCTCATCAGAGGTGTTATCCCCGCCTCCGCATGCCGCCAGTGCAAGTCCCATTGCTCCGAGCAGAATGCTGCGAACCCCTGATGTTCGACCGCGCATGGTGAAGTCCCTTCCTGTTTATTGCTGTAACCTTTACACGGCTTCGGCGAGCCGCCAACAGGGCGGAAACAAGACTTTTTCGCCACGATTGGCAGCATAGGATCGATTTTGCAGCAGGTGGATGTCCTGATTATTGGTGGCGGCGCAGCCGGCCTGTTCTGTGGCGCGCGGGCCGCCCAACGCGGGCGGCGGGTGCAGGTGATCGAGCATTCGAAGAAACCGGCAGAGAAGATTCGCATCTCAGGCGGCGGGCGTTGCAACTTCACGAACATCGAAACCGAAGCAGCGCGATTCCTGTCTGATAATCCGCATTTCGCCAAATCCGCACTGGCGCGTTACACGCCCTGGGACTTTTGCGATCTGATGGCAAAACACAATCTGACCTGGCATGAAAAAACGCTGGGCCAGCTTTTCTGCGATCAGAAAAGCGGCGCGGTGATCCAGTTGTTAATACAGGAATTGGAAACTGCGAACGGACACTTATCCCTCGAAACCAGCGCGTCCGAGATCACACATCATGGCGACGGATTCGAGGTTCGCACGACGATCGGTCCTATTCGTTGCGAGAGCCTCGTCATTGCCACAGGCGGCCTATCCATTCCCAAGATTGGGGCAACAGGATTTGCTTATGATGTGGCTCGGCAGTTCGGACACGAGATTGTCGAAACTCGTCCCGCCTTGGTGCCGATGACCTTTACGGATGTTTATCGCGACGCTTTTTCGAACCTGTCCGGGGTCTCCGTGCCTGTGGAAGCCCACGCTGAAACGGGGCCAGGATTTGTCGAGAGTCTCCTGTTCACGCATCGCGGCTTGTCGGGCCCATCCGTCCTGCAGATCTCGTCCTATTGGCAGACAGGCGAGACGATTGCGTTTGATCTGCTGCCTGGCACAGATCCGCTCAACTGGTTGGTTTCGGCGAAGGCGAGTGCTCCCAGGCAAACACTGGTCCAGCATTTCACAACCGCGTTCCCGGCCCGGTTCGCAGACTATATCGTCTCTGTACTCGGGCATGATCGCTCGACCCGTCTCGCCGCGCTGTCGAATCAGCACATCGACGCGCTTGCGCAGGCCCTTCGTGCATGGACGCTCAAACCCGCGGGCACGGAAGGCTGGCGCACCGCGGAAGTCACGGCTGGCGGAGTGGCCACAGACGCCCTATCTTCGCGCACGATGGAAAGCAAATTACAGCCCGGCCTGTTCTTTATAGGCGAATGCGTCGACGTCACCGGCTGGCTCGGCGGCTACAATTTCCAATGGGCCTGGGCCAGCGCTGCTGCGGCTGGGGAGGTCGCATGAGGTGGCTCTGGGCGCTCTTTGGCTTTGTCTTTCTGGGCATTGGTGCGGTCGGCCTTGTGCTGCCACTTTGGCCGACCACGATATTCTGGATTGCCGCCGTCTTCTGTCTCGCCGAATCTCACCCGAAGGTGCGCGACTGGATTTATGCGCGGCCCGGGGTCGGCCCCATCGTCCAGGATTTTGTTGAACGTGGCGAGATTTCGCGCAAAAGCAAATATATCGCGATTAGCGGCATGCTGCTCGCTTGCGCGTTAAGCGGCTGGTTCCTGCGCACGTCTCCGCTCGCACTGGCCATCCTGATCGGCGCGATCAGCATAGGCGTCCTGTTCGTTGCGACACGGAAGGAGCCGGTGGTCTAACCTTCGATCGGCTTCAGCCCCTTCTTGAAGCGCTTCCAATTGTCGACATAGACCTGCGCCGAGCCTTTGATCATCATCACTTGCGGCTCGCTAATCTCTTTAACGACCTTGCCCGGCGCGCCCATGACGAGGGAGTTATCCGGAATCACCTTGCCTTCCGGGATCAGGGCATGCGCGCCGATGATACAATTCTTGCCGATCACGGCACGGTTCAGCACGGTCGCGCCAATTCCGATCAGTGACTCGTCGCCAATCGTGCATCCATGCAGCATGACCATATGGCCGATCGTAACGTCTCTGCCGATATTGAGCGGGCAACCAAGGTCGGTGTGCAGCACGCTTCCATCCTGAATGTTGGAGTTGGCGCCGATCGTGATCGGGTCATTGTCACCGCGCAAGACGGCATTGAACCAGACTGAGGCATTCTCCTCGAGAATCACATTGCCAAGCACGGTGGCATTTTCTGCCACCCAATAGTTCCCCGACTGCGGCAAGGTTGGGCACACACCGTCCAAATCGTACAAAGCCATATCACTCTCCCAAAAAACTTTATTTCGTTCGCGGATTATCACTGTCACACTCGGTTAACTCTCTTAGTGTGTAATTCAAGACAAGAGATTCGGGAGACGGATTGTTGATGGGTCATAGACCGCCCTCACAAACACCACCACCGGCGAGGCAGCCTGATGCCCCCCGGGATGAATGTCGCCCCCATACAGTTTCACCAACCGCTGCGCCTTTGGCACGGCGGTTTTTTTCTGCCCAAACCTCAGTCCTAAAAGGAGATCCTCATGGGTAAACGCGCAGCCACGAAACGCCAGAAAGCTCAAGCCGCCTTCGACGCTTCGAACTTCTTTGAAAAAGGAGCTGCCCGTGAAACACAACTCTATGCCATTCCAGGCGGAGGAGACAGCTGGCATCCCGACGACGCCGATAAACCGAAACGTGCAGAGCCTGCCCATGGGACTCGCAACCAACGCTATCAGAAGACCGTCAAACCGCGCTCCGAGAATCAGGCCCGCCTGCTCGAGGCCCTGGAGGACAAGTCTCTGGTCTGTGCCCTCGGTCCGGCCGGTACCGGAAAGACTTATCTCGCCATTTGCAAGGCGGTTGAAGCGCTGCAAAAGGGCAAGGTCGCCCGCATCATCCTTTCCCGCCCGGCGGTCGAGGCCGGTGAGCAGATCGGTTTCCTGCCAGGCGCCATGGAAGACAAGCTCGCCCCCTATCTGCGCCCGCTCTATGACGCGCTCTCCGATCGCCTGAGCCCGCAGCAATTGAAACACATGATGGCTGAAGGCTTGATCGAAATTGCTCCGATTGGCTTTATGCGCGGCCGCACGCTGAACAATGCCTTCGTGGTCATCGATGAGGCGCAGAACTGTACCTATACGCAGATCAAGATGTTGCTCACCCGCCTGGGCTGGCACTCGACCATGGTGGTCACCGGCGACCCGGCTCAGAGCGACTTGCTGCCGGAACTGTCCGGCCTCGGCAAGGCGGCGGACCGGCTCGACAAACTCAGCGGAGCATCCGTGATCCGGCTCGAGGGCCAGGATGTGGTGCGGCATCCACTGGTCGCTGAAATGCTGGACGTTCTCTAGAGCGCTGCTCGATCAGGCGCCAAGCGTAAGACGATACTCAAGGAGCTCGCCGATTCACGTCGGCGAGTTCTTTTATGAGCGTTTCAACCAGATCCGCAGCCGGCATCGCGCGGGCCAAAGGCGCCCCCTGCCCGGCCCATTGGGCTCCGAACCCATAGGCGCCAGCTGCCTTGGCGGCGCTGTTCAGCGCTTTGCCAGCATCATAGGCGACCGGATAATCGGGCGGGGAAACCGGCGCCGCCGTCTCCGCCCAGCGCGTAAACGCGTTGGAGAGGCATCGGGCCGGACGTCCGGAAATGGCATGAGTCATCACTGTCTGGTGCGCGCTGTCACTTTTCAAGGCGGCGCGATAGGCCTCATCGACGCTGCTTTCCGGGCACGCCACGAAGGCGGTCCCCAATTGGGCCGCTTCCGCCCCGAGACTCAGGGCCGCGGCAATGCCCTGACCATCCATGATCCCACCCGCTGCAATGACCGGCAGCGATGCGCGCTCAACCAACAGGCGGGTGAGCGCCACCGTGCCGAGGGCTGCATCGGGCAATGCGGGATCGAACATGCCGCGATGTCCGCCCGCCTCGAAGCCTTGAGCGATCACCGCATCGATCCCGGCGGTTTCAATCGCCTGCGCTTCCTCGAGATTCGTGGCGGACGCCAGGAGCACGCATCCCGCTGCTTTCAAGGCGTCGATCGTCTCAGGGCCGGGTAGCCCGAAATGGAAACTGACCACTGGCGGGCGCTCCTGAACCAGCATGTCCAGCATATCCGGGTCGTCGGCAAAACTCTTATATATCACGCGCAAGCGCTCTGGCGGTTGTGCGTCAAACCGCTCGAAATTGGGTTTCAGCCGCTTCAGCCAAGCGGCGTCGCGATCTGGATCCTGGCGCGGCGCAGCATGAACGAACAGATTGACGTTGAACGACCGATCGGTGCCTGATCGAACCTGCGCAATCATCTCCTGGGCGCGCAACGCATCCACGGCCCCGACGCCGATCGAACCCAGCCCGCCCGCATTCGAAACTGCCGCCGCCATAGCCGGCGTCGAGACCCCGGCCATCGGTGCCTGAATAATCGGGTGATCGATGCCCAATTTCGTCAACAAATGCATAGGAAAACCTGCCATTAGGCGACTTATCGACCAGCGCGGATCACATGTCCATTCGCCTCCGATTTCAATCAGCCGCCATGGCCTCAGCTGAATCGGGAGCCTCCTCCGCGCTCGGCTGAGGCGGACTCGGTGGGCGCGGCGTGTTGATCGAAGTCGCGATCCAGTGAATGGCAGCGACCCACAGCAAATCCCCGTGCAATTCCATCTGGTGGCTGAAATACAGACCGCCGAACCCGGCGCCGACACACCAATGCCATTTCCAGCGCAGCGTGAAATAATGCATCGCCCCGAACATCAGTGCACTGAGCGCTGCGGCCAGCCAGACTGTCGCCCCGAATCCTTCCAGCACTTGCGGGAGGGCCAGTCTGAACACCCATTCTTCCCAGACCGACAAGACGCCGAGATACAGAACCCAACCCAATCGCGCGCTGCTCCAGCGACCATCAATGCGCCACGTATAGGCACTCAAGGCCAGTAAAATGACGACAAAACCGACCGCATATCTCGGAGGATCGGCTGAAACACCAGCTAAACTGCCGGCCAGGACGTTGCGCAGGCCAGGATCACTGAGAAAACACAGTGCGAGTACGAGTCCGGGCAGCCCATGTCGCAGGAAGACCTCTCGAAAAGAGGACAACCGGGCACCGGTAAAATCCTTGTCGCGCTGGAGACGACGTTTACGAGGGCGCAAGGCGGCGGTTCGGAGCATGTCGGCGACCTAATAGGCGTTCGACGATTATGGAAAGCGAAGAAGCTTCCTCCAGGCCGAATAAAGGCGAAAGCCCGAGGTCGATCCCCGGGCTTCCTGAATTTTTGGGTTTGAGGTCTGCTGTTCAGTTCGCGCCGATATCCTCAGCCAGAACGGTCATGTTCAGCGCATAGCTGGTTTCGCCATCATCGACGTCCTTGTAGACCACAGCGAGGAATTCAGCGCCCAGATAAACTTCGACGGAATCATCGGTTTCCTTGCGGGCTATCAGGCGCAGGCCCGGATTGAGCTTTTCCTTCAGATACGCCTCGAGGCGCAAGACTTCTTCGCGGTCCATGCCACTCTCCTATTCATACAGTCGCCCTGCCATAACCGCATGCGCCCGGCCTGCAAACAGCTGCCTGCTGAAATCAACAGAATTAGTTGTAATAACCGCCGCGTTCCTTGGATTCCAAGGTGGCTTCAGGCTCCGGCGGGTTGACGGTGCGCCAGAGTTGGGCGCTGCCCCACCAGAGTAATTCAACCACGGCGCGGGCGATCAAGGTCATCAGGATCCCGAAGATCGATGCTTCATTGATAAACACCCGAAATACGGCCACGCCCTGCTCACCCAGGGCCGGATTACGGACCCAGTTCAGATTGGCGATATAGTTCGCGAAATCGTTGACGGTGTTGAAGACACCGGGCGCGAACAACACGCCCAGCATCATCAAGACCAGGACCATGAAAAAGGTCGCGATAATCTTGGAAGACGCGTTCGAGAACGAACGAAACAATACCCACATTTTCTGTCACCCCTCATTATTTCCCGGCACCATACCGGGATGACCGAGAGACGACAAACCGATTTTACTTATTCGCCGGACCAGTTGGGCTTGCGCTTCTGCGAGAAAGCCAGTGGACCTTCAATGAAATCCGGGCCTTTGAACAGATTGGCGATGGCCTCATACTTCATCGAGAAGGCGTCTTCAAAGTTGGCCGTGTCGAGACCTTTCAGAGCGACTTCCTTGGTCGTGCGCACCGAGGTTGGCGAGCATTCCGCGATCATTCCGGCCCAGCGCATCGCAGCATCCATGAGCTCAGCCTGCGGGACGACTTCATTGACGAAGCCGAGCTCTTTGCCTTCATCCGCCATGACATGACGGCCGGTCAACATCATGCCCATGGCGCGTTTCAGACCGATCTGCCGTGGCAGACGATGAAGACCACCCGCGAGTGCCGCCAGGCCAACTTTTGGTTCTGGCAGGGCAAATCGGGCATTGTCCGAGGCGATGATCAGATCACACGCGAGCGCGATCTCGAATCCGCCGCCCATGGCAACGCCGTTCACCGCTGCGATGACCGGTTTGAACAAGTCATAGCGATTGGTCATACCGCCAAAGCCGCTCGGCACGGAGAACATGTCGCCGCCTTCAGCCTGATACCGCAGATCATTGCCCGCACAGAAGGCCCGGTCTCCGGCCCCCGTAATGATCGCCACCCACAGATTCTTATCGGCGGCGAACTTGTCGAGCACCTCGCCCATATCGCGGCTGGCCGGCGGATGCACCGCATTCATTTTATCCGGTCGATTGATCTCGATGATCAGGATATTGCCTTCGACCTTGGTATTCACAAATTCGCTCTCAATCATTGGGACCTCCCGGATGGTTTGATTTCGCGCTAGGCTATGGTCTGACAGATCCGAATCAAGGATGACGTGGCGACATGGTCTCGAAAGATGCCCTCGATCTCTCGCAAGTTGATCCGCCTATCTGGCGGATCATGGTCGCCGATATTGTGTATGGCCCCTACACGTTGGGACAAATGCGCGGATTCGTCGATGAAGGGCGACTGACAACCGGTTCGAGCGTTTCTCGCGGCGATGGCGGCGCCTTTCGTGAAGCTGGCGCCTATCTCGACCTCGCCGCTCTGTTCCCGCATCGCATGCCGCCGTCAAAAGACGACAAGCCGGCACCGTCAAACTTCCTGATCACGGTGCAATCTGATCCCGATGGACGGCGGGCCGTCATCTCCGTGCTCAATCAGAGCGGACGATTTTCTGAACTCATGTCAGGAACATTCATTCTGAACGCCGAAGTCACCGCTTATGACTTGCGCACGCAGCTTTCCACTGTTCTCGCTGAGCGCGGTAAATTCGTCATCGTCAACGCGGATACTGGCCAGCTCGCCTGGATGGGCCTGGGCGCCGACACCGACCAGCATGCCCGCGCCATCTGGAAGCGCGGCGACTAGGCGGCGATCTCGACGGTTTCTTGCGGCAAGGGCGCGATACCGCGGATCGAATCAGCAATTTTCTCGGCAACCATGATGGTCGGCGCATTGGTGTTGCCGCCGATCAGGGTTGGCATGACAGATGCGTCCACCACCCGCAAACCATCGACGCCGCGCACTCTCAACTCCCCGTCGAGCGGTTGATCCTCCTGGATCCCCATCGCAACAGTCCCCACCGGATGGTAGATGGTCTCGCCAAACTGGCGAATGAAGGCATCTATCTCTTCATCACTCTGGACACTCGCGCCAGGCAGCGCTTCGGCGCCGCGAATAGGCGACAAGGCGTTCTGACCAGCAATGTCGCGCATCATCTTGACGGATTCTCGCATCGTGACGCGGTCTGTCTCGGTGGCGAGATAATTCGGGTCGATCAGCGGGTGATCAAATGGATCATTCGATTGGATCAGCACCGTACCCCGGCTATCTGGCCGCAACTGGCAGGAGTGGATGGTAAACCCATCCTTCTTGTAATCGTAATTGCCATGATCGCGCATCATCGCATTGACCAGGTGCAACTGAATGTCAGGACGGTCGAGGCCTTCACGCGTTTTCAGGAAGGCCCCAGCCTGCAGGAAATTGTCTGCCCCAGGACCTGACTTGGACAGCAAATATTTCACGCCGACTGCGAGTTTCTTCAGTCCGGCCTGCTTGGAATAGGCCGAGGCTTTTTGCGTCATCTCGTGAATGACGGTGACATCAAGATGGTCCTGCAGGTTCGCCCCCACATTCGGAGAATCGGCGACGCAGGTCACACCGTGCTTTTGAATCTCGTCAGCCGGCCCGATCCCTGAAAGCTGCAGGATCTGCGGCGACTGGACAGCGCCGGCGCAAAGGATCACTTCGCGATCGGCAACAATCGTCTCCGGCTCAGCCCCTTTTTTGGCGACGATCTCGACGCCGTGCGTCTTACCGCCCCGGAAGAGTACGCGGGAAACCAGAGCGGTCGACATGACGGTGAGGTTTTCACGCTCTTTCAAAATCGGACGGAGATAGGCAAACGAAGCGCTCCATCGCTCCCCCTCGAAAATGGTGCGCTGATAAGGTCCAAACCCTTCTTGTTGGGTTCCGTTAAAGTCCTGCGTGATCGGATAGCCCGCCTCACGGCCAGCATTCACGAACATGTCGTAGATCGAATCCTGCAGCGGGCTTTCTGTGACACGAAGGGGCCCCTCGCCACCATGAAACGCGTCTGCGCCGCCTTCATACGCCTCGGACTTGCGGAAGTATGGAAGGACGTCGGAATAACCCCATCCGGTCAGGCCGGTCTGGCGCCATTGATCATAATCACGCGCATGTCCGCGAATATAGATCATGCCGTTGATCGAAGAGGATCCCCCCCACCCACGCCCGCGTGGCCACCACAGTTTGCGATCTTCCATGTGTTTTTGTGGTGTCGTCCAGAACCCCCAGTTTTGCGGGTTCTCATCCTTGATCAGCCCGCCAACCCCGGCAGGCATGCGGATCAGCAAGGAATTGTCTTTCTTGCCAGCCTCGATCAGACAGACCGATACATCCGGGTCCTCGCTCAGCCGGTTGGCCATGACGCAACCTGCACTTCCTGCCCCTACAATGATGTAATCAAAGCCTTTTTTCTGACTCATATGTCCTGCCCCGATGCTGTGTTCGACGTGGTAATTACCGCGATATTTACTGAGAATCTCAACCATTTGTGAACCCGGGCCTCATATTGTCAATGGATACGGCAACGGGCGGTGCGCGGTATACATCTCGGGAGACATCATGAGTGCAGCACTGCTAAAACCTCAAAGCCCAGCCTCGTCGCTTCGGACCAAGCCGGACCGTCGTCGCCACAAGCGCGTCGAGCTCAGCCTGAATGGCCGCTTCCTGCATGATGGCGCCGATCATACTTTTCTGACCGCCAATGTGTCTTGCGGCGGCGCGATTGTTCAGGCGCGGGCCATCCCTGAAGTCGGGGCTCCGGTCGTCTGTTATTTCGATGATCTCGGCCGCGTCTCTGGTGAAGTCGTCCGGCATACCGATGATGGCTTTGCGGTGACGTTCAAAGCCTCCGATCACAAGAAGGACAAGCTGTCCGACCGCCTGATCTGGTTGCTCAATCACAAGAAATACAATCTTTCCGATGAGCGCTCTGCGCCGCGCAAGGCCGGGGGTGGCCCGGCTCTGGTGACGCGCGCGAACGGCACCAAGCTGCAATGTCGGGTGATCGATATTTCACTGACCGGCGCGGCCTTCGAATTTGATGGACCTGTGCCCGTCGTCGGCGAACTGGTGCGCGTCGGCACGCTGCGCGGCGAAGTTGTGCGCGCGGTGAGCGGCGAGTTTGCCATTCGGTTCCTGCACCAGAAGAAAGCCTGAGACGCGTCCCTCGCGCGTGTGTGACTTGATCTTGGCGGTCTGAGACTCCATTTAGATCTGACACCTGATTGGAGGATAGGATCGGTGGAACATAATCCTGACATTGGCGCTCCGCCGCCGGTATGGACCCGACTCCGCTTTGAAGCGCGCGCCGCCGCCGCCGATGAGCCGACCATGGCCAGCTATATTGATGCCGCCATTCTCAGCCATGAGACGATCTGCCAGGCCCTCGCCTTCCACATTGCCGAGAAACTCGCCGGCCCCGAAATGGGCGCCCAGCAAGTGCGCCAGGTGTTCGCCAATGCCTATGACAGCAATCATACGCTCGTCGAAGCCGCGGAAGCCGATATGCAGGCTACCCTCGATCGCGACCCTGCTTGCCGCTCCATGCTGCAACCCTTTCTCTTCTTCAAGGGCTTCCTGGCCCTGCAAACCTATCGTGTCGCCAACCATTTGTGGAAACAGGGCCGTGAAACGCTGGCCTTCCAGTTCCAGTCCCGCGCCAGCGAACTGTTCGCCGTCGACATTCACCCCGCCGCCCGGATCGGCAAAGGCGTGATGCTTGACCATGCCACGGATATCACGATCGGTGAGACCGCCGTCGTCGGCGATGATTGCTCGCTGCTGCACGGCGTGACGCTTGGCGGAACCGGCAAGGAGGTCGGCGATCGCCATCCCAAGATCGGCAATGGCGTCCTATTATCGGTTGGCGCGAAAGTACTCGGCAATATCCGCATTGGCGATGAAGCCAAAGTCGCGGCCGGCTCGGTGGTGCTGAAGGATGTTCCAGAGAAATGCACCGTGGCTGGCGTGCCAGCTAAACAGGTTGGCGGCCCTTGCTGTGAACCGGCCCGCAATATGGATCAGGCGATCCCGGAAGATATCGCCAAATAGTTAGAGTTTGTTGCCCTTGATCTTGTTGCAGCGTGCGTGCGCCAGCTGCAGGTTTTCAAGCGCGTCTGATCCCCCCTTCGAGCGCGGAATGATGTGATCCACCGTGGCGCGATGTTTCGCCCAGATGCGCGCATGGGGCGCCTCGAACCGATTTCGCAGCATCGGCTTCTCGCACAAGGCGCAGAGGCCGGACTGGGCGGTCCAGAGCGTTTCTATCGGGCTGGACCTCGGCAGATTGAAGGGCTGAGCCATCAGTCCTTCCGCTCCAGCGGGTGCGGTGCCGACTTGGTCGCAACGGCCCAGTTCAAGAAGCAGAACACACTGACGCCAACGATAATCGAGAAAACGCCCCATGCCGTATGCTCACCCCGAAAACTCCGAATGGCAAAGAGCACGCTGCCGGCGATGCCGACAATAGACCCACACAATACCAGCATTCCAATGCCGTTCGCAGGCGAGACGCGCGTTTTCCTCACCCTGTAGAACCACGGTTCTGGCTCAGGCGTATGCGGGGCCTCGTCGCTCACAATCCTTCTGGAACATCCCAGCCGCGCCGCGCACAAGCGGCGAGTACGGTGTTTCGCAGCAGGCAGGCAATCGTCATTGGCCCGACACCGCCTGGCACGGGCGTAATGGATCCGGCCACTGCGGCGCAGCTGTCAAAATCCGCGTCCCCGACCAGTTTGGTCTTGCCGTCGCCCTTTTCTGGCGCCGGAACGCGGTTGATGCCGACATCAATCACGCAAGCACCGGGCTTCAGCCAGTCGCCTTTGACCATTTCCGGACGCCCGACGGCGGGCACGACAATGTCCGCCTCCCGGCACAGGGCGGGGAGATCGGCCGTGCGCGAATGGGCGATCGAGATCGTGCAGTTCTCTGCCAGAAAGAGGAGCGCCGCCGGTTTGCCGACAAGGATGGAGCGCCCAATCACGACGACATGCTTACCTGTCAAATCTTCGCCCAGCGCACGTTTGGCCAGGATCACGCAGCCCGTTGGCGTGCAGGGGCGCATGCCGGACTTGCCGAGCACGAGACGACCAGCACTGGTTTCGGTCAGACCATCCACATCCTTGTCCGGATCGATTTTTTCGATCGCGGCAGCTTCATTCAGCCCTTTGGGCAAAGGCAACTGCAACAGGATTCCATCGACTTCATCATCATTGTTGAGGTCCGAGATCAGGTTCTCGACCTCGAACTGGGTCGCGTCCTTGGGCAGGTGATGATGCAGTGAACGCATCCCGCACTCTTCGGTCTGGCGGATCTTGTTGCGGACATAGACCTGGCTCGCCGCGTCTTCGCCGACCAGAACGACCGCCAGAGTCGGCTGCCCGGGCAGGCCGTCGACGGCTGCTTTCACGCTGGCACGTACATCGGCGGCCACCTCTTTTCCGGAAATGATTTCAGCTGCCATGACCCAAATCTCCCATGGTGGGCAGGCGCACGGGCGCGCACCGCCGCTGCAATGTCTCGCCTTTAGAGCGAGACATGAGATTCGTCACCTGTAGGGCAGCTAAAAAATCCTAGGCCGGGATGACCAGAATGATACGGGGTATGAGCCAGTCGCGCAGGAAAGGAATGGCCAGCGCGACGACGAGGATGGACAGGTCCAGTCCGCCAATCGGTGGAATAAACCGCCGGATCGGCCGGGCCACGGGCTCAATTATGGAGAACAGGAAGCCATAAATCGACCGCACCGTCGGATTGCGATTATCGACCACACCGCCAATCATCAGCCATCCCAGGATGACATAGACCAGCAAGGCAAAGAAAAAGATCGTCAGGACGGGCGCTAGGAAATAGCTGTGCAGGGCCCAGAAGAGGTCTCTCAAAGCTCAGACTCCGTATTGTTTTCTGTCACCTAGGACGCTTCTCGTCCGCTCGCAAGGGAGCGGCTACTCTGTACTGCGAAAGCGCTTGGACTGCGCCCCGATCATCGCGCGGCCCAGGGGCTCCGGCAGGATCTTGCTGAGCGTCGCCAGTCCCTTGTTGACGGCGCCCGGCACGACGACCGGCTGACCGCGTTCGCAGGCGCGAATTCCGGCCTCGACCACGGGTGCGGCTTCCATCCACATCCAGTCCGGCATTTCATTGGTCGACTCACGCGTGCCATTCACATCGTGAAACTCCGACCAGGTGAAACCCGGGCACAAGGCGGTGCAATGAACATTCTCATAGCCAGCCCCATCGGCTTCTGCCTGGATGCTTTCGGAAAACTTGATCAGGCCCGATTTGACGCTGGCATACAGGGTGTGACCGTTCGAACCGGGCGTATAACCTGCCAGCGAGGCGACATTGATGATGCGGCCAAAGCCCCGCTCGGCCATACCGCCCAGGACTTTGTGGGTCAGTTCCACGGGCGCCGTATACAACACACGCATGAAGGCAGCCTGGTCTTTCCATTTGGTATTGAAGAATGTGCCTGGCAGGCCGTAACCGGCATTGTTGACGACCCCATCGACGTGTCGTCCGGCTTCCTTGATTTCCTTCAGGATCGTATCGACACTGTTCGCCCGAGCGAGATCCTGGCTGATGACCAGTGTCGAGACCTGATACTTTTCCTCCATGTCGCGCGCCAGCTTTTCCAGCCGGTCGGCCCGGCGCGCGGTCAGCGCCAGATCCCAGCCAAGCTCTGCGTATTGCTTGGCGAATTCTTCGCCAATGCCCGCCGAAGCGCCGGTGATCAGCATGAGTTTACGGTCAGACATGGGTCACTATCCTTGTTTTCGCCAGACCCGGACCTTGGTCAGGAAGGCGAGATTGAGTCGTTCGGAAACAAATCCAGTCTCCGACATGGGCGGGTCAAAGGCCCATTTCAGGTAGCCTTTGTAATAAGGCTCATGGAAGCCTTCCGGGAAGTATTCCAGGAACCCATCCAGGCCGTCATCATCGCCGAATTGCAAACTGTCCGCGATGATGAAGGCTCCACCTGGTTTGAGCACGCGGGCGGCTTCGGCAATGACTTTCGGGCGAATGCGGGGAGGCAATTCGTGGAACAGATAGATCGAGATCAGGTGATCGAACTGCTCGTCCTCGAACGGCAAGGCTTCCGCCATACCTTCAACGACGTCAGCTTGAGGCCAGCGCCGGATCGCTTTGCGCGCCGCTTGCGCGTAAGGTGGTGAGAGATCCACGCCCGTCAGCTTCAGGCGCGGCAAGGCCCGCAGCGTCTGCGCCATGAACCGGCCAGTTCCGCAGGCCAGATCAAGGACTTTCGTGTGCCGTTGATCGCGACCACGCACCTCGCGCACCAGCTCCGCCAACGCCGCACGGCGCATGGCATCTGCGGCCCCGGTAAACAGCGCTTCGACCTGATGATCATAGATCTCGGCGCTGTCTTCGCTCAGCCAGCCATCGGTCTGATAATGAAAGTTCTGCCGATAATAGGTCGGGAACCGTTTCGGATCGGCGGCATCATGGGCGCGTACCTCCGTTCCATCTCGATCCAGGCGGCGACGGTCGACCTCGCTGACATCCTGCAAGAATGCCCGCGCCCGGCGCACGGATTTGGGCGCGTCGCGCAAGCGCATATCGTGACGGACCGGATCAGGGTACACTCCCGCTTCGACATTTGCCCGGTCCTGACGAAACAGGTCGAAATAGGCAGATCGCAGCGCCGCCGTGTCCGGCTTGTTCTCGGGCTTGAAAACGGGCTCCCCAGGCCGATTGAACCCGGCCGACTGTCGCCGTGCGAGGGCGTATTGACCGCCATACCAGGCCGCGCGCAGCCCTTGCGCTGCGGTGTATCTGGCGCGACCGGCGGTTTTCAAGGCGTTTTTCAATACTCCCATACGCCTAACATGGGCGCCACGGTCCGTAACGTCCAGTACACAATACGCCCGACGCCTTCAGGTTCCGTTCAGACTGGTTCAGGCAGCGTGGCCAAAGAATGGGCGGGTGCGTCTCGCGAAACAGGAGATCTTCCATGATCCGAGCCAGTCTTATCACTGCTGCTGCCGCCTTCTGCCTGGCACCCGCGGCCATGGCGGACCACAATCATAATGGCGGATATGGCAGCTATCACGGCCCACAACCCAGTGTTGCCAGTGTCGCCTGCGAAAAGCAGAAAGACAGCGATCGCCTGGCCGGTGGCCTGGTTGGCGCCGTCGCAGGTGGACTGATCGGTGTTGCAATTGGCGGCGAGCTGGAGCCCGACAATGGCTATCATCGCTATCGCGGATACAGAGGTTACCGTGGCTATCGCGGGCATCGAGGGTATCGCGGATATCGCCGTGGCTACTATCATGACCGCGGAGATGACGGGGCTGAAATCGCTGGCGGTCTGATCGGCGCGATTGCCGGAGCCGCGATCGGCAGCGAATTGGCAGGCAGCTCAACCGATTGCGCGCCAACCTATTCGTCAGGCTATTATGAGACGGGCAGCTCCTATTCGGGCCGCACTTATGGGTCCAGCATGTCAGACGTACACGCGCCGACCCGGTCGCCGACGGGACCTGCCTGGGAGAACCCTCAAAGACAGCAATCAGCCGGTCCGGCCTATCCGCGTCCCGTTAGCGCGCCAACACCCGGCCCTGCCTATCCGGACTATCCGAATGCCGGCGACGACGACCTTTACGGTGCGCCTGAATCAGAATCGAGCGAGCGCGAGTGCACGACTGTGCGCCGCGAGACCCGGTTGCCGGACAATACGGTGATCCGCGAACCGGTAGAAGTCTGCCAGACCGAGGACGGCCGCTGGCAAATGCCGGAACCGATTCCGGCCTACTGATCTGTCCTCTGGATGCGATCAAAAACACCAATAGGGGAAGTTCCGCACTTCCCCTCTTTTTTGGCTGGGCGTAAGAGGGGGCATGACTGAGTACTTTACCCCGATTTCCTTCAGGCAATGGCCTGATGAGAAAGCCGCCTTTTCCGAAGCCCTTGGACGGTCGTTCCGCGAGACCGGTTTTGCCGTGATCTCGGATCATCCAATCCAGCAGGGCGTCATCGATCGCGCCATCGCCGCTTCGAAAGCCTTCTTCGAGCTGCCTGAAGCCGTCAAAGAAACCTATCATGACGCAGCAGGCGGTCGCCAGCGCGGGTACACGCCGTTTGGCACTGAAAACGCCAAGGGCAACGCCGCCGCTGACCAGAAGGAGTTCTGGCACACCGGACGCGCCCTGCCCGCAGACAGCCCGTATCGCGCGACGATGAAAGACACACCGACGGTTCCGGAAGTGGCTGAATTCGATGAAGCGACCCGCGATTTCTACACCGCGATGGATGAGTTCGGGGCACAGCTCCTGCGCGCCGTTGCGCTGCATCTCGGCCTGCCGGAGACCTGGTTCGACGACAAGGTTGAGAGCGGGAACTCCATACTGCGACTGCTCCACTACCCGCCGCAGGAAAATCCGCCGCCGCAGGGAACTGTTCGCGCTGGAGCGCATGAAGACATCAACGTGATCACGCTTCTGCTGGGAGCCGAGGAAGCTGGCCTCCAGGCGCTGCATCGCTCTGGCGAATGGCTGGACGTGAACCCACCTGCCGGGTCGCTGGTGATCAATTGCGGAGACATGCTGCAGCGCCTGACGGGCGGCGTCCTGCCTTCGACGACGCACCGCGTCCTGAACCCGGCGCCGGAACGGGCAAGGTTCCCACGCTACTCCACCCCGTTCTTCCTGCACTTCAATCAGGATGTCCTGATCGAAGCGCTGCCACAATGCCTCGAGGAAGGCGGCAAGGCCGAAGCCCCGATTACCGCGCAGGACTATCTGATGGAACGCTTGCGGGAAATCGGCCTGATCAAGACCTAGGCCGATGCAGGATGCGCGCGACGCCACTCCGTCCGTGTGACTTCCCAGACAATCGATTGCCGCGTCGTACCGTCGTCGCGCGTGTTGGTAATCTCGCCCTTGCGCTCGAACCCGAGCCCATCCAGCATGCGCGCGGTGCGAATATTGTCCAGCGCGCCGGTCGCCACAATCAACTCCAGCTGGAGGTCTTCAAACATCCAGCCAAACGTACGCTTTGCCCCCTCGACGCCGGAGCGGCGCCCCTGTTGATCCTGCCGCAGCGCGCCACCGAGATCCCCTGCGCCCCATTCCGGCCAGATCTCGAACTCTGAATAACCAAGCACGTCGCCGGTTTCGTCAAAGCGCAGGAATAACAACCCCTCACCCGCGGCCTGCGCCTTCAAATTGCGCGCAATCATGGCGCTCACGGTTTCGACCGTAAGCGGACGGGGCAGATTGTAGATGGGGCCGTGGATCTCCGGATCTGAGAGTAATCGAAACAACGCCTCGGCATCTTCAAGCCTGGCAACCCGGCTCGGCGCGGCGTCAAACGCGATGCCGCGCGCCGATCGCACCGCGTCTCGAATCTCGGACTGGCGTGTCTCAGGCAAAATGATGCGGGTCAGCGGCAGCTCGCCCAATCAATGCTCCGTCAGCAAGGCTTCGACCTGTTCGCGCTTTGGCAAGCTCGGCTGGGCGCCCGCACGCGTCACCGCGAGAGCCGCAGCTGCTGACGCAAAACGCAGCGCCTGTTCGGGCACTTGTCCTTCCGCCAACGCCACCGCCAGGGCGCCGCAGAACGTGTCGCCCGCACCGGTTGTGTCGACTACCTCGACATCGAAGGCGGATGTCCGTGCGATCTCCTTGCCCATCTTGAACAGAGCGGCTCCGTTCCCGCCCAGTGTCAATGCCACCAGCCCCCCGCGCTCGTGCAAGGCATCGCCGTAAAACTCTGCTTCGATTTCATTGACGATCAGCAGGTCCGCATCCTTCAGCAATTGCGGCGGCACGCCCATGGCGGGCGCGAGATTGATTGCCATCAAGGCCCCCGTCTCGGCCGCAACCCGGCTGGCCGCTTCGACCGCCGTGACCGGCACTTCGAGCTGAGTCAGAATGACATCGCATTTGGGCAAGCCCGCAACGTCGCTCGGCCCAACCCTGCTATTGGCACCACTTGCTACAGTGATCTGGTTTTCTCCGTCTGGAGATACCGCGATCAGGGCCACTCCGGTCGCTGTGCCCAGCTCGCTCATCACATTCGAGACATCGACGCCATCACGGCGAAGCAGGGTCAGGGCTGCCTCTGCGAGGGCATCATCCCCAACACAGCCGATCATATGCACTTCAGCGCCAAGCCGCCGCGCGGCCAGCGCCTGATTGGCCCCCTTGCCGCCAGGATGTTGCGCGAATCGCGCGCCGGTGACCGTCTCGCCGGCTTGCGGCAATGGCGCGCCGCTTGCGACCAGGTCCAGATTAACCGACCCGACAACGCCGATCGTGACACTCATTCAAACTCTCCCAACAGGCGCCCAAGTTCGTCGAACACACCATCACTGTCGGCATGTTCGTACCACAGGACAGGGCCGTCATCATCAAAGTGCGGGAGGGTTCGTCCAAACTGTTCGCCAGGTTCGGTCACGACCTCGACACGAGCGCGGCGCCCGGTGAACAGATCCGGCCGGGTCACGGCGATGATCGTGCTTGGGTCATGCAACGGCGCGTCCCGCGCGCCATTGGCCGAGAATTCAAGCTTGCAGGACGCCTCAAGGAACTGCGCCGCGACCTGCGCCTGGTCGGTCTCGATCGCGCCGATCATATCAAGGCGCTCAGGCGTGGCGCGTACACCATGGGTCACATCCAGGCTGAGACAGCGGATGGGCAGTCCCGACTCGAACACGACGGCCGCGGCGTGCGGATCGGCGAACACATTGAACTCCGAGAAAGGCGTGATGTTCCCGCCCTCACGATCAGCGCCGCCCATCAGGACGATTTCCTTGAGCCCGTCCGCGATCTGAGGGGTCATGATCAAGGCCAGTGCCACATTGGTCATCGGTCCAGTGACAATCAGGGTCACGGGATCCGCGGCGGCGGCGGCGCAGGTTTCGATGATCATGTTGACCGCATGCTGGTCGGATAAGGCATGCTGGGGCGCGGGAAAGGGAATATCGCCCAGTCCCGTGCTGCCATGAAAATCCTCCGCCGTAACCGGATCTCGCAAGAGCGGACGCGGGGCGCCTGCACAGACAGGGATGCGGGTATCAAGCCCAGCGATCTCACGCACGATGCGGGCATTCTCTGCGGTCTGCGGTCCTTTGACGTTTCCCGCCACCGTCGTAATCGCGCGAACGTCCAGCGCTGTCCCGCCAAAAGCCGCCAACAAGGCGACCGCATCATCCAGTCCCGGATCACAATCTATGAGTACGCAAGTCATGCATTGTCTGTGCGTTGCCCCTTTCCCCTTGGCAAGTCTTGAAACACGGGCCCTCTTCGCTAAACAACTCTGGGACTTCGAGACAACAAGGAGCAAAAAGATGACCGTGACCACCCGGATCGTAGATTATCAGCAAGACGGCCAGACTTATGAAGGATTCCTTGCCATGCCTGAGGGCAGCCCGAAAGGCGTGGTCGTGGTCGCGCATGCCTGGGGGGGGCAGTCCGAGTTTGAACAAGGCAAAGCTGAACTGCTGGCAGAATGGGGATACGCCGCATTCGCCATGGATGTTTACGGCAAGGGCCAGCGCGGCGAGACGAATGAAGAATGCGAAGCGCTAATGACGCCGCTCGCCAGCAACCGACCGGAACTCCAGTCTCGCCTCTCGCACGCGCTCGACGTCGCCAAGACAGAAGCGGGGACCGATAATGCAGCTGCGATCGGCTTCTGCTTTGGTGGCCTCAGCGTCCTCGACATGGCGCGAACCAACATGGCGCTGAAGGGCGTGGTCAGCTTTCACGGCCTGTTTGGGGCACCAGACAACACCGCGGACAAGATCGAGCCTAAAGTCCTGGCCCTGCACGGATGGGAAGACCCGATGGCCACGCCGGACGACGTCATGGACTTCTCAAAGGAGATGACTGCCGCAGGCGCGGACTGGCAGCTGCATGCTTATGGCGCCACAATGCACGCCTTCACCAATCCCGGGGCCAACAATCCGGATTTCGGAACCGTCTATGATGCGGGAGCTGATCGCCGCAGCTTTGCCGCGTGCAAGGACTTCCTGGAAGAAGTTCTGGGCTAAGCTGCAAGCCCTGCCATCAGGTACAATCCGGTCGCCAGAATGCCGCCGAACAGCGCGTATGGCAGCTGCGTGCGCACATGCTCCATGTGATCGCAGCCGGACGCCAGCGAGGCGATGATGGTGGTATCGGAAATGGGCGAGCAATGGTCCCCGAAGACACCGCCGCCCATGACGGCGGCGACCGCCAGCGGCAAAGGCACGCCCGCCCCTATGGCCAGAGGCACCGCCACCGGCACAAGAATACCATATGTGCCCCAGCTCGTTCCTGCGGTGAAGGAGGTGATACCGGCGGCGACGAAGAGAATGGCAGGGATGGTCCAGGGCGCCGGGAAACTCGATGCCATGCTGGCAATAAAATCGCGCATGCCGACCGCATTGAGGCTCGCACCGAGCACCAGCGCCATGTAGATCATGGTCACGGCCGGCAGCAGATCACCCATCCCCTTGAACCCGATGTCCAGCAACTCACCCTTGGCGCGGCGAGAGTGAGCGAGACAGAAGAAGGCGACGACCGTGCCCAGGATCACCGCCCAAAGAATGGCCTGCGCACCAGAGCCTTCGCGAATATCGCCATTTCCGGTCCACAGCATGAAGGCAATGGTTCCGCCAATCATGACGAGAAGAGGCAGCGCCATATAGATCGCTTTCGAGGCGGGCGCAGGGGCTTCATTGAACATGCCCGTCCCGGACGAAGCGACGGTCTTCGACCCGGCCTGCTCGACCGCAGCCATGGGCCCGAAAGTACGGTTTGAGAACACGGTAAAGAAGACCACCAGCAAGGTGATCCAGGCATAGAAGTTCAAGCCGATCGTGGCCATCAGCACGCCCGTCGCCCCATCCACGCCACTCTCGTTCAGCAGGCCGAGCAGATAGGCGCCCCAGCCATTGAACAGGATCAGCACGCTGACGGGCGCACAGGTTGAATCGATAATATAGGCAAGCCGCTCCCGGCTAATTTTCAGCTTGTCAAAAAGTGGCCGCCCGAGAATCCCGGTGGTCAGCAGGCTGATATTGGTTTCGACGAAAATCAGCACGCCGCAAATCGCAGTGACCAGACTGGCGCGGCGCGGCGTTGAGGCGAAACCTGAATTCTGCAACCGCTCGACCATGGCACTGATCCCGCCGGAGCGGTGCATATAGACGATCAATGCGCCGATGATCAGGCAGAAGAGCAGGACGCGGGTATTGTACGGACTGTCGAAAACACCCACAGCCCGATCGATCCCGCCCAGAGCACCCATGAATGGATTGAAGCCGGCAATGATGGTCTCGCTGAGCCAGATGGCCAATCCGAGGGCCCAGAACACATTACGCGTCCAGACCGCGACAATGATCGCGACTATGGGCGGCGTGATCGTCAGCCATTCCATACGCTAGTTGAGGATATCCGGTGAAATCAGCTCAGACGTACGTGCCTCGTCTGCCGCGCGGACGAGCCGCAGCATGTTGCCGCCCCAGATGTTCGCAACATCCTCATGCGTATATCCCGCCGCGAGCAAATCACGCGTGATCTTCTGCAGCATGGAGACATCGCTCATGCCGTCAACGCCGCCGCCGCCATCCCAGTCACCGCTGATGCCGACATGGTCCGGACCGATCAGATCGAGGACGTGAAATGTATGCTCCATGAACTTCTCATAGGTCGAGCGCGGACGCGGGAAATCCCGATCCAGTTCCTGACGCGCCGCGAACCAGGCCGCCAGGGCCTCGTCCTCGAGTCCAGCCGGACTTGCGCCATAGGTCTGGTTGAACACGTCGAGCGCCGCCTGACGTTCTGGCGACGGCATCAGGGCTTCAAGATAGCCGCTAAAAATGTTCATCTGAATCACGCCGCCCGCCGCCGCCAACTCGAGCAACAGAGCGTCATCAATATTGCGTGGATGGTCGTAGATGGCTTTTGCGCCGGTGTGGGACAGGATGATAGGCGTGGTCGACAGGGCGATCATGTCGCGCACGGTGGCATCCGAGGCGTGACTGCCATCGAGGACCAGGCCGAGCCGATTGGCCTCACGCACCAGGTCCTCACCAAGCGGGCTGAGTCCGTCATAAATCTGATTGATATCGGTGGCGCTGTCGGCGAACTGATTGTTGGCAAAGTGCACCGGCGCAATCATGCGCAGGCCGCCTATATAGAAATGCTCCAGCAAGGACACATCGAGACCGAGCGGATAGGAATTTTCCATGCTCTGGAACACGACTTTCCGGCCCTCGCCAACGATGCGTTCGGCATCCTCGGCGCTGAACGCCAGGGCCACGTCCTGATTATATTTGGCCGCAAACTCGCGGATCGCGGTTTGCCGCATCAGGCCATGCGTCCGGGCGGCGGCATAAGAGGCCTCGTCGAGCGGGCCCTGGCGCGTGAAGATCACCCAGAAACCGCCATCCAGACCGCCTTCGTTCATGCGGGGCAGATCGACATGCGTGCCGTCTTCTTCCCAGCTGCCGCGTTCGGTAAACAGGTAGTCTTCGGTATGGAACAAGGCGGGTGTATCCAGGTGACTATCAAAGACGGCGATCGAGTCGTGAAACGCGTTGACATCACTCGAAATGAGAACGCCTGCGTCCGGGGGACTTTGAACCGAAATATCGCTGCCTGCACCGTCCAATTGCGGCGCACAGGCGCTCATCGCCAGGATTGCCGCACCTGCCATTCCGAAACGGATCATTCTGGAACTCCTCTAGTCTGGAAACAGACCTAATGGAGGCAGAATTCAAAGCAAGTCCGTGGCTGCCTGATCACGCCAGATCACTTGGTCCAACCCCACAAAGCGCGCCATACGCGCAAGCTCCGCGTCGAGCTTTTCGGCACGCGTGGGCGTCCACGTCACCTTCGATTCCTTCCAGAGACGCAGGACACTGAGGACACCTGCTTTCCGATCCGCCTTGATCTCGATCCGACCGACAAAACGATCGCCTTCCAGCAGCGGATAGACATAGTACCCCCATTGCCGCTTGGCCGCTGGAACGAACATCTCGACCGTGTAGTCGAACCCGAACAGGCGCTTCAACCGAGCGCGATCGCGGATGACCGGATCAAAGGGATTGAGAATGCGCAACCGGGACGTGGGCGCGGCGGCTTCCGACAAACGCTGCTCGATGTCAGGCGGCGCCAGAACGCAGACCTTGGACCGGTCTGCGCAAACGATTTCCACCGGCACCAATCCCGACGCATTCTGCGCCGCCCAACCCTTCGCTTCGGCATTGCTGACGGCGTCCCAGAAACGCTGGATGTCGCCTTCGCTGCCAAACGCCATGCGTTCAAGCGCGCCGCGGCAGAGCCAGTCGATCTGATCTTCATCCGACAGTACATGTTCCCTCAAATGTCCCGGAATGACCCGCTCGCTGAGGTCATAGAACTTGGTGAAATTCTCGCGGTGGGAGGTCGAAAGCTCGCCAGCATACCACATATAGTCGAGCGCCAGCTTATGCGGCGGACGGGCCCACATTTTCTTTTCACCCTGGACCTTTGTATCGAACGCCTTGGTGCAGAGCGGGCCCTCTTCGCGAATGCGGTCCTTGATCGCATTACGCCCGTCGGCACCGAGCATTCCCCGATGCCATTCCCATCGCCGGACTTTCTCTTCCAGGCGCCGAAACTGCCTTTGCCACATGGGATAGAACGCCATGGGCAGAACTGATGCATCATGGGTAAAGTGTTCGAAGACAAGGCGGTGATCGGCAAGATGCCGGTTCAACATGCGCTCGCGATAATTCTGGTTGCGGCTCCACAGGATATGGTGATGGGCCCGCGACACGACTTGAATCGTATCCAATTGCACGAAGCCGAGCTTTTGAATCAGCCCATCAAGATCCAGCCTGCCGGTTGGTGTCGCGGCGAGGCCCTGCGCCTCCAGCCACAAACGTCGTGCGTCGCGATTGCTGATCTGCAGGGGCGTTC
Organism: Hyphomonas sp. Mor2; assembly: GCF_001854405.1. Classification (GTDB taxonomy): domain Bacteria; phylum Pseudomonadota; class Alphaproteobacteria; order Caulobacterales; family Hyphomonadaceae; genus Henriciella. Next base: position 1,939,541 of record NZ_CP017718.1, read on the forward strand.
GCTCATTCAATGTTATGCCTTTGACTTTCGGATCGCGCGCCATTTGGCCAGACGCTCGGCAATGGGGCCTTCGCGCCCTAACCCCTTTGGTGTGTAGAATTCCACCCGCTCCATGCCATCGGGGAAATAGTCCTGTCCGGAGAAGCTGCCATCAGCGTCATGGTCATACTCATAACCGTCGCCATAGCCCTGCTCTTTCATCATCTTGGTTGGCGCATTGAGAATGTGTTTGGGCGGCGTCAAGGAGCCGGTTTCGCGCGCCGCGGCGCGAGCCCGTTTCAGCCCCATATAGGACGCGTTCGATTTCGGCGCTGTCGCGAGATGGACCACTGCATGCGCCAGTGGGATCAAACCCTCCGGTTCGCCGAGCCGCTCGAATGCCCGCGCTGCTTCTCCGGCCACCATCATGGCCGTCGGGTCGGCGAGGCTGATATCCTCGCTCGCCATCACGACAAGACGACGGGCGATGAAGAGCGGATCCTCGCCGCCTTCAATCATCCGCGCAAACCAGTAGAGCGCCGCATCCGGGTCGGAGCCGCGCACGGATTTGTGCAGGGCGGAAATCAGATTGTAATGCTCCTCACGATCCTTGTCATAGGCGGGGGCGCGTTTCTGGAGCGCCTGGGAAAGCTGCTCGACGCTGAGCTGTGTCCCGTCATCTGCGAGCGTGAACGCCTGTTCGGCAAGATTGAGCAGATAGCGCCCATCCCCATCCGCCATATCGATCAATGCCTGGCGCGCGCGCTCCTCGAGCGGCAGTGCACGCCGCATCTCGGTTTCCGCCCGCTCCAGGAGGTGCGCAGATCCCTCGGTATCGATCCTGTTGAGGACCAGAACCGCGCAGCGCGACAACAAGGCACCGTTCAGTTCGAAGCTCGGATTCTCGGTTGTTGCACCGACCAACGTCACCGTCCCGGCCTCGACATAAGGCAGGAAGCCATCCTGCTGGGCGCGATTGAAGCGATGGATCTCATCGACGAAGAGCAGCGTCCCCTGCCCGAGATCACGGCGGCGCTGCGCGGCTTCAAACACAGCGCGAAGATCTTTCACGCCGGAGAAGATCGCTGAAATGGCTTCAAAATGAAGGTCGGTTTCCTGGGCGAGAAGGCGCGCAATCGTGGTTTTCCCGACCCCAGGTGGCCCCCACAGGATAATCGACGAGAGTTGTCCATTCGACAGCATCCGGCCAAGCGCGCCGTCTGGACCGAGCAAATGATCCTGCCCGACCACTTCGGACAATGCGGCGGGTCGCAACTTGTCGGCCAATGGGCGCGGCGCATCTTGCGACAGATCGGATGCAGCGAACAAATCGGTCATGGTGTCTGGCTTAGCTGCGCATTCCCCTTTTGGTAAGACAAGGCCTGCCAGCTTTCGCTGCGGATTTCAAGAACATATAATGAACAAATCGGCCCTCGAGCACCCATTCGAGATCGATCAAGCGGGCCGTCGGACGCGGTTCAGTGATGGGCTGTTACATGCACATCATAGATCATCGCCCGGTCTAGACCGTGACGCTGCCGCTGATCTTGCGCCCGTTACGTTCAATCTCAATGTCCCAGCGCCCGGCGGGCCGATCCAGTGCATTGTTCAGATCATCCAGCGTCTCGATCGGCTGGCCATCAATCTTGGTGATGATGTCGCGCGGTTGGAAGAGACGCATACGATAGGCTCGGCGTGACATGCGGGTGACGATTATGCCGCTGGCAAAAGAGTCAGCATAGCCAATCTCTTCAGCCAGACGCGGCGAAAGCTCGACGACTTCGACACCGGCGAAGGGGTGACGTCCGTCGAGCAGGATACGCTCGGCTTCGCTTGCTCCGGGCGGGGGCGCCAGGCGGGTCAGAATGACTTGTTCCGTGCCCCCACGCAGAACCTTGAGCGCCACGTCTTCGCCCGGCGATTTCGTGGCGGCAAGGAATTTCAGACCGCGCTCATCGAACACTTCCCGATCATCAATCGTCAGGACCAGGTCGCCGCGGCGCAGCCCTGCCTGGTCGGCTGGACCATCCTCATAGACCTCGGAAACGATCACGCCGAGCGGGCGATCAAGCCCCTGCGCCTTGGCGATGTCAAAGGTCACAGATTGGCCTTTCAGGCCGAGCCAGGGACGGACGATCGTGCCTTCATTGACGGCCGCGTCGACCACCCGTCGCACCATTTCGGACGGGATCGCAAAGCCGATCCCGTTGGAGCCGCCGGAGCGCGAGAAGATGGCTGTATTGATGCCTACCAGCTCGCCGCGCGTGTTCACCAGCGCGCCGCCTGAATTGCCTGGATTCACGGCCGCATCGGTCTGCAGGAAGAAGGCATAATCGGAGACGCCGACATCGGTTCGCGCCGTGGCGGAAATGATCCCGGTTGTCACGGTCTGACCCACCCCGAACGGGTTCCCGACGGCGAGCACGAGGTCGCCCACTTCCACGCCGCGTGTATCGGCATAATCGAGCGTCGGCAGCTCGGCCCCTTCGACGTCGGCGCGCAGCACGGCGAGATCGGTCCGTTCATCAGCGAGGATCAATTCGGCCGGGTATTCGCGACGGTCGGCCAGAACCACGACGATCTCATCTGCGCCGTCAATGACGTGATTGTTGGTCACGATGATGCCCTCATCTCCCATGATCACACCGGACCCGAGAGAGCTTTGCGTGCGCGATCCGCCGAAACGGTTACCGAACATCATTTCCTGGATCGAGGCCCGGCGCTGCACGGTCTTCTTGGTGTAAACATTGACCACGGCAGGTGAGACGTCTTTCACGAGCGGTGCGTAGGACAGTTCGATCTGCGCCTGGGTTTCGGGCACAGCTTTTTCCCAGAATCCCTGGGCCTTGGCCGAGCCATAAAGCGGGCTCACAAGCAGCACGACCAGGGCCACCAGGACGAAGACCACGGCGACCAGAAGCTTGGATACGTGTTTTGTCATAGAGTTTGTATAGATCATGAATATGGCTCTATTCCGGCGCGCTGGCGGAGGCAATTGGGCAGATATGACATTTCAGTTAGATGTCTGTTTTTGAACGGCAATTCGACCTTATTCGAAGTCTTTTCCGGCCAGCATCGCCAGATTTTTCGCATGATCTTCCCGGCTGATCTTGTAGAACGAGATCGCGAGCAACATCAGCATCCAGACCGTCAGCAACGTCGCCGCATACCCGAATCCAAGCCGCGCGACGGAGTCGCCGCTCGCTTCTTCGGGCCGGACCCCCGGTGCAATTGCTGCGAAAGCCAGGATCAGGGAGGCCGTCATCACGCCCACACCCTGAGACAGTTTGCGGATAAAGGTGATGCCCGCAAAGAACGTTCCTTCAGAGCGCCGTCCGGTTTGCAGCTCGCTCTCTTCAACAATGTCCGTCACCATTGACGCGGCCAGCATCTGGTAAGCGATGATCAGGGCGATATCGAAGACGGTGATAACCAGAATGATGTAGAACAACTCCGGCGTTCCATTCGCAGGCAAGAGCCCCAGGAGGCGTGCAAAAACCGGAGCCGGCGCCAGCGTGAACGCCATGATCCCGATCGCAATCGCCGCGCGCTTTTTCCCCCAGATACGCCCTGCCAGAGGCGCCAGAGCCAGAGCCATGATCGCAGAGAGATAGACGGCGAACGTCAAGACCGCGATCTGGTCGCCTGTGAAGTTCCAGAAAAAGCCATTGATATACTGGTTCAACGTCGCCGAAATTCCGGTGGCCAGAAGACCGAACAAGGTGGCCACGAAAAGCGCGCGGAAGGATGGATTCGAGAGCGTTTCCCAGATTTCTCCGAAGATCTTGCCAATGGTCAGATCCCGCTCCGGCGGTGGGCTCTTCAGATGCGGGATGCGGTGGTGGGTTCCAAACGCCGTGATCAGGATGGCGACCAGGATGCACGAGGCTCCGACGAGACCGTACAGGTTCCAGCCGGGCAAGTGGAAAAACCCCTGCGGATCGCCCTCACTTGGCTGCAGGAACACCGCGAACAGCATGACCTGGACGGTCAGTCCCCCGACCCAGGCAAAGAAATACCGAAACGACATCAGCGATGTGCGAACATCATAATCCTGCGACAGCTCAGCAGACAGGCTGAGGCTCGGGACCTCGAACAAGGTGTACCCCACCCGCACGATAATGGTGAGTGTCAGCAGCCAGGCGAAAAGCGGCTGCCCTTCAAGACCGGCCGGCGGGTTCCAGACGAAGAAGTAAGCCACCGCCGCCGGAAGAGCTGCAGCATAGAGGAAAGGATGTCGCCGCCCCATGCTGGATCTGAGATTATCCGACCAATAGCCGACAACCGGATCAGAGACGGCATCGACGATCAGCGCGATCCAAATGGCGGCCGCCACCCACAATCCGGGTAATCCCAGCACCTGGCTGTAAAACAGCAACAGGACGTAATCGAACCCGTTATTCTTGATTCCGCCTGCGGCGCCCCCAACGCCATATGCTATACGCGTGAACAATCCGGGCTTCGATCCCGTCGCGCTCGCAGTGCTTGTCATCTGAACTCCAACTGGTTTTGCAGAGGTCCATCAGCTGCCTCCGCCTTTAGCCCTAACAGGGTGACGGGTTTACTCAACTTTGCTGACAGTCTCGCGGTTTTGCTTGAGCGCCTGCAGATTGGCCTCGTGATCCTCTCGCGAGATCTGATAGCGGAACAGGAAAGCAATTGCGGTACTCCACAGCGCCAGCAGCCCGAACGCATATCCCGCACCGAGCATTTGAAGCGTCTCGACTGGAACGTCTCCAGGCTGAATATTTCGCGAGAGTTCTGCCGCTGCCAGCACGATCGAAGCGATGAACAGACCGCTGCCTCGCGCCAGTTTGCGCATGAAGCTGATCCCGGCGAAATAGATCCCCTCTGACCGGCGACCGGTTTTCAGCTCATTCTCTTCCACGATATCGGCGATCATCGAGGCCGAGATGATTTGATAGGTGATGATCAAGGCCACATCGATTACCGTCACACCGAGAATGATACCGAACAGAAGGTCGGTGCCATTGGGCGGCATGACCCCGATCAATCGCAACATCACCGGCATTGGCGCAACGGAAAACGCCACCGCGCCAATGATAATGGCACCACGTTTCTTACCGAGGCGTTTTGACACCAGCGGGGCGAGCACCAGCGCGATCGCGGCTGAGGCGAACACCGACACGGTCAGCAAGCTGGTCTGGGCCGTCGTGAACTCCCAGTAGAAGCCATTTATGTAATAGTTGAGAGACGCCGCGACGCCGGCCGCCATGAATCCGAACAAGGCCGCGAAGAACAAGCCTTGAAACGACGTGCTCGAAAGGCTCTCGCCAATCTCGCGAAACACCCGGCCCAGCGTAATTTGCCCGCTATCAGGAGGTTTGCGCAGATTGGGAATATGCCGGTGCGTTCCGACCGCGCAAAGCAGCATGGACGCAACGATCGCAATGGCCGCAATTGTTCCGTACCGGCGATAGCCATCGATATTGAGAAAACCGCTGCCATAGGTCTCGGTTTCGACGAGCAGGAAGGCCAGTGTGTAGGCCGCAATGGCGACCCCACCGGTCCACCCGAACACATAACGGAATGAGAGAAAGGAAGTGCGCTCGTCATAATCATCGGTCAGTTCGGCCACCAGCGCGCTGCTCGGCACTTCATAGAACGTGTAACAGACGCGCACGACGATCGTGATCATCAACAGATAAGGAAACAGCGCGTTGCCGGTCAGGCCTGCCGGCGGATTCCAGGCCATGACATAAGAAACGGCCACCGGAATGATGGCCAGATACATGAACGGATGGCGCCGACCCCATCGTGTTTTCAGATTGTCCGACCAATAGCCCACAATCGGATCAGAGAGCCCGTCCACGAACAAGGCGATCATCAAGGTCGCGCCGACCAGCGCTGAATCGACCCCTAGAACCTGGCTGTAATAGAACAGCAGAAAATACTCGAAACCATTGTTCCGGATGCCATTCGCCGCGGCGCCCGAGCCGTAAGCGATCTTGGTCCAAATACCGGCTTTGGGCGCCGATGCGTCCGCCATGTGTCCTCCTTGAAAGTGCGGCGGGCTTCTTTGACGGCCCGCTCACATTGCAACCGCGCGGACTAAAGCCCGAGCACCATCTTTGACATGATGTTGCGCTGGATCTCGTTCGATCCGGCATAGATCGATGCCTTGCGATAGTTGAAATATCTCGGCGCCACGGTGGCGGCGACTTCCGGCGTTGCGAGGTCGCTATTGGCACCCGATCGCGCCACAGCAAACATGTCCTGAACGAAGGGCGCGGAATAGCCGCCAACCGCTTCCAGTGACAGTTCGGTGATCTCTTGCTGGACTTCAGATCCGGCGCATTTCAGCATCGAACTTTCCGGCCCGACGCCTTGCCCGGCGGCGAGCGCCGAGAAGATCCGAAGTTCGGTGGCGTTCAGCGACTCGATCTTGATTTCCATCGCCGCAATCTTGCGCGCAAAATCCGGATCCTTGATCAGGGGTTCGCCATTCGATTGCTCGACGCTGGCCAGCTTCTTGGTCTTGGACAGCATGCTTTTCAGACCCGGCGCATAGGCATTGCCGCGTTCGAACTGCAGCAGGTATTTCGCATAGGTCCAGCCTTTGTTTTCTTCGCCGATCAGCGCGTCATCGATCTTGACGCGGACATCTTCGAAGAAGACCTGATTGATCTCCTGTTGGTTCTCAGTCGGCCCATCAAGAGTCGGCAGGGCGGATATCGAAATCCCGGGAAGATCCATGGGGAAAATCAGGAAGCTGATGCCCTCCTGCGGCTTGCCTTCTTTCGACGTTCGCACCAGGCAGAAGATCCAGTCGGCCCATTGCGCATGCGTCGTCCAGATCTTGGAGCCATTCAGCACATATTCGTCGCCATCGCGCACAGCGCTCATTTGCAGGGACGCGAGATCGGACCCGGAGCCTGGCTCGGAATAACCCTGACACCACCAGATGTCGGTGCGTTTGATCTTGGGCAGGTGTTCAGCCTTTTGCTTGTCATTGCCAAACGCCATGATCACCGGCGCGACCATGGATTTGCCCATTGGTGTGGTGGCTGGCGTCCCGGCCGCCGACATTTCCATATTGAGGATATAGCGTTGGCTCGCCGTCAGGCCCGGACCACCATATTCTTCCGGCCAGTTTACGACAAACCAGCCTTGGTCATCGAGCTTCTTCTGCCATTCGACCATACCTTCCTTGTCCAGATAATTGGTCTTGGACAGCGCATTGCGGCGGCGCAGATCATCCGAGTAATTCTCCGCGATCCAGTCGCGGACTTCCTTTTGGAAGGCGAGGTCTTCGGGTGTAAATGAGAGATCCATCTGAATGTCCTATTCGACGATGTCGTACATATCGATTTTCGGGGCACCTGCGAGGCACGCGCCGAGGCTTGGCTGAGCGGCCTTGAAATAATCGGTCTGGCCATGTGCCGCGAGGGCTTCGCCAGAAGCATACTGCTCCATGAAAATGTACGTCGTGTCTGAGCCTTTGGCCTTGTAGAGCTGATAGGTCAGGCACCCTGGCTCATTCGCTTTCACCTTCGCCATCAGGTCTTTGGCAGTGGCTTCGAAATCCGCTTGTTTTCCATCCTGGATCTCCAGGGTCGCGACGACACCAATCATGGCAGTCTCCTTGTCCGATACGTTTATGACCCCGACAGTATGGACGTTTACGCGAACGGCAAGCCCTCACCCGGGGAAAGGACGACCATGAGGCAGGCCTCACAGACAGCAAAACGCCCGGAGCAAAAGGCCCGGGCGCTTCATCATGTGACTGAGTTTGGTCGTCTAACGGCGCTGTTTCAGCACCATGTCGAAAATATCGTCCATGGCGGAGCCATCGCGATCGGCATCGAACAAGGCGCCGAGCAGGCCCATTCCGTCCTTCTGCGCAGGTTGAGGCTTCTGCGAACCCCCGAACAGACCGCCCAGCAATCCCCCAAGTCCCCCGCTTTTTTGCGGGGCCTGAGCCTGGCCGCCCAACATGCCGGCGAGTTGCGAGAGCGTATCCGGCTCCTCGCTTTTCTTGGCGAGCGAGCCCATGACCATGGTCGCGACCACGGGCAGCATCTGCTTGAGGAGGTCATCGCCGAGGCCGGTTTTCTCCGCGGCGCGGCTGGCCACTGCGCGACTGACCTCCTTGGAGCCGAGCAAATGGCCAAGAATGCCATTGCCTTCATCGCGGGTCTCAGGCCGCCCGAGCCGTTCAGGCTCATCCAGATAGCGACCATGCGAGCCCTTGTTGAGCGCCTCCAGCAAGGCCTCGGCGCCGCCTTGCTTGCCAGCGTTTGACTTCAGCCCGGCCGCCAGCGCGGGAATCAGCGCCGCCATTGCCTTCTGCGTCATGTCCTCGTTGAGACCAAATTGTTGACCGAGTTGTTGTTTGGCTGGCTGCACCTGTGGCCCGGCCAGTAGATCCAGTAATCCTGCCATTGCATTCCCCTTTATTGCAGGCACTCACGCTACGCGCTGGCGCGGAAATCAACAAGCAACCTCGCGCAGCGAAATCGCTTCCAGCGCTTCGTCGAGAACCTCCAGACCGGCGCCAGGTTTCGGACCTTTTTCGCTCAGCGTGCGACGCCACAACCGTACCCCGGGCTGTCCATTGAACAGACCAAGCATGTGCCGGGTCATGGATGACAAGCGCGCCCCCTGCTCCAATTGCGCCGCCATGTACGGACGATAGCGGGCGATAGCTTCGATCGGGTCCATGGGCGCCAGCGCCGGATCGAAAAGCGTATGGTCCACATCACCAAGAAGTGCTGGCGTCTGATAAGCTGCCCGGCCCAGCATCACGCCATCAAACGTTTCCAGATGGGTCCGACACGCGTCCAGCGTCTTGATCCCGCCATTCAGGACAAGAGTCAGGTCCGGGCGCGCCTGTTTCAGCTCAGCAACCAATCCATAGTCGAGGGGCGGAATCTCCCGATTCTCCTTCGGGCTGAGCCCCTTGAGCCAGGCTTTGCGGGCGTGCACCGTGAACACTTCGCAGCCCGCCTCTGCCACCCGGTCAACAAATCCGAACAGCGTTTCGCGCGGCGGGTCCTCGTCTATGGCGATACGGCACTTCACGGTCACCGGAATAGACACGGCTGCGCGCATGGCAGAAACGCACGCGGCGACCGTCTCTGGCTCACGCATGAGGCACGCCCCGAAGGCACCGGACTGCACCCGGTCAGAGGGGCACCCGCAATTGATATTGACCTCGTCATATCCAAACGCTTCAGCGACCCGCGCGGCTTCGGCCATCTTGTCTGGCTCATTGCCGCCGAGCTGCAGGACGACAGGATGCTCTTCATCGGAAAACCCGATCAGACGCTCACGATCGCCATGGATCACCGCATCGGCGGTTACCATCTCAGTCCAAAGCAGCGCGCGCTTGGAAAGCACGCGATGAAACGCGCGGCAATGGCGGTCGGTCCAGTCCATCATAGGGGCGACGCTGAATCTGTATGTCTCTTTGCTGAGCATGAATGTCCAAATTCGTTTACACGGGCGAGCGGTCGCCACCTCCTAGCGCCCGAGGGAAGAACCTCCAAGCGAAGATGTGTGAACCGACCATGCCAAGCGCCGCGAAGAGATATGCGCCAAACACTGAGAATGACGCAACATCTCCCCCGAAATCATGGTTGTGTTTAGCGAAATCGGCGTCTATCCCGGGGCCAAATGAAATTCTGGTCCACAAAGGACATCTGCCATGACCGTTCCCTATCCCACCCTGCAATTTGGCCTGTCCGAAGAAGCGGAGATGATCCGTGACACGGTCCATCGCTTTGCCCAGGATGAGATTGCTCCGATCGCGGCCGAGGTCGATGCGAGCAATCAGTTCCCCCGCCATCTCTGGCCCAAAATGGGCGAGCTGGGGCTGCATGGCATCACCGTTAGCGAGGAAGATGGCGGCACCGGACTCGGATATCTGGAACACACGATTGCGGTCGAGGAAATCAGCCGCGCGTCGGCCTCTGTCGGCCTCTCCTATGGCGCCCATTCCAATCTCTGCATCAATCAGCTGCGACGTTGGGGGAATGAAGCACAGAAGGCGAAACACTTGCCTGGTCTGATTTCGGGTGAGCATCTTGGCTCCCTTGCCATGAGCGAACCGAATGCCGGTTCAGACGTGGTGTCGATGAAACTGAACGCACAAGCCGTTCAGGGCGGCTATCTGCTCAATGGCAACAAAATGTGGATCACCAATGCGCCCACCGCTGACACATTGCTGGTCTATGCCAAGACTGATCCGAATGGCGGTTCGAAAGGCATCTCGGCCTTCCTGATCACGCCCGATATGGAAGGCTTCACCACCGCGCAAAAGCTCGACAAGCTCGGCATGCGCGGGTCCGATACGTGTGAGCTGGTCTTTGAAGACTGCGTCGTCCCTGAGGAGAACCTGGTCGGCGAGGTCGGTCAAGGCGCTGAGATCCTGATGAGTGGTCTCGATTATGAGCGGGTTGTTCTGTCGGGCTGTTCGCTCGGCATCATGCAGGCTGTGCTCGATGCGGTCCTGCCCTACATTCACGAGCGCGAACAATTCGGCAAACCGATCGGCACATTCCAGCTGATGCAAGGCAAGCTCGCCGATATGTATGTCACCCTATCGACCGCGCGCGCCTATTCCTACGCCGTCGCGGCCGCCTGTGATCGCGGTGAGACGACGCGCAAGGACGCCGCTGGCTGCATCCTCTACGCCGCCGAGAAAGCCACCCAGATGGCCCTGGAAGGCATCCAGATGCTGGGCGGCAATGGCTATGTGAATGAATATCCAACCGGACGCTTGCTGCGCGATGCCAAACTGATGGAGATCGGCGCCGGTACGTCCGAGATCCGCCGCTGGCTGATTGGTCGCGAGCTGTTTGCTGAAACCTCGTAAGCCCATTGCACCCGCGCGCGATCTGTGATGGACAGCGCGGATGAATCTGAATGACTGCCACAATTTCGCGGACTTTCGGCGGCTCGCCAAAAGGCGGCTGCCGGGCCCGATCTTCCACTACATAGACGGCGCTGCCGACGATGAGGTGACGTATCGGCGCAACACTCAGGCCTATGAAGACGTGGACCTGGTACCGAACGTGCTGGCCGGCGTGGAAGAGGTCGACATGTCTGTCGAAGTCATGGGCCAGAAACTGGACATGCCGCTCTATTGCGCCCCGACGGCCCTGCAACGCCTGTTTCATCACGAAGGTGAACGCGCTGTGGCCCGCGCCGCAACCAAGTTCGGCACCATGTTCGGCATCTCATCCCTGGCCACGGTCAGCGCCGAGGAAATCTCCGACATCGCGCCCGGGCCAAAAATGTTCCAGTTCTATTTCCACAAGGACAAAGGCGTGAACGCAGCGTTGCTGGAGCGCGCGCGCGCGGCCAAGTTCAATGTCATGGCGCTGACCGTCGATACGATCACAGGGGGAAATCGCGAGCGGGATCTACGCAATGGATTTACCGCCCCGCCGGCCCTGACTCCTGCCTCAATTCTGAGTTTCGCGACGCATCCCAGCTGGGCCTGGAATTTCCTCACCAAGGACAAGTTCGACATGCCGCACCTCGCGGAAGCGACTCGCGGTGGAGGCAATACGGTGAGCTTTGTCAGTCACTATTTCTCAAACCTGCTGGACCAGTCGATGAACTGGAAAGACGCAGAGAAACTCTGCGCCGATTGGAATGGGCAGTTCGCCCTGAAAGGGATCATGAGCGTCGAAGACGCCAAACGCGCCGTCGATATTGGCTGCACCGGGATCATGGTTTCAAACCATGGCGGGCGACAGCTGGATGGCTCGCGCGCGCCGTTTGATCAGCTCGCCGAGATTTGTGACGCCGTCGGCGACAAGATTGATGTGATCTGCGAAGGCGGCATCCAGCGCGGCACCCACGTCCTGAAAGCGCTGTCGGTCGGCGCGAAAGCGGTTTCAGGCGGACGGCTGTATCTTTATGCCCTCGCCGCCGCCGGTCAGCCCGGCGTCGAACGCGCGCTTGGCAATCTGCGCACGGAGATCGAACGCGGAATGAAACTGATGGGCGCAAAGCAGGTGAGTGATCTCACCCGCGAGAATCTGCGCTGGCGTTAGGCTAAGGCGAAAGGCGATAGCCACCGGCTTCGGTCAGCAACAAACGCGCATTGCCCGGATCCGGTTCGATCTTCTGACGCAGGCGATAAATGTGGGTTTCCAACGTGTGCGTGGTGACCGCAGCATTATAGCCCCAAACCTCTGAAAGGAGCTCTTCACGCGCCACCGGCTTGCCGCCGGCGCGGTACAGATATTTCAGAATATTGGTCTCTTTCTCAGTCAGGCGGATCTTGCGATCATCTTCCTTGACCAGCAATTTCATGCTCGGTCGGAACTCATACGGCCCGACATCGAACGTGGCGTCTTCGCTCTGCTCAAAGCTGCGCAAATGCGCCCGGACGCGAGCCAGAAGCACCGAGAACTTGAACGGCTTGGTGACATAATCATTGGCGCCGCTATCGAGCCCCAGGATCGTGTCAGCGTCGCTGTCCTGCCCCGTCAGCATGATGATTGGCGCACGAACCCCCCGGCTGCGCATCACCTTGCAGGCCTCACGGCCATCCATGTCCGGCATATCCACGTCGAGCAGAATGATATCGGTGCGTTCGGCCTCCGCCATTTTTACGCCTTGCGTGGCGTTCGGGGCCTGAAGGACCGTAAAGCCTTCATAGAGTTCAAATTGTTCCGCGAGCGCCTCGCGCAGCTCATTGTCATCGTCCACGAGCAGGATGGTTTTTGTCACAGCCATGACTTTCTCCCTTGTCTTGTGGCCAGCAAATAGAGAATGAGGTCTACAGTTTCATTACACGCTTCTTCAGCTGATGTCACAAAAAGGAGAGCAGCGCGTGACCGTCTTGACATATACTGCCACATCTCGCGGCAAATTCTCTGGCAATGGCCTGACTTGCCAGTGTGCGCTGGGGCGTGGCGGCGTCGTGGGCGCAGCGCAAAAGCGCGAAGGTGACGGCACCTCCCCACAGGGAACATGGCGCATGAAACGCGTCTTCTATCGCCCGGATCGGGTGGCACGCCCGGATACAGCCTTGCCGGTTGTACCTCTAAACGAAACGGATGGCTGGTGCGACGAAGCTGAGCACCGACTCTACAATCGCCCCGTGACCCTGCCTTTTGAGGCCAGTCACGAAAAGCTCTGGCGCGAGGATCATGTCTATGACCTGATCGTCGAGCTCGACCATAATAGCGACCCGGTTATTCCAGCCCGCGGCAGTGCCGTTTTCTTCCACCTCGCCCATGCCGATTATCGCCCAACGGAGGGCTGCGTGGCCATTTCGAGCGACCACATGCTCCAGGTTCTTCGAGATTCCTCTCCAGAAACCTCTATAAAAATAGAGTTTTAGACCACAAATCTTCACGCGATGCCTGTCATCACATTCCTGCCACACGAATCACCGAAAGGTTGACGTGGGGCGGGCTTCGTAAGGAGGCTGCATATGTTTCAGCTGACTGAGTATTCGCCAGAGCGCCCGGAACTGGGCCACTTCTACCTTGTCACACAGACCGGTGAGCACGGGCCGTACGAAACGTACGACGATGCCGTCGATGCGGCCGAGCATCCACAAGCCGACATGTACGGCTTCAATCCGCGCCGCGGTTATTATGTGATCGATCGCAGCGAGCCCGACGAGCTCTGATCTCAGGCAATTTCAGCCGCGTATTGCTGCAGCTTCATAACAGACGGGACTGAGAATTCGCGGAACCGATTCATGATAGCGAGCTTTTCGGTCTCATGCTCTTCAATCCCGGCCACAAGCTGACTGTACCCGTCCAGACGGTTCTCGCGCAGCCATTGGCGCAGATCCTTTTCCTGCGACCAGTTATACTGGTTCATCATGAAGGCGGCCTGCATGCGAATCCAATCGGTGTCGTGATTGGGTAATGGTACAACGGCGCAGAGCCGGTTCTTCTCTTCCTCAGTGTCGCGGGTGAGCTCGATATGCGCGATGAAAGCTGCACTAAAGACGGGCTGAACGGTTCGCACGGTTTGCAAACGGATCGTATCACCGGCGAATATCTCGGTTTCTTCAGAGTTTCCGACGGCGCAAGCGGAACAATCAACAAAAAGTGTGTTCGGGTCACTGTCCAGGACGTCGCCATTCTCGAACACGATCTGGTTCAGCTCGATGCGACTGATCCGGCCATTGCGAATGACATTTTTCACGCGGCGCAGCTCGGCGAGTTCAGGATCTGAAATGGTCGCGCCGTGCATCATACTCGGCCGGACATCTGGATCGATCCGCGTGAAGGATCCGGCGCTTTCCAATCGATCAAACATGTCGGCAATTGAGTCCGACGTCGCAATCGCTTCCATCTGCGCCGCCTGGGACCCCATCGTCGCCTCGAAGAATTGACGGTCCGGCTGCGTCGTCTCGCGGCGGATCAACCAGGCATCGCGCGGGCGCACCCAGTGAATCTGATCCGGATCGACATGATTTTCGAGCAACCAGACCACCGCATCAATCCCGGTCTTGCCGCCGCCGACAATGACATAGCGTGACGGCTGTTCGGCGACTTTGGGCAAATCGTTGAGCGGCATGAACTTCACCCCATCCGCGACTTCGAAATTCGGCTTGTGCGTGCTTGGCACTGTGGTTTTGAGCCAGGTCGCATCGACGATTTTTTCGCGTGCGGTGACATGATACATCTTGTCAGAAGTCAGCGCAGAAATCTTGCCGTCACCCTCATACTTGCACATAGGCAGGTAAGTGACCCGCCCGGTCGGCAGGAATTGGTAGCGCATCACTTCGTCAAAATAGGCCATGACCTCAGGGCCTGATGCGAGATCCTGTAACCCCTTGTTCAGCCCGACAGAATCGATCACGCCTTTTGATAGCTCCTTGGAGCTCACCCCATAATAGGCCGATGGCTGGTGCAGGGTGACGAACGGATAGGCATCGTTCCAATGGCCGCCTGGCTTTTGGTGCATATCAACGATCAGAACCGTCTTGTCGCTTTCAGTCAGGATGATGTCGGCAAAAGCCATACCCATCGCCCCTGCTCCGATGACCAGATAATCAACTTCAATCATGTCTGACGCCATGTTTTCCTCCCAACCGAGTAAAAGGCTTGATAACAGTGTTATGTTCTGATAATAACACTGTTATTGAAAGTCAAGCCAGCTGCGTTCATGACCAACAGTAAGAGCAAAATCCTAACAGCCGCTTCTGAGCTGTTTGCCGAGAACGGCGCCGGTGGGTTGAGCGTGCGGGCCATTTCAAGCCGTGCCGGCCTGTCGACCATCGGCATTTACAATCACTTCAACGGCAAGCAGGGCATTCTTGATGCCTTGTACATAGAGGGCTTTCAGCTGGTCATGGCGGCGATCGACGTGCTTGATCAGGGGCTCGACCCGCGAGAGGCCGTCTTAAAAGGCCTGTCGAACTATATCGACCTCGCCGCGCGCCATCGCGGACATTATCAACTCATCTTCGGCGTCGGGGATTCAGCCTATACGCCTTCTTCCACCGCCATTGCCGTAGGCGAGGAGGCGTTTAACCGTCTGACTCACATGGTTTCGTTGGCCATTCCGGCCGAGCTGAGCGGACGCCAGAAGCGCGAAGCTGCTTTGCAATTATGGGCGCTGGCGCATGGTTATGTCAGCCTGCAGGACCATGAAGCGACCGATCTCATCCCGACCACCGCCTGGCGAGACCTGGTGATGAATGCCGTGACCCTGCACCTGGACGCGATTGTCGCGAAATACGCCGATCAATAATCACGCGCCCCGAAAAAGGCGGTTCCGACGCGCACATGCGTCGCGCCGAGCCGCACGGCCAGCGCATAATCTCCGCTCATGCCCATGCTGAGTTTCGGCAGCTGATGCGCGTCTACAAGCTGTTTCAACAAGGCAAAGTGCGGTGCCGCGGGCTCCTCTGCTGGCGGAATGCACATCAGACCGGCCAGCGTCCCGGGATAGGTCTCGCGCGTCGCGGCGATCAGGTCCGCCAATCCGTCAACGCTGACGCCGCCTTTTTGTGGCTCTTCTCCCGTATTCACCTGGATGAAAAGGTCTGGCGGCGATGACCCCGTCTTCGCAACCGCTTTGATCAGAGCCTTGAGCAGCTTTTCCCGATCGAGCGTCTCGATGACATCGAACAATTGCACCGCATCTTCCGCCTTGTTGGTCTGTAGCGGTCCGATCAGGCGAAGTTCCAGATCCGAATGCGCCGCCCTGCGATCCCCCCATCGCGACTGCGCTTCCTGAACCCGGTTCTCTCCGAACACACGCTGCCCGGCGGCGAGCGCCGCCTCGATCCGATCTTCCGGCTGGCGCTTGGAAGCGGCGACGAGCGTCACGCCCTCGCCTATTTCGGAGAGAATGCGGTTTCGGGCTTCGCGGATGGAAACGGGCTGTGTATCAGAACTCATGACCGGGTTGAAACACCAAGCCGCCGCCGCCCGCAAGTGGCGTTCCGCGATCCGCCAGGTCGAACGGCACTTTCCATCGTATTTGCCTCCGGCTCTGTTTCTCACCGACCCGAAGCGCACACCGGATCCGGCATCCCTTGTCGAGCGCTTGCCTGAAAGCGTTGGCGTGGTCTATCGCCATTTTGGCGCCGCCGACCGGCAGATGACGGCGCAAAAGCTCGCCAGAGCCTGCGCTCAGAGCGAACGCTGTTTTCTGATCGCGGCTGATCCCGAACTCGCCCTCGCGGTCAGCGCAGATGGTGTTCACTGGCCGGAAGCGACAGCCTCCTCCGCGAGCAAATGGCTTGGCAAATTCGCTCTCCAGACAGGAAGTGCGCACTCGCCCGCCGCCATACGCGCCGCCGACAAGGCTGGATTGGATGCAGTTCTCGTGTCGACCGTGTTCGCTTCGAAGAGCGCCAGCGCCTCCGCTCCTTTGGGTCTGTCCCGATTTCGGACCTGGACCGGAAACGCGCGGCTACCTGTCTATGCTCTGGGCGGCGTTGGTGCGGAGAATGCTCAATCCGTCGCCGGATTTGCCGGCCTCGCCGCGATCGAGGGATTTCTGCGCTAAGGCTCGCCCGCCTGTTTCGTACGCTGCACCTGCCGCCACACATTCCAGATCGCCACGCCCGCAATGCCGAGCCAGATCAAATTGAGCGCAAGCGAGGGAATTGCGCCATGGTAGCCGCTATTGATGATCAAACCGGTCGCGCCGAGCAGGTTCATCCATTGATAGGCAAACGATTGCCCCTGCAGCTTGTTATTCGACAGCAAATAATACGCAATCAGGATCAGCGCGGCGCCCGCCCATCCGATCAGTTCTACCAGAATCAATTCCAGAGACGGCATGATCTAGCTGACCGCACGCACGGCGTCGGCCACCGATTCGACCGCATCATCCATGAGTTTTGCATCGATCGCCTCCGCCATGACGCGAATGAGCGGCTCGGTTCCAGACTTGCGGATGACCAGGCGCCCCTTCTTGCCGAGCGCCTTCTCGGCCGCCGCAATCGCTTCCTTGACCGAGTCCTCCTCCAAAGGCGCACCCGTCTTGAAACGGACATTGACCAGCTTTTGCGGCACAGGATCAAACACATGCGCGATCTTCGACAAGGGTTCGCCTTTCTCAACCATGACCGCGAGCACCTGCAAAGCCGCCATCAGGCCATCGCCGGTGGTGGAATAGTCGGACATGACAATGTGCCCGGACTGTTCGCCGCCGAGATTGAACCCGCCTTCTCGCATCCGCTCGACCACATAGCGGTCGCCGACTTTGGTCCGCTCCAGGGTCAGGCCCAGACCCGTCAGATGCTGTTCCAGACCCAGATTCGACATCACCGTGGTGACCACACCCGGTTGCGCCAGCTGGTCCTTGCCCTGCCAATTTTCCGCGATCAGTCCGATCAGCTGGTCGCCATCAATCTCATTTCCCTGTTCGTCGATAATGATGCACCGATCCGCATCGCCGTCGAGCGCAATGCCGATATCGGCGCGATAGGTCTGAACGGCCTCTTTCAGCGCGGCGGTATCGGTAGAGCCGACCTCGAGATTGATATTGAAGCCATTTGGCTCCACGCCGATCGGAAACACTTCTGCGCCCAGCTCATACAGGGCGGCGGGCGCGACCTTGTAGGCCGCCCCGTTGGCGCAATCGATGCAGATTCTGAGGCCTTTCAGGTTCATGCGGCGCGGAAAGCTCGCCTTGACGATCTCAACATAGCGCGCCTGTGCATCATCGACCCGTTTGGTTCGCCCCAATTCCTCGGGCCCCGCCAGTTTGTCGTCCAGCGCGCGATCCATGCGGCTTTCAATCTCGAGCTCGATATCGTCCGACAATTTATACCCATTCGGCCCGAACAGCTTGATTCCATTGTCCTGGAAGCTGTTATGGCTGGCCGAGATCATGACCCCAAGATCGGCGCGCAAAGAGCGGGTCATCATCGCGACACCAGGGGTGGGCAGTGGCCCAAACAGGGTCACATCCATGCCGACAGAGGTGAATCCGGCCACCAAAGCCGGCTCGATCATATATCCTGACAGGCGAGTATCCTTGCCGATAACCACGCTATGACGCCGCGGACTCGTGGTTCTGAAGTACTTTCCAGCCGCCATTCCAAGCCGCATGGCGATCTCCGGAGTCATCGGAGGTGTGTTCGCAGTGCCACGGATTCCGTCAGTTCCGAAATATTTGCGTGCCATAATGCCCTAAATTCCTTGCCTCGTTCAATTGTACGAGTGTTTACTGATGCTCTTAAAGGCGCAATGCCATAGTTTTGCAGCAATTTCCAAGGAAGCTTTCATGGCTTCATGGCATATGACCTGCATGAGGTGATGCGTTGGGGAAAAGAGAGGACACGCAAAATGCGTATGAAATCATTCCTTGCGGGTAGTATGCTCGCTTTCACACTCGCAGGCTGTGCCACCGGTATTCCGGCGGATACGTCTGTTGCCGATTATTGTGCAAACGCAGACCGGGCGTCTGAAGATGTTTGCCGCCTGAATGTGATGATTGATGGCAATGCCACCGCACTTTCAGAAACCAATTTGAGCCTCGGCGAAGCCCGCCAGATCGCTGATAGCGCCGCGTCTGCAGCCGCAAGCGCGCAGGCCTCCGCCGATGCCGCGCAAAGCCGCGCCGACGAAGCCTACTCGCTGGCGGAGTATCTGTCCGAGAAAGATCTCGACTGCAAGACGACCACAGTCCAGAAATCAGACACAGGCACATGTGAGCCGGGTTACACGGTGATGGGCTGTGTTCAGACCCGTTATACGCACCGCGCTGGCGGCCTGTCCTTCCTGCGGGAACTGAACAATGAGCAGTGCCGCTTCAACAGCCGCGTGCTGGAAATGCAAGTGCGTTGCTGCCGCGCTGCAACCGGCGACGCCGCGGCCTCATAACGGTCCGTTTAACGGATCATCAGAACACGTGTGACAAGGGGATCCGATCAAGGGTCCCCTTGTTTCTTTGTGCCGCCTTCGAGTTTCCTCTTTTGCACCCCGGCGTTCGACACATTCGGAAATAGGATTTGCAATGACGAAGAGACGCACGCAGGTCTAGGAGAAGCGCGCGACCCAATCTGGAGTGGAGTACTAAATGTGTGGGATTATCGGCATTCTGGGCAAGGATGGATCGGCGGCGGAGCGCGCGATGGAGGCGTTGAAGCGGCTCGAATATCGCGGCTATGACAGTGCCGGTATCGCAACTCTGAATGACGGCAAGCTGGATCGTCGCCGGGCCGCCGGAAAACTCAGCAACCTGCAGACACTGCTTCGGGAAGAGCCCATTTCGGGCCTCACCGGCATCGGGCACACGCGGTGGGCGACACATGGCGCCGCGACCACCGGCAACGCCCACCCGCATTTCGCCGGGCCGGTGGCGCTCGTGCACAATGGAATCATCGAGAATTTCCGCCGCCTCCGCGACGATCTGGAAGCCAGAGGTCACACATTCGAGACCGAAACAGATACCGAAACAGTCGCTCACCTGATCTCCGCCAATATTGCCGGTGGCGCCGATCCGGTCGGCGCAGTGAAGTCAGCCCTGGGTGAATTAGAGGGCGCATTTGCGCTCTGTATCCTCGTGGAAGGGCGCGAAGACCTGTTAATCGGCGCCCGCAAAGGCTCGCCCCTGGTCATCGGGATCGGCGACGAAGAAATGTTCCTGGGGTCCGATGCGCTGGCTGTCGCCCCGTTCACCAATCGGGTTGTGTATCTCGAAGAAGGTGATTGCTGCGTCCTCAGCCATACCAGCTACACGATTTACGATGAAAGCGGCGCCGAGGTGACCCGACCGCAAACCGTGGTCCAGGCCGCCGGCGCGACGGTCGAGAAGGGCAATTATCGCCATTTCATGCAGAAAGAGATCTTCGAACAGCCGGACAGCACCGCCCGCACGATCGGCGCCTATGTCAATGCGTTCGAGCAGAGCGTTGAACTGCCCGGCGACGAAGATGCGATAGACTGGGCGAACATCACCCATCTTCACATGGTCGCCTGCGGCACCGCCTATTACGCCACCTGCGTCGCGGAATACTGGTTTGAGCAGTTTGCTCACTTGCCGGTCAAAACCGATATCGCGTCGGAATTTCGGTATCGCCAACCGGCCCTGCCCAAGTCGGGTGGCCTCGCCTTGTTCGTCAGCCAGTCGGGTGAAACAGCCGATACGCTGGCCGCGCTTCGCTATTGCAAGGAAGCGGGTCTGAAAACCGCCGCCGTGGTCAACGTTCCGACATCGACGATCGCACGCGAAGTGGATCTCGTCCTGCCGACCCTGGCCGGACCTGAAATCGGAGTGGCATCCACAAAGGCCTTCACGGCGCAGCTGTGCGCCCTCGCCGCGGCCGTCATCGCAGCCGGCAAGGCGCGCGGCGTATTGAATCGTGAGCAAGAGCTGCGCATGGTCACGGCGCTGAGCGGTGTCCCGCGCCTGCTGTCGGAAGCGTTCGCACTGGATGAACCGATCGCAGCGCTCTCTTATGATCTGTCAAAGGCGCGCGATGTGATTTATCTCGGTCGGGGTGTTCACTATCCGATCGCGCTTGAAGGCGCGCTGAAACTGAAAGAAATCAGCTATATTCACGCGGAAGGGTATGCCAGCGGCGAGCTGAAACATGGTCCGATTGCGCTGATCGATGAAGAGACGCCCGTCGTCTTCGTGGCGCCGTATGACAGTCTGTTTGATAAATCGCTGTCGAATTTGCAGGAAGTCGCGGCGCGGCGCGGAAATGTGCTTTTGATCTCGGATGCAAAAGGCCTCGAGGAAGCTGGCGATACGCCTGCCTATGGCATCGAAATGCCGGAATGCGATCCGTTCATCGCACCTATTCTGTATGCCCTTCCCGTTCAGATGCTGGCGTACCACATCGCTGTGGAAAAAGGCACTGACGTCGACCAACCGCGTAATCTGGCGAAGTCCGTCACCGTCGAGTAACTGGATTAAGAGATGCAAATAGCCTGACCGCAAATCGCGGTCAGGCTATGCATGTCTGGCTCATACGACTGTTCCGAACAGGCCCACAGAAAGGGCGGCGCCGAACACGGCGAGAGGAACTGAAAGAGCAGCGGCGAGGAAGCCCTGACGAGCTTCGTTTTGGGAGGAAACACGCATGGGATTTGTCCTTCTTTGCGTCATTTGAACAGCGACCATTCGCTGCCCATGACCTCAATGTAGGAGACAAAAATCAAAAATCAATGAATGATTTGAAAATTATTCAGCGTTCAATAACTCACGCGTTTTGATAGGAACACTTAACCCAGCCAGGATGATGTCCATGACGCCATCGAGCTCCCGCTCCAACTTGGGCAAGGTCAGGCGCGACCAAAGCTGCGGATAGCGGAACTTCATCGTCGCCGACTGCATCATCTCTGCAATAAAGTTGGGGTTAGCCATTGGCGCGAAATCCCCGTCAGCAATGCCCTGCTCGAGGATCTGCACCAGGTACACGCGTTCCTGCGCCATTTCTTCATTCGCAAATGTCGGACGCTCATGCGACAAGACTTCGGCGATCTCGAGCACCTTGGCGTCATTGTCCAATTTATGGAACGTCGTTGTCAGTGCGGTATGGTGGAACCGTCGCATTTTCTCGATCGCAGAGCCCGCTCCCCGTGCCAATGCAGCATTCTGGGCATTGATATCCATATTGAGTTTGCGGGCCATGGCTTCGGCAATATCAATCTTCGAAGCGAAGAACCGGTAGATGTTTCCGGCTGACATACCGCAATCCCTGGCGATTTCTGCCATTGTTGTTTTGCCGTAGCCATAGTGCTTGAAACGGTCCATAGCTGCTTGGAGAATCTGTTCGCGGGTATCGATTTTTTCACTCATACCCACAAGATAAAGGAAAAGTGTGAATGATCAACAAATTGTTCAATTTCGCACGCAGTTGTGAGAGTGACGTGTGACCGAATTTACACGCATCGGCGTTCTGGGCGCCGGCGCCTGGGGAACCGCGCTTGCTGCCTCGCTCTACAATAAACAGGCGGCGCAGACGCTCCATGTCCCGGTCTGGGCCCTCGAAGAGGACGTTGCTGACGCGTTGAGCCGTGGCGCCGGAAACCCCGCCTATCTGGCCGGCTATGACCTGCCCAAGATGCAGGCCAGCACGGATATTTCGGCGCTCGCCGGGGCACAGGCCATTCTCGCAGTTGTGCCCGCCCAGTTCGCGCGGGCCAGCTTCCAGCAGCTGGCGCCACATATAGAAGAAGGCACGCCCATCCTGCTGTGCGCAAAGGGCATTGAACAAAGCACCTTAAGCCTGATGACGGATGTGCTCTCAGAGACCATCCCGCATGCCATCCCGGCGGTGCTCTCCGGACCAAGCTTTGCGGCAGACGTCGCTCGCGGCCTGCCCACCGCAGTCACATTGGCCTGCGAAGATGAGGCATTAGGCCAGGCTCTGATGACAGGCATCGGCCAACCGGCCTTTCGCCCCTATTGGACCAATGATCTGATCGGCGCGGAGATTGGCGGCGCGGTCAAGAACGTGCTCGCCATTGCCTGTGGCATCGTTGAAGGCTTGCAGCTCGGCAAATCTGCACATGCTGCGCTGATCGCCCGCGGGTTTGCAGAAATGACCCGTCTCGGCGTCGCCATGGGCGGCCGGGCGGAAACCCTGGCGGGCCTGTGCGGACTGGGCGACCTGGTGCTGACTTGCTCGTCGCCCCAGTCGCGCAATATGAGTTTTGGACTGGCGCTCGGACAAGGCGAAAGTGTCCAGGACATCCTCGCGGCCCGAAACGCCGTTACCGAAGGCGTCGCCACGGCACCTGCTTTGGTGAACCTGGCGCTGCAAAAAGGGGTCGAGATGCCCATCAGCGAAGCGGTCGACCAGGTCTTGAGCGGCGAGACGACGGTGCAGGACGCAATGACCGCCCTGCTCTCTCGCCCCTATAAAGGAGAATGATATGCCCCTGTTCCTCGTCAACGCGCGCGACAAAGCGGACAGCACCGAGCTGCGCCTCGCCAACCGCATGGAGCACCTGCAATGGGCAGGCGAATACGGTCACAGGATTGCTATGGCCGGTCCGGTTCTCTCCGACGATGGCGAGTCGATGATCGGATCAACCTTCGTGATCGAGTTTGACACCAAGGAAGACGTTGAAGCCTGGGCAGCCGCCGACCCCTACGCCAAGGCGGGCCTGTTCGAGCGCACCGAGATCATCCCCTTCCTGTGGCTGATCGGCGAAGGCCCAAAGAATGGCTGAGACGAGCGAGCCGTTCTGGAAAACCAAACGGCTCGAAGACTTGAGCGCGGACGAATGGGAATCCTTGTGTGATGGCTGCGCCAAATGCTGCCTGATCAAGCTTGAGGATGAAGATACAGGCGAGATTGCGCTGACGCGGTTACATTGCAAACTGCTCGACAGCGAGACCTGCCAATGCAGCGATTATCCCAACCGCAAGCAGCACGTGCCGGATTGCGTGATTCTGACGCCGAAAGACGTGTCCGAATTGAAATGGATGCCAAGCAGTTGCTCGTATCGCCTCATTCATGAGGGTAAGCCGTTGCCCGACTGGCATCATCTGATCTCAGGCGACCGCGCGCTCATCCATCAGCGCGGGGCGTCGATCATGGGACGCACGCTCAGCGAAGAGACATTGTTTGATCCCGATGATGCCGACCAGATCGCTGAGTGGATTGTCGATTGGGAGGGCAACGAGCCGTAAGCGCGGCTTACGGCCCTTCGATCTCGTATCCTTTGTCGCGCAGCATCTTGATGACGCTGTCCGGACCGGACAGATGCCCCGCCCCGACCGCGATCAGCACAGAGCCCGGCTCCTCCAGCATGGCCTCAATCTGGGGCACCCAGTTGCGGTTTCGATTGACCAGGAGGGATTCGTAAAAGGCATCGTTGATCCCAACCCCTTCCGGATTTGCCACCAGGGCCTCCATGCCAGCAATATCGCCATCGGCCCACTCATCGACCAGCAGGTCCAGCATCTGCGGCGTCTCGTCCAGCATCAGCGCCGACTCGTACAGCATGGAGATCTGATCTTCCTCATCGAGCAAGTCGAAGGCATCGGCCTGTTGAGACACGGACTCCAGAAAACCAAACGATTTCCCGGCCTCGGTGGCTTCGGATTCGATCACGGTCTCAACGCCCGAGTTTGGATCATAGCCATCCGCCATGAGCTTCATCACACCAAGATTGACCGAGGCCATCCAGGGCTCGAACGCGTTCATCGCATCCATCGGCACGCCGACAGAATCAAACGCGGCCGACACCACGGCCTCGTCCTCGTCACCCAGCACTTGGCGCAAGGTTCGACCATCCTGAAACATCCCGCGGGCGAGGAAATCTGTGGCGATTGCCCGCTGGGCTTCCGGACTTTTCATATCCACCTCGAACACGACCGTGTCCGCCTCGGTCAAGGCCGTATTGAACGCCTCGGTGCGCCATTCGAGCTCTGGACGGAGCAGATGAACGGTGCCGAAAATATGGATCACTGTATCCTCATCTGCCAGACGCCACATGACCGGTGCGCCTGGGCCATTGGTCTCGCGCGCGGTTTCCATGGCCGCATCGAATTCGGCCCGCAGCATCTCCTTGGTCGGACGTTCGACGATGCTCTCGGAAGCGGATTCGACCGCCTCCGAGGTTGCGGTGTCAGTGGAATCATCCGTCGTGGACCTGCCACAGGCGGTGAGCACGAGCGCCAGGCTCAACAGCGAAAATCCAAGTCCAGTACGAAGCTTCTTCATCAGTTTCCCCTTGTGTTTCTACCTGTCTGCCAAGTGTTTCGCGACTTGCATAGCCTTTCCCGCATTCGGATGATTGCATCGGTGAATTCCTTCGCGTATGAGGCGGAGAACGCACCCGTAGCTCAGTTGGATAGAGTACCAGATTCCGAATCTGGGGGTCACAGGTTCAAATCCTGTCGGGTGCGCCATGATTCTTCGAGATCGGTGCCGGACGTGTGCATTCGTCAGAGTAATATCCGCCACAATCTACACCTTCACCCTGCTCACCGGGAGCGATTGGACTGAGCTCGCGCCGCCTCGCGTCTTGGGCCTGGCAGCGCAGCTTCCCGAAAGATCGTGCCGAGAATATAGGTGCCTGCGAGCACCACGCCTTTGACTGTGCCGGAAATTTTCGACACGCCAATGCGGCGGCGATAGGCCACCGGGACTTCAACACATCGCAATCGACGCTTCAGGGCCCGCACCTGCATTTCCACGGTCCAACCATAGGTCGGGGCCTGCATCTTCAAGCTGAGATAGGCAGATCGGCGGATGGCGCGAAACGGGCCGAGATCGGTGAAGCTTCCTCCCCAGAACAGGCGCATCAGCCTTGTCGCGAGCGCATTTCCGAGCCGCTGCGGCAGGGTCAGCGCACCGCGTTCGCGCGTGCCGAGGGCGCGGGATCCGACGACGAAATCCGCCTGGCCCGAGCGAATGGGGGCGATCAAAGACTCAAGATCATCCGGATCATCCGCCCCATCGCCATCCATGAATATCAGAATCTCGGCATCGCCCGCCGCGGCGACGCCGGCCAGACACGCGCGCCCATAGCCTGGCACGGCGACGAACAGTGTTTCGGCTCCGGCGGCCGCGGCGACCTCCGACGTGCGATCCGTTGATCCATTGTCAACGACGATCACTCGATCAACACGATCGCGGACACGGGTGACGACTCCGCCAATCGCGGCGTCTTCATTCAGGGCTGGGATAATGATGACGGTTCGCATCATCGGACCTCCGGAACGTGAAGGATTGGGCCATCAACAGGAGCGGAAGACCGAACGCGATCGGGACGATCCCCCATTGATAGAGGATCGAATCATCGCCGAAGGGGAAGCGGAGCCAGTAAAGCGGCGCGAGCACGAACAGGGCGATCAGGCCTGGATGCGGCAGGAATACGACCAGCGGGGCCAACCAGATCAGGTACCAGGGATATCCTGTGGGGGACAAAAAGATCAGGGCGGAAATGAGGATCGCCGACAGAACCGGTAAACGGTCCGGTTGATCTGCATAGCGCCAGGTCAGCGCGCCGGTCAGCGTCAGCATCATCATCGCCACAAACCCGCGCGCCAACGTCCCGGACGCCTCAAATGGGGCAAACACCGCATCCTCGAAAATGGCGAACAGAAAGGCATGGGTCCGCCACTCGGAGGCATAAGCATTCAGGCCCGCCTCGGGACGCAAAGCGTGCAGCAGCTGAGGCAGCAGCGCAATCGCAAGCACGCCAACGAACAGCACAGATATCGCGACCAGTCTGATCGGCTGGCGCAGCAAGGGGCGCACCAGCAAGGGAAACAGGAGGACAGGCCAGAGTTTCACGGCAGCGGCACCGGCGAGCGCCGCGGAGGACGCAGCCAGTTTCCGCCGCTGGGCAAGCCATAGGGCTGCCAGCAGAAACGGCACCAGCAGCAAATCCATATGCCCGGCGCCATACGCCTGCAGGATGAGGACCGGGTTCCACCAGTAGAGGCTGGACCAGATCGGGTCTTTCCTGTTCTCGCGCAGCAAAAGGATCAGAAGCCAGAAGCTGACCAGGTCAGCCGCGAGCAGAACCAGACGCCAGCCCGTCAATCCAAACGGATCGATCACATGCGCAGCTGCAAAGGCCGCCTGCGCCAGCGGCGGATAGATGGTCGACACATAAGGGTAATTGATCCGACTATGCGGCTCAGCGTGCGCGCCCGCCAAGGCTTGCAGCCGCGCCAGATCCGGATCGCTTTCAGAGGAGGCCTGCTCGGCCCACGGTCCCGACGACGGCAGCGCTTCAGCGGGGGCATAAGTATACGGATCAAGTCCGTTCGCCGTGACCGCGCCGTCCCAGAGATAGCGATAGGAATCATCCTCAAGGACCGGCAAGGACAGGAACATGGCGCCGCGCATCATCAGACCCAGCAGAAGAACCGCCAGGACCGAACCGGACGCCTGCTCCGTCCGTCCCAGAAATCGCAGCAGGCAAGCCCAAAACCCGCCCAGGATCAGCGCCAATCCGATATAGAGCGCGAGCGGCGTTTCCTTGACGTCCAACCCATAGGGAAACGCATAGGAGAGCGCCGCCAGTCCCACCACCAGCGCGGTGAGGCCTGCGCCTATGCGCAAGGTGGGAGGGACGGCGTTCATGCGGCAGAATTAGGAGCCGTAGCCCCCCGCCGGGCGTGTGCCTCCGGACCCCGAAGAAAGTCCTGGGCCAGCTTGACGCGTGCGATACTGCTCGAAATCCGTCGACAGGTTACGGCGATCCAGCGCACCAGAGTCGCGGACGAGGTCCTGCTGCTCGGCCCTGGCAAATGTCGCCAGGTGGGTGCGCAAGGCGCGCTCATCTCCGCCATAGGCAAGCGGCAGATACCAGTCGAAATAGGACGAGATCCGAACCTTGTCGCCGCGCACTCGGAAGTTTCGCGATTCTGACGTAAACAGTCGACCCGCCTCAGCGAGTTCGGCATGGACATTGGCGCCTGTAAAGGGTTTGCGCGGCAGGGCGGGTCCGCCTTTCAGCCCCTGATAGAGCCCAAACACAATGTTGGGATCATCCCAGCCTGCAAACAGGATGTTTTCTTCAATCTCCTGCAGGGAGAGCGGGGAGCCGGCGACGGTAATGCGGGTCGCGGTCCAGAATGCGCCGGGGTCCTGCGGTGTGCCGCGCTTTCGCTTGAACCCACGCACGCGACCTTCTTCGGCCAGGGCCTGGATCAGCAACGTATTGCGCGTGTTCAGCCAGTAAGCGAGCTGCTCGTCGCGATTCAAGGCCTCGACCGGTACGTTGGCGAGATAATCGACATATCGCGAAAAGAAGGGCAGTGCCTGCGCTTTGGCCACGTCATACGCGATCAGCGTTCGTCCATTTTCCGGCACCGATAGCGCGCCGATAATCTCTTCATAAGGCGCCGTTTCCACGACAAGTGCACTTTCAGCCGTATAGGCCTGGAACAGAACCGGGTCTTCGGCGAGCGCGGCGGGGGAAACAGAAAATCCGAAAGCGGTGACAGCAATCGCCGCGAGCAGCCTGCGCGACTGATGGGAGTAAGGCATGAGAAGTCCAGTCCTGCTTGATCTATGAGGGTCAAAGGGCACACGAACGAAAGTCCGCGCGCCGGCTATCTGTGTCGCGGCGCCGCTTCACTTGAAACTCAAACTCGCTCACGATGTGGTCATCGCGGGGGGGGGGGTAGAAAGGCCCCTGATGGTACGAGACTTGCGACGCTTCAGGGATCTGCAGGACCTGTCGCAAATGGGAGCAGACGGATGAAACACGGATTATGGATCGTATTCGCCCTTGGCCTCGCCCAGAGCGCATTCGGACAAGCTGCTGACATCAATGCCCGCGCGCTTTACGACCGCGGCGATGTCATCGTCGCGACCGTGCCGAACGTGCCGCTCTCCGATGCCGCTGTGGAGCTGCGCAATCCGATCGCCCCGCAATCCAATTTCACCGCCCGCACGATCGAGGACGACCGCGTCTTCGCCGCACAAGTCGTGCTCCGCAAGAATGGGTGCTATGACGGCCGCCTCGACGGCGTCCTGGCCGAGGGAACCATTTATGCGATCAAGCTGTTCGAAGCGAATATGGGCCTGGTTCCGACCGGCGAACTGACACGCGAAACGGAAACCGCCCTGCGCCAGAGCCACGCTCGATTTGATATCTGTCGGTAAGGTCTGGCAGGGACAAGACGCCCTGATCGGATTGGTGCGGCCGAGAGGACTCGAACCTCCACGGGTTGCCCCACAGCGACCTCAACGCTGCGCGTCTACCAGTTCCGCCACGGCCGCACGCCGGGTAGAGCGGGCCATATACGCGGCAGCGCGGAGATTGTGAAGCGAAAAGTCTTCGCTATATGCAGTCAGATGTCAGAACGTCGGAAAGTGCTTTGGGCCATCAGCCCCAGTCCGGTCTCATACGAGGCTGCGCACACGGCCATGCAGGACTATGCGCGCGCGATTCGAGAGGATGGCGCACCGGAAATGATCTGGCTGCTCGAGCACCCGCCGCTCTATACGGCGGGCACCAGCGCCAAGCTGGAAGACCTTCGAGACGCGGAGCGATTTCCGGTCTTTGAAGCAGGACGCGGCGGTCAGTACACCTATCATGGTCCAGGCCAGCGCGTCGCCTATGTTCTGCTCGACCTGGCCGAGCGAGGCCGCGATGTGCGCGCCTTTGTCGCCAATCTGGAGCGCTGGATTATCGAGGCGCTGAAAGCCTTCAATGTTGATGCAGATGTGCGCGAAGGCCGGGTCGGGGTCTGGGTCGACCGGACCCAACCGGGCGGGCAGATGCGGGAAGACAAGATCGCCGCGATCGGGGTGCGCTTGAAGCGCTGGGTCAGCTTTCACGGCATCAGCCTAAATGTCGAACCGGAGCTGGAACACTTCACCGGGATCACCCCCTGCGGCATTGATGATCCGCGTTATGGCGTCACCAGCCTGGTCGATCTCGGCCTGCCTGTGGATATGGAAGAGGCGGACGAAGCGCTGCGCCGTGCGTTTCAGACTGTGTTTGACTCCGACACCGCGCCGGGCACGCCGCTCGCCTAGCTGAACGGTCCGTCAACTTCCCCATACCCGTCGGTTTGCGAGCGTGACTTGCCGTAATTTGGCGTGCGCGCCACCCAGGTCAGGCTCCAGATCATGATCGGGATACTGAGCAGAACGATGATATTGTAGAACGCGCCAATGTTCGGACGAACGATGAAGGCTTCCTTGGTGGGCAATGGGTTTTCCGGGCTCGGTCCATTTCCGAAACCGCCGGGACGGCCGCCATTCTGTCCGCGATTCTGGCCGCTATTCTGGGCCCCCTCGCCGCCTGGTTCTTCGCCATTCGCGCGCGCGGCTTCAGCTTCCTGACGGGCTTTTTCAGCCTCCGCCTGGGCCTGCCGGCGCTCTTCCAGACGCTCTGCGCGCCAGGCCGCCGGGTCTTCGAGATAGACGGCGCGTTTGTCGTAAAGGTCTTGATATTCAGCCGCCTTACCCGTGATCCCTCCCAGGAACGCGAGGCTTCCTAGAGCCAGCGGGACAAGAATAATGATCGCCCATAGCGAGGTCTTCCCTGCATGATTCAAGCGCCGTGAGTGGATGACAAAGGACAGGACTGAGGACACGCCGACCACCCCTGCGATCAGGTAGCCATGAAAGGCTGACAGGCCTGATGTGTCCATCCCGGCAGCGCCTGCGATAAAGCTTGCCAGGCCATATCCCGGCCAGGCCAGAACGCCGGCGAAGAACAGGACCGTCCAGGCGCGCGTAAAATGCAGCTTTGGGGATGCACCGGTTGGATTCAGGAACGTATCCAGCCAATTCATCTTGGCAGGATCTCCATCTTCTTCTGTGATCCACGGCCGATCCGGATCGATTGGAGCCTGGGAGGAAATGGCGTCGCTCATGGCGATAACGTCCTTTACGCATTTTCTTGTTGGCGATGCTTATACACGCTTCCAAAATTTTATCAATAAACGATAAAACTTTATCGAGAGGCAGGCAGATGCAGGCCGCCGATCAGGCGTCCATCGGGACCGGCCCATGCTTGTTTTCGCGCGGCTCGGTTTTGATCAAGCCGATAATCACCGCCATGATCGCATTTGCCGCCACCATCACCAAGAGCAGCATGCGCTGAATCAGTCCCTGAGTCTCTTCCATCAGGAGTTCGAAACCGCGCACCGCTTCGTTCGTATCGCCCTTCTCGGACAGGCGGAGCACCTCTTGCCAGATCTCTTTCTGCTCGGGTGACATCATGGCTGGCATGATGGTGAATAACAGGACCAGAAACAGGACCACCTGGATGATCACCACGGCAAACCAGATCGCAATCACCCACCAGGCCGATTGTCCAATATCATGCAGCCGTTTTCCGTAGACACAGATATACGGAAAGATCAGCGCCAGGCTGAGAAAATCGAACAGCGGATTGACCAGCCAGACAGCGGCCGAGACCAACACACTCGCAACGGTCAGGATGACCATGCCTTGCCAGAACCGATTGCGCGCGATGCGGCCATTCGGATTAATCAATAAGTCGCCCATGCGAGCCTCCTGCATCTGCGCGGAAGCTAGTCAGTTTTCGGGGGCTGGCAACTCTTCAGCGGCAGAGTCTTATTCGAACTCGACCATAATCGCGTCGGCGGCCACGCTGTCGCCTGCGCCGACATTGATCGCTTTCACAGTGCCATCGGCCTCTGCGCGAATAATGTTCTGCATTTTCATCGCTTCGACGATACAGACCGCCTCGCCTTCCTGCACATCCTGGCCGACCTCGACATCGACCGAAACAACCAGTCCAGGCATGGGCGAGATGATCAATTTCGATAGATCCGGCTTCTCTTTTTCCGGCAAGCGTTTGTGCAGATCGGCCGCAATTGGCGAACAGACCAGCGCATGCAGACGCACGCCGCGATGGCGCACCAGGTAGCCTTCGGTTTGATTGGCGACTTTCACCGCAATCGGCTGACCATCCAGGGCGCCTTCGACCAGTGGATGACCAGGCGTCCAATCGGTCACGAATGCATGCGATTTCTTGCCGATCTTGATTGTCGCCTCGCCTTCGCCAAGCTCCATCTTGATCGGAATATAGTCGTCGCCCAGGACCACAACCCAGTCTTCCCGCAGGTTCTCGATCGGCGACATGCGCCCGGTAATCTGGCTCGCGCGGCGGGCATTCACGCCATGGACGTAGGCCGCGACAACCGTCAGCATGGCGGTCTGCTGTTTTGTCGGTGCGGTGCCCTGGAATCCATCCGGGAACTCGTCCTTGATATAGGCCGTCGTGATATTGCCAGAGCGGAAGCGTTTCTCATCCATCACAGCCGCACAGAACGGCATATTGTCCTGAATGCCTTCGATGTGGAACCGGTCCAGCGCTTCGGCCTGCACATCCAGCGCCTGATCGCGGTCCTTGCCGTGGGTCACCAGCTTGGCGATCATCGGATCGTAGAACATCGAGATCTCATCGCCTTCGCGCACGCCGCTATCCATCCGGACCGTGCCGCCGCCGAGCTTGCCTTCAGCGGGGGGAATGAAGCGTTTCAGGCGGCCAATTGAAGGCAGGAAGTTGCGATACGGGTCCTCGGCATAGACCCGGCTTTCAATCGCCCAACCGTTTATCTTCAGCTTTTTCTGATCAAGGTTCAGCTTCTCGCCATAGGCCGAGCGCAGCATCTGCTCGACCAGGTCAACACCGGTGATCATCTCGGTGACCGGGTGCTCCACCTGCAGGCGCGTATTCATTTCCAGGAAATAGAAGCTCTTATCCTTGCCCGAGGCGACAAATTCGACCGTGCCAGCACTGTCATAGTCCACCGCCTTGGCCAGCGCGACCGCCTGCTCTCCCATTTTCTTTCGCGTCGCTTCGTCGAGCAGGGGCGATGGGGCTTCTTCCAGGACTTTCTGATTGCGGCGCTGGATCGAGCATTCCCGTTCAAACAGGTAGACGCAATTGCCATGCTTATCGCCCATGACCTGAATTTCGACATGACGCGGCTCGAGGATGAACTTCTCGATGAAGATACGGTCGTCGCCGAATGAGGCCGTGGCTTCGGCTTTCACGGCCGGATAGCCCTCTTCCACATCCTTGTCGTCATAAGCGATCCGGATGCCCTTGCCGCCGCCGCCAGCGGACGCCTTGATCATCACCGGATAGCCGATCTCCTTCGAAATCTTGACCGCTTCCTTGGTGTCATGGATCAGGCCCATATGGCCCGGGACAGTCGACACGCCCGCATCGGCCGCGAGCTTTTTCGAGCTGATCTTGTCGCCCATCGCCTCAATCGCGTGCGCATTCGGACCGATAAAGACGATTTTCTCTTTTTCCAGCCGCTTGGCGAAGGCCGGGTTCTCGGACAGGAATCCGAAGCCCGGATGGACCGCTTCAGCGCCGGTCTGCTTCACCGCGTCGACAATCTTGTCCATGACCAGATAGGACTCAGCCGCCGGCGAGGCGCCAATATGCACGGCCTCATCGGCCATTTCGACGGCCATTGAGCCTGCATCTGCGTCTGAATAGACCACCACCGTTTTAACGCCCAGCCGTCGGCAGGTCTTGATCACTCGAACGGCAATTTCACCCCGGTTCGCGATCAGGATCTTATTGAACATTACTCAGCCCCATAGGTCTTGTTTCCGGTTTCGCAGCCGGGCTTAGAGCGGCGCAACACCCTTGTCGAGATTTCCGCTTGGTAAAACACAGAATGTCGCGCGCAAGAAAGGACGCGATTTCAACCCATCGCTGACGCGAGATGGGATGGCTCGCCTATGCGGCGCTTGCCAGACCTTCAGCCAATCCGGGTGCTTCGGCGCGAAGAAAGTCGATCAATGCCTGCTCGGCCGGACTGACCACGCCATCTCGGTCGACGCCGGCGAGCACCCAGGCTGTTTCTTCATCCGTGATCTTTTCAGCCTCACGAGCGGCAGCCTCGGTCGCGATCATACGAGCTTTTTCCGCCTTTTTCGGATCATAGGTGACGGACGCGAACCATTCACCGCTGAAGAAGGAGGCGCCCATGCGGGCGAACATGCTGCCCGGATTGACGCTGGTGTCTTTCAGCCAGGCTTCACGTTCGAAAGCCTCCTCGATCGACTTTGGCTCCGGATGGGCTCTCGCCATCAGATGATTGCCGACAGCCCGCGCGAACAGGTCGTTCCAGCTGGCATCATTGTCGGCGCTGGCAATCGCATCATTGGTGGCAAACAGAACACCCGCCTCGTGCTGGCTGACCCACAGGCCGCCATCACCGGCGCCCGCAAACAGGGCAAATCGGACGCGCTCGACCATGGCTGCTGTCGCCTTGCCGGCCTCGACAATACGATGCGCGATGGCATCCAGCGTATAGTGCGCGAGCCGGGCGGGCACGCCGTCCGCCTTGCGCAGGACCGCGATCAGCAGATCGATTTCTTCAAGGTCGGGATGTTGGCCATCCTGATGGACCTGCCCCAGCAGCCAATCGGCTTCTTCGTCCGTCACCCAGCCTTCCGGCGCCTCGCGGGTGATCAGGAAGTCCGTCAGGGCTTCGCGAAACCGGCTGCCCCATTCAGGATTGGTCGCAGACAGGGTCTCATTCAACCGGAACAGCGTTTCCGCCTCACCGCGGCTGACAATGCCGTCGGCATAGATTTCATTGACGATGCGGTGGGCTTCAGCCTCGGTCATTTCGCCGACTTTCGCCACACGCGCCATTATGATCTGGGTTTCCTGATCCATCAGGGCCTCGCTTCAAGCTCAACCTGAACGCTAGCAAGAAGCTGTTTCCAATGCGTTTACGCGGGCAGCGGCTCGATTCGCATGAATCGGGTGAACAAATGCAGCAATTCGCGCGGCATATCCTTGGGCAGCAGGCTGTCGACAGGATCGTCATGGCGAACCACCATGGTGCCACTGGCGCGGTCATCCACGCGGAAATAATTCATCGACCACTCGGGAAAGGCGCGTTCGTCAATCGTCTCGCCTAGGATCTGCACAACGCCCTCATGGCGCTCATCGTTCAGGATGCGATCGAATATCTCGCGCACTTCGTCATAAGCCCCTTCCAGGGCCTGCATGAAATGACGGCCATTATGGGCGAGGAAACCGGTAATGTAGCGCTCATGATTGTTCGACTGGGAGACATTCAGGATGCTCCCCATATCTGCGGCGCTCAAATCCGTCTTTGCGGTGCTGACATAAACAAGTCGGTACATCATTTACTCCAGCTTTCGGCTTACCTCAGCCCCCTGCGATCGCAATCGGATACAAGCCCGGCGTGTTGTCAGAGGGTTAAGAGCGCCGCGAGACGGGTAATTCATTCATCGCTGGAAGTTTCCGCCTTTCGCTGCCATATAGGGGCCAGACGACCTGAAACTATCTGAAAGAGTACCCGGCATGTCCGAAGCAGACATCATGTTACCCATGCGCACTGGCGAAATCCGCATTCACGATGAGGCCGGGTTCGAGGGCATGCGCAAAGCCGGACGGCTGGTCGCCGAATGCCTGGATATGCTGGTCGGCCAAGTCCAACCGGGGGTCACGACCGGACAGATCGACGATCTGATCCGCGAGTTTGTCTATGATCACGGGGCCCAGTCGGCAACGATCGGTTATCGCGGCTATCGTCACGCCTCGTGCATTTCGCTCAATCACGTGATCTGCCACGGCATTCCGGGCGAGCGCGCCTTCAAGGATGGCGATATTGCGAATATAGACGTGACCGTCATCGTCGATGGCTGGCATGGCGACCATTCGCGTATGTACGCCGCCGGAGAGCCGAAGCGGATCGCGACGCGTCTGATGGATGTGACCTATGAGGCCCTGATGGCCGGTATCGCCGCGGTCAAACCCGGCAACCGGTTCGGAGATATTGGTGCGGCGATCTCGGATATTGCCCGCAAGAACCGGTTCTCCGTCGTCGAGGATTTCTGTGGCCATGGCCTCGGACAGCTCTTCCATGATGAGCCGAACGTAGTGCACAGCGCCCGCGCGGGCACCGGACCTGAGCTGAAAGAAGGCATGTTCTTCACCATCGAACCGATGCTCAATGTCGGCCGCAAGGATGCTGCCATTCTCAGCGATGGCTGGACCGCGGTCACCCGCGATCGCAAGCTGTCCGCACAATTCGAGCATTCGGTTGGCGTGACCAAGGATGGCTGCGAGATCTTCACCGCGTCGCCGAAAAACTATCATACGCCTCATACGGTGAGCGATTGACCGAAAAAGCCGCGCGGCCACATTGGCAGGGGCACAGAGACAGACTGCGTGGAAAGCTGATCGACCGAGGCGCCAGTGCGCTCGATGATTATGAGCTGCTGGAAACCCTTTTGTTCGCCTTCATCCCGCGCCGCGATGTCAAACCCGTCGCAAAAACGCTATTATCGCGATTTGGCTCGCTTTCCGGAATATTCGCCGCCGATCCGTCTGAACTCACCAAGGTTCAGGGCATAGGCGCAACCGTCGCCGCCTATATCAAGGCGACGCGCGAAATCGGCGTACGCGCCAGCCGGGAGGAAATTACCGGACGGCCGATCATTTCAAGCTGGACAGCGCTGCTCGCCTATGTCCGAGGGCAATTGCAACACGAAACCCGCGAACAGTTCAGAGTGTTGTTCCTCGACCGCAAGAACCAGCTCATCTCTGACGAGCTGATGGGCCAGGGCACAGTCGATCACGCACCCGTCTATCCCCGTGAAATAGCGCGCCGCGCCCTGGAACTTTCGGCCTCGGCTCTGATTCTGGTTCACAACCACCCTTCCGGCGATCCGACCCCGTCACGCAGCGATATCGATATCACCAGAGAAATCATCGACGCCTTGTCGCCGTTTGAGATCCGAATCCATGATCACTTGATCGCGGCCAAGCATGGGGTCACCAGCTTCAAGACTGAAGGGCTGATCTGATGCAGGAACCTGATTCCCGCTCCTTCATTACAGGACCGCCAATCGATCCTGCTGCACACCCTCTCCCTGCGAAAAGACTTGCGCATGAGAGGATGCGGACTACCGTACGCACAACACACAATAAAAAACGCCATTCAAGGCGTGGCTTGGGAGGCTTTGAATGAGCGACACCGCAACGGCGGCGAACGTCAATACCGGCAATAGTTATGGCAGCTTCAGCTATCGCAGCTATGTGCTCGGCACCTTGCTTCTGGCGTATATTTTCAACTTTATCGACCGCGTGATCATTGCCTATCTGTCGGTGCCGATCAAAGCGGAATTTGACCTCGCCAACTGGCAATTCGGACTGCTCAGCGGGATCGCCTTTGCGACCTTCTACACATTCCTTGGCATCCCGATTGCGCGACTGGCCGAGCGCCATAATCGAACCCTGATCATTGGCTGTTCGATCATTCTCTGGAGTTTGATGACGGCACTATGCGGCATTGCCTGGAGCTTCCTGGCGCTGCTGATCTTCCGACTCGGTGTCGGGGTTGGCGAGGCCGGTCTGACCCCGCCCGCAAACTCCCTGATCGCCGACTATTACAAGCCGGAAAAACGCGCATCCGCGCTATCTACCTACTCCACCGGCGTCACGATCGGGTCATTCAGTGCGGCCTTGTTTGTTGGCTTGCTGCTCGGGGTGGTCGACTGGCGCACCACGTTCATCCTCGTCGGTCTGGCCGGTATCCCGCTCGGATTGATGATTATTTTCACCATCAAGGAACCCCCTCGCGGATATAGCGACGCCCCGGGCACAACGCGTCCGACACCACCGTCCATCAGCGAGGCGCTGACCGCTTTGGCCAAGAACAAGACCTTCTGGTTCGTCACTTTCGGCGGCACGGCGGCGTCATTTGTCGGCTATGCGCTGGTAACCTTCGTGATGGAATTCGTCACCAAGGCCTTCTCCATGGACGTGCCGACGGCCGCGCTCTTTTTCCTCGCACCGCTCGCGCTGACCGGCGCGGTCGGCACGTGGTTGTGCGGCGCACTGGCTGACCATTTGAAGGGCAAGTCTGCTCTGTGGCTCCCGGCAGTCGGCCTGTGTCTCGCCTTCTTGCTTCAGGTCCTGGCGCTCAACTGGGTGACCAGCGCCTGGATCATTCTGGTCATTCTGCTTCTGGCCAACCTGTTCCAGTATTTCTATCTCGGGCCCATGTATGCGGTGTCAGGCTCTGTGGTCGACACGCGGATGCGGGCCACCGCGATCGCGATTCTGCTCTTCGTCGTCAATCTGATCGGCTACGGCATCGGCCCCCCATTTGCTGGCCTGGTCATCGACATGTTCTATGCTGGCAATCTGAGCGATGTCGCCGGGCTGACGGCAGAGACATGCCGCCTGGCAAGCGACACGCTGACGGAGGCCCAGATCGCCCAATGTGGACAAGCAGAGCTCTCGGCCATTCGCATCGGACTGGCGCTCGTGACTGCAATCTTCGTGATCGGTGCCGCCTTCTTCGCGCTGGCCATGAAGACCGTGGATCACGATCTGGCAAAGCTCCGGGAACAATAGAAACACTCTGCTGAAGGCAGGGAATGAGGGACAATCCCCGGGAGGAACAATGTCGGAGTCATCCGCAATAGAGGCTGCGCCGCAAACCGATACGGAGCCGAATGAAGGCTATGGCAGCTCCGGCTACCGCGCTTACGTGCTGTTCGCGCTGATTGTCGTCTACACGTTCAACTTCATTGACCGAACGCTGATCGGGGTCCTTGGCGAGCAGATCCGGGAAACGTTTGGACTGTCCGATTTCATGATCGGGATCCTGTCCGGCCTCGCCTTCGCCGTGCTTTACACGCTGCTGGGCATTCCGTTCGCGATGCTGGCCGAGCGCAAGAATCGAACCTCCATCATTGCTATCGCCATGGCCGCCTGGAGTGCGATGACCGTCGCCTGCGGTCTGGCTCAGAACACGCTCCAATTTGCCTTGGCGCGGGTCGGGGTCGGGATTGGCGAAGCCGGTTGCTCGCCGCCCTCACATTCCCTCATCTCCGACTATTTCCCTCCTGAAAAACGCGCGTCCGCACTTGGCATCTTCGCCCTCGGCATTCCGATTGGGTCGATGCTCGCAGCGTTGGGCGGCGCCTATATCGCAACCCGGGGCGGACTGGACTGGCGCGACGCGTTCATCTGGATGGGATTGCCGGGCATACTCGGCGCGATCATTTTCAAGTTGACCGTGAAAGAGCCGCCACGCGGCTTTTCTGACCCCGGCGGCGCCGCTGCTGCAGCCGCGCGCAGGATGCCATCACCGTTCAAAGTGTTCAGCGTCGTCCTGAACAAACCGACCTTCTGGCATGTCTCCCTGGGCGGGGCGATGGCCTCCTTTGCCGGATATGGTATTGGCCAGTTCATCGCGCCCTTCTGGATGCGAGCGCATGGCCTCGATCTCATGAATGCCGCCCTGATCTATGGTGGGGTCCTCGGTGTTGCCGCCGGCATCGGCACCTTCGGTTCGGGCGTCGTGGCGGACCGCGTGCGCAGTCGTCACCCGAATTCAGATAGCTGGCTGCCCGCCTTGGGCATGTCCCTGTGTGTGCCGCTGATGATCTTCGGTTACAACACAGTTGGCTTCTCGTCAGGCGCAACAGCGATCTGGCTCGCCATTCCGGTTTTGGTTGTCGCGGCCATCCTGCGTTATTCCTACCTCGCGCCGATGTTCGCCGTGACCCAGAAGCTGGTTGAGCCGCGCATGCGCGCCACCGCAGCGGCGCTACTGCTCTTTGTCGTGAACATCATTGGGTACGGGTTTGGTCCACCCACGGTGGGCTGGATTTCTGACCAAGGCACGAAATATCAGCTGACGCAGCTGGATGCCCCTGTCTCGGCGTCCGATTGCGGTCGTATCGAATCGGCTCTCCTGGCGGCACGCAAAGGCCGGGACAATGCCATTTCAGGTGCTGAGCTCGAACAAGCCACGGCCACAAATGACACTTATTGCAAACCCGCGCGCGCGATCGGCAACCGCGTTGGCGTGTCTGTCGGGTCCCTGTTCCTTCTCTGGGCGGCTCTGCATTTCTATCTGATGGGCCGGACCATGCAACGTGACCTGTGGACGCCTGAGGAAGAGCCCGCTACAGCCTGATTCATGGCGGTCTATACGACAGTTTCAGACGATGCACTGGCATCCTTCCTGTCCGAGTACGAACTCGGCGAGGCGGTCGCGTTCAAGGGCATTGCCGAGGGCGTCGAGAACTCGAACTATTATCTCGAGACCACCGCCGGGCGCTATATCCTCACCTTGTTTGAGAAACGCGCAAACCCGGAAGACCTGCCCTATTTCATCGCGCTGAAGCAGCACCTGTCAGAAAACGGCTTCTCCTGCCCGCTACCGGTTGCGGCGAAGGATGGCGAGGCGCTGCGCACGCTGGCCGGGCGTCCGGCCGTGATCGTGACCTTCCTGCAAGGCCTGTCGCCGCGTGTGCCAAATGCGCGGCAATGCCGCGAACTTGGGGCGGGTTTGGGCAAGCTTCATCAAGCTTCAGCGAGTTTCAGCGAGGTTCGGCAGAATGATCTCGGCCCCTCCAGCTGGCCCAAGCTATGGCAGGGTCGCGAAGGCATCGCCGACGCTCTGCAACCGGAGCTTGCGGCCAAGATTGACAGGGACCTCGCGGATATCGAGGCGGCGAAATCCCTCAGCCAGGACCTGCCCCGCGGCACCATTCATGCTGACCTTTTCCCCGACAATGCCTTCTTCCTGGGCGATCGGTTCACCGGCGCAATCGACTTCTATTTCGCCTGCACCGACGCCCTCGCCTACGATCTCGCCATCTGCATGAATGCCTGGGCGTTCGAGACCGATGGGGCGTTCAATTTCTCGAAAGGGGCCAATCTGATTGCCGGTTATGAAAGCGTCCGTCCGCTGGAACAGGCCGAGCGGGAGGCTTTCGCGTTGCTGTGTCGCGGCGCAGCCTTGCGCTTCTTCCTGACGCGCCTGGTCGACTGGACCGAAACCCCGGAAGACGCTCTGGTAAAGCCCAAGGACCCGCTCGATTATGCGGCGCGCTTGCGGTTTCACCGAACCGCGACGTCCATCGGTGCCTACGGCGCCTGAATGGCGGCTACGGAATTCTCCCTATTCCAAACAGTTCCATTTCACCCTGATCCTGCCCAAGAGAGACTCGAAACAAGGGGCCCCAAGGGAGGAATATGACAGACCAGACGTTCAGTTTACCCGCCATTGCGCGCATTTCGGTCGGCGCCCCGTTCAAATGGCTCGCCGGCGCCTGGCAGGACTATCTCAGCGCCCCGCTCCCCTTTCTGATCTATGGGATCATATTGTCTGCAGTGAGCGCGATGATCGCCTGGGCGCTGGTGTTCAGCGGTGCCTTTGCCTGGGTATTCGTTCTGGCTGGCGGCTTTTTCCTGGTCGCGCCGATCCTTGCCATGGGCCTTTATGAAGGCGGGCGCATGCTCGAACAAGGCCAGACGCCAGGCCTCACAGACATCATCCTGGTCCGCGAAGCCGTGCGTCTGGATCTTGCTTATCTTGGGCTCGCCTTGTTCCTGATTTATCTGTTCTGGACCCGCCTCGCGCAAATCGTCTACGCCCTGTCGACGCCGTTCATGCACAAGACGCCGAGCGATTTTCTGGCTTTCCTGTTCACCACCCAAGACGGGCTCAACATGGCGCTGACCGGCACATTGGTCGGCGGCGCGATCGCGTTTCTCGCCTTTTCGCTCGTCGTGATCTCAGCACCGATGCTGCTCAGCGCCAAAACAGACGTATTCATCGCCACGATTACGAGCTTTCGCTGTGTGACGACGAACTTCCTGCCGATGCTGATCTGGGCTCTGCTCATCGTGGCGTTGACGACGATCGGGATTGCAACGGCCTTCTTCGGATTGATCCTGGTCTATCCACTGATCGGACTGGCGAGCTGGCGGGCCTATCGGGAGCTGGTGCCGGGCTCCCCCTAAGTCACCAATAGACACGACGCGCGGGCGCTCTAATCTCCGAGCGAAGAAAGGCT
The DNA here is from genome assembly GCF_001854405.1 of Hyphomonas sp. Mor2. Lineage (GTDB taxonomy): Bacteria > Pseudomonadota > Alphaproteobacteria > Caulobacterales > Hyphomonadaceae > Henriciella. The sequence continues at coordinate 1,981,236 of NZ_CP017718.1, forward strand.
CCTAGAATGCCTCTGGAGGACACTCGCTCATGCATCCGTCGCATCACGCCAAGACAGATCCGAACAAGCCCGCTTACATCATGTCCGGAAGCGGCGAAACCGTCACCTTCTCAGAGCTTGATCGCCGGTCCAATCAGATCGCACACGCATTCCGGACGCTTGGTCTTCAGCAGGGTGACACACTGGCCATCTTTGCCGAGAACAGCGCGCGTTATTTCGAGATTTGCTGGGCAGCGCAGAGATCCGGGCTGTACTATGTCTGCATCTCCTCGCGCCTGACGCCGCCAGAGGTCGAATATATCGTCAAGGATAGCGGTGCACGCTTGTTGATTGCTTCGGCCGGATTGAAAGCGGTGGCTGAAGAGGTCGTCCGTTTGACCGATCTGGACGCCTATTGGTCGATAGACGGACCGATTGCAATGTATGAACCGTTGGAGGGCGTCCGCGCAGGCATGCCCGAAACGCCAATCGCGGACGAACGCGCTGGCTCCGACATGCTCTACTCCTCCGGCACGACCGGTCGCCCGAAAGGCATCCGTCCAAACCTGCCTGAAGACCCTGCAATCGATGCCGTAGGCCGCCTGTCTGGATTGGCCGCGGCGATGTTCAAAATACAACCGGACGGCACCTATCTCTCTCCAGCCCCGCTCTATCACGCGGCGCCGTTGCGCTGGTGTATGGCGATGACAACTTTCGGCAATACGCTGATCGTGATGGAAAAATTCGATCCGGAAGAATTTCTGGCGCTGATCGAAAAGTACACGGTCACGCATACTCAGACTGTGCCGACCATGTTCGTGAAGATGCTGAAACTCCCGGCAGACGTGCGGGCAAAATATGATGTGTCGAGCCTGGTGGCGGCTGTGCACGCCGCCGCCCCCTGCCCCATCCCGGTGAAGGAGCAGATGATCGAATGGTGGGGGCCTGTGATCGAAGAGTATTATGCCGGGTCCGAAGGCAATGGCATGACCTGGGCGAATTCTGAACAATGGCTTGCACACAAAGGCACGGTCGGCTTCCCGATCTTTGGAGAGCTGCATATTTGTGACGAGAACGGTGAGGAAGTGCCGGTTGGCGAGGAAGGTCAAATCTATTTTGGCGGGACCCCACCGCCGAATTACCATAACTCCCCTGACAAGACGAAGGGCGCGCTCCACCCCAAGCACGCCGACTGGTCGTCTCTGGGAGACGTCGGCAAGGTGGATGCAGATGGCTTCCTGTATCTGACTGACCGCAAAGCCTTCATGATCATTTCAGGCGGTGTGAACATCTATCCTCAAGAGGCCGAGAACATCCTGATTACCCATCCGGCGGTGGCGGACGTGGCCGTGATCGGCGTCCCCAACGAGGATTTCGGCGAGGAGGTGAAAGCCGTTGTTCAGCCCATGGAGGGCGTTCAGGGCACCGAGGACCTCGCCGAGGAATTGCTCGCCTTCTGCCAGGAGCGGCTGGCGAAAATCAAGTGCCCTCGATCGGTCGATTTCGATCCCGAGCTGCCGCGCCATCCCACGGGCAAGCTCTACAAGCGCCTCGTCCGCGATCGCTATTGGGGCAACAAGGACAGTCGGATCGTATAAGGAAACGCTTGCACTTCCCCGCCCTAACCGTCACTAATCATTACAGAAACATACATTCAGGAGACTTCCATGGCAGATCCAACATCCGTTCAATACGCAGACCTCGAAAGCCTGGTCGGCCAGACGCTCGGCCCATCTGACTGGTTCGAGGTTGATCAGCCACGCATCAACACATTCGCCGACGCGACAGGCGACCATCAGTGGATCCACGTGAATGAAGAAATGGCGGGTAAAATGCTCGGCTCGACCATTGCCCACGGCTATCTCACCCTGTCGCTGATCCCGATGTTCGGCCCGCAGGTCCTGCGCGTCGATGGCGTCACCCGCGGCATCAATTATGGCGCCAACAAAGTGCGCTTCACCAACATGGTTCCGGTCAACTCGAAATTGCGCATGACCCAGACGGTCAAGGAAGTAAACGAGAAAGCCGGTGGCAAGCAGATGATCTCTGAATGCACGATCGAAATTGAAGGCCAGGACCGTCCAGCCTGCGTCGCAGAGACAATTACCGTTCTCTATGGCTAATCTCGCCCTATATTGGACAGGCGTCTGATCAAAGGAGGCCTGTCCATGTTGCCACCCAAACCCATGCCGAACATCAAGCGGATCAAGAGGTCCGAAAAGGAATGGCGTGAGCTTCTGACGCCTGAACAGTTTCGGGTCGGCGTCAAGGACGGCACCGAGCGCGCCTTCTCGCCTGGAAACTTTGAAAGCGAAAAGCGTGACGGCGTTTATCACTGCGTGGGCTGTGACACACCGCTCTGGTCATCAGAGCACAAGTTTGACAGCGGCACGGGCTGGCCGAGCTTCTGGCAACCGGTGCGCGAAAGCGCTGTCGAGACCAAGACTGATTTCAAACTGATCTATCCCCGCACCGAGTGCCACTGCGCCACGTGCGGCCTGCATATGGGGCATGTTTTCAAGGACGGTCCCCCGCCCACCGGGCAACGCTGGTGCATCAATGGCGTGGTCCTGAATTTCAGAGTCGCCGGAACCTGACGCAGGCACTGGACAAACGCTTCGCCATGCGTAACTTGCCGTTATTCGATAAATAGCGGAGCTTATCATGCGTCTTTCCTACCTTCTCGCAGGTGCGGCGAGCGCTGCCCTTCTGGCGGGGTGTGCGTCAACGGCAAACATTGAAACCGAACCGGTTGTGGTCGACACACCGCCTGTTCAAACTGAGATTGAGGAGTCATCTGTGACGCTCGCCACCCCTGTCGCCAAACGCGAACTCAAGACGATCGAACAAGTCGGTCGGACCCGCGTCGACCCGTACAATTGGATGAAGGATGAGAACTGGCAGCAAGTGATGCAGGACCCCACTGTCCTGCGCGCTGACATCCGCGAATATCTGGAGGCGGAAAACGCTTACACCAAGGCCAAACTGGAAGAACCATTGGACGGGCTCAAGGAAGAGCTGTTCACCGAAATGCGTGGTCGGATCAAGGAGGATGACAGCTCCCTGCCCTCCGTAGATGGGCCCTATGCCTATCTCACCCGTTTTCGCACGGGCGGAGAGTATCCGATCATTGCCCGCAAGGACGCGGCGGACATTTACAACAAAGAAGCTGAAGACGAGATCCTGCTGGATGGCGATGCTATGGGCGAAGGCCAGCCCTATTTCGCGTTCAATGATGTCGAGCATAGCCCGAACCACAAACTCATCGCCTATGCCGTCGATACGCAGGGCAGCGAGTTCTACGACATCAAGTTCAAGAATCTCGAAACCGGCGAAGACCTGCCGGATGTGATCGAGAATACCTATGGCTCCTTCGTCTGGGGGGCGAATTCCGATCGCGTTTACTGGATTGAGCGCAATGATGAAGGCCGACCCGCCGCGGTTCACATGTACAAGCTGGGCGGAGACGGCTCGACCGAGATCTATCGCGAGCAGGATCCGGGTTTCTTCCTCGCCGTGAGCGAGTCCCAGTCCGGCGCGTACATCTTTGTCGGCGCTGGCAGCCACACCACGTCTGAGATCCACTATTTCAAGGCTGACGCCGAGACGCCTGAACTCAAGACCATCGCCCCGCGAGAAACCGACGTGGAATACAGCGTCGAGCATTGGGGCGATCAGTTCGTTATTTCCACGAATGTGGACGGCGCCGTGGACTTCAAGATCGTCACCGCGCCAACAGACGCCCCTGGCCGCGAGAACTGGACAGATATTGTCCCACACGCCCCCGGCACGCTTATCCTCGGCATGGATGTGTTGAAAGATCACTTCATCCGGCTCGAGCGTCATGAAGGCTTGCCGCGCATCATTGTTCGCGACCGGGTAAGCGGCGCTGAAGAGACCATTGCGTTTGATGAAGAAGCGTATTCGCTCGGCACCTCAGTGGGCTACGAGTATGATACCAGCAAGATGCGGATCAATTATTCGTCGCCGTCCACGCCAGCGCAAGTGTTCGACTATGATCTTGCCACCCAGGAACGGATCCTGCGCAAGGAACAGGAAGTTCCCTCGGGCCACAATGCGGAAGACTATAAGGTGAAACGCGTGCTGGCGCCGGCCCGCGATGGAGAGACGGTGCCGGTGACGATCCTCTACCACAAGGATACGCCAATCGATGGCAGCGCCCCGATGCTGCTCTATGGCTATGGCTCATACGGTGTGACCATCTCCGCCCGTTTCCGAACCACGCCTCTGGCGCTCGCTGATCGCGGCATGGTCTACGCCATTGTCCATCCTCGCGGCTCGATGGCCAAAGGCTATCAATGGTATCTGGACGGAAAGCTGGAAAAGAAGGTGAATACGTTCAATGACTATGTCGATGCGGGCAATTTCCTGATCTCGGAAGGCTACTCTTCCCGTGGCAATGTCGTCGGCATGGGCGGGTCCGCAGGTGGCCTGCTGATGGGTGCAGTGGCGAACCAGGACCCGGAAATGTTCGCCGGGATCATCGCGGCGGTGCCGTTTGTCGACGTCATCAACACCATGTCCGACGAAAGCCTGCCGCTGACGCCGCCAGAATGGCCCGAATGGGGCAACCCGATCACCAGCGCCGAGGACTATGACACGATCATGGCCTACAGCCCGTATGATCAGGTCGTGGACAAGCCGTATCCAGCCATGCTCATCACCGGCGGTCTCTCCGATCCACGCGTGACCTATTGGGAGCCCAGCAAGTGGGCGGCGAAACTGCGCCACGAGGCGCCGGACGCTGGTCCATACTACCTCCGCATTAACATGGAAGCCGGCCATGGCGGTGCCTCGGGCCGCTTTGAGGGTCTGAAAGAAACGGCCCTGGAATATGCCTTTGCATTGTCCGCGGTTGGTAAGGCTGGGGACGTTGATTTATCAAACGACAGCGATTAGGACGACTTCAAGTAATCTGAGGGGAAGAGCAGAATGATACGGAATGCACTTTGTCTGGTACTCTTGCTCTTCTCTTCCATTTCATTGTCTCAATTCAGTCTGGCGCAATCCGATTCGCACGGCTGGACTGTCTTGTCCAAACGCACATCAATTGATGTGAAACGCAGCGTCCAGGAAGATGTCGTGTTCGATTCGGTCAACCTGCGGACCACGAACCCGGACCTGCCGGAAGTCAGATTCAGCTGCAGTGAGGAATTTGGCTTGCGGGTTACCTTATTACTGCAACCATTGAGCGAAGGAATTCTCGACAGCGGCACACGATACCGCGCTCGTGCACGCTTTTCTAACCTGGCGGTCGAGGGGCGCGAACCAGCCCGCGTTCGCTGGGTCCATGTGAAAGAAGTTCGCGCTTTGCAAAGCGGGTCGCAAAAGACCGCCAAAATGATCTACAACGCGGCGATCGAGGGCCGGTCATTCTCGGTCAAAGAACCCTTCAAGAAAGATGTTCAGATCAGCATGCCCCCTGTCGACGAAAACTTTCGCACCTTCGCGAAGCGCTGCGTCGTCACCAATGGGACAAAATAAAACCCCGGCCAGTCTGGCCGGGGTCTCCAAATAGAATAGCGCCCGCCTTTAGTGCAGGAACTCGAACAGGCCTGCAGCGCCCATGCCGCCGCCAATGCACATGGTGACGACGCCATATTTGGCTTTGCGGCGTTGGCCCTCCATCAGGATTGAGCCGGTGCAGCGTGCGCCCGTCATGCCGAATGGGTGACCGATGGAAATTGAGCCGCCATTCACATTGTACTTCTCAGGGTCGATGCCGAGATGGTCGCGACAATAGAGACACTGCGATGCGAACGCTTCGTTCAGTTCCCAAAGATCGATATCGTCGACGGTCAGGCCGTGACGCTCGAGCAGACGCGGCACGGCTTTGACGGGACCGATGCCCATCTCATCCGGATCCACACCACCAACATTGAAGCCCATGAAGCGGCCCAATGGGGACAGACCGCGGCGTGCGGCCTCTTCGGCTTCCATGACAACCACCGCCGCAGCGCCATCAGACAGCTGCGAAGCGTTGCCTGCGGTGATGAACTTGCCTTCCTGGACTTGCTGGCCGCCGCGGAACACGGGTGGCAAGCCTGCCAGCGCTTCGACAGTTGTGCCAGGGCGGTTGCACTCGTCACGGTCGACGGTGACTTCTTGATAGGTCTCTTCGCCGGTTTCCTTGTTGACCAGCTTCATGCGGGTCTTCAGCGGAGCAATCTCTTCCGCCATGTAGCCATTCTTCTGGAATTCAGCCGTCCGGCGCTGGGATTCAGCGGAATACTCGTCCTGATATTCGCGGCTGATGCCATAACGATCGGCAACGATCTCGGCCGTTTCGATCATGGTCATCCAGATGGCTGGCCATTGTTGCATCAGCTCGTCTTCGACATAGCGATGCGTATTCATGTGGCCAGAGCGAGAGACAAGCGAGAGGCTTTCCACACCGCCGCCGATGGCAACCGGTGCGCCTTCATTGATGACGGTGTGCGCGGCATTGGCGATCGCCTGCAGACCGGACGAACAGAAGCGGTTGATCGTCGCGCCTGAGGTCGAGCTTGGGCAGCCGGCCCAGAGCGCGGCATTGCGAGCGACGTTGTGACCTGTCGCGCCTTCAGGCTGTGCCGATCCGAGGAAGACGTCTTCCACCGCTTCGGCCTCGACATTGGCACGCTCGAGCGCGCTCTTGATGGCGTGGCCCGCCATAGTAATGCCGTGCGTGTCGTTGAGCGACCCGCGACCGGTCTTGGCAAGGCCCGTGCGGGCATAGGATACGATGACTGCTTCGCGCATGACGAATATCTCCCGTGATTGGTCTATGTTGCGGCGCACCCTAGAGAAGCGAGCCGCCCTCGACTAGGGGTAACGTTAACGTAAACAGGAAGGACGTCGCGGAAACCTCTTCACGAAGACGCGATTCCTGCCTATCCCGGGCGAAACGAAGAGAAAGGCCAGTGTCATGCGGCGTGCCGCCATCGCATTCATCGCCATGTTCGGGTTGGCCGTATCTGCGTCAGCCGAAAGCCCCATCAGCAACGATGAGCCGACCGCGACGGGCTTCTATCGCCCGGGTGCCGTGGCGCCCGCTTCGGCTGACTTTAGCCGTGGTGACGTGCCTCGCGACGATTATGGCCGCCCGTATCTTTATGAAGGGCTTGGCGCCCCGCTGCCCGACTTTATCGGGGAGACCACCGACCAGACCTCGTTTTCGTCCACGTTGCTGGACGGACGTTGGACCGTGATCGAGGTGTGGGGGATCTGGTGCCATGACAGCCGCCGCGACGCGAAATATGCGGCGGCTTTGTCGCGCGCCCTGGCCCAGGATCCAGACGTTGATTTCATGTCTATCCACACACCGCAGAACGCCGACCGTTCACACCTGGCAATGCGAAACTATGGCTCCGTCTCGGCCTGGTTTGAAGAAAAAGGCTGGACCTTCCTGACCGTAATCGACGAAGATGCATCCATTCGCGACGCTCTCAAGATTCGCTGGACCCCGACCTATCTTCTGGTGGCACCAGACCGAACCGTACAGGGATTTCGCACCGGCCTGGCGGATGCTGGCGACGATGCGGTCAAGGATTTTGTCCAGGACATTTCGCACACGCGCGCCGCCTGGTCGGCCGCCGAATCGCGCGCAACCGAGTAGAATCGGACCGCACTCAAGTTCGCAGATTCAAGCCAGTTTCCATTTGATTCAAACACCGTGTGATCGAGCTTCGTACAGGTGTCCGGAAACTCCTGAAATTCCTGCAGATATAACCGTTATTTCATCTGAATCTTGCCTTTCCACCCTATCAAAGCCTGGCTCTGCCCCTGTATTAAGAGAGAGTTGGCAATACGCATAAGGTGGACCTGAACATGCTGCACCCATCGACCAAGAAACTGATCGATCGTCTGGCTGAAATGACGGAGCTCGGCAAACTCGATTGGACCGAAGGTGAAAACGGAGATTTGGTTTACTCCACCGAAGGCTACAGCGTCTGCCTTCCAGATGGCGGGCGCGAAGTGGTGATTCATAGCATCGAGGGCAAGGAGCTCGAACGCGCCGCCGCCGATGCTCTGGCGGGCACAATGACCGACGCCGGGACGCCCTATGCACAGATCGTTGCAGAAATGGGCGCTGAAGCCGGGCGTATCGCGCGCGGTACCGAAACCGCGATTTCCAGCTTGCTGGCTGGTATGGAAGAGCCGGCAGCGCCTGCGGAATCAGACCCCACCGAGTCCATGGATGAAGGCCCGGAAGATCCAGGCGATGAAAGCGCGCCTATGATGTCGGATAGTGTCGACGAACAAGAAGCTCCTACTGAAATCGAAACGACGCCGGAACCGGATGCAGAGCCTGAAACGGAACTCGCCGCCGCGGCAGATGAAGCCGAGGTCGTTGAGGCTGACGATGCACATGCTGAAGTCGAGGATTCTGAGCCAATCGACGAACCAGAAATCGTCGCGGACTCGTCTGGTGATGATTTGTCTCTCGAGGCGCCTATGGAAGCTGAGGCAGGAGAGGTCGACACGGAAAGCCAGGTGACCGAAGCCGTCGCGCGCCTCGCTGATGAGGTGAACAATCGCGATGCCCTGACAGAGCCTGCGGCCGAGAGCGAACTGACCGAAACCTCAGCCGAAGAAGAAGAAGCGCCTTCCGCGCTCGGCATGGCCGCGGCCACAGCCGTTGGCGTGGTCGCGACTGCGGCAGGCCTGGATCAGGACGATTCCAGCGAGATTGTGCCTGAGACAATCACCACAGAGACCAGCCTCGAACCAGAACCTGAAGCGAGTGCCTCCACAGCCATTGATGCATCGCCGCCGACCTATGTGCCATTTGGCCTGGAAGACTCCGATGAGACGCCTGCCCCCGTTGAGGCGCCCGCTTCCGAACCCGCACTCGAAGACACGATCTCTAGCGCCTCCATAGATGAAGAAGTTGCTTCGTTCGCGACGTTCACGCCTGAGGCTGAAGCAGAGCCAGAAGCCACCTTCTCAGCGGAGAGCGACGAGGCGACGGACGAGCCTGTCGTGGAGATGACAGCGCCAATTGATGAGGCGATGAGCGAACCTGAAAGCACTGAGGAAGCCCCGCAAACGGACGCGACGTTCTCAAACGAAGCCGAACCGATGTCCGAGGCGCCCGAGACGACGTCGGAACCTCAATTGGACACGGCCCCGGAGACCGAGTCTTCTCCGCTGGTTGAAGCTGAACCAGAGCCTGAGATAGCGGCGGAAACTGTCGTGGCAGATACCGCACCTGACGCGACCGAAATCGCTGAGGAATCGAGCATCGAGCCTGCTGGCGAAGATGCATCCGAGGTAGAAGAAGAGCCGGTCCTAGCGACGGCAACCGAACCACAGTCTTACAGCCTGAGCGGAATCGGCGCTGGATTTGGTCTGGGCGCGCTGGCCGCGAAAACAGAAGCCAGCGGGATCCCCGGGCCAAGCGCTGCGCCTGCCGCGACGCCGGAAAAGATCGTCATCGATGCGACAGAAGATGTGTTGCCGGAACTGGAAGGCAATCTCAATGTCGAACGTATGGAAGCGGCGGTTTCAGAAATTAATTTCGGGGCCAAGCAGAACGGTGACCCATCGGAAGACGGCCAAACAGAAGAAGATGCCGACGGAGATATCCTCAAGCCGCGTACGCGATTCAATCCTTGGGATTGATCGGATCTATCCTGCCCAAATCTTAAGCAGGGGCGCGCCGGTGGCGCGCCTTTTGTTTGAGGTTCGTGACCACGAGGCAACAGTGTAAAGAAATATACACTCTAGCTGTCTCGAAATCTCAAACTGCCCTTGCCCAATACCTGCCTTTAGCTAGGTCGAACGTGAAAGTGCCTCATGCAGAGACGCTCAAACCCTGGCTGAAAGTGACCCGCTCATGTCTGTCAAATCCTCCCTCAAATTCTCAACCGCCGCTGCCATTCTGCTCGGCCTCGGATCGAGCCCGGCCTTCGCCCAGGATGCCGACGAAACCGACGCGCGCCGCCTCGACCCGGTCGTGACGACAGCGCAACGCGTCGAACAGGACGCGCAAGACGTGCCGATTTCGATCACCACGGTGTCTGATGAGAAACTGGACAATCTGAAGGCCAGCGGCGCGGATGTCCGCTTTTTGTCTGCGCGGGTACCCAGCGTGATCGCTGAAAGCTCGTTTGGGCGCGCCTTCCCGCGTTTCTATATTCGCGGCTATGGCAACACGGACTTCGATCTCAACGCGACTCAGCCGGTTTCGCTCGTCTATGATGACATTCCTTACGAAAACCCGATTCTGAAGGGCTATCCGGTCTTCGACATGGCGGCCGTGGAGGTTTTGCGTGGACCACAAGGCACTCTGTTCGGTCGCAACACGCCGGGCGGCATCATCAAGTTTGATAGCGTCAAGCCGAGCCAGGAATTCGATGCCTATGTCCGCGGATCCTACGGCACCTATAATACGATTGACCTGGAAGGTGCGGTCGGCGGCCCTCTGACCGACAAACTGTCCGCCCGCCTGTCCGTACTTCACCAGTCGCGGGATGACTATGTCAACAACGCCTTCACCGGCGAAAGCGATGCCTTTGAGGGTTTCGAGGTCACAACCGGCCGCGTCCAGTTCCTGTTTGAGCCGACCGATACGCTCGATCTGCTTTTGAACATTCACGCGCTGACCAATGAAGGCAGCGCGCGCCTGTTCCGCGCCAATATCATTGATCAGGGCCAACGCGGCCTTGGCAGCAATTTCGATCGCGACAATGTCTTCTTTGATGGCGGTGCGGGCAACCCTCTGACCCAGGACTCTGCCGGCGTGAACTTCAAAGCCGTCAAGGATTTCCAGAATGGCTGGGACTTCACTTACATATTCGGTCTGGAGACGACAGAAACCTCGTCCCGCGGCGACATTGATGGCGGCGCCATCGGCCCGAACGGCTTCGTCCCATCTGGTCCGTTCAATTTCCCAAGCGATACGCAAGGCGGCATTGACGACCTCACCCAAACGACCCACGAAGCGCGCTTCGCGTTCGACAATGGCGGCCCTCTGCGTGCACAGACGGGTGTCTTCTTCTTCGACGAGGAAGTCGAGATCACATCTCTGGCTTTTGCCGGAAGTTTCAACTTCTCTGGCGCCACGCGGGCGCAGGATTCTCAGTCCGTGGGCATCTTCGGATCTCTGTCCTACGATGTCTCCGAGCAGCTGACCTTGTCTGGTGGCTTGCGTTTCACGGATGACGAGAAAGACTTCACGGCCTCTCGTATCGTCGGCACACCGCTCGGACCGCTCACGGAAAACGTCTCGGACGAGCAGGTCAGCTGGGACGTCTCTGCGACATACGCCGTCAATGATGATGTCAATGTCTATGGCCGCATTGCGTCTGGTTATCGCGGGCCAAGCGTTCAGGGCCGACTGGTCTTCGGGGACACCCTGTCCGTCGCCGATAGTGAAACGGTCATCGCGTATGAAGCTGGCGTCAAGTCGGAGCTGTTCGACAATCGCGTGCGTCTGAACTCGAACGTGTTCTTCTATGAAATCTCCGACCAGCAGCTCACGGTTGTTGGCGGTCAGAACAATACGGTGCAGCTCATCAATGCAGACAAGGGCGAAGCCTACGGGTTCGAGGCCGATCTCGAAGCGGTGATCACAGAAAACCTCCTGGTGACCGGCGGCTTGTCTTACAACAAGACAGAAATCAAGGATGATCTGCTTCTGTCACCCGGGTGTGGCACGGCTTGTACAGTGCTCGACCCGGCCGTCACGGTCGGCACCTCGACCTTCTTCAACATTTCCGGAAATTCGTTCCCGAATGCGCCGGAATGGATCGCCAATGCGACGGCTCGCTACAGCATTCCGATCGAAGGCGGTGAACTCTACGCGTTCACCGACTGGGCTTATAAGGGCGACACGAACTTCTTCCTGTATGACAGTGTTGAGTTCTTCCAGGAAGGCTATTGGGAAGGCGGCCTGCGCTTCGGGTATGCCTCGGATCGCGGTTACGATGTCTCGGTCTTTGGGCGCAACATCACGGATGAAGATGCTCTGACGGGCGGCATCGACTTCACGACATTGACCGGCTTCGTCAATGAGCCGCAAACCTTCGGGATTGAGCTTCGCTACGACTTCTAGGTCGCAGCGATTACCCCAAAAAGGAGCCCCGCAGACCGGTCTGCGGGGCTTTTGCTTATTCCTTATTCGGCCGCGACCCTCGCCGGATGTTGCCAGCCTCTGCCCGTTATCAATCGGATCAGACGCCGAAACGGCTTCATCGTCATGATCCGGAACACGGCCGGGGTAAAATAGAGCGCCAGGATGGCCGAACCGGCAACCCCACCCGCAATGCCAGTTGCGAGCGGCATCCAGAACACATCGCCCTGCAGAATGATCGGTACAAAACCGCCCATGGTGGTCAGCGTCGTGGCAATGATGTGGCGAGTCGCAGCCACAACCACCTCGCGCTGCGCGATCACATCGTCAGACTTGGCCGCCTCATTATTATTCAGCAAAGCGAGCACAACGATCGTCCCGTTAATGGAAATACCGAGCAGGCCGAGACCGCCAAGGATCGCATTGAAGCCGAGCGGCAGATTGAACATCCAGACTCCGCCAAAGGCGAGACCAATCGACATGAAGCCAACGCCCATGACCAGAAACGCCATGCGGAAGGAATTGAACACCAGCGCCACCGCGCCGAGCATGACCAGCATCAAAGGCACGGCGAGGGATAGCAGGTTGGCCATGGCTTCCGACTGGTTGCTGGCCGTCCCGCCTTCAATCCAGTCAAAGCCAGGAGGGAGGTCGAATCCTGCATCGTCAAGCTTTTGCTTGAACTGCTGATTGATCGGACCGGGTAGCGCGTAAGGCTCTATATAGGCGAAGATCTCATTCACACGCCGACCGTCGAGCCTGATAATTTCCGCCGTTTGCGGCGACAGTGTCAGGTCACCGAGCGCGGCCAGCGGCGTGCCGAGCCCCGGACGCGCATTACCGATCGTCTTGGAGCGTAAATCGGTAAGCTGCGTACGACGCTCATCCGGGGCAATCACCCGTACAGGCAGCTCTTCAATGCCCTCCAGGATCGATCCGGCGGGCACCCCTTCCAGCTCCGCGCGAATATCCCCGGCAAGCCCAGTCAGTCGCAGCCCCGACATGGCCGTCGCGGTTTCATCCGCGTCCAGCGTCACGATCGGCGCGCCCGTTTTCATCCGCGCCATCGTGAAGGTTACACCCGGCGTTTGCGCCAGAACCTGTCGAGCTTGATTGCCATAATCGTTCAATGCCGCGAGGTTTTCGCCGCGAATGTAAAACGCGATCGGGGCCGGAACGGGTGGTCCTTGCTCGAATGGTGTCGCCAGGATCTGCGCTTGCGGGAACGTCCGTCGCAAAGTGGCTTGCACATCGCTGACCAGAACCCGCGTGGTTTCATTATTTCCAAGCTGGACGAACCCGCTGGCGAAGCCGGAAAAGCCCTGCGTGTTATTGATGCTGTTATAATAGACGCGCGGTCCAGGTTCTCCGACGACAAAGTGGATCCCCTCAATGTCGGGATAGGTCTCGCGCAGGAAGGTCGCAACGGACTGAGCCGTCGCTTCGGCTTCGTAGATCGTCGCCTGCGGATTGAGGGTGATTTCCAGTTGGAATTGATCGCGCTCCGTCTGAGGGAAGAACTGGCTGGGCAATTGTCCGCCGAGATAGAAGCCGACGGTAACCGGCACAATTCCAAGCAGAATGCCGAGCAGCGGATTGCGCAACACACGTTCCACGCTCCACCGGTAGCCGTCTGTCAGCACATCAAACTTGATCCCATCGCGCCAGAACCAACTGCGTTCTCCCGCCCGCCTCGGGCGGTCAAGCATACCCGCCATGGCCGGGATGATCGTCATGGCCACCAGGAAGGACATGACGACCGCGAAGATTACCGAGGTCCCAATCATACCAATGAACTCGCCCGCAGCGCCCGGCATGGCTGCGATCGGCGCAAAGGCGAGCGCGGTTGTCAAAGTCGAGGCGAGCAACGGTCCGAACAGTTTTTTCAGGGAGTGATCAATCGCGTCCAGGATCGTTCGTCCGCTGGCCCGCTCCTGATCAAACTCATCAACCACAACGATCGCATTGTCGATCAACAGGCCAAGCGAAATGACCAGTCCCGTTACCGACATCTGGTGCAGCGGATAATCGAAGAACTTGAACAAGGTCAGGACCAGCGCCACCGTCAGGGGAAGCGCCATGCCGACCGCGAAAGCGGCTCGCCAACCCATGATGAAGAACAGCACTGCGAACACGAGTCCAGCAGAGACCAACAGGTTCTGCGCCAATCCATTGAGGCGGGACTCGGTGTATTTACTCTGATCGAAGATCGGCGACACGCTGATATCTTCCGGTACACTCTGCGCGAACTCCGCAACCATCTCCCGCGCGGATTTCGCCCAGACATCGACGCGCTGGTTTGGCTGAATATAGGCGGTTACAAAAATCGCCCGATCGCCATCGCTGAAGGCCATTTTCGTTGGTGGATCCTCGATCCGCTTGACCACTTCTGCGACGTCGCCAACGCGCAGGGCGCTGCCATCGTCGCGCTGGACAAGCGGCACCGCGCGGACGCGGGCAATGCCATCAAACTCGCCTCCAATCTCGAGGCCGACATTGCTGCTATCGCCGCGTACCTCACCTGCTGGCGCCTTGGCATCCGCGGCCGCGATCAGGGCTGCGGCATCGTTGAGAGACAGGCCCGCAGCCGCAAGGGCTTCAGGGTCCGCGATGACCCGGACCTCCTCTTCCGACAGGCCCATAATTTCGGTTTCATCGGTCGCGTTGAGCGCACGGAACCGATCTGACAAGACTTCCGCCAGCCGCCCCATAACCGCCAATTGTGGTTCGCCTTCTCCTTCCCAGCTGATCGCGACTGTCATCGTCGCTGCGCCGACAAAAACGCGGCGTACAAATGGTCTGGAGGCCCCAGCAGGTAGTTCGGCTTCGGCGAGTTGCACCTGCTGACGGATCAAGGTCCAGGCATTGTCCACTTCGGCCGGACTGAGGTCTTCACTAATATCGATGGAGATTTGCGAGACATTTGCGCGTGAGCTGGAGATGATCTCATTCATCTCCGGCAGTTCCAACAATCGCCGTTCGATGGGTTCAGTGACGGTCGCTTCGATGCGCTCAGCATCCGCGCCGGGAAGAGAGGTCAGGACATACCCGTATCGCTCTGTCAGCGTTGGGTCTTCCTGCCGTCCAAGTGTCAGGATCGCGAAGAACCCGCTGATCAGGATCACGAAAACGGTCAGGATAGTGAGCCGGGGAAGCCTGTAGAACAGGGTTGTCATGACACGTTATCCGTTTCCGGCGACCTGGCCATTGGCGCTGACCTCTACCGGAGTCACCGGCTGACCTGGTGTGATGCGCTGCAGGCCATCAATGATTACCCGGTCACCATCTCGCACGGCACCGCGCACATAAACGCGCTCGCCGGATTGGTGGATAATCTCGACAATGCCCGGTTCGGCTTTCCATCCGCCTCCCATTCGGCGGGCAATGTAAACCGACCACAGACCGCGATCAGATTCGGTCAGGGCCGAGACGGGGAGCCATAGGCCCGGCTCATCTATCTCCTGTTCCATGGCGAGGCGAACGACTGCACCTGCGGACACGGCGTCGGCATTCTGGACGTCAAAAAGGGTTGTGACCGTTCGGTTATTGGCATCAATGACGCCGGTTACAGACCGCAACGTGGCCAGAACCGGTCCTTGATCCGAGCTTAACTCATACACGTCGCCGATCGTCAGCGTGTCTGCAAGCCGAGCCGTTAGGCCGAGGCGCGCTTCCAGATTTCCAGTCTCCACAAGTTCGAAGACGGGCTGGCTCGGGCCCGCAATGGCGCCTTCATCCGCGAGACGGGCGGTTATTGTGCCATCAAACGGTGCTTCGATCCGAGCCAGATCGATCTGAACGCGAAGGGCGTCGGCATTTGCACTCGCGGCCTGGATCCGCGCCAGCGCCGTGTTGGATTGTGCCCGGGCCTCATCGACTCGCTGACTCGAGACGTGGCCTTTCTCAAGCAATGCAATCTGTCGATCGACTGTGGATTCGGCGAGATCGTAAGAAGCGCGTGCCTCGCTGACCATCGCCTTAGCGGCTTCCAACTGAGCCCGCAAACTACGTGTATCCAGCACGGCCAGCGTCTGGCCAGTCTCAACCCGGTCGCCAATATCTGCGCCCAGGCTCGCGATCCGCCCGCCCGTTGAGAAGCCAAGCTGGCTCGACCGGCGCGGCGCGACAATGCCGGTAAATTTCTCTTCCGCCGTGAACGCGTCTTCGAAGGTCACATTGATCGTTTCAACCGAGATTGGCACTGGTGTGGCTGTGGGCACGAGCGGTCCTTGGGCAGACCTGTTCTGCAATACGAAGACGCCGAGCGCCGCGACCACTGCCGCAATCACGATCAGGAACAAGACCCCCTTTACTGCGGTCGGTTTGGTCTCACGCTCCTGCATCTCGTAGGTTTCGCTTTGCTCACTCATCGTGGGCCTCCATGCCGCGGATCACCTGATCGACGTGATAGTCAATAAACGCTTCGCGCCCCATTATGGGCTGCCCTTCCTTAAGGGCCGGAAAACTCGGAATATGGGCAATCATCAGGACCAGGCCATGCATCGATGCCCAAGCCGATTTGGCGGCGAGCGAGGGATCAATGTCCTTTCGAAACGCCCCGGTTTCCACGCCTTCAGCAATCATTCCGCGCAAGACGTTGAAGGCTTTTCCCTTTTTTGTCTCATCAAAGCCAGGCTCGGTATCGACCGGGCCCTTTGACGTCGATTCACCCGCAAATGCGGCCGCATAGTGGTGCGGCTTCGCCGTGGCCACGCGAATATAGGTCGATAAGCAATCGCGCGCACGGTCTTCGAAAGGTGTCGACGTGTCGGCGATGCGGTGAACATTCTCCAAGATAAGCTCGAAAAAGCTCTCTTTCAGCTCATCGACCAGCTCATCCTTGGAGCTGAAATACTTGTAGATCGCGGCCGGTGAGTAATCGATATTCTCTGCGAGGCGCCGAATAGACAGGCCTTCTGCGCCCTCTCGGGCGAAGACCGACTCCGCCGCAGACAGGATCCGGGCGCGGATCTTGTTGCGGCGGCGTTCAGCCGGGGAGGAAGTTGCTACAGTCATCTTACGGACCCTTTTGACCACAAATAGTACGCGCGTTCAGAAAGTAAACACTGTTCACTAACAATATCTTTCTGGTAATCAGGAGCGAGGCCCTTAAGTGCGTGTCATGACCGCACTTTTTCCCCCTGCTCCGCCCCTCGGCACGCCGATGTTACCGACCCGCCCAAGCGCGGAAGCCCGCCAACTCATCGCCTTGCGGCGCTCTGTCAGCAAGCGCAGTCTTGCCGAACCAGGCCCGGACGCGACCACGCTGAATGAACTTCTTACGGTGGCAACCCGGGTTCCGGATCACCGCCGCCTCGCGCCCTGGCGATTTCTGGTGTTTGAAGGCGGCGCGCGGACGACCTTCAATCAGCGCGCCGTTGAGATCCAGAAACAGGAAGACCCGGCGGCGACCGAGACCATGCTTGCCGACACAGCGGGCTACTTCACCCGCGCACCCGTTATTGTCGCAGTCATCTCCTCGCCTGATCCGACCCATAAGACGCCGGTCTGGGAACAGGAATTGTCGTGCGGGGCCCTGTGTCAAAATCTGTTGCTGGCGGCGAATGCCAGCGGCTGGGCGGGATGCTGGCTGAGCGAATGGATCGCGTTCAGTCCGGGCATCAATGCCCTGCTCGGGCTGACCGAGACAGAGCGGGTCGCTGGTTATATTTATCTCGGCACCGCCAAGGACGTTCCACAAGAGCGTATGCGCCCCGATGCGGCGGCCAAGATTACGCGCTGGCACGCCTGAACATGACGACGCTCGACCCGGACGATTGGAGTGCATTTCGGGCATCCGCCAATGCGGTTCTCGACGCTGCGATTGAAAAGTTCCAGTCTGTGCGCGAGGGGCCGGTCTGGTCGCCGACCCCGGACGCGGTACAGGCGCAACTTTCCAACGGTCTTCCAATTACCGAAAGCGATCTGAAGGCCGTGACCAACGACCTGATCGCGCTGTTGCCTTACGGGGTAGGCAACACCCACCCGCGTTTCTTCGGCTGGGTACACGGCACGGGTAGTCCAGGAAATCTGATTGCTGAGATCGCGGCATCCGCCATGAATGCCAATTGCGGCGGGCGCGATCATGTCGGCATCTATGTCGAACGACAGGTCATAGACTGGTGCAAATCCCTGTTCGGGTTTCCGGACAAGGCAAGCGGCCTGCTCGTCTCCGGCACGTCCATGGCGACGATTATTGCCGCCAAGACGGCGCGCGACAGGGCGCTTGATTTCTCGTCTCGACAGGCCGGTGTCGGCGCTTCCAGGTTGGTCGGTTACACATCAGAGCAGGCACATAGCTGCCTCGCCCGGGCCTTCGACATGATCGGTCTTGGCACAGAGGCCCTCCGCAAGATTCCAACGACCGCGGACCATCGAATGGACATCGCCGCATTGCAGGCCCAAATCGATTCAGATCGCGCCGCGGGCGCCCAACCCTTCTTCCTCGCCGGAACCGCTGGAACCGTGAACACGGGCGCAATTGATGATCTGGCAACGCTCGCAGCGATCGCTCAAACAGAGAGACTCTGGTTCCATGTCGATGGCGCGTTCGGAGCCTGCGCAATGACCAGTGCACAGATCGCACCGCGACTTACGGGAATTGAAAGCGCGGACTCGCTTGCGTTTGATTTCCACAAATGGATGCATGTGAATTATGATGCAGGCTGTGTCCTCATCCGGGACGGGGCGTCGCATCGCAAGGCCTTTACCAGTCGTCCTGACTATCTTGCTGCGGACGGCAAGGCACTGGCAGGCGGAGAGCCCTGGCCAGTCGACTATGGTCCGGAACTCTCTCGCGGTTTCCGGGCGCTGAAAGTCTGGGCGCATCTGCGCGAACACGGGACGGAGAAGATTGGAAAAGCGATTGAACGCAATTGCGAGCAGGCGGTGCATTTAGGCGCTTTGGTTGATGCTCACCCGCGTTTCGAATTGCTCGCGCCGGTCTCGCTAAACATCTGTTGTTTTCGTTTTATCGCTGCCGAGATGTCAGACCCTGAATTGGATCGCCTGAATGAACGTCTCGTGGAACGGATCCAGTTGGAAGGCACAGCCGCCCCCTCTTCTACCCGTATCGATGGGCGCTATGCGATCCGCGTGAACATTACCAATCACCGAACCCGGCGGGAAGATGTCGAGATCCTTCTGACCGCGCTTGAGCGCCTCGCTACGGCGCGCTAATCGATCCCGAACAAGGCGTCGCTTTCGGCCAACATGGCCTGACCACCCTGTGTGATGCTCGCCACGGCGCCCTGTGCCGCCGCCAGCGACGTTTCAGCAAAGAAACCCGCCAGCGCCGTCATCCGTCCACGCATCGGACCGCTTTCTCCGCGCGCCTCAATCGCGCCTTTGGTCAGGAAATGCCCGCCGATCACATCACCGGCCAGCGCCAGATAAGCCGTCGCCCCTGCCAGCGCGACATCTCGATCCTCTTTCATCATCCGGACCATCCAGTCCGTGGCTTCCGTCAGCGCTCTATTGGCGTCGACCAGGCGATCGGCGATCTGCACCAGATTGGGATCATTGGTCTCGCGGGCCTCGCGGGCGGTCTGCTCGATTTCGGCCAACATCGCCGTCATCGCCGCGCCATCTGCCATGGATAATTTGCGTCCGACCAGATCGATGGCCTGAATGCCGTTCGTACCCTCATAGATTGGAGCGATCCGGGCATCGCGATAAAGCTGCGCGGCGAGCGTCTCATTCATGAAGCCCATTCCGCCATGCACCTGTACGCCAAGGCTTGCCACTTCGACACCCATATCGGTCGACCAGGCTTTTGCGATCGGGGTGAGCAGCTCTTCGCGCAGGCGAGCCTCCTCACGCGTTTCGGCGGTTTCGGCGACATTGGCGAGATCGGCTGCAACTCCTGTCGCAAAGCAGATCGCCCGCGCTGCCATGACCTTGGCGCGCATTGTGGTCAGCATACGACGTACGTCCGCATGGTGCAGGATCGGCGCCGCACCGTCGACGCCGGAAGCCTTGCCTTGCTTGCGTTCCTGCGCGTACTCGAACGCCGTCTGCCAGGCCGCTTCGCCCACCGCGACGCCTTCCAGACCGACATTCAGGCGCGCCGAGTTCATCATCGTGAACATGCAGGCGAGGCCTTTATTCTCGGCACCGATCAGCCAGCCCCGCGCGCCATCATACTCCATCACGCAGGTCGGCGAGGCGTGGATGCCAACCTTTTCCTCAAGACCTATGCATTTGACGCCATTCTCATCGCCCAGACTGCCATCCTCATTGACGATCCGCTTCGGCACAATGAACAGCGAGATCCCGCGCGACCCGGCCGGGGCGTCAGGCGTACGTGCAAGAACCAGGTGGATGATGTTCTCAGCCACATCGTGATCGCCCCAGGTAATGTAAATCTTCTGCCCGGAGATGGCGTAAGACCCGTCGCCATTCGGCACAGCCTTGGTCTTCAGCGCCCCGACATCCGAGCCCGCTTGCGGTTCGGTGAGATTCATAGTGCCAGTCCACTCACCGCTGACGAGTTGCGGCAGGTATTTCGCTTTCTGCTCATCCGTGCCGTGTTCCAGCAGCGCTTCGATCGCCCCAAAGCTGAGCATCGGACACAGCGCAAAGGCCATGTTCGCGCCGTGGAACATTTCCATCACAGCCAGGCCCAGGACTTTCGGCAGGCCCTGTCCGCCCCATTCCTCCGGCGCGGACAATCCCATCCAGCCTCCTTCCCGGAAGGCGGCATAGGCGTCTGCGAACCCGGGCGCGGATTTGACCCCGGCATCGGTGAGCTGGGCGCCCGCCTTGTCGCCAGACTGGTTCAGAGGCGCCAATACGTCCCTTGCGAGCTTTCCAGCTTCATCCAGGATCGGTTCGATCAGATCCGGATCGTAAGTCTCAAAGGCCGGATGTCCTTCGAATTGTGGCAATCCAGCCAGTTTGGTCAAAGCGAAGGATAGATCCGTGACAGGCGCATTGTATGACATGGTCATGCAACTCCGACATAATTGTTATAGTACCCGTCTGCATATAACGTGACTGGCCAAGATGAAATCCTACGCTACGTTTTGGCGCAGGTTAAATTGATTCAGGAAATGGATTCTACCGATGAGAAAACTAGCAGTTGCCGCCAGCCTTCTGGCCATCGCCCTCCCGGCCCAGGCCAACCCAACCCTCGAAGGGGTCGCTTCAGGCCTGTACAATCTCGAGAAAACGCATGCCTTCCTGACCTGGACGGTGCAGCACAATGGCATTTCCGGTTACACCGTAAACTTTACTGATTTTAGCGCGGACCTGGTTTTCGACGCTGAAAGCCCGGAAAATTCGCAGCTCAGCGTCACCATCAATCCGACCGCGCTGAATACCAATTACCCCAATGCGGAAAAGAAGGTCGAATGGGAAACCGAACTGGCCAACGACCCGCGCTTCATGAACGCCACCGAGTTTCCGACCATCACGTTCAATTCCACCTCCGTCAGTCAGACAGGCGAGTTTGAAGGCACGGTCACCGGGGACCTGACTTTCCTGGGCGTGACGCAGCCCGTAACGCTGGATGTGTCTTATGGCGGTGTGGCGAACCCGCCCTGGTTCGGACAACGCGATGTGATCGGGTTCACCGCATCGACAACCCTCTCTCGGTCTGACTTTGGTCAAACCTCCATGGCCGCCGTGATTTCCGACGAAGTCGAGATCGAGTTCTCCGGCGAATTCCTGCAAGCTGAAGAATAAGCGGCCGACCGAACAAAGTGAGAGGGAATAACACAATGACACTCAAGACTTATCTTATTGCAGGATCTGCCGCATTTGCGCTGAGCGCCTGCGGTGGCACGGCGAGTGAGCCGACAATTGAAGATGCTGAGACACCTCCGGTGGCAGAGGAAGCGGACCTGCATCCACTGCTCGCGGACGTCGCCGCGGCGAACTATTCGCTGGAAAAGACGCATGCCTTCATGACCATCAAGATCGGGCATAATGGCGGCATCACCCAGTACCGGATCAGCTTCACCGACTTTGACGGAGACCTGGTGTTCGATCCCGCCGATCCGGAAGCGGCGAGCATCTCGTTCTCGATCAATCCGGCCAGCGTGGAGACCAACTATCCTGGCGACTATGCCGCCGGCCATGCAGACAGTCCCTGGCAGAGTTGGAACGAAGATGTTTCGCGCGATGCCAAATGGCTGAACTCCGACGTGCACCCTGACATCACATTTGTCTCGACCAGTGCGGAGAAAACCGGCGATTTGATCGGAACCGTGACGGGCGACCTTACTCTGCTGGGCGTCACCAAACCGGTCACGCTTGATGTCACTTATAATGGCGTGGCCAACCCACCCTGGTTCGAAGGACGGGACGTGATCGGCTTTGATGCCAGCGCCAAGGTCAATCGCTCGGACTTTGGAATGACCGCGTTCATTCCAAACATTGGCGACGAGGTCACAGTCGAATTCTCGGGCGAATTCCTGCAGGACGAATAGACCATGAGCGCCGCTTCGGAGCGATATACGAGCGTCGCGATCACCCTCCACTGGCTGATCGCGATCGCCATTCTGGGCATGATCCTGGGCGGTTGGTACATGTCCGACCTGCCAGATGGCGCACCGGGACAGTACTTCCTGTACCAGATGCACAAATCGATCGGGATCACGATCCTTCTGCTGACCATTGCGCGCATTATCTGGCGTGTGATGAACCCGCCGCCACCTTTGCCAGAGGACATGAACGCTCTGGAGAAGACGGGCAGCCACCTGGTCCACCTTGGCTTTTACGGCCTGATGATCCTGATGCCGCTGACCGGATGGTTGTATAGCTCGGTCAGTGTGAAGCTGGATGTGCCTACGGTCCTGTATGGCGTGATCAGCTGGCCGGATGTACCGTTTGTGGCGGGTCTCAAGACCGAAGCGGCCAGCGGCGTCGTGAACTTCATTCACTCGAAGCTCGCCTGGGTCGCAATCGGCCTGCTCGCCCTGCATGTCGCTGGGGCCCTGAAGCATGAGTTTAGCGCCGAGGAAGGGGTCTTGAAACGCATGATCCCTGGCCTGTTCGGTCAGGCCACCAAACCGCAAGCTCCGAGCCGAGGCGCCGTAACCGCCTTCGGCGCTGCGCTCGCCGCACTGGTGGTCATCACCGGCACGCCGCCCGTCTTGAGCGCCGTCTCTGGATCGGGACAAGCCGTGACGACGGATGCCGCATTCGAACCCAACTGGACGGTCGACTATGACGCTTCGTCTATCACATTTTCCGGAACCCATGATGGCAATGCCTTTACCGGCACATTCGGAAACTGGGACGCCGCGATTCAGTTCGATCCCGAGAACCCCGGGGCTTCGGACGTTCGAGTGACCGTTGCAACCGGGAGCGCACAAGCCAGTCAAAAGCTCTATACAGACAGTCTGAAATCGCCGGAATGGTTCAACATCTCGGCCTTTCCGAACGCCAGCGTCGAGATTCTGGACATCACTCAGAATAACGAGGGCGGCTACACCTCCACGGCGCGATTGACCCTGAAAGACCTGACCGTCGACGCTGGTTTTGTGTTTACCCTTCAGATCGATGGCACACGCGCACAGATGAGCGGCCAGAGCGTATTTCAACGGACCGCACTGGATCTCGGTCAGGCCTCTGACCCTGGCGCAGATTGGGTCTCTGAGGACGTGACGGTCGATGTCGTCGTGATCGCGGAACGGACAGACTAGAACGGCGTCAGGGTTTCGCGGAAATTTGGCGTTGCCCTTTGCGCATGCGGCCCATATGAGCGCAGCATGAGCGCCCCTGTTCTTCCTTCCTCTGACGCGGCCATCGCGCGCGCCGTTGAAACGCTGCAAGCGGGCGGGCTTGTGGCCATGCCGACAGAGACCGTTTACGGGCTCGCCGCCAATGCTGCGAATGCGGGAGCCGTCGCTCGGCTTTATGAGGCCAAGGGACGTCCGCGTTTCAATCCGCTTATCTCGCATGTCGCCAGTCTCGAGCTCGCCCGAAAACAAGGCCTGTTCACGCCACAGGCGCTGGCTCTGGCGGAGGCGTTCTGGCCAGGTCCTCTGACGCTTGTCGTGGACGCTGCGCCGGATGGCACCGTCTGCGATCTCGCCCGGGCCGGACTGCCGAGCGTCGCGTTGCGCATGCCCAATCACCCGGTGGCACAGGCGTTGTTGACCGCCTTTGGCGCCCCCCTGGTTGCACCGTCCGCCAATCCGAGCGGTCAGATCAGCCCGACCCGCGCAGCGCATGTCGCGGCGGACATGGGCGAGCGCGTCGATCTCATCCTCGATGGCGGGACCTGCACATCGGGCCTGGAGTCGACCATTATCGATGCCCGCGGCGAACAGCCTGCTTTGCTCCGCCCAGGCAGTCTCGCGCCTGAGGAGATTGAACGCGTCTGGCCAGGACTCCTTCGTCCCGCCCTCAACCCGGATGCGCCGCAATCGCCAGGACAATTGTTGCGGCACTACGCTCCCAATGCCCGCTTGCGATTGAATGCAATCACGCCAGATGACGGCGAGGCCTTTCTCGGGTTTGGACCGGTCGAGGCAACGCTCAATCTGTCGCTTTCGGGCGATTTGACCGAAGCGGCAGCGAACCTGTTCAGCATGCTGCGCCAGCTCGACGAACGTCATGAACGGATCGCGGTGGCTCCCATTCCCGATCATGGCCTCGGCGAAGCGATCAATGACCGGCTTACGCGCGCCGCGAAAACGGCGTAAAGGAATTTGATGACCTTGCCGACTGAATTTCTGACCGAGGCCAAGTCCCTGCTCGGGGACAAGGGCTGGCGCATGGACGCTGAAAGCCTGGAAGAAGCCGCCACACCTTGGCGTGGGACCTATCAAGGGCATACCCCTTTCCTGGCCCTGCCCGCCTCGACCGAGCACGTCTCCGAGCTCGTCAAACTGTGCCAGACCCATAAAGTCGCGATCACGCCTCAGGGCGGCAATACAGGGCTGGTGGACGCCGGCACGCCGCACGGCGAGATCGTCTTGTCGCTCCGCCGAATGCAAACCGTGCGAGCAGTAGATCCGTTCAACAATTCGCTCACCATCGAAGCCGGGGCGCCGCTGGTCAAAGCCCAGGAGGCGGCGGACGATGCGCGACGCCTTTTCCCTCTGTCGCTCGGGTCCGAAGGCACGGCCACAATTGGCGGCTTGATCTCGACCAATGCGGGCGGTGTCGCGGTGCTGCGCTATGGCATGATGCGCGACCTGATCCTCGGGCTCGAAGTCGTCCTGCCAAATGGTGAGATCTGGGACGGACTGTCGGGATTGCGCAAGAACAATACCGGCTACGACCTCAAGCACCTGTTCGCGGGCGCCGAAGGGACACTTGGGATCATCACGGCGGCAACGCTGAAATTGTTTCCCCGAGTTGCCAAGAGCACCGCCTGGATCAGCTGCGAAAGTGCCAAAGCCGTCGTCGAACTGCTGGCCCTGACGCGTGACCATGCCGGCGATACGGTCACCAGTTTCGAGATCATTCCTGCCAATGCGATTTCCATGGTCCAGTCGGAAATGCCCGATGTGCGCGACCCGCAGCCCTCCGACCTGCCCTGGCGCGTGCTGTGCGAAATCTCCATGGCCAGCGACGTGCATGCCCGTGATGTGATGGAAACGGCGCTGCAATCGGCTTTCGAGGCTGGTCTTGCGGCCGATGCGGTGATCGCCGAAAGCCTGTCCCAGGCGAAATCCTTCTGGACTATTCGAGAAAGCATTCCGCTTTGCAAGCGCGCCTATGGCACCGCCATCAATCACGACATTTCTGTTCCGGTCTCACAGATCCCCGGCTTTCTTAAGCGCGCTGAGCTGGCCATTCATGAAATCTCACCCAGTGCGGAAATCATTGCCTTCGGTCATGTCGGCGACGGCAATCTCCATTATTCTGCCTGCGAACCGAAAGACGCTGCCGCGCCCATTCTCAGCAATCATGCCGCCGAGATCACGACGATTGTACACGAAGAAGCGATGGCGTTTGGCGGTTCGATCAGCGCTGAACATGGCGTCGGACGGTTGAAACGGGATGAACTGGAAACGATCCGGCCCGCCGCGGCGACGGCGACCATGAAAGCGATCAAGACGGCACTGGATCCGGACGGGATCATGAACCCGAACCGGGTGGTGAGCCTGGATTAGTCAAGCGCTCCCAATTTCGTTACGGGCAGCACCACACGCCTCACGAGCTTGCACCCTGAAGAGATAGATAGGCGAGGCGCGCTTGTTTCAAACGCGGAGGAACTGCCGCTCTCTCGAGACGGCGATACTGCGCCTGAACCAAGCGCGCCCGCGGTGACATGCTTTCATACGTTAGACCTTGGCCACCTGGACCAAGCGCCTGCCAGGGGCTGCGGAGGGGTAAGAAAAACATCCGGGGGATGTTTTTCCCCGAAGCAGGCCTGAGCGGTAGCGAAGGCGGAGGCATGGGAAGCAGATGCCCCTGCCGGGGCCTTCTGCGCCTTCATTTGATCCACTGGATCAAATGATCGCTGGCGCGACCGGCTTCGAAGCCCGGCGCGTTACCGTGCAAGGGGTACAGCTCCCCAAGCCCAGCCACGCGGCCACCGCTCCCCCCTTTAATCCAGCCGTTCCGGACTAGCCCTTCATCAAGAGGAGATGGGGTGGAGACTAACACGGTTTCGCGGGGCGGGGATTGAAGCGGGATTGAGAGCGTGAATCCACCCCTCGCGCCCCCTTCTCCCGGATGCGGGCTTCGAGGGAAAGCAATCGTATACGATTGCCCCGAGAAGGGCCGGGGATGAGGGCACCGCTCTCTCGGACCGCACAGACAATGCTTTGACGTTCCCCATCTTGCCCTCACCCCAACCCCTCTCCCGCGTCCGGGAGAGGGGCTTGCTCTGTGTGGGGATTAAGGGACGAAACAGAGCCCGCATTGCCAACGCAAGTTGGCATCTATGGCGGCTGGTGGATGACGGTCTCGACCGCTGTCCCAGGGCCCCTGCCTGCGCAGGGGTCGGTGGATAATTGTGAGGGATCGAAGGGCAGGATTTAGGGACGCAAACCTTCCACACGCGCCCCCTTCTCCCGGATGCGGGCTTCGAGGGAAAGCAATCGTATACGATTGCCCCGAGAAGGGCCGGGGATGAGGGCACCGCTCTCTCGGACCGCACAGACATTGCTTTGACGTTCCCCATCTTGCCCTCACCCCAACTCCTCTCCCGCATCCGGGAGAGGGGCTCGCCCCCGTGTGAGGATTGAGACGCTCAGATCTGATCATTTTGCGGTCGCAGGTGCACACCTGTCCCTGGTCCCCTGCCTGCGCGGGCGTCGGCGTGTGATGTCAGCCTTTGGGCCAGTGCTCGCGCAGCCGAAACGGATGCCTGGGATTAAGCGCAATCCACGATTCAACGTCCCGCAGCTTTTCCGGAAAAGCGGGGACCTGTTGTGGGCGTTGAACAGTGTGAAATCGATAGCCCGCGCTCCAAAGTCGGCGAACCTTCTCCCATTGTTTCAGTTCGGTCTTGCGGGGGGCCTTAAATGACTTGCCCATATGCGCCAATTGTTTCGAGCATTGCGGGCATTTGTACGACCGATCAGGGACGAATGGTTTCTTGAAGTTTTTTCGGCAATCAAAACACGCAAACGACACCAGAAGGGCCGACCTTCGCATCGGGTATTGCTCATAATGACTCTGGCGCTGTTGACGGTCCGCATAAAGCTCGCTGAACCGTTTCAGACCAGCGGCTTTTCTAAGAGACTTTCGTCGGGTTTTTTCCTGTCGAGACGGCATATCTGAAGCATCCACTATTTCGAGCGCTTTGCAATGTCCGCCTCCCCCCCTCGAATGCCGATATCTGATTCAGGTCCAGTTGGCCCCTTTGCGATCCGCGCTTTCTAGGCCACACTCGGAACCTGCGTAAAAGGGGACGGCGAGCGTGTGTGGGCGGTTTTTCAGGCATGGTGTGAGCTGGGAGGAGTATAGCTCCTATCTCAATCTGTTCGAATATGCTGGCATCGATCCGCCGGAACCGGCTTATAATATCGCGCCGACCCAGATCGCGCCGATTATTCGGATCGCCGGGGAAGACGAGCCCGTACCGGCGGGCGAGCGACATATGGCGCCCGCAATGTGGGGCCTGGTGCCCAGTTGGTGGCGCAAACCGCTGAAGGAGAAGAAATTCTCCACCTTCAATGCGCGCAGCGAGACGATTGCCACCTCGAACACTTTTCGCGGGGCCTTTCGGCACAAACGCTGCCTCGTCCCGGCCAGCGGGTTCTATGAATGGACGGGCCAGAAGGGCAGCAAGACTCCATTTGCGATCGGGTTACGCAATCGCCGCTGGTTCTGTTTTGCGGGGCTCTGGGATCGAGCTACGATTGATGGCTCCGAGATTGACAGTTTCACCATCCTGACGACGACGCCGAATGACCTGATGGCCGGGCTGCATACGCGCATGCCCGTCATCCTCGATCCGAGCCAGTATGAACGCTGGCTCGATACGTCCACCCGCGACGTCGAAGACCTGTACGAGCCCTTCCCCACCGACGCGATGCATGCCTGGGCCGTCGCACCTGCGGTCGGCAATGTCCGCAATCAGGGACCGGAGCTGATTTCGGAGGTCTAGTTAGCCCGTCACCAAGGCCGTCAGGACGTCGCAAACCTTGTGAACCTGCGCTTCTGACAGGTAGGGATGCATCGGCAGGCTCAGGGAGTGCTTGGCCGCCTTTTCGCATTCTGGCAGGGATCCCATTTCCGCCAGGTGCGCGAAGGCGGGCATTTCGTGGATCGCCATATCGTAATAGATGCCGCTCGGAACGCCCTGTTCCGACAGCCCGGCGCGAACCGCATCCCGGTTCGGCACACGGACAGTGTAGAGGCCGTAGCCATTTTCTTGACCGTCCAGCGCTTCCTGCAAGCCGACCACATTGCCGAGACGTTGATTGTAGATCTCCGCGGCTGCCATTCGGCGCGCGCGTTCGTCTTCGAACAGGCCCAGTTTCTCGGCCACAACCGCGCACTGGATCGAGTCGCAGCGGCCATTGATGCCGACCCGGATCGATTCCTTGCGATTGTCACCCGTGCCGTGCCAGCGAATGGAGCGCATGCGATCGGCGAAATCCGCATCCTGGCAAAGGATCGCGCCGCCATCGCCATAGCCGCCCAGCGACTTGGTCGGGTAGAAACTGGTCGCGGTGATCTCGGCAATATTGCCGACCCAGCGGCCATTATCCTTGCCACCAAAAGCCTGTGCACCATCCGCAATGACGCGCAGGTCATGCGCGTCGGCGACGGCCTGGATGGCCATATAGTCGGCTGGCAATCCGTACAGATCGACGGGCATCACGGCACGCGGCGTCAGGCGACCTTCGGCTTTTACCGCATCGATTTTGCGGGCCAGATCGGCCGGGTCCATGTTGAACGTGCGCGGATCAATGTCGACCAGGACCGGATACCCGCCAGACAGCAGCACCGCATTCGCCGTCGCATTATAGGTAAAACCAGGCATGAACACCGCGTCGCCTTCGGCAATGCCCATGGCCAGCAGCGGCATGACCAGCGCCTGGGTACCGGAGCCGACCGCCACCACATCGGCCGCGCCAGTGAATTCGGCCAGTTTCTCCTCGCACTCGGTCACTTCCGGGCCGCCAATGAAACGGCCATGATCGAGAATATCGGTCCAGCGCTTTTCCAGGGCCGGACGGATCGCGGCTTGCTGGGTCTTCAGGTCGAACAGCTGGATCGGAGCATCGGCGGGAAGCTCGATCAGGGCGGTGGACGCAGTGGGGGCATAGGCCATGGTTTAAGCTCCGATCGTGTGAAGGGCTGAAAGTTCGGCCTGTTCGGCCATGTGCACGGCAAGCGCGGCTTCGCGGCCCGGTACAGCGCAAGCGCGCTCGCCCAGGGCGGCTGCAAAGAAAGCTTCATCGGCCGCGCCGAGCGGGTCCGGAAGGCGCTCTGATACGTCGAGACTGATCTTGAACGGCGTTGAGTTTTCGATGTCTCTGGTCAGGAAATTGATCGCCAGCGTGCCGGATGGATAAGTCAGGACCATGCGGCGGTCGCGCTCACTGTGACAGCGGCTCGCTGTGACTTCGGCTTGCCCGACCGAGAAGCTGAGGCGCGACGTCGACTCGTCAATATGGTCGGTGTGCGCCCGCCGCCCGGTGGCTTCAACGCTGAGGGCTGGCCCCATCAGCTTACCGACCAGGTCGAGATCATGGGTCATCAGATCCCAGATCACGGAGACATCTCCTGCCCGGCCATCCGGCGCCGGCGGTCCCATGCGCCAGGCTTCGATCCGGGTCGGGGCTTCAGGGATGTCGAACAGGCCCATGGCCTCCATCACGAACCGTTCCTGGTGGCCCACCTGCAGAACCAGACCCGCCTCATCGGCAAGACGCGCCAGTTCGTCAGCAGCATGTCCGGTCAGCGCCAGAGGCTTTTCGACCATGACATGACATCCGGCCTGCAACGCGCTGCGCACCACGGCTTCGTGATAGGTGGCCGGACAGGCCACAATGACCGCATCGGTCGCCGCAAACAGGGCGTCCTGCTCAGCAAATCCTTCCACGCCATGCTTGTCAGCCAGCGCGCGACATCGGCTCTGGTCCGGGTCGAACAGGCCGACAAAGTCGGTGCGTTCAGACGCAGCGATCTTGCCAGCGTGATAGCCGCCAAAGACGCCGGCACCAATCAGACCGGTCTTCAAATTTGCCATGGGTCCACTCCACTCTGGAGCCGCTCATCGCATTTCCCGCCTACGGGATGCAACTGAACATGTCCGCTGCAGCCATCAAAAGGCATTGCGAATTCTTACAAGCGCCCCTTTGCTTCCCACGCGGAAGCGTCCAAATATGGAGGCAAAGCACCCAGAAGGACTGAACAATGTCGACCCTCACCTCAAATGACTGGACCCTTGCCAAACGCCCTGTCGGCGAACCACAGGCAGATGATTTTGCCATGATTTCAAGCGAAGCGCCCGCCCCCGCTGCTGGAGAAATCCAGGTCCGCAACTCGTGGATGTCGGTGGATCCGTATATGCGCGGTCGGATGTATGATCGCGAGAGCTATGTCCCGCCCTTCCAGATCGGTGAAGTGCTGCAAGGCGGTGCTGTCGGGCGGGTCACCGCCTCGAACCATCCAGATTATGCCGAAGGTGATCTGGTTCAATCCATGGCCGGCTGGCGTGAAGCCTGGACCGCGACACCCGAAGCGGTGATGGCGCAAAAACTGCCCGGAGATACCGGCCTGCCGGACAGCGCATTCCTGGGAATTGTCGGCATGCCAGGCCTGACCGCCTATGCCGGGATCCTGCGCGTGGCAGAGCTGAAGGAAGGCGATGTTGTGTTCGTGTCGGGCGCGGCGGGTGCGGTTGGCTCCGCTGTTGTCCAGATCGCCAAGATCAAAGGCTGCACCGTGATCGGCTCGGCCGGTGGGACGGAAAAATGCAATCTGGTCAAGTCGCTGGGCGCCGACGAGTGCATCGATTACCGCGAGGCTGGAAATTATGAGGGCCTGCTCGCCGCCCTGAAGGCCGCTGCACCGAAAGGGATCGATGTCTATTTTGACAACGTAGGTGGTGATCATTTCCAGGCGGCGATCGAGTGCGCGCGTCCGCTCGGTCGGATGGCCATTTGCGGCATGATCTCTCAATATAATGACACGGAACCCCGTCCGGGCCCGAACAATGTCATTCAAATCGTGGGCAAGCAGCTGCAAATCCGCGGATTTATCGTATCTACCCATGCCGACCTTTTGCCGGACTTCCAGCGCGACATGGCGGGCTGGATCCTGGGCGGCCAGATGAAATTCGAGGAAACCGTCATGGAAGGCATTGAGAATGCCCCCAATGCGTTCATGGGGCTCTTCTCCGGTCAGAATAAGGGCAAGATGCTGGTCAAGCTGAGCTAAGACCCACGTCTCGGAAAGCCACACGGCCATGCGTAACTCCGTTTTCGACTTCATCGACAATCTCGACACATTGCTGGCGGTGATTGTCGGTGCGGTGCTGGCGACGGGCGGCGCGATGATTGCCGAAATTGTTCAGGACCGTCTCGGCCAGAAACGAAAAGAACGCGACGCGGCGCGCTTCTTTGGCGAAATTCTGGCCACGGTCGACCGGGTCCTGGACCGCGCCTTTGCGTCCATGGAGATTGGTGAACGATGGGGCGACGTGACCCTGCGCCTGTTTCGCACAGCGCTCAATGAGGCCGCGATCTATGAACGCAATCGCGAACGCCTGTTCGAATTGCGCGACATGGCCCTGCGCGCCGACATTCACGTGCACTTCCTGACCGAGATGGTGCCGCTGGTCGCTTTGACCGAAGACTCCCGTGAGATTGCCGAGCTTGAAAAGGAGCTTCGGCACGCCGACGCGCTGAGCGTGATGCAAAGGGCGACGCTGGAAGAAGAACTGGTCGCCCGGCGCGAAACTCGTGAAGGCGCCGTCGATGCGATCCGCGCCGAACACGCCAAGACGGAAGCGATTTGCAAACGCCTGGAGCCGATTGCCGGGGTGACGTTCTAGGCGATGGCCCCGCTCTTCAGCGCTTACATCATCGTCGACTGGAGCGCCGCCGCCCGGCCGGTGACAGGCGCGAACTCGATCTGGATTGGGGTCCGCCGCCGCGACGCGCAATCCTTTGAGAGCTTCAACCCAGCCACGCGGCTAAAGGCGCGGAACCTCCTGCATGATTTGGCAAGGGAGTTTGTGTCCCGCGGGCAGCGTGTCCTGATCGGGTTTGATTTTGCCCTTGGCTATCCGGCCGGAACCGCGCGTGCGCTCGGTCTGGATGCGCATCACCTGTCTCCCTGGAAGGCCATGCATGCGCATCTCGCCAGCCAGATCGTCGAGCATGAGGACAATAAGAATGATCGGTTCAAACTGGCTGCTACCCTGAACGAGAGAATGACTGGCGGGGCGCATCCGTTCTGGGGCGCGCCCCGGTCACAGACTTGCGCGACGCTGGCGGCGCGAAAGGGAAATTTTGACCGGTCGGAGTCGTTGCCGGAACATCGCCTCACAGAGGGGTGGGTTCGATCAACCTTCAAGGCCCATCCAAAATCCGTCTGGCAGCTGCTCGGAGCGGGTGCGGTCGGATCGCAATCGCTCCTCGGCATCGCCGCCGTCGCCGAGTTACGGGCTCGCATTGCCGGGGCACAGCTTTGGCCATTCGAAACAGGCCCCGGAAAAATGACCGCTCAGCGGCTCGAACACACGTCCTGTTTGATGGCGGAAATCTATCCGAGCACAGCCAACGTGACCGAAAATCCCGAAGAATTCCTAGATCAGGCGCAGGTCAGAACGCTCTCGGACCGCTTCGAATCGCTCGATTCCGCCGGAATCCTCGGTGGTGCCTTCGATTTCACAAATTCAATTTCTGATAGAGAAATTCACAAAATAATCGACGAAGAAGGGTGGATTCTGGCAAAATAACGCTGAATCGCCCGTATTTATTGGGTTTTCGGGATTCACGGCCAAATCGAATCATGAACAATGCCCTCAACGGCATCTACCGCCGTTGAACTAAGGGAGATCCCAATGAACAAGGGTGAACTGACCAAAGCAGTTGCAGAAGCAGCAGACATGTCTCAGGCCGACGCTGGCCGTGCTGTGGACGCTGTCTTTGATTCAATCGCAGGTGCGGTGAAGAGCCGTGACTCTGTGGCTATTGCCGGTTTCGGTACTTTCGTTGCGAAAACTCGCGGCGCGCGTGAAGGTCGCAACCCTGCGACTGGCGAAACCATCCAGATCAAAGAGAAAACCTCTGCGGCTTTCAGACCGGCTTCCGCTCTGAAAGACATTTAAGGTCATTCGCGAAAGCGATCCTTATGAAACGGCGTGCTGCACATCGCGGCGCGCCGTTTTTCTTTCCAGAATGAACCATTGCAGACTGCCGGCAATGAACAGGGTAATCGTGATCGCCTCCATCATGCCCTGCACGCCGCGGTCCCAGCTAACCGCCATGACATAGCAAAGCGGAATCATCAGCGCGAAGAAGGAGGTGATGTGGATGGCCGTCGGCAGCCAGATCACGCCTTGTGCCCGCATCGCCATTGAGGCCGTCGCCTGAAGCCCGTCAAATGTCGTTGCCAGAGCCGCATAGATCAGCATGGCTGCAATCGCAGGGGCGAGCAGCGTCCCGTCAATGCTCGCCTCGGAATTGACCAGAAGCAAAGCGACCGGCGTATTGAAAATATAGATCAGGACGGCCAGTCCTGCGCCCAACACAAAGGTCGCCGCGACGCCGAGCCGCGACGCATCTTTCACGCCCTGCCAGTCCCCCCGTCCGACATGTTCAGCCACCCGCACACTGGTGGCTGTGCCGATGCCGAGGAAGAACATGAAGCAGAAGCCCATGACCTGAACCGAATAGCCATAGATCGCGTTCACCGCGACGCTGACAAAGGCGGCGATTGTGTAGGTCAGGTTGAACCCGCCCCACTCTGCGATGTTAGAGACCGCTGTACCGCCACCCACGGTCATCTGACGGCGGGCTTCATCCTCTGGACCAGGCTCGGATGGCTTCAGTGCTGGCGTGAGCCAGATGACAAAGCCGATCAGAGCAATCGTGATCGCCCAGCGCGAGCCAACTGTCGCCCAGGCCACGCCTTCACCACCCATTTGCGGCATCCCCCACCAGCCCAGCACCAGGGCCAGGTCGATGACCAGATTTACGCCAACGCCGAGATAGGACGTGATCGTCACGATCAGCGGACGGCGCAGCGCTTCAAGATAATAGCTGCACACGGTCGACATCATGAAACCAAGCAAGCTGAGCGACAGAATTTGCGTAATCAGGGCTGTTTCAGCCGCAAACTCGTCCGGCGTCATGGAGGCGCTGATGGTCTCGTTCGGATTGATCTGCACGAACAGGAACTGAAACAGCGGCGCCGCAACAAGATAAACCATACCAGTGACCAACAGGCCAATGAGCACCGCCCAGCTCATGCCCCGCCGGAAGATCCGGCCGGACAGATGTTCCTGCCCGCGTCCGACCAGCTCAGACGTCAGCACCTGTACCCCAAGCAGGATGCCCATGCCAAAGCCGAGCGTGATCCCGATCGGCAGCCAGGAATTCAGGATGAAGGCCAGCTCATGCTCCTGGCCTTTCACCTGGCCGAGCACGATCGCATCCGTCAGGCCCATCAACATCCACGACAGGCGTGAGATCGCGATCGGCCCTGACAGCCGCAAAAGGTCTAGAATTTCAGAGGCCCGCGCCCAGGCGGGCCATGCCCGCTGGGTCATGGTTAAACGTCCTGATTATCCGGCTACGCGAGATGGCATGGGGGAAACGTCCTTATACTCCAGAAGCTTCTCTGCGATCAGGAAGGCAAGTTCAAGGGCCTGTTCGCCATTTAGGCGAGGATCACAATGAGTGTGGTATCTGGATGACAGGTCAGCTTCGGAGATGGCCTGCGCGCCGCCAATACATTCGGTGACGTCCTGGCCGGTCATTTCGAAATGAACCCCGCCTGGAACACAGCCCTCGGCATTGAGCACGTCGATGAAGCCGCGAACTTCGGTCAGGATGCGGTCGACGGGCCGCGTCTTGTAACCGGACTCGGTTTTCAACGTATTGCCGTGCATCGGATCGCAAGACCAGACGACGGTCCGCCCGCTCTGCTTCACCGCTCTCGCCAGAGGCGCAAGCCCCGCTTCGACCCCTTCTGCACCAAAGCGCGAGATCAGGGTGATCCGGCCCGCTTCATTCTCAGGGTTGAGCGTTTCGATGA
Organism: Hyphomonas sp. Mor2; assembly: GCF_001854405.1. Lineage (GTDB taxonomy): Bacteria > Pseudomonadota > Alphaproteobacteria > Caulobacterales > Hyphomonadaceae > Henriciella. Next base: position 2,016,931 of record NZ_CP017718.1, read on the forward strand.
TCCGGAGCAACTCATCAGCTTCGAGGCCCGGGCCGCATTTCATGCCGATCGGGTTCTTCACGCCCTTGCAGAATTCCACATGGGCATGATCTACCTGACGGGTGCGATGGCCGATCCATAACATGTGCGCGGACGTGTCGTACCAGTCGCCGGACGTTGAATCGATCCGGGTCATGGCCTCTTCATAACCGAGCAACAGGGCTTCGTGCGACGTATAGACCTCGACCTGCGCCATTTGCGGGACTTCCTGAGAGGTCACGCCGCAGGCGCGCATGAAGTCCAGCGCGTCACTGATCTTGTCCGCCATTTCGCGGTAACGCTCACCCAGCGGAGAGCGGTCGACAAAACCCAGCATCCACTGGTGGACATTGGACAGATCCGCATAACCACCGCGCGAGAACGCGCGCACCAGGTTCAGCGTCGACGCTGACTGCGAATAGGCCCGAATAAGGCGCTCAGGGTCGGGTGTCCGCGACGCTTCGCTGAAGTCCATCCCATTGATGTTGTCGCCCCGATAGGAGGGTAGCGTCACCCCATCAATCTCTTCCACTGGCGACGAACGGGGCTTGCCGAACTGACCCGCCAGGCGACCGACTTTGACCACAGGCTTCGAAGCCGCATAGGTCAGTACCACCGCCATTTGCAGCAGAACACGCAAAGTGTCGCGAATATTGTCCGCGCTGAATTCCTTGAAACTTTCGGCACAATCGCCGCCCTGTAGAAGGAAGGCCTCGCCCGCCGCAACGCTCGCCAGACGCTGTTTCAGCGTGCGCACTTCGCCAGCAAAAACCAGTGGCGGAAACGCAGCCAGACGCTGCTCGACATCTTTCAGGTGGTCGAGGTCCGGATAGTCTTCCGGGATGTGCTTTGCCGGGCGTGCGCGCCAGCTGCTGGGCGTCCAGGTCATGGGCTTCTCCTTAAGGTCGCGCTTTATGCACAGGCAATGTCACACAATCAAGCTTTACCCTGCCGATATGACATGAAATTGTGGTGCTCGAAGAATACGGATAATAGCGCAAACCCTCCCAGTTGGATGCTTCGTAAATGTCGCAACTCTTTATTGCCCATGGCCATCGCGATGTAGATCCGCTTCTGCAAGTGCATGAAGCGATGCGCCGGGCGTCCGTTCCAACCTGGTACACGCCCGCTGGCAGCAAGGATTTCGAGCCGGAATCCGTCAATGCAGCAATAGATGACGCGTTTGGCATGGTGGTGCTGGTCTCAGCCTCATCGATCCGGTCAAAAGCCGTTCAGGAGCAGCTGCAAATCGCGCATGAGCGCGGCCTCAAACTGTTTCCGATCCGGGCCGACAATGCGCGCCTGTCAAAACAGTTCAAAACCATCCTCGCCGATCAACTCACGGATTCCCTCAATGATGAGGGGGCGCTGGAGCGCCTGGTTCAGCAGGTCAAGGAGCGCTATGAGCGCCGCTGCCCGGTGATTTCGGTGATGAATCTCAAAGGCGGCGTCGGCAAGACCACGGTGAGCAGCCAGGTTTTCGGGACCTGGCAGTCCAGTCTTGGGGGTCGCACGCTGCTGATCGACCTCGATCCGCAATACAATCTCACGCAGACCTTCTTCAATATGGATCATGCCGACGCGAGTTCAGCGCGCGACAAATCCGTGATTTCTCTGTTCGAACGCTCGCGCCTGCATGCATATGACACGATTTCTCCGTCGGAGAGCTGGTCGGAGATCAATACCGAGCCCTTTGAACCAGCAGCACGGGACGTGATCAGCCACGATATTCTGGCGGGTGAAGACGCACCGGGCGGCCGGTTCGACCTGATCTCCGGACAGTTCGAGATTTCCAAATACGCATTTGCCAAGGGCCCGGAGGCTCTGGCTCTGGTCGGATCAAATTTCCGGCGCATGATCGATTATTATCGCAGCGAGTACGATCTGATCGTGTTTGACACCAATCCAAACGCCACGTTCCTCACCCGCTGCGCTCTGGAGGCCGCGGACCGCGTCCTCGCCCCCATGCATGCCGACGCCTATTCGCTGCGCGGCGTGAAACTGCTCAACCAGGTGATGCAGGAACAGATCAGCGATGAGAAACGTCCGGATCTCTCCATCCTGTTCAATGCCGTGGGGCGATCAGAGCAATCGAACTTTGAAGCCGATGCCCGCAATGGCGCATTCAACGCACAAGCCGGTTTTGACCTGGCTGGCGCCCTGCTCAGCAGCGCCCTGCCGCGCTCAGGCCATCTCAATGTCAGAACACCCGAGCTTGAGGATGCGCCCTGGAAGCAGCTGGTCATCCATAATGGTCGCGGTGGCGGCTTGAAGCGCATGCGCGAAACGCTGAAAGGCATCGCGGCTGAGATCAAGCAACTCGTGGACGACTAGTCTGCCGGGTGCATGCGATCCAGCGCATCGGCCTGGAATACCATACGGATCAGGCAGACCTGCAGGCCCAGGACGACAAATAAGGCCGGTAGTCCTCCGACATTTGAGAGCATACGGACGCCATCAATGCCGCTAAAGGCGACCATGATCCAGGCCATCAGGCAAAGCAGGATGACCCAGATGATTTTCAGGCGCGGCGCGCTTGGCTCGGTTTCGTCTGCTTCTGTCATCGGTTGATCGTGCGTCTTGCAGATTTGCGAGATGGCTTCGGTATTGCTGTCGGCGGCGGTGACATAGGAAATGAAGGACAGGATCAGGACGATCGGAATGAGAAGGCCGGTCAGCGGAATGAAGTCGAGCGCGCGGAACATGACGCCTTCCGGCCCGACGGTATCCAGGGTGTCCTTCAGCACACCGCCTTGGGCCGCATCGGTCTCCATCGCGAAGACACCGAAAACGCTCATCCAGAGCATGGAGAACAGGGCCGGCAGGATCAGATTGACCAGCACGAAGGCGCGAACGGTATAGCCGCGCGCTATCCGCCCAAGGAACATCGCCGTTACCGGTGCCCAGGCGAGCCAATTGGCAAAATAGAAGGTCGTCCAGCTCTTCGCCCATTCGCCGTCCTCGCTGGCCGCGCCGATGATCAAGGACCGGTCGAGAAACTCGCCGGCATAGGACAGCATCGCCTGGCCGCCCTGCGCGACAATCTCTGCGGTCGGTCCGAACGCGAAAATGACGGCGACGAAGACGAAGAAGAACCAGGTGTTCACGACCGACAGAACCCGAATCCCGCGCATCAGGCCCGTGAGCGAACTGATCAGTACAATCACCCCAATGGCCAGTGCCACGAGCGCCAAGAGGATCGGCCCGTTCGGCAACCCGGTCAGATCAGCCACGCCGCCTGAGAGCAGCAGCATGCCTGCACCGAGTGAGGCGGCCATTCCCATGATCAAAGCCAGCAAGATAGCCGCGTCCAGCAGCGCTGCCAAAGCCGATGGCAAGGGCCGTCCGAGCAGCGCCACGAAGGGCCCTGACACAGAATAAGGCTTGCCGAGATTGTGATAGGCGAGCGCGAAGGTGAGCGCTGCCACGGTGTAGATGGCGTAAGGCGAGATCGCCCAGTTCATGAAGAGGGTGACCAGACTGAAGGCCTTGGCCTCGTCGCTGCCCGGCGCGATGCCGCGCGCCGCGCTGCCCGGCTCGTAGAGATGATACATCGGTTCAGCCATGGCCCAGAACAGGATGCCGATGGCGATGGTCGTGCACAGCGTGATCGAGAACCAGCTCCAAGGCTGCAGCGTGCGTTGCGCCCCTACCCCTCCGATTGTCACCTTGCCGAGCGGTGACAACATCACGCCGAAACTGGTCAGAACGAAGCCGAACACCGCCCAGGAAATCACATTCGAAAAGGTCGCCAGGATCCAGTCATTGAGCAATTTAGCGAAGGCCAGAAACACTTTTGGATCTATCATCGTTGCGATGACCGCCGCGATGAAGATCGACATCGGTACAAAGATCACAAAAGGGCGCAACGAACTCTCGCGCGCCCTCAAGGATTGGATCAGACCGGCCAAGACTTACCCGTCCAGGCCTTCCGGTTCTCCGACGATGACGAAGGTAAAGTTCTCCGGATCGAGATATTCGGCTGCCACGCGATTGACATCTTCCAGCGTCACGGCCTCGACCAAAGCGTTGCGCGTGTCGAAAAAGTCGACGGGTAATTCGTCCAGACGAACGCCCATCATCCGCCCCGCGATCTTGGCGTTGGAGTCAAAACCAAGCGGATAGGATCCGGTCAAATAGGCCTTGGCATCCTCGAGCTCCTGCTCGGTCATGCCATCGGCGACCATTTTTTCCATATTCTCTTTGACGCCTGCAATGAACTCACCGGCGCTTTCATTCTTGGTCTGGCCACCGCCGCTCCACAGCTGGATTTTCTCATCACTGCTGACATTGGTGTAGACGCCATAGGTCAGGCCCTTGTCGACCCGCAAATCCTGCATCAGACGGCTTTGGAAGCCGCCCCCGCCAAAGGTGTAGTTGAGCACGACAGCGGTGTAGAAGTCCGGATCGTCGCGGCGCATGGCCGGGGCCGCGAATGTCACCAGGCTCTGCGGCTGGGGCAATTCAACGGTGATCGGCTCGGCGCTCGCTGCAGCCAGGACGACGTCGTCGGTCTCTACCGTCTCGCTGGTATCGGGCAGATCTGCGACCGCCGCATCAATAAGGGGGGCGAGTTGTTCCGGCGACATGGCACCGACCGCCGTGACCAGCATGCCATCCTTGACCATTAGCAGGTCCTTGTGTGCCCGCATCGCGTCCTGGGTGATTGCAGCCAGGCTCTCGGCGCTGGTATCGCGGGCATAGGCATGATCCGGATACAGCGCGGCTGCACGCGCGCGCGCGGCCAGATACTGCGCATTGGTTTCCCGTGTCTGCAGACTGACTTCCTGTTCGCGCTGGAAGCGCTCAAACGGGCCGTCATCGAAGCGGGGCTGCGACAGGGCCAAGGCGATCATGCCGAATGAGTCTTCGGCATTATCCGTCAGCATGGAGGCATTACAGTAAGTGTTCTCATTACCGGCACCGCAGGAAAAGCTCATATTCAGCTCTTCCATGGTTTTGAAAAAGGCTTGCGCATCAAGCTCTCCGGCCCCTTCATTCATGTGATAGACCATGGCATTGGTCAGGCCTTCCTGGCCGACCGGGTCATTGGTCTCACCGCCTTGCCAGGCCATACGCAAAGACAAGATCGGGATGGACGGCTCTTCGACCAACCAAACCGAAACCCCGCCGGGTGTGGTAAATTGCTGGATCGTGGCGAACTCGCCATCGTGAACTTCAACCGCCAGTGTGGACGCGGCGGCGGTGGCGAGGTCCTCGGTTGAAACAGATGTGACGTCCTCGGTTGCGACCGATGAGACGTCGTCGGTTGCAACGGATGTATTGCACGCGGTCAGGGCAATGGCTGCGGCTGTGCTGATCAGGAATGAAAGGCGCATGATTAGAATTCCCCTTCTTCGGGCAGCAAATGCGCCTCAATATAGTGATTGTCTGCGGCGAAAACTTTCCGGACGGCGCTCAGCGCCTGTTCGGTGGTAATGGCGCGAATATCGTCTTCATAGCTCATCAGGTCTTCAATCGACCCACCAATTGCCATCCAGCTGCCAAACAGCTGCGCCATGTTCTGCTGATTGTCGCGCGCATAGATGGCCGAGGCGGCCATTGAATTGCGTACGCGTTCGACATCTTCGTCGCTGAAACCGGTTTCGAGCAGGGAACTGATCTCTGCCATAACCGCCGTTTCCAGCTCCTCCATGCTCACGCCCGGACTGGGCGTCGCGTAGATCACCGCCGGGCCATCATCATGCAGACCGGTCCAAGCAAAGGTCCCTGCATTCACAGCGACCTTCTGCTCTTCGACCAGTGCGACATACAGCAAGCTGGTATTGCCGCCGCCAAGCACATCCAGACCAACATCCAGAGCCAGGGAGAAGTCACGGTCCCGCAACTGGCTGGTGCCATTATAGTAGCGATACCAAACCGGTTGGCGCACTTTCGGATCCGAATGGGTCAGCTCCTTGGTTTCAGTCAGCGCCGGGACGTCCGCCCATTTGCGCGTGCCATCGACCAGACCTGACGGTTCGATCTTGCCATAATGCTCTTCGGCCAGGGCTCGCACCTCGTCGCCTGTCACATCGCCGGCGACGACCAGGATTGTATTCTCTGGAGAGTAATATTTCTTGTAGAAATCAATTCCGTCTTGCGGGGTCAGAGCTTCGACCTCATCCATCCGCCCGATCACCGTGATTTCATATGGATGGTCTTTCCAGAACTCCGCCAGAACCTGTTCTCGCAAAATCACGCCAGGATTGTTGTCGACCCGCTGACGGCGCTCTTCTTTGACGACATCGCGTTCAGTGATGAAGCTGCCTTCCGGGTCTTCATCAATGATCAGGTCCGTCATCCGCTCGGCTTCGAGTTCCATCATCTTGCCAAGATGCTGTTTGGCGACGCGTTGATAGTAGGCGGTATAATCCCAGCTGGTGAACGCATTATGCTGGCCGCCGACCCGCGCGATGGTCGAGTCAAACTCGCCATCTTCAAGATCGTCCGTCTCCTTGAACATGACATGCTCAAACAGGTGCGCGATGCCTGACTTTCCCGGGTCTTCATCAACCGCGCCGACCTTGTACCAGATCATATGGGTGACGACGGGAGCGCGGTGGTCCGGCAAGACGACGACATCCATGCCATTGTCGAGCGTAAAGGTCTCCGGTGCCCAGGCGTCCGCGGCCTCCTCTGCGAAGGCGGTTCCTCCGCACAAAACCATGGCGGTCAGCCCGCCGGATATCCAATGTTTCAAGTGTCTCTCCGCGCGCTATTTCAGTTGTGAGTTTGGCTCGATCAAGTGCCAGGCAGTTTCAGGCGATCGCCGCTGCCGCGTTCAATCGTCACTTCCGCACCGCCCGTGGCGCTGTCTGCCGGCGTATCCGGATCGTCTCCGTTCCAGGACAGGACGCGATCCGCGATGCTGGACGCTTTCCGGATCGTGCGGGCTTCTTCCCAATCGACCCGCTGGCGAATAACCGGGCTGACCGCATTGGCGCCGGCGGCTGCGACCAGAGCCCGCTCAGCCGCGCTGGCATCCTGGCCAAGATCGGTCCCGAAGGCTGACGCGGTTCCGGCCCGCTCGGCATCCACTTCAAAAGGTTGTGATTGCCCAGCTGGCGGCGGGCGCAAGCTGTATTCCGGCGGCACCACCAAAGGCGCCTTCTTCACGACTCGAAATTCGTCGGGCGAATTGCTGCCGCTCAAGCCAGCGCATCCTGTGACCAGCGTTAAAGCCAGGCCAGTGGAGAGTATCAAAGCAGTTCTTTTCATGGCGTCCTCGCCTAATCTTCTTGTTCGGCCCCAGCCGACTTGTCTTGTCGCGACATTAGGAACTGATCCACAAAGAGCAAGACCGCTCCTACAGAAATCGCCGCGTCGGCCACGTTGAATACATAATTGAAAAAATATGGCCGGAAGATGCCGCTAAAGTCGAGAAAATCGACCACGGCTCCGAACCGAACCCGATCAATGACATTGCCAAACGCGCCGCCAATCACCAACGCCAGGGCCAGGCCAGTGAAGTGACGGCCGGCACGGTAGAGCCAGACTGAAAACCCAATCGCGATTGCGGTTGTCATCAGCACCAGGAACCAGCGCATCAAGCCTTCCGATTGTCCAATCCCGAAGCTGACGCCGCGATTCCAGACCATGGTCAGGTCGAAGAATGACGTGACCTCGATCCGACCGCATCCTTGCGTCTTATCGAGACATCCCAGCGCGTTGAAGCGCGGCTCATTCAGAACCGCCCATTTCGACCATTGGTCCAGGACCACGATGATCGGGACCAGAAAGAAAAAGGCCAGTCGGATGCGCTCAGTCATTCTATCCTCGGATCTCCCGGATCGCCGCCGCATCGCGGGGGGTGACATCCGGAAACTCGGGGTCCGCCGTCGCCGGATCGAAATATTTCCAGCTGCGCGCGCATTTCACGCCTTCAGCCTTTCCAGGAAGGACCGCCACGCTGGCCTCCTCCGGCAGGCGGAACGCTTCGGCGGGCGCGTCGTCGGTCACCAGTCTGGCTTGCGAAGTGATGAAAATGTCCTCGGCCACCTCGCCTTCGTAGGCGCCCAGCAGATCAGCATCGGCGATGTAGACGGTCGGGGCCGCTTCCAATGAAGACCCGATCCGCTTTTCCCGACGCTCGATCTCTATCGCCCCGGTCACCACACGGCGGACGCGGAAGATCTTCTCCCAGCGCGCGGCCAGATCCTCGTCTTTCCAATCGAGCGGCGTTTCCGGAAATTGCAGCAAGTGAACGCTATCGGCCCGATCTGCGAACGCGCTGATCAGGAAGGATTCCTCGGTGGTGAACGGCATGATCGGGGCGAGCCAGGCGAGCAGACGCTCGAGGATCGCCGCCATGACCGTCCGGGCCGAGCGGCGTCGAATATCACTCGGCGCATCACAATAGAGGCTATCCTTGCGGATATCGAAATAGACCGCCGACAGATCGACCGAACAGAAATTGAGCAGCGCGGTCATGACCCGTTTGAAATCATGCTCGTCATAGGCCTTGCGGACCGTCTCATCGAGTTCGGCCAGGCGATGCAGGACCCAGTTTTCCAGGCTCGGCATTTCGACCGGCAGCACCGCCTCTTCTGGCGAATAGCCATGCAACGCGCCGAGCAGATAGCGCATCGTGTTGCGCAGTCGGCGATAATTCTCCACCGCGCCCTTGATGATCTCATCGGAGATGCGCAGGTCTTCGGTATAGTCGGCGCTGGCCGTCCAGAGGCGCAGGATTTCGATGCCATACTGATTGGCAAAGTCTTTCGGATCAATCGTGTTACCGATCGACTTGGACATTTTCTTGCCCTCGCCGTCGACAATCATGCCATGCGTGACGACCTGTTTGAACGGGGCCATGCCTCGGGTCGCGCAGCTTTCGAGCAAGGAGGACTGGAACCAGCCGCGATGCTGGTCTGAGCCTTCCATGTAAACATCGGCGACCCCGGTCGCGTCATCAATGATGCCGCGGTCGCGCAGGGCAAAGGCGTGCGTGGTGCCTGAGTCAAACCAGACATCGAGCACGTCATTGACCTTGTCCCAACCGGCCGGGTTGTCGAGGAAGTCGCTGACCTCCGCCGAGAACCAGCCTTCCACGCCCTCTTCCCGGATCTTGGCGAGGATCTTGTCATTGACGGCAGCTGCCTCGGCTTCAGGCAACGCCGCTGTGTGCGGCTCGCCTTTTTCATTGACCAGCAGCGTGATCGGCACGCCCCAATTGCGCTGACGCGAGATCAGCCAGTCCGGCCGGTCTGCGACCATGGCTTTCAGGCGGTTATAACCGGTGGGTGGCACGAATTTGGTCTGCTCGATGCCGTCCAGCGCCATCTCGCGCAGCGGCCGGGAGCCGTCTTTGCCCGGCGTATCCATCGCGATGAACCATTGCGGCGTCGCCCGGCGAATGACTGGCGCCTTGGAGCGCCAAGAGTGGGCGTCCCGGATCTCGGTCATGCCGCGTGCAAGCAGATTGCCGCTCTCCGCGAGGAGGCGGATGACTTCCGGATTGGCTTTGCCGGGCTGTCCGCGCTTCTTGCCGGACGTGCGGATGATGTCGAGACCGCGCAGAGGCTCGGCGACATCGTCGGTGTAGCAGCCGTCTGGATCGACGATCTGGCGGATCTGTTGCGTCGTGCGGCCGGATTCGACCCAGACATTGAAATCATCTTCGCCATGCGCCGGTGCGGTGTGGACGAAGCCTGTACCTGCGTCATCGGTGACATGGTCTCCGGCGAGCATTGGGATCTCGTGTTTGAAGAACTCATCGAGTTCTGACAGCGGATGTTCGAGCACAAAATCAGCGTTGGGCTGAACAGCCTGAACTTTCTTGAACGCTTTGGCTTTCGCTCCATCCATTACAGAATCGACCAGACGGTCCGCGACGATCAGTTTGTCACCAACCTTCACGTACGGAGCGAACCCGAGTTCCTCTTCGCTCATGACGTCCTCAACTTCATACAAACTGTATTCGATTGAAGGACTAAAACTCACCGCCTGGTTGGCCGGAATGGTCCAAGGCGTCGTCGTCCAGATCACGACCGAAGCATCAGTCAGATCCGCAGCCCCCGACTTCACCGGAAACTTCACCCAGATCACTGGCACCTTGCGGTCGTGATACTCAACCTCAGCCTCCGCCAGCGCCGTTCGCTCAACTGGTGACCACATCACAGGTTTCGCGCCGCGCACGAGACGGCCGCCCATGGCGACGCGCAGGAATTCGCGCACCGTGGCCGCTTCGGACTCGAAATTCATGGTCAGATACGGATCATCCCATTCGCCTTCGACGCCGCAACGACGGAAGCCGGCTTTCTGGACCTCGATCCACTCCGCCGCGTATTCGCGGCAGGCGCGGCGGAACTCGTCACCGGGGACATCATCCTTGGTCCGGCCCTTGGAGCGGAACTGTTCCTCGACCTTCCACTCAATCGGCAGGCCGTGACAGTCCCAGCCCGGCAGATAAGACGCATCAAAGCCGCGCATCTGGTGATTGCGGACAATGATATCCTTGATGATCTTGTTCATCGCCGTGCCGAGATGGATCGGGCCGTTCGCATAGGGCGGGCCATCATGCAGGATGAACGGCTCAGCCCCACGCGCTTTGGCATCTGCGCGGAAGCGCTCATAGAGCTTCATCTCATCCCATTTCTCGATCCATTTCGGCTCAGCTTTCGGCAAGCCGCCGCGCATCGGGAAATCGGTGGTCGGCAAGAACAATGTGTCCTTGTACGGGTTTTCAGGTTTTTTCGGTTTATCAGTATCGGCCATTTGGACGTCTTCGGATCAGCGTGTGAAGAAAGGGCTAAGCAATAGGTCCCCGGCCGCGAGCTCTAGAGTGAGCGGGCGACCGGGCGGCTAATTCGAATAATGGATATGCGCGCTGTCCAGTTCATGAGGCCCGCTTAGCAGGGCTCGGAGGGCCTGTCATCCCGCCAGATGAGCCTTAGCGTCTTTGACGTCCTGATGCATGCGCGTGACCATGGCATCGACGGAGTCGAATTTCAGCTCCGGCCGCAGGAAACGGACCAGAGCGACTTCCAGCTGCTGGCCATAAATGTCGCCATCAAACTCGAAGATGAAGGTTTCCAGCAGCGGGTCGCGAATGCCGGTTGTCGGTGTGCGGCCAAAATTAGCCACGCCGCCCCGCCAATCCTCTTCGCCCGCGATCCTGGCGCGCACGGCATAGACGCCATGGCGTGGGTGAAGGAGATCGCCCAGATGCAGGTTGGCCGTCGGAAACCCGATGGTTCGCCCGCGCTTCTCGCCATGCTCAACCACGCCGTCGACAACCCAGTCATGGCCGAGAATTTCGGCAGCTTTTTCGGGCTCGCCAGCGATCAGCGCCTCGCGGATCGCCGTGGACGACGCTTTCGCCCCCAGCGCTTCAATCTTTTCAATCACCGTCACGCCAAACCCGAGCGCTCGGCCCAGCGAGGCGAGCCGGCCTGCATCGCCCATCCGGCCGCGTCCGAAGCGGAAATCAAAGCCAACCGTGACATGCGAGGCGCCCAGGCCCTGTTTCAGAACCTGGCGGGCAAAGACTTCATCCGTCATCGCCGCCATGTCGGCATTGAAAGGCAGCTCGTACACGGCTTTCGCACCGAGCTCCATCAGCCGGGCATTGCGGCGGGCCGGCCGATAGATCCGAAAGGGCGGATCGTCGGGCCGAAAGAATTGTCGCGGCGGCGGCTCAAAGGTCGCCACGCCCAGCGCGCCGCCGGCTGCGACCGCGCCTTCAATTACGGCGCGATGCCCCGCATGCACGCCGTCAAAATTGCCCAGAGCGACGGAGAAACCGCGAGCGGCGTCTGGCACGTCCTTGTAGTGGGCAATGACAGTCATCTAGGCGTCCCGGCTCGGCACCATGACCATGGCTTCGCCGGAAATCGCGGCCTTTCCATCGACATTGCAGGAGACTTTCAGCGTCACGCGATTGCCGCGCTCCTTCATCTCGGTGACTTCCACCTTCACGGTGACATGCGAGCCAATATAGACGGGTCGGCGAAAGCGCATGTTGAGGCCGACAAAGATCGATCCGGGACCCGGCAGGTCATTGCCGAGAATGCCGGAAATATAGCTCGCCGTCAGTGCCCCATGCGCGATCCGCTGCCCAAATGGGGTCTGTTTGGCAAACTCTTCATCCATATGCAGTGGATTGCGGTCGCCCGACACCTGCGCAAACAATTCAATGTCGTTTTCGGTAATGACGTGCTCGGTCTGATGGGTCATGCCCACCGACAAGTCTTCGAACTTATAGCCGTCTTTATATGTCATTTCGGATCGATCTCCGTGTTTCGTTCACGGCCTGTTACAATGTGTTTCAGCTTTCGTCACCATGTGAGTTTAGGCAACGCCCATTTTGCGGTGACGGCATACTCGGTCAGCAGCTCGCCAACCTCTTGCTCGAAATCTGCGCCATGCTGTTGCAGGCCGGTGCCGACATAGAGGCCATCAAAGCCCCGCGCGAGCGCGCCTTTCATGTCGGTGGCGGGGCTATCACCGATGCACAGGGTTCGTGCGGGCGAGGTTTCGACGCCCAGATCTGACAACTTCGCAAGCGCCAGATCGTAGATCGGATCATGCGGTTTGCCGGGATAGATGACTGTGCCGCCCTCGTCCTCAAAGATCTTCGCCAGCGCCCCTGCGCACCAGAACAATTGATCACCGATACGTACCCGAATGTCAGGATTGGCGCAGATCATCTCCATACCACGATCCGCCGCTTCGGCGAGACGGTCGAGATAGTCGTCCGGATGTTCATTGGCCTGATCTTCGAGCCCAATACAGAGAATCGTATCGGACGTCTTCTCATCGCCGAACTGCAGGTCGAGGCCTTGATAGAGATAGCGATCATGCTCCCAGCCTTCGCTGGGCGCCATGCGATAGAAGAGCTCGCCGACGCGGGCGCTAAGCACTTCGCGGGTGGCATCGCCGGAGGTGACGCAATCATCAAACGCTTCTGGGGGAACACCAAGGGGGTCGAAGTGCCGAATCGCATGCTCTTTCGGCACCGGCGCATTGGTAATCAAGCAAACGGCCCCGCCTTGCTCGCGGTATCGCACCAGCGCCTCGCAGGCTTCTTCAAATGCGATCCGGCCATTGTGAATGACGCCCCAGACGTCACACAGGATGATGTCATAATGATCGGCAATGGCTGCAAGGCCGCCGGGAAATTGTGGATGAGTCATGCGAGCGACCTAGGAAGCGCGGCCTGCCGCGTCAATCCAATGTCCGCTTTTAGGACGCCCGCGCCGTAAGCTGGCGGACCAGTTCCGGCGGCGGCTTGGTTTCTTCCATCAACGAGGACTTGATTGGACGTGGGGCACCGAAAATGTGGCCCTGACCGTAGGGGATTCCAAACTCCAGGATCTCGACGACGCTGACCTCTTCCTCGATTTTCTCGGCGATCAGCGTCACGCCATAGCGTGAGCAGACCGCTGCAACTTCTTCACCAGAGACCTTGCGATCAACCGAAGACATGGGCCGCGGCCCGAACGGATTGCGCAGCTGCTCGATCAGCTCGCCGCCATTGAACTTGACGAAGCGGATACCGGCATCCTGCAACCGAGGCAGGTCGATATCGATGGTCTCGGCATGGTCGATGGAGAAGCGGAACCCCAGCGCGGTCAGACGCTCCATCGCTTCGCGCATCTGGCGGGATCTGTGCTCAAATCGGCTAGCGCGGATTTCGAAGATCAGTGCCCCGGCCAGATCGCGATTCTGTTCCATATGGCTGAGGAAGAAAGGGAAGAAATGCGGATCTTCGAGCGAATAGGATGAAACATTGCAGAACACGCCGACCCGGCGATCGCGAGCGGCGAGGCGGCGCACCACCTCAACCGAGCGATACAGCATCATATTGTCGATCACGCCGAGCAGATTGGCGCGGCGGGCGGCGTCGAGAAAATCTGCTGGCAGAATCAAGGAGCCATCCGGTCCGCGCAGGCGCGTATAGCCCTCATAGAAGGACACCCGGCGCTGTGGCAAGGAGACGATCGGCTGCAAGTGCAGATCCACACGGCCATCCTGCAGAGCTTCCTTCACCGCGCGCAGCAGCGCATCTTCCTGAGGGGCCACTTCGCCGGTCGTTTCGGCATCCGCCAACTTGGTCTCGAAACTGCGCGACAGGCGCTCGATCAGGGTTTCAAGCTGACGCATTTCGCTGACCAGAGCGTCGCGGCGCTCGGTCAGTTCCTGTTTGACGGTGGTTTCGATCGCCGTGGCACGGGTCTCAACAGTGTCGATCCGTTCCCGGACGTCTTGCTGCGCAGATTCAACCGTGTCGATCCGGGTTTTCAACGTCGATGACTCGCCTGCGCGGGTCGCGAACAGGTGCACTTGTCCAATCAGAGCCGTCAGAATAGCGCCCGCACCGATGGCGAGGTTCAGCTCAATACCGGCATAGGTAAACAGGCCCCATCCAGCCCCTGCCCCAAGCGCAGCATAGATCATAAAAAACACGGCAACCATCAATTCCAGCCCCAGAAAGACGCGATAATCTTAACAATTAGGCGTCAAACGTTAACGAATTGGTAGCAATAGGGCTGATTTGCACCCCCTGCCAAGAGATCAGGTTAATCCATCCACTGCATTTCTTTCGGCATCGAGGAATTCGCGCAACGCTTGCAACGTGGGCAAAATTTTCTCCAACTGGGAGATGTCCAGGTTCTGCGCGACAATCTCGGCTAAGGGTCCAATCGCGCCGATGCCCCGCGCCCGTGCGGCTTTGCCTTCCTCCGTGATCGTCACGATTTTTCGACGCCGGTCTTCTTCGCTTCCCGTGATTTCGATATATCCCTTGTGTTCGAGCTTGGTGAGAATTGCGGTCATGGACGGCTTGGTGACCTGGAACGCCTTGGCCAGAAAACTCGGCGACTTCTCGCCCGGCAGCCGGACGAAATGATTGAGCACGCCGAACTCGGATGGGTTCAGATCGGGCGCCAGGACACGCGCGAATCTCGCTGTTGCCAGCTGATCGATAATGCCGATTTCATTAAACAGCGCGAACACGAGCGCGCCTTGAGACGAATCTTTCATGCTCAGACATTTATCAGCTTGCTCTCAACCGGCCAACGCGGGCTGGCGGCGGGGAATTTTGTATAGCCGAGGCGTCCAAACATGTGCACGACGCCTGTCTCAGCGCCCAAACTGGCATGGATCGCCTGATAGGGCTCAGCCATTTCCGGGAATTCCTGCAGGATCTGGCTGAGCGGGTGAATGCAGAGCCCGATCTGCTGCGCCGCCAGGTTCATGCGCACCCAGCTTCGCCCTGCCTCGATCTGGCTGAGACGCGTATTCTCAGCGGCCGTGATCCAGGCAAAGCCCTGGGCTGAGTGGATAATGTCCCGGTACATGTCGATGCCAATATTGTAGGCTTGGCTGCCTTTCTCGTTCAGGCCTTCATGACTGACTATGCCGGTCATCTTGAACAGGCCCATCTGGAGCCCGCCCATATCGATGCCGTCCGGATCCTTGACCACGGCGCGATTGCCGATGCGCATCAGGTCGATGCTCTCCTTGCGGGTGATGTCGGTCTCATACTCGATCATCCAGCCGAGCCAGGCCAGATCGATCAACTCCCTGACCGTATCCGGATCATTTGTGCCGCCAAAGCTCAGGTCGCCGGTCCCGGCAGCGAGGACCTGGCGCAGCGCCCCGTCTTCGACCTTTTGCGACAGGTCGTACGGTTCTTTCGTGGAGCGTCTGGCCAGGACATTATCGAACAAGGGGTCCTTGCTCGGGCGCGCGTCTGGGAGGAACGTCACTTGCGCAATTCGGCCATTTCCGAGCCGCGGCTGACCGGCACCATCGGGGAATGGAACAATGTCCGCGCGTAGTCCTTTTTCGGCCGCCGCCATGCGTAGCAATTCCAGCATGCAGCCGAAGCCGATCGTAATCTGCCTGTCGAACGGATCAGTTTCCGGCAGGCGTTTGTCGAGATCGATACGCACGTCAATGCGATTGTCTCCGACCAATTCGAACATCCAGGGCTGGCGATTATGCGGATTGGGCGCCAGGATCGCATAGGCCAGTGCATCAATGCGCGGATCACCAAAGCTCTTGCCCGCCTCAGACCAGGGCGCGCGCGCCTTAGCCATTCCTGGCCCGTGCGCATAAATTGCCGCGCCGCCAGCGCCTGCACCAAGGAGCACCGCGCTGGCGCCAGCTGTTTTCAAAATCGCGCGTCTGGAAAGCATGTGTGAGGCTCCATTTCATATTAGTTAGTTTTCTAACTATCTATTTATAGCGCGCGTGTCAAGGCCGACCGTGATGTCGCTGCCACACTGGGATAAGGTTTTATGAGATTCATGACTTTTCTTTCAGAAGCAGGTTTGACAGGTCGCGCCACGCTTCCTACTCAAAGGTTCAAATCCCGAAACACCCACGGTCCACGGTCATTGCTTGACCGGATGGGGGCGTCTCGGGGGAGACCGGGGTCCTGTGCAAACGGGACCCCGTTGCTTATTCAGCGCCTGTATTTTGGACGAAATGCGCCGTACTTAACGGCCAGGTCAGATCCGAATCAGTAGCTTCGCATGACACCACCATTCGCACCTGCTCGACCGGCGTTTCGGGCGATGGTTCGAGCAAGCGCTCGCAGGTCTGCAACTCAATCACGGCCCGGTCTTCATAGGAAATTCGGTAGCCGCCTCGTAGAGCTGTGACGCGGACGTCGCCGGTGTCGAAAACAATTTGACCCGTCGATGCGGTTCGCCCTGTCAGAATGGCGGCGTCATACCCGCCTGCCGGAATTCCCTCTTCGACAATGCGTAACGCGTCAGCTTGCTCGAATGCCTTGTTGAGACCTTCCACCACATCCAGTACGCCACGCGGCCCAATCGTGAGCAGTGCTGCATCACGGCCGGCCCGCCAGCTTTCATTTCGAATCTCGTCCAGGCCTTCGATATCCGCGGCGCGCAGGGAGAACACAATGACGCCGTCGAGCTGGCGAAGATCTGCAGCCGAGAGACTTGCGGCAACGCCCGCGGGTGCGCCGAACAGAATGCGTTTTCCACCAGCCGCAACGAGTGCGCATGGTCGATCCGCACGATCCGGACCGCAGGGGATCAGAACGAAATCACGCGGCGAGATCTCCAATGGTTCAGCGGGCTCTTCCACCGCCGGAGGCGAGCACGCCGCGGCGACACTCAATACTCCAATCGCCAGGGTGTGTCGGATCTTCATGTCTATGGCTCTATCCAGACTCTCTAGTCCAGAACAGTCACCTTTTTCTCGGCGACAATCTTGTGCTCTGCGTATCCGATCTGGTCGATCTCGACCCGCACGGTATCGCCCGCCTTCAACCATTTCGGCGGATCAAACCCAGCCCCGACGCCTGCCGGTGTCCCGGTGAAGATGATATCGCCTGGCTCCAGCGTGAATGAGGCGGTGAGGTGGGCGATCTGCTGGGCGATCGAGAAGGTCATGTCGCGCACGTGCCCGGATTGTCTGAGTTCGCCATTAACAAAGCCGCGCACTTCCAGCCCGGACAAATCCTCAATTTCATCCGGCGTGACAAGGCACGGGCCAAATGGCGCGTGAGTATCAAACCCTTTGCCCATAATCATGGTCGGGCTGGCGCGTTGCCAGTCGCGAACCGAGAAATCGCAGCCGCAACTAAATCCCGCCACCATCTCCATGGCGCGCTCCTCTGGCACGTGACGCCCGGTCTTGCCGATGATCACCACCAGTTCCGCCTCGTAATCGAGCTGGTCCGACACGACCGGCAGATGGACGTCGCTATAGGCGCCATTCGCTGCGGTCGCCTGTTTGTTGAACCATTTCTGCACATTCGAGGTCGGGTTCTTGATGAAGGAGACTGATTCCTTTGCATGCGCGGCATAATTCACGCCGATACCGAGGATCTTTCGCGGCCGAGGAATGGGCGCCATGAGCTCGGCCGAGTCCAGAGCAAGCGTACCGGCTTCCCCCGCCCTATCCGCAGCGCCAGGCAGATCGTGCAAGAGCGCACTGAGGTCGGATTCGGCAAGCAAATAGACCCGGTCGTCGCGCAACAGACCTGCGTGCGGGCGTCCTTCGGTTCTGATTGTGACCCATCTCATGTTTCGTGTGACCTCTTCGCTACGATTGTGCGAAACCGGACGGAAAGGCTGTCGGTTTCAATTGATGCGCGCGTGCCGCGTGACTAGTGCTGTGTTTTGGGTTGGTGGGACAGTAGAAAGTTTAGACTAAATGACACAAGGCCTTCGTGCTCAGGAAAGTACGCTTGCGGATCTATTGTGCAATGGCACAGAAATGGCGATGCCGCCGTATCAGCGCAGCTATTCGTGGGAAAATTCCGAAGCGGACGCGCTCCTCAGTGATCTTCGCGACGCCAGCGAAAGCTCGGAGAATCACTTCATCGGCGCCATCGTGCTGGTGAAAGAATCTTCCGGTCGTTTTCTGATTGTCGACGGTCAACAGCGCCTGACGACTCTGACGATTCTGCTGTCTGTCTTGCGGGACATGGAATCAGATTCCGGTCGCAAGGATGAGATTCACTCCCTGATCGCCGATGATAATGGCGGCGCGGCGCCGACCTGGCGGATTTCGCTCAATCATATTGATGGCCCGTACCTGCGCGAAGCGATCCAGAATCGCGGCGCGTCGCTGACCAAGGATGTCGAGCCGAATGATAGCGAGAGCCAGCGCCGCATGACGCGCAATCTCGACAATTTCATCAGGACCGTCCGCAACATGTCCCCTGAGGCGCAGCGCGAGCTGGCCGATACGATTCGTAACCGCGTCCTGCTCGTCAAGGTGATCGTCGAGGATTGGGATGGCGGCTACAATGTGTTCCGCGTCCTCAACACACGCGGCAAGGCACCGAACAGCCATGACATTATCAAGACCGACTTGCTCGAAAACGCCTCGCTGTCACAGGAAGAGGCGGATGAGTTCTCCAGAGAATGGTCGGAACATGAATCCCGCCTCAGTGGATCGGGCTTTGATGACCTGCTTAACCAGATCAGCACGCTATATGCCCGCAAGACCAAGAAAGGCGCGAGTGAGTTTCGCAAGGCGGTGATCAACCGCTCTTCCGGTGGCACCCGCGAATTCTTGTCAAAGGAGCTGCCAGCCTATGTCGATGCTTATGTCACGATCTCAACCGGCGACGGCCAGTTCGGCAATATGACGCCGCAGGTCACCGAATGCCTCAATCACTTGCGTCTGATCGATCATCAGTTGTGGCGGGCGCCGGCGTTGAAATTCCTCGTCAATCACAATGGCAGCCCCGAAAACGCGTACATGTTCTTCAAGAGCCTGGAACGGTTTGCCTATGGCGCCATGATGTCGATCACGGATCAGCGCAGCCGCCAGCGGCGCTATCAGAAGATTGCCGACAATGCGGACAATCCTCGCGCGCTTCTATCCGAAAGCGGACCGATGGCCTTGTCGCGCGAAGAGCGCAGGGAAATTTCCAGTCGATTGCGCAGCCGTTTCGGCGCATTTGCGCAGCGCCGTGCGATTGCCCTGCGTCTAAATGCAGAGATTGAAAGCGGTAAAGCGCTGGGCCCGGATGATGGGGCTACGGTGGAACATGTTCTACCCAAGAACATCCCGGAAGACTCCCCCTGGCACAATGCCTGGCCGAACCCGGCCGTGCACCGCGATCTGGTCGACACGATCGGAAACTTTGCGCTTTTGTCCCAGTCGACCAATCAAAAGGCTGACAATCTTTCCTTCGAGGAGAAGAAGGCGCTGTATTTTGCCAGTCCCGATCCGGAATTCGCACTGACTCGCGACATCAAGGACAAGGTGGCCTGGACGCCAGAAGTCGTGCGTACGCGCACAGAGCATCTCGCAAAAATCATGGAAAATGCCTGGCAGCTCAATCGCGCCTTCATGAAGCTCTAGCGATATTCGGAGTTGAACGCGATCAGGAGGTCGCTTCGTTGAGTTTGCGCTCGGCAGTATAGTCGGCGAGCTTGTCGGCCGCGTCGCGGGCCTGATCAATGCTTTCATCGAAAGCTGTCAGCGCATAGGAGGCGCCGCCGAGCTCTTCCTGCTCATATGTGGTCAACGCGTTTACGAAGGTCCGCCGCGCTTTCTTGGCGGTCACAAGCGCGCTCTCATAGCTGACCAGATCCGCGCGCAAACTCTTTGCCGTTGCACCTGAACCCTGAAGCTTTTCGGCTTCCATCGTGGCCACGTTCAAACCGTGGGTTGCACTCTCAATATCGTCGCGCAACTGCGAAATCTGTTGCGACCTCGAAGGTGCATTGGCCTTGAGATCGGAAGCATATTTCATTTCGGGTGTCTGGTCTTCGTTCGAGGCTCCGTCCATCAGGACCCGAGCAAACCCGAGCAAGCCGCCACTCTTGGCCACCCAGTTCTTGCGTTCTGCCAGATCTGTATAGGCATCGGACACTTCGCGGAGGCTGCTTTGTTCGGTCGTCAAGCCGGTTTCGACAACCGCTTCCGAAGACACCATGGACACAGTGGCGCAAGCGCCAAGGCTGGACGCCAGAATGACCGAAAGGAGAACACTACGCATCGGGCTCTACACCTAACAAAACTAAACCCTCACCTGTAATGACACATACAGATGAGAAAAACGCCGTCCATACCCTTTATTCAGAAGTTAACAATCGATAGGTGAAGAGGTCGTGAACAAAGGCACAAAATGCTCAAACTTTATCCACCAGTAGAAGCGCGGCGATCCGAATATCTGCGTGTCAGCGATTTGCACGAGATCTATTGGGAGGAATCGGGCAATCCGAACGGCCTGCCCGTGATCGGTATTCATGGCGGTCCCGGCGGTGGATCCAGCCCGGAAATGCGGCGCTTCTTCGATCCGACCGTCTACCGGATCATCCTCATGGATCAGCGCGGATGTGGGAAATCGACGCCGCATTCGGAGCTTGAAGAAAACGACACCTGGAGCCTGGTCAGCGATATTGAGGCGGTCCGTGAGCATCTCGGCATCGACAAATGGGTCTTGTTTGGCGGCTCCTGGGGTTCGACGCTGGCGCTCGCTTATGCGGTGACTCATACAGAACGTGTGTTGGGCCTCATCCTGCGTGGCATCTTTCTGCTGACAGAACGCGAGGTGCGCTGGTTCTATCAGGAAGGCGCCAGTCGCCTGTTCCCGGATGCCTATGACCGCTATGTGGCGCCAATTCCGGAAGACGAGCGCAGCGACCTTCTGACCGCATTTTACAAACGTCTGACGGGTAAGAACAAAGCCGAACGCCGCGCCGCGGCCAAAGCGTGGGCCTGTTGGGAAGGCGAGACGATCACGATCCAGGGCCCGACAAGTCGCCCGAAACGATTTGAAGAAGACGATTTCGCCGACGCCTTTGCGCGCATTGAGTGCCACTATTTCTACCATAAGGGCTTTTTTGAAAAGGATGGCTGGTTGCTGGAGCAAGTATCGGAAAAGCTCGTCGACGTGCCCGGCATCATCGTGCATGGCCGTTATGATGTGGTCACCCCGCTCTCAACCGCCTGGGCCTTGAACAAGGCTTGGTCTGAGGCGGAGCTGCACATTATCGGCAATGCCGGCCACTCCAGCCTGGAACCCGGGATTGTCGACAAGCTGATCCGCGCGACCCGGGAATTCGGGCGCCGTTTCAAGACCTCCCAATAGTCGGAAAACTATCAAACAAGCATGTATGATCGCTTGTGCCTATCACACGCATAATCAAAGTTTATTCGCCATTCGGTACAAACGCTCCATTTCTACAAGGTCAAACTTGGGAGTGACATTCAATGAAACAGATTTTGCTAGCCGCGGCGGCGGGTAGTTTGCTTGCCGCATGCGCAAACACCACGCCGACCGAAAGCACCGATGAGGCGGCCGCACCGGAAGCAACCGAAGAGGCGGTGGTCGAAGCCGCTGCAGAGACGACGCCAGATCTTTGCGTTGGCATGGGACCACAAACGCCGCGCGACATTTCCAGTATTGTCGGCCTCAACACGGTCAACTTCCCAACCGCGCCGCCTGCCTCTTCCATGAACCTGTGCAACATCCACACGCACACCAATGCCGAACACAAGGGCCCAGGCTTCAGCATCTTTGTCGATGCCAGCGACAATGGCGGTTATGCCTGCAACGCCACCCCGGACCTGACCGAAGCGGAATTGCTGCCGGCTGTCGGCGCCTATAAGGGCGTGGTGCCGGGGCAGACGATCGAAGTGCACTGGGTGCACACCACTTGCGATACAGCGCCCGGCGAAGGCCTCGGGGCGTGTGTCCCGGAGACCTGTACGGATCCGCTTCTGCGTGTGGAGGCTCAGACCTTCCTCGTTGTGAATGATCCGAACGCGCTCGATTTCACCGTCATGGCTGACGTGATTGAAGAGAAAGGCGGGTTCTATCAGGCCGGGATGATCCCGTCCGATACCGGCACGCCTGTGAGCTTCCGCGGCTCAACCACCGGGCCCAGCTATACGCAGGCGGTCTGCTCGCCCGCACAAGTGACGTGGAATGTCCGCCCCGACTGCGCCAAGCTCGACATCAACTCGCTGCACAAATGGGCGGAAGATGGAAACGTCTTCAACGAGACCAAGTCGCACGGCGTGCGCCAATTGGTGACTGCGCCTGAGTTGCTGTCGGAAATCGAGTAAGGGACCAGACAATCCAATAAAATAGGCCCCCGGCTCTTGAGAGAGACGGGGGCTTTTTTTTGAAGTGAGCGGCTCGTTTACTCCGCGTTGGGTCCCAAGAGTGCGGTCAGGAATCCTGGAAGCTGAACCTGATACTGATCCTGAATCTTGTCCAGGAAGCCAAAGACCAGCACGAACGCCACGAATGGAGGCACGAACCACCGGATGAGGAAGCGCCAGATATTCATGACATTGCCCTCGCCCAGCTCCGTGGTCAGCATATTGCGGCTGAGGATCCAGCCCGCAAAAACCGCGACCAGCAATCCGCCAAGCGGCAAAAGAAGTCCTTCGGTCATGAAGTCGACGAAATCGAGATACTCGAGCGAGAAGACATAGGCTGCGCCGATCATCCAGAGGACAAAACCGACACCGAGCGAAGCCCCAAAACGCGTGACACCCTGCCGTTCTTCGAGCCACGAAACACCGACTTCCATGAGTGAGATGGATGAGGTGAATGCCGCGAACAAGGCCAGCGCGAAGAACACAGTGGCGAAAATTGTGCCGCCTTCAACGCCGCCAAACGCGACCGGCATCGAGATGAAAAACAGGCTCGGGCCACTGGCGGGGTCGAGCCCGGCCGCAAAGACAATCGGGAAAATCGCGAAGCCTGCAATCAAGGCCACGAATGTGTCTGCGGTCACAACGATGGATGAGGAGCGAGGAATATCTGTCTGGCTGTCCAGATAGGCCCCGTAAGTGATCATCAGACCGACCCCAACCCCGATCGAGAAGAAAGCCTGACCGAGAGCAGACAGGAATGTCTTGAAGCCTACATCTTCCCACTTTGGTTCAAACAGGAACGCCGCCGTCTTGCCCACGTCGCCTTGCGTGACGGCAAACCCGACAACGACCAGGAGCATGATGAAAAAGGCAGGCATGAGGATTGTGGCAACCCGCTCAAGACCGCCTTTCACGCCGCGGCCAACAACAAACACATTCGCCGCCAGAAACAAGAATAACAGGCCCAGAATGCCCCATTTTCGAGACGTTCCGTTTTCGCCCTGGCCGATCGTATCAACGAAGTTTGTCGCAGACGCGGCCGCGTCCATGCCTTCGAAACGCCCTGTCGGTGCTTGCAACAGGAAGGCAATGAGCCAGACCGAGATCACCATGTAGAAGGTCAGAATAAAGAAGGCAGTCAGTGAGCCAACCCACCCGACGACGCCCCAATTGCCGGACCGGCTTTCCGCGCGCGCGAGCGATTCGATCCCTTCAATGGCCGACATGCCCGATTTTCGGCCCATGCCGTATTCTGCCATCAACAGGGGCAATCCCACCAACAACACGCATAGCAAGTAGATGACGATGAAGGCGCCGCCGCCATTTTCGCCTGCTGTATATGGAAACCGCCAGAAATTGCCGAGGCCGACGGAAGATCCGACCGCGGCCATGATGAATCCAAACCGCGAACCCCACGTATCTGTCTTACGACCGATCGCTGCCATTAAACTCTCCTCCCAGGGAATGATTTTGTCGCGACACTAGCCGTCGTTGAGCAAAAATCAACGCAAAGACTGGCTTTCGAGGGACGATTAAACCGGAATGAGACGTTGGGGTCAGGCGCCTGTATTGAGTGGTTCATTGCGCCCGAGATGGGCGGCGCAGACGAGGCCGAAACACCCGGCGGTCGTGATCATCACCGTGCCGCCATAGGAGAGCAGCGGCAATGGAACCCCGACCACAGGAACTAGCCCTAACACCATGGCAACATTGAACAAAATATAGAAAGTCACCGTCGCCACGGCCCCCGCCGCGGCGAATCGGGCGAACAGGCTCGCCGCCCTCAGTGCGATGGCCAGTCCCAGGCCAAGAATCACCATCCACAGGATCAGAACCCCACTGGTCACCAGGAAGCCAAACTCCTCGGCGAGGACGGTCAGAATGAAATCAGTGTGCTGTTCGGGAATATAATCGAGCTGCGACTGCGTGCCTTCCATATAGCCCTTGCCGGTCCAGCCGCCGGAACCGATGGCGATTTTTGCCTGCTCGATCTGGTAGCCATCATCCATGACATTGACCGATGCCCCCGTCAGCTGCGCCAGATAAGTGTCCACGCGCTCGCGCTGATAATCCTGCAGGACGAAGAAATAGATCGCCGGAACGCTGGCAATCGCCGCAACCCCGATCGCCATGATGACGCGCCACCAAAGGCCTGCGAGGAAAATCAGGATGCCGCCAGACGCGAACAAAGCCAGTGTGGTTCCAAAATCCGGTTGTCGGAAGATTAAGGCCGCTGGCAAGGCGATCAGTGCAATGGCGGGCAAATGTATCAGGAACCCACCCGAGAAATCGTTCCAGCGCTTGTGGTAATAGGCCGCCAACGCCAAGGTCAGCGTGACCTTCATGAATTCCGAGGGTTGCACGCCGACCGGGCCGATCTGGACCCAGCGTTGCGCACCGCCGCCGGTGAACCCGAAGAACTCCACTGCGACCAGCAAGACCAGCGTCGCCAGATAACTTGGCCACGCGGCCCAGAACCACCAGCGTATCGGGACCAGTCCAGCAACCAGCAAAACCCCCAGCGCGACACCAAAGCGCGTCGCCTGGCGCATCGGCAGCCCGGCCTCTTCCGGGTTGGTGAAGGTCGCTGAATGCAGAATGGCGACGCCAATCATCGCCATCGCGCAGATCAGCAGGATCAGCCCCCAGGGCAAGGATCCGAGCTGCGTCCACATGGATCGCCGGGAAAAATCGAGAGAACTGGCCCGCAGAGTCGCCATGGCTAGCGGGCTCCCGCGCCTGTCGCGCCGCTGACAGATGCGGTGCGGAGATAGCTCGGAGACCGACGCGAATCGAGGCGCAGCGCTTCAGCCATGATATCCCGAGCCACCGGCGCGGCGGCCTTCGAACCGCCCTCCCCATGCTCGACCACGACCGAGATCGCATATTTCGGATCATCGTGCGGGGCATAGGCCACAAACAAAGCATGATCGCGCAGGCGGCGAGCAATCGCATCACCACCGAGAACGCCAGTGGCGCGTTCCTGAGCCGAAATGCGGCGCACCTGCGAGGTGCCGGTCTTGCCCGCCAAGCGCGGACCGCCGAGTCCGAGATCGCCTGACCGCAGCGCAGTTCCACCCGCTTCCGAGGTGACCCCGTACATACCCGCTTTCATGCGCCGCATAATGTCAGGATCGAGAGGTTGATCGAACGGGATGTCGCTGTCTGGTCGCGGCCCGTCACCGATAATGCGCGGGGTGATGATCTTGCCTTCAGAGGCGATGCGGGCACTCATCACGGCCAGCTGCAGCGGCGACGTTGCCACCTGTCCCTGTCCGATCCCGATATTCAGCGTTTCGCCTTCATACCAGGGCTCGCCGCGCGCGGCGCGTTTCCATTCATCGTTCGGCATCACGCCACTGCGTCCACCGGTGAGGCCAAGTTCCCAGCGCTGGCCGAAGCCGAAGCGCTTGCCCATATCAGCCAAAGTCTCGATGCCCATGCGTTTGGCGATTTCATAGAAATAGACATCGCACGAGCTCTTGATCGCCCAGTGCATATTGACCGAGCCGTGCCCGCGCTTCTTCCAACAGTGCCAGGTATTGTTGCCGAACCTGTAATGCCCGGGGCAATAGACCCTCTCATTCGGATCGATCACGCCGGCTTCCAAAGCCGCCGCGGCCACAACCATCTTGAACGTCGAGCCTGGAGGATAGGTGCCGTCATAGGCCTTGTGATAAAGCGGCGAATACTCCACATCATCACGCAGCAGCGCATAGTCCCTGGACGAGATGCCATTGACGAAATCGTTCGGATCGAAGGCGGGCGTTGAAACGAAGGCGAGGATGTCACCCGTTTCGATATCGAGCACCACGGCGGCGCCGCTTTCCGCGCCAAAACGGTCTATCGCAAATTTCTGAAGCTCTGCGTCCACGGTCAGATAGAGATCGCGCCCCGGTTTTGGCGCCAGGCTCGGATCATCGAATTCGCGAATGATCCGCCCGGCAGCATTGGTTTCGAGCTTGCGGAACCCGGCTTCACCGCGCAGCCAGTCTTCGGCGTAGCGTTCGACGCCCGAACGGCCCGTCCGCATATCCGGATGCTTGAACAGCCGGCGGACAGCAGCGCGTTCCTGGGCGTTGGCCCCATCACTCAGACGTTCGAGATCCATTTCGCTCGCCTTGGCGACATAGCCAAGCACGTGAGCGAAGTCGCGTCCGCGTGGATAAGATCGTGTGGCTGCCATTTCGACCTGAAGACCCGGCAGGCTCGGTGCCAGCACCGAAAGCCGCGAGAAATCTTCATAGGACAGCTCGCTCTTGACCGTCACGGGCTGGAAGCTCGCCTGTCGGCGCGCATCGCTGATCAGACGTGCCTGGCGTTCCGGCGACAGATCAAGATGGTTCGACAGCTCTGCCATCAGACCTGGCAGGTCGTTCGATTGCTCGCGCACGATCGAGACCCGTCCGGCCTGGCGATGGGCCGCCAGAGGGCGACCGAACCGATCGAGAATGTTGCCGCGCTGCGGCGGCGCGAGATCGAGGCGTACACCATTCTCTGCAGCCGCCACTTCGAACCGCTCATGCTCCATGATCTGCAGCTGGAACAGGCGCGTGATCAGGCCACCAAAAGCTGCAGCCCCGCCCCCAGCCGCGATCAAGGCTCGGCGGCTGAACAGGGTATCGATCGGGCGTTTTCCACTCATGCGCTACCCCCGTTTGGTACCGTTCGGCGAAGACCGAGATCAAACAAGGGGGCAATCAGCATGTGCACGACCAGCGTCGCGAAATAAGCGGTCAGCATGGGTGTCACACGCACAAAATGCCCCGATGAAATACTCGCAACAATCCATACGAGCGTGATCCCGGAGAACAAAGTTACAACCGGGAGAATAAAGCTCAGAAACGGCGTGCGTTCTGTGTCAAACATCTGGTGCACCATCGCCGAAAGGCCGAAGGTCAGAAGGTTGGCCAGGCCGTGACTGCCCCAGGGCGCCTGCGACGCATCCTGAGCAAACCCGAACAGGAGCAGCAGGAGCATAGGCGCAAACCCGATGCCGGAACGTCCCCAACCGACAGCGGCAATCAGTCCGACATATGGCCAGGCCAGCGGTACTCCAAACAGCGATTTCGGGGTCAGACCAACCAGTCCGATCACCACCACGATCAGAAAGCCGATGAGCAGGCGGGCCCGAGGCCGCGCCGCTTCCCAGCGCAACGCCAGCGAGTCGGCCATCCCGCTCAGCCAGTTCACGAGCCATCCTCGTCGGTCAGTTCGGCAATTTCGGTTTCAATCGGAAACAGCTCCGGCGCCGGAATCGACATGATCGGCTTCAGACGGACATAGGATAGCTGTCCATTCAGCATGGCCAGATCCACGCGGATCTCCTTGCCCTCGGCATCGCGCACATGACCGACCACGACGCCGCGCGGGAACAATCCGCCTTCGCCTGAGGTCAGAATGCGTTCATTGGGCAGGAATTCCCCCTGCTCTGGCAAGTCGGTCAGACGACCAAGCCCATCGCGGCCACCATACATGATCGCACGCAAACCGCTGGCTTCGCCCATAACCGGCACGCGGCTGTTGAAGTCCGTAATCTTGAGGATGCGAGACGAGCGCTGGCCAACCTGTACGACCCGACCCACCAGACCGCGATCATTCTCGGCAAAATACCCCTCGAACACACCGTTTGTGGCGCCCGCATTGGCCAGCAGCGCCTCCGCGAACGGGCCATTTGTCTCGGCCATGATCCGCGCCGTCACCTCGGCACCGCCGGGTTCTCCCTGCATGTTGAGGATGTCTTCATAGACTTCCAGCCGCTCGGCCATGGTCAGGGCCAACGCCTTGTACTGCGCCAGCTCCCGTACCCGCGCTTCCAGTTCGAGAATCCGTCGCTCCTTGGCAGATGCGCCGCTGATCCGGTCGATCAGGCTGGGCCGGGTGACATGGAAAAGCTGATCCGACGCCGCCGTCCGCACAGGCTCCACGCCTTCGCTAAGACGCGGTGAGGTTTGCAGGAGGAGCAATGCCAGAAGGCCAGCAACAGCCACGAAGAATCCGTACCGCCGAAGCGGGCGCTGTCTGTATCCCTTGCCGCTCATGCGAGGCATGGGGCTGATCCTTCTTTCTAGATCGCAGACGTTTTAGCCTGCAATCGTGTCAAACTTCTGGCGACAGCACGTTCTTCATGCGCGAGAGGTTCTCGAGAACGAATCCACACCCGTTCGCGACACATTTCAATGGGTCTTCCGCGATCATGACCGGCAAACGGGCCTGTTCGCGCAGGACAACGTCGAGATTACGGAGCAAGGCGCCCCCGCCGGTCAGAACAATGCCGCGATCAACAATGTCAGCCGACAGTTCTGGTGGCATGGCTTCGAGCGCAATCCGCACGGCCTCGACAATCTCGCCAACCGGATCGCCCAGGGCTTCGGCCATCATCTTTTCGTTGATTTCGACCTCGTTCGGAACCCCATCGCCCGTGGCGCGGCCACGAACCGTGACGGTCATGCCATCGCCATTCTCCGGCGCCATGGCGGTGCCGATCTGTTTCTTGATGCGCTCGGCGGACATCTCGCCGACCAGGATGCCCTGGTTCTTGCGCAGATAACTCATGATCGCTTCGTCCATCTTGTCACCGCCGACGCGGACGGAGCGTGAGTAGACCTGGCCCCCCAGCGAAAGGACTGCAACCTCTGTGGTCCCCCCGCCAATATCTACAACCATGGACCCAGCTGGTTCCTCAATCGGCAGACCGGCGCCAATCGCGGCGGCGAGCGGCTCGTCAATCAGGTGAACCTCGCGGGCTCCAGCCGCCAGCGCTGATTGATGGATCGCCCGGCGTTCCACATTCGTGGCGGAGCTCGGCACACAGATAATGATCAGCGGCGATACGAAGGCGCGGCGATTATGCACTTTTCGAATGAAGTGCTTGATCATTTCCTCGGCGACTTCGAAATCGGCAATCACGCCGTCACGCATGGGGCGGATGGCTTCCATGTTCAGCGGGGTCTTGCCCAGCATCTTCTTGGCATCATCGCCCACGGCATAGACCATCTTGCGGCCGCCCTGGTTCATGTAAGCAACGACTGAAGGCTCATCGAGCTTGATGCCCTGACCCTTCACATAGACGAGCGTATTCGCCGTCCCCAGGTCGATTGCCATGTCTGTGGAAAGAACTCCGAGTAGGGATCCAATCATTTTTCCGCGCCGATTCTAGCTCTTGCCCGGCCGTCCCCGGCGCGTGCAGCTTGGTTTCTTGTATCAGCCCTTATACCCTCATGCCGTTTAGATTTAATTAAAGCAAGTCTGCATTCTCATTCTTTGTGTACGATCCGTACACCAAGCCACCACCCCAATAGACATTGCGAAAAGAAAAACCTGCCCCAAAATGGGACAGGCTTTATGCAAACGCTTCGTTTGTTAAGGTTTTCAGGCCGCCATACGCTTCAGGCGCCGCGCTTCCAGTTTGTTCAGCGCGTGAATGTAAGCTTTCGCGGCTGCGACCAGCGTATCCGGATCCGAAGACCGGCCGGTCGCCATGATGCCCTCACCCTTGAGGCGCACATGCACATCCGCCTGGGCATCTGTGCCGCCTGTCACGGCGCTGACCTGGAACAGGTCGAGCTTGCCTTCATGGGGAACAATCTTGCGGATCGCATTGAAGACCGCATCGACGGGACCATTGCCTTCCGACGACACTGCATGGCTCTCACCATCGACCAGAACCGTCAGATCCGCAGTCTGTGGACCTTCAGAGCCGGCGACAACACGTAGTTTTTCAAAGGAAATTCGCTCGCCGACAGCGGACAGCTGGTCATCGACCAGCGCCATCAGGTCATCGTCGAAGACGTGCTTCTTCTTGTCGGCGAGATCCTTGAACCGCTTGAATGCCTCATTCAGGCTGTCCTTGTCGAGCTCATAGCCGAGGCTTTCCAGCTTGTCCCGGAACGCGTGGCGGCCCGAATGCTTGCCCATGACCAGGCTGGTCTTGGAGACGCCGACATCTTCCGGCTTCATGATCTCATAAGTTTCGGCATTCTTCAGCATACCATCCTGGTGGATGCCGCTTTCATGCGCGAATGCGTTCTTGCCGACGATCGCCTTATTATATTGCACCGGGAAGCCGGTGATCCGGCTGACCATGTGACTGGCAGACGCGAGCTTGGTGGTATCGAGCCCGGTCGTAAAGGGCAGATCATCGCGGCGCGTGTTGAACGCCATGACCACCTCTTCCAGCGCGGCATTGCCCGCCCGCTCGCCAAGGCCATTGATCGTACATTCCACCTGCCGTGCCCCGTTCTGGACACCTGCAATCGAGTTGGCCACTGCCAGGCCAAGATCATTATGGCAATGCGTCGACCAGATCACCTTGTCACTGTCTGGAATATTCTCCCGAAGACGGCGGATCAGGTTGCCGTACTCTTCCGGGTGGGAATAGCCCACCGTGTCGGGAATATTGATCGTCGTGGCGCCGCTGGTGATCGCCGCATCAATGCACTTGCAGAGAAAGTCAAACTCCGTGCGCGTCGCATCCTCCGGGCTCCATTCCACATCCGGGACCAAGTTGCGGGCCTGAGCGACAGACCGCCCGACCGCCTCGAGCACGGCATTGGCGCCCATTTTCAGCTTGTGCTTCATATGCACCGGGCTGGTGGAGATGAACGTGTGGATGCGCGGCTTGGCAGCATGGCGCACCGCTTCCGCGCAGCGTTCAATATCGCCAGGCGTCGAGCGCGCGAGGCCGCAAATCGTGGCAGACTTGGCCCGCTTGGCAATCTCGCGAACAGCTTCGAAATCGCCAATCGAGGCGGCCGGGAAGCCCGCTTCGATCACATGGACGCCCATGGTCTCGAGCAGTTCGGCCAGTGCCAGTTTTTCATTGTGCGTCATTGAGGCGCCAGGCGACTGCTCGCCATCGCGCATCGTGGTGTCAAAAATTACAATATCGGTTGTGTCGGTCATCGGTTCGGCCAGTTGAAGTCGTGGAACTTTTTAAGTGCGATCCCCTGGCCGTGGACAGGTGCGTTAGTGCACCGCCGCTACCGGCCAGGGGCCAGTAAGGAGAAGTAGGCTCGAAAGGGGCAAATTCTTGCGCATGAGCACTGCAATGATCGCAACAGCCGACAGTGTCAACAGCCTAATCTGCGCTGAGCGCAATATTTTCCCCTTTGCGACGTCTGTGCCGCACATAGAAGAAGCCGCCAAGGAAAACCGCGAGCGCCGCGGCCGCCGCCGCCAAAGCGCCCCAGATATTTCCGGCAAGGGCGGCCTGGATCGCCTGCAGCCCGAACGCAACCAGCGCGATCTTGGGAATTACCCCCAACGCCATCCCCCCGAAATAGTGCCAGAACTTCGCTCCGATAGCGCCGAACACCATGTTCACGACCAGGAACGGTCCGGTTGGCGCGTTGCGCACGATGGCGCTCGCTGCGAAAGCGTTGCGGGCCACGAACTCGGCAAATCGCTTGATCCTGCCTTCGCCCAGCCGGTTCAGGGTGCCCTCCCTGAAGACGCGCCCCAGCCAGAAGGTGATCGCGCCTGAGCAAAGTGTTGCCACCCAAGCCCAACCGGCGCCTCCCAGCGGGCCAAACGCGTAGACCGCAATTCCGATCAACAAGAACTGTGGCACGCCGATAAAGGCGCACAGACAAAACGTCAGGATGATCGCAGGACCGCCCCAGGGGCCGTCGGCAAACTCGGCAATCGCACGCTGCAGCGCATCCAGGTTCAGAAACTCGGTGTATCGCCCGAACAGAAATAGCGACAGGAGCAGCGCCAGAAACCCAATACCCACCCAAAGGCCGACCTTCGAGCCCTGGCGTTTTTCTGGCGTTTCTGGTGCGTTGCTTTGCATTGCTCGTCCCTGCTCCGACTGCCCGCTCAGGTCAAGCAAGTGAATCAGGGATCGCGGCCCCGGTCTCAGCTTTTGCGCTTGAGAAATTTCAGCCCGGACCAATCACCATCAACGGCGCAGACTTTTACATCCACCCAACCAAGCGGCAGAATGTGGTCGCGGAAATCCTGCTCGGTCAGGTCTTCATACAAGGCAGAGCTTTTCTTCGGCCACGAGACCCAGATCATGCCGCCCTTCTGTACCGATCTCAGCGCCCGCGAGAAAAGTGGCGGGACATGGCGTTTGCGGCGACAGAATACGTGCACACAGTCCGAGGGCGCGGCGCGCTTGATGAATCGCACGCCCTCCGCGCCCTGGATCAGTTGCGGATAATGTTCCGGTGGCCGGATCGGCAGACAGGTCATGCCGGGCTTCAGACCAAGCTTCTGATAGAGCGGTTTACCGGAATATCCGTGTGTCGGTTCGGGCATCACGCCTCGCTTAGCATCGCCTTGTAGTGTTGCTCAAGCTGCAGGAAATGATCCCAGAAGTCACGTCCCGGTCGGTCGCTCAAAATATCGTCCAGGATATCCAGATGCGTGTGCCACCCGGCAGAGGCGCCGGATTTGTAATCCGCGGTCATCAGTTTCTCATGACGTAGGTGCAGGCGAACCCCGCTCGCCGTCTCGGTCAATTTAATGACCACCTCGGTCGGCAATTCTCCGTCACCCGATGGCCAGGAGAAGGCCAGATGGTGCGGTGGATCATAGGCACGGACTTCTCCGACCATATGATGATCGCCGCCGCCTTTATGCGTATCGGGGGTTGGCCGCGCGGACAGGCGCGAATGATCAAAGTCGAACACGATCGGTCCGCCCACCTCGGACGACACATCACCGGCGCAGAGCCACTTCTGTCGAAGCTCTGACCGGGTGAGAAAATCCCAGACCCGATCGATCGGCCCCGGCAGATCCCGGAACACCTCCAGAACCGTCGGGTTTGGATAGGTTACGCCATCACTCATCACTCTTATCCTCTTCTTTTAAAGCTGTTTCCAATGCATCCAGAGCGTCGCTCCAGAAGGCGGCGTGGCGATCCAGCCAGGCCTGTGCTTCATCCAGCTGACCGCGCTGCAAATGACAGATCCGCTCCCGCCCGCGCTTTTCGCGTCGGATCAGGGCGGCGTCCTCCAGGATACCGATATGTTTGGACGTCGCCGCAAAGCTGATCGCCAACGGCTCCGCCAGCGCACCGATCGTCTTCGGACCGGTGCGCAGGCTCTCAAGCATGGCCCGCCGCGTCGGATCGGCGAGCGCTTTGAACGTTTGGTTCAAGGTATCTGTATATTCAACCATACGGATGAATATACATGGATTGATATTTTATTCAACCAAAAAGTTGAATATTAGGCGTTGGCCAGCATTTCCTCGCTCATCGCCCAGAGGCGATCGGCCTTTTCGTCATCGCAGACCCATTCACGGGCATGCTGCCAAGGCTGACTGTCCGGACCGGCCAATTGAGCGATATCGCAATCTTCGCAATATTCACCTCCGCGGCCTTCCAGATCCGGAGACGTCGCCGCCCACGTCGCTGTCGAGGCCCCCTGTTCCGGGGTCTTGAACATGGCCTTGATGACATCCGGGATCGTCCCATCTGGATTCATCCACCCCATGGCGGCCATTTCCTCAACCGAGAGATGGCGCTGCAAGGGCGTGAAGATCCCGCC
Source organism: Hyphomonas sp. Mor2 (assembly GCF_001854405.1). GTDB lineage: Bacteria > Pseudomonadota > Alphaproteobacteria > Caulobacterales > Hyphomonadaceae > Henriciella. The sequence goes on from NZ_CP017718.1 coordinate 2,051,013, forward strand.
CGGATGAACGCCGAACGCCGTCACGCCGAACTGATCCCAGCGGCGATCCGCTCCGAGTGCGAACAAGGCATTGGCCGACTTGGCCTGCGCGTAGGCGTTCCATTTCTCATATTCAGTCTGCTCATAATGCGGATCTTCCCAATTCACATCGCCGCGAATGTGCGCCGTCGACGACAAGGCGACGACCCGCGATGTGCCTGCCTTTTGCAGAGCCGGCAGCAGCGTCTGGGCGAGCGCCATATGCCCAAGATGATTGATCCCGAACTGGCTCTCCCAACCCGGCCCCACCCGCGCGAGCGGACAGGCCATGATGCCGGCATTATTGATCAGGATGTCGAGCGAGCGACCGGTTGCGACATAATCCTCGGCGAACTTTTTGACGCTCGTCAGATCGCCCAGGTCCATGCTGGCAATCTCGATGTCGCCATCGACCGCGCCGAGCGCCTCCTGCGCCGCGTCAGGCCGCCGCGCCGGTACCGTCACTTTCGCGCCTGCGCCTGCCAGAGCGCGCACTTCCTCGATGCCGATCCCGCTATAGCCGCCAGTGACAATCACATTCTTGCCGCTGAGATCCATGCCTTTGACGACATCTGCGGCAGGCGTTTTCGCGCCAAAGCCCGAGCCGATGGGTTTTTGATTTTCTGCTGCCATGACATCCTCCGATTTCAATTACGGTGGCAGCCGAAACACTGTCTGGCAAGACTCGACAGAAAAGCGCCGCATTCCTAGTTACAAGGTTACACCATTGATGTCGCTTGGAGCCCTATATGTTCGTTCGTTTCCTTGTCATTCTTTGTTTCGGGTTGGCTTTCGCATCGACGGCTTCGGCCCAGTTTGGCAAGCCGCAACCGACGCCCAAGAATGGCGATGAGTATTTCGCAGAGCGCGCCATGCGCGATGCTGCCCGCCTTACCCATGGCGTCGAAGGCCGTGAGGTCGTCAAGGACAATGACGGGGTTAATCTGGCGCGCGCGGAACAACGCATGGAACAGGCCCTGGAAATTTATGATCGCCTCTGCTCGGATCGTACCCTCCCGCAAGACCAATGGGCGCGGAACTGCTTTGCCCTCGGCGATATGTACCGCCGTGGCTCGGGCACGGAACAGAACTATGCCAAAGCCAAGGCAAGCTATGATGCGGCCTGCCTGGAGGGTCGCCACACAGCGGCCTGCATGCAGCAAGCCTATATCTCGCAAAAAGGCAGCGCAGGCTCGATCGATCTCGACCATGCTCGGGTGCTGTATGATCATGCCTGCGACCTGCGCGATCCAGGCGGCTGCGCCGGTCTCGGCAACATGATGTATATGGGCCTTGGCGGCGTCCGCGATCGCTCGACGGCTGTGCGATTGCTGCAGGACTCCTGCGCCGATGGGTATGAGTGGGCCTGCACGCGACTGACCGAATATGGCCTGCCAACCCGGATTGACCGCTATTAGGGCCTTCCCCCACGCCATCTTGTTGTGAGGTGAAAATTGAGTCACTCCTAGTGCCAATAGGACGGGAGGACAGAATGCGGATACTTATTGCCGGATTGGGATTGGCGGCACTCACAGCCTGCGCCCCCTCGGAGACACCGCCCGCAGAACCATCGGAAGCTGCAATCGAAGCGGGCTTGCCAGCGCCGGGAACGGCGACCGCGTTCACCAAGCAAGCGAATGCCGACCTCGCCACGCGCCTGGACCTGTCGCAAGGCTCAGACGGCGAGGATGCCCGCCGCGATCGGCTTGCCTATATCGAGGACGAGGCCATCCTCAACGCCAATGGCGATCTGGTCTGGTCGATCCCGCAGTTCGAATTTCTCGACGCCGACGCGCCCGAGACGGTGAACCCATCCCTGTGGCGCCAGTCTCAACTCGCCGCTCATCACGGTCTGTTCAAGGTGGCGGACGGAATCTATCAGGTCCGCGGCTATGACTTGTCAGTCATGAGCATCATCGAGGGCGAAACCGGCTGGATTATTGTCGATCCGCTGACGGCCACCGAAACCGCGGCGGCGTCGCTCAAGCTGGTGAATGACACACTTGGCGAGCGACCTGTCACGGGCGTGCTTTATACCCATTCGCATGCCGATCATTTTGGTGGCGCGCGAGGGGTGATCAGCGATGAAGATGTCGCGGCTGGCGTGCCGGTTCTGGCGCCGATCGGCTTCTCGGAACATGCCGTCTCGGAAAACCTTATCGCTGGCAATCAGATGAGCCGGCGGGCGACGCTGATGTTCGGCAACACCTTACCGCGCTCGACCACGGCGCATGTCGGGTCCGGCCTCGGCCCTGGCCTGCCGAACGGAACGGTCAGTTTGCTCCTGCCAACTGAGGAGATTGACGGCCGCGGCGCCATCCGTGTCATTGATGGGGTAACCTTCGAATTCATCGATGCGGCCGGGACCGAAGCCCCTGCCGAATTCATGTTCTACCTGCCCGAGAAGCGTGCATTGTGCACAGCGGAAGTCGCCACAGCGACCTTTCACAACGTCCTGACTCCGCGCGGTGCCAAGGTGCGCGATGCACTCGAATGGAGCCGGGTCATCGATTATGTCCTGGCCGAATATGGCGCGCAGAGCGATGTGGTCTTCGCTTCGCATCACTGGCCGACCTGGGGCCAGGAAAACGTCACCAACTTTCTCGCCAGCCAACGCGACATCTATCGTTATGTGCATGACCAGACCCTGCGCAACGCCAATGCGGGCGCGACCATGGTCGAGGCCGCCGAAGCGGTGGAGGAACCGGGCTTTCAGAGCGACGATTTTGCCACGCGCGGCTATTACGGCACGCTCAACCACAATGCCAAAGCGGTCTATCAGCACTATTTCGGCTGGTGGGGCGGGGTCCCGGCCGAGTATAATCGCCTGCCGCATGAGGTCACCGCAGAGCGCTATGTCGAAGCCATGGGCGGGGCTGAGAAGGTACTCGAGCTTGGTCAGGCCGCGTTCGAAACCGGCGACTATCGCTGGGCAGCGGAAGTGTTCAATCATCTCGTCTTCGCTGATCCGGACAATCAGGAAGGCCGCGACTGGCTCTCGGCCACCTATGAGCAGCTCGGCTTTCAGGCCGAAAGCGGCGCCTGGCGTAGTTATTACCTCACCGGCGCGGCTGAATTGCGCCGCGGCACGCCGGATCTTGGCAATCCAAATCTCGGTAATCCCGACTTCCTGAAAGCAGTACCTTCGCTCGACCTGTTTGACGCGCTGGCCGTGCGTTACATGCCCGAGGAAATGGACCGCGATCCGTTTTCCATCGTCTTCACCTTCCCCGATCGGGACGAGACCATCAGCCTGCTGGTCGAAAAGGCCGTCATCGTTCCTCGCATGGGCGGAACTGAAAACGCAATCGCCACGGTCACCATCAATAGAAGCGATCTCGATCGCCTGATCCTGGGCGACGCTGGCGCGCTGGGACTGATTGCCAGCGGCAAAATGCGGATCAGCGGCAATCGCGGCGCGGTATCGGCCATGTTCGACGCCCTGGATCAGCCGGACTTCTGGTTCAACACAGTCTTGCCCTAGCGCTCGTCCTTGCAGCTTTTCGGCCACAGCTCGTTGCAAAAGCGTAACGAGGCGCGCTGACGGCTATTCTCCAATGGCGCGAGTTTTGCTTTCCTGTATCGGGGTAATCCCCAGGGGACGCATTATGAAACGCTTTATGACTGTCCGATTCTTTCGGCGGGATCTGGAAACCGACGCACCTGAAGGTCGAGAACCAACCATTCTGGATCATGGCGATCCGATCACGGTGAAACTAACCCGTGAACTGGAGGACCGCCGTCGTCGCCTGTCCATGAGCGAGAGCCACCCGCTCGGCCTCTAGTCGCCGTCCCAGCCGAACACGTCTTCAAGCCCGACACCGAACACGCGTGCAATGCGAAAGGCGCTTTCCAGGCTGGGCGAGTACTTGCCTTGCTCGATCGCGATAACTGTCTGCCGCGTGACGCCGATCTCCTTGGCCAAAGCTGACTGACTCATCTGATCATGCGCTTCGCGCAATTCCTTCACCCGATTGGTGATAGGGGGACGCTTCGCCATCCTCAAACACCTCGACGGAAAAAGAAGATCTGCAGACCATATTCGGCAATTTGGCTGATAATCATGATCGCGAAGACCAGATGGAACAGACGGTTTCCGTCACCGCTCAGACCATAGTCGATCAATGCACAAATCGTCAGAACACCCATTGCACGGCCGCTCCAGGCCTCGCCCTTGAACTGGATCAATTGTTCGCGCTCATCCAGGCTTGAATTGGCTTCAGACGGCCTGGTGGCGGAAATTACAATGGCGGCAATGATTGCGGCGATCACGAGAAGGACCACATAGCCGATCATCAAAGGCAGAATGGGCGGTGGAAAATGCCCCAGCTCGCCAGCGGCCTGAAAAATGACGCCGTAATAGGCCACGCCGGTCACGATGAGGATCACCATCATCGCCCATGCCATTTTTTCCTGAAATCCCATCATTACGCTCCTGTGTCCAAATTCGGATTGTCAAAAATCTTGTACATCAGCCATGTAGTTAAACATTTTTGACATGTCAAATATTTTCGACAGCCCCTTCATGGAGCTGAGCTCAAGATGTCTCAGATGCCCTGTCCCTGAGTTTTTCGACGGGCCCAATACGCTGCGCGTTTGGCAACACTTCCAGCATCATGTTCAAACGCGGAGCTTGATCGCGATTTTCGACGCCGTGTTTGACCTTGTTGTTGAAATCATAGACCCCGCCCGGGCTCATATTGAAATGATGCCCGTCCACCTTGTAGATGCATCCCGGCGTGTTTGACACGCAGACGTGAATGCGATGGGTCAGATTTGCGAGCTTTTGATCGTCGACATGGTACGGCACCACACCCCGACCATCGAGCCGAATGAGAAGTGCGCGGATCAGCACCGGATTTGAAGCGCCTGGAATCATCGAAAGCACGCGATCGGTTATCGGCTCGACCAAATCCCGCCAGCGATACCAGTCTTCAAATGTGTAGACCGTGGTCTGATCGTTTTCCTGCCGTGAGAGGGGCAACATATCGTCCACCGGACGCTCTTTTACGCCGCACCAGTATCTCAAGGACTCATCGAGGGTCTTGTATCCGCGCTTCGACACCTCGGGGGTCCACTCATGCTTCATCACGATGGAACGAGCGGCATTGTGCGCCGCGCCGGCCAGGGAGGCCCGCCGGATCGGTCGTGCTTCCCAGTCCGCCATGGTCAGCTGAGAGACGCGTTTGGACAGCTCCCAGACATTCACCGTGCCAAGCAAGTTATACGGCTTTCCAATATCCATAATCCGGCTCTATAGACAGACTTCTGATCAATCAATTCTCCGTAGCGCCGTACCGCTGTCATTGACCTTGTCTGCCGAGCTTTCTAAAGCCAGCGCTTCCGCAACAAAGACACGAAGCAATGACTGATCTCCAATCTCTCGCAGAAACCGCAAAAGCTTGGCCGTTTGAACAAGCGCGCGCCTTGCTGAAACGCCTGCGCAATATGGAGAAACAGGGCAAACCGAAACAGGGGCCCGTCGTGTTCGAGACCGGCTATGGACCGTCCGGCTTGCCGCATATCGGGACCTTCGGCGAAGTGGTTCGCACGACCATGGTCAAGACCGCGTTCGAAGCGCTGACGGGCGGCGACTTTGAAACCAAGCTGATCTGTATCTCAGATGATATGGACGGCATGCGCAAAGTGCCACCAACCGTGCCGAATCCGGAAAGCCTGGAAGCCTACCTGCAAAAGCCGCTGACCGATGTGCCAGACCCGTTCGGGACACATGACAGCTATGGCGCGCATATGGGCGCGCGGCTCTGCGCCTTCCTCGACAGTTTCGGGTTTGATTATGAGTTCCTGTCGGCAACCGATTGCTACAAGGACGGCACGTTCGATCCGATGCTGCTGCGGGCGCTTGAGAAGTTCGATGAGATTATGGACGTCATGCTGCCCACGCTCGGCGCGGAGCGGCAGGCGACCTATTCGCCGTTCCTGCCGATCTCGCCGACCACGGGCCGTGTGCTGTATGTGCCGATGAAGGCGACCGATCCGAAAGCCGGAACGATCACATTCGAGGATGAAGACGGCACTGATGTCACGCTGCCGGTCACAGGCGGTCATGTGAAGCTGCAATGGAAGCCCGATTTCGGCATGCGCTGGGCGGCGCTCGGCGTTGACTTTGAAATGTTCGGCAAGGACCATCAGGACAATGCGCCAATCTATTCCAAGATCACGCGCATCCTGGGCTGTCAGCCGCCGCAGCAATATGTCTATGAACTCTTCCTGGACGAGCATGGCACCAAGATTTCCAAGACCAAGGGCAATGGCATCGCGGTCGAGGAATGGCTGAAATATGCGCCGCAAGAGAGTCTGTCTCTGTATCAGTTCCAGAAGCCGCGCGTCGCAAAGAAGCTCTATTTCGATGTCATCCCGAAAGCGGTGGATGAATATCTGACCTTCCTGGAGAAATTCCCGGACGAAGAGCCAAAAGCGCAAATCGGTAATCCGGTCTGGCATATTCATGGTGGCAAGCCGCCATCGGAGACTTCGCCGGTAAGCTTTGCGCTGCTGCTCAACCTGGTCAGTGTCGCGAATGCCGAGAATCGCGAACAGCTTTGGGGGTACATTTCCCGCTACGCACCTGGCGCTTCAGCCGAGACTCATCCGCTGCTGGACCGGCTCGCAGGCTATGCGATGGAATATTATCGCGACTTCGTGGAGCCGACCAAATCCTATCGCGCGCCGGATGATCAGGAACGCACCGCAATGGCAGACCTGGCGAAACGGTTGCGAGCCTGGGACGGTCCGGTCGATCAAGGCGAGCTGCAGACCTTGACCTTCACAGTCGGCAAGGAACACGCATTTGAAAACCTGCGCGGTTGGTTTCAGGCCTTGTACGAAGTCCTGCTCGGCCAGAGCCAGGGCCCGCGCTTTGGCGGTTTCATCGCGCTGTATGGCGTCGAGGAGACCGCCAAGCTGATCGAGGACGCGCTGGCACGTTAGTTCGCTCCGCCGATACGTGCGCAGGCAGGTATCCATGGACGGAATGTTCGTTTGGTGAGTGTGGCAAACATCTGTCCCTGGACACCTGCCTGCGCAGGTGTCTGCGGATAAAGAGGTCGTGTCTTAGGAAGACTGAGCCTGTCAAAAGACGAGGGCCTGTTGCCCCGCCCTCCTGACGAATGTCAGGATCTATGGCGGTCGAGGACACCCGCACGTCCTCCAGCCAGCCGCCATGAGTGCCAACTTAGGTTGGCAAGGCGGACGCTGGGCCCTACCCCACCATCCCCGCCAATTCCTCGCACGTCGCGACCAGCCGCTCAATATCCTGCTCGCGGGAAAGGCGATGATCACCATCCTTGATCAGCGAAAACACCAGATCCTCGCTCACCATCGCATCGACCAGCTCAAACGCGTGTTGCCATGGCACATCCGGATCTTGCTGTCCCTGCAGGATCCGAACCGGACAGGTCAGCTCGATCGGCCCATCGAGCAAAGCCCATTGTTTCCCATCCTCGATCAGCGCCCGCGTAATCGGATAGGGGTCGCCATAGTCTGACGGGCGCAGGGTGCGGCCCCGTTCCATGATCTCGGCCTGCTGCTCTGGGCTGAATTCCGGCCACATCAGTTTCTGTGTGAAGTCCGGCGCTGGGGCGATCAGGACCATGCCTGCGACACGGGTTTTCAAAGCGAGTCCCGCCAAGAGCGCCATCCACCCACCCATGCTGGAGCCTACCAGGACCAGAGCCCCTGAGGTCAGACCCTCAATCGCCGCGAGCGAATCCTCACGCCATGCCGAGATGGTGCCGTCTTCAAAGTCTCCGCCTGAGACGCCATGGCCAGAATAATCAAACGCCAGGAAGCCATGCCCCTGTTTCTGCGCCCAGGTTTCGAGCACGGTCACCTTGGTGCCTGTCATGTCGGACTTGAACCCTGACAACCAAACAAAGGTCAGGCCCGTATTCGGCGGGCTGTAGCGATAAGCCAACCTGCGGCCTTGTGGCGACATGAAATCCTGATGGTCCATTGACGCGCTCCTTTCGTCCGCATTCTGCCTCCTACTGCAACTGCTCGCCGCAACTGGCAACTTCTTCGTTTCAATGCGGGGCCAAATCAGTCACACTCTCCCGCATGAACGAATCTGCGTGGCCAGATCTGAGCGGGCAAACGATCCTGCAAGTCATCCCCGACCTCAGCGCCGGGGGCGCTGAGCGCACGACGGTGGAAATGGCCGAGGCGATTACCGGCGCTGGCGGACGCGCGCTGGTGGTCAGCGCCGGTGGGCGGCTGGAAGATTCGCTGCAAGCGGCAGGCGGCGAACTCATCCATATGAACGCGGCCAGCAAGAACCCGCTGACCATTCGCAAGAATACCCGTCTGATCGAAGCCATTGTCGCGGAGGAGAATGTCAGCCTGATCCATGCCCGGTCCCGCGCCCCGGCCTGGAGCGCCTATGTCGCGGCCCGGCGCACCGAGACGCCCTTCGTCACCACTTATCACGGCGCCTATAGCGGACGCACCGGCCTCAAGAAGCGCTACAATTCCGTCATGGCACGCGGTGATCTGGTCATCGCCAATTCGCAATGGACAGCAGCGCACGTGATGGAGATCCACGAGACCCCGGAAGACAAGATCATAACCATTCCGCGCGGCGTGGACTTCGCCGCCTTCGATCCGGAAGCGGTGAGCGAAGAGCGTGTTCAGACCCTAAAACTCGACTGGCACATTCAGGCTGGCGATGACCGCCTGGTCTTTGTCCTGCCAGGGCGCCTGACCAGCTGGAAAGGCCAATCGCTGGCGATTGATGCGCTCGGCGCTCTCGATGGCGCCGAACGGGATCGCATTCACCTCGTCCTGGCCGGCGATGATCAGGGCCGCAAAGGCTATGTCGCCGAGTTGGAAGACAAGATCATTCAGCACAAGCTTGGCGGCACTGTCTCGATTGTCGGCCACACCAATGATATGCCCGCCGCCTATATGGCCGCCGATGTCATCGTCGCGCCTTCAACGCGTCCCGAAGCCTTTGGCCGCGTCGCTGCGGAGGCCTCGGCCATGGCCAAGCCGGTGATTGTCGCTGATCATGGCGGTCAGCGCGAAACGGTGATCGAAGGCGAGACGGGCATGCGCGCCGAACCGGGGTCCGCCCCGGCCCTGACGGCCTGTTTCCGCATGCTCGCCAATCTCGGCCCGGAAGCACGAACAGCCATGGGACAGGCGGGTCAGGCCTATGTTCGAGAGCATTTCAGCAAAAAGCAGCTTCAAACCGCGACCTTAAACGTGTATGCGCGGCTGCTTGCGAAACAGGCATCAGTTGAAAATTAAGCCAAACAGAGGCATATTAGCCGCGCAATCACTGGCAACCAAAGGAGATTAGCCATAGCACGCAGACCATACGGCCGCCCCGAGCGCGCCAAACCTACCGGCCCTCGCACCAATCGCGACATTCGTGCCGAGCGCGTCCTTCTCATTGACGAGAATGGCGAAAAACAAGGCGAAATGCCGATAGACGCAGCTCTGGACGCCGCCCGCGAAGCCGGCATGGACCTCGTTGAGGTATCCCCCAATCAAGAGGTTCCGGTCTGCAAGATCGTTGACTATGGCAAGATGCGCTATGAAGCGCAGAAGAAAAAAGCCGCTGCCAAGAAGAAGCAGAAGACCCAGGAACTGAAAGAGATCAAGTTCCGCCCGAACATCGACAATCACGATTATGAAGTGAAAGCGCGCAAGATCGCCGAGTTCTTTGAAAAGGGCGACAAGGTCAAAATCACGCTGCGCTTCCGCGGCCGTGAAATGGCGCACCAGCATCTCGGCATGGAAGTTCTGAACCGGGTGAAGGAAGAGTTTGACGAGCAGATGAAAGTTGAGCTCGAGCCAAAGCTTGAAGGTCGTCAAATGACGATGGTGATGTCACCGCGTTGAGGCACCACGCTGCATTTTGATTTCCGCCTTCCTGACGCGAGTCAGGATCCATGGCGGTTGAGATCGTACGGAAACACTCCAGCCAGCCGCCATAGATGCCAACTTGCGTTGGCAATGCGGATCAATTTAAGCAATCGATCTCCGCTGACTCCTAAAGCTTGATTTCCCTTTCCATTTGCGCTTAAACGCGCGCTTCCGCAGCGGCTGGGCCGAAAACGGCATGCCTTGTCGCTCTAATGACTAACTTAAGAGCCCTCGCGCTCGACAGGAGATCGAAATGCCGAAGATGAAGACCAAGAAGGCCGCTGCAAAGCGGTTCAAGATCACGGCTTCCGGAAAACTGAAGCACGGCGTGGCCGGTAAGCGCCACCGTCTGATCAGCCACAACGGGAAATATATTCGCCAGAACCGCGGCACTGAAGTTGTCGCCAAGGCCGATACCCAGCGTGTCATCAAGAAGTTTCTGCCGAACGGCCTGAAATAGCGCTGTGCCCGGCCTCGACCGGGTAGATCTGAACCGAATTTGAAGTAAGGAGCCTCCCATGGCCCGTTCACGTAATAAAGTGCCTGCCAAGGCCCGTCACAAGAAAATCCTTAAAGCCGCCAAAGGCTATCGCGGCGCGCGTTCGAAACAGTTCCGCACCGCAACCGCTGCGGTCTGGAAAGCTGGCCAGTACGCTTATGTCGGCCGCAAAGTTAAGAAACGCAGCTTCCGCAGCCTGTGGATCCAGCGCATCAACGCCGCTGTGCGTGAGCATGATGCGGACATGACCTATAGCCGTTTCATCGGTGGCCTCGGCAAAGCCGGAATCGAGATGGATCGCAAAGTTATGTCTGATCTCGCGATCAAAGAACCTGCTGCTTTTGGCGCCCTGGTGGAGAAAGCCAAGGCCGCCCTGGCTTAGCATTAGCGTCTGGCCCAGCCCGCGCCCCCTTCCCAACCGCCCGCAGAGGCTACCCTTGGGGTGGTTGGGAAGGGGGCGCGGGCCGGACCATGACAACAAATTAGTGCAGCCGGTTCACACCTTCGCCTTTCTCCGCTAATCCGACCGCTTCAAGCGGGGTCGGAACGGCCCCGTTTGTCTGAAAACTGACCGACGGGGCTTTTCATGTCCGACACATCACTCATCGAATCCGAAGCGCTCGACGCGATTGCCGGCGCGCCTGACCTAGCGGCGCTCGACGCTGTACGTGTCGCCGAGCTTGGCAAGAAAGGCCGCGTCTCTGGTCTGATGAAGACCCTGGGCCAGATGAGCCCGGAAGAACGCCAGGAAATGGGCCCCAAGCTCAACGCGCTGAAAAACCGCGTCGCGGATGCGGTCGAGGCGCGCAAGGCGACACTCGAAGACGAGGCGCTTGAAGCCCAACTCGCAACTGAAAAGCTCGACATGACCCTGCCGCCCAAGCCGGAACATGTCGGCGCGCTGCACCCGGTCATGCAAGTGTTTGAAGAAGTTGCGGCCATTTTCGGCGATATGGGCTTCGCCGTTGCTGAGGGGCCGGACATTGAAGATGACTGGCACAATTTCACCGCGCTGAACTTCCCAGAAGGTCACCCGGCGCGCGAGACACACGACACGTTCTTCATGGAAGCGCCCGAAGGCGGCGCCCCGAAAGTGCTGCGTACGCATACCTCACCAGTCCAGATCCGGACCATGACCGAACAGAAGCCGCCGATCCGCATCATCGCGCCAGGCCGGGTCTATCGCAATGATTGGGACGCGACCCACACGCCAATGTTCCACCAGGTCGAAGGTCTGGTGATCGAAAAAGGCATCCATATGGGCCACCTCAAAGGCTGTCTGATCGATTTCGTGAAAGCCTTTTTCGAAGTCGATGAGGTCGAGGCCCGCTTCCGCCCGCACTTCTTCCCGTTCACTGAGCCGAGCGCTGAGATGGACGTGAAATATACCAAGAAGGGCGAGACGATTGAGATCGGCGCGGGCGACCGCTGGATGGAGATTCTCGGCTCTGGCATGGTGCACCCCAACGTGTTGCGCAATTGCGGCATCGATCCGGATGAGTATCAGGGCTTTGCCTTCGGCATGGGGATCGACCGGCTGGCTATGCTGAAATATGGCATGCCGGATCTGCGCCCCTATTTCGAGGCGGATGCCGCCTGGACCCGTCATTACGGCTTCAAGCCTTGGCTGACCCCAAGTGTGAGCGGCGGACTGAGCTAGTGACGAGCACGAACACGTATCAAGGTCTGAAGACGTTCAAGTTCGGGGATGGTCCCGGACTCGCTGATCGTCTGGCCGCGCTTGTTGTGGCAGGCGTGAAGACCGGGACGTGTTCGGCGGCCGTGCACGGGCCTGATGCGGAGGTGGGCGAGCGACAGATCTGTCTGAACAGTGCCGATACGCCGGTTTGCGAGATTGAGACTGTGTCGATGCAGACCCTGCCTTTCGATGCCGTGACCCCTGAAATGGCGGCGCTGGAAGGCGAAGGCGACCTCTCCTATCGCTACTGGCGAGAGGCCCATATCGACTACTATAAGCGCGAAGGCACGTGGCAGCCGGACATGGACGTCATTTTTGAAGTCTTCCAGGTCACTCGCATCCTCGATGATACTTTCGCATCCCTCGCGGCAGACGCCGTCATCGCCGAGCGCAAAGAAGCGTATGCTAACGGCTATCAAGCTTTGGGGGGACCAAATGGGTAACGGAAATAGAGTCGAATTCCTGGTCGCGATCTGCGCGCTGATAGCTTCAGCCATGGCGGTTTACATGGCCTGGGATCAGGGCCGTGTGATGCGGGCACAGCAGCATGGTGCGGCGTTCCCGGTCCTTCAGATCGACGGCTATGTCAGCCAGCGCGGCGAGACGACGGCCGTCGGAATCGATATCCGCAATAGCGGGGTCGGGCCGGCCTTGATTGAGTCTGCCGAGTTTTTCGTCGGCGACGAGAAAGCTCGGCCGTTCAGCCGCGATGTCACCTCGCTTCCGGATGGATTTGAATTGTCCTGGTCAGCGATTGTTGGCCGGGCCCTGGCCCCAGGCGACAAGGTCACGCCCATCGATATGGTTTGGCCAGCAGGGATTCTGGAGACTGAGGATGTGCGAAACATCAGCGAGGAATCGCAGACCTGGCGTCTGGAAATCTGTTACTGCTCGGTCTTCGAGCGCTGTTGGAAAACCCAGAGGATCGGCCGCTCCAGAGCCGAACCTGTCGAAAAATGTGAGCGCCAGGAGACCGACCTGTTCGAACAGCTCGGCCTGGAAAACTTGCAATCCGAACTTGAAGCCCTGCCAGATCAAGAGGCATCCGAATGAAATTCCCACTCTCCTGGTTGAAAGACTATCTCGCGACCACGGCCTCCTTGGATGAGCTGTTGGGTTACATGCTGAAAGCGGGCCTCGAAGTCGAAGAGGTCGAGAATCCTGCCGAGGACCTGAAGGCCTTCACGGTGTGCAAGGTCACCGATGCGCAACCACATCCCGATGCCGACAAGCTGCGGGTCTGCACCGTCGATACCGTGGATGGTGAGAAGCAGATCGTCTGCGGCGCGCCCAATGCCCGCGCGGGCATGACGGCAATCTACGCCCCGCTTGGCTCCTACATTCCTGGTCTCGATTTCAGTCTCGACAAGAAGCCTCGCAAGATCCGCGGCGTCGAAAGCCATGGCATGATGTGTTCTACCAAAGAGCTAAATGCCGGCGAGGACCATGACGGCATCGCTGATCTGGACGAGTCCATCACGCTTGGAACACCTGCTGCCGATGCGCTCGGCCTGAATGATCCGGTGATCGATTTTGAAGTGACCCCGAATCGTCCGGACTGGCTCGGCGTCAAAGGCATTGCCCGCGACCTGGCTGCGGCAGGCGCTGGCGGGTTCATCGATGACCCGGCCCGCAAGGTCAGTGGTTCGTATGACTGCCCGATCGAAATTGAACTCGACAATCCGGACGCCTGCCCGGTTTTCGCAGGCGCGCTGGTGCGCGGCGTCAAGAATGGCCCTTCTCCTGACTGGATGCAGGCCCGACTGAAAGCGGTCGGCATCACGCCAAAATCGCTACTCGTCGATATCACCAATTATATCTCGCTCGACCGCGCGCGCCCCCTGCACGCTTATGATGCCGCCAAGCTGACCGGCGCCATCTGCGCCCGGCTGGGCCGCAAGGGTGAAGAATGCGCGGCGCTGGACGGCAAGACTTACCCCGTCACGTCGGACATGTGCGTCATCGCTGATGAAAGCGGCGTGATCGGCCTGGGCGGCGTCATGGGCGGCGAGAGCACAGCAGTTTCTGAAGAGACCACTGACGTATTCATCGAAAGCGCCTGGTTCGACCCGCTGCGGACGGCGCGCACTGGCCGCTCCACGGGCATCATCTCTGATGCGCGCTATCGCTTCGAGCGCGGCGTTGACCCTGAGTCCTGCGTCGAAGGCGTTCACCTGGCGCTGCGCCTGATCACCGAGTATGGCGGTGGCACAGCGTCGAAGGTGCGTGTCGCGGGTGAAGCGCCGCGCCGCGAGACCCCGATTGAATTCTTCAAGCGCGATGTCGCTCGCCTGACGGGGCTGGACATCAAACCGGCCAATATGAAAAAGACGATCAAGGCGCTCGGATTTGCGATTGAGGATACTGGCGAGACCTGGCTCCTCACCGTCCCCAGCTGGCGCTTTGATATGGAGCAAAGCGCCGATATTGTTGAGGAAATTGCGCGGCTTGAAGGTTTTGATGCCCTGCCCACGCTGTCTCTGCCGGCGCCGCAAGGCGGTAAACGCGTGGTCACGACCCCGATCCAGGACCGGATCAGAACGGCGCGGCGCACATTGGCTTCGCGCGGTTTCCTGGAAACCGTGACCTGGAGTTTCATGCCAAAGGCCCACGCCGCCCTGTTCGGTGGGGGGGAGGACGCGCTGACCGTCGCTAATCCGGTGGCCAGTGAACTCAATCAGATGCGCCCGAGCATTCTCGGCAATCTCGCCAGCGCGGTTCAACGCGGCGCTGATCATGGCGAGCGCAGCCTGCGCCTGTTCGAGGCTGGACCGATCTATCTCGGCGATGGACCCAAGGATCAGCGCTCCGTCATTGCGGGCCTGGTACGCCCACACAAGGCCCGTCACTGGCAAGGCAGCGAGGCTTATGATGTGTACGCGGCCAAGGCCGACCTGTTCGCCGTGCTGGAATCCCTCGGGCAGCCCCCTGCTCGCTTCCAGGTGGGAGAGCCGCGCCAGCCGCATTGGCACCCAGGACAAGCTGCGAGCCTGAAACTCGGCCCGAAAGTCACTGTCGCTCATTTCGGCGCCCTCCACCCGCGCGTGCTGAAGGCACTGGATGTCGAAGGCCCGGTCTTCGCGTTTGAGCTCAATCTCAATGCTCTGCCACAAATGAAAGCCAAGACGACCAAGACCAAGCCGGTTCTGGACAAGGCAGACCTGACCCCAGTCCGGCGGGATTTCGCCTTCGTGGTGTCGGAGGACACCGCCGCGGGCGATATCGTCAAAGCCGCAACCGGCGCCGACAAGGCTCTGATCTCAGCTGTCGATGTCTTCGACGTCTATCAGGGTCAGGGCATTGAGCCCGGACAGAAATCCATCGCCGTCGAAGTGACGCTTCAGCCACGTGGCGAGACCCTGAAAGATCAGGACATTGAGGCGATCTCCGAGAAAATTATCGCGGCCGTCGCCAAATCCACAGGTGGTGTGCTACGGGGATAGTCAGTTCAAGGGGGAAAGGTTCGTATGACCACGCATCACGTCGTCACCAGAATCGGCCTGCGCCACAGGCTCTATAGCCAGCTTGAACCGGAAGCCACCGGCAAGTCCGGCCTGTCTGCTCTGAATATTCTGATCATTGGCCTGGTATTGCTGAGCTTTCTCGCCCTGGCGCTGGAAACCGAAGAGACGATCGGTCCGATGTGGCGGACAGGGATCGATTACCTGAACATCGCCATCGTCTCGATCTTTGCGGTCGAGTATCTCGCCCGGCTCTGGGTGGCAGGCGAAGACCCGCGCTACAAGGGGGTCGTCGGGCGTCTGAGATACATGACGACGCCGTATGCGATTGCCGATCTGATTGCCTTCCTGCCGGAGCTGCTATGGATCCTGCTGGTTCCAGCTGGCGTCGGAGATGAAGTGCTGATCGTGCTACGCGCGCTTCGCCTGGCGCGTCTGGTCAAACTGGCGCGCTTTGTCCCGGCTTTTGACGTGCTCGGCGCGACGGTCGAGCGCGCCGGGACCCAGCTTCTGACCACGCTCGCCATGGCCCTGGCGCTGGTCTATGTCTCCGCCGTGGCGCTGTACTTCCTGGAAGGTGTCGGCCCGAATGCGCGAGAGGAATTTGCTTCTATCCCGCGGGCCCTGTGGTGGGCCATGGCGACGCTGACCACGGTCGGCTATGGCGACGTTTATCCGATCACGCCAATGGGCAAGATTTTCGCCTCGATCATTGCGCTGGCCGGGATTGGCGTGGTCGCCCTGCCCGCAGGTGTCTTTGCCAGTGCCTTTTCCGATGAACTGCGCGAACGCGAGATCCGCAAGCTGAAGGAGCGCGTCGGAGAGGTAGAATCTGAAAATATCGAGCTTGAAGCCGAACTCGAGCATGAACACGAAAAGGCTACTGGCGAAGCCCCGTCACGTGATGAGGACCCAACGGGTTTCTAGGAAACGAGTTTGAGCCGACGCGGCGTTTCCTGCACCAGACGCGGTTTGCCCAGCCAGTATCCCTGAATCGTATCCGCCCCGAGCAAGGCGATGCGCCGCGCGGCTTGCTCTGTCTCGATCCCTTCCACGCAGGATTCCAGCCCCAGCTGCTTGGCTAGACGAATGGCGGCGAGCAGGATGCTCTTACTATGCGTACTCTTGTCGGACTTGCGCACAAAGCTCTGGTCGATCTTGAGCTTGTCGAGCGGCAGCGTGTCGAGCATTGAGAGCGACGAGTAGCCGGTCCCGAAATCGTCGAGGGCGATCGAAAATCCGAGGTCACGCGCCTGCTTCAGGATCGCCACGTTGCGCTCCACATTCCGGAATGCAACCTCTTCGGTAATCTCGATTGTGATCGCATGCGGGCGCACCTCGTGGCGCTCGAGAATACGCAGCAGGGATTCAAGGAAATCTGACGCGACGAGCTGAGCTGGTGACACATTGATGGCAAGACGTTCATGGGTCAGGTTCAGGCATGACAGGGCCTCATCCAGGGTCACCCAGAGGATTTCGTTGAGCAAACCCAGCTTCTCGGCAATCGGAATGAAGTCCTTGGGGCTCGGGTCGCGCTCAAAGCCGCTATTGATCCAGCGGGTCAGCAATTCATAGGCGACTGTGTCGAGCGTATTGGCATTTGCGATCGGTTGCACTGCGGCTCTGATCTGTCCGTTCTTGATCGCCGATTTCAGCTCGATTTCGAGCGTCGAACTGGCGATCGCATCATTGTCCACGAGGGGGTTGAATTTCGCCCAGTGCGTGTTGGAGCTTTTGGCGCGGCGCATGGCTGTATCGGCCGCGCGCAGCAATCCAGACAGAGATTGTTCCACGGTCTGGCCATGAGCATAGCCGATCGAGGCTCCGATCGGGATCATACCGGATTCCCAGCGCATGTCCTGAGTGATGTGTGCATGCAGTGTTTCGATATGCGCGTCGGTTGTCTCTTCGCAAGCCTCGGCGTCAAACAGAACCGCAAACTCGTCTCCGCCCAGGCGCGCACTCATCTCCACATGCGGGACATCACCGATGCGCTGGGCGACTTTGCACAGGACCTGGTCACCGACTGCGTGTCCATACTGATCGTTCAATGGCTTGAAGTGATTCAAGTCGATGAACACGATGCAGATTTCGGAACGGTTCGGCCAGAGGGCACGCAGCTTGTCCATAAACGCTCTTCGGTTCATCAGACCCGTCAGGCCATCCGTGGCGGCCAGTTGCTCGGTTTCTGCGACGAGATCGAACAGATTCTGGTCGGCCCGCTGGCGCGAAAAAGCAACCGCCGCGAAGACACAAAGAGAAAAGGCCGACAACGCCGCGACGACAAGATTGAAAATGAACTGGTCGCGCGTCGTCCACTCAACGGCCAGATGCAGGCTGGCAAACAGGTCCACATAAACGAACACACAGACAAACTGAATCGGCGCCAGAAACAGAAGGCGCTTCACGTCCAGCGTCATCGCAAAGAACAAAGGCACGAGCAGGATGACGGGAATATCAAACGCGCGGGAATTTCCCATCATACCGTCGCCGAAATTCTTGAACCAGAACACGGCAAACATGGCCATACAGCCATTACAGAGTACTGATTGGACGTGGAAGTTGCGATGCGCGCTGAGCAACATCGCACCCATTATGACCGCATAAGACGGGATCACGACGCGCACCAGCCAGGTGTCCTTGCCGCTCATGAAATAGAGCGTGTACACAAATGCGGCGAAGCACAGCCCCAAAATGCCGACCCAGTATGCGTGCATTCTGGTCCGCTCGGACATGTCGAGCTGAGTCGCCTTGAATTGTGATCTTCCCGCAGACATTCGAAAGGCGTAGCAGGTTTGGATAAAAATCTACTTCTACTCGATTATCGAAATAATCTCGCCAGAGTAGCAATTCGTTATGTTTTTCAATCGCCTGCGGGCGCGGCCTAATTCACAGGCGCGGTGTCCAGTTGCAGCCAATCTTTCGCGGGCAGTCCGTAGACCATGTCCATGACTTCGAATTGCACGCCAACCGGTTTACGGGAGTTTGAGTTCCACAAGGCAACCACGCCGGCATTGCGCTCCGGATCGAAAAGAACCAGAGAACGATACCCGTCGACCGCGCCGCGATGACCGACCACGCGATAACCGGGCTGGCCATACTTGTAGACCCGCCACCCCAGCGCATAACGGGCGTCACGCAGATGACCGCCATAGCGCCGGCTCATACTTGATTGCTCTCGTCGTGTATAAACCCGCGGTGTGTGCAGCTCGGTCAACGTATCCGGTGACAGAACGTCCGGTTCCAGTCCCATCTGGGCCCGGGCGAACTGGGCGAGATCACGGATCGATCCGTTGACCCCACCGGCCGCAGGAACACGGTAATAGGACCGGTTCACAGTGCGACGTACAGGTTTTGGGTCAACGCGGCGTTTGCGATGCGGTTCCGCCCAGGAATAGGAGGCGCGCAAGGCTTCGAGACCATAGCTCGCGTCGCGCATGCCCAGGGGTTGAAACAGCTCAAGCCGAACGACTTCCTCGAAATCGATGCCAC
Source organism: Hyphomonas sp. Mor2 (assembly GCF_001854405.1). Lineage (GTDB taxonomy): Bacteria > Pseudomonadota > Alphaproteobacteria > Caulobacterales > Hyphomonadaceae > Henriciella. The sequence goes on from NZ_CP017718.1 coordinate 2,070,073, forward strand.
GAACCGAGGACACGACCTCGGCAATCGCGTCAAACGCGACGTTCTGATAGGTATGGCACTCCCCCACCACACAGGTGCGTTTCAGCTTTCCCAGCGCCTTTCGGATCTGTGCAGGGTCGCCGCCATCTTCCAGCCGCGTGTCATAGGCATTGGGGACGATCCCAATCTGATGCGACAACAAATCGTCGAGCGTGCCGACTTTCTCTCCGCCCAAGGGTAATCTCAGCGTTGTGCTGAATTTGGAGATTGTATCGGACAGGGCGAGCTGGCCCTCCTGAACCATTTTCCCGACCGTAGTCGAGGCGACGCCTTTGGAAAGTGAGGCCCAGCGAAACACCGTCTGATCGGTGACCGGATCGCCATCGAAACGGGTGACGCCATAGCCCCGCGCAAAGCTGATTTCGCCATCTTCGATGACGGCCACTGCCAGGCCGACAATCTCGTCCTCTGCGGCCAATCGGGTCAGCCGCTCATCCAGGACATCGTAATCCACCGGCGCGGCCATGGCCGCCACGGCAAACGTCAAGGCTGTCAGAATCACACCTAAGAGGCGAACTGCGAACATGGCCGCCTCCTAGTCTTGCTTGGAGCCTTCATCTCCTTCGGCGACGACCCCTGTCTCGCCGAAAATGCGCCCATTGAGAACCGGCATGGCGGCACCATCCGGATCGACGGGCGGCTGGATATCGCTGAATGTCATCCGCATCCGCAATTCAGGCGCGACGTCTTCCTGTTCGAAACTCTTATACGCAGCCTCGATCAGATCAGAGACGTGCTGATCACGAGAACGGGCCGTCGAGCCACCAAACATGATCGCGACGACGCGACGTCCGCGACGCTTGGCGCTGGCCATCAGATTGAAACCGGAAGAGCGGGTATAGCCGGTCTTGATCCCGTCAACACCGACAACCTTTCCGATCAGCTTGTTGTGATTGCGATAATTGGCGCGGCCCCAGCTGAACTTGGTATTGGCGAAATAGCCATAATAGTCGGCATGATCCTCCAGCAGACGTTCCGCCAGAACGGACATGTCTCGGGCCGTCGAAAGCTGCTGCGAATTGGGCAGACCGGAGGCGTTCTTGAACGTCGTGTTCTCCATGCCCATGGCGATGGCTTTGGCCGTCATCAGCGTCGCGAAACGCTCTTCGCTGCCACCGAGGCGTTCGGCAACCACGACTGCGACATCATTCGCGGATTTGGTGATCAGGGCGTTGATCGCATCCTTAGTGGTAATTGTGCTCCCGGCCCGCAAGCGCAACGAGGACGGTGGCTGACTGGCCGCCGCTCGCGAGACCGGTAGGCGTTCATAGAGTTTGACTTCACCGCTCTTCATCGCGTCGAACAGCATGTACAGCGTCATCGCCTTGGTCAGCGAGGCTGGGTATCTCGGTGCGTCAGCGTGGCGGGCATGCAGGACCTGATCTGTTTCCAGATCGATCACGATGGAAGCATACTTCTCGGCAGAGGCGGTTGGCACGTTTCCAATGGCCAGAATTGTCCCGGCGGCCAGAACGGCTTTGATCGAAAACGTAGAAAAACCAACGGCCATGCACGGGTCTCCTCAAGAGCTTTCCCCGGCATCCCGGGAAGACAGTAGGATCAGTTCATAAGGTTAGCTAGAGGTAAATGCACATGGCTTTTCTGTTAGGATTCTTGCAGATTCCGTTACCGCATTCCTAATTTTGTGCACTGCACAATTTTTTGTTGCATTTGCGAGATCTGGAGCCTATATGCCCTTAAGTAAACTAGGGATCTGGATCATGACTGAGACACCTTCTTCACCCTTCAACTTTCCGTTCGGCGCCTTCGACAAGGACGCATTTGCGGACTTCTTCCCGAACCAGGATTCGATGGGCACGCTGGCCCGCGGCGCAGTGGAAGCTTCCACAGCCAGTACGCGCGCGTCTGTCAAAGGCCTGCAGGAAGCCGGCCAGACGGTCATGGATCACATGAAGCAGCAAATCGCGCTATCTGTTGAGACCGGCAAGAAACTGTCTGAATCGGGCACTTTCCAGGAAGCCCTGACGGTCCAGACCGGATTTGTGAAATCTGCTTTTGAGAACAATCTCAAAGGCTTCAGCGAGCTTTCTGAAGTCTATGCTGACACCATGCGCGAAGCCTTTGCGCCACTGGCCAAACAAGCCAAGAAAGCAGCGAAAAGCACCGCGAGCGCTTAACGCGACTGTCGCCTCCGCACGAGGCTTGCACAGATGTCATGAGCCGGGCCCACCGCCCGGCTCTTTCAGTTTAGGCACCTGACAAACCCATCGACTTCCGGCAAACTTGTTTTGTGATGACTGATTTTATTCCATTCAAATCACTGAAACGCCCGCCCAAGCCCAATACCTGCCTGGTCGCCCCGGAGAACCATTGTCTCGCGGCGGAGCCGGATTTTGCCCCCCCGGTAATGATGATGACGGCGCGCGGACTCTACTCCCGGCTGAGCGAAATTATCGCGTCGGACCGAAAATTCGGGAAGATCGAAGCCGATGCTGAAAAGCTGCGAATTAAGTTTGTCGCCACAACCGGGCTGATGCGGTTCAAGGATGATGTCGATATCGAGGTGATTCCGATTGAAGACGGCAAGGCGACCTTCGCGATCTATTCTCGCTCACGCGTGGGCTATTCGGACCTCGGCGCCAATCGCAAACGCGTGAACCAACTAATCACAAGAGTGAACACATATTGATCAATTTCAGCCTTGATCCTACGGCAAGTCAGCGTCAGTCTACACAAACGCAAAGGAACGCTTATCTTCTAGGCCATGTCTATCAGAATCGACCGCATTAAGCTCTCAGATCCCGAAGGTCCGCAAGGTCCTTCCGGGCCTGATGGAGGCGACGAGGGCGGTCTTGGAATTGCCACCAAGACCCGAGTCCGCACGAAAAAGCCGAGCATGTATCGGGTTCTGATCCTGAACGATGACTACACACCGATGGAGTTCGTGGTTCTGATTCTCGAGCGCTTTTTCGGCAAAAGCCGAGAACAGGCGACTCGCATTATGTTGCATGTTCACCAAAAGGGCGTCGGCGTCTGTGGCGTGTACACGTACGAAGTCGCCGAGACCAAGGTCGCCCAGGTAATGGATATGGCGCGGCGCAACGAACACCCTTTGCAGTGCACGATGGAAAAAGAGGACTAGGAGACACACATGCCAAGCTTAACCCCTAGTCTCGAAAATGCCCTGGAACGCGCCCTGACCGCAGCCGGCGAGCGCCAGCATGAATATGCCACGCTCGAGCACTTGCTGCTGGCGCTGACCGACGATGAAGACGCCATCGAAGTGATGACGGCCTGCAAGGTCGATATTCCCTCGCTGAAGCAAGCGCTGGAACAATATATCGACGAAGACCTGTCCAGCCTGATCACTGACAATCCATCCGGCCGCGTGCAGCCGACCGCCGCCTTCCAGCGTGTGGTCCAGCGCGCCGTGCTGCATGTCGAAAGCTCGGGCCGTGATGAAGTGTCCGGTGCGAACATTCTGATCTCGATCTTCTCCGAGCGCGAAAGCCACGCGACCTACTTCCTGCAGGAGCAGGACATGACGCGTTATGATGCGGTCAATTATGTCAGCCACGGCGTCTCGAAAGTGCCGGGCCAGAACCGGCCGTCCACGCCGCGCGGTGCAGAGCAGGAAGAGACCCCGCCAAACGCTCCGCAGAGCGAGGCGCTGGATGCTTATTGCGTGAACCTCAATGAAAAAGCCAAGCAAGGTAAAATCGATCCGCTGATCGGTCGCCAGCTTGAGATCGAACGCTGCATTGAAGTGCTGTGCCGCCGCTCCAAGAACAATCCGATCCTGGTCGGCGACCCGGGCGTTGGCAAGACTGCCATCGCTGAAGGCCTGGCCCGCATGATCGTCAATGGCGAAGTGCCGGAAATCCTCGATGATGCCACAATCTGGGCCCTGGACATGGGCGCGCTGCTCGCTGGCACACGCTATCGCGGTGATTTCGAGGAGCGCCTGAAAGCCGTCATGAAAGAGATTGGCGAGCAAGAAAAAGGCATTCTCTTCATCGATGAGATCCACACCATTATCGGCGCCGGGGCGACCTCTGGCGGCGCGATGGATGCGTCCAACCTGCTCAAACCTGCGCTGCAGAATGGCGAAGTCCGTTGCATGGGCTCGACCACGTTCAAGGAGTATAAGCAGCACTTCGAAAAAGACCGCGCCCTGTCGCGGCGGTTCCGCAAGATTGATGTTGTCGAGCCGAATGTCGAAGACGCTGTAAAAATCCTGACGGGCCTCAAGTCCACGTTCGAAGACTTCCACGGCCTGCGCTACACCAATGACGCGATCCGCTCTGCGGTGGAGCTGTCGGCCCGCTACATGACCGACCGCAAACTGCCGGACAAGGCGATCGATGTGATCGACGAAGCGGGCGCGACTCAGTGGCTGGTGCCGGAAAGCAAGCGTCGCAAGACGATTGGCGTGAAAGAGATCGAAGCGATCGTCGCCAAGATTGCCCGCATCCCCCCCAAACAGGTGTCGAAGGACGATGCGCAAGCGATCAAGTCGCTGGAGGCCGACCTCAAACGCGTGGTCTTTGGTCAGGATCAGGCCATCGATGCCCTGTCGAGCGCGATCAAGCTGTCGCGCGCCGGATTGCGGGAACCGAACAAGCCGATTGGCTCTTACCTGTTCACCGGTCCAACCGGCGTGGGCAAGACCGAGGTGACGCGGCAGCTCGCCTCTATTCTGGGCGTCGAGCTGCACCGGTTCGACATGTCCGAATATATGGAGCGCCACTCGATTTCTCGTCTGATCGGCGCGCCTCCGGGCTATGTCGGCTATGATGAAGGCGGCTTGCTGACCGACGCGGTTATGCAGCATCCGCACTCGGTCGTGCTGCTGGATGAGATCGAGAAGGCGCATCCGGATCTATTCAATGTGTTGCTGCAAGTCATGGACAATGGCACCCTGACCGATGCGAATGGCCGCAAGGTCGATTTCCGCAATGTCATTCTGGTCATGACCACCAATGCTGGTGCCTCCGATGCGGCGAAGAACTCGATCGGTTTTGGTCGCGGTCGCAAGGATGACGAGCAGGAAGAGGCGCTGAAGCGCCTGTTCACGCCAGAATTCCGCAACCGCCTGGACGCGGTCATCACATTCGGTGGCCTGACCCCGGAAATCATCGAGCGCGTGGTCGAGAAATTCGTCCTGCAGCTGGAAGTGCAGCTGGCCGATCGCAATGTCACGATCGAACTGGCCGCAGGTGCACGCGACTGGCTCGCCAAACGCGGCTTCGATGCGGAATTCGGGGCGCGTCCTCTGGCCCGCGTGATTTCCGAATACGTGAAGAAGCCGATGGCCGAGGAATTGCTGTTCGGCAAGCTCGCCAAAGGCGGCACGGTCAAGATTGGCCACGACAAGAAGAAGGACGAACTGACCTTCAAATATGTCGAGGACAAACCGGCCAAGCGCAAGCCAAAGACCACCGGCAAAGGCGCACCTGAGAAGGTTTAGGGTGTTTCCAAGCCCGCCCTCGTCCTTCGACAAGCTCAGGATGAGGGCTGTTGGGCGCAGAAATTAAACGATCAAAGCCCCATCACGCACCAGCACCATGTGCGGCACGCCATCACTGGTCCGCGTCCACGACACGCCCTCTGGTGAGACTTTCACACTTACGCGCTGGCGATAGGCAGAGAAACTGTCCCAATCGACAACGTCAACGGGATGGTCGAAATGCACCGTCACCTCATAGCCTGCCTGGTCCGGCAATTCCCGGACGGCATGAACACGACCGGAAAAATCGCGCTTGAGATACTGGCCCATCACTCGTTCCCCGACCTGCCAAGCCGTTTCGGGGGCATTGGACAGGCGCGCCGCGGCTGTGTTCCAGTCGCGAAAGCCCATCTCATGGGCCACCTGCTCAAGCGCACCGGCATAGCTTAGCCCGCCATCGCTTTCAGTCTTCAGTTTACGTGCCCGCGCCTTGGCTTGCACGCGTGTGTATATGTGCTGTGTCATCACAGTTACCTTCCACAAATCCATTTGGTCCTGCAAAGGGCGGGGCTCGCATTGCCGCCAGACCGGGTGTGAAATGGTCTGCGAAAAAACCGGTCAAACCGGGAGGACTTCACCACGGACATTCATGTCCAGCGAGCGGCAGGCGCCTCAACCGAGGCGGTGCCTTACGCGAAACTCGGGCGCGCAGTCAACCAAAAACTGATCAGGCCTTACTGGTAGTACCAGCCATAGGGCATTGAGACGACGCTGGAATTCTCACGAGATGGCGCACGCACCGGCTGCATGGGTCCGCCATCCATCGACATGCAGGCGGGAATATGAACCCCGTCCAGAAGGCGCCCCCTGAACCGATCCTCACCGCTCCATTGATAGGCCGCAACGGGCCAGAGGAAAGCGGCGTCCGGCTTGGCGAAGGGTAAAGACTTGCGCGTGATCGTCGCGCTTTCAAAGCCAAGATCAGCGAGCGTGTCCTGATTTGGCTCGGTGCAAAATGCGGTCAGGATTTCGGTCTGATAAGTGCCCCAGAATTCGGGATTATCATCGATAGCCGCATGGATGTGGATGAATTCGATGTTGTCGATGGCCCGGTCCTCGACATTCTCAAAGATCGCGAACAGAAACCCGGCGCTCTGCGTGATCGCTTCGAACTGACCGCACGGCTCAAGCTCGGGGTTTCTGTGTCCGCCGATATACAATTCATAAGCACACTCCATTCGAAGCATGTCATCTTCAATCGCAAACAGGGGTTCGTAGAAGACATCATAGTTCGCGCTTGAATCGTTCAGATTCTCCCACAATGCATTCTTGAGCGGCGCGATATCCTTATATTCGAACGACTCGAAAAATTCCGGAAAATCACCCTCAAAGGGAAGACTCCCATCCTTTAACTGCCACCCCGTCAAGTGGGGCGCATCGCTCCAAGTGAAGCCTCCCCTTTCGATTGCGGTCGCCAGCAAGCCCGTGCGCAGGGCTCCAAAGGTGCGCATGTATTGCACCCGCAGTGTCGGCGGCTCTACCTCATTGGCCTGAACCTGAGTGTCCTCCTTGCCGAACATCAGTGACGAAACACTGGCCACATCGAGAATGAATCCGAGGCTGCCAAATATTGCCGCGATAGCCGCGGTGATCGCGACGATGCGTGGATGTTTTCGCCAGGCGAGGAGTCGTGCCCCACCGCTCGATGCCGCCTCTGTGAGTTTCCGTAACAGCCCCATGCCTCAAACTGGCACTGGCGGCTTCACAAGGTCAACCGGGATCGTCCAGATTTGCGATCAGGCCTTTTCCGGCTCCTCGTCCATGATTTCCATCATCCGATCGTGCAGCTCGGCTTCCCAGGACTCGGCCCGTTCGCGGATGCGGTTGATATAGGCCTCATTCTCATGACCGGGAATGTTCATGTCATAGACGTCGGCCACTTCGATCATCGATTGCTGATCCATGTCGTGGAAGGCGTCTTTCATGCGTTCCGCCGCCGCGCGCGGGGTGCCGAGGGCTTCAAAGGCGGAGCGTCCAATCCGAAGGGAACTGTCATAAGTCTCGCGAATAATATCGCGGCAGCCATGGGCCCAAAGCTCGTAAGTATGATGACGATCTACGGATCGAGCGATGACATGCAGGTTCGGATAATTGCGCACCGCATAGTCAACCAGTTCAGTGATCTGATCCTTGTCATCAATCGTGACGATAAGCAGCTTGGCTTTATCGATCCCCGCCGCATGGAGCAGATCAGGCCGGGTCGCATCGCCAAAATAGGTGTGACTGACCCCATATGCGCGCAGAATGTCGAGCTGTTTCGAGCTGTAATCGATGACCGTGGACGCATATCCCGCCGTGCGCAGCATGCGATCGACAATCCCTCCAATCCGCCCGCGTCCGGCGATGATGATACCGTTTTCCTCGGCGATGTCATCCATAGGCCGCTCCTGGCCCTTGGCGTAGATGCCAGCGACAATCTGGTCGTAAAGAATGAACAGGACCGGCGTGATCAGCATGGAAAGCGCCACGACCAGTAATAACAAGTCGGTCACCAGCACCGGCAAAATGCCATTCGTGGCCGTGAAAGCGAGCAGGACAAATCCGAACTCGCCCGCCTGGGCCATGCCCAGCGTCAGCAACCAGCGCTGCGCCCCGCGGATCTTGAAGGCCGTGCCCAGCATGAACAGGACAAAAGCTTTCAGGATGATCAAGCCAAGCGTCATTGAAACCACGACGCCGAAATTCTCCGATAGAAGCGCGAAATCGATTCCGGCGCCGACGGTGATGAAGAACAGGCCGAGCAACAGTCCGCGGAATGGGTCGATGTCGGCCTCGAGCTCGTGCTTGTACTCGGAATTGGCCAGCACCACGCCCGCCAGGAATGTCCCAAGGGCTGGCGACAGGCCGACCAGGGTCATCAGCAAGGCAATTCCGATCACCATCAAGAGCGCCGTCGCGGTGAACAGCTCTCTCAGTTTGGCGCCCGCAACGAAGCGGAACAGAGGCCGGGTGAGATAATTCCCGCCAAGGATGACCGCTGCGATGGCCCCCACAGTGACCAACATGGTCTGCCAGCCATTGAGATTCTCGACCAGGCTTAGCCCACCATCGGACTCCCCGCCTGCGGTCGCTTGCACCACTTCCGGAAAGGCGAGCAGCGGAATGATGGCCAGCATCGGAATGAATGCGATATCCTGAAACAAGAGAATGGAGAAACTCGCCTGCCCGCCGTCGCTGGATGTCAGGCCTTTCTCGTTCAAGGTCTGCAGGACGATGGCGGTGGACGACAAGGCCAGTATCATCCCGATGATCAAGGCCGTGTTCCACGATTGGCCAAACACCATGGCCACCGACATGACCAGCAGCATAGTCACCAGAACTTGGCCGCCGCCCAGCCCCATCAGGCGATTGCGCATCTGCCAGAGCAGCTTGGGTTCCAGCTCCATCCCGACCAGAAACAGCATCATCACGACGCCAAACTCGGCGAAATGCTGCAAAGCGATCACGTCCACATCGAGCAGGCCCAGGAGCGGGCTGATACAGATGCCCGCGATCAGATACCCCAGCACGGAGCCGAGTTTTAGCCGCGTCGCAATCGGAACGGCGATGATCCCGGCGCACAAGAGAATAAAGGCGAGGAGCAGAAAATCGGACATTGGACGAGCTCTGAATATTGAAGGGTCGAAGCGATATAGGCGCAAATTGCCAGATTGCGAAAGTCAATCACCGCGAGGTCGTCAAACACTGGGTAAGCTAGTCTCCAGAAGGTTGCGCAACGACCCGGAATCCGACTGACCGATCCTGGATCGATCGACTGAAACGCGCCCGATTGGCGGCGCGGTGTTCTTCAGCGCCGAGACGCCAGGATCCGCCGCGCACGACGAACCGATCACAGCCCGCCTGGCTCACAACGCTGCCGTCTGTCGGCGCCTCTCGATAATTATTGACGTAGCAATCAGCGACCCATTCGCGCACATTGCCCAGCATGCCTGACACGCCGAACGGATTGTCCGGGAGTGCGCTCGTATCTGCAACCTCGCCGCTGGCCACGCCCGGGCCTGGGAAATTACCGCCCCACCAATATGGCGTGTTCGTGCCGCCTCGGGCGGCATACTCCCATTGGGCTTCACTCGGCAGACGATACCGGCGATCGCCTTGCTGCGATAACCAGTTCGCGTATCCGACAGCTTCATCATAGCTGACGCGGGTGACCGGCAAGTCTCCTTCACCTCCCTGATCGGCACTGCAGGCGCCAGCATCGACGCAGAGCTGCCATTGTGAGCGCGTGATTTCGGTGGCGCTGATGGCAAAGGGCTGCAACGTGACCTCACGTTGAGGTCCCTCATTTCCGGACCGGTTGGCCTCATCCGAAGGCGATCCCATGGTGAAACTTCCGCCGGGCAGCTCGACCATTTTGGGACAGACGTCGCAGCTTGGTGGGGGCGGAGTCGCAGCTTCGAGTTCGGCGTCATCTTCGGTCTCGGACGGGCCCAGCGCCTGCAAGCCGAACCAGCCCCCTACCCCCACTACAAGCGCCGCCCCGAGCAAGAGTGGCAGCGGGCTGGAGGATTTTTTCTTTTCCGGCTTTTTCGCGGCCGCCGCAGGGGCTGCAGGTGCCGGTTGAGCCGCTGGGGCAGGCGTCTCCGCTACCGGTGGTGTCGGGGTTGGGTCAGGCGTCGCGGTCGGCGGTTGCAGGGCTGCCAAACGATTGGTGGCAAGCGCCGCATAATGCCCATCCGGATAGCGTTTCAGGTACGCCTCAAAATCGGCCGGATCGTCGCCATCCTTGATGGAGGTCCAGAAGACGGTCTCGATCGTGGCATCATCCGATCCACCCGATGTGGGCGCAGCCGCTGCGGGCGCAGGCGCGGCGGCGCTATGTTTTTCCAGAGATCGCTTAATGTCGGCGACAAATTCGGTCCAGCGGGCTTCGCTGCGATCACCATTCCAGCCGATCAGGTCGGCCGTCTGTGTCAATTCGAACATGATCGGACGATCCGCATCCTCGATCATGGCCGGGACCATTTCACAGCTGCGCTGCCCGAGCGTCGCTTCGGCGCGCACCCATTTGGATTTAACCGAGGTTTGCGACCAGAGCACGATCACGACCGCGGAATCGCGCAGCATGTTCTCTGTCACTTCATCATAGGTCTGACCGGCTCTGAGCACTTTATCCCACCAGACCGAAAACCCTTCCGCTTCGAGCGCTTCTGCGATGATCTGCGCGGTCGGTCGGTCCGCCCTGCTATAGGATAAGAAAATATGCGACATCGTCCCCCGGTCCCGAGTATGAGTTATAGTTAATGCGACCTTGCTCTCAGCCATGGCACAAAATTTCGACAATCCAAAGGGGAACTTGTAGCGGGGCAGGTTTTTACGAGGTGAGAAAAGTCGTTTCATTTCAGCTGCCAAGCGCGAAACCTTCTTGCCAGCTGTGAAGGGAGCGTGTTTCCTGTTCAGCATAGCCAGCCAGGGAACGGGGCATGACCTTTCGCTTCAATGACGAACTTCTATTGTCAGAGGAGGATCGTGAGCTGGCGCAGCAATCCTATCCAAATGTGTTCTTCGCGCTCGATCATCCGGCGTTGAGATCAGAGTTTGAGCGTGTGGATCAAAAGGCCCTGCAAGACAAAAGACGGTCGCGATGGATCGGTTGCGCGGCCCTCATTTTCGCCACCCTGTCCCTCCTCGCCTTCCCTTTGGATGCGATTGTCAGCGGCGTCTGGGTCGATGAGCGCCAAAGCGCGCCCATTCGGAATGGATTGGCGATTGCGGGCGCGTGCCTCGGGCTGCTGGCATTGATCTTCGGCAATATCGGTCTGGGCTTCGGCCAGGTGAAACGCAACTGGCTGATGAAACGCCTGGTCAATGAACGCCTGCGTCAATGGCACGCCCAGTATTCTGCGGCCCATTCCGTCGAGATCGCGGAAGCCGCCGGCTCGCCCGAGGCGAAAAAGGCCTGGCTGGACGCCCGAGACCTCAGTTTCAAGCGGTTCAAGCGCAGTTTTGTCGATCAGATCGCCGCCGAATACACGAAATACACACAAACCTCGATCGCCGCCCATTCAGGCCAGAGCGTGGCCGATGCGAAGGCCGAAACCGCGTTCTGGATCGACGATGACTGGGCCAAGGCTGCGGCCCGGAAATCCGATCCGGCTCATCAGGAAGCACTCGACGAGATTTGCCGGGCTTACAAGGAAACCCGCATGCGAGGCCAGATCCAGTACGTGAATTATGTGCTCTCCGATGAGGGGAAATTCTGGTCCTCGCCGTCCAAACAGCTGCACATCCTTGGCAATCTCAGCTACCTGCTTGTCGTCTTTGCCTTTGCCACGAATTTCATCGCCTTGGGCGCAACGGTTTGGGGGCCGTTTGAAGAGAATGCACCTGTGCTGAGCGCCCTTGCGATTGCCTTCGCGATCCTTGCCGTCGGCGTGCGCGCCATGCTCGAGGGCTTGCGCCCGCAGCGAGAGACCCGGCGCATGCAATTCTACGCGGCGGCAATCACACGCGCCAACAAGGAGTTTGAGGCGGCCCGAACTCATACAAAACGTGTTGCAGCCATGGCCATGCTGGAACGCGCCTCCTACGAGGAAATGGTCGAGTTTATCAGCGCCAATGATCGCGCGCGATTTGTGCTCTAGCGCGGCGCGCACGCGGCCAGCGCGATGTCGTCTGCTTCAAGCGCCTCGGCGACGCGGTACGGTGCGTCGGTCGCAAGCATTGTCAGGCCGCCATCGGCCAGCGCCTGGAATTCGCTGGGATCGCCATCGGCCCAGTACTCGTCGTCCAGCCGCTCCCCTGGGCGTCCCAGTGTCCCGAATGCGGTCTCCACGCCGCGATAGCCAATCGCTTGAAACGCCCGCGGATTGGGATTGCTGATCCCCATCCAGGCGATCACATGGTCAAAATTGATCCCGGCGGCTTCCAGCTCGTCCTGATGGCTGCGGCTATTGAGGCCCGCCGTCATCATCAATTCCGGGGCGAGACGCGCCACTTCCTTGGCCTGATCGTCATTATAGGTGATCAGGATCGTATTCTCCTCGGCCTCAGCGGCTCGAACATGTGAGATGATGTTGCGGAAGCTGGTCGTGCGCTTCTTGTCGAGTTCGACAATCGCGCCGGTTTGTTTTGCCCAGAGCAGGACATCACTCAGTTTTGGCGCAGTGTAATCGGTGAGGGTGCCCTCATTGTCTTTGAGATTGAGGCTTTGAATGGTTTCCCAGTCCGTATCGGCGACAAAGCCATTCCCGGTGGTCGTGCGCCCGAGCGTGTTGTCATGCATCAGGAACAGGACCCCATCACGGCTTTCGGCAACATCGATCTCGTGCACGAGGATGCCCTGATCGAGGCCGTATTGCAGGGTCTCAATCGCATTTTCGGGATAGCCGGGTGCTGGCCCGCCACGATGCGACGCGATCAGCATGCCGCCACTCTCGCGGACACAGTCGAAGAAGTCTGGAAGCGGGCCAAGTGACAGCGTCGGCATCGATACAATCTCGAGCTCACCAGAAGGCGCAGGGGTCGAGATCTGTGAAGGCTCAGCGCTGACGGGCGGATCAAACTCCCCCGCATTGGGCTGACAGGCCGTCAGGCTAAAACTCAGGGCTGCAAGCAGCATTGGGAGGATAGGTCGCATGCTTTTCCGCTTTCGATTCTTGCCGATCGTACCTCGCCAACCTACAACATTCATCAGGCCCTGAAAGGGGTAATATAACGACACATTCATGGAGGATTACCGATGCAAGGCATCATGCAGGACTGGCAGCTCACCACGAACAAGATTCTGGAGCACGCCAAGCGGATCAACCCGACCCGCGAAATCATCACCCGCCGCGTCAGCGGTGAAATCGTCCGGACCAACTATTCAGAGCTTCATGACCTGTCCAAACAGGTCTCCGGAGCGCTGATCGAAGGCGGCATTGGTCTTGGCGACCGCGTGGCGACGCTCGGCTGGAACTCGGCCCGGCACATGGCCGCCTGGTATGGTGCCATGGGCATTGGGGCGGTGCTGCACACGATCAATCCGCGCCTGCATCCCGACCAGATCGCCTGGATCGCCAATCATGCCGGCGACAAGGTCCTGATCCTGGATACGACCTTCTTGCCGATCATCGAGGCCGTGAAGGACAAGCTGGAAACGATCAAGACCTTTGTGATCTTTGCCGGCGCAGACGACATGCCGGAAAACTCGCTCGGCGCCATCGCCTTTGATGACTGGGTCGCGGGCAAGTCCCTGAACGCCAGCTGGGGTGACTTTCCGGAAGAGACCGCTTGCGGGCTCTGCTACACGTCCGGCACCACCGGCAACCCGAAAGGCGTGCTCTATTCGCACCGCTCAAATGTGCTGCACACGATGATCACCATGTCCAAGGATGCGATGGGCATGGGATCGGATGACGTTGTCCTGCCTGTCGTTCCAATGTTCCACGCCAATGCCTGGGGGCTTGCCTTCGGCTGTCCCGCCACAGGCGCCAATATGGTCATGCCCGGTGCGCAAATGGACGGCGCTAGCATTTACGAGCTGCTGGACACTGAAAAGGTCACCATCACGGCCGCCGTTCCCACCGTCTGGCTCGGCCTACTGGGTTATCTGCGCGAGAATAATCTGAAACTGCCCCACCTGCGCAAGGTCGTCATTGGCGGATCCGCTGTGCCGGAAGCCATCCTGCGCGCCTTTGAAACAGAATTCGAAGTGGATGTGATCCATGCCTGGGGCATGACGGAAACCAGCCCGCTCGGCACGCTCGGCACGCTGCCACCACATCTCATGGACGCGGATATCGACACGCGCATGGTGCAAAAGCTGAAGCAAGGCCGTCCACCATTCGGGGTCGAGCTGAAAATTGTCGATGACGAGAATAATGATGTGGCCTGGGACGGCGAAACTTCGGGGCGTCTGGTCGTCCGTGGCCCGGCCATTGCGGCGGGCTATTTCAAGGGCGATGGCGGCAATGTCCTCGATGAGAACGGCTTCTTCGACACTGGCGATGTCGCCAATATGGACCAGTATGGAACCATGCAGATCACTGACCGCGCCAAGGACGTGATCAAGTCCGGCGGCGAGTGGATCAGCTCGATCGATATCGAGAATATTGCCGTCGGCCATGAAAAAGTCGCCAATGCGGCCGCGATCGGTATCTATCACCCGAAATGGGATGAGCGCCCGCTCCTGATCATTCAGGCGGCGCCGGGCGAAGACCCGACCAAGGAAGAAATGCTGGCCCAGCTGGAAGGCAAGATCGCCAAATGGTGGACGCCGGATGATGTCGCCTTCATCGAGGAAATCCCGCTCGGCGCGACCGGCAAAATCAACAAGCTGAAGCTGCGGGAGATCTTCAAGGACTATAAGCTGCCGACGGCCTAATCCTCATCCGCCGATTCCGGCGGGCGCTTCAATTCGATCCCTTCCTTCACCAGCTCGACCTGGTGGGGGTAAGGGATTTCGATGCCTTCGGTATCAAAACGCTGTTTCACGGCTTTGGTAATGTCCGCGCGGACCTGGATAAATTCCCGGCCCGGTACCCAGGCGCGCAGGCGCAATGTGATCGCCCAGTCGCCAAGCTCATGCACGCCGACCCAGATATCAGACTTCTGGAGGACCCGGTCATGCGCCTCCGCAATTCCGGCGAGCACCTCCAGCGCATGATCGAGATCGGTGTCATAATGGACCCCGAAAAACAGGTTCAGGCGCCGCCGGGGCAGCCGGTTATAGTTGATAATAGCGTCACCCCAGACCTGGTCATTGGTCAGCAGCACGACCTTGTTATCGACCTGTCTGATCGCCGTATTGAAGGGGGTGATCTCCATCACCTCCCCTTCCCGGTCACCGATCTCGACCCAGTCGCCAATCTTGAACGGTCGGAACGCCGCAAGCATGAACCCGGCCGCCACGGCTTTCAGCGTGTCCTGCAAGGCCAGGGCAATAGCGAGGCCCGCGGCACCGACTATGGCGATCAAAGAACCAGGCGCGAACCCGAACTGCGTCATCGCCATCAGAATCGCGATCCCGAGGATCAGGTAGCGGATAATCGCAGCCGAGAAGCTGATCAGCGTATCGTCGACCTTGTGGCGAGCATTGGCCCGCTCGCCATAGGACCGCAAGGACCGATTGAGCCAGGTGGCCAGCAAGACGGCGCCGCCAATGATCACGAGGCCCGCCAGCGCCTTGGGCCAGAAATTGACCAGCGCATGCCCGAAATCGAAGCCAAGCAGTTCGGCCCCGCCGGTAAAAGCGGCGAGGAATACGAGGAGCTGCGCCAGCGGCGCCGCCAGGTCCCAGCTCGATCCCAGGAACAGCTCGGGGTCCTTATAGGTCCGGCGTCCAAATGCCCGAACGAACCGCTTGAAAATATAACCGGCCAGATAGGCAAGCAGCACCAGGCAGATCAACACCAACCCCATCCAGACCTGCGGTGCAATTGCCGCCAATGCGGGCGGCAGGATCGAAACATCGAAAGGCGGAGTTAGTAAGGTCGGCATACAGGTCCCGTCTCACAAGCGGACTTGGTCTGTAAAGCAAAATCGCGGCGGATTCTGTCTTGGATAAACACGGCGTTCACGCCGCATAAACCTTCGATCGGCAAGCTCTCAAAGTTAATCTTGTCTGCCTTAAACCAGACGTAATTCAACCCGAGACAACTAGCATGAGTTTCGCTCTCAGCCTCGCTTTTCCCCTGATCGTCGGCACCGGTCCGATGGATGAGGCCCTGCGCGCCACCGAAGCGCCGGAAAGCCTGCGCGCCGCCTTCACTGTGGAGATGAGCAGCGCTAAGGCCCGCCGTACATTCGAGTTCGATCCGCGCGAACCGGAGGGCCGGCGCTGGCGCCTGATCATTGCCCGTGGTGAGGATGCTGATCTCGACCAGGCCGCAGCCGCCTGGGGCGCTGAGACCGCACCGGACGGGCGCCTGTTTCCGGATGATCTGCGCGCCAGTTTCGGCGAGACCGTCTATGTCGATGATATGGGCCCTGCCTGGCGGCTCAAATTCCATCACGCGCCCTCGGCCAACGATAATGCGCTCGACATCTGGGCCACGCAGCGCCTGCAGGCCGAAGCCTGGATGGAACCGCTCAATGGCCGCTTCATGCGCATTGATTACAGCTTGCCCCGCCCCGTACGCGGCCCAAAAGGTGGCCGCCTGACCCGGTTCGAGCAAAGCTATCTGCTTGAATCCGAACCGGAATGGGGGCTCACCTATGTGTCCCAGTTTCAGCTCAATTTTGAAGCCAAGGCGGGCTTCCGGACGATCCGCCAGAACTATACCGCCATCATCACCGAGGCGACCTTCTTCTTCGCCAGCCCCGAGCTGGAACAGCATTTCGTCTCGGCCCAGCTCTCGGACGTCTGGCCGCGCTGAATTTGCCGCACAAGAATGGTTGCGGAGGGCCAAAGCCCAGTGTATGCAGCGCGCTTCTGATGGTTCGGTAGCTCAGCTGGTTAGAGCGCACGACTCATAATCGTGAGGTCGGGAGTTCAAGTCTCCCCCGAACCACCATTTTTTCCTAGAAATTCAGTTTAAGCCACCGGCGACTAAGTAGCCGAGACAGTTGAATATTCGGTTTTCAGGGGTCTTCTATCAGCGCTTCCCAGCATAGAGCCGCTCCGGTCTCCGGAGCGACCTTTTGGGATGAGCGGGCGATCCGAGCTCAGTGCTCCACCGAACACCGATGCGGCTTCCCGTCCGCCATCTTGAAACAACGGGTCCCTATCACGACAAAACAGATCTGCGCTAAGGCGGTGTTATCCCACAAAAAAGCCACTCCAGATCGAAGTGGCTTTTTCGTTAGTGGAAGGGGTCAGCCCTAATACTTAACCGAACATCCATACGGCTTGGCGTTTGCCACTTCAGGCGCTGTGCCAGCCGCAACGGCTGTTAGCGCGGCGGCGACATAATTCGTCGCTTCGCTGATATCGCTGACCTTGGCAGAGCGGATCGAGTCGATCGCGCCCTCATAAGCAAGATTGCCGTCGCCTTCGATCACGTACATATGCGGCGTCGTTTTCGCTTCATAGGCGCGGCCAATGTCGCCGCTCGGGTCGAGAATGGTATAAGCGGGCGCCGAGGCGCGCTCGGCATTCTTGGCGAGCGCCGCATCGGCTTCCAGATAACCTTGCTTGCCAGGTGCTGACGAGATGACCTGGATCCAGACCGTGTCATCGTCTGCCGCATCCGACTGCAGTGTCTGCATGTTCTTCACCGGCTCGGCATAATGCTTCTTCACGAACGGACAATCATGATTGGTCCATTCCAGCACCACAGTCTTTCCTGCAAAATCTGACAACGAGATGGTGTCGCCAGACGCGGTTGCGGCGTCGGTAAAGCTGGGCGCTGTCGCGCCCGTGATCGGCGCTGCATTGGCCGAGAAGGCGATCAACGCGCCTGCGGTCAGCGCGACCGCTGTGGCCATTCCTGCGGCGAGGCCAAGATTTCGTCTTGTGATAGTGGTCATTGCTAAGGCTCCCAGGCTGATCAAGCTACAGCTGTAAACTAGCCTAACCGGCTGCGCCGACAAGTCCTGTTACAAGATCGATAGATAACAATTCCGGGAGGACTTGTGGCTGTGTCTCACCGGGGGCGTACCAGAGATACATGGGGACACCGGCGCGATTGTGTTTTTGCAGCTCCAGCGCGATCGTCTTGTCGCCATTCGTGAAGTCAGCGACCAGGAAGGCGACATTGCCGGCTTCGAAGGCTTCGGTCACGGGCCGCGTCTGCAAAGTCTGCAGCTTGTTGGCCTGACAGGTGACGCACCACTCTGCCGTGAAGTCGACGAAGACGGCGCGGCCTTGGGCGGTCAGTTCTGCCACGCGCTCCGGCGACCAGGGCTCGGTTTCATACTTTGCAGCGTACGCTTCGGTCGCTCCTTCCACCGCTAGCGCGGTGCGCGCCTGCGCCAGCGGCCAGACAAGACCTGCAACAATGGCGAGGCCTGCCAATCCGCGCGCCAGGATTGCTGCCATGTCGGCGCTTGATCGCGCAATCAGCACGAAACCGACCAGAAGTCCGACAAGCCACAATAGCCCAAATACGATCTCCATCGGGCTCGTGGCCGAGATCAGGCCGAAAACCGGAATGATGATGGCCAGGCCCAGGATTGAAAGCAGGATCGCGCGAGCGCCCTGACCGGCCGATTTCAGGGCCCAGATTCCGAAGGCGATAAGAGCCGCGCCAGCGACAACCATGGCTGCCATGCGGTAACCGGCCAGCGCTCCAAGGACAGATAGAAGCCAGGCCGCGGTCAGGAACATCGGGAACGCAAAAACTTGTTTCAGCGTCTCCATCCAGGCGCCGGGTTTCGGGATCATTTTTTGAAGTCCCGGCAGGAAACTGAGCGCCAGGAAAGGCAGCGCCATGCCGAGGCCCATGGTCAGCAGCACCAGAATGACATTGATGGATGGCTGAACCATGACCGCACCGAGGGCGGCTCCGAGAAACGGACCCGTACACGGGGCGCCTACGACCGCGGCGAGAACGCCGGTGAAGAACGCACCCGCGCTGCCCTGCTTCGCCGCCAGCTCCGAGCCGACACTTTGCACTGACGTGCCAAGCTCAAACATGCCGAGCAGCCAGAGACCGATCAGGAAAATGACCAGGATCAGCGCCGTGACCAGGATCGGATTTTGCAACCAGAAGCCCCAAATCGCGATGCCGGTAGCAGCCCGAACGCTGAGGACAGCGGCAGCCAAGGCGGCAAAACTGACGAGAACGCCTGCAGCATACCATAGGCCGTGCAGGCGGGCTTCGCGCTCATGCCCATTGGCAGCGGCATTGACCACGCCCATCGCCTTGATCGACAGAACCGGCAAGACGCAAGGCATCAGGTTGAGGATCAGTCCGCCAACCAGCGCAAATGCCATCAGCAATGGTAGACTCGCAGCGGCGCTGCTGGCCTGCTGCGTGAGACCGCCTGCGCCGCTTGTTGCCGGCAGGATCGAACCTGCATCTGCGGATACAGCGACGGCGGTGTCGCCAACCTTGATGACACCCGCAATCGTGTCCGGGAGCGGATCACCCTCGCGGTCTGGGGTCAGCTGCAATTGCAGGCCGCCCTCGCCGAAGCTGACCGGCTGGTCTGCCGCGTGCTTGATCTCATGATTGTACGGGAAGAAGCGGGCTTCGCCCTGCACGCCCGCCAACTCCGGTCCGGCTGCCGACAAGACCCATTGACCGCCGGCGCCCGTCAAGCTTGCCTGGCCAGAGAAGTCCGGCGGCACCTGCATCAGGGCCTGCTGGATCAGGTTGGATCCGTAATCATCCGGGATCTGTGCGCCGCCAACTGAGAGCATCAGCCGAATGTCGGCGCTTTCTGGGATACAAACGTCCTTACAGATCAGATAGTCGGCCACACCATCGAATAGCAGCGGGCCCTCTGCGTCCTCCGGCAGGGTCACCATGAAAGGCAGGACGATCTGGTCGGAATAGCCGTAATCCATGATCTCGCCGGGAACGACCGGGAGGAGTTCCGGCAACGGCCACGCGAACGGGCCGAGCTTGTCCTCTGCAACACTGCCTGACTCGCGCCAGGTGATTTCTGGAGGAATGCCCGCATCCCCCGCATTGCGCCAGTAAACGTGCCACTCGGGATCAATCTCGAAGGACAGGCCAAACCAGACGGTTTCGCCTGGAACCGCCAGCGCGCGTTCACTGACCAGCTCGACGCGGGCATGTCCGCCATCCACCGGCTGGCTGAAAGCCGGAAGCCATGCAATCAATGCAAGGACAAAGCTAATAAAGGCGGGGCGTAGAAGGGCCATTCAGAGATCCAGATCTTTGTATTTTGGGCTCCATATCGAACCCTGCTTAACAGGAAAACCACCTCGCGAATATGTGACCGACATCTCGTCCGCCGATCGCAATAAAAAAGGCGACGCCAGCGCGTCGCCTTTTCTCACTTATTCGAGTGTACTCGCTTAAGCGATCGGCGCCTCGGCAGCCGGAGTCGCTGGCTGTGGCTTCAGGATCGCCCGCTGAATAATGCGCTGCCAATTGAGCAGCGAAATCAGGTGCGCATAAATCGCGCCGAGCGCGCCATTGCTGCGCAATTCCTCAAACTGTGCGGGTGTCAGTTCGGCCAGCTTGTTTTCATCAATCGCCCAATAGTCTGCGATCTTTTGCTGCTCGCCGACCGCATTGCCCATTTCGTCGCGCGGCTGGAAAGCCACGGTCTTCTGGTCGAACAGGCCCATGCTGCGAACGATGTTCACAAAATCGTCTGTCGCCCGACGCTGACGCTCGAACTCCTGACAGAACTCGATGGCATTTTGTGTAAACGCGCTTGGCTCACCATTTTCGAACAGCGGCACTTCCGGTTGATTGGTCACCATCGGTGCGTCGCGATCGACGCAAAGCAGCAGGCGATCGCTATTATTGTCGTTTGCAAAAACGAACGGATAGCGACGCACGAAAGCAGGTATGTAGTAATCGGGCTCAGTCTGTCCGTCGTCGCGAACGAACAGGTTCTCTCCCTGACGTACACCCATAGCGGCGATCGGGGTAAATTCTTCGCCGACAAAGATGATCGGATAGGCCGTGGCCGTCATGCCGAACTCGGTCACGGTGACCGGTACGGCATGTGCGGTACGCAGGAAACCGAACGGATCGTCGATTTTCTTCACGCCCAGACCAGCATGTTGCTCAGGGTTCAGGGGCTGAGGGTTCTTGTAGAACAGAACGTTTCCGGTCAGTTCTGGTTGTTGTGTGTTCGGTGTAGGTTCCACGGGTCACTCCGCTTGGTAAGACTGGCGGGGTGTACCGGAAATGACCAAGGCCGACAACAGAAAGAGTCGCAAGGAATGCAGCAATTGCAGATGTTTCATACTTCTTTGCACAAATCGCGTTTATCTGGGCCGATGAAACGGCTCCAATCGATCGCGATCTGCGTCTTCGCCTCGACATTGCTGATGGCGCCAGCGGCCTGCAGCCAGGGCGATGACGGGACGCGCTCCACACGCCGGGCGATCACACAATCACAAGCCATTGCAGCTGACTTCCTGCGCACGGAACTCGCCTTGTCGCCAGAGACGGCCAGCCGCCTGGATATGGAAGATTATGTCGGCCCTTCCGTCGTTTACGCGCTCGATAATCACTCGCAGGCCGGATTTGAACGCCGCCGACTGGTCCACATTGAACTGTTGCAGCGCTTGCGCCAGCGTCCGCGTTTGCCAGAAACGCATGCCTTGAGCAGGGATCTCGCGATCGCGGAGACCGCGCTGGTGGACCTGATCGCGCTGGAACAGCTGGGCTATGGCCGGTTCAGCTATAGGGCGCAGCGCCCTTATGCGATGGACCCGTATTCCGGCGTGTGGATCGAGGGACCCAATCTGCTCGCCTTCCAGCAATCGATCAACAGCATGGAAGAAGCCGCAGCCTATATTGCACGCCTGCAAAACCTGACCGCTGCGGTAGAGGATACACGGCGCCGATTGATTGCAGATCGCGCCGCGGGGCTCGATCTTCCACGGCGATTGGCCGAAGAGACGCAGCTGAGACTGGACCAACTGACCGTAGACGATCCGTCGGCCCTGGATTTATTGGCCACTACTTTTGCCGCTCTGACACTCGACCTTTCCGATCTCGAACCGGATCAACGCGAACAGCTCGTCCTCGTCGTGAAGCAGGAAGTGTCAAACCGCCTTCGACCGGCGCTCCTTCGGCTTTCAGAAACCGTGGCGCAGATCGCAACCGAAGGTTCAGAACAGGCCGGGATCTGGGCGCAGCCGAAGGGTCAGGAGCTGTTTGTCGGAGTCTTGAAAGCCTCGACCGGCGAGGCGATCAATAGCGAGCGCTTGCACCAACGTCATACCGACGATGTCGCCGCACTGACGGTCTCTATGCGCGATCGACTCGTCCTGCCGGCCGAAGACGAAGCCGGAACGCCGATCCTTCGTCCCGAACGTCCAGAGCGACTTGAGCAGCTATATGGATGGTATGAAAGCCAGACCATCGCTCCCATGGGGAACGAACCCCGCTCCGCCGATGCGGTACCCGCGCCGGATATCATCAGGGACCTCGCGCCCACCAGCGTCTGGACTCTGATTGAGCAAACCCCGACCTTTCAGGAACAAGCTGCGGCGATCACTCGGTATCAGAGAGTGTGGGAGACCCAGCCATATCTGACCTGGCGCACAGAAGGCGACGGCGAACTTCCTGACTATCGGACGCTGACCGCCTACGCTGCGATCGATGAAGCCTGGCGCTTATATGTCTGGCAGAACAGCTTTCAGGACGGGTCTGCAGCGGTCCTCGACCAGGCCGCTGGGGCATCGATCCTTCTGGTTCAGTCGACCCTCGCGACCGCCGATACTGGTCTGCATCTGGATCGTTGGACCTTGCCGCAAGCGACGTCATACATTTCCGAGAATGCCGGGCTGAGCGAACCGCTGGCCCGACAATTGGCGCTACGGATCATGGCTCGCCCCGGCTATCACACTTCGGTGGTGGCGGCCTATCATCGGCTTGAAACGCTGGCCGAGCGCGCCCGCGCGGTGCTCGGGACGCGCTTTTCCGAAACCGACTTTCAGCGCATTCTGATTCAGCCAGGTCCGCGTCCACTCTCCTTTATCGAAACCGATGTGGAGACCTGGTATGGCGAGCGCCTCGCCAATTAGGCTGCAAGCGCCAGCTCCGCCTGTGGTTGCTCCAGAACCGGATTGAGCCCGGCTTCGAGATCTCTGAGCGCAGAGGCGCGATCTGCCGGATCGGTTTCGCGCATGATGAAGACGGTACGCGCACCATAACGTTCTGCATCCGCCCAGGCCCAGATCGGCTGTACATCATGCAGTCGTCCGCGCAACGTGGTGAGGCGCACAACGCGCCAACCAAATGGCCCTTGTGCCGCAAACAGTGCGACACCAGCTTCGCGGGCCCACGGCGCGGTTGGCGCCATCCGTACAAATGAATAAGCCTTTCCCGAGTGGCCACGAAACTTGATCTCACGCATGTCTGTTCTCCTTGTGTTCCAATAGCTATATTCATCTTTTGTTCTCTCGCAAGAACTTTATCGTTAACAGAGTCTTAACAGCGATTGCGCGCTGTAGAACTTGCTGCAGGAGTCGCGATTCAAGAATTTCTTGCTTTGTCGGTTTTTTTGCTCTATTGGGCTTTTGCTCACCCGTAGCATAAGGGTGAGGTGTGATGGGTTTCTCTGATTTTTGAAGCCAAAACTTGAACCGGGATATCGTCACGCCCATATAATGCTCATATTGAGCATAACAGGAGGCTGATATGGCAAGACTGATTGACTCTGGACCTGGCTGTCCAACTCCGACCCCGCTCCGCGCGGCAAGTGCAGCGGAGGCGAGGGGCCTTGCCTATGACGACGAGGTCAAAGCCAAGACCGATCATCTATACCCACTCGTGAACGACTTCATCACGCCTATGGAGTGGCCTGCCGTGGCCCCATTGGTGGCGGCGATTAACGATCTCAAAGCAGAGAAGAACGCCGTCATTCTCGCCCACAATTACATGACCCCGGACATTTTCCGCCTGGTTGGCGATTTTCGCGGCGACAGCCTGCAGCTCGCCCGTGAGGCAGCCGAGGTCGATGCCGACATTATCGTACAGGCGGGCGTCCACTTCATGGCGGAAACGTCCAAGATCCTGGCGCCAAGCAAGACCGTGCTGATCTCCAGCCTCGAGGCTGGCTGTTCGCTCGCAAGTTCGATCACCGGCGAAGATGTGCGCCTGATCAAGGAACATTACCCGGACTATCCGGTCGTCACCTATGTGAACACAACCGCCGATGTGAAAGCCGAGTGCCACATTACCTGCACCAGCTCGAACGCTGCGCAGGTGGTCGAGGCCGTAGCCAGGGAATGGAACACCGACACGGTGATCCTGGTGCCAGACCAGTATCTGGCCAAGAATGTCGCCGCCCAGACCGATATCCGCATCATCACCTGGCCTGGCGCGTGTGAAGTGCACGAATTGTTCAGCGCCGATGACGTCGAAGCCCTGCGCGACGCGCACCCAGGCGTGGTCATTCTGGCTCACCCGGAATGTCCGCCAGACGTGCTCGAAGCGGCAGATTTCGCTGGGTCCACGGCGGCCCTTGCCAATTATGTGAAGGATGAAAGCCCGGCCAAGGTCGTCCTGCTGACGGAATGCTCCATGTCAGACAATGTCGCGACGGAGAATCCTGGCGTCGATTTTGTCCGCCCGTGCAATCTGTGTCCGCACATGAAACGGATTACGCTTGAGAACATTCTCGATTGCCTGACTGAGATGAAGCACGAAGTGACGATTGAGGAATCGGTTCGCGTGAAAGCCAAGCAGGCCATCGATGCCATGCTGGCGCTGCCTAAAATGGAAAACCCGCTGGCTTTCGAAACCGGTCTCAAGCCGATGGAGATTGAAGTATTTTCACCCAGTTGACGCCTTGCCGCTGCCACATCGAGCAGTAAGGTAATCAGGGTGTGATCCGGAGGAGACTGTAATGGCGAAGTTCATAACCGCACTTACCGCGGCAGTGTTCGGCCTCGCCCTCCTCCCTGCCCAGGCAGATACAAAAGATCCGTCGGATGTTCTTGGGTCATGGAGCTTTCAGACCAAGCCCTATCGTCAGGGACAATGCATCATGACCGGCACAATGCGACTGACCTCGCATCCGGAAGACGGCCTGTATGAGTGCGAGCTGACGGCTGTGGAGGTCTGTTCCATGTGGGGGCGCTCGGTCGTCGAGCAGACCTGCCAGGCGCGGCGCTTTGGCAATCAGGTCTCGGTCCGGTCGCAAATCACACAAATGCTGGAACAGAAATTCGAAGGCCTGATCTATGTGCCGGATAATTTCAGCCTGACCATTCAGGATCACACCAGAATGTGGGGTGCCCTCGTCTCAGCGGCGACAGCGCCGGTCGAGTTCCGGCGAGCAGAAGACGGTATTTCATGATCCGGTGGCTGACAGCCTGTCTCGGTCTCGCGATGCTCTCCCCCACCTCGCTCGCAGACGCGAACATTGCCGGTCAGTGGAGCTTTACGGCGAACGTCTCCGACGGGTGCACGTTTGGCGGCTCGGCGCATCTGGAAAAAACCGGCGAGAGCAGCTTCAAGGGCGAGCTGACCGCCCGTCAAAGCTGCGAATACCTGCCGGAGGATTATCTCGTCCGTCAGGATTGCAACGCCTCCATGCTCGGCAATCAGCTCTCAGTGCGCTGCCGCATCGTTGAATTCGTCAACGGGTTTGAAAGCCCGTTTTACGCACCCGACAATTTCACTCTGACCATTCAGTCGGCATCGCGCATGCATGGCGCGCTGGTCAGCGCCGGTTCCGTCATGCCGGCAGAATGGAAAAGAGCCGAAGGGGGCATTTCTTGACCACAATCAGCGGGCCCCGGCCCGAAACATATACCGCCCCTGCTGCTGCAGGTGATGCGCGAATTCTGATTGTTGGCGCCGGGCTTGCCGGTCTGTTCCTGGCCCTGCGATTGGCGCCGCGCGCCTGCACGATCATCTCCCCGGCACCGCTGGGCCAGGCGGCGTCCTCTGCCTGGGCGCAAGGAGGCCTCGCCGCCGCGCTACATCCGCAGGACAGCCCTGAACAGCATGCGACGGACACGGTTGTCGCCGGCGCCGGCCTGGTAGACCCGGCCATCGCCAAGTTGATCGCTGAGGATGGACCGAAGCGCGTGCGAGACCTGATCGAGCTCGGTGTGCCGTTTGACCGCACACCGGATGGCCAATTGGCGCTCAGCCTGGAAGCGGCGCACTCACACCCCCGTGTCGCCCGCGTTGCAGGCGACCTTGCGGGCAAAGCAATCATGGGCGCCCTGACCGCAGCGGTCAAAGCGGCCAGCCATATCGAGATCATCGAACATGCCCGCGCCGTCGGCTTGCTTCAGGACGATCGGGGGCGGGTTACAGGCGCCATCCTGAAAGATGCTCAAGGCCGCACCTCGACCTTTACCAGCCCGGAAACTGTGCTCTGCACCGGCGGATCAGGCGGCCTGTTTCGGGTCACGACGAATCCACCGCAAGCTCGAGGTGACGCCCTCGCCATGGCCTGGTCGATCGGCGCGGTGATTGCTGATCCGGAGTTCGTCCAGTTTCATCCAACCGCCATGGATGTCGGCCTGGATCCGTCGCCGCTCGCTACGGAAGCGTTGCGCGGAGAAGGCGCGACCCTGGTTGGCGCGAACGGCGACCCGTTCATGTCGCGCTATCACCCGCAGGCCGAACTCGCGCCGCGGGATGAAGTCGCGCGCGCCATCCACACCGAGCTGTCACAAGGTCGTAAAGTCTATCTGGATACGCGCCAGGCGATTGGCGCCGCGATCAAGGATCACTTCCCCACCGTTTTCGCCGCCTGCATGGCGGCTGGGATCGATCCGCGCCAGGACACGATCCCGGTCGCGCCTGCCATGCATTACCATATGGGCGGAATTCTTTCCGATACCTGGGGACGATCCAGTCTGAATGGGCTCAGCGTCTGTGGCGAATGCTCCAGCACTGGCGCGCATGGCGCCAATCGGCTGGCTTCAAATTCGCTGCTGGAAGCCGTCGTCATGGCAGCGCGGATTGCCGACCGCTTGCGCGACTCTGATTTGGCGCCCGCCCGAGAAAGCCGCGGTGCTCTGCCAGCGGACATCCCGGACCCCGCCTTGCAAGAGCTGCGTCAACAAATGGCGGACAAGTGCGGCGTCGTCAGAAACGCCGCCGACCTGACTTCTGTGCTGAGCGAGATTGACGTTCTGGAACACGCTCATGGCCCGGCGCGGACGCTTGTTGCAGCACGGCTCATCGCCTCCGCCGCGCTGGCGCGCGAAGAAAGCCGCGGTGGACACTTCCGCAGTGACTTTCCCAGCGCCGCTACGAACGCTGCGCGTACATTCCTGTCTCCGGACCCTCAAGACGCTTCAATTCTGGAACCTGCTTCATGAGTTTCATCGCCCCGCCCCCCCTTCCGGACATCGTTCTCGATCCGCTCGTTCGCCTCGCTCTGGCCGAAGACCTCGGACGAGCTGGCGACCTGACCACGGACGCCACGATCACGCCCGGCACCCAGCTCACCGCGCACATTCGCGCACGCCAGGTCGGACGTCTCGCCGGCATGGACGCAGCGAGATACGCCTTGAAACTGGTCGATCCTGCGGTTCAGCTTGACGAAGAGAAGTCCGATGGCGACGCGATCGGCCCGGGTGATACGATTGCAGTCATGCAGGGCGAAGCGCGCGCGATCCTGATCGCAGAGCGCACCATGCTGAACTTTCTCGGGCGCCTGTCCGGCATTGCGACACTCACAAGCGCGTTTGCCGACAAGATCGCCCACACCAAGGCCAAAATCGTTTGCACCAGGAAGACGACGCCAGGGCATCGCGCCGTTGAAAAGCGCGCCGTCCGCTGCGGCGGTGGGACCTCACACCGTTACGGCCTCGATGATGCCATCCTGATCAAGGACAACCACATCGCCGCGTCCGGCTCCATCGCGGAAGCGCTGCAGCGCGCACATGCCTATGCCGGCCATTTGCGCATGATCGAGATCGAAGTCGACACGCTAGACCAGCTCGCCGAAGCCTTACCTTACAAACCGCATGCGGTGCTGCTGGACAATATGGAGCCAGACCAGCTGCGGGAGGCTGTCGCCATGATTGACGGCCAGTGCCTGGCCGAAGCGAGCGGTGGCATCACGCTTGAGACAGTGGCCGCCAAGGCCGAAACTGGCGTCGACTATATCTCCTCCGGGGCGCTCACTCACTCTGCGTCAAATCTTGACCTGGGTCTCGATATCCTCTGACCTGTTCGCAAGAACAGATATTATCGGAGGAAACCATGAGCGCGGCAAACGGGCGAAAGTCCATTTTCATTACCGGCGCAGCGTCGGGTATTGGGGCTGAAACGGCCCGCCTGTTTCAGTCACGAGGCTGGTATTGCGGACTCTACGATATTGACGAGAGCGGCCTCGCGGAGGTTGCACGCGAGTTGGGTGAAGACAATTGCCATGTTGCCCGTCTGGATGTGACGAAGCGGGAAGACTGGGCCGCCGCCATGGCGGGATTTGGTGACGCCACAGGCGGCAAGATGGACGTCTTGTTCAACAATGCCGGCATTGGCCGTCATGGCTGGTTCGAAGACGTCCCGCCGGAAGAAGCCGACCTTGTGATCGATGTGAACGTCAAGGGCGTGGTCAATGGCGTCTATGCCGCTTTGCCGCTGTTGAAGAAGACCAGTGGCGCCCGGATCGTCAATACAGCGTCCACGGCCGGTATTGTTGGATCGCCGCGCCTGGCCGTCTATTCGGCCACCAAGTTTGCCGTTCGCGGGCTGACTGAGGCGCTGGATGTGGAACTGTCCGAGCTGGGCATTCGCTGCACCAGCCTGATGCCCTGGTTCATCGACACGCCCATCCTCGACATGGGCCTCACCGACGGCGCGAATGTCAAAATGGCCGACGAGATCCGAGCGCAGGGGCAAGATGTCTATCCGGTCTCATTGGCCGCAGAAACCGCCTGGGAAGCCGCGCACGGCAAGGACGTGCACTATATGGCCGGCAAGCGGGCCAAACAGGCGCGCTTTGCCGCCCGGTTCCTGCCCGGTCGGCTCAAAAAACAGATATTGGAAGGGTTGCCGAAGCGCGACTAAGCCGCCTTAGCCGCCAATGGCATCCATCAGCTCG
Source organism: Hyphomonas sp. Mor2 (assembly GCF_001854405.1). GTDB lineage: Bacteria > Pseudomonadota > Alphaproteobacteria > Caulobacterales > Hyphomonadaceae > Henriciella. Next base: position 2,099,132 of record NZ_CP017718.1, read on the forward strand.
CGCGACTGCACAGCTTCCAGCGCCTGAGCATTGAGATCGGCAACGGTCAATTCCGTCTCGACCGGTGCCTCTGATGGGGTCAGCACTTCTGGCGTCGCCGAAACGGCCGCCTCGGCGGGAACCAATGTTGTCACACCGGCGCGGCGTTGTGCCAGGCGTGCGGCCTGACGCGCAGACGCAACCGACCACTCGCTGCCACGGGGGAAGCGATAGAAGATGTGCGTTCCGATCTTGTTGGTCTTGATCAGGCCCGAATTCCAGACCGGATTGACATAGGTCGCATGATAGTGGGTCGCCCCACCGGTCTGGCCTTCATTCAGATCCATCATCACATGTGCTGCGATTGTCTGGGCTTTTTCCCATTTTGCGCCGCGTGGCTTCTTGCCCATTGCGCCGTCGCAGGTGAACGTGAATTGACAGCCGGTGGTGCGGGTTGCGCCCTGATAGACAACATCACAGATCGAGTTCGGATACCGGTGATCATTGACACGGTTGATGATGACTTCCGCCACACCCAGCTGACCTTCATAGGCTTCGCTACGCGCTTCGTAGTAGATAGCCGTCGCCATGCATTCGGTTTGCGCCAGCATGTCTTCAGCTTCGCTGCGTTTTGGGACTTCCAAGGACACGACACTGCTAATCGCCGCCTTGTCGCGGTCATAAGCGGCATATCGGCTGAGCGCTGAGCTTGGGTCGCGCTGGAAAGAGAATTCCACCGTGCGCAGCCATTCATGGCTGAGCAGTTCAGACTGATCGGTCAGCGCAGACGTCACTTCAATCTCTTCCTGGCGAATTTCAGCCAGTTGCGCGTTGCGATCCCGGAACTGTTCGGCGCTTTGCTGGTCAGCATTGACCGAAGAGATCATCGGCATGGCAAGCACAAAGGCGCTGAAGCAAGACGCGCCGAGCGCCCCTTGCGTGAATTTCTTTCTCTGATGGGCCGATGTCTGCGCCTTCCACCAGCGCTGAATACGCGCGGTCACTGAAGCGCCCGTCATCGGGTTTCTGGATACGTCCGTCATCGTTGTCTTCTATTCCCACCACTCTTGCAGCGTTCAAACTCTACAAGCGCCAAACTCTTCCTTTTTAAAGCGGCCTTTCCGCCGTCATGGATTACGTTCTTCCGTGCTGCATATTTCCTGCCAGCCTAGAAAATCAATTCTATTTTTGGTCACAAAACGCAGAATTCTCATGCCTGAAACGAGCTGAATGCGCCCTGAATTACAGGCTTTTCAGCAAGGCAGCGCTCTAAATGGCGGGATTCATTACAAAATCAAGACTTGGTTAACTCTTTTAACCAAACCCGCGCCCATAAATATTGTTGCGCACAAGACACAGTCTGAAAGATCACAATTTGTTGCGATTATGAAACAAAATGGACCAGAACGTGTTCAATTAATCCTGATTCAACACGGCATGCGCCGCTGCGAGCCGCGCGATTGGCACGCGGTACGGCGAACAGGACACATAATCCAGTCCAATATTGTGACAGAAAATCACCGAGGCCGGGTCGCCGCCATGCTCGCCGCAAATGCCGAGCTTGATGCCCGATCGGGTGTCCCGCCCGCGTTCCGCTGCGGTGCGCACCAATTCGCCGACACCGTCCTGATCGATGGTCACGAACGGGTCCTTCTCATAGATGCCCTGCTCCTCATAAGAGGTCAGGAACCGGCCTGCATCGTCGCGTGAAATGCCCAGCGTGGTCTGGGTCAGGTCATTCGTCCCGAAGGAGAAGAACTCGGCCGATTCGGCAATCTGCCCGGCCCGCAAAGCCGCGCGCGGCAGCTCGATCATGGTGCCGACCAGATAGTCCAGTTCCGTCCCGGTCTCCGCGAACACGGCTTTGGCCTCAGCATCGACAACAGCTTTCAGAATATCCAGTTCCTTGCGCGTACCGACCAGCGGAATCATCACTTCCGGCACCGGCTTGCTGCCAGACTCTTTGGCCACCTGCACGGCCGCCTGGAAGATTGCGCGCGCCTGCATGGCGTAGATTTCAGGATAGGTGATGCCGAGGCGGCACCCGCGATGCCCGAGCATGGGATTGCTTTCATGCAGCGCATCGGCCTGCGCTTTCAGCGCCTTGATATCCATGCCGGAAGAGGAGGCCACTTCCTGCATCTCCGCCTCGGTATGCGGCATGAATTCATGCAGCGGCGGGTCGAGCAGTCGGATCGTACAAGGCAGTTCTCCCATGATCCGGAAAATCTCTTCAAAATCCGAGCGCTGCATGGGCAGCAATTTCTCGAGCGCGGCTTCCCTGCCGTCCTTGGTGCCGGCCAGGATCATCGAGCGCACGACCGGGATACGGTCGGCATCAAAGAACATGTGCTCGGTCCGGCAAAGGCCAATACCTTCGGCGCCAAATTCCTTCGCCACCGACACGTCGGCCGGCGTTTCCGCATTGGTCCGCACTTTGAGCTTGCGCACCTTGTCGGCCCAGCCCATCAGCAGACCGAAATCGCCCGACAGATCCGGCTGTTCCATCTCGACCTCGCCGAACAGAACCTCGCCCTCGGCGCCGTCAACGGTGATGACGTCGCCTTTCTTGACCTCACGATCGCCGATCCGGAATACACCCGCCTCTGTATCAATCTGCAATTCGCCAGCACCGCAGACGCAAGGACGGCCCATACCGCGGGCGACCACGGCAGCATGCGATGTCATTCCGCCGCGCGCGGTGACGATGGCACGGGCAGCGTGCATGCCGTGAATGTCTTCCGGACTGGTCTCGACGCGGACTAGGATGACTGCGCGCCCGGCTTCGGCGAGGTGCGCGGCTTCGTTTGAATCGAACACAACCTGACCGACCGCTGCGCCAGGACTGGCGGGCAGGCCTTTGACCACGACATCGCGGCTCGCATTGGGCGAGATGGTCGGGTGTAGCAGCTGGTCGAGCTGAGCTGGCTCGAGCCGCAGGATGGCTTCTTCCTCGCTGATCAGGCCTTCCTGAGCCATATCGACCGCAATCTTGAGCGCTGCCGCGGCGGTCCGCTTCCCGTTGCGAGTCTGTAGCATGTAGAGCGTACCGTCTTCGACCGTGAATTCGATGTCCTGCATGTCGCGATAATGCGCTTCCAATGTGTCAGCGACTTCGGTCAATTGTTTGTAGACCGCTGGCATCACCTCTTCGAGTGGGGCTTCATCTGATTTCAGCTCATCAGCGCGTGCCCGGCTGATTGGGGCGGGCGTTCGAATGCCCGCCACGACGTCTTCACCCTGCGCATTGGTCAGGAACTCGCCATAGAATGTGTTGCCGCCCGTCGAAGGATCGCGGGTAAAGGCCACGCCGGTCGCGGAGGTCTCGCCCATGTTTCCAAACACCATGGACTGAACATTCACCGCTGTGCCCCATTCGGCCGGGATGTCGTTCAGCTTGCGATACAGGATCGCGCGGTCATTCATCCACGAGCCAAACACTGCGCCAATCGCGCCCCAGAGCTGTTCGCGGGCATCTTCCGGGAAGGGCTCGCCGAGCTTGTCCTGCACCGCCGCCTTGTATTGCGAGACAATCTCTTTCCAGTCGGCCGCTTCCATCTCGGTATCGAGTTCGAAGCCCTGGCTGTCTTTGTAATCGTCAAGAATATACTCGAACGTGTCATGGCGCAGGCCAAGCACGACATTTGAATACATCTGAATGAAGCGGCGATAGCTGTCATAGGCGAAGCGCTCACCGGCTTTAGCGGCGAGGCCCTGAACGGTCCCTTCAGACAGGCCGAGATTGAGCACTGTGTCCATCATACCCGGCATCGAGGCACGGGCGCCGGAGCGCACCGAGACCAGCAGCGGATTGTCGGCATCACCAAAGATTTTCCCGGTCTTCTGTTCCAGCGCGCGCAACGCATCATCAACCTGCGTGTCCAGCCCCTCGGGATAGGCTTCGTCGAGATCGTAATAGGCGGTGCAGACGTCGGTGGTCAGCGTAAATCCGGGCGGAACCGGCAGGCCGAGGCTCGCCATTTCAGCCAGATTTGCGCCCTTGCCGCCGAGCAGGTTCTTCATCGCGGCGCTGCCATCAGAGCTGCCGCCGCCAAAGGAATAGACCCATTTGGTGCCTGCTTTCCCGCCATCTGCCATTGCTGATCTCCTCGAATCCCCGGTGGAATGCGCCCGCACTTCTGCCGGAACTTTACTGGAAAGCCAAGCGCCACGGTTGGCGCTGAGAATCAAGACGTCATTTCGTCTGATTACGCTGTCACCGAACAAACATGCGCAATCTGAGCCGGTTTGCCCTGATTTTAGCAAAATCTTGTTGCTGCGCCGCAACATAAATGACGCATACAGAGCGTCAGTCACGCGCCGTTCAGGTGGCCTCTCGCAAACTTGTGAAGCGCAATTGAGATGCAACGGTAACGACTTGTCGTAGAATCGATGCAAACTCACCTCACAGAAAGGCTGGGCTAATGTTGAAATTAAGACTTCGGGACTTGCTGTCCCTGAATGCGCTCGCAGGGCTGAGCGCGGTTATTCTTTGCGTGGTTCTGGTGACCGATCCCGCGGTGATGGCATTACTGGGCTGAGTTAGCCCTCAATCCATGGTTCCGCAGATAGCTGCGAAGGCAGATCTCCAAGGACCAACTCTAACCACATTCCAGGTCGTACTTACCGTCCCTGGGTGCCTGCCTTCGCAGACACCGCCGGATCCGGGACTAGCCCTCAATCTTCGAGAAATCGGCGACGGTCCCAATCGCTTCGCGCATCTGGTTCAGCAGGCTCAACCTATTCTCGCGCACAGCCGCATCGTCGGCATTCACCATCACGCTGTCTGGCCCGTCAAAGAAGGCATCAACCGGCGCGCGCAGGCCCGCCAGGGCGGACATGGCGGCAGCGAAATCCTCTTGTTCCAGCGCTGATTGCGCCGCAGAGGCCGCTTCAGAGATCGCTTTGAACAGAGCCTTCTCGGCTGCCGCGTCGAGCAGAGCCTCGTCGACGGCACCGTCAAAGGCGCGTTTGTCCTTCTTCTCCTCGGCCCGCAGGATGTTCGCGGCGCGCTTATAGCCCGCCAGCAGGTTCGCGCCGTCTTCGGAGTCGAGAAAGGCCGCGAGCGCCTCGACGCGTTTGACGATCAGGACGAGGTCATCCTCGCCCAGCGCGAAGACGGCATCGATCAGATCATGCCGCTGGCCTTGGTCACGGAGATATTGCTTGAGGCGGTCGGCGAAGAAGGCGGCGAGTTCATTCACATCGGCAAAGCTGTCGCCGACTTGAAAATTTCCGAGTTGAGCTGTCGCCCGCAATGGAAGCCGAACCCCATTCTCCAAAACAATCCGCACCACGCCCAGCGCCGCACGTCTGAGCGCGAACGGGTCCTTCGATCCCGTCGGCTTTTCATCAATCGCCCAGAAGCCAACCAAAGTATCGAGCTTATCCGCCAGCGCGACAGCAATACTCACCGGCTCGGTCGGCACCGCGTCGGACGGGCCTTGCGGCTTGTAATGGTCGCGAATGGCGTCGGCGACTTCGGGCGTCTCGCCCGCGAGCGCATAATAGCGGCCCATCACGCCTTGCAGCTCCGGGAATTCATAAACCATTTCCGAGACCAGGTCGGCCTTGCAGACCTGTGCCGCGCGCATCGCCGCCTTGGGATGCGCGCCAACCTTCTCGGCCAGTTCAGACGCCAGACGGGCCACACGTTCCACCTTGTCGGCAACCGTGCCCAACTCTTTCTTGAAATCGATCTTGCCCAGCTTCCGCGACATGGCGTCGAGGCCGGTTTTCTTGTCATTCTCCCAGAAGAAGCGGCCATCCTCGAGCCGCGCCGACAGGACTTTGCGATTGCCCGCAGCGATCGCCTTGCCGCCATCGGCCGCGTCGATGTTCGCCACGACGACAAAGTTCGGCGCGAGATCGCCCGTCTTCGGGTCGCGCACGGCAAAGTATTTCTGGTGCGTGCGCATGGACAGCTGGATCACTTCTGGCGGCAGCTCCAGGAAAGCCGGATCCATCTCACCCAGGATCACAACCGGCCATTCGGCCAGGCCGACCACCTCTTCGAGCAGGCCCTTATCCTCGACCAGTTCGAGGCCCGCATCAGCACACACTTTTTTGGCTTGCGCTTCAATCGTCTCCCGCCGCGCCTCACGTGTCAGCGCGACATGTCCGGCCTGACTGAGTTGCGCTTGATAATCGGTGAGGCCCGTCACTTTATAAGGCCCGCGGCCATGCACGCGGTGGCCTTCCGTCTCGTCGCCGCTTTCAATTCCGTCGACTTCGAACGGCACGACCTTGCCATCATAGAGACAGACAATGCGTTGCAGCGGGCGCACCCAGCGCATCTCGCCGCGGCCCGTCCGCATGGATTTCGGCCAGTGGAAATTGCGCATCAAGTCTGGCACCAGTTCAGCAACAATGTCCGGCGTCGCGCGGCCTGGAATGGTCCGCGTCGCGACATAGAACTCGCCCTTTTTGGGGTCGGAGCGGACCTCAGCCTCATCAATGGATTTCAGCCCGGCGCCGCGCAGGAAGCCCTCGACCGCCTTGTCCGGCGCGCCGACTTTCGGGCCTTTGCGTTCCTCGGTGACATCTTCAGAGCCCGCCGGCACATCGGCGATCGAAACCGCCAGACGCCGCGGCCCGGACATGGCCGAGACCTCGCCAAAACCCAGCCCAGCCTCTTTCAGACCCTTGCCCAGCGCCTCAGCCAGGTCGCGTTCCGCCTTGGCCTGCATACGCGCAGGGATCTCTTCACAGAAGATTTCGAGGAAAAGTTCAGCCATGGATGTATCGTCATCGTCTATCGCAATCAGGCGCAGGGCATAAGCCACCGCTGAGTCACGTCAAGCTTTGATGCCTGTTGCGAAACGTCAGACGGATCAGAGCGTCAGACGAGGCGCATTGCCTCAGAGATTATTGTGCGTCCCATCGCAGAGCGGGGTCTTGCCGGTCCGCTTGCAGGCACAAAAGAAGACCTTGCCGGTCTTTGGCGCTTCCCAGCCTTGCGGGATGAAGTCGGTTTCCTTGTGGGAGCCGTCGCAGAACGGCTGATTGCCAGAGCGACCACAGGTGCACCACCAATACATTTTGCCTTCTTCAACCTCGACCGCGATGGGTTCTTTGCCCGCAATTTCTGGGTCAGCCATTAGATCTCCTCCAAATCTTTGACAGTTAAATCGGTTTCCGCACCATCGCCTGTATTCACAGTCGTGGCCGGCTCCAGCAGCATGACATGGCACTCTTCCCCCACCGCGCCCGGTCTGTGTTCTACGCCGCGCGGGACGATAATGAACTCGCCCGCTTCGACAATTTCCTCTCGGTCCCGAAAAGCCATCCGCATCGTGCCTTTGACGACCAGAAACAGCTCATCTTCCTTTTCGTGCGAATGCCATTGAAAGTCGCCGCGAAACTTGGCGAGCTTGAGGTGCATATCATTCACCTGCCCGGCAATTTTCGGCGTCCAGGCCTCTTCGAACAGGGCGAACTTCTCAGCAATGTTGACCTTGCTCTTGCCCTCCTGGCTCATGGCAGCGGCTCCTCATGGAACTGGTCGCGCAGGTTCGGAATGTCGGCCTCGGTCATGTCGAACATGACCCGGCGCGTATAGCCGCCGCGATACTGCTCGCCATCCTTGAACCGCCAGTCGGCAATGTCCGCGGTCAGGAAAGGCACCTCGGCGCCGCCTGAAGTCTCGCCAATAAAGCCCGCAAATTCCTGGCGAATATTGGACAGCTCCTCATAGTCGCGGCCATAGGCGCTGGAGGGCATGATCACGGTGACGCGGAAATCAGAATTGGCGTCGATCTCGCTCTGCCAGGCCTCAAAAAAGACCGGCAGCGTGCGCCGCGCTTCGCTGACGGCGTTCTGCATGTCTCTGTCGTTGTAAAGCGCGGGCGAACCGGGCGTCGGGCTGCAGGCCGCGGCGGCGAGGATCAGAAGACCGGCCAGCGCCTTCCTCATGCGTCGGCGCGCTCCGCTTCCTGTTGGGCCCATTGTTCGGCGGCGCCGCGGGCGAGATCCCGGACCCGGCCGATAAAAGCCTGGCGCTCGGTCGGCGAGATCGCCCCGCGGGCGTCGATCAGGTTGAAGACATGGCTCGCCTTCAGCGCAAAATCATAGGCGGGCAAGGGTTTGTCCGCTGCGCGTAGCGCGTTGGACTGGTTCTCACAGTCTGTGAACCAGCGCTGCAACATCTCGACATCGGAATGCTCGAAGTTGAAGGCCGATTGCTGGCGCTCATTCTCGATGAACACGTCACCATAGCTTAGCGGCGTGTCGCTGTCCGGCGCGTTGAAGGGTAGGTCATAGACATTGTCGACGCCGAACACATACATGGCGAGGCGTTCGAGGCCGTAAGTCAACTCGCCCGACACTGGGAAGACGTCCAAGCCGCCAACCTGTTGGAAATAGGTATACTGGCTGACTTCCATGCCGTCGCACCAAACCTCCCAGCCGAGGCCCCAGGCGCCGACGGTCGGGTTTTCCCAATCATCCTCGACAAAGCGAATATCATGCACGGTTGGATCGATGCCGATCTCGTAGAGCGAGTTCAGGTAGAGATCCTGGAGGTTTTTCGGGTTCGGTTTCAGGATGACCTGATACTGATAATAATGGCCGAGCCGCATCGGGTTCTCACCATAGCGCGCATCGGCCGGACGGCGTGAGGGCTGCACATAGGCCGCGCGCCAATCCTTCGGGCCGAGGGCGCGCAGGACCGTCGCCGGATGCAAGGTGCCCGCGCCGACTTCCATGTCATAAGGCTGCAGGATGGCGCAGCCCTGCTCCGCCCAATAGTTTTGCAGGCGCAGGATCAGGTCCTGAAAGGAGTTCGGCTTGGGTTTGGCGACAGGTGCAGTCATTGCAGGAATAGCCCTTGAAGATCAGTGCTCCGACTACTCCGCTCTGCGCCTTGGGGCAAGCGGGCGGAAAGCTTAATTCCAGTCAATCTCCGCGCCATCGCGCTGCATGGCGAGGGTCCAGCCCTGCCGGTCGCCGCCTTTCTCGTCATAGAGATAGCGCGGTTCGAGCAGCCGCATCGGGCCCGAGCGCAGGCCTTTTCGTGCCCGCACGAGGACGCGTTTGGCCTCAGCGCCCGGATAAGAATGGATCGGCAGGACCGTGATCTCACCCGTCTGGCGCTCGATAACAGACAGAATTCTCGCAAGATCCGCGGCCCGGTGCACCATGACAAGCGTCCCTTTCGGCCGAAGCGCGAACAGCATGGCGTTGATCCAATCCTTCAACGTGATGCTTTCCAGATACGCCGCCTCTTTCCCGATGCCCGGCGTTTGAATGGTGCCAAGCTCAAAGAAGGGCGGGTTGGAGAACACCAGATCGAACCGGTTCTGCCAGGTCTCCGGCAAATCCCCGGCACTGCGATGTGCCAGCGTGACGCGATCTCGAAACCCGTTCGCGTCAATGCCTTTCTCGGCCAGCTCGATCATCTGTGCATCAAGCTCCAGCCCTGTGAAACTTGCGCGTTTGAGCCGGTGTGCCGCCGGAAGCAGCGCGCCGCCGGCGCCGCAGCCTATCTCGAGCACTTCCCCTTCAGTGAAGCGGTCGAGCGCCGAGGCCAATAACAGACTGTCCGTTCCGGCGCGAAAGCCTTGTTTCGGTTGGTAGACCTTGAGCCGCCCGGAATAGAAATCGTCGACCGTAAATGCCGTCACGCATCCTTCTCCAGATCGCGGAGAAGAAAACGCGCCCGGTCGGCCAGATCTTCGCGTACGGTGATGCGGATCGGAACCATTGGACCACGGCCATCAATCATCGCCGTGTGCTCGTCGAGAACGAACGGTTCGATCCCCTCTTCCTGAAGCACGTGTTTGATATAGGACAGTTTCACCAGATCATTGGTGCGAAACACTTCTTCCACGTCCGTTTCTCCAAATATGTCACATGCGGTGGCTTACCGCAGCTGCGGGAGGTCAAATTTGCGCTACCTGTATGGCAAGCGAAGCAAAAGTGACATAGGACTTCCGGCGTGACAGCGCAAACCAACCCCTCCCGCGACTCAGGCATCGACACGATTGTCGAGCGTCTGCAGGACATGCTCAGCGACGACCTCGCGGCGACGGAGGCCTTGCTGATCGAACGCGCAAAAAGCCCGGTCGATGTCATTCCCGATTTGTCCGGCTATATCGTGTCGGCTGGCGGCAAGCGTCTGCGCCCGATGATCACGATGGCGGCGGCGCATGCCTGCGGGGGAACGAATAGCGGAACCCATGCCCTCGCGACCGCCGTAGAGTTCATCCACACCGCCACATTGCTGCATGATGATGTGGTTGATGACAGTGATCTGCGCCGCGGCAAGAAAGCGGCCAAGAATGTCTGGGGCAATAATGCCTCCATTCTCGTTGGCGACTTCCTGTTTGCCCGCGCCTTCACCTTGATGGTCGAAACCGGCAGCCTGGAGATCCTGCGCATTCTGTCCCAGGCCTCTTCGGTGATTGCCGAAGGCGAAGTGCACCAGCTGGCCGCAGCCAGCCGGACGGATCTGCCGACGGAAGAGTATCTCGCCATTATCGAGGCCAAGACTGCCGCACTATTCGAAGCAGCCGCTGAAGCGGGCGCCCTGTCTGCCGGCCCGCAAGGCGAACCCTATGCCGCAGCGCTCGCCGCCTATGGCAAGAATCTCGGTCTCGCCTTTCAGATCATTGATGACGCCCTCGATTATGGCGGCACGACCTCTGTGATTGGCAAAGCCGTGGGCGACGATTTCCGGGAAGGCAAATCGACGCTGCCTGTGATTATCGCACGGCGACGCGGCAGCTCCGATGACCAGGACTTCTGGGACAGAGTGCTCAATCCGGAGCTTCAAGCAGAAGGCGATCTCGCCCACGCCATCTATCTCATTCGCTCCACCGGTGCCGCGGAAGCCACGCTGGTCGAAGCCAGGGCCTATGCGGAACTCGCCAAAGCAGCGCTACGCGCATTGCCGGAGAGCGACTGGACCAAGGCCTTGTCGGATCTGGCCGATTTCTGTGTCAGCCGGGCGCATTAGGGCCTGCAGCCCAGGCATTGACCGCCAATTAAATTTCACACTTTTACTTGCCTGAAACCACGGTGGTTGAGACAAGGCAGACTATGTTTCGCGCGCTTTTGCTTTCAGCATGCTGTTTGAGCGTCTCCGCTTGTGTCTCAAGCGGTTCCGGCACGCCGTCCGAAATCCTCGCGCGGGCCGAGGCGGATACGCAGCTGCGTCAGGAAATTGATACGCTCAGCACCTATGCCGTCGCCAAGTATGCAGGCCTGACCGATGACGCCCATACGGCCGCGCGCCAATATGCCCGGCTGCTGCGCAGCGTTCAGGATGATCCTTGGGTGGCAGAACAGGCCATCTTCTCTGTTTTGCGTATCGGCGAGGTTGAACGCGCGGTCCTGCTGGCCAAACGCTTGCCGCCCAAAACGTTGGAAGAAACAGAGCTGCCGCGCCTGCTGCTCGCCGTAGAAGCCACGCGGAAAGGCGACGCTGACGCCGCCCTGGCGCGACTGAACCAGCCCTGGCGCAATGATTATCACGCCATGCTGGCGCGTAGCCTCGCCGCCTGGAACCTGCTTGAGACAGATCCGCAAGCCGCCATCCTGCTGCAACAACAAGCGGGCGGTGATGACGGACTGTACACGCTGATGGGCCAGACTCTCGCGGCAATCATGAAAGCGAACACGGGCGACGCAGCGTCCGCGCGTTCGGACCTGGGCTATTTGTTCGATCTGAGCGCTCGCCTGGCGGTCGGCGTCGAAGCCGAAGCTCGGTTGCTCGCCCTGGATGGTCAGGATGAAAAAGCGCTGCAACGCTTGCAGGCTTTCCGAACCGAAGTTGGGCGCCACCCGGCCCTTACCGCACTCGCCGAGGAGATCGAAGCGGGGGCTGTCAGGCCGATGCCGACCTATTCTGCAGCGCAGGGCACAGCGCTTGCCTTCTATCTCGCCACAGCGCCCCAGGCGGCGCAGAGCTATAATGACGCGCCGGCCGCCTATTTCGCGATTGCCAGTTATCTCGACCCGGACCTGGATGTTGCCAAGACCCTTTGGGCCGATGTACTCGATCAGTTTGACCGACGGGTCGAAGCCATTGCCTTGCTGCAATCGATCCCGAATGACTCGATCCATCATACTAGCGCGCAGGGACAACTGGCCTGGGCGTTACGACGCGAAGGGCGAGATGATGAGGCCCTGACCATTGCGCGTGAAACCCTGGCCCGAACCGACAATCGCAATATTCGCGTCCAACTGGCCGACTTGTTGCAATCGCTCGGACGCGATGGCGAGGCGGAGCACACCTTTACCGAGATTATCGAAGCCGACGAAGCTGAAGGCCATTATGACTGGCGGATCTATTATGCGCGCGGCGGCGCCCGCGAGCGTCTTGGCGAATGGCCGCCCGCCGAGAATGATCTGCAGACAGCGATGAACCTGCGGCCTGACAATCCCGCCATCATGAATCATCTCGGCTATAGCTGGATTGATCGCGGCATCAACCTGGATGAGGGCCTGGCCCTGATCGAGACGGCTTTGCGCTATGAGCCGGACAATGGCGCGATCACGGACAGCCTTGGCTGGGCACATTACAAGCTTGGCAATTATGAGCGCGCCATTTTCTATCTCGAACGCGCAGCCCAGCTCGAGCCGACGATTTCGGAAATCCTCGATCATCTGGGCGACGCCTATTGGCAGGTGGGGCGGTTCAAGGAAGCCGGTTTCCAGTGGGAGCGCGCGCTGAAATACGCGACCGATGAGGAAGAGCGTGATCTGCTGACACGCAAACTGGCGGGCGGAGTTGCTTTGCTTCAGGCAGCAAATGATGTGCAGGCGCCTGCCTACCCATGACAAAATTGTCGGAATTTGCACCCGCAAAGATCAACCTCTCGCTGCATGTCGGGCCCCCGAAAGACAATGGTCGGCACAATCTGATCTCATTGGTCGCTTTCGCAGATGTGGACACCGCCGACGTGTTGACCGCCGAACCAGCCAGTCATTTCAGCCTCGCCGTTGACGGCCCCTATGCTGACCAGTCTGGCCCGGCCAAGGACAATCTGGTGCTCAAGGCGGCACGCGCCATGAATGATGCGCTGGATGGCGGCGCCCCGCCACTCGCCTTTCGCTTGATCAAGAACCTGCCTTGTGCGGCGGGCATTGGCGGCGGCTCTGCTGATGCAGGCGCGGCGCTGCGCCTGATCGTACGTGCACATGGCGGAGAAACAGCGCAGACCATGGCCGAGACGATCGCGCCGCTGATTGGCGGCGATGTTCTGGCCTGTTTTCGCAACTTGCCTGGCCTGATGACCGGCGAAGGTGAAACCTTCGACCCTGTGCTGAGTGTGCCGCGCATCCCGGCCGTCCTGGTCAATCCCGGGATCGCCTGCCCAACCGGCCCCGTCTTTGCGGCTTATGACGCCGTGGCGCCCGCCGAAATCCCCGAACATCCCCCACTGCCCGACAATCGCACGGCGCTCCGCGCCTTTCTGTCCTGGCTGCGAGACAATACCGAAAACAGCCTCGAAACGCCGGCCATGAGCAAGCATCCGGAGATCACCCGCACGCTTGCCATGCTGCAGGCCGTGCCGGGCGCGCGGCTGATCCGCATGAGCGGCTCCGGGGCAACCTGTTTTGCGCTATTTGACACGATGAAAGCCGCAGAGGCTGCGGCTGCTTCTCTGACCGCAGGCAGCGAAAGCCAGTGGGTCCGGGCAAGCATGCTGGGAGCCGGGCATTGACCGCTGAGCTCGCCATCGCTGCAGCTGGGTTTGCGCTGCTCAGCTTTGCCATCTGCCTCGCCGTGGTTGCGCTGGTAAAGCGATCCGGCGTGGTCGATGCGCCAGATGGTGGCCGCAAACAACAAACTGTCGCCATTCCGCGCCTGGGGGGTGTTGCCATTGCCGCAGGCGCTTTGGTGGGCGGCTTGATTAGCTTCTTCATTCTGATCCTTGCCTGGGGCGGCGATCCTGGCTCGGGGGTTGCGCAGTTCGGTTCGGCTCTGGCTGATTTCATCCGGGGGCACGAAACCGTGGTGATTTTCGTCGTGGGCGCGTTCCTGCTCGGCCTTTGGGACGACATCTGGACAGCGAATACAAAGCTCAAACTGTTCGCGCTTGCCGCGATTTGCCTGGGTGTCACTGTCTTCGGCCTTGTACCGACAGCTCTCTCTTCGCCCTGGGGTGATGTCACTTTGCCGTTCATTTTGGTCATTGGCAGCGCCGCGTGGCTCCTGGTGTTCACCAACGCGGTCAACTTTATCGATGGATCAAACGGCCTGGCCATTGGGTCGCTGACCATCATGCTGATCGGCCTCGCCATCACTGGAAGCGTTGTCGGTGACTGGGGCTTTAGTGTGTTCTGGTTCGCCCTGTTCGGCGCTATCGCAGGGTTCCTGCTGCACAATCTCCGTGGCACGCTCTATGTTGGCGATGCGGGGGCCCTGGGGCTCGGCGCCTTGTTCGCCGCGCTCAGCCTGGTCTCGGGCCTTGATATCTGGACCGTGGCCACGCTCGCCTTGCCCTTCCTGGTCGATGTGTTGATGACCCTGATCTGGCGCGCCAGGCATGGACGCAACTGGCTCCAGCCGCATCTCGATCATGCCTATCAGCGGATGATTGCCAGCGGCTGGAGCCATCTCGATGTGGCGATCCTGTACTGGGGCTTCAGCGCGGTCAGCGCCGCGGCGGCCTATATCGCGGCACAAGGGGGCGGTGCGGCGCCATTTGCCGTCTTCTGGGGCCTATGCCTCGCCGGAATCGCCCTCTGGATCCGTCACCGGCGGTCCGCCATATAAGGCAATCTCGCGCGCCAGATCCCGCGGGGGGCTGGTCTTCGCTTTCATGTTCGGGCGACAAGTCCAGGCAACCGGAAACATCAGGATCACCAGAGCGAGGCCGGCAATCGAAGCCTCCACCGAACCGCGACCGGTCATGTCTGTTACCCCGACATAGATCAGGAAAAATCCGAGCAGCGTGCCCGCAATGCCGAGGATAAACAACGCCATGCGCCAAGGCTCCGAATAGCCTTGTTCGATCTCAAGATCTGGCCGCAGGCGTTGCAGTTCCGACAGGATCGCCTGAACCAGTGCGAAGAACTCATCACGCCCGCCGCCCTGATCATTGCATTCGATCTTGGTGACGCCCTCATCGGACTTGAGGTGCAGCCAGGCGCTGCGCGTTCCGCGATAGGTAACGGTGTTCCAGCTGGCTGAAATGACAGCGGCGAGGCTGAGCGCATTCGCGCCGCCTCGCCGCATCAAATGTCCATCCTTGATCGCCCAGGTCTGTTCCTTGCGAACCGGCGCGGGTTTGAACGTGTATTCGCGCATCCCCGCGGCCCCAACCTACATATTCGGATAGGCTGGACCGCCGCCGCCTTCCGGTGTGACCCAGTTAATGTTCTGGTTCGGATCCTTGATATCGCAAGTCTTGCAGTGGATGCAGTTCTGCGAATTGATCTGGAAGACCGGCTCCTTGCCGTCTTCTTCGATCCACTCATACACACCCGCCGGGCAATAGCGCGCCGACGGGCCGTTGAAGACGTCATGCTCGGACGATTTCTGCAGGGCCAGATCGGCCACTTTCAGGTGCTTGGGCTGATCCTCGGCATGATAGGTGTTGGTGAAGGACACATTGGTCAGCTTGTCGAAGCTCAGAACGCCATCCGGTTTCGGATACTCGATCGGTTTGAACTTGCTGGCTGGCTTCAGATATTCATGGTCCGCCTTGCCATGCTTGAGCTGCGGGATGTAGCCAAAGCCAAGCATATAGCGCAGCCACATGTCCGGCATGCCGAGCACTGCCCCCGGCATGGTGCCATAACGCGACATGAGCGGCTTCACGTTGCGCACGCGGGCCAGGTCGGTCCAGACCCAGCTGTCGCGGACGGCCTGCTGATAGGTGTTCAGCTCATCCGAGGCGCGACCGTCACGCAGCGCAGCCACCGCTTCCTCGGCGGCCAGCATGCCGGTCTTCATCGCATTGTGGGTGCCTTTGATCCGCGGCAGGTTCACAAATCCGGCCGAGCAGCCAATCAGAGCGCCGCCTGGGAAGGCAAGCTTCGGAATGGACTGAATGCCACCGGACGTGATCGCCCGGGCGCCATAGGCCTCGCGTTTGCCCCCCTTCAGGAATTTAGAGATGTCGTCATGGTGCTTGTAGCGCTGGAACTCGTCATAGGGTGACAGGTGCGGGTTCTTGTAATTCAGGTGCACCACATAGCCGACCGAGACATAATTCTCGCCACCTTCGGAGAAATGGTAGAGGAACCCACCGCCATTGCCGTCCTTGTCCTTCACTGGCCAGCCAAAGGTATGCTGGACGTAGCCGGAGCTAAATTCAGGATGATCGGCCGGGACTTTCCAGACCTCTTTCAGACCGATGCCGTATTTCTGCGGATCGCAATCGGCTTCGAGGTCATATTTGGCTTTGACTTCCTTTGTCAGCGAGCCGCGGGCGCCTTCTGCGAACAGGACGTACTTGCCCAGCAGTTCCATGCCAGGCTCATAGTCTGGCTTGTGGCTGCCATCCTCGGCAATGCCCATGACGCCGGCGACAACGCCGCGCACTTCGCCATTCTCGCCATAGACCACTTCAGAGGCGGCAAAGCCCGGGAAGACCTGGACTTCCAGTTCTTCGGCACGCTCGCCGAGCCAGCGGCAGACATTGGCTAGCGAGCCGATATAGCAGCCATGATTGTGCATGAAGGGCGGGAACGCAAAGGTCGGCATCGCCATCGACCCGTTTGGCCCAAGCAGCTTGTACTTGTCTGCATTCACCTCGGTTCGAATCGGGCGGTCATCGCGCGTACGCCAGTCCGGAATCAGCTCGTCCAGAGCTTTCGGATCCAGCACCAGGCCTGAGAGAATGTGCGCGCCAATCTCGCCGCCCTTCTCCAGAACCACAACTTCCAGCTCCTCGCCGGCCTCATTTGCCAACTGTTTCGCGCGGATTGCAGCTGCCAGACCCGCAGGGCCGCCTCCGACAATCACCAGGTCAAATTCCATGGACTCGCGTTCGCTCATCAATTCTCTCCCAAAAGCTGGCAGCACGACTTGCGCGCCATTTAGGTATAATCCACTATTCGCCCTTCTCTTTAGCCAAAGTTTACAAGGTCACAATGCCCCAAAATGCCTCTGCCCTAGCGTTAAAGGCGCTCACCGAGTGGTGGGAGGAGATGGGAGTCGCTGTTGACCAGGGCGAGATCGAGGCTGCAGTGCAGGCACAGCAGGCCACAGGCACAGGCGCTAGCGAAGCGCACGCCCCTGCAATTCAAGACCCTCCGCGTGAGACACCAGGAGAAGTCCGAAACTCGCGCAAATCACGCCGAAACTCGCAGAAATCCCTCCCGGACTGGATCAAGGAGGCCGAAGCGCTCGCGGCTGCAGCTGATTCGCTCGCTGCCCTGAAAACGGCGATTGAGAGCTTCGACGGCTGCCCGCTGAAACAGCTCTGCGAGAAAACGGTCGTCTATGATGGCACGCTCGAGGCGCCGGTCATGATCCTCGGCGAAGGCCCTGGCGGTCAGGAGGACCGGATCGGCCTGCCTTTTGTCGGCAAGGCGGGGCAGCTGCTCGACAAGATGCTCGCCGCCATTCAGCTCGATCGCAAGACCAATACGTTCATCTCCAACGTCAATTACTGGCGCCCGCCCGGCAACCGCAATCCGGAAGCGGATGAACTTGCCGTCTGTCGCCCGTTCGTGAACCGGATGGTCGATCTGGCCCAGCCGAAGATCATTATCGCGACCGGCGGCGTGGCGGCGAAATCCCTGCTCGACACCAAGACCGGGATCATGCGCCTGCGCGGCTCGGAGCGGCCGTTCGAGACGCCGGCCGGAACGCGGGTACCGCTGGTCCCGATGTTCCACCCGGCCTATCTCCTGCGCCGCCCGCAGGACAAGAGCCGCGCCTGGCGGGATTTGCTACTGGTGCAAGCGCGGTTGAAAGAGATGGGGGTGGAGGTGTGATCGAGAAAGAGAAAACCACAATGGGTCGCGTCGCCAATGTCTGGATCACGTTCGCGCTTTTGGGCGCGATTGCCGGGATGAGCACATTCCTTGCCGGAACGCTCCTATTTGGGTTTTCGAACGTACCTGCAGTCTTGCTGGGTTGGGGAGTCGGCTTGGTGACCGGGTTCGCGTTTGCATGGTTTCGATGGGCTCGTATCTCGGCCGGACTAATTCTTAGCTCAATCTGGGCACTTGGAAGCTCTAGCTGAAAATGCCCGCCCCGCTCTCGATCGTCATCCCGGCTCTTAATGCCGAGCGCGTCTTGCCGCTGTGCCTGTCCTCGCTGATGCCCGGACTGGAATCCGGCCTGATCCGCGAGGTCATCCTGGTCGATGGCGGTAGCGAGGATCAGACCCGTCGGCTGGCCGAAGGCGCGGGCGCAAGCGTGTTCTCAGCCCCGGAAAAAGGCCGCGCCGCGCAGCTCCGCCATGGCGCCGAACAGGCCCGCGGGGACTGGCTGCTCTTCCTGCACGCTGATACGGCGCTGTCGCGCGACTGGGCCGAACGGGCCAAGAGCCATATGACCGACCGCGCCGACACGGCCGCCGCCTTCACACTGGCCTATCGCTCTGACCATCCCATGGCCAAAATCGTGGCACGGCGGGCCAACTGGCGAGCCCGCACGCTTGGCCTGCCTTATGGGGACCAGGGCCTGATGCTGTCGAAAAAGCTCTACACTGAAATTGGCGGCTATCCTGACACTCCCTTCATGGAAGACGTCAAAATTGTCCGCGCGCTGGGCAAGAAGCGCCTGACGCTCCTGTCCGCCGAAGCGCGCACGGACGCCGCCAAATATGACCGCGATGGCTGGCGCCGCCGGGCCTGGCGCAATGCCTTCCTGATCACGCGATATTTTCTTGGCGCAAGTCCGGAAAAATTGGCAAAATCCTATTCCTGAAACACCCGATTCGAGGATGGGCCATGACGCTGGATGCAAGCTGGGACGAGGAATTGGAGGCGGGTTATGTCTACCTGCCGGACCACCCGGGCGCCGGGACACCGGGCTGCGTCGCCCGCTCGATCGATGTGTTCGCCCTCGATGAAAGCCTGCGCGGCCTGCAAATCATCCTTGATGTGGATGAGCGCAATCGCGTGATCGGGATCGAGATCGTCCGCTGATGCGCCGCGCCCAGGTCCTGATCTATGCCAAGCCGCCGCGAATGGGCCTCGCCAAGACCAGGCTGGCGCGCAGCCTCGGCTCAGCGACGCAGGCGCGGCGGATCGCGATGATGACTCTGGCCCGGACGATGCGCGCGGCGATGGGCGGCGCCTGGACGCCGATCCTTTATACCGCCCCGGACAGGGCGCTTGGCGAAAGCCTGGGCGGGATCTGGCCCGCCGCATTGGAGCGCCGGTCGCAAGGCGCGGGCGACCTCACAGATCGGCTGAACAAGGGCCTCGCCGAAGCGCGTCCCGGTCCGGTCCTGTTCATTGGCGCCGACGCGCCGGACCTCACCCCCGCCTTGATCCGCCATGCGATCCGGGACCTGCAAACGCATGACGCTGTCTTTGGCCCTGCCAGCGATGGCGGTTTCTGGTTGTTCGGGCTGAACAAGACCGCACGGACCAGGAGCCCATTCGGGCCCGTGCGCTGGTCCGGGCCGCATGCGATGGCGGATGTGCGGGCAAACTTGCCGAAAGGGGCCCGTGTGGCTGAGCTGCCGACGCTGGTTGATCTGGACGAGGCGGAGGATTGGACAGCGTGGCGGAGGGGACTCCGCTAACCGCACGCTCCTCCAGACGCTCTGCCCAGCCAGGTCTGGGCATGCTCTGCCCGACTTGATCGGGCAGCCCATCACCCGCACGGCCCGCGAAGAGCAGGAGCGACACCATCTCTCCCGGCCTCTGCCGCTGGATCTCGTGCTGGACCCCACGGAAAATTCCGTGGGGCGCGCTTGAAGGGGAGGTGGGTCAATTGTCTGCTATGGGTCATGAGGAGACATTAGCGGAGCAAGATGCTTTCTTTGTCATCCCGGCCGCAGCGAAGCGGAGAGCCGGGACCCAGAACGGCTGGGTCCCGGACAAGTGCTGCGCACTTTCCGGGATGACAACTCAAGTTGAGGTCCGCTCCGACTCCGAAAGCAGACGTACCGCCCCCCCTTTACGGAAACAGCGCCTGCAACCCCGCTAGCCCGAGCGTTTCGTCCCAGTCCATCATCAGGTTGAGGTTCTGGATGGCCTGACCCGAGGAGCCTTTGACCAGATTGTCGATCACCGCGATGACCACGACCCGGCCTTTGACGCGGTCGGGATAAACGGCGATGCGGCAATGATTGGTGCCGCGGACATGCCGTGTGTCCGGGGTCGGCGCGCCGAGGGGGAGGACAGAGACAAAGGGGGCATCGGCGTACTTCGCCACCAGCGTCGCATGGATCTGATCCACATCGCCGCGAACATGGCAGGTCACCAGCTCGCCGCGGGTCATCGGAATAAGGTGCGGGGTGAAGGTCACGCCAATATCCGTGCGGCCGGTCTGCAGGTTCAGCTCCTGCTCGATCTCGGGCGCGTGCCGGTGGGTGCCGACGCCATAGGCATGCACGCCTTCGGCGGCTTCGGAGAAGAGGTTGCCCTCTTTCAGGCCGCGTCCGGCGCCGGAGACGCCCGACTTGGCATCGATGATGACGCTGTCCGGATCAATCGTGTCGATGATCGGCAGCAGGGCCAGCAGGCTGGCCGTCGGATAGCAGCCCGGGCATGCGACCAGCGTTTCGCCGGAAAGATCAGCGCCGCGCCATTCCGGTAGGCCATATTTCACCTGAGCGGTCCGGGCAGGATTGAGGTGCGGCCGGCCATAAGTCTCGGCATAGAGGTCGGCATCGCGGAGGCGATAATCGGCGGACAGATCGACCACGCGGACATGTTCCGGCAGGGTTTCGATCAGGTCCTGGCTGGTGCCATGCGGCAGGCAGCCAAAGGCGACATCGATATCGGCCCAGTCGACATCCTCGGCCTTTACGACTGGCAGGTCGGCGTTGGCCAGATGCGGGAAGATCTCCGACAGCTGCTTGCCCGCCAGGCTGTGTCCGGTGGCCGCCACGGCTTCCACGCGCGGGTGCCCGGCCAGAAGGCGCACCGTTTCGGCGCCTGTATATCCGGATGCGCCGAGCACCGCAGCTTTCAGTTTCGTCTTATCAGTCATGGCCAAACTCTTGTTTCAGATACGAAAAAGGCGCCCCGCGGGAGCGCCTTTATCACGTGTTCAAATAAACCGTAACGCTTAGCGCTTGGAGAACTGGAAGCTACGACGGGCTTTCGCACGGCCATACTTCTTCCGCTCGACAACGCGCGGGTCACGGGTCAGGAAGCCGAACGGCTTCAGAGTGCGACGCAGTTCTGGTTCAAAATTGACCAAGGCACGGGCAATCCCGTGACGAACAGCACCAGCCTGACCAGACAGGCCAGAGCCTTTGACGGTGGCAACGACATCATACTGGGTGCGGCGGTCAGCTTCGACCAGCGGCTGCTCCAGAACCATACGCAGAACCGGGCGAGCGAAATACTCTTCCTGATCCTTGCCATTGATGGTGATCTTGCCAGAGCCTGGCTTCAGCCAGACGCGGGCCGTGGCAGACTTGCGGCGACCGGTGCCGTAAGAGCGGCCATGCTCGTCAATCTTTGGCTCAGCGGTGATCGGAGCCAACTCCGCAGCGCCTTCGCCTTCGGTGACGTCCTTCAGGTCCTCGAGGGATTGTGCAGTTTCAGCCATCTTTAAGAGACCTTCGTGTTCTTGGTGTTCATGGCCGCAAAGTCGACCGCTTCCGGGCCCTGGGCCTCGTGCGGGTGCTCAGCGCCAGCATAGACGCGCAGCTTGCCGAACTGTTTGCGAGCCAGTGTGCTTTCTTTTGGCATCATGCGCTTCACCGCCATTTCGATGGCGCGCTCGGGGAAACGACCCGACATGATTTTGCCAGCTGTGGTCTCTTTGATGCCGCCCGGGTGACCGGTGTGACGATAGTAGACTTTGTCCGCCAGCTTGTTGCCAGTGAATTTCGCTTTCTCAGCATTGATCACAACGACATGGTCGCCGGTGTCAATGTGAGGCGTGAAGTCAGCGCGGTGCTTGCCACGCAGACGTTTGGCGACGTAGGAAGCAAGACGACCCACAACGACATCGGTCGCGTCGATGACGATCCATTTGTTCTCAACGTCGGCAGGTGCGTTATAAGTTTTCATTGCTCCGCCGGAGCCTCTCATTCGGAGTTATTGGATAATGTTCAAGCGCCCGCATCTACGCGCCGCGAAACGCCTTGTCAACGCGCCTTTGGCGCTGTCCCTGCTTTTCCTTGCAGCCGCTTGTAACCAAGGGGGAGCGCCGGCATCTGACGAGGCCGCGGACTCCCCTGTAGAGTCAGTCGAACCGGCCGATCCGGAGGGCCTGGTTTTGCCCGCCGTGTGGCAGACAAAAGACCTCGGCTCCGCCATTGCCAGCGTCGCCCTGGCCGATCAGGTCGGCTCCACGGTTGCGGTCTCCTATGAGGATGGCGGCCTGCAATTCCTCGATTTCGAGGGCGAACGCGTCACGGACAAGGCAGATATGGGCGTCTCGCAGGTCGCCGATGGCCGCTACATGATGCTGCAGGACACGCCGGTCACGATCTTTCCGGGCATCACGAATTCCGGCGACCTGTCTCTCTATATCCATGGCGGTGAACTGGATCAGCCCCTGCCCTACCCGCTGGACGATGACACAGACGGCCGGATCGAGGGGCTGTGCAGCGCCGGTCCTGTGCTCGACAGTGACGGCGTCATGCGCATCGGCTTCTGGACCCAGGAGGAGCGCCGCACGCTGCATACGGGTCGCATCGTCGAGGTGGGCGAAAACCTGGTCCTGCTTCTGAACGAGCCGATTCCGGCGGCCCGGGATATTTCAGCCTGCGCCCTCTCTGACGGAGACGCCCGCGTGTACACCGATCCGGTTATCGCGGCGACGGAGGTCAACCATCGCGGCAAGACCTATCGGTTCGTGCTCGATGATCTTGGCGGCTATTCGTTCACGGATGCGGCAGGCGCTGTCGAAACCTTCACGGTCCTGGATGGTATCAGCGTGCGCCCGCCGACGCGGCCGGTCGATATGGCAGCCACAGGCGATGCCCGCAGCGGCGGTTATCCAGGCGGCCTGATCGTGATTGCCGGACTGGATGTGCGCGGCGCGCATACGGTCGTCTTTATTGATCCAAGTCAGGTGACGATGGACCCGATTGGATACGCTCCGGCCGAGTGACCCAGACCAGCCAGACGGCCGCTAGCAGAACCACAACGCCCAACCCCTGGTGAACCAGCGCGACGGGAAGCGGTGCGGCATTGACGAGCGTGATAATGCCCCAGATCGCTTGAGCCGTGACCAGGCCCGCGACGATGTGGAAACCCTTCGAACTCGCCGTACCACGCGCAAGCAAGGCGCCGATCACAGCCATGGCAAGCAAAGTATAGGCAAAGAAGCGGTGATTGAACTGCGTCGCCGCCCGGCCTTCAAACAGGCTGCGCAGGCCGAGCTGCTCATCCAGATAATGCCCCGGGATTAGCTCGCCCGCCATGAGCGGCCAGTCGGTATAGGTGCGCCCGGCATCGAGGCCCGCGACCAAAGCTCCGCTGAGCATCTGGATACTGGTCAGGATCAGCAAGGCCAGGGCGATGACGCGCAAGCGTTGCGGCGTCTCGATCCGGTCTTGTTCGCCAAGATCGAGCCAGTACCAGGCGGTGATCGCGATGATCAGCAAGGCCAGGCCAAAATGCGTCATCAGACGATACGGCGCGACATCTAGACGATCCGTGTCGCCAATCCCGCTCGCCACCATCCACCAGCCGATAAAGCCCTGCAGACCGCCCAGCGCGATCAACACAGCGAGCCGAACCACCCATTTGCGCGACATCCAGCGCTTTGCGGCAAACCAGACGAACCCGGCGATTGCGACCAGGCCGATCAGGCGGCCAAACAGGCGATGGCCCCATTCCCACCAGTAAATGTACTGGAACTCGCCCATCGTCATATTGTAATTCTGCTGCTGGAATTCGGCTGTCTGCTTGTACTTTTCAAACTCTGCCAGCCAGGCGCCCTCGCCAAATGGCGGCAGCGCGCCTTTGATCGGCTCCCATTCGGTGATGGAGAGGCCAGAATCGGTCAACCGCGTGGCGCCGCCAATCAGGATCATGGCATAAACCATGAGACCGATCAGGATCAGCCACCGGCGCATCCAACGTGCGGCATCAGGAGAAGTTGCGTCAGGCATAATGCGCTCTATTTGATGCCCCAGCCCCGAACAGCAATCGGCCACACGGTCGCAGGAACCAGGAAAAAGCAGTTCATGCCCAGATCTCAGCGTCGCCTTGTCGCCAGTGTCATTGTCATCGCTTTCCTGATTTTCTGGATCTGGGGCGCCGCGACGCTCGGAACGCAACTCGCCACCGCACCGAAATGGATGACCCTGATCTTCTTCGTCGTGGCAGGAATCGGCTGGGCCCTGCCTCTGAAGCCTGTTTTCAACTGGATGAACTCAGGGCCCGAGGACGAGTAGGTACAATTCGAATCGAGGCTTAGCAGATTCAAACTGTCATCCCGGAAAACTCGCCAGCATTTGTCTGGGATCCAGCCGCTTTTGGTCCAACCCTCTCAACGACGCTCCCCACGGTTTGACCGTGGGGTCCAGCACGAGGACTCTCGGGAAAGATCGGGAAGGACATCATCGCTCCCGATCCTCGCGGCAGGATTTCGTGATGGACTGCCCAGACCAGGCTGGGCAGAGCGCTTGGAGGCGCATTCGGGAGATCTTTGCGAGAGGTCCTGGGCCGGGCCTGGGACTACGGAGACAGAGGAGGAACAGGCGAACCACCGGGTCCCGCCGTCCTGACGCAAGTCAGGATCCATGGCGGTCGAGACCACACACGAACACATCGGCCAGCCGCCATGGCTGCCAACTGGCGTTGGCAAAACGGGAAACCGCATCGAAATTTAGACGCTCACCTTCTCACGATCGCGCTTGCGCTGGTTCTTGCCCGGCCGTTTGCGCGAGCGCATCTTGGACTTGGACGCACCATCCGGGCGATTGCGCCGCGAACCTTGCTGCGGTGGCTTGCCCGAGCGCCGCGACGGGCCTTTTGGTTTGCGCACACGGACAGACGGGTCCGGCGTCGGGAGCATGAAATCCTCACACCCTTCCGGCGTCGGCAGGATTTCAACCTCCATCCGCGTAATCTTCTCGACTTCGCGCAGGTAGTAGAGCTCGTCTTCCGCGACCAGCGAAATCGAAATGCCGTCCTTTCCCGCCCGGGCGGTGCGCCCGATCCGGTGGACATATTGTTCGGCCACATTCGGCATCTCGAAATTGATGACGTGGCTGATGCCATCAATATCGATGCCGCGCGCAGCAATGTCGGTGGCGATCAGGATGCGGCAGTCGCCGGACTTGAACGCTGCCAGCGCTTTCAGACGCTGGGATTGCGACTTGTTGCCGTGGATCGCCAGGGCCTTGTGGCCTTTGGCCATCAGTTTGCGCACCACTTTATCTGCGCCATGCTTGGTGCGGGTAAAGACCAGAGCCCGGTCAATGTCCGGATCCTCGAGCAGTTTGCCGAGCACTGGCAGCTTGTGATTGTTCGGCACGTGCAGCACGCCCTGGGTGACGCGCTCAGCTGTGGTGCTCTCAGGGGCCACTGAAACGCGAACCGGATCATCGAGATATTTGCCGGCGAGGTCCTCGATCAGTTTCGGCATCGTGGCCGAGAAAAGCAGCGTCTGGCGATCCTCCGACACCTCGGCAATGATCTTCCGCAGGTCATGGATAAAGCCCATGTCGAGCATCTGGTCTGCTTCGTCGAGGATAAGCACTTCGACGTCGCGCAGACGCACGGCGTCCTGGTTCATCAGGTCCAGCAGACGCCCCGGTGTGGCGACCAGGACATGACAGCCTTTCTGGAGGTCGCGGATCTGGCGATTGATCTTCACCCCGCCAAACACGGTGTGGGTGACGCAATCCATGTATTTCGAATAGGTGCGGAAACTGTCAGCGATCTGACCCGCCAGTTCGCGAGTCGGGGCAAGCACCAGCACGCGCGTATGTTTCGGTTTGCGGGGCTCCGGCTCTTCGAGCAGGAAATCGAGCGTGGGCAGCGCGAAGGCTGCGGTCTTGCCGGTGCCGGTCTGGGCGATGCCCAGCATGTCGCGGCCCTCCAGCAAGTGCGGGATGGCCTGCGCCTGGATCGGCGTGGGCGTGTCATATCCTTCGGCTGTGACAGCTTTCAGGACCTGCTTGTGCAGATCCATGTCGGTAAATGTGGTCACAAGAAATCTTTCTGTGTGCGGGCGCTGACAGGCTTCATGGCCACAAGCGCCCAATCCCCTATGTGAGGGGCGTGATCGGGAACGGCCTGCGCGAAAGAGGGCGTTTGGGAGATTCAGGTCTGAAGAGACGGGCTCAAGCTGGCCAGGGCCAGGTTGCGATTCACGCTGCCGGTCTCATGCGCGGATAAACGCGCTGCGACGCGCGCCACATGCAACTGCTTTGATTAAAGGTCAATGAACGAGCCGCAGCTCGGTCGCCTAATCCTCATCCTGGATTTTCTTGGCTTCCTTGCGCAGGCGGGCAAACATTTCCGAGACGTCTTCTTCCTCATCCTCGTCGGACGTGGCGTCTTCACCCGCCAGTTCCTCGAGAGTCAGTTCGTCTTCCTCATCGATGACAAGCTCGGCTTCGATGGGCTCGTCCTCGTCTGCGGGCGCATCGTCCGCCTCGACCGGGGCAGCGGTTTGCATGTCGTTTTCGAACAGATCTGCACTGGCGCTCCCGAACCGGCCAATGACGGTTTCAGAGCAGACCAGCGTCTGGCCCGGGCGCGGCAGGACCTCGACATCTGATGGCACATACAGGTCGCACCAACCGCCCAGCCGCAGCGTCCCGATATTGCGGCCCAGCCGGACGGCGTCCCCGGCTTCATTGGCGATTTCGAGCCGTGGACCAAGGCCGCCCGTCGCTAGGCGCAGGCCCACCGAGCGCGCACCACTTTCCAGCGAGACATAAGCCACCGCGAGGCCCGGACGATCTGGTTTCATCGCGGCAAAGGCCGCCGGGTCGCCGGTTTCCAGGATGACATGGTCAATCGCGCCGTCCATCGGCGCATGAATGCCATTGGTCTTGGTCGGCCCGACCGAGATCCGGACCCGCGTCCAGCCGGCCCCTTCAAGGCGCAGCTCATCCGGCGGGGTGGCGCCGCCGACGGAGACGACCAGCCCGTCCGTCGGCGCTGTAATCAGGTCTTCGGCTTCCGGCGGCGTTCGCTCCGCCGTGCGCGTGGCGAACAGAATCACGATGGCGGCGAAAAAGCCGATCCAGAAAAGCGGCCCCCAGACAATTCCCAACAGAATCCCAACCAGCCAGGCGGCCAGCGCGCCGACATAGCCTTCCAGGTCAAACCCGGCCCGCAACCACGGAAAGCTCTTGCGGCTGAAATCTTCGTCTGTCATCGGCGTGGGCCTCCTATTCGGCAGCTGCGACGGTGAGGGCGTCCCGTTTGGCTTGTCGCGCCCACATATCGGCATATTCGCCGTCTGCTGCCAAGAGCGCCTCATGGGTTCCGCGTTCAATCACCTGCCCCGCCTTCAGCACGACAATCTCATCGGCATTCTGCACAGTCGACAGGCGGTGCGCGACCATCAGCGTGGTGCGGCCTTTGGAGGCTTCATCCAGCGCATCCTGCACAGCCGCCTCGGTGGCGCTATCAAGGGCGGAGGTCGCTTCATCCAGGACCAGAATGGCCGGATCGGCGAGGATCACCCGGGCGATCCCGACGCGCTGTTTCTCGCCGCCAGAGAGTTTCAGCCCGCGTTCGCCGACGCGCGTGTCCCAGCCGTCCGGCAAGGCCTCGATAAAGTCGAGCAATTGTGCCCGCCGGGCCGCGTCGCGCAACTCGTCCATGCTGGCATCGGGCTTGGCATAGGCGATGTTGGACTTCACCGTCTCGTTGAACAAGACCACATCCTGCGGCACCAGTCCGAGCGACTGGCGCAGGCTCTCCTGCGTGACATCGCGGACATCCTGGGCATCGATCAGAACGCGCCCGCCCTGCACATCATAGAAGCGGAAAAGCAGTTTCAGGAGCGTCGACTTGCCCGCGCCGGAGGTCCCGACAAAGGCGATCTTCTTGCCTGCGGCGAGATTGAAGCTGACATCCTTGACGCCCACCGTGCGCGCATCATGGGTGAAACTGACGGCGTCGAAGACCACGTCGCCTTTGACACCGGTCAGTGCTTTCGCATCGTGCTTGTCTGCGACTTCGGCTTTCATGCCGAGCAGGCCGTACAGCTTCTCCAGGTCCACCGCGCCCTGTTTGATCTCCCGCCAGGCCCAGCCGAGAATGTTGAGCGGCGCATAAAGCGAGAAGAACATGGTCATCACGCCCGTCAGGTCGCCGACCAGCATGGTGCCTTTGGAAACGTTCCAGGCCGAGATGACCAGCGCCGCCAGAAGGCCGGCATTCATCACGAAGGCCTGCGCCCCATTGAGGACATACATGGAGCGGATCGCATCGACATAGCGCAGATTGTAATTGCGCATGGCGTCATTGAAGCGCCCGGTCTCTCGGGTCTCTGCGGCGAAGGATTTCACGGTCTCGAAATTGTTCAGAATATCCACCGCGACGCCGCGAAAGCGCGTATCGGCTTCATTCATGCGCCGCCGCTGGCGCACCCGCCATTCGGTAATCGTGATCGTCGACCAGGCGTAAAGGATGATGGTCACCACCGCCACGAGTGAGAGCCAGGGGTCATAGGCAAAGGCCAGCGCGATCGAAGCGAGGATCAGGCGCACGACTGTCGGGCCGATATTGAAGGCGAGGAAGCGGATCAGATAATCGATCGCGCTCGCACCGCGCTCGATGACACGGTTCAGGGCGCCCGCCCGGCGTGTCTGATGGAATCCGAGCGACAGGCTTTGCGCATGTCCAAACGCGTCGACACAGGCAATGCGCTGAGCATCCTGACTGACCGGCGAGAACAACCAATCCCGCAATTGCGGCAGTCCAGCGCCGAGGAATCGGACGCTGAGCGCGACGGAGAGCCAGAACATGGCGGGCCCGAAGCCGGCAATAATCCCTTCCTCATTGGTGACCAGCTTGTTGATCGCGTAGCCAAGCAGCAACGGGAAAGCGACTTCCAGCACCGCCGCCGCCAGGGTTAGCAGAATGGCCAGCACCATGACCGGCCGCCATTTGCTGAGTTCTGGTCGCGCCAGAAGCTTCAGAATTCGTCCGATCGAAATACCCAGGCCGCCATCGGCGCTTTCGATCTTATCGGGATCGGTGGTTTGAGCGTGCGTATTCATAGCCCGCCATATGGGGCAGACGGCGTGAATTGAACAGGGCTCAGCGGAAAAGAAAAGCCGCCCGAAGGCGGCTCCTCTCGAATTCTAGAAGCGGCCGCTAATCGCGATCCGGGCGCTCAATGGGGCCCCGACTGAGGCCTGATGCGTGCTGTGCGAGTTCGGGAAATAGAGCTCGTCCGCCAGGTTCTCGATATTGAGCTGAATGCGCAGGTCTTCGCTAATGTCATAATAGGCGGCCGCGTCGACGCGCGTATAGCTCGGCAATACCGCCGTGTTGGAATTGTTGATGAAACTCTCATCCTGATAGGTCAGCCCGAGGCCGAGGCCGAACCGATCGGTGACCTGATAGCCATTCCAGACAGAGTACAGGTTCTCCGGCAGTTCGCGCGGGCGCAGACCGGTCGATCCGGACCGATCGACCTGCTCCCCGTCGAGATAACTATAGCCCGCGGAGATGTACCAGGCATCCGTAATCTGCCCCTGAAACTGCAGCTCAAATCCGGTGGTTTCAGTATCGATCACGTCCAGGGTCGAGGCATCGCCATCGGCCACTTGCGGAGAGCTCTGCTCGATCTCGAAAACCGCCGCGGTAAAGCTGAGACCAGGCTGGAAATCCCATTTAACGCCGGCCTCCACATTGGTGAACGTGTTGGGATCGAGGGCGTTATTGCTGCCATTGATATTGGCGAACTGCTCGCCAGAGCGCGGCAGGAAGGATTCTGAATAGCTGCCATAGATGGAGACATTCTCCATTGGCTTGTAGACTAGGCCAAAGCGCGGCGAGATCTCTTCGTCGGTGCGGCTGCGCTGGCGGTCGGCCGGGGCGACGCTCGGGTCGAGATTGTCGACCGAGATATCGAAACTGTCGAAACGCGCGCCGATAATGATGTCGAGTTGGTCCGAGATCTCGATCTCGTCCTGAACATAGGCCGAGAACACTTCCACGGTTGCCGACGTATCATCGTTCAAGTCGGAGAAGGCCAAGCTCGTCGAGTTCCCGCTGGCATTGACGCCGACGCCGCCGCTGAAGCCCAGAGGCCGCATCACGTCGAAGAACTCGACATCATCGTTTGACCCGGACCAGACCGGATTGAATCGGTCATTGTCATTGGTCGTGTCGATATATTCCACGCCCGTGACGATCGTGTGCCCGACGCCTGCAGCATCGAACTGGCCGATCAGATCGCCGGAGAGAATGAAGTTCCGGCGCTGAGTCGTGTCCACATAGCCATCAATGCCGACAATATTGGTCGTCGGGTCGTAACTCGCCGCGTAGAAGTTCCGATACAGCTTGTCATAGTCGCCATAGAAGGCGCTGATCCGGCCTTTCAGGTTTTCCGAAAAAGTGTGCTGGACCAGGCCGCGCAAAATGTGGGCTTCGAGCTCCGTCGTGTTCAGTTCCGGATCGCCGAAGACAATGTCTTCGAAGGCTTCGACCGGCTCGCCATTCGCGCCGGTTGGAATGCCGCGATCGATGAAACGCTCATGGTCGACATATTCGTAAGACAGATCCAGCGTGGTGGCCGGGCTCAGCTCAAAACGCGCCGTCGGATTGATGCCGAAGCGGTCACCATCATAGAAGTCACGGTGGTTCTCGAGCCCTTCATACATCGCATTGATGCGGAATGCGGCCGTGTCACTGAGCTCGAAATTGCTGTCAATCTGCGCCCCGAAGGCGCCGAAGGAGTCAACGCTGACCTGGTAGCCAGTGAAGGTCTCGCCCACGACCCCCTTCTTGGTCACGCGATTGAGGATGCCGCCCGTCCCACCGCGCCCGAACAGCAAGGCATTCGGGCCGCGCAGGACTTCCACCTGTTCAAGATTGTAGAGTGGACGGTAATACTGAACGTCATCACGCACGCCATCGATGAAGAAGTCAGCCGTAGAGCGCACTCCGCGGAAGACCACAGCATCGCGATGCCCTTCTCCTTGAGAGGTCGTCACGCCCGGCGTGTAATCGATGATGTCGCCAATGCTGGTAAAGCCCTGGCGCAGGATCTGATCCGCCGTCACGATGGAGAGGCTTTGCGGCACATCAATGATCGGGGTTGGAGATTTCAGGGCGTTGACCTGATCTGTGTACAGATACTGTCCCACCACCACGATTTCGTCCTGCACGTACAGATCATCATAAGAGGCCTGGTCCGGCGCATCCGCCATCGCCATCGGGGCAGCAAGGACGACGGACAGCGCAGCTGTGCAGAGCAACTGGGAGGTGAGCTTGGTCATTATGGGGACTACCTTGAAGAAATTCGATGCGATCGCATAAAAGGACAGTAAATGAAAATCAATCGCAACTTACACGAAAATGCAAATCAGTCGCAGAACTATCACAGGTATTTTTACGTACTCAAGCTCAAGCGGAATTTCGAGACAGCGAGACAGCTTTGTTCTGGTTTTCGAAACGAAACTCCTTTAAGGCTCGTCCGGTTTGAATCAGAGGCAAGGTGAATGACCGGTTTGAAATCTGTTTGCGTGTATTGTGGCTCTTCGAATGACGTGAAGCCTGAATATTTGCGTCTCGCCCAGGATCTCGGGCGGACGCTTGCGCAGAAAAATATCCGCCTGGTGTATGGCGGCGGCGGCGTCGGTCTGATGGGCGCCTGCGCGCGCGCCGTACACTCCGATGGCGGCGAGGTTCTCGGGATCATGCCGCGTTTCCTGCTGCAGAAGGAACGCATCTTTGAAGACGTCCCGCATGAAATCGTCGATGACATGCACACGCGCAAACAGCGCATGTTCGACGAGAGTGACGCCTTCATCGTCCTGCCCGGCGGCATCGGCACGCTGGAAGAAGCCGTCGAGATGCTCAGCTGGGCGCGGCTCGGCCTGCATGCCAAGCCGATGGCCTTTCTCGATGAAGACGGCTTCTGGGCGCCCTTCTTCGAGCTGATGGATCACATTATCGACGGCAAGTTCACGCCGGAGGAGTTTCGTGCGGCCCTGGTTCACGAGCATACGCCCGAAGCTTCGATCCAGGCGCTCTGCGATCGCGTTGTGAAGCTGGGTGATTAGGCCGGCCCGACGCGCGACCCAACCCCGTTTACTTGCCGATACCTTCCGCGCGCCCTACGCTTGTCTCAGACGTAAGCAGGAAGGGACGCGCCATGGCCTACGCACCAGCAAACCGAGCCATTTATGATGCTGACAGTCACATCATGGAGCTCCCGGACTTCCTCAAGAAATATGCCGACCCGGCCGTGCGGGATGACATTCCCGAAGTGAATTATTCCGCCTCTCTGGTCACCGACGAGGAAGTCGCGGTGATCATGGACCAAGGCGGACAGCATTCGCAAAAGCATGTCGAAGAGCAGATCGCGATGGGTGACACGCTAATTGCCCAGTCTAAGGAAATCCAGGCCCTCGGCGCGTTCAATCGGGACGATCGATCCAAGGCCATGGATTTGCTCGGCTTTCAAAAGCAGCTGGTTTTCGCCACCCATTCCGTCGCCTTTCCGTTCCATCCAAGCTCGAAAACCGATCCCGTTCTGCGCTATGCCGCAACGCGGGCGCATAATCGGCACATGGCAGATTTTTGCGCAGACGATGCACGGCTTATGGGGGTAGGCATTGTGCCGCTGGACACGCCGGATCTGGCGATACAGGAGCTGGACTTTGCCATCGAAAACGGCATGGAAGCCATCTGGGTGCCGCACCGCGCCCCGATTGGGTTTGCGCCTGGACATGTCGATCTTGAGCCCTTCTGGGCGCGCCTCGCCGAAGCTGGCATTCCGTTTGTCCTGCATGTCGGCGGTTCGCCGCTACAAGCCTTGAAGTCGTGGAGCAATAATGGCCGCGCGGCGGTGCGGGACTGGATGGGCGGCGGCGAGAATGTCCGCACCAAGGATGCAGCTGTATTGCACCAGCCGGTCGAGGCGTTTCTTTCAATGATGCTGATCGATGGGCTGTTCGAGCGCCATCGCGGCCTGCGCGGGGCCGCGGTTGAGCTCGGCGCCGGATGGGTGCCAGAACTTTTGCGCCGCCTCGATTGGGTGACGCGCGTCTATGGCCGCGTCGATGAGACTTTGCGGTTTGAGCGCAAACCATCCGAACAGCTGACACAGCAAATGGGCTTCACCCCCTTCCCTGTCGAAGATGTCGGCATTCTGATCGGTGAGTCTTCGCCTGATCTCTACCTGTTTTCGTCAGACTATCCGCATGTCGAAGGCGGGCGGGATCCGATTGGGAAGTTCGAGCAATCGATTGGCGAGATGAGTGAGCAGGTCAAGACCCAGTTCTATACCGAGAATTTCCTACGCCTCTGGCCAGAAGCGCGCGCCCACTAAAAAGCGATATCTCCGTTGCGTAGAGCGCGCTCAAGCGAGCCGCTGCAACACCCGCTCGCGGCCCATCAGGACCAGCATGTCGCCAACGCTCGGGCCGCGCTCCATGCCGGTCAGCGCCTTGCGGAGCGGCATGAACAGGCCTTTGCCCTTGCGACCAGTTTGTTCTTTCAATGCCGATGTCCAGCCCCCCCAGGTGTCGCCTGTGATCTCGCCATCAGGCAGCAGCTTCGCAGCGGCCGCGATAAAGTCGCGATCTTCCTCATCGACAATCGGCTCGATCTCGCCAAATGCCACCGGGACGAACCGGGCCGCGTCTTCGATCGTCTCGCAATTTTCGCGCACGAGCAGCCAGAAGGCCTCGTTCGCCGCCTTTTCGTCCACGGCGCTGAGGCGGTCTTTCGCCTGCTCAAAGGACAGATTGTGCGTGATCGCGGCGTTGAGGCTGCGCAGATCGGCTTCATCAAAGCGCGCCGGGGCCCGGCCAATCTTGTCGAAGGAAAACTCCTCCGCCAGCTGAGCCAGCGATTCGCGGATCTCGACATTGTCACTGGTCCCGAGCTTGCCGAGCAGCGAGCAAATGGCCAGCGGTTCAATGCCCTGAACGCGCAACTCGCCCATACCAAGTGAGCCCAGACGCTTGGACAGGCTCGCGCCGTCCGCGCCAACCAGAAGCGGCGTATGTGCCATGCCAGGCGCGGTCCCGCCGAGGGCCTGGAAGATCTCGATCTGGGCGCCGGAATTGGTGACATGATCCTCACCGCGCACCACATGCGTGATGCCGGCTTCAATATCATCGACGCAGCTTGGCAGCGTGTAGAGATAAGAGCCATCGGCGCGGATCAGGACCGGATCGGACAGCGAGCTTGTATCAATCGCCTGCTCGCCGCGGACCAGATCGTTCCAGACAATCCGTTCGCCGCTCAGCTTGAAGCGCCAATGCGGCTTGCGCCCCTCAGCCTCATAAGCGGCCTTCTCTTCGTCGGTCAGGTCGAGGCCAGCGCGATTATAGACAGGCGGCTTGCCACGGGCGCGCTGCAGCTTGCGCTGACGATCCAGCTCGTCGGCCGTCTCGTAACAGGCATAGAGCAGACCCATCTCGCGGAGCTTGTCGGCGGCGGCGTCATATTGGTCAAACCGCTCAGACTGTTTGAACGTCTTGTCCCAGGCCAGGCCGAGCCAGGTCAGGTCGTCGCGAATGCCCTGCTCATATTCGGCGGTCGAGCGCTCTGTATCGGTATCATCAATGCGCAGGATAAAGGTTCCGCCCTGGCCTTTGGCAAACAGCCAATTGATCAGCGCAGTGCGGACATTGCCGACATGCAATTTGCCGGTCGGCGACGGCGCGAAACGAACAACAGGTTGGGTCATGGCAAAGCCTTAGAGAATTCGAAGCGCCCCTTCCACACGAAAACGCCTAAAAAGCCAAGTCATTGCCGCCACATTTGACAGCGACAGTCGAGTCCCGGCACATCGAAACGGGGCGAATGGGAGAATAACATGATCAGACTCACTGTATCGGCAATTGCGGCCAGTCTCTTTCTCACGGCCTGCGGACCAGCGGCGCAAGATCCGGCCGCGCCGGACAGCGACGCGCCCGAGACCGACGCCGATGCCCTGCCCCTGGTCGAAGAGCCGGCAGATCTCACCGAGATCCTGTCAGAGCCCGAGGATATCCCGACCATTGGCTATCCGGACGGCTGGGAGATGCAGCTCTATTGGTCCGGCGAATACCCGAACGCCTTTTCGGTCACTCAGGAAGGGGTGACTGTGATTGGGCATGAGACAATCACGTTTGAAGAATACCCGCCCATCTATTGCGGCCTGCCGCACAAGGCCACGTACAGCCCTTGGAATGTGGATCGCATGATCGCCGATGAATTGATCTTCGTCGCCATGACCTATCCCACCACGTTCACCATCAAGGAAGCGACGAGCATAGAGGTTTTTGTCGGCGACGGCGTCGAGCAATTGGCGCTCCAGGAAGGCGATGTGCTGACCTATAAATCCTATATCGCGGAAGGCTTCTTCATCGCCGAGAAAGACGGCATCTCCTATGAAATGAACGAAGCCGCCCTGCCGCAAAGCACGGAGTTCGAGCAAGGTCCGGAAGATCAGGAATGGGTCCAGGTCACCTGCGATGATGCGGACAAGACCCGCGCCTGGGTGCTCTATGACCAGGCCCTGCTGGCCCAGGGGGTCGAGCCGTACGAATATACCGGCTTCGGCGAGGCCGCCGACCTGCCGTAAAAGCGACGCCCCGGCTGCGCAAAAGATTTCCTTGTCGCCGAGAATGGTCTATCTCGCCAGAAACGGGATAGAGGAGCCCCCCATGAGCGAAGCGATCGAGCCCCAGTCCGCCGGTTGGCGCATGAAAGTGGCAGTGTTTGCGCTGTGCGCGTCCATTTTCACGATTCTCTGGTTCGCCGTTGCGGCGCTTGGCACAAAATGGGGCTGGTGGCCCTGGCAAGTGGGTCTCGGACAGATGACAATCGGAGTCGGCCCGCGTATCGCGCTCGCCGCCGTTGTCGTTTCGCTGGCGGCACAGGTCATTGCCCTGATCAAGGCGCCGCGCAAGCAAGCTTTCATTCTGGCGCTCGTGGCAACTTTGATCGCCGCGTTCACCTTGTTCCGCCTGGCCGGGATGGGGGCTCAGGCGGCTGCTCTACCGCCACTGCATGATATTCAGACCGACTGGTCCGACCCCATTCAATTCAGCGAAACCCTCATGACCGCCCGCGCCGACCAGGGTGAGACCAATCCCGTTCTGGATGCGCCCACGGTGCCCGACTATGCAGAAGCGCGCTGGCCCGGCACAGCTGGCCGTCTGGTTTCGGAACTCCAGGAAGAAGCCGAGCGCGCCGAAGGCTCGAGAGGCACGGTCTATCCGACCCTGCAATCGATCTATTTCGATCAATCGCCCGACGATGTCGCAGAACTGGTCGAGCGGACCATGCGCAAGCGTGGCTGGAAGATCGTCACCCCGGCGCCTGTGAATGGCAATACCGGCGACGACGTTCTGGTCGAGGCGACACACACGTCCGGCTGGTTCGGCTTCAAGGATGATGTGGTCGTACGGGTTCA
This sequence comes from Hyphomonas sp. Mor2, assembly GCF_001854405.1. Taxonomy (GTDB): domain Bacteria; phylum Pseudomonadota; class Alphaproteobacteria; order Caulobacterales; family Hyphomonadaceae; genus Henriciella. Next base: position 2,135,727 of record NZ_CP017718.1, read on the forward strand.
GCCGGGAGACGGTCATACCAAGCTGGATATCAGATCCACCAGCCGGGTCGGCCTGTCCGACCTCGGCGCGAACGCCAAACGCGTTTACGGCCTGATGATTGAGCTTGAGGATCGCGGCGCCGGCCGCCGCGCGCCTTAACGTCTTTCCTTGGCAGCAGAACGAGTATTCTCGACCGCCATGGATCCTGACGTTCGTCAGGTAAACGGGGTTCGAGTTTAGGTCCTGCCCCCTCCCTCACGCTCTACCCAACTTGATTGGGCAGCCCATCACCCGAACGCACACCAAGGATCGGGAGCGATAAGGCTGCTGCCGTCCGCGGCTGGAACACGTATTGCTGGGCCCCACGATCAAGCCGTGGGGAACGTTGTCGGAGAGATTGGAAACGATCGACGCCCCTGACCCGCCTTGCCAACGAAAGTTGGCACCCATGGCGGCTGGATGAAAATTCTCGACCGCCACAGATCCTGACATTCGTCAGGTAAACGGGCGTCTCTCCAGCCGGGCGAAGCGCTAGGCGTCCACCTTGGTCAGACGAAACTCGCTCTGCACGACAGGGCGGGCATCGCTGGCCGTGACGCGGCCTTCGTCGATCAGCTTGAACATGTGTCCGAGAAGGCTCAGGCAGGCCGCTGGGAACAGACGATCTTCCAGTCCGACATACATGGTCTTGACCATTTCCGGGATCGACGTGACGCCTGTTTTCATCTGGGCGATCACCCCGTCTTCGCGCTCCTGACGGTGCAGGCGATAGGCCTGGATGAACTCTTTCACAAAGGCCTTGCCTTCGATCGGTGAGCCATGCGTCGGCCAAAGGATGTCAAAGTCCCGCGCTTCGATCTTGTCGAGGCTCTTGAAATAGTCCGCCATGTTGCCGTCGGGCGGCGCCACGATCGTGGTGGACCAGCCCATGATATGGTCGCCGGTCAGACAGGCATTCTCTTCCTTCAGGGCGAAGCAGAGATGGTTGGTCGTGTGACCCGGTGTTTCAATCGTTTCCAGCGTCCAGCCCGGGCCTTCGAACAGGTCGCCGTCCTGGGTGCACTCGTCTGGCGAGAAGCCAGGATCGTCTTCACTGCCGAGTTCGCCCTTGGCCGTCGGTTCGCCGCAGCCCTTGGCGTAGACTTGGCAACCAGCCCAATCGGCCAACGGCTTGGCCAGCGGAGAGTGGTCCGAGTGGCCATGCGAGACGAGCACGTATTTCACCGTTTCGCCTTCAAGCGCGGCTTTCAGCGCTTCGAAATGTGCTTCATCGTGTGGACCGGGATCGATCACAGCGACTTCGCCATGGCCGATAATATAGACGCCGGTTCCAACATAGGTGAACGGACCAGGATTGTTGGCGACGACGCGCCGGATCAGCGGAGAGACTTGCTCCACCTTTCCATATTCAAATTCAATTTCACGCACAAAAGGGATGGCCATGGGAGTTCGCTGTCTTTTTTTCTTCTAAATGTCTTCTGGGACGTCGTGCCCTGATTTTGCAAGTCCGGCAAACTACCTACGTTTCGGCGCAAACGCTGCGACAAAGGCCTTCGCCATGCGGCGGGTCGATTTCAGCTTGTCCCCAAGCTTCAGAGCCACGGGCGGGCCCATGTCGGTTTTGTTCGCGTCGACAATGTAGATCTTGCCGGACGCGTTATCGCGTAGCACGTCCACACCGCCCCATTCCAGACCGATCTCTTCAGCAAATCGTGAGATCACGCGAATTTCATCTTCCGTGTAGGTGTTCTGCGGCGTGTCGAGCAGGACTTCGGCATTCTCATTGAGGAACCGGCGCCCGATCGGACGGCGCTTGCGGAATACGACGGCGGGCTCGCCGCCACAAATGCAGCACCGCAGATCCTCGATCAGGCCGCCCGGAATCTCATTGTCGACCAGCACCTGATAGGTCTTGTCTTCCTGTGGCTCAATCGGCCCTTCGAGAATTCGACCATCATGGCAGGCATTCTTTTCCGACTTCTCCACCATGGTGCCGGTAAAGGTCCGCGGATCGACGGCCAGATTATAGCCTGCGGCCCGTTCAAACGCCGCCGCGACATTCGATTTGGAAATATCGGTACAGCCGAAATTGACCAGTTTCGCACCGGGCTTGGTCTTTGGCGGCTCGTGATTGGCTTCGGTCGAATCGTCAAACTGGAAGACAATGTCCGCCACGCTGGTATCTGAGATCAGTTTCGCGCCTGAGGCATGCATGACCGGCCAGATAAAATACCAGGGCCGCGGCTTTTCAGGATAGAAGGCAATGGTCGGACGCTTGTGTCCGGTGACCCGGCGCCAGCTGCGCCAGGACTGGGCCAGCGTGTAAAAGGTCAACCAGGTGAAGATATCATTCGCGAGTTCGCGGGTCGCGGGCACGCGATGACCGGTCTTTTTGACCAGCCACGCGCCGTCTTCATATTTAAAGTCTGTCAGCCAGTTTCGCGACATACTTTACTCCTTAGGCCTTCGCAGCGGCCTTTTATGGTGAATTCGCATTTTGTGAAGACGCTAGCAAGCTCTTTCGGACACTTGAAGTGAATAAATGCTCACAAAGAATTGAGCCTCCCGTTACAGAAGTGGCCTGAGGGCAGAGAGGTCATAGCCCGCCCCTGCTGCAGCATTGACCACTTCGTCGCCCATGCCCTGCCCGCCATGTGTCAGCGCCCAGGCTGTGATCGAACGCGTGCCAGTCCGGCAATAGGCGAGGACCGGAGACGGCGCTTCCGCCAGCGCTGCACCGAATCGCTCGAGAATGTCGGGCGTCGGCGCCCCGGCAAATGGGATCGCGACGAACACGAGTCCCAGAGCTTCAGCCTTGGCTCGAATCGCGCCCATGCGGGGTTGATCGATCCCGCCCTCACCGTCCGGTCGGTTGGCGATCAGGGTCTTGTATCCGGCATCGACAATCGCCTGCACATCGCTTTCGTCAATTTGCGGCGCGACGGCGAACCCGTCGGTGACTTTGCGGATATCAGCCATGGGAGGAGCTCCAGTGTAGATGGGCGTTGACTTTGCGTCGAAGGGCGTGAACGTAAGAAGTGTTGGCGGGGCTGCCAAGCCCTTCGTGTTGAATCTAATGCACATAGTTAGAGGGCGTCGAGACCGTGTCAGCTGTTCAGCGTATCGCTTCGCGCATTCCCTGGGCCTATACGGGACGTCGGCTCATCATCGCCATCCCGACTCTGCTCGTCATCATCACCGTTGCCTTCTTCATGATGCGCATGGCGCCGGGTGGTCCATTCGATGGCGAGCGCAAACTGAACGCCGCGACAGAGGCCGCTCTGAACGCCAAGTTCGGGCTCGATAAACCGCTCTGGCAGCAATACACAGACTATCTCTGGGGCGTCGTGCAGCTCGATTTCGGGCCCAGCATGAAGACGCTCGGCAAGAGCGTGAATGATCTGATCATGGACGGCCTGCCGATCAGTCTGACCATTGGCTTCATGTCGATTGGCCTGGCCATTATTGTCGGCACAGCCATGGGGATCTTTGCCGGACTTCGGCAGAACACCGCAGGCGACTATTCTGTCATGGGCTTTGCCATGGCGGGGATCTCGATCCCAACCTTTGTCACCGGCCCGATCCTGATCCTCATCTTCGCGCTGACCTTTGGCGTGTTCGCCGTGGGCGGTCTGGGCGACCCCTGTATCGCGGTGCTGCAGCCGAATGGAACCTGCCCCGTTATTCCGAGCTGGTTCTCGTTCGAGTATCTGTTCCTGCCGGTCATTACCCTTGCCCTGCCGCAGATTGCCATCATCTCGCGCCTGATGCGCGCCAGCGTGATCGAGACCATGCGCTCTGGCCATATCCGCACCGCCCGCGCCAAAGGCCTGTCAGAACGCGACGTCGTGATGAAACATGCCCTGCCGTCAGCCATCCTGCCGCTGGTCTCTTATGTCGGCCCGGCCATGGCGCGCGTGATGACCGGCTCGCTGGTCATTGAACGCATTTTCGGTCTGCCCGGCATGGGCTCCTATTTTGTCGATGGCGCGATTAATCGCGACTACACTTTGGTGATGGGCGCGCTGATCATCTACGCCACGCTGATCGTCCTGTTCAACTTGCTGGCCGACATCCTCTACGCCCTGCTGGATCCAAAGGTGAAGTATGACTGATACGATGGACCTGACCGGCCGCAAGCAAGCGGTGGAAACCGCGATCCAGGGCGGACGCTCGCTCTGGGACGATGCCAAGGCCCGCCTGTTCCGCAACAAGGCGGCGGTGGCCTCCATGTGGATCCTCGGCATCATGGTGGCGATCGCCGTGCTCGGCCCGTTCTTCTGGGTGCATGACTATCGAACCATTTCTGCCAATGTCGAGCTGCCGCCAACCTTCCAGAACCTGCATCTGCTGGGCACCGATACGCAAGGGCGAGACAGCCTCGCGCGTCTCATGGTCGGCCTGCGCATATCGCTGGCGGTCGGCCTTGTGGCGACCATTGTCTCGCTGATCATCGGCGTCACCTGGGGCGCGGTGGCCGGCTTTGTCGGCGGGCGGGTCGACAATATCATGATGCGCTTCGTCGACGTCCTCTATGCGATGCCGTTCATTTTCTTCGTGATCCTGTTGCTGACAGTATTCGGTCGCAACATCATCCTGATCTTTGCCGCCATTGGCGCGGTCGAATGGCTGACCATGAGCCGCATCGTGCGCGGCCAGACCCTGGCCCTGAAGAACATGGAATTCATCGAGGCGGCCCGCGCCACTGGCGTGCCCTTCTTCACCACCATTCGCCGCCACATCATTCCGAACGTGGTCGGCCCAGTGGCGGTCTATGTGACGCTGACCATTCCGGTCGTCATCCTGGCGGAGAGTTTCCTCTCCTTCCTTGGCCTCGGTGTGAACGAGCCGCTGACCTCGCTCGGTGTGCTGATCTCGGACGGCGCCAAGGAGATGCAGGACAAGCCCTGGATGCTGCTCGCCCCGGCCCTGACCATGATGATCACGCTGCTCTGCCTGAACTTTATCGGCGACGGCCTGCGCGACGCCCTCGACCCGAAAGAGCGTTAGGTCGCCACTTCCCAGCTGCCGAGCGCCTCGTCCATGACGGATACCGCTTCGCGGACGTCGGCGTCTTCGATCACCAGCGGGGGCGCCAGGCGCAGGACATTATTGCCCGCCACGCCGACCAGCAGGCCGCGATCGCGACAGGCATTCTGCACCGGCTTGGGCAGCGCTTTCAGCTGCAGACCAACCAGCAGGCCCTTGCCGGTGACGCCAACGACCTTGTCCGGATGGCTGTCGGCGAGGGATTTCAGCCCCTGCACGACCGTGCCGGAAACGCGGCGGACATTGGCCAGGAAATCCTCATCGGCGATAATGTCCCAGACCACATTGCCGACGGCCATGGCCAGCGGGTTGCCGCCATAGGTCGAGCCATGGCTGCCCGGTTGCATGACGCTGCCAGCCGCTTCCGTGGTCAGGCAGGCGCCGAACGGGAAGCCGCCGCCCACACCTTTGGCCACACACATAATGTCCGGTTCGGCATCGGTGGCCCATTCATGCGCGAACAGCTGCCCGGTCCGCCCCATGCCGCATTGAACTTCGTCATAGATCAGCAGCGCGCCGCGCTCATCGCACAGCTTGCGGAGCTCGGTCAGGCAACTCTCCGGAATCGCCCGCACGCCGCCTTCGCCCTGGACGGGCTCCACCAGAATCGCGGCGGTCTTGTCTGTCACCGCCTTGTCCAGTGCCTCATGGTCGCCAAACTCGACTTGCGTGAAGCCCGGCAGCGCCGGGCCGAACCCTTCGAGATATTTTGGATTGCCACCCGCATTGATAGCGCCGAGCGAGCGGCCATGAAAGGCGCCGCTAAAGGTCACGATCTCGTAGCGATCTTCATCGCCATTGGCCCAATGATATTTCCGCGCGGTCTTCAGCGCGCACTCGATCGCCTCGGTGCCGGAATTGGTGAAGAAGACGCGGTCGGCAAATGGCAGGCGTTCGCACATCTTGCGGGCCAGCTCTTCGCCCGCTGGAACCCGAAACATGTTGGACGTGTGCCACAGCTTTGCGGCCTGGCTCTGAAGCGCATCGACCATGGCCGGGTGCGAGTGACCGAGCGCGCTGACCGCAATGCCCGCCACGAAGTCCAGATAGGATTTGCCGTCTTCGGTGATCAGGCGGACGCCTTCTCCACGTTCGAACGCTTCTTCCGGCGGACGATAGACCGGCATGATGTGCTGACGCGGATCGGACATTGAATTCTCCTGTCTGGGACTGATTTTGACTTGGCTTTGCCCTCTGGCGCACGCTTGGCCAGCCTCTGACTGAAAGTCAACACATGGCGTGTCCGAGGCATGAATCTATTCAGCGCGTTACAAATGAGACAAAATCATTCCACGGAGCGGATTATCCGCACACGAATTTTCCTTACAAAACTTTCAGGTGACAAATTCGGATTCCGCTATTGACGAAAAACGATAAACAGTTATTGTTTTTCAATAATAAATGACTTGGCGGTTTCTCTCAATTCCTCTCTCCCCCCTGAGCGTCGCTAGGTTGATAAATCTCACTCCAATCATCTTGGCGGCTCCCAATAGGGGGTCGTTTCTTTTTGGGGAATCTGTAGAGCGTGCAGCGCTCTGAGAGAGGCAAAGAAAAAAGGCGCGACCGATTGGTCACGCCCGTAAAAGTGATTGCAGCGTTTCCTCCCAGAAACTTGCAAATCCTGTATCGCCATAATGTCGCAGGTCGTCAAGCAGTTTATGACACCTTCTTAACAAAATTTTCGAAGACCTCGTTCTCGGGTGCGAACACTTGATCCACTGTTGTAATCGCAACAGTTCCAGCCCCTCGCTCGGACAGCTGGCGCGCGGCGTCCCGGGCCGATGATGCCGGGCTCAAGGCGGCGCGATCATTGAGCGGTGTCAGCCCCAGAGCGACCATTTCAGACTCTCCCAGAGCGTTCGACAATTCCAGGCGAGACAGTTTTTGCGCGCGCGCGGTAGCTGCGACGCCGTCGAGCAGCGTTCGCATGGGCGCGAGTGATTCGTCCGACCATGTTGCTTTCAACGAGGCGGTCAGCGCCGCCTGACTCTTCAGAATCACCCCGTCCTGCAGAATCTTCAGATCGTTTGCTTTCAGCGTCGCGCCTGTGGACGTGATGTCGACAATGACTTCCGCCGACCCGGCCGCCGGAGCCGCTTCAGTTGCGCCAGCACTCTCGACCAGGCGGTACTCACCGACCGCACGCTCGGCAAAGAAGCGACGCGTCAGATTGAGATATTTTGTGGCCACCCGCATCCGTCGCCCGTGCCGCTCCCGGAACAAGGCCCCGGCCGCTTCCAGATCGGCCATGGTCTCCACATCGAGCCAGGCGGCCGGCACGGCGACAATGACGTCGGCGCCGCCAAAACCAAGTCGGTGCAGACCGTGAAACTCGGTCTGCAGAGCGCTGGACAGATCATGCAGCAAATCCTCACCCGTAATGCCGAGATGGATCTGCCCCTCAATCAGGCCAGTGGCGATCTCGCGCGCCGACAGCAGCATGACATCCACCTCGGCCAGCCCGCTCAACTCGGCGCTGTAGCCGCGCCCGCCGCCTTTCTGGCGCAGCTTGAAGCCGCTTCGGGCGAACCAGTCTTCGGATTTTTCCTTCAGCCGCCCCTTGGACGGAATGGCAATCGACAGGCGTGTCATGAGCACTCTCCAGACAGGCTGGCCACGCGGTGCGGGATTACAATGCCGCCAATCGCCGTAGCGCTGATCTCACCGCTGGACAGATCAGACAGCAGGGAATCATATCGCCCGCCCGCCGCGAGCGGCCGTAGCCTGGCAGCCTCGCTTGCCGCGGATGCGATCTCGAAGACGAAGCCGTCATAATAGGTGAACCGTCGTCCGAACCGGGTGGCGAATTGGGCGCCCCCAAGCAGGGATTTGAATTCAGATTGCGCCAGGCGTTCGGTGCGCTCGGCAAATGTCTCGAGCGTTTCGTTCAAGCCTTCCAGACCCGCGTCTCGCGCTAGGTCCGCCAGGGCTGCCGGGGCGTCCTGGAACGGGACTTCAAGGGCCAGAAGCTGCGTCAGCACCGCATCTGTTTCAGGCGAAAGCGTCGACCCGGTCGCAGCCTGCGCACTTTGATACAGGCGCTCAACCACTTCTTCGCCGGTGCGCACGCCGACGGGCTTGAGGCCGGTCATGGCGTAAATATCGTCGACAAAGGACGCGACGTCCTCGCGGCCCATGCCTTTCAAACGGTTCGACATACTGTTCGCGCTGCCGCCTTGCCCGGCCAGATAGGCCCGCACGCCGCCTTCCTGACGAAAGGCCCGCTTCAGGCCCGCCGCGACGTCCTCTGGCAAACCGAGCGCATCAACAAAGCGCGGAAAAATGGACAAGTCGCCAAAAGAAGTTTCACCAGAGCCGACCCCTGCCGCGGTGCAGGCTTCCGCAATCGCCTCGAACACCCAGACATCTTGCGACACACCACGCGGCGCCGCGAAGCGTTCAAGGCCGACCTGTTCATATTCGACCGGCTCACCCGCCACGGAGGGCAATCGGAAGACCGGCCCGCGATAGCGCCGGACGGCTTCCGCCGTCCGCCCCTGTCGGCGCGCTGCGATCTCCGCCAAAGCGACGGGCAGCGTGAGATCGGGACGCAATGCCCATTCCCGACCTTCGGCATCGGCAAAGGTGCAGATCCGGCTGCGGACGACCTCGCCCGACAATTCCAGCGGCACCGACGCTTCAATGATGATTGGCACGTCGACCGCCTCGCCGCCGCGCGCCGCGATCGCAGCTGAGACTTTTTCGGACACGCTCACTGATCGGCCTCCAGAATCGCCCGAAGCCGCGCGATCATGTCGCCGCGCGGTGCTTCGAACTGGCCAGGACGCGCTTCGCGATACTCTTCATTGCTGGCAATGGCCGCCGCCTGACGGGCGCCCTCTTTCAGATCCTTGATGGTGACGACACCTTTTTCCAGCTCGTCACTGCCAACCATGACCACGGCGGGTGCGCCGCGCCGATCAGCATACTTCATCTGCGGTCGCATCCCGGAACTGCCCATATAGGCCTCGGCGCGAATACCGGCGCGGCGCAGCTCGGTGGCAAGCTTCAACGCTTCGGACGGATCTTCGCGGTCCATGTTCAGGACAACGACTGGGCCATTCAGCGCTCCGATCGCACCGCTGATCGAAAATGCCGCCGCCAGTCGGCTTACCCCGACGGAGAACCCGGTCGCGGGAATTTTCTCGCCGGTGAAGCGGGCGACAAGGTCATCATATCGCCCGCCGCCGCCGACCGATCCGATCCGGACCGTGTTGCCGTCCTCATCCTGGGTCTCCTTGAGCAGCTCGGCTTCGAAGACAGGGCCGGTATAATATTCCAGTCCGCGCACGACGGAGGGATCGATGGTGACATCCGTTTCCGGCGCACCGAGCGCTTGCAGTCCGCGCGCGATCGCTTCCAGTTCGGCGAGCCCAGCGGCCGCTTCCTCGCCGGTGCCGACGGCTTGCCCGAGCGCTTCAAGCGTCTCGCCCCGGGTTGCGCGACCGGCTTCGGCAAAAGCCAGCACGGTCTTCACTGCGACAGCGTCGAGCCCCGCGCCCTTGGTGAAGTCGCCGCTTTCATCCATGCGCCCCGCGCCGAGCAGATCGGCGACGCCGCTGGCGCCAAACTTGTCGAGCTTGTCGAGCGCGCGGAGAATGGTCAGGCGCATCGCCTCGTCTGTGGCCCCAACCTGTTCGAGCACGGCATTCAGCAATCGGCGTGTATTGACGCGAATGGTGAACTCGCCGTCCGCAGCGCCCGCCGCCCGCATGGCTTCAGCGGCCATGGCAATCATTTCGGCATCGGCATGGGCGCCCGCTGCGCCGACTGTGTCTGCGTCGCATTGCAGGAATTCGCGGAACCGGCCCGGGCCAGGCTTCTCATTGCGCCAGACCGGACCTGCCGCATAACGCCGAAACGGCTTCGGCAGGGTCTGCCAGTTCTCCGCCGCGAACCGGGCCAGCGGCGCTGTCAGATCGTAGCGCAGGCTCATCCATTGTTCGTCATCATCCTGCAGCGCGAAGACACCGGCATTCGGGCGATCATCATCTGGCAGGAACTTGCCGAGCGCATCGGCATATTCGAACGCGCCGGTCTCCAGGCCTTCAAAGCCCCAGCGCCGATAGACGCCGGTAATCTTCTCGATCATGGCCTGCTCTGCATGGATCAGATTTTCGCGCTTGTCCGGAAAGCCACGCGGCTTGCGCGCCAGATCGATCGGTTTCGGCTGTTTGGTCTTGCCCATTTCGATTGCCTTTATCTCGGGTCGCGGTCCGTCTAGACGAAGCCGCAGCTGGTGTGAAGCTTTGGATGCCGGGGCTGGGATCGAACCAGCATTGACCGAGTCAAATTCGGTTGTCCTACCATTAGACGACCCGGCAAAGGTCGGATCGGTGGACACTCTGAATTCACGTCAATCGAAGTCTGGATTTATGAAAACATGAGGCGCACCGAGATCATTCGCGCCTCGTCGGGCGCGTCAGGTCTGTTGATGATGGTGATGCAGTCTTGTTTTCATGCGGCGGCGGATATCGACAGAACGCCAAAAGGTCAAGCCTGGTCTTTCGGTGAAGATTTCCAGTGAACGAGCGAGAATCGATAAAATTTCAAGGATAAATCAACCGTAAGTTATCGCCTGCCGCCTATAGTCACGGGCAAAGCAGGGCAATCGATTTGAAACGTTTTTTTACCCTACTCGGCGCCATGTCCCCAAGCACCAAGCTGGTGCGCGACGATGGCAGCTTCATTCTGTCGACGGAGGATATCCAACGTCGACGAATGGTGTTTGTCGCAGGTTTCGGTCTGGTGATGACCGTGATGTACACGGTCCTGCAGGTCTTTCTGCTCGGCTTTGACAGCACCGCCTTGTTCAATATGGCCACCGGCATTGTTGGCGCCGCCATTTGCGCCCTGGGCTTGAGATTCGCCCTGTTCAGCGAACGCCCGCAGCCGATGATCCGGATCCTGCTGCTCGCCTTCTCGGCTCTGGTCTGGGGTGAGATTGCCCTGGCCGGAGGGATCTCCGGATATCATGTCGGGATCCTGCCCGTGTTGCCCGTCATCGCGGCCATCCTGCTCAGCGCCCGCGATACGATCCTGTTCACGGCGCTGAACCTGCTGGTGGTGCTCGGCATTGCCGGGCTCGCCTATAGCGGCTCTTACCTGCCTGCTTTCACGATTGCACCGGAAACCGACCTGCTGATGTCATCCTTCATGATCATCCTGGCCATCCTGGGCTGTGGCGGCGCAGCGGTGACGCTGGTGCTGCAGAGTGAGAAAGTGAACCGTCAGCTGCTCGACCTGGTGGAATACCAATCGCACCTCGCCGCGCATGATGCGCTCTCTGGCCTCGGCAATCGCATCCGCCTGCAACAGCGTTTTGACGCTTTGAAATCCGGCGAAACCTTCGACATCCTGCTGATCGACCTGGACGGGTTCAAGGCGGTCAATGACACGTTCGGCCACAATGCCGGGGACTATCTGATCAAGGCCTTGTCCGAACGGCTGCGCGAAGTCACCGATGATGAGGACCTGCTGGTCCGGCTTGGCGGCGACGAATTTGTCATCCTTCTGGAGAATGTCGACGGCACTCTGGCTAGCATTCGCAAATATGCCGAATACCTGATCGAAATCCTCAGCCGCCCTTATCTCTGGGACAAGACGGTGCTGCGCATCTCCGCCTCGATCGGTCATGCCCGTTATCCGAACCATGGCGCCACGCCGAGCAAGGTCCTGTCTCTGGCTGACAAGGCGCTCTACCAGGCCAAGGATGCCGGCAAGCGCCAATGCATCACCTATGGCACGACCCCGACGCCCAAACCGGCGCGCAAAGAGCAGCCGCTGCGCGCATAGCGCTGTAATTGAACCCAAAATTGCCGCATTCGGTGCAAATCAGCGCCTAAAATTCCCGTAACAGTGCAGAAACGACGAAGCCGGGGCTTCCGGTGGCCATCGAACCATGGTTCAACAGCCGCCGAGAATTTGGCCCGGTCCCTATCGATCGGGTTTGGAAGCAAAGGGCTGGACCATGACCACACTTGCACTTGTCGACGATGACGAGAACATTGTTGCCTCTCTGAAGATCTTCTTCGAAGCCGAGGGCTACAATGTCCGCACCTATCATGACGGTCTGACCGCCCTTGGGGCCCTGACAGACAGCCCGCCAGATCTGGCCATCCTGGATGTCAAAATGCCCAAGATGGACGGCATGGAGCTGCTTAAGCGCCTACGCCAGACCTCGGAGCTTCCGGTCATCTTCCTGACCTCCAAGGATGAAGAGATTGACGAAGTGATCGGCTTCAACATTGGCGCGGATGATTTTGTCCGCAAACCCTGCTCGAACCGGCTTCTGTCAGAGCGTGTGAAAGCCGTGCTGCGCCGGTCACGCTCTTTCGATAGCGGCCCGGAAGATGGCGATGTCAAACCCATCGTGCGGGGACGCCTGACGCTCGATCCGAACCGGCATTCCTGCTCCTGGGATGGACATCCCGTGCGCCTGACCGTGACCGAGTTCCTGATCCTGCAGGCCCTGGCCCAGCGCCCCGGCTATGTGAAGTCGCGCGACAATCTCATGGACGCCGCCTATGACGATCAGATCTATGTGGATGACCGCACGATTGACAGCCACATCAAACGGCTGCGCAAGAAGTTCCGCGAAAGCGACAAGGAGTTCGACGCGATCGAGACGCTTTACGGCGTCGGGTATCGCTACAACGAGAGCTAAAAAACTCAACTTGGTGGGGTAGAGTGATGAAAACGCAGATTGGAAGCATCGCCCTGGCGATGAGCCTGCTGACGGCTTGCAGCAGCGAGACAGCTGAGGTGGTGGATCCGTATGCGGATCTTGACGGCGAGACGCTGCTGGTGCGGTTCGAACCGAACCCGGACGTTGAAGACAGCATGTGCAATCCGAACGTGCATTATGCGATGCGCACACCAGAAGACTATATCTTCCTGAACGTGAACTATGCCGTCGGCGACAACATTACCGGCTCGGGGATCAATCTCGCCAATCTGGAAGATAGCGGCGTGGCCCGCACAAACTCGGAACTCAACATGTTTGAGGCGTATGACCGCCCGTGCGCCGAGCTGCAGGTCAAGGTCACGTCACTGACCTGCCGTACCGCGGCTGAAAGCGATGGGTCCCCCTGTCCGTCCCCGCGCTATGAAGGGACAGAAATGTTTGCAAGCTTTCAAGGCTTGCCAGACGATTAGTTGGCCAGTTGCAGCCAGGCGCGTGCAGCCGCCAGAGCAGACTTGATGTCTTCCTTGACCAGCATGTCAGCCATTTCCTGACGGCAAATCTTTGCCTCGTCATAGCCTTTGAGCACAGCCAGGTTGAACCATTTATGCGCAGCGATCAGATCCTGTTCGCAATCCACGCCTTCTGAATAGGCCAGTCCCACGCGGTACAGCTCTTCTCCGGTTGCCGTGGCTGCTTCCAGCCCGGTTTCAGGAGCGATATCGGTTGCCATATCTGAATAAGGCATCTTCTTTTTCCTCTCTCGTTTCGAGAGGTGCTCGACCCTGGTTTTCCAGGTCTCGAGACACCCACCATCACTGTCTCCAATTCCTCGGCGACAGGGGTGAGATTGCCGGAGAGACTCTTCTGTATGGTTAACGCGGAAGCGGCCAAACCGGCAGTTCGTTAACGCCAGCTGGGTCGCCGGTTAAGAAAGGCCGGGTTTTTGAGGTGTTTTGCATGACACAGGCAGAATTTCTGCCTCAGCGCGTTATCCATAGTGGCAATTTTTGGACCCGCTTTTTGCCCTATCCCGGCACGACCGCCGCGATCAGGCGCGGTCCAGGCGCGGCAATCGCTTCAGCGAGGGCGGCATCGAACGCCTCAGCCGTGGTCGCTTCCACAGCTGGGACGCCCATGCTGGTCGACAATTGCACCCAATCGATATCCGGGCCGCCAATCGACAGCATGTTCTGAGCCGTCGGGCCGGGATTGCCGGCGCCAGTCCGGTAGAGTTCGATATTGAGAATGCGATAGGAATGATTGACGAATACGATCGTAGTCACGTCCGCGCCCTCGCGCGCCATGCTCCACAAGGCCTGGTTGGTGTACATGCCAGCGCCATCGCCAGACAGGCACAGGACTTTTCTCTCGGGCGCGGCCAGCGCAGCCCCAAGCGCCAAAGGCAAGCCTTGGCCGATCGCTCCGCCCGTCAGCATCATCCAGTCATGCGGCTGCGCGTTCTGAGTCGGCAGATAGGACATCAGGCCATTGGACACGCCGTCATCGGAGACTATCGCATCGACCGGCATATGCCGCGCCATGCTTTGACCCACGGCCTGCGCCGTCAGGTCGCCCGTTGGCGCATCTGGCACCACCAGGCTCTCAACCGTCGCGGCCTCTTTTGCGCCAATCTCGTCGGCAAGCGCCGCCAAAGTGGCTGCACTGTCGGTACCCGCATCACCGAGGTTCAACACATCGCATCCGTCCGGCACCAGGAGACTTGGTTTGCCGGGATAGGAAAAGAACGCCACCGGCGCGCTGGTGCCAGCCAGCAGCATCAGGTCGCTGCCTTCCAGGTCTGCCATCGCCCCTTCGGCAAAATACTGCATGCGCTCTGGCGCATACACGCCAGCGCCGCGTCGCATTTTTGCGTAGAATGTATCCGTGAGCACCCGAATGCCCGCCGCTTTCAATCGTGCAGCGGCCCGTAATCCCGCCTCGGTCAGGGCCGTGCCATTGATGATCAGAACCGGTTTGCTCGCCTTGGAGATGGCCTCGGCAGCGGCGCTGATCGTGGCCGCATCGGTGCGGCGCAAGGTCGGCGGTGTCACCACGTCGCCTGGTATACCGCCTTCCAGCCAGGCGCTGTCGGCGGGCAGCAGGAGAGAGACCGGACCAGCCTTCGGGCCGAAGCTCGCGGCAAAGGCCTCGGACGCAAGCGCGCCTGTCTCCTCGACCTTGTCGGCGGACTTGATCCAGCGCGAGTTTGGCCCGGCAAGCCCTGCAATGTTCGACGTCAATGGCGCATCATATTTCAGGTGCGGCACGGCATGGTCCCCAATGACATTGATCATAGGCGTGTTGGCACGCCCGGCATTGTGGATGTTGGCGCCGGCATTCATATAGCCCGCGCCAAGATGCAACAGAGTCATCGCCGGCGTCCCGGTGATCCGGGCATAACCGTCCGCTGCGCCCGTCGCGACGCCCTCAAACAGGCACAGAACGGAGCGGATACGTGGTTCACCATCCAGCGCTGTGACCAGGTGCATCTCTGACGTGCCCGGATTGGCAAAGCAGGCCGTGACGCCATTATCAGCGAGAGTGGAAACCAGCGCCTGTGCACCTGTGAGCGTATCTGATTGCGGGTCGGTCATGAATTCGGTCTATCCTGCTTGATGTCTGATGAGGGTTTTAGACGGCTGTATCAGAAAATACAGGCCCAGACCCAAGACAGGACGATCGATCGCACGAAGCGATCCATCGTCCTGTCAAGGTCCGCAGACAAGCCACAAAGGGGATATGGCTGCAGGAGACATAGTTCTATGTTCCTGCGCCGACAATATCTGACGTGGCGGCAGTGAATTCAAGTCGTCGAATCTGGTGACACGGGGCTCTGAAAGCCCCGTTCTACAGGACAATCAGACGAGATGTTATCTCGTCACCATACAAGCGCTCGACATCCTCCCGGCGGAGCGTCTGCGCCTTGTTCTGGTTGATATAGCCCTTCTCGGTAATCTCTCCGGCATCGGCCTGAGGCGGGGTCGGTTGCAGGATGACCCGGGCAATCCGGTTGGCCGCATTCGGGTGCGCGGCATTGTGCTTTTCGAGACCACTGCGTACCGCATCCATGACGGCGGGATGTTCGATCAGCTGAGGCAGCGGCAGAGCCTCGCCGGTCAGCCGCGCACAATAAGTCTCGTTCACGAAACCGAGTATACAGACCTCATCCCGGTTCAGGCCGCAGACAACGGCGTCCGCCAGTGCCCCATCCACCGCTTCAACCGCCTGCACGCGTAACTTCCCGGCGGATACCCAGGTGCCATTGGCGAGCTTGAACTCCTCGGCCGTGCGGCCATCAAAGGCGAGGCCCTTCTCAGGATGATCCGGATCGACGAACCGCACAGCGTCGCCGAGCCGATAAAAGCCTTCTTCATCGAACGCGGCGCGGGTCTTGCCCTCATTTCTATAGTAGCCCGGCGTCACATTCACGCCTTTGACCCGAAGTTCCTTCTTATCGCCAGCCGGGACCAGCTTGAAGATATTGCCAGGCAAAGGCAGGCCGATCAGTCCCATCGTGTCATTTGGCCAATGGACATTGCTGGCGGTCGGCGACGTCTCGGTGGCGCCATACCCGGCTGACAATGAAATCCGTTCTCCGGTGACCTGAACCGCAACTTTCTGGATGCGCTCGTAAATGTCCTGACCCATCGCCGCGCCGCCATATGCCATCTGGCAAATATGTTTGAAGAAGGTGCGGGCCAGGGCTTCGTCCCTTTCAAACTCCGTGGCCAGCGCCGCCCAGGCCGCTGGGACAGTTGTGTGCTGTGTGGTCGAGACCTCTTTCAGATTGCGGATCATGTCCGGCAAGCGCGCAGGCGTCGGCGCGCCCCAATCGATATAGAGCGTGCCACCCCAGTCGGTCATATTGTGCAGGATGGCATTGGCCCCATAGGTGTGACTCCAGGGCAGGAAGTTGCACATGACCTGCACCTCGCCCGTCACCTCCGCCAGACGCGCCTCGTCCCAGACCGATCGGATCATCTTGGCATTCGCCGCGATCATGCCATGCGTATTGATGACGGCTTTCGGCTCTCCAGTCGAACCGGAGGTCAGCATGTATTTGGCCACGGTTTCGGGGGTTAGACGATCATAGGCCTCAGTCACGGAATTCCCGCCGGGGATCGCAAACGCCTCAAGCGACGCATTCTCATAACCACTCGGCGCATTGCGGGAGTAAAGCACGAGCCGGTCGCCGACCGTCATGCCGTCCAGGCCACGCTGAAACTCAGTGCCGTCTTCGACATAGATATATTTCGGTTCTACCAGCTGATCGACATAATTGAGGCGGGCAAAGTCCTGACTGAGAAGCGCATAGGCTGGCGTCACCGGGACCACCGGGCAACCGGCCAACATCGCCCCATACATGACAAGCGCATGGTCGATTGTGTTGCGCGACAGGATCATGACCGGGGCAGCATCCCCAGCATTCAGAAACCCCTGCGCCAGGGCGCGGACACGGTCCCAGGCCTCACCATAGCTGATCTCCTGCCAGCCCTCGCGGCTCGGCTCCACCGGGTTGCGCTGGGCCAGCCAGATCCGGTCCGGTGCCTGTTCCGCCCAGTGCTTGAGCGGCCAGAGCATGTGCGGTGGATAATCTTTCAGCGGCTGCCCGTTGCGGATCAGAACCGTGCCATCCTCGCGAGGCTCGATTTCGGTTTTCTGCGGCAGGTACGGCACTTCCCGAAACGGAATCTGACTGGTGTCGCTCATGTCTTATCCTCGACCCTCGGTTTCGATCTTCAGCATGGCTCCGCAATGCTTGCAGTGAATCGCATCCATATCGTGACGGGTCAGACCGCATGCCTCGCAGGTATAGTCAATCTTGCCGCCGGGGAGGGTGATTGCTCGCAACAGTCTGAGGAATAGCGTCAATCCCAGGACCATGATGACCACCGCCAGAAGGCGGCCCCAGACGCCCTCCATCAGGATATCGCCATACCCGGTCGTGGTCAGGCTGGTGACGGTAAAATAGAGCGCATCAACATAATTCTCGATGCCCGGATTGGTGTCCTTCTGCAGCACAAAAACGAGCCCGGCCATGAGGAAGACAAACACGATCAGATTGGTCACCCGGTCAAAGATCCGCTCGTGGCGTTTCAAATAGGATGACACCCCCTTCAAGCGCTTGAGCAAGGTAAAGGCGCGAATGATCCGAACGGCGCGCAGCAATCTCAGGAAAGCGAGGTTTTGCGTGAACAGAGGCGCCAGCATCGAAATGACAACAATGATGTCGGCCCAATTATAAAGTCGCCGCCAGAACTTGGTCCTGGGCTGCGCAATGTAAAAACGCGCCGCCAGATCCAGCGCGATGATCGCGCCGATCGCATAGTCGGCCACTGGATGCGAAACACCGTCGCCGCGAAACGGCGCCCACAAAAAGTAAGCGATGGTCAGGACATCAAAGGTCAGCAGACCAATCCGAAAATAATATGGGGCGGGCCCATGCCCCTCATACAGCCAGAACAACCGGCGGTTCAGCCCCTTGCGTTCGCTCAACTCGTTTGCACTCCCATTCCCAAGTCTGTGCCGCGAATCTCTGCCGCATCTATGGCGGAAGGCGCCGCCGCTGTCACCAAATCGGCTCAGGTGCCGCGAGTTCGTGGCAAGCCCGAACCGAAATTGTGATCTCAATTTGGTGTGAGACTTGGTGAAGAGACGTGAAATGCCAGCCGGAAAAATCCGGTCTAGGTCAGCTGCGACACGAAAACAGATCTCCACGCAGAAGGACCTCCCAACATGTCTAAGCTCACGCTCATCTCCCTGGCCAGCGTTTCACTTGCCGCCATCGCCCTGCCCGCGACGGCTCAGAATGATCAGGGCTGGTACGTTTCCGGTTTCGTCGGCGCAGGCTTTCCTGGCGACGTGGAATTGACCGGGGTCCAGAACCCGGCGGCTGGCGCGCCGGGTGTGGCCGGAGCCCCTGCCAATATCGCCACGGACTTTGATAGCGATGCAACCTTCGGTGTAGCCATCGGTTATGACACGCCGTGGGAGTTCTTCGGGCTCTTCAATACGCGCCTGGAACTTGAATATTCCCGCATCGAAGCCGATGTCAGCGGCGGCAGCTTCAATAGCGGCTCGCAGCCCTTCTCCGGCGATGTCAGCATCGATTTCTTCCTGGTCAACAATTACTCCGACATCATCTGGGACGACAGTCAGACTGTGATCCCCTTTGTCGGTGGCGGCCTCGGGATCGCGACAGTTGACGCGAATATCCTGTACGCGGGCGGCGGATCGCCAACCCCGAACTTCGTGGCCACCGGTGATGATAGCGGCCTGGCCGGAACCATTGCGGGCGGCCTGACCTGGCTGACCGGCACGCCGTGGGAAGTCTATGGCGAAGCCCGCTACTATCAGATCCGCGACCTCGAGTTTGAACGACGTTTCATTGGCGGCGGCGCCAACCTGTTCAATGCCAGTGTTGAAGACGATTTTGACGGCTCCAGCCTGACCATAGGAGCCCGATATAAATTCTAAGAGATAGAAATTTACCCTCCCTCTCACACTACCTCTTAGATCCAGGCCCGACGCGCTTACCCCTCTTTGCGTCGGGCCCTTTTTTTGTCTGTCAGGATGACAAGCCGGAACAGGCCGCCTACATCCGCGGGCATGACATCTTCTCTTGTTCGTCTGCCCCACCGCTCAATCGTGACCCTGCAAGGGCCGGACACGATCACGCTGCTGGAACGCCTGGTGACCAATTATACGTCCAACTGGGCGGTCGGCGATACACGCTATGGCGCCTTGCTGACGCCGCAAGGCAAGGTGATCGCGGATTATCTCGCCTTGCGCACCGAGGACGGCGTTCAGCTGGACGTGTCCAGTGATCATGCACCTGACCTCGCCAAACGGCTGAAAATGTTCCGCCTGCGCAGCCAGGTCGAGATTGAGGTCAGGGAGGACCTGTTCGTCTTTGCGGGGCTCGAGGCGCATGGCGACTCCGAACGGGACTTACAGGAAGCGATGAGCCTCTATCGCGACCCGCGCTATTCTGAGGGCCGCCTTCGCCTCGTGGGCGACCGGGACGACGCGTTCGAGACCACGCGCACGCTCGCTGACTATCATGCTGATCGCATCGCCAATGTGATCCCGGAGCAAGGCCCCGATTTCGGTGCGGCTGAGGTATTTCCAGCCGAGATCAATATGGACGTGCTGGACGGCGTCGCGCTGAACAAGGGCTGTTTTGTCGGTCAGGAAGTGGTCAGCCGTATGCATCGCCGCGGAAAGATCCGCAAACGGGCTCTCCGCCTGAGCGCGCCGGAGGGCATCATGCTTCACCCCGGCACAGAGATCGCCGCGCCCCTGCCGATCGGAACCGTCACCAGCGCTGCTGGCAATCACGGGCTCGCGGTCGTTCGCGTCGATCGCCTGGTCGCCGCCGAACAGGCTGGTGAGTCGACAAAAATTGGTGAAACCCTGGTCACTTTGGAAAAACCGGGTTGGCTCGTCCACGAGCTCGCGTCTATGCAAGGCGCATGACTGATCGAATCCCCTGCGCCTGGGCGCCTATCGATGATCCGCTCTACCGGACCTATCATGATGAAGAATGGGGCGTGCCGGAATACGATTCCCGGGCGCTCTGGGAAAAGCTCCAGCTGGACGGCATGCAGGCCGGGCTCGCCTGGATCACCATTCTGCGCAAACGCGAGACCATGCGCGAGGAGTTTGACGGATTTGACCCGGAAAAAATCGCCCGCTGGGACCAGGCCCGGATCGACAAGGCGCTGGCCAATCCCGGTATCATTCGCAGCCCGAAAAAAATTGAATCCTGTATCGGCAATGCCCGCGCCTTCCTCGACGGGTTCGACAGGGGAGAAGATTTTTCGGACTTTTGCTGGGACTTTGTCGACGGCAAACCGATTGTCAGCCATTTCGAGGATTATCGCGATGGCCCGACGAAGACCGATATCTCGGAGTCGTGTTCCAAAGCGCTCAAGAAACGCGGGCATAAGTTCGTTGGTCCCACCATTGTTTATGCCTGGATGCAGGCTTGCGGCCTTTACAATGATCACGAGGTGGGCTGTCCTCGCCACAAAGCCGTTCAGGAGCTCGCCCGATGAAACTTGCGCTCATCCTCCCCTTCATCTTGATGACCACCGCCGCCTGCGTCACCAATACCGAATTCGATCGCGACCGCGCCTATAGCAAATGCGAATCCATCTCTCAGACCACCAGTCGGGACCGCTGCATTGCCGATGCCATCGCCCAGGCGGAACGTGAACGGGCCAGGGATGATGCCAAGGATCAGCAAAGGCAGGATGATGCTGATCGCCGGGAGCTGGGCCGTGAGATTGCCGGCGCCGGGGATGGACGGTGAGAAAGGCCTTGATGGCCCTTTGCCTGTGCGGCCTGATGGGGGGCTGCGCGCTGGGCCAGGAATTGTATGACGCGCGCCGAATTGATGAATGTCGCGAGCTACCCACCCCGAATGAACGCCTGGATTGCGAACGCACCGCGCGCGACGCGGCCTCGGTCCGTCCGATCGACTGATATGTGTCTGCGTCTCGACCTTCCCGATCGACGGGACTATCTCTGTTGTTAAACGAACAGAGCGCGACCCGAAGCGCATGAGGCTAGCATGATCACACCTGTCATTTCCGCCACCGGTCTCTGGACCCCTGCGCAATCGGTTTCGAACAAGGAACTGGTCGAGAGCTTCAATGCCTGGGCCGACAAGTGGAATGCCGAGCACGCCGCGGAGATCGAGGCGGGTACCGCTGAAGCGAAAACCCATTCGAGCGTTGAATTCATCGAGAAGGCCTCCGGCATCAAGTCGCGCTACGTGGTCGACAAGTCTGGCGTGATCGATCCTGACATGATGCGCCCGAACATTCCGGAACGCCCGAATGAAGACATCTCGGTGCTGGCAGAGATCGCCGTCAATGCCGCGCGCCAGGCGCTGGAACGGGCGGGGCGCGATCCGCAAGAGGTCGATGCGGTCCTGTGCGCCGCGTCGAACATGCAGCGTGGGTATCCGGCCATGGCGGTCGAGATTCAGGACGCACTCGGCATTGACGGGTTCGGGTTCGATATGAATGTCGCCTGCTCATCGGCGACATTCGGTATCCAGACCGCAGCCGATTTTGTCCGCTCCGGCAGCGCCAGATCGGTGCTGATGGTGAATCCGGAAATCTGTTCCGGCCATCTCAACTTCACCGATCGCGACAGCCATTTCATTTTTGGCGATGTGGCGACCGCCGTCCTGATCGAGGCCGAGGAGATCGCACCCGACACGCACTGGAAGATTCTCGGCACTCAGTTGAAGACGCAATTCTCGAACAATATTCGCAACAATTTCGGTTTCCTCAATCGCTGCGCCCCGGATGGCATCGGCGCCGAGGACAAACTGTTTGTCCAGGAAGGGCGCAAGGTCTTCAAGGAAGTCGTGCCCATGGTCGCGAAAATGATCATTGCCGAACTCGAGCGATTGGAACTGGACGCCCCGAACCTGCGCCGGATGTGGCTGCATCAGGCGAATGCCAACATGAACCGGCTGATCGCCTCGAAAGTGCTGGGGCGCGAGGCCACACCGGATGAGAGCCCGACCGTGCTCGACACCTATGCCAATACCAGTTCCGCCGGCTCAATCATTGCCTTTCACAAGCATAGCGACGACATGGTCGCCGGCGACAAGGGTCTGATCTGCTCGTTCGGCGCTGGCTATTCCGCCGGCACAGTCTTCGTCGAAAAAGCCGCCTAGACCGACTTTAAGCCCTGCCCCGTTCCGGTTCCGCCGCAATCTGCGGTCTGGCGCCGAAGAGCAGGAGCAGCGAGACGAAGGCGATGCTGGTGCCCTGTGAGGAAAACAGCTCCAGCATCAGCGCAAAAAACCAGGCAGGGAGGTTTTGTGCGGGGAGAGTGAGCCCGCCCGCCTCCGCTGCCTGGCGCAGTTCGGCTCGCGCCCCTGCAATCCGGTCTTCGAGCAGGGCCCGTCGCCGCGCCTGCCCGAGCTCATTCTGAGCATCCCGATACGGTTTCTGGTGCGTCCGTCCAGCCGCTTCGACTCCGGCGAGATAAGCTTCCAGGCCCTCAATGGATCGGGTTTCAGCCGGAATGCCGTCCAGCTGCCGGGTCCAGTCAGCAATCTCGGCTTCGCGCAGCGCCTGCACCTGCTGGGCCTGAACCAGTTGGGTGTCCTGTTGCTGGGCATTGTTCAGCATGAACAGGGACGTGCCGGCAATGCTGGTCCCCGCGCCTGCGAGCGCGAAGACCAGCGACCGCATCGCCTCCCCCAGCCGACGGCCTGACATATGCCACCAGAAGAATGTGAACCCGCCAAAGGAGCAGACCGAGGCGATCACCCCGCTCCACCCCCAGACACGCGCCTGCGCAGCGTCGAGTACGCCGGCGCTGAAGGCCTGGTAATTGGCAAAACCCGACAACGCCGCGGCCGCAAGACCGGCAGCGAGAAAGACCAGCGCCAGAAGCGAGATAATGATCCGCTCGCCCCAATGCCGGGCGGGATGCTGGAGGGGCTCCATCTGCGCGTGGACCGGATCAGACGCCAGCTCTTCGACCAGCTCGACTTCGACCGCGTGCGGCATCGAAACCGGCACTGGCACGTGTTCAGCGCAGCGCTCGGCAATCTCATCATCATTGGCCGGGCATCGGCGCGGTTCGATCGGAATGATCTCCGCCTCGGCATACGGTTCGTGGTTCCACTCCCCGGCTTCGGCCTTTTCTCGCAGATAGGCCAGCAAGGGGCCTTCACTGCCGCAGGCGCTGCAATGAACCCGCCCACGCCCCAGAGAGAGCTTCAGCCCGCGGGTCGCGCCGCAGCCTGGGCAATCCTCATGCGCGATGCCGCGATCATCAAACGCTTCCTCCAACCCGGCGCTGCGCAAGGCCTGGTCCAGTACATCAGAAGTGGTCGATACAGCGCCCATTTCAGCCCTTTGGTCGAGAATTTGATCACATTTTGTTCTCTTTATGTTTCTATTTGTTCTGAGTCAAACAGATTTCTGCCTGAGCGTCGCGGTGAGCCCGCAATGCAACCCGATGAAGTCAGGAAAGACTCCTATGCGAGCCCAAACACGCGCGCCGCATTGCCGCCCAGGAACGCCGCCTTGTGGTCCTCAGACAGGCCGAGATCGTCCAACCCGGCGAGCGCCTTGGCTGCGGTGATCATCGGATAGTTGGTCCCGAACAGGACCTTCGAGGCCCCATGGCCGCGCAGATAGCGCACCAGCTCGGGCGGATAACGCTTCACCGTGTAGGCCGAAGTATCGATATAGACATTCTGATGCTTGGTCGCGACCGCGACGGCTTCCTCGGTCCAGGGATATCCTATGTGACCGCCGACAATCACCAGGTCCGGAAAATCGAGCGCCACCTGGTCCAGATAGATCGGTCGACCGACTTCTGATGGCATGAGCGGACCGGTGTGGCCGATCTGCGTACAGAACGGGACACCTTCCTCGACGCAGGCGACATAGACCGGGTAAAACCGCCGGTCGGTGGGCGGCACTTCCCAGAGCCAGGGCAAGACCCGGATGGCCTTGAACCCGAGCTCGCGCACGCAGCGCCGAACCTCGGCCACGGCCTGCATCGGATTGGAGATATCGACAGACCCCACCCCGACCAGTCGCTCGGGCGCGTCGGCGACGAAGCTTGCCACTTCATCATTCGAGATCATCGTGTTGCGGGGCGCCGACCAGGCGCTGATCAGCATTTTGTCCACCCCGGCCTCGTCCAGCATGGCCACGGTGGCCGAGACAGGTAATTCCTCGCTGGGCGTTTCGGACTTATTCCAGCGGCGCAAGGAGGCGAAGATCGGATCCTGACTGTGCCGAAGCGTTGGATGCTGTCCCCAGGCGTCGATGATCATGCGATGTCTCCTGTCCGGCTTGAGCGCCAAAATGCAAAGCCGTGGGAGGGGTAACCCAGCCCACGGCTTCGCGCCAGATCCGGAATGTCGCTTAGTCGGCCAGGCCGAATGCGCGCTCGAATTCCCGTGGATCGAAATATTCGCGGTACAGTGTGATCTTGCCATTCTCGACATGGAACAGGCTGCCATAGGTCTGGCGGTAGGTGTTGCCGGTCGGGATGATGTCGACCACGCCTTTGAACTCGACATAGACGGTTTGCGGATCGACCATCGGATAGAAGAGGATCTCGTCAGTGAAGGTGGCGTCTCCAGCCGCTTCAGGCCAGCCCGCATATTGGGCAATCAGTCCGTCCTTGCCGATCACCTCATGCACCCAGCCATCCGGCACATAAGGCATGTGCTGGACCGCATCATCGGCCCAGACGCCGTTCACCTTGTCCATGTCTTTCTCCTCCAGACCGGTCAGGAAATCGAGCACGACCTGGCGCGTTTGCTGGCGCTGAATATAGGCGGTGGGGTGAGCCGTCGCGGCCGCGATGGCCGGACCGAACACATCGCGAGAGCCAAGCTCGTTCTCCAGCGAGAAGGTCATGGAGGTGATCTTCCAAGTCCCGGCCTGACGTTCCAGCTGATAGTCATAGTGGCCGTCTACTTGCCAGTAAGCGCCATCGACCCAGTGTCCGGCTTCGACATTGGCGGTTGCCGTGGCCTGATCCCCCTCAATCGTTGCCGTGACATCGGACAGCGCATGACGCGTGCGGTCGAAGCCTGGCAGGACACTCGCCCATTCGGTCATCAGGGCTTGCGGACTTTTCACTTCTGCCGGGGCCCCGGACAGGGAGGAATAATCCAGCGTGAATTCGTCGGCATAGAGCTTTTCAAGCGCATCAAATTCATGCCGATCCGCGAGCAGGCCGACGCTTTCAACGATGGTCTTGATCGTGGCTTCGTCTTCCGGTGTAGCATGCGCGAGTGGGGCGGTGGTGAGCGTGGCAGTCATGGCAAGGGCTCCTATCAGGCGTATCATGGTTTCGTCTCCGTGGGTCGTTGAGGGCGCGCCGGAGCCTTCATCGAGACTCCGGCGCCGGCGGTGTTTAGTGGCTGGCAAAGAAGGCTGCGACGGCATCGCTGGCCGTCGTCACGGCGTCTTCGCGGTGATAGAAATCAAACTGCGTCACGCCATCGAGCCAGAGTTCTTCCTTGTCGACGGACAGGTCCGCAAAGAATTGATGCGCCCCAGCCGGGATGGCTGCGTCTTCGGAATGCACGATCATCAAGGGCTGTGAAATGCCGGGCGCTGCGCGCACGCCGTCAAAGGTCAGCCAACCTTCCCAGGATGCAAGATTGAATGTGTTCTCCCATTCCGGGATCATGCCGAGGCCTTCCTCGGTATAATAAGGCACGCCCGGCATCAGCGACGCTGACCCTGCCGGACCCGTGGCCGGGATGAGCTGCGGCTCACCGGACTCGGCTTCGGTGGCGGCTGCACTGCGACCGGTTTCGATCAATCCGGCAACGCCATCCGGGCCGCCATAGACTTCATCCACAATCGCCGCATTGTGCAGCCAGGGCGCGACCAGGGCGATGGTCTTGAAGGTGGAGGACTGCTCCGCCGCCGTTGCCATGTATCCCGCACTCGCGCAGATCCCGAGACCGTTCACGCCGTCCACTTCCGGACGCGTGGAGAGGAATTCGCCAGCTGCGATGATGTCCTCAATCTTGATCTCCGGATTCTCGAAGCTGCGGGTCGAGCCGCCGCTTTCGCCCCAGGTGCGGAAGTCGAAGGCGAGGGCAATTTCGCCGCGCTTGGCCATTTCGGCGGCATAGGTGCCGGGCATATGTTCCTTGACCGTCGTCCAGGCGCCGGTCACGACGATCCCATCGGTGCGATTGGCGTCGTTTACGCCGGCAGGAATGTAGAGATTGCCGACAAGGGTCTCACCGCCGGATTCAAACGTCACACGCTCGACCGTATAGTCGGCATCAGCACCGGTCGTGTCGGCACTTCCACAGGCGGCGATTGCACCAGCGGAAGTGGTAGCGGCGAGGGTTTTGATAAGCTTGTTCATTCTGGTCTCCATGACTCAATTTCGATGAGACCAAGCTAGCTATGAGGCGATCACAAAGCTTGGAGGGACCAACTTTGTTTTTGAAGATTCCGACTTTCTCGCCTAATTTGCTTGCATGAGAACCTATCAGGAAATCTACCCTTCCGAGCCCCTGATGCGGTCCGGGGACCAGGTCCGTCCGCGGGCAGCAGACTTGCTTTCGCTCGAATATTTCGAAGCCGAGCCCGCAACCATGCCGACCGAGGCCTATGCGCAGCATCATATCTTGATCAATCTCAAGGAGATGCCGCACCGGGTCGAGAATTGGCGCGGCGAAGCGCATCGCGACTTTCTGTTCCGCCAGAACGAAATCGTCGTGACCCCGGCAGGACTGAAAAGCGGTTGGCGCTGGCATGAGCCGTCGAAGTGCATCGTCATCACTCTGGATCCGGCCAAACTCGAGACCTTTACACAGAGCGAACTCGGCCTGCTGCTGACCGATCAGCAATTGCGCGACCTGCCCCAATTTGAAGACGCCGATATCACGTCCGCGGCGGTCATGTTGCTCGAGGCCCTGCGCCTTGGCGGGGCGAGCTCGGACGTCATGTTCGAAAGCCTGGCGCGCGTGTTCCTGGTCAAGCTGGTCCAGAAATATGGCGATGATCGCAGCCACGAAATCGCCTTCTCTAGCAGCTTTACCGCCGCTCATTATAAGCGCGTGCTGGATTTCGCGGCGCAGAATTTCGGCAAACCGATTCAGATCGAAGACCTCGCCCGCGAAGCCGGTCTGTCCGCATCTCACTTCACGCGCCTGTTCAAGTCGGTCATCGGCGACAGTCCCTATCAGTTCCTGATGCGCTACCGGGTCGAACGCGCGGCGGAGATGATGATGGATCCGGCCAAGGCCCTGATTGAAATCGCGCTGGCGTGCGGATTTTCAGACCAACCGCACCTCACTCGGGTCTTCAAACAGTATTATGGTCAGACCCCAAAGGCCTGGCGCAAGGCCCAAATGGCCAGCTAACACGGACATCCGGTCCATTTCGGATTGCGGATTTAACTCGACGCACACATTTTCCCGGCATATACGTCATACTATGACACGTTATCGCAATCGCACGCCCGCCACGGGCCAGCGCCGCCTGCATCGTCGCCGCTGGCGCCAGCCGGATGCCAAGAAGCCAAGCCGCGAGGAGCTGATCCAGGCCGCGGCCGATGAAGCGCAGCTGTCCGGCAAGAGCCTGACGGCAATCCGCAAGCATGTGCTGAATGTCCTGCTCGATGCCCAGCGCCCGATGACGGCCTATGAGGTCCTGGCCTCTCTGGAAGGGGTCGGTTCCGTATCGCCGCCCACCGCCTATCGCGCGCTCGACTTTCTGGTTTCGCTCGGATTCGTCTCGCGGGTTGAGAGCCTCAATGCCTATCTGGCACTCGATCTCGGGCCTAGCGACGTGCCGCTGGCCTTTTTTGTCTGCGAGAAATGCGGTCAGGCGAAGGAAATCACGGCCAATGATGCCGTGGTCAGCCTGATCAGCGCCGCGGATGAGCAAGGCTTCGGCGTCAAGCATGCGGCTCTGGAAGTGCGCGGCGATTGCCGCGGGAAACTGGGATGCGACGCCTGGGATGCAAGTCGCGCCTCGGCTGAGGCGTCAGCTGCGGTCGACCAGCACAGCCACAAATAGAGCTGGCTCATCGCCCTCAACGGCCCAGGCATGATTGGTGGCGCGCTGCACCACCACATCGCCCGGTCCGATCACCGTTTCTTCCTTGTCGAGGATTAGCCGCACGCGGCCTTTGACCAGGATGATGGCGTCCAACGTATGGGTTGTATGCATGGCCGGGTGCTTGCTCGTATCGGGCTGATGGTCGCCGGCGCCAATGTCGATAAAGGCCTTGCGGGTGAGCTCTGCGACCATTTCCGGTGGGGCACCCTCCGGAGTCGGTCCTGAGGTGAACCAACGAATTTTCACCTTGCCCTTGTCCGGCGACAGGATCGGTGTGCCGGCCCCTTTGTCGTCACATGGCGTGGGATCGAGCGGACCTGATACGTCATCATGCCAGATCTCGAGCAGGCCGCCGAGATCGCCCGTTCGGAACTCTGCGGCAGGCCCACCATCAATCATGATATGAGATTTACCGGCCTCATCATCCGCGGTGACGATCCGGCGGAGCCCGGACAACATGTCATTCATCTTGCTCATTCTTACCTCCCGACATTTTTCCCGAACGCTAAGCCGGACTTGACGCAATCGGCAAGTGTTTCCTATGGGGATCTCCAACGGAGACTTTATGTTCACTTTGTCCGAGACCCGGTAAGGGCCCCGACCGCAAAACCAAAACGCGAGATGGGGCCAGAAACAGCCTGAGCTCTGATCCAGCCATTGGATCAGCCTGTTTCCCTGCGCGCACGCCGCGCACTATCGGACATTCAAATCATGGATATCTCACGCGCCGAACAGCGCATCCTGCACCTGCTCGCGCAAGGCGGGCGGATCGAAATCGAACGCGGCGAAGGTCGCAAGATCGAACGCGTCACCTGTATCAATCGCGAAGGTTGGCGGGCTCCGGGACTGGATCTGATCCTGTTTCGCAAGCTGAAACGCCGCAGGGCCATCGCCTCGAAACAGGGCCAGCCCTACCGGATCACCCGTCGCGGGCTGGAACTGGTGCGCTCTGAATTCGACAATCGCTGACCAAATGGAGGGGAGAGCCGCGAAAAACGTGACTCTCCCGTCACACTTTTCAAGATTGCTGTGATTTGCGACATCAAGCCCTTTCCGGAACTGCGAACGAGTCTTAACTGCTTGGTAACACGACGCAGATGCATACTGTCTGCGACTCAGACCCGGAGGCCTTCAGAATGATCCCTCGCTCGATTGCGATTCCCAAAACCTGGAAAACGTTCAACTTCGCGAGTTTCTTCTCGGCCTTCCTGTATCCCGCGCTTGGCCTCGCCATGCTGATCACCATGATCGTGCTCGGCGTCACCCTGTCAGGTCTGACCTTGCGCTGGTACTACCTGCCGCTCGGGATTGGCATCGTTCTGTTCTCGATCTTCATCTGCAATGCCGGGATCGGGCCGCTCCACCGGATCATGCAGCATCGCGCGGGCGAACTGAAAGCGCCCGGTCAGGTCCTGACCATGCTGAACCTGATGATCGCCATGCAGGGTACTGTGCGCGATTGGGTCAACTATCACAGTCAACATCACCGCTTCTCCGACAAGCCAGGCGATCCGCATAACCCGTTTGAATCCAAGCGCTGGGCCTGGGTCGGCTGGATCCTGTGGCGCGACACCAAGGATATGGCGCGCCCCATGGCCCTGTGGTTGAAACAGCATCCGATCATCGTCTGGATGGATGGCTTCTACAATTCCATCTCACTGGTTCTGCATCTGATGATCCCGGCCGCGATCTATCTGATCGTCTGGGCGGCTGGCGGTTCGCTGGTCCTGACCGCCATTTGTCATGCCTGTTTCGTGATTGGCCGGGCCATCCAGTTCCACGCGACGACCTATGGCATCAATGTCCTCGGCCATTTGAAGACCCCGGTCTGGGCCGATCATCTGATCGGGCTGCTGACCGGCGGTGAGGCCTTTCACGACCATCACCATGATCAACCCGTCAGCGCCCTGCACCGCCCGCGCAAGGGCGTCTGGAACCGGATTGTCGATTATAATGGCACCATGCTGCTCATCTATGAGAAGCTGGGCTGGGTGAAGAATCTCAAGATCGCCCCGCAATTTGCTTAGCGCGCGATAGCTCCCGCGACGACAAACTAGCCTCTCGCCCCTGTTTTTGCTTGGCTGCGCGCGCCAGACAGAAGGAGTGCGCCCCGTGGTCGATATTGCCAATGATCCCAGACTGGACCCTCGCCTGAAAGCGGTCCTGACCATGATGCCCGCACCGGATCAAAGCGATGTCGCCTCAAGGGAAGCGCAGCTGGAAGAGGCCAACTCGCCCGCCGCCCAGGCCATGCGACAACAACTCGAACTGATGTTCGACATGGCCGATAATGAAGTGGTTGCGCCGTCTGCCGGTCTCGCCATCTCCGAACATGAGTTTACCTCACAACCGGACGGCAACACGATCAAGATCCGCTTCGTCCGGCCTGAAGGCGATGAGAAAGTGCCCTGCATCTATTACATTCATGGCGGCGGCATGATGGTCTTTTCCTGTTTCTACGGAAACTATCGTGCCTGGTCGAAAATCATTGCGGCCAATGGCGTCGCAGTGGCCATGGTCGACTTCCGCAACTGCTTGACCCCCTCTTCCGCCCCCGAGGTCGCCCCTTTCCCGGCAGGCTTGAATGATTGTGTGTCCGGCGTGCACTGGCTGTCTGAACAGGCCGATGCGCTTGGCATCGACAAGGACCGGATCGTGATCGCCGGTGAAAGCGGCGGCGGCAATCTGACCATCGCGACCGGCCTGAAACTGAAACAGGAGGGTGATCTCGGCCTGATCAGCGGGCTCTATCCCTTGTGCCCCTACATTGCCGGACAATGGCCCCGCGAGGACTTGCCCTCTTCGATCGAGAATAATGGCATCTTGATCGGACTGCACTCCAATCGCGGCGCCACGGCTTATGGCATCGAGCAGCTCGAGAACAAGAACCCGCTCGCCTGGCCGCTCTTTGCCAGCGAAGACGATGTGCGCGGATTGCCGCCGACCATGATCAGCGTGAATGAATGTGACCCGCTGCGGGATGAAGGGGTCGCCTTCTATCGCCTGCTTCTGAAAGCCGGTGTCGAGGCCCGATGCAGGGAGGTGCGCGGCAGTTGTCACGCTGCAGAATTGCTGATGACCGCCGTCCCGGATATTGCGGGCGACACAGCTGCCGACCTCGCCCGCTTCGCCAAACTGAGCGGCGGCTGACTCTTTTCCCCGCGCCTCTGAACCTGTTGTCATTATTGGCTGATCCAAATCGGGACAGGTTTGCAAACAGCGTCCTAACGCGGCGCGCCGGGTTGTGTGCAATTTTCAGGAAAATTCACAGATCCGTTTGAAACCGGATTTAATTCGCAGCCTGTATAAGTGCGCCATGGCTACAGAAGTGGCCTGTGAAACCAACAGAAGATGGTGGAAAAAATGGCGCAGAATGCACAATCTCTCAGTGTGCGTGGCCCGGATGGTCGCCCGCTGACTCTTTCAGACCTGCCAAAGCCCGGCATTACCCGCTGGGTGACACGCCGCAAAGCAGAAGTCGTGGCTGCCGTCACCGGTGGTCTGCTTTCTGAGGAAGAAGCGCTTCGTCGCTACGATCTCAGCGAAGAAGAATTCTCCGGCTGGCGGGCACTTTATTCCAAGCACGGCCGCAAAGGCCTGCGCACAACCCGGCTGCAACAATACCGCGCCTAGCGTTTCAATCGATCGCATTTCGCATGTGATCGATTGAAGGGGACGAGGCCGGTGTTAAAGCGCCGTTTACGACGCCGCCCGTAAAAGACACGGGTATGCCCGCATCTGCGCCGGGCAAAGGTGTCGACATGAGCGCGAAAACCCGAACGCCTTATCCGCGTCTGATCGCCCTGGCTGCGCTCGTGCTGGCGGCAGGGCTTTTATCTGTTCGCACCTATGACATCTTTGGCAGTGTAAAGTCCGAACCGGTCGGCAGCGCGCTTGAGCGTGAGCTGACCTATCTCCTCGAACCAATTACCGGCGCCGACCGCGTCCGTGTCTCGGTCACCGGACGCAGCGATCGCACCGTGCTGGTCATGATTGATGGCGAGATGGGTAGCGATTTACGGACTCAACGCGTCCAGATCGAAAACATCCTCATCGCCTCGCTCGGCTTTGACCCTGCGACCGACACGCTCACGCTGACGCAATTCCCGTTCGCGCGCGGGGTTGGCAGTTCCCTCACAGCGTTTGAGATCGCCGAACTGACAGGGCTCGGCCTGCTTTGCGCGATCCTGCTCGCGGGCACGCTCAACGCCCCCACCGCCTCCACACGCGCTGCAGCGCCGGAACCCGCCTTGCGCCGTGAGCCCGTCCTCGCCGCCCAGGCGCGATTGCCTGCGCCGCAAACGAGCATGGACGCCGATTTGAACGAAGCCGCCAGGCTGGCCGAGTCGAAACCCAATGAAACCGCCAATGTCGTCCGCGACTGGCTGTCTTATGCGGAGGAGTAGATGACCTTGCCCGCTGCTTCCGCCACGCCGATGAAATCTGGCCTCAAGCGTAGCGCGCTGCTGATGCGGGCGCTTGGGGCGCGGGCATCCGCCGTCTGGTCGCAGCTCTCGCCGCAGGAAGCGGAAACGCTCAGTCGGGCGATGCAGGCCTTGCCGGAAGATGCGGCGTCAGAACACCGCGCCGTTGAATCCTATGTCGCCTCCATGGCCCAAACAAAGTCTGCGCCCCGCGCCGAGCCGCGCTCGATCTGGGCGCGCCTGTCAAATTGTGAGAGGACGGTGATCGCCGGACTGATCCAGGAAGAAAGCCCGCAGGTGATCGCCTTGACGCTGTCCCGGCTGGATCCGGACGCGGCGGCCAATGCCGTGCGCGCCCTGCCGCGTGCACTGGCGACGGAAGCGCTGAAACGCATGCTCAGCCTCGGCGAGGTGCACCCTGCGGCGATGAAAGGGCTCGAACTGGCGCTCGCGGCGCGGCTCGACCAGGCCCTTCCAGGCCACGCGCAAAGCGGTCATGAACAGGTGGCGCGGATCTTCGACCGTCTCGACAGCAAGTCTGAAGAATCGCTGCTCTCCTCCCTCGATACAGCGGAGCCAGGCGCCGGCGAGAAGATACGCGCCTTCATGTTCACGTTCGAGGACCTTGCAAATCTCGATGCCGCCAGTCTCCAGACCATTCTCGGCAATGTCGACCGCAGCGTCCTGACGCTGGCCCTGAAAGGTGCGCCGGAGCCAGTCGCGACCGCTTTCTTCTCCAATATCACGCAACGGGCTGCCGATCTCCTGCGCGATGAGATTGAGGCCACAGGTCCGATGCGGCGCAGCGAGATTGATGCGGCACGCAGCGACATCATCGAAATTGCCCGCACCCTGGTCAAACGCGGCGATATCCTGACCGGACATGCTGAAGACGAGCTGATCGAATGAAACGCCGCGTCGAGAAAATCACGCCCTACCCGTTTGCCAGCGATTTCAGCGCGCCCGCGCCGGAACACGCCGACACGGTACGCATGACCCCGCAGGACCTCGCCTTGCTGCTCAGTGATGCCCAGGCCGGCGGCGCCTCGATCGCGCGCAATGATGCGCTTGCAGCCGAAGCCAGCAAGCTGGCACAGGCCTCAGATGATTTGAAAAAGGTTCTGGCCGGCATTGTCGATCTCGCCGCACATCTCGAACAGGCAGCGATTGACGAGACGGATCGCAAGGACGCTCTCGAGCGCGTGCGCCGCCTCGCCGCAGTTGTGATTGAGGGCCAGGGCGATTTATTTGGCGGCTAAGTCGAAACTGTTCACCACTCGGCAACCATTCACCGCCAGTCTGGCCCTTCCCATCCACAGAGTTTGAGACCTCATGACCGTCAACCGCGCCCTCGAAGACAGCCTCATGGATGCCCCCGTCAAGGTTGACGTGGTGCTGGGCGAAGCGCGCGTACCGGTCGAGGAGCTGATGTCCCTGTCGGAAGGCGAAATTGTCGCCCTGGAAAACAGCACGACTGATCTGGTCGACATTTATGTGTCCGACCGCCTGATGGCGCGGGGGCGTCTGGTGGTTGCCGACGGACAACTCGGCGTCACGCTGAGCGAGATTGTCGACAGTCGCTCGCAAGGTTTCGCGTAGGGTCCGAGGCCAAGACGCTATCTCCACATAAATGGTATTAATCCGCAAACACCTGCGCAGGCAGGTGTCCAGCGACTGACCTTCACTGACAGAGTAAGCGGTTATCATCGCCCATGGATACCTGCCTGCGCAGGTATCAGCGGACTTTAGGACGCGACTCAACACAGCCCAAATTCCGGGTTGACAGTTTTCTTTTGCACAGTTATTTGAACGCGTTCATTTAATTATCCCCGACCCTAGTCACGGGGCATTTGGAGACTCATCGTGGAACGGACTGACGCTCATCACACCGGCAATCGCCGGATACCTCGACAAGCCCGGATCGGCCGGTTTCTGGAAACCTGGCTTGGCGCGCCGATCAGTTTTCTGGAATTCACGCTGCAATGGATCATGGTCAAACCGCTACGCTGGTTCTGGCGGCATCTGGATCACTGGTCCTACAAGCTGGAAGGCACATTGTTGCGCCGGATCCTGTCGCACACAATCTTTCCGTTTACCCTGGTCATGTCCGTCATCATTGGGCTTACGCTGGTGGAGAACGGGATTACCAGCCTGACGCTGCTCGGCTTTGTCTTGCTGCCCATCATTTTCGGTCTGTACTGCGCCCCACTCGAGCGTCTGATGCCGTTCAGCCGCAAATGGCTGGAAGGCGGCAATGACAGTGCCGTCGACATCATCATGTACTTTTCGGGCGCCTTCTGGAGCGGGATTTCAGGCCTGATCGTGAGTGCTCTGTTCATTATCGGCATGGTCGAAGCCCTCGAGCCCTATGGGCATGATCTCTGGCCCGATCATTGGAACCCGGTCGTCCAGGTCGCGCTGTTCATCCTGATCAAGGATTTCTTCCGCTACTGGTTCCACCGCGCCTTGCATGAGATCCCTGCGCTCTGGCGTATCCATGCTGCGCACCATTCCGTCGAGCGCCTCTACTGGCTGAACGGCATCCGCGCGCACCCGCTGGAAATTGTCAGCCAGGCGATCTTCTACGCCATTCCTCTCGCGCTGGTGCAGCCGACGGCTGAAATCGCGCTGGTCGCGGTCATCCTGCAGCTGAGCATTGGCATCTTCCAGCACTCGAATATCGATCTCAATCTCGGCTGGTGGGAGTATATCTTCTCGATCGGCGACAATCACCGGTACCACCACTATCCCGACAAAGGCATTGGCGACTCCAATTATGGCGGCGAGCTGATCATCTGGGACATCCTGTTCGGCACCTTCCACAATCCGCGCGATGAGCGCCCGCATGACAATATCGGGATTGGCACAGCGCCGGATTATCCGATGACCGTGGCGGGGCTCTATATTGCGCCTTTCCTGCCAAACCAGAAGAATGTGTTTCGGGTGGAGCGCGAGGACCGCTCTCAAGAGGACGTCACCGCGCCCGGTAAACCGATATTGCAACCTGCCGAGTAAGCCCGGGACCGCATAAATCCCAGACTCCGTTTTCCTGACGCACGTCAGGATCTATGGCGGTCGAGCATGCCGCTCCGCCAGCCGCCCTGGATGCCAACTTGCGTTGGCAAAGCGGAAGCGCACGCTGGCGCGTGTCCGTGCTCGCCACATGTAAACTTATCCACAAAGCGACATCTTCTGTGAAAAACTAACAAATCAACAGATTCTGTTAACCATTTCGCCTCAACACTCGGCTGCACTAGAGTGGAGTGTGCCGTATGCGAATGAAGATGTTTGCCGCAGAGTCCCTGGAGGCTGCAAAGGCAATGATCTTCGCGGAAATGGGCGATGATGCGATCATCCTGTCCGAACGCGAAGTTCCTGGAGGTGTGGAAGTTCGGGCTGCTACGGACAAGATGGGCGGTGGTATGGTGCCGAGCGAGTCTCGCATCCTGACCCGTCTGGGCGCGACGCCGTCTCCGCGATTGGTTGAAAGTCCGGTCCGCAACCGGGTTCGCGACGCGCTGCTCTGGCACGGCGCCCCGCAGCGTTTTGCAGACCGTATTGCCGATGCTGGCATCACCACAGGTTTTGAGGGCACCGAACCCAGCGCTGCGATCGCTGCCGGACTCGAAGGCACCATCTCCTGCGACCCGATCCCGCCCGTCCCGCATCGCAACATCGTACTGGTCGGCGCACCAGGGCATGGCCGCACCGCGACCGCTGCCAAGCTCACCCGCCGCGCCTCGGTGGCCAAGGCCGAAGTGCTGCCAGTCGCCGCTGACCTGGACCTGACCGCCGGCGGCGCCCAACTCGCTGCTTATCTGGAGAAAGAGCAGGATCAGATCCGCTCCGTGACCAATCCGGATGACTTGTTCAAGCTGCTCGGCGAGATCCAGAAACAGGGCCAGCGCTGCATTATCGACATGCCGGCCATTATCCCGTTCGATCAGGATGACATGGCCAGCCTTCAGGACCTGCTCGCCGTGATTGATGCCGAACCTGTCCTGGTGATCAGTGCCGAGGGCCACCCTGAAGACTTAAGCGAAGCTGCACGGGCCTTTGCCCGTTGCGGGGTTCGCCGGGCAATTGTCACCAAACTGGATGTGACGAGACGACGAGGCGGAATTGTCTCGGCTCTGATCTCGGCGAAAATTGCCTTTTCTCACCTTGCCATCACACCGTTTATCGGCGGTGGGTTGGTTCCCGCGACGCCAACACGACTGGCGCAGTTGCTGACAGAAGACGCACCTGCCCATGTCGCTCTTAAAGGAGCCGCGTAATGAGCTTCCTCCTTCCGAAATCACAGGAACGCCCGAACCAACGACCGCCAAGGCGGGTGGAGCCTGCCTCCATCATCGCGGTCGGGTCCGGTAAAGGCGGCGTCGGCAAGACCTTCATGTCGATCACCCTGGCCAGCGCCATGGCGCAGGCCGGGAAGCGCACGCTCCTGGTCGATGGCGACCTTGGCCTCGCCAATGTCGATGTCCAACTTGGCATTGCACCAGAAACCGATCTCGCTGCGGTCATCGCAGGCTGGGTCGAGCTGGAAGATGCGGTCACCCCAGTCGATGGCGGATCCGGCCAGGGCGGGTTCGATGTGCTTCCAGGCCGGTCCGGCTCTGGCGCGCTGGCAGAGCTCTCTTCAGAAGAAGTTGCACGCCTCGCAGCTGGCCTCTCGGCCCTCGCCCTGCAATATGATCAGGTCATTCTCGACCTCGGCGCCGGCATCGAAGCCAATTGCATGCGCCTCGCCCGCGCCGCCGACAAGGTGCTGATGGTCATCACCGACGAGCCCACATCGATGACGGACGCCTATGCCTTTATCAAAGTGCTGAAAGGGTATGCGCCAAGCGTCGAGCAGACCATCGCGATCAATCAATGTGAAACCCGCGCCGCCGGTCAGAGCACCTATTCTGCCGTCGCCCAGGCCTGCCAGACCTTCCTTGGCTTCCGCCCGCATCTTGCCGGTACGGTGATGCGCGATGATGCGGTCAGAGAAGCGATCCGCAGCCAGCGAACGTTAATTTCAACCAATTCGTCCTCACAACCCATTCAGGACGTAATCGCCATTGCTCACACGCTTCTCGGGCGGACTGGGCAAGATCTGCATGCTTAAGAGGTGTGAATAAAATTATCGTTTCGAATCCGATTGTTAAATCTTCGGTTACTTTCATTACCTAGATTCACAATGGTTAACGATAGCGGTACAAAGCTAATAGACTGATTCGGGGAGCTGAATATGAGAGTCTTACTAATCGAGGATGATAATGCGGTCGCCCGTAGCATCGAGCTGATGCTGAAAGCGGCTGGCTTTAACATCTATACGACGGACCTTGGTGAAGAGGGCGTCGATCTAGGCAAAGTCTACGAGTATGACATCATCATTCTCGACCTGTCTCTGCCGGATATTTCTGGATACGACGTGCTCAAGCAGCTCCGTATGGCCCGTGTGAACACACCGGTCCTGATCCTGTCTGGTAACCCGGACATTGAGGCAAAAGTGAAAACGCTCGGCTATGGCGCCGACGATTATCTCACCAAGCCGTTCAATAAAGACGAACTGATCGCCCGCATCACGGCGATCGTTCGTCGTTCCAAAGGCCACGCCGAAAGCGTCATCCGCACTGGCGAGATCCTGGTCAACCTGGATGCCAAGACGGTCGAAGTCGACGAAGAGCGCGTCCACCTGACCGGCAAGGAATACCAGATGTTCGAGCTGCTTTCCCTGCGCAAGGGCACGACGCTCACCAAGGAAATGTTCCTCAACCACCTCTATGGCGGTATGGACGAGCCTGAACTGAAAATCATTGACGTGTTCATCTGTAAGCTGCGCAAGAAATTGCAGCAGGCAACAGGCGGTGAACACTATATCGAAACCGTTTGGGGCCGCGGCTATGTGCTACGCGACCCGAAACCCAAGAAGGAAGCGGTCGCCGCTTAAGGCCCCTTCCTTCCCCCGAATTGACTTGAAACCCGGTGCTGCGAAGCGCCGGGTTTTTTCTTTGTGGGTTGGGGAATGGGCGGACTTTGGCCCTCTAATGTGTTAGCGGTGCCCCGATGATAGACCACATTACGCTATTCTATACATTGGCGCAGATCGCGGGTGTGTTCGTTGGCTTTGGCACTCTGATCGCGGTCACCAGACCCAAAGATGTCACGACCGCGCAAAATCAAGCGTTAACGGGTTCCGTCATGACGGGCCTTCTCGTTATCGTAGCGGCGCTGCTACCGGTTTTGTTATTTGCATATAGCGATTCACCCAACGTCGTATGGCCCGTTTCAGCCGGTCTGGTTCTCGCGATGAACTGGGCGACACTTTGGGCTCAACGTGCACCTTTCATCAACGCAATTAAGCGACGCAATCCGTGGGAAATTTTGTTGCTTTTTGGGCTCGAAGCGGTGGTTGAGGTCCCGCTCATCCTAATCTTGTTGCCAGTTTTTCCGGATCATTCGTTTCAATTTTACGCCACGATGCTCGTCTTTTCCATCGTTCAGGCCGCGTCATTGTTGATGCTGCTCGCATTGGATTTGACGGTTGATGACGATTGATCTTGAAGGGCGATGCCCGCTTCGACGCCGAAAGCAGGCGTCTCCTTTAGGTCAGGGGGAAACATTGCGCGTTGATGGCCCCTCCTCCTGGCGCTCTGCCCAGCCAGGTCTGGGCATGCTCTGCCCGACTTGATCGGGCTGCCCATCACCCGCAAGTGCCGCGAATAGCGAGAGCGACACCATCTCTCTCGACCACAGTCGGCAGATCTCATGCTGGGCCCCACGGAAAATACCGTGGGGAGCGCTTGAAGGGGACGTCAATTCTTCAGGCCCTCATTCTGAGCGAAGTCGAAGGATAAAGGGCCGGGCTTCTGGGAAGTTGTGCTGAGCCTGCCTCGTCCTTCGACTTCGCTCAGGATGAGGCTGAAGGGATTTATTCCTCGCCACTCATGTCCCCCCAACCGATCACGCCTCCCCCCCCCTCTAACCGAACAGCGACACCGTCGTCATGCCCGGCACAGCGACCGTGAGCACGATCACTGCGCCTAGTCCAACCAGCGTACAAAAGTGAGAAATCTGTTTCATCGGAAAAATAACGGGGCCGAAGCCCCGCTCCTTTAAGCTTGGGTTTTTTCGGGTTTGAGCGCTTTTGACTTGCGCCCGATGAAGGGAATGATCATCGGCACGCGGCGCTGATAGGCGCGGTAATCCTCGCCCAGTTCATTGGCCAGGTCGCGCTCTTCCAGCTGCACGGCGATCAGGATGTAGGCGGTGGTCATGACCGCGAACAGCAGGTGCGCGATGGTCATGGTCGGGGTCGCCCAGAAGATCATCAGCCAGCCAACATAGATCGGATGACGGACATGCTTGTAGAGACCCGGCTGGCGAAACTTGGCCGGAGGCAGGGCCTCACCGCGCAAATGGTGCCAGATCTGGCGCAAGCCAAACAGCTCGAAATGATTGAGCAGGCAGGTCGCGTAGAACAGGATCGCCCAGCCGATGAAGTAGATGGCGAGCACGATGGAATGGGCGGGCTGCGCAGAGACGTCCCAGATGACGCCGCCAATGGGTTGCCACCACAGGAAGAAGGCGATCATGGCGAGGTTCGAGAACAAGACATAGGTGCTGCGCTCAGCCGCCGGCGGGATGATCTTGGTCCACCAGGTCTTGAAGGCGGGGCGCGCCATCAGGCTGTGCTGAACCGCGAACCCGGCCAGCAGGGCGAGATTGATCAGGACGGCCTGCCAGACCGGGCCGACCGGGTCGGCATCAATCGAGTTTGGAATGTAGAGATTGCCGAGAAAGGCAATGGCATAGACGAACACGCCGAGGAAAATCAGGTAGCTCGCAACGCCATAGGCGAAAATGAGAAAACGGGACATCGGGGTCTCCAGAATTAGCGTTGATAGGTGTCGTTTTGACCCGATCACCTTGCCTGCGCGCCCGGTCCAATGCTTGATTTTCGTATGGAGAAAGCTTGCAGAAAGCCTGTTTTTCGAGTGAATTCAGGCTTGGAGGGACAGATGCGGTACGCCTTTGGGCCATTCGAGTTGGACACCTCGACGCTGGAGCTTCTGCGCGACGGTGAGCCCGTCAGCATTGAGCCGCAAGTGTTCGAAGTGCTGGTTCACCTGATCGAGAATCGCGACCGCGTCCTGTCCAAGGACGACTTGATCGACGCCGTCTGGGGCGGCCGGATCGTATCGGATTCGGCGATTTCTACGCGAATTAAAATGGTCCGCCGCGCCGTCGATGATGACGGCTCACGCCAGGCCGTGATCAAGACCGTGCATGGCAAGGGCTTTCGCTTCATTGCCGACCTGAAAGATCCGCCAGTCGTCGCCCCGGACCCGCTGCCGAACAGCGAGCCTGCACCGCTGGAACCGCCAACACCGAAGCCCCAGACCCGCCTCCTCGCCCCGATCGGGCTCGCTGCCGCCGCGGCGCTGGGCGTGCTCCTCCTGTTTCAGCTCTTCACCGGCTCGGCGCGCACGTCGGAGGCACGCATCGCGGTGCTGCCGATTAGCAATCAGACGGGCGATGCCTCGCTGGACTGGATCGAGCTCGGTTTGATGAGTCTCGTGTCGCACGAGCTCGAAGCCCGCTCGGAGCTCAGCGTCGTGCCGGACGGAACCATCGTCAAACTGTCAGATCGGTTTTCAACGCCGGATAATGAGGCGCTGGAACCACATGAACAGATGCAACGGGCCCTGCAGGACGGCTATGGCGCCTCACACTTGTTGATGGCCCGCCTGACGGGCTCCGCCGATGCGCTCGTTCTGGAGTATCGCGTCCTCAATCCGCGCGGCTTGTCCGCACCTACCAGCGTCTCTGCCATGGCCCCAGCAGACCTGGCACGCGAGATGAGCCGCCTGGTGGCGAGCACCCTGCCGCGGTCGGGGCAGCGCCCGTTGCAAATCGAGGATGACAAGTTCGATGACAGCTATGTCGCCGAGACCTATGCGCGCGGCCGCGATCTGCAAATGCAGGGCAAGGGCGCGGAAGCTGCGGACCTGTTTCGGGTCGCCGCGGCGCAAGTCCCGAACAATCTTGAGGTTCTGTATGAACTGGCCGTGTCGACCCGTATGGCGGGCGACCTGGACTCGGCTGAAGCGCAGTTTGAAAACGTCATCGCAGCATCGGTCGCCGCCGGTGACACACTCCAGCACGCGATGGCGCTGAATGGAATCGGGGTCGCGCAGATGACCCGGCGCGAGGATGCCCTGGCCCTTGAGACCTTCACCCAGGCGCTCGACCTGCTGTCAGAGGCCGGCAATCCCGAAACCCGGGCTCACGTGCTGACCAATATTGGCATTGTGGAGCGACGCTTGCGCAATTTTGAAGCGGCAGAGGATGCGCTGGGCCGGGCGATGATCGCCTATCAGGCGGCGGGTTATGAATTGCCGCCCGGGCACTTGTTGAACTCGATGGCCAATCTGAAAGTGCAGATGCGGGACATCCCGACCGCGAACCAGTACTACCAGCAGGCGCTCGAATATCATCGCCTGGTCGGTGATCGTTGGGCTGAGGCGGTCAATCTCCATAATCTTGGCACCAATGCCATCACTCAGGGCGATCGGGCGCGCGCGAAGGACCTGTTGAATAGCGCGCTCGAGCTGAGACGTGAGATGGGCGACACGCGCGGTCAGATGACGACGCTCTGGTCTCTGGCCCGCCTCGCGGTCAATCAGGGCAATGTCGAGACCGCCGATCAATATACCGAGGAAATGGTCACGCTCGCTGAGGAAGCCGGTGATCAGTATCTGTTCGCACAGGCGCAGGAATCGGCGGCGCATATGGATATGGTCCGCGGCGAGTGGGCCGCCGCGCTGGAGCATAGCCAGCGCGCTCAGGCCATTTATGAGGACCAGTCGCGCCCGCGAAAAGTCCATCGCGAGCGGATCCGGCAAGCCGCCATCAATGGCTTTGCTGGTGACACGCAGGGGGCCGACACGGTCGAAGAGGTGCTCGACTGGGCCTTGTCGGAAAATCAACGTGGGACGCAGCTGCATGCCTATGAGGCTCTGACCGTACTCAGCCTTGTCGATCAGGACTATCAACGCGCCGCCGACCATATCGACGCGGCTGTGGCCTTATCGAGCGAGATGCAATTGAATTCGGCCAATGGGCGCCTGGCCGCGCGTCAGGGATTGGTGCGGTTGCTCCTGGGCGATGAAACCGGCGCGACCGCCTCGCTCGGGAAGGCCATGATCGGCAATCCGGAGCATCAGGAAACGGTCCTACTGGACGGCTTGTTGAAACTGAGCCGCGGCGACACGGGCGCAGGCGCGGCGCGCATCGCAGAAGCGCGTGAGATATCCGGCGATAACTGGTCGCTCACGCAACGCTTGTTCTGGTCGCTCGGCGAGGGGATTTAGGCCAGCGCGGCAAACCGGATCCTTTACATGCCTGTCACCTTCAGTTGATACCTGCCGGGTCCATCTGAGTCACATTACAGGGGTCCTGCTCATGACATCTCATTCCGGCCTAATGGCAGCTTCAGCCTGCAGTCTGTTCCTAATGGTTGGCTGCGTGAGCACCGATATTGTCGCTGCGCCTGACGCGCCAATTGAAACCGTCGAAGCGCCGGACACGTATCTAGCGGCGGATACCGAGAAAAAGGGCGGCGCCAAAAATGTCATCCTGATGATTTCTGACGGGATCGGCTTCAATGGCTGGCTGGCGGCGGACTATTATCAGGGCCTGGCCGGTCAGCAGTCCTATCAGATCACCCGCCCGGACGGCACCATGCCGGTCGTCTATGGGATGACCCATGATGCCTTGAACCTGATCGATGCCTCCGGCGCGATCATCACCCGCGTCGAAGACGTGCCCAATGCCGTCGGCGCGATTGAGCAGGGCTATGATCCAAGCCGCCGCTGGGACCTATTTGAAGCGGCGTTCGTGAACGATTTTGAGCCCACGAATGCCAGCTATACCAGCTACACAGACAGCGCCGCGGCCGGCACGGCACTGATGGCGGGACGGAAGACCTCCAATGGCCGCATCAATATGGACTGGAGCGGACAGGAGCGGTTTCGCACCATTGGTCAGATTGCCATGGATCGCGGGCGATCGGCGGGCGCTGTGGCCTCGGTCATGGCCTCGCACGCGACCCCCGCCGCGGTGATCTCGCACAATGTCTCGCGCAACAATTATGCAGACATCTTCAACGAGATGCTGGCCAGCGACCTGGATGTGATCATGGGCGGCGGGCATCCCCTTTATGATGCCAGCGGCGCATCCATCGAGCCCGAAGAGGCCGAGGCCTATCAGTTTGTCGGGGGCGAGGAGACGCTCGCGACGCTGACCAGCGAAGCCGGCCTGAACGGGTTTACCTTCATTGATGCCAAGGCCGATTTCGAAGCCCTGGCCGCAGGCACAGATGTGCCGGAGCGCGTGGTCGGGATCGCGCGGACGGCGAACACGCTGCAAGCCGCTCGAACCGGCCTGGCCGCCGCGGACACGCCATCCGGCATGGCCTATAATAGCGAGGTTCCTGATCTTTCCACGATGAGCCTCGGCGCCTTGAACGTGCTCAGCCAGGACGAAGACGGCTTTTTTCTGATGATTGAAGGCGGCGCTGTCGACTGGATGGGCCATGGCAACAACATGCCACGCTATATTGAAGAGCAGATCGATTTCAACATGTCCGTCAACGCGGTGATCGAGTGGGTCGAAACCCATTCAAGCTGGGACGAAACGCTATTGATCATTACCGCCGATCATGAGTGCGGCGGGATCTGGGGCGAAGGCACCTGGACCAATGGTGAAGGCGGCCCGGTCGCCGCGGATCGCAGCCCGGAAGCAATCCTCGCCGCGCGTTTCG
The DNA here is from genome assembly GCF_001854405.1 of Hyphomonas sp. Mor2. Lineage (GTDB taxonomy): Bacteria > Pseudomonadota > Alphaproteobacteria > Caulobacterales > Hyphomonadaceae > Henriciella. The sequence continues at coordinate 2,180,281 of NZ_CP017718.1, forward strand.
ATCCGTCCGAAGATGTCTTCAACGAATTTCTGGCCGTACAGGATCGCGGCGCCGGGACCATGCCGGGCTATCAATTTGCATCCGGCAATCACACCAATGAACTGGTGCCCCTGTGGGCGATTGGCGCCGGTTCGGAACAGTTTGCGGAGTTCACGCAGACCGATCTGAAAGCGCGCGATCTCTGGGGCGCGCCTTATGGCTGGGATGGCCGGATCGTCGACAACACGACCGTCTTCCAGGTGATGGAAGAGGCCTTGCGATAGGGCCAGAATGAAGAAATCCCGGACCGCGCTGCGACCGGGATACCGTCTTCGATTGTCGTGAAAAGACTATTCGTCTTCCTCGATCATGTCGGCCCAGAGGACCTCTTTGCTGACCCGAATGGCTTCGATCACGATCACGATCACCGCCACGGAGAGCACCCACCATGCTGTGCTGGCTTGGCCAGCCCAATTCACCATTGCTTCAATCATCACCATGCCTCGGTCTTATGCCGTCAATGTCACCAATATGCAGGGCACGTCTTAACGAGAGCTGAGTCAAATACGGCCCGGATCAGGCAATTCGTAATCAAAAACGCCCAATTTCTTTACCCCTGCCGACAATTGCGTAAACAGAGGGCAAATGACGAAGCGAATTCCTAAACGAAAACCTCCTGCACGGGTGTGGCAGCGTATGCTGTCGGGCCGGCGCCTCGACTTGATGGATCCATCTCCGGTCGATGTCGAGATTGAAGACATCGCCCACGGCCTTGCACGGGTGGCGCGCTGGAATGGCCAGACCAAGGGCGCCCACGCCTTTTCAGTCGCCCAGCACAGCGTCGTGGTCGAAGCCCTTTGCGTGCAGATTGAACCGCGCATCGATCCGCGCTCGCGCCTGCTGGCGCTGCTGCACGACGCCCCGGAATATGTGATTGGCGACATGATCTCTCCGTTCAAGGCCGTGCTCGGCGATGGCTACAAGGAGATCGAGACCCGCCTTGCTCATGCCATTCATGCCCGCTTCGGCTTGCCGGCTGAGACACCGGGCAGCCTCAAGCGCCTGATCAAGAAGGCCGACAATATCTGCGCCTGGTTTGAAGCGACCCAGCTGGCTGGATTTTCCGAAGCCGAGTCGGATCGCTTCTTTGGCCATCCGCCGCGCGGGGTGCAGCTCGAGCTCAAGCCGCAACCCACCGAGGAAGCCCAGGCCGAATTCATCGCCCGCACGGTCGCCCTGCTCGCCGATATCGAGGCGCCTGCATGAGCCTGATCATCGGTCTCTCGGTTGTGATCGTCGCGTTCGATGGTGAAAAGCCGCGCGTCCTGGCCACCCGACGCGACGGTGATCTCACCGCCCTGCCTTTCGGCGCCTTTGATCCAGCGCAGCACCGCACGTTCGAATTGGCGCTGCGCGGCTGGGTGAAGGAACAAACCGGCTTTCAGCTCGGCTATGTCGAGCAGCTCTACACGTTCGGAGACCGCGACCGCGAAAGCCCGGAAGCAACGCTTCTGGATGCTCCTCAGGACGCCCGTGTCGTCAGCGTCGGTTATCTCGCGCTGACGCCTGAAGCCGAGCGCTTGCCCGATGCGTTCGAAGCGCGCTGGCGCGGTTGGTATCGTCACTTCCCCTGGGAAGATCATCGCAGCGGGCGTCCGGCCATTATAGAGGATGTGATCGCTTCGCGTCTTTCAACCTGGGCAGCCGGGAATGCCGACCGGCAATCCCGCGCGCGCAGCGCCTTTGGTCTCGACGGTGATGACTGGCCGGATGAGGCTGTGCTGGAGCGCTATGAATTGCTCTACGAAGCCGGCCTTGTCGCTGAATGCGCCCGCGATCAGGGATTGCCGGTTCCAAGTGAGCAGCTGGGCGAACCCATGGCCTCGGACCACCGCCGGATCCTCGCCACCGCGATCAGCCGCTTGCGGGCCAAGGTGCGCTACCGGCCTGTCGTATTCGAACTGATGCCGGACCGCTTCACCCTGACCGCGCTGCAAAGCACGGTCGAAGCCATCCTCGGCCAGAAACTGCACAAGCAGAACTTCCGCCGCGCCCTCGATCGCACCGGTATGGTCGAAGGAACAGGCGAGATGGAGAGCGGCACCGGCGGCCGCCCGGCCGAACTGCACCGCTTCAAACGCGAAGCCTTGCGCCGCACGGGTGCGCGGGGCCTGAGTGCACCGGTGGTAAAAGGCTAGGTCACAATCGCCCTGGTCTTGAAACGCGGCTGATCCCAGGTCCGCGTGTGCAGGATATCCTGAAGAGCTTCCATGGCATCCCAGACCTCTGCGAAGCGAACGTAAAGCGGCGAGAAGCCGAAGCGCATGGCGTCAGGCGCACGAAAATCCGGGATAATATTACGCGCGATCATCGCCTGAACCACAGCATACCCGTCTGCATGCACCAGGCTGACATGACCCCCCCGGCGCGCCCCTATTCCTGGGGAAATGGCCTCGAGCTCCAGGCGGTCCGCCCACCACAGGCAAAGATCCCCCAGCGCGCGGGCCTTGGCACTCAGCGCCTCAACCGAAATGCTGTCAAACAGGTCCAATGCGCCATCAAGAGCTCGCAATGACAATATACCCGGTGTCCCCGCTGCGAAGCGCGGCGCCCCATCGACGGGTTGGTAATCTGCTTCAAACGCGAACGGGTCAACATGCCCGAACCAGCCCGGTAAAGGATTGCGCAATTGGGCCGCCAGCTGCCGCTCGGCATAGATGAAGGCTGGCGCGCCGGGGCCGCCATTCAGATACTTGTACGTGCAGCCCGTCGCCAAACGCACGCCGTCGCGTTGAAGATTGAGATCCACACATCCTGTCGCGTGACTGAGGTCCCAGACAATCAGAGCCTCGTGGCGTGAAGCGATGTCTTCCAGCGAGGCCATTTCCTCTACCACCGCCGTTCGATAATTGACCAAGCTCTTGAGCAGCACACCGCCCGCTTCCAGCGCCTCCGCCGCGGTGCCGCTCGCAATCCGCACAAAGGCCGCCCCGGTCTGCGCACACAGACCTTGCGCCATGTACTGATCGGTCGGGAATTCATCAGCTTCGACGATGATGCGTTTGATGGGGGTCTGCTCGAGCGCCGCCATGGCCAGCTTGTACAGATTGATCGAGACGCTGTCGCAGACGATCACATCCTCTGCGGGTGCCCCAAGCAGCCGGGCGAGTTTTGCGCCGACCGTCTTGGGCAGATTGATCCAGTCCGCCTCGTTCCACGATCGGATCAGCCCAGTCGTCCATTCGTGTCGGGCGGTTTGATCCATGGCGGCGAGCGCGCGCCTCGAACTGGGGCCGAGCGAATGACCATCCAGATAGATCAGACCCTCTGGCAACAGAAATTCTGCCGCAACTGGCGCCAACCGATCGTTCTGATCGAGCAAAACCGCTTCGGCGCGGTTGGTCGGTAGTGGATAAGTCATCGTCCCCTTCTGCATGATCTGTCAGTCCATCGCTAGCCTCGGGTCAGCGCTTGCAAAACTAGACCGTTCGTTGAAAAAGACCCGCCATGAGAGCTGTACTTTTTGCCTTTGTGGTCGCGAGCTGCCTGACCGCCTGCGTAGATACGCCGCCACCTGTCGACGCGAGCGAGGCACCAACAGATGCATCGATCGAGACCACGGACATGCCCGCTACCCTTTCCTTACTGACCTGGAACGATTTGCTCTCGCGGGACAGACCGGCGCCGACCACCAGCATTCGCATCGGCGATGGCGACACCGATATTGTCGACCTGTGGCTGCCGGAGACACCGGGGCCGCACCCGGTCGTGCTTATGGTGCATGGCGGCTGCTGGCAAAAGGCGATCGCGGACCGGACCTTGATGAATTATGCTGCCGAGGATTTGCGCCAGCGCGGACTCGCTGTCTGGAACATTGAGTATCGCGGCGTCGACGAGACGGGCGGTGGATATCCAGGCACTTACCTCGATGTTGCGCGTGCTGCAGATGCCCTGCGTGACCAGGCCGAGCGTTATGATCTTGATCCTAATCGCGTCGCCGGAATCGGACATTCTGCAGGGGGCCATCTGGTCACCTGGCTCGCCACAAGAGCAGCACTGCCTGACACCAGTCCACTCGACAATGCCGACCCCTTGTCTCTTCTTGGCGTCATCAATTCGGGCGGACTGGCCGATTTGGAGGTCTCGGTGAACGTGACCCAGTATGATTGTCTCGGGGCGATCATCGATGATCTCATCGGTTCGCCCAGTGACGCCCGAGAGAACGCCTTTTCTGATACGTCTCCGGCCGAGCTGTTGCCGGTTCCAGGCACGTTCGTCAGCATCAGCGGTGCGATGGATCGTATTTCGCCGCCCGGGCTCGCGGATGAGATCGCCGCGAAGGATCGTGCAGCGAACGGGTCAGGCCAGTCCATCATTGTGGCAGGCAATAATCATGTCGATTTGATCGCGCCGGGAACAGAGGCCTGGGAGGTCCAGGCTGCTTTGCTGCAGGACATGCTAGCGCCGCGCTAGCGACACAAAAACCGGAAAGCTGAAACCCGCGGCGAGACCGCCAAGATGCGCGGCCCAGGCAATGCGCATCATGCCAATGTCTCCGCCCAGGAAGGCGAGGACGACATTGATCACGATCCATGGCACGCTGATCGACCAGGCCCCGCGCCAGCCATTGCGCAGAAAGCCGATCGCCGGCAACAGGCCCGAAATTGCCGACGAGGCTCCGATCGCAATACCGTCCTGTGCGTCGATTGTGTACCAGAGCATCTGGGCCGCCGCGCCGCCCGCTGCGCAGACAAAGAAGAAGATGACAAACAGGATGGCGCTTTTTGGGGCCCGGCCCAGGCCTTGAACGACAATCGGTCCGAGGGCGATCAGCATCGCCATGTTCATCATCAGATGAAACGAGCCGCCATGCAGGAAGGTGTGCAGCACATAGGGCGCGAACTCGCCCCACGGGCGATAGACATTCTCGAAACTTGGACCGCCTGCCACGGCGCCGACGGCGAACATCCAGTCCTGCACGTCATCGGGCGCATTGAACTGGACCAGCGTCACCGCCACGATCGCCCCGGTGAGTGCCAGGATCACCGTCGGAAACCCTTTGCGGAAGATGGGCGGGCGCTCGGGGCGTTGATCCGGATCAGTATAGACTTGCATGCCTTTCATATGGCGTATGGCCTGCCAAACGCCAGCCCTTCACTGCCGCCACGTGACGGCTTGACCTTGCGCCGGGCTTAGCCACGATCACGCGCATGACTTTGACATTTGACGATCTTCGCCCGCCCTGCCCGCATATGGACGAGACCCATTCAGAATGGCGTCGCAGTGTTCGCGGCTTCGTGGAACGCGAAATGATGCCCTATATCGAAGAATGGGAAGAGGCTGGGCGGATCCCGCGCGACCTGTTCCGAAAAGCCAAGCAGGCCGGTCTGCTCGGGATTGGCTATCCGACTGAATATGGTGGCGAAGGCACGGAGTTTGATAGATTCCATGGCATCGTGACCTCAGAAGAACTGGCGCGCATGGGCGCTGGCGGGGTGGCCTCGGCGCTGATGATTCACGGTATCGGCCTGCCGCCCATCATGGCGCTTGGAAGTGAAGAGATGAAAACCGAGATCGGCCACAAGGTCCTGTCTGGTGAAAAACAGATCAGTCTCGGCATCACCGAACCGTCCGCCGGGTCGGATGTCGCTCAGCTGAAAACCAAGGCTGTGAAGGATGGCAATGGCTGGCGGGTAAATGGTTCGAAGACCTACATTACAGGCGGCATGACATCGAAATGGCTGACCACCGCCGTGCGGACGGGTGGTGAAGGCATGGGTGGAATTTCGCTGATGCTGATCGATCTCGAAAGCGAGGGGGTCAGCCGCACCGAATTGCCCAAGCAAGGCTGGTGGGCGTCAGACACGGCGACCATTCATTTCGATGATGTTTTCGTTCCGGCCGAGAACCTGATCGGTGAGCAAGACCGCGGCTTTTACGGCATCATGGCCAATTTCAATGGCGAGCGCCTGGGTATGGCCGCGCAGGCCGCCGCGTCGGCGCGGGTCTGCATCGAAGAAGCCGCTGCCTGGGCGCAGGAGCGAAAGACCTTCGGCAAACGCCTCGCCGATCATCAGGTGATCCGCCATAAAATCGCGGCCATGGCCCAGCGCGTGTGGGCGACAACGACCATGCTCGACACGTTTGCCTGGCATGTTCAGAACGGCAACACGCCGGTGGCCGAACTCGCCATGCTAAAAGTTCAGGCGACCGAGACGCTGGAATTCTGCGCCCGTGAAGCGATGCAGATCCTGGGCGGCGCCGGCTTCATTCGGGGCCACCGCGTCGAGCGAATTTATCGCGAGGTCCGGGTCATGGCGATTGGCGGTGGCTCGGAAGAGATCATGCGCGATCTGGCAGCTCGCCAGCTTGCAGTGTAAGCTCGACCTGGGAGGATCGACATGGACAGTTTCAAGGACAAGACCGTCGTCATAACTGGCGGCGCGACCGGTATCGGGTTTGGCCTCGCCAAGCGCTTTGGCAGCGAAGGCGCCAGGATCGTGATTGGTGAACCCCGGCAGAACCGGTTGGACGAGGCGATCGCCACGCTCAACGAGCTGGGGATCGAAGCCTCCGCCATGGTGATGGATGTGACGGATGAAACGAGCGTCACAGCCCTGGCTGATTTTGCCGATAAGACCTATGGCGGCACGGATGTGCTGATCAATAATGCCGGCATCCCGAGCAACCGGACGCCGATCGTTGATGTGCCGATGACCGATGTCCGCAGGCTGTTTGACGTCAACTTTTTCGGCGTCTGGCATGGCGCCGCGATATTTGGCAAGCGAATGATTGACCGTGGCACACCTGCAGCCATCTACAATCTCGCGTCCGAGAATGCCTTTTTCAACGCAGTCCAGAACAGCGCCTCCTACATTGCCTCCAAACATGCCGTCCGCGGTCTGACCGAGGCGATGCGCGACGAGTTTCCCGACTTCATCCAGGTTGGCATGATCGTGCCCGGCTTTGTCGCTTCTGAAATGACCAAGGGCTCAGAACAGTTCGCCATGGACGCTGACACATTCGCCGATAAAGTCGTTGAGCAGATCCGGGCGGGCGAATTCTACGTCGTCACTCACGCCTACAACATCGTTCGGATCAAACCGATCCATGACAAGATTGAGGACGCCTATGCGCGCAATGCGCCGCGTTATCAGGGCGATGAAGAATATGATGTCCCCACACTGATCGCAAAGATTCGAGGCAGGAGAGATGGCGCATGAACTGGCTTAAAAAAGGCAACACTGCGGTCGTCACAGGTGGCGCTGGCGGGATTGGGCTAGAGGCCGCCCGGCGCTTCGCCGCGACCGGTATGAATGTCGTCCTGGTTGATATGAAGGATGATGCCCTGGGTGCCGCGGTTGAAGACCTCAGCGGTCATGGCGGCGAGGTGGTCGCAGCAAGCTGCGATGTCTCCAACCCCGCTGCGGTCCATACCCTGCGCGACAAGGTTCAAGCCCAATTTGGTAAAGTGCATTGCCTGATGAACAATGCCGGGATCGGCCGAATGGGCACAAAGCCCTGGGAAGATCTCGATGCGTTCAACGCTTTGGTCTCAGTCAACCTGATGGGTGTGATCCATGGCTGTCATGCCTTCATCCCAGACATGCTCGGCCATGGTGAACCAGCAGCGGTCATCAATACGGGATCCAAACAGGGGATTACCCGTCCCCCGGGCAATTATGCCTACAATCTCTCCAAGGCGGGTGTTCTCGCTTATACAGAAAGCGTCGCGCATGCTTTGCGGCAGGAAGAGAATTGTCAGATCAGCGCTCACTTGTTGATACCGGCTTTTGTCTACACGCCGATGGTCTCCACATTTCTTCCTGAGAAGCCGCCATCTGCAGCGACCGCGGAAGAAACAGTTGATTTCATGATGCAGTCACTGGAGCGAGGCGACTTTTACATTCTTTGTCCTGATAATGAGACCCCGCGCGCGCTTGATGAGAAACGCATCCAGTGGACCGCCGATGACATCATCAAGAACCGGCCGGCTCTGTCACGCTGGCATCCTGACTATGAGGACGCATTCCAGGCCTTTGTCGGTTCTTAAAAAAAAGCCCCGAACCGCAGCCGGTTCGGGGCAAGCATGGTTGGCATAGGAAGGAGGCCGTCGGTTAGAACTTGTAACCGAAGCCAAGACCAACCACCGTTGGGTTGATGTCGACTCCCGCATCGACCGTCGCACCCAAAGCTGTTGTGAAATCCACCGTGACGTCAGTGTTGATCCAGATCTTCTTGACGTCCGCATTGAACGCCCACCCACCCGGCTGGCCATCCAAATCATAATCGAACCCGACCTGCAGCGCGCCGCCAATGCTCGGATCATAATCAATCCCATCCGCCACAGATCCAGCGTCTTCATTGAAGAACAAGGTCGCATTGATGCCGGCTCCGACATAGGGCTTGAACTGCGTGCCGGTGTCGAAGTGATACTGCAAGGTCAGCGTCGGTGGCAGCAGCCAGACATCGCCAAGATCCACCGTGGCATCGGTCAGCGCGCCGGGCACCGTGACGTTCGCAGCCTCAACATCATGAGGGGTCACAGCGAGGATCAGTTCGACCGCCACATTGTCGTTGAAGAAATAGGTGATATCGAGTTCCGGCACGTACTGGTCGCCAATATCGACATTGCCAGCGAGCGCAGCACCAGCGACGGACAGGTCGGCACTTTCGTCCGGCAGAACGCCGAGCACGCGTCCCCGGATCATCCAGGGATTGTCTTCCGCATAAGCCGCCGTTCCGATCAGAGAAGACGTCGCCATCAGGGCTGCGCAAAAGAGAGATTTCATATCAGAGCCTCTTGGTTTGAGTAATTCTGCCCTCAGCTAGGGGGCTGTTATTGCTTATGAAATCATCCATTCTGACGCGCGGAGATGTGCCGCGTGGCAGATGCGCTCAATTGCGTATTTTTCCGGAGTGACGGTCCGATCCGGCTCTGCGAGGGTACAAAGAATCTCGCATTCAGATCGCGTCTCCCCTTCACATTTGCGGCCAATCACCCAAAATGGGCGGCATGGCTCATTCGCATGCACAGATTCACGCCAATACGCCTTGCAGCCCTGGCGAGACGGACGCCTTCCTAGAAGAAGCTGAAGCGCAGGTTGAGGCGCGGGGACAGAAGCTCACGCGTATTCGGCGCAAGGTCCTGCAATTGCTGCTCGACAGCGAAGGCCCGGCAAAAGCCTATGATCTGCTTGCCAATCTGGACGGTGAAGGCGCCGCCAAGCCGCCCACGGTCTACCGCGCGCTGGACTTCCTCCAGGAGATGGGGCTGGTGCACAAGATTGAGAGCCTGAACGCCTATGTCGCCTGTGGTCATACCAGCCACGCGCATTCGGCTGTGTTCATCATCTGTGATACTTGTGGCGGCGCGGAAGAACTGCATGCGGTCGAAACCGGTCAGGCCTTGAGCACGGAAACAGATGCGGCCGGGTTCAAGATGCGCACCTCAGTGATCGAGGCGCGTGGCATCTGCCGGAAATGCCCCTCATGATTCCTTTATGGAGCGGAATCGCAAACACCTGGGATTGCGACGAGATGGGGCATATGAATGTCCGCGTCTATGTCGAAAAGGCGATGGAGGGTCTCGGTAATTTTGCCGGCGCCGTCCGCATGCCACATGCCTTTCGCGCCAATGCGCCCTCAACCTTGATGGTGGCGGAGCATCACATTCGCTACATTCGCGAAGCCCATGCCGGCTATCCGCTGCGCATGCAAGGCTGCGTGCTCGAATGGGATGACACCAGCGCTTTGATCTATCAGGACATGCGCCATGGCGATGGACGCTCCGCCGCCGCGTTTCGCACGCGAGTTGTGCATGTCGAAGCCAAGACCGGAAAGCCGTTTCCGTGGAGCACCCGGACGAGAGCGCAGCTAGAGGCGCTGATCGATACACCACCGGAGGATACCAAGCCCCGCGGCCTTGATCCGGCAGCCGCCCCGACGCCTTCCAGCATGACGACCCTGGACGTCGTGCAGAAATGTGGTGCCCCAGAGATCGGGCGCGGCCTGTTCCTGCCGCGCGAGACCGATGTCTTTGGCCGGATCGCTGCGCCCTGGTTCATCGGCCGGATATCAGATTCAGTCCCGACCCTTCTGCATGACTGGCGCTCCAAGGTAGCTCAGTCACAGGAAGGCGCTCGCATGGGCGGGGCGGTGCTGGAATATCGCCTGATCTATCGCAAGTGGCCGCGCGCCGGTGATCGCTATGTCATCCATACCAGCCTGGCAGAGGTCGGCGAGAAAACCCATTCCCTGTGCCATTGGGCGCTCGATCCCGACACGGGCGATGCCTGGATCACAACGCAGGCCGTCGCCGTGACGTTTGATCTCGACAAGCGCAAGGTCATTCCGACGCCGGCCGGACAAATCAAGGAGCTGGAAAAGCTCGCACCGCGCGGGTTACGGCTTTAGGCCTCCTGGTAAAGTCGGAACGCCATTCAAAACTCGATCAAGTTCAGACGCTGGGCCTTCAGGACGGCTGTCGCGAGATTAGGCACCCGCAACTTGTCTTGCGCGTTTCGGATATGCCTGGAGACCATGGCGATGGTGATGTCCAGGCTGTGGGCGACGCCCTTGGTATTATACCCACTGGCAATCATGGTCAGGCAATCGAGTTCTCTTTGAGACAGTCCGACCCGCAGAATTTCGAGATTGATCAAGTGCGGATAAAGTTTCGTCTCATAGGCATCTATGACGGGTTGCACGCTCGGCGCTGCGTCATGCAGAAACGCAGACAATTCGTCCGCTGAGGCATCGCTGCTCATCAATACGGCGGACGAAAACATCAAGTCAGATTGAGATGAGCGGACCGGAAATCCGATGATGCCACTGGGTCTGAATTCCTCATCCAGCGCGTCATAATAATGTTGCTCAGCGCGCGAAAGGGAGATGTTGCGGGCTTTGTACCAGTTCGATCCCATCGCAAGTGGTTCCGTGCGCGGCATCAGAAATTCGCGATCTCCATGGAACTGAAAGGGGGGAGCACTGGAAAAGAACCGGGCAAGATTTGTCCGGACAGATTCCCTGTGATTGCTGAAGATCAGCGAAATCTGATCCATTGTCCGGCCATCCCGTGCGCCATTGGAGACGATCGTCATCACCGCCTCCAGAACCAGACAGTGCTTAAATCCAAGACGAAGCGTGAGGGCGGCAATGATGTCGAAACCTGCTTGCGCATCCGGCGCAGCCAAAACTTTTCTGACGAACGAGTTTGTTTCTTCTTTGGTCAGGCGTTGCAGTCCCATCAAGCTGTAGACTTTCGCACCTGTCAGAAAAGATCAAGCGCCTGACCGCCATGCGAATTCGCATATATAGAGCCCCGCTCCCGTCCTGAATATTTTCACCCATGCGGCATCATACAGTCACAGAGCGCTGGTGAAGCTCATATATTTCGACACTACTGGAATAGTTGAAGACATATTTTTATTGCTCATATCCCGGTATAAAATTTGAACTTGGAGACATCCGGGAAACGGCCAAGACTCGGTCAAATTCTCTATTGCACGGATCGCGCATGTCCCCGAAAACGCCTCTGAATTCCACGTCCAATTCGTCCTTGGCGACAGACCAAACGGTCGCGCACAGCTTTCCCAGTGAACTTGATCGCGAGATTGCCGCGAGACTGAAATTGGCCCGTGAGTCCCAAAATCTCAGCGCGGGCGAGACCGCGAAGCGAACCGGATTACCCCTCCATGTCTATGCCGAACTGGAGGCCGTCCAACGGCGCATTGATGCCTGGCATCTCAGCAAATTTGCCATCGCGTTTGATCTGCCCATTTCCTGGTTTTTCGGACAGACTGGCGCGGCAAGAGATCATCGCAGCACTGCACGGACAACAGGGTCAGGGGCCAAACGGTCGAGCGTGTCGAACAGCGATCAAAAGATTGATGAACTCAGGCAAAGACTGGATGACATCCGCGCTATGCGCAAACGCGTTTAAGGCGGTGTGCGTTTCGCGCGGCGATGCGTGCGCCTAGTCTTCGTGCTCGCGTTGTTGCGTCAAACTCACAGCCATCACCTGCCGCCCAAATGTCGTCGAGACACGGTGTGCGGAACAGTTTGGCCTGTCGAGATCGGGGCGATCCAGATCCATGCGATCCTTGAGGCACGCCACGTCATGCGTGTCCGTCAAAGCCACCGTCTCGAAATAGGAGTCTGACGCTGCGCCCGCGGCACCAATCAGAAACAAGCTCGCAAAGCCGAGCGTGATTATGGCGAATACACGTCCCTGCATTCTTCCTCTCTCCCAAGCGCAGGAGAGCAAAAAATTAACAAAATGTCAAAAACATGCCTGGTTAACGCTGGCTGGCTTAGCCGCCGCGAAGGCTGCGCCTGACCGGTCCGATCTCTTCTTCGGCCAGTCCTTCGATCAGGCTGGAAATGTAGGAAGACAGCTGATCGCGCACGTCATACGGCGCTTCCATGGGCAGGAAGTGGGTCGTGTTGACCCGCTCCTTGAGCACCAGATGCGGGCACTTCTTGGTCAAGCGTGCCGCGACCTGATCGGTCATCACAGAGTCGCGGTCTGGCCGAAGGACGGTGATTGGAATTCTGTGTTTCTTGACCTTGGCAAGCGCACCCCAGGGGCGATTGCGCTGAGCCATGAAGGTGGCAGCTTCCCATTTCGGCTCGCACAACAATTGCCAGATCTGTTTCTCGCTATCGGGATCATTGCCGTCAGTGCGATCGAACGCGTCGAGAATATAGTCTTCGAGGAACGGATCGCGCCAGGTCGAGAAGGCGCCGCGGCCTTTATACTTGTATTGAATATGCTCGCGCGAATCGAACTTGTTGCGGCGGCGTCGGGCCTGCTTCGCCATCTGGCTGCCGCCCCGTCGAAATGGCGAAAGGTGCATCGCCATATAATACCGCGCTGGCAGAATGACCGGATCGACCAGGACCAGCCCAGCGACCTTGTCCGGCCGCGCACCGGCGACCAGCAACGCAACAGTGGCCCCCATGGAATGTCCGCCCAGCACCACCTTGTTGACCGGCGATTCCCGATCCAGAAAGGCGAGCACATCATTGCGGTACCGCTTCCATGATTTAAGCCGGCCAGGCTTTGCCGGAAGGGACGAGCGGCCATGTCCACGCAGATCAACGGCCTGGACCTTGGTGCGCAATCCCAGCGGTGCCAGAATCGACTGGTAGGTCATGGCATTGAAACCCGTCGCGTGCAGCCATAACGCCGCGAGCTTTTTGGCGGGATCGCCAAACTCGAGGGCGGCCATATCGCCCTCAGGGGTTTCAAATGTAAATCTACGCATGCTCGCCCTTATCTCGAACCGAAGACCTTACGCAGCAATTCTGTAGTGCGTGCAACAGGATTGTCGCGAATCTTCTTCTCCTCAACTGCGAGATAGGTAAACAGACCATCAAGGCCAAATTGGACCGCATGTGTGGTTAAGTCAGATTTATAATCGATCGCGGCGACCGCGAGCAGGGGTTGCCCCGCCACAGCGCTGTCCAGAGCGCGATACGCGCCGGAGCCTTCAAGGGCGGATTCGACATAGGGCGTGAACAGGCCGCGAAGGTTCTGTTCGGTGCGCGTGCGCAGGAAATCCGTAGCCGCAGAGTCGCCGCCGCGAAGGATCCCGACAGCGTCTTCAATGGTGATCGATTGGACCGCGTCTATGACGATCTGCTTGCCCGCCGGGACGGCGTCCTCTGCGGCGCGGTTCATGCGCAACTGCAAATCATCCAACGGACCCGACAGCCCGAGCTTTGCGAGCTCTGTCTGCACGGACCCGAGGCGGCCGGGCAGTGGAATCTGGATCTGAGGATCGCGCCAGTATCCATCGGTTACACCAATCTGGCTGGCGACGCGCTGCGTCCCGATTTCCAGCGCCTGGCGCAATCCGGCATCAATCTCCTGGAGCGTGAGCTCGCTGCCGCTGGTCTCCCCGCTGCCAATTTCGCCGAGGACGTCGCCCAGGACCTGACCAAAATCACCGCCAGCGCCGCTTTCGCAGCCCGCCGGAACGAGACACAGAGCCAAGGCTCCGAACATCATTGAACGCATTTCTTTTATCCCTCACCTTCGGGCCGCATTGAACCCAATTTCATCCGCAAAATCAAACAGCTGTATGCTTATCGTCACGGCATGCTGGAGAATATAGCCCGGTTGCACTAGTTTATCGAGAAATAGGGAGTCTGTAGATGCTGAAGAAGACGCACGAATGTTTTACCGCCTCGATTGAAGACAAGGTCGCTCATATCGTCCTGAATCGCCCCCAGGCGATGAATGCGATGAACAAGGCGTTCTGGAATGAGTTGCCGGAAATCGTCCGGGAGATTGACGGGACCGCCGCCGCCCGCGTGATCGTCATATCTGCAGAGGGGAAGCATTTCTCTGCCGGTATGGATCTATCAGTCTTTGGCAGTGATGAGTCCGCATCAACCGGCAAGACTGACCGGTACATTCAGGCAGAAGCGTTCCGATCAAACATCAAGCAGATTCAATCCTCCTTCAACGCGCTTGAGGAGGCCCGGATCCCGGTGCTCTTTGCCTGCCATGGCGGGGTTATTGGCGGCGCCATCGACATGATCTCTGCTGGAGATATTCGCTGGTGCACCAAGGACGCCTTTTTCTGCATCCAGGAAACCAATATCGCGATGACCGCCGACGTTGGCACGTTTCCACGCTTGCAGCGTTATGTGCCCGAAGGCTGGGTCAAGCAGATGGCCTATACCGGAGAGCGGCTCGGCGCCGACAAGGCCAAGGAAATTGGTCTCGTAAACGACGTGTTCGACAGCCGGGAAGACATGCTTGAGCATGTGATGGGCGTGGCAAAGGAAATCGCCTCCAAGGACCCGCTCACGGTGACGGGCTGCAAGGTGCTGATCAATTATGGCCGTGACCACAGTACAGCCGACACATTGGATTATATCGGCGTCTGGAATGCCGGCATGCTGCCAGGCTCGCATATGCTGGAGGCGTTCAAGGCGCGGGCCGAAAAACGGGATCCGGATTTCCCGGACCTGTCGCCGCTGCGCCGAACACCGATGTAGGCAGCCGCCTCAGCCGATCCGAAAGACGACCGTCGCCTTGAGCAGATGGCGTCCCGCCTGCGTCGCTGTCCCGCTGGCAAATACGAGCGTGCGCGTGCGTCGATCGATGCGGCTTTCGAACGTTACCAATTCTCCACTGGCGACCGGTTCCGACACGTCAAGAGTGACCGAGACGACGATCGATTCCCCCGCTTCCAGCTCGGTGCTGACATGGCTGTTGATGACATGCTGCAGCAAGGCGCCAATCTGGATCGTGTCCCATTCGGCGGCGGTCGCTCTGGCGATGCGGTCGCCGTCAAATTCAAGCTCTGATAATGGGACAATAAGGTCAGTACGGTCAGTCATGGCCTTCCCCTAAGCGCGTCGCTGCAAAAAGAAAAGGCTCACTGCGCGATAACGCAGCGAGCCTTGTTCTGGAAACCCGATGAGGACTGGGATCAGGCGGCAGCGGCCTTTTGATCCGCGCCTGTCAGCATGTCGGCTACGACGAGATCACCGATATATCCGAACGCTTCCATGCCGTATGTCACTTGCATGTATTTGCTGATCGCGGGCAGCAATTGCGAGATCTGTTTGTGCCCGAGACCGGCCTTGTGCAGGCTGACAAACATGCCTTCGCCGACATGACGACGCCCGCCCGGCGTCTGTTCGATCAGGCGCGCAATCACGCTGGTGGCCGCGCCTTGCTCGGCGCCTGTGGTGGCCGAAAGAGTCCGTGCGCCCGGCATTTTTCTGAAAATCGCTTCCGCAAGCGGTGATCCCTGACGCTCGGCTGTGTTGAGCACAATGCCAACCGCTTCACGGGCTTTGACCTGGGTCAGGCCAGTGTCATCAGCGCAGGTTTTGATCATATTTTTCAGCATGGGGCGGGTTCCTTGTTTCCTGTCTAGATCGACAAGCCTAGGCCAAGGCCGCTAAGCGAAAGTTACCGGAACCGCGTGATTCATTCATTTTTCGACCGCAGGGGTTAAAGGCCGTTAGGGCCGGGTAAACAGAACGCGCCGTTTTGTTTACCTTTGCCCCTACATTCGCTCCGGCGCCGTAATTCCGAGAATGCCCAGCCCGGCTTCGAGCTGATGCAGCACCGTCTTGCAAAGCGCGATCCGGGAAGTCTTAGTTGTCGTTTTAATCCCGTCTTTGAATATCGGACAGGCTGCCCAGAACGCGCTGAAAGCCTGCGACAGACCATAGACATGTTCACAGACCAGATGCGGCATCCGCTTCTGACGCGCCAGCCTCAGCGCCAGTGCAAACCCGTCCAGAGCCAGAACGAGCTTGCGCTCTTCTGGGGCCTCGATCTGGATCTCGCCGGGCGTGACACCTTCTTCAGCGGCGCGGCGCAACAGAGCTTTCAGGCGAACAGCGGCGTAGAGCAAGTAGGGCCCGGTCTTGCCCTCAAAGCTGGTAAAGCGCTCGAGATCGAACACATAATTTGTGGTGCGCTGATTTTGCAGGTCAGCAAAGCGCAGCGCGGCCCGCGCCACCAGTCGGCCAATCTCGTTTCTTTCATCCGCGCCAATATCACCGGACAGACCGGCCTCGCCGATCCGCTTGGTCGCTTCGTCCAGCGCCATCTGGTTGAGGTCTGCTAGCCGAAGCGTCCCGCCTTCGCGAGTCTTGAAGGGTTTGCCATCGGGACCGTTGACCGTGCCGAAGCCGAGATGTTCGAGCCGGTCCTGGGCGATGTAACCCACCTTGTCGGCGGCGCGATAAACCTGCTCGAAATGCAGGGCCTGACGTTGATCGACCACATACAGGATTCGGTCCGGTCCGATCGTGTCGATCCGGTCCTTGATCGTTGCAAGGTCCGTGGCGTGATACCCTGTGGCCCCACGCGAATTGACCAGCATGAAGGGTGGCATCGGATTTTTCAGCCGCGGCTGGCCATCCTTGCCGACCGATTCAACATTCTCACCGTCTTTGGCCACATCAATAATCCAGGCACCGTCATCCTGTTTGGCGAAGCCACCGGCTTTCAGCGCTTCTATCATCGGCGCGATCAGCGGATCGACATCGCTCTCGCCTTTCCAGAGATCGAAGGACACGTCGAGAAAGCCGTAATCGACCTTCAGCGCTGCGACCGAGACATCGATGAAATGCTTGAGCAGGGCACGATAGCCGGGGCGCCCGGCCTGCATTTCCGCCACTGCTTCCTGCGCGCGCGCCGCATAGGCTTCATCTTCCTTCGAGCGGGCCGACGCCATTGGATAAAGGCGTGACAGGTCCTCCATGGTCACCGGCGGCTCAGCCGGGAATGGTCCGGTACTCTCGGCGTCAAAGTAAGGCAGTTCCGGCTGCTCGTCTTTGACCGCGACAATGAGCAAGCCCATTTGCAGGCCCCAATCGCCCAGGTGCACGTCGCCGGTCACATCATCGCCAAGGAAGCGCAAGAGCCGCACCAGCGTGTCGCCGATGACGGCAGAGCGCAGGTGCCCGACATGCATCGGCTTGGCCACATTTGGCCCGCCAAAGTCGACAACCACTTTCTCAGCATCGTCCGCAGCGCCGCCGCCGGCGCGGTCATCCCTGCCGATCCAAGTGGCCTGCTGCGCCAGAGCTGCATCGCTGACGACGATATTGAGGAAGCCCGGCCCGGCCACTTCGACCCGATCGACAGCCGGGTGCTCACCGATCGCGGGCGCAATCTTTGCCGCCAGTTCGCGCGGGATCATTCCGGCCTGTTTGGCCGCGCCCATGCAGCCATTGCATTGGAAATCGGCCAGCTCCGGTCGATCGGATCGCTTGACCGCGCCCCAGCGCGCCTCAAGGCCCTGTGCTTCAAACGCAGCGCTGCACGCGCGCGCCAATTGCGTCGCGAGATCTGTCATGTCTGGTTCCAACCCTCGCGACTACTGCCCGGCTCCAAGACGGAAGCGTCGCCCCTCATTATTGTAAGTCAGCTGAGCTTCTGTGAGATCAAAGCCGATCAGCACTTCAAAGTTCGCGGCAGAGACGGACTCATCATTGCGCGGAATAATGATTCGCTGCAGGACCTCTGTTTCGCCGGTCACCGGTCCGTCGGAAAAATCGGCCCGGACCGTGAAGAATTCCTTGTTCAGAACCTTGCCACTGCGCCGCGTGACCGCAACCCAATAGCCGTAATCCTTGCGGTTGGACGTTGCCGCCGGACCTTTTCCGAAGGCGAAATCAATCTCAATCTCGGCCCGCACCGGATCGGTTCCGGCATAGCGGCAGTAGAGACGTACATCGACGATCTCACCGGTATATTCGACATTCGGAAACAGTTCTTCCTCGCCCTCAAACTGGACGATACGCGCCGTTTGGTACATCGCCCCGGCGGGGGGACATGTGCCAGCGTTTTGCCGCGTGTCGAATGCGTCACCAATGCTCGATCCAGACTGGCAGGCCGCAAGCCCAAGCAGAGCTGTGGAGAGGGCGATTATTCGCATGTGTGATGCCTTGTCACTCTTGGCCTCGGCGCCGAGGCTATCCATTTATCGCTGAGAGTGTTACCGGGCGAAGAGCGGGCACGCAACGCCCTATCTGCGTCGTAATTGTGAGGACACTGTAAGGTATGCAGCCGCTGACAATCCTTCTTGCCGCACCGCGCGGATTCTGTGCCGGGGTCGACCGTGCGATTCAGATCGTCGAAGAGGCGCTGACCAAATGGGGTGCGCCCGTCTATGTGCGTCATGAGATCGTTCATAATCAGCATGTGGTCTCGCGCCTGGAGAGCCTGGGCGCGGTCTTTGTCGAGGAGCTGGATGAATGCCCGCAGGATCGTCCGGTTGTGTTCTCGGCCCATGGCGTCCCGAAAGCCGTCCCGGCGGCTGCGCAGGCGCGGGAAATGGTCTTTGTCGACGCCACCTGCCCCCTCGTCTCCAAAGTCCATGTCGAAGCTGAGCGGCACCACAAGGCGGGACGCGAAATTGTCCTGATCGGACATGCGGGCCACCCGGAAGTCATCGGCACGATGGGGCAGCTCCCAGATGGCGCGATGACCTTGATCGAAACCGTTGAAGACGTTGACAGTTTTGCTCCGCGCGATCCCGAAAACCTGGCTTTCGTCACGCAAACCACGCTCAGCGTGGATGACACCGCCGAAATCGTCGCCGCCTTGCAAGCACGGTTCCCGGGCATCAGCGCCCCGCACAAGGAAGACATTTGCTACGCGACAACCAATCGTCAGGACGCGGTCAAGGTGATGGCCGAACGCGCCGACCTGTTTCTGGTGATCGGGGCGGAGACTTCTTCAAACTCGAAGCGGCTGGTGGAAGTTGCCCTGCGCGCCGGTTCTCAGGATGCGCGTCTGGTGGCGAGCGCGGAAAATGTCGACTGGTCCTGGTTTGACGGCGTCAAGACGCTTGGCCTCACCGCCGGCGCCAGCGCTCCGGAGGACCTGGTGCAGGGTCTCATTGCCGCCTGCCGGGCGCGGTTCGAGATCAGCGTCGAAGAAGTCACGACAGCAACAGAGAGCGTCGTGTTCAAGCTCCCCCGCGTACTTGAACGCACTTAAGAGGGCGACACGCCGAGGCGCTCGACGGTTGAAACGGTGAGCAATCCGATCGGAAGCCCTTGCTGAGCCTGATAAGCTTTCATCGCGGCGAAGGTTTGCGGACCGAATTTGCCGTCAATCGCGATTGGATGCCCCGCCTCTGACAGAGCGGCCTGGATTTCTGCGATCTTTTGCGGGCTCGCATTGGTCTCGCAGAGGATCGGCACCCAGGATTCTGTACCGCCTCGCGCGACTTCGCGTTCGATTGTCTTATAAGTCGCCGGAATCTCGATGCGTTCCTGGCGCGCCGGAGCGACGAGCTTCTGCACCTCGATTGTTTCGTATCGCGGTTCGATCACTTCTTCGATGACGCGTGCCGGTTCCAACAGGACCTGTTTCATCACGGTCTTTGTCAGGCCGGGTTCGATCTCGATCTCCTCGGGGACCGTCTTGTAGATCGCGGGCACGGCCTTGTAGACGGTCGTCCCTTCGCGCACGAGGTGTTTTTCTTCAACGGTTTCGTACTCGGCCGGGATCTCGCGAATTTCAAATGAGGCCTTGGTGTCGATCACTCTCTCAGTCACTGTTTCCACACTGTCGGGCGTCACGACGCGGGCAAAACACTCGCCAATAGCTGCATCCAGCGGCAAGCCGTCCGGTGCCTGCCCCCAGGCTGCGCCAGCCATGCCCATGGCCAAAACCGAGCTCAGAATGATCCGTTTCATGCGGGACTCCTCTACGGCCAGTCTATCCGGGCGGTTTTGATGCAAGGTAAACCGGATTGATCCAGTTTCCGCGATCTCGGCAGGCATGCGACAGCGCTGCAATTGCGGTTCACGGCAGAGCGGACTATAGCCCGGCGCATCACACCCGCACGCAATCGCTGGAAGCCCTGCCATGATCCCTCGCTATGCCCGCCCCGCCATGACCGCCATCTGGGACCCGGAAAGCAAGTATGGCATCTGGTTGGAGATCGAGACCCTCGCTGCCGAGGCGATGGAAGAGCTCGGCCAGATCCCCGCAGGCACCAGCGCCGTGGTCCGCGAGAAAGCCGCGTTCGAAGTCGCCCGCATCGACGAGATCGAGGCCGAGGTAAAGCATGACGTCATCGCCTTCCTGACCAATGTCGCCGAACATGTCGGCGAGCCTGCCCGCTTCCTGCACAAGGGCATGACCAGCTCGGACGTGCTCGATACCTGCCTGAACGTGCAGCTGGTGCGGGCGACAGATCTTCTGATGGAAGGACTCGACCGGGTTCTCGCGGCATTGGAAAAGCGCGCCTTTGAGCACAAGCTGACCCCAACCATTGGCCGCAGCCATGGCATTCATGCCGAGCCGACCACTTTCGGCATCAAGCTCGCCACCTTCCATGCCGAATTCCAGCGCGCCAAACGCCGCCTGGAAACGGCGCGCGAAGAAGTGGCGACCTGCGCCATTTCAGGCGCGGTCGGCACGTTCGCCAATATTGACCCGCGCATCGAGGAATATGTCGCCGAGAAGCTCGGCCTGACCCCGGAACCGGTGTCGACCCAGGTCATCCCGCGTGACCGTCATGCGGCCTATTTCGCCGCCCTCGGCGTCATTGCCTCTTCGATCGAACGCCTGGCCACCGAGATTCGCCACCTACAGCGCACTGAACTTTACGAAGCCGAGGAGTTCTTCTCCAAGGGTCAGAAAGGCTCGTCCGCAATGCCGCACAAGCGCAATCCGGTGCTGACGGAAAACCTGACCGGCCTTGCCCGTCTCGTTCGCATGGCGGTGGTTCCGGCGATGGAAAACGTGGCGCTTTGGCATGAGCGGGATATCTCTCACTCGTCCGTCGAGCGCGGTATTGGGCCGGACACGACCATTCACCTGGACTTTGCCCTGCACCGCCTGGCTGGCGTGATCGAGAACCTGCTCGTCTATCCGGACAACATGCAGGCCGTGATGGACAAGATGGGCGGCTTGCACAATTCGCAGCGCGTTCTGCTGGCCCTCGTCGAAGCCGGCAATAGCCGCGAAGACAGCTATCGCATGGTTCAGCGCAATGCGATGAAAACCTGGGCCGGCGAAGGCGCGTTCCTGGATCATTTGAAAGCCGACGCAGACGTCACCGCCAAGCTGAGCGACGAGAAGCTGGAAAGCCTGTTCGATGATGGCTACCACTTCCAGCGGGTCGACTACATCTTCACCCGGGTGTTCGGGCGCAGTTCATAACGCCTCTGTGATGCCAGACGACGGTGCTTCCATGTTATTGAGCGCGTTCAACTGGAGATCGACATGATGCGCAGCCTGATCGCTGGTCTTTGCCTGACTCTGACCGCCGCCCTGACAGCGAGCGCCGAGCCATCGGTGAAGATCATCAATTTCACCGCCGACTGGTGCCCGAACTGCCAGGTCCTCAACCCGCGCATTGAAGAAGCCATGGAAGCTTTCGACGAGGGCTCGGTGGAGCGCGTCGATCTCGACGTCACGCGGATCCGGCCAAGCTCGTCGGTGGCGGTCCGCGGCGAAGTCCAGGCTGAACTGCTGCAACTGGCAGATCAGCATCAGGTCGCTTATCTCTGGGACTGGTACGGCGGCATCACCGGGATCGCGGTCGCCGTCTCGGCCGATAATGGTGAACCACTGACCTGCTTCATGCGCCCAATGACGGCGAAGGCCATTCAGGGCCAGTTACGTCTGGCAAAAATGCTCGCCGAAGAGGGGACGCCCGGCCAGCGCGTGTCCGACGGACTGAACTGCCCTGTGCTGAAATAAACACAGTCTCCGGCGCTAAGTTTTGGTTAAGCTCTTCGCCTTCACCCTGCCTCAATTTCTCGTCAGTAAACCAGCCTGAAGGTTTACGCGAAAGGTGAGCGGGCGTGAAAGCTTCCAATGGAAAACCAGGGCTCAAAAAACAGCCCAAAAAGCCTGCTGCACCGAAACAACGGGGTACATCCATGCGGCTTTTCCGCGGTCGACCCATTCTGAAATGGGGCCTGATCACAGGCTCTGGGCTGACCGTGATTGGTCTGCTGGCCGGATGGATCTATTGGCAAAGCCTGTATCGCGGCATGCCGAGCCTGCCGGAAACCGCCGAGCTGTGGGACGCCAATCGCGAGCCAGCCATTGAATTTGTCGATCGCAACGGCAAGACCCTGGCCATTCGCGGCCCGCGGTATGGCCGAGCGGTGACGATTGACGAGTTGCCACCACACGTCCCGCGCGCCTTCATCGCCGCGGAAGACAAGCGCTTTTACGAACATGATGGCGCCGACACCCAGGCCATGGCCCGCGCCGCAGTGTCGAACGTGGTCTCCGGCAAGACCGTCTCCGGCGCCTCGACGATCACGCAGCAATTGGTCAAGAATCTCGTCCTGTCGCCAGAGCAGACCCTGAAACGCAAGGCGCAGGAAGTCCGCCTGGCCCGGCAGCTTGAAGAAAAACTGTCCAAGAATGAGATCCTCGAACTGTACCTGAACAGGGTCTATTTCGGGTCCGGCTTTTATGGCCTTGGGGCCGCTTCCCGCTTCTATTTCGACAAGGAACCCCAGGACCTGACCCTGGCTGAGGCCAGCCTGCTCGCCACCTTGCCCAAGGCCCCGTCTCGGCTGGCGCTGGATGACAATATGGAAGGCGCCAAGCAGCGCCAGGAATATGTCCTGTCGGAAATGCTGCAGGCCGGCTTCATCACTCCGGAAAGCGCGCAGATTGCGCTCGCCGCCGACGTCAAGATCGCGCCGGAGCCGGAACAGGATCCGCAATATGGCTTCATACTCGACGCTGCCACGCAGCGCGCCAATGAGCTGCTGCCGGATCTGCCGGACGATATGGTCATCAAGCTGACCATTGATGCCGAGCTGCAAACCAGTATCGCCGAAGCCCTGGAAGCGCGCATGGATGCCGAGGCCGAGGAGGTCAAAGCCAGCCAGACGGCCGCGGTCCTGATGAACCGCCGCGGTCAGGTGATCGCGCTCTATGGTGGACGCGACTATACAGAAAACCAGTTCAACCGCGCCACGCAGGCGCGGCGCCAGCCGGGCTCGGCCTTCAAGCCCTTCGTCTATGCCGCGGCCCTGGATATTGGCATCAGCCCCTATGATGTCCGCATCGACCAGCCGGTCACGATTGATGACTGGTCGCCAAAGAATTTCACCCGCTCCCATATGGGCCCCGTGACCGTCAACGAAGCGATGCGCGACAGCCTCAATACGATTGCCGCCTTGCTGGCCCAGGAGACCAGCGAAGAATCCATTATCAGCCTGGCGCGCCGGTTCGGGATCACCAGCGAGATGCAGCCCTTCCCCTCGATCGCGCTGGGCAGTCAGGAAGTCACGCTGTGGGAGCTTACCCGCGCCTATGGTCCGTTCATGACCGGCGGTCGCCGCGTTGACCCTTATCTGATCGAAGCCATCGAAACGACCCGCGGCGATGTCATCTATCAGCGCGCCGAATACGATCCGGCCAGCGTCTATGAGCGCGGCCATGCAGAGACCATGACCGCGATGATGGCGGACGTGATGCGGTCCGGCACCGGCACCGCGGCACAGCTCGACGGCTGGCCAATGGCGGGCAAGACCGGCACCAGCCAATCCTCCCGCGATGCCTGGTTTGTCGGCTATAGCGCCGAACTGCTCGGCGGAATCTGGACCGGCAATGATGATGACACACCGATGGACGGCGTCACCGGCGGCGGCTTGCCCGCACGGCTCTGGGCCGACATGATGACCATCGCCCATGACGGCCGCTCGCCCAGCATACTGCGCGGCGCCGATCAGCTGATCCAGCTCAGCCCGGAGCAGCAGGCGCGCGTCGGCTATTACCGAGACCTCGGCATGGCGTTCGCAACCCTGGCAGGACCCGGAAACTAGTCACCCAGTTTTTACTGGCGCGTATGGGTGTCCCTGATTAACAGGCGACATGCTGACCGGTATGCGCCTGTTCCTGATCACTTCCCTGGTGATGATCGCGTTTGCGGCGAACTCTGTGCTCGGGCGCATGGGCCTGATCGGGACTGATATTGGCGCCGGTAGCTTTGCCCTCATTCGGTTGATCAGCGGCGCTGCGGTCCTCTGGTTCATCTGCGACCTGCGACACAAGCGAGTCACGGGAACCTGGGCGGGCGGATTGGCTCTGCTGACATATGCCGGTTGCTTCTCCTACGCCTATATTGCGCTCTCAGCCGGCATGGGAGCGATTATTCTCTTTGCCATGGTGCAGATCACCATGCTCGGATGGGGACTCGCGAAGGGCGAGCGATTGTCCGCGTTGCAATGGACGGGATTTGCAATCGCCGTGGCAGCTCTGGTTTGGCTGGTTTCCCCCGGCGTCGAGGCACCGCCCTTGCTGGCCGCCGCGTCCATGGCGATCGCCGGAATGGGGTGGGGCGCATACTCCCTGCTGGGGCGCGGCGTTGCCGACGCCACGGCTGCCACCACAGGCAATTTTCTGCGCGCCAGCCTGTTGGGTCTACCGCTTCTTGCCCTTACCCTCACGTTCGCGCCCGAACCCTTGCCACCATCTGACGGCATTCTCATCGCAGTCGTGTCCGGGGCCATCACTTCCGGGCTGGGTTATGTGATCTGGTATGCGGTCGTGAAACAGCTCTCCGCCAGCCGCGCCGGGATCGCACAGCTCACCGTTCCAGCCATCGCGGCGATTGGCGGGGTGTTGTTTTTGTCCGAGCCGATCACGCTTCGCTTCGCACTGTCGACGGCGGCCATTCTTGGCGGCGTCGGGCTTGCCGTCTTGACCCGAGGCCCGGGCTCAAGCAAAGCCTCTGAATGACTGACACCCAAGCGACAGAGAAAAAGCCCGGAAAGAACGCGTTCTTCTTTGTCGTCGTCGCGGTGATCCTCAACATGCTGTCCTTCGGCATCATCATGCCAGTCATGCCCGCGCTATTGGAAGACATAACCGGGCTCGGCGCGGCCCAGTCCGTGGTCTATGGCGGCTGGCTCAGCATGATCTTTGCGATTGCGAACTTCATTGCCATGCCGGTCCTGGGAGGTCTGTCAGACCGCTATGGACGGCGCCCGGTCCTGCTCGCCTCGATTGGCATGCTGGGCATAGACCTGTTGATCATGGGCCTGGCGCCAACCCTGTCCGTGCTGTTTCTCGGGCGTTTCCTGGGCGGGCTGTTCTCAGGCACTTATTCGGTCGCCAATGCCTATATCGCTGATGTCACCGAGCCGGAAGATCGCGGCCGCGCGTTCGGAATGATGGGCGCAGCTTTCGGGATTGGCTTCATTCTAGGGCCGGTCTTTGGCGGTCTGCTCGGCGAAGTGAATGCCCGTCTGCCCTTCTTCGTTGCCGCCGGCATTGCCGGGATCAACTTCCTGTATGGCCTGTTCATTCTGCCCGAAAGCCTGCGCGAGGAAGACCGCCGCGAGTTCAATCTCGCGCGCGCCAACCCGTTTGGGGCCATGGTGCATTTTGCCAAGGTCCCGCGCGTCGCCTGGTTCATCATCGCCATTGGCCTGTTTCAGATCGCGCACGCCGTCTATCCCTCGACCTGGAACTTCCATGGCGAGATCCGATATGACTGGACAGAGCTGGAAATTGGCCTCTCCCTCGCCGCGGTCGGGCTGGGTTCAGCCGTCAGCCAGGCCTTGCTGACGGGCTATCTGATCAAGCGGTTCGGACCGATGCGAGCGGGGCTTTTCGGCCTGGTCATGAACGCGATCGCCCTGGTGCTGTTTGCCGCCGCAGACGCCCCCTGGATGGCCTATGCGATTATTTTTGTGTCTGCTATCGGCGGCGTGGCTATGCCCGCCATCAACACGATCACCTCGACCCTCACCCCGCGCAATGCGCAAGGCGAGCTGCAAGGGGCGCAAGCGAGCATGATGGCCTTCACCCTGATCTTCAGCCCGGTCCTGATGACACAGACGCTGAAATATTTCGCCAATCTGCCGGTCGATCATCCGCTGCATACGGGCGGCGCTGCCTTCCTGCTCGCCGGGATTATCACCGCGCTGGCGATTCTTCCTTTCCTGGTCGGAGTCGGCATCAATCGCCGCGCGATTGCAGAAGCAGCCACCCAGGACGCAACGCTGGCCGAATAAAAAAGGCGGCCTCGCAAAGGCCGCCCTTCAATTCAGCTGCAGCCCGGTCTATCGGCCTTTTGTGACCAGACCCAGAATGCCGCCAATGATACCGCCGCCAACGCCGCCATTCAGGAAGCTGCTGAGGTGCCCCATCAAGGCATCGCTGCCGAGCAGGGACTGGAATCCAATGCCTGCCGCGTTCATGCCATAGCCGCCAGCAAGACCGCCAATTATACCGGCAATCGCGCCGGTGCCGCCTTTGCCGCCGAGCGCTTTCGAGACGATCGGCCCGATGACCAGGCCGCCGACCGCGTTCAAGATGAGTGGAATATATTGCTCCATTTGGTGCCCTCCCAAGGCTGTTAGTGGGGCCTGTTTTCAGGTCTCCCTAGGGTCAAGGCACCAGAATTTCCTTTTTCTGCCAAGGCCTCTCGCGCAGCAGGAGACTCTGGTTTAGGCAGGGGTATGGCCGACCAGAAACCCGCACTTTTCCTGGATCGAGACGGCGTGATCAACGTCGATCAGGGCTATGTCGACCGGGTAGAGAACTGGCAATGGATCGATGGCGCGCGCGAATGTGTGGCGCAGTTCAAGGCGCGCGACTGGTTTGTCTTCGTCATCACCAATCAGTCCGGGATCGCCTTTGACCATTACACAGAGGCCGACATGCAGGCCGTGCACGCCCATATGGTCAGCGGTTTCTCCGAAGCGGGAACGGCGGTCGACGAAATCTATTTCTGCCCGTTCCACCCAGAAGGCACTAATCCCCAGTTTCGCAAGGACAGTTTCGACCGCAAACCGAAGCCCGGAATGTTGCTCCAGGCAATGGCCGATTTTCCCCTGAAACGCGAAGCCAGTTTCCTGATCGGCGACAAACAGACCGATATCGACGCGGCACATGCGGCCGGAATTGGCGGCTTTCTGTTCAAGGGCGGGCGCCTGGATGATTTTGCCGAATGGGCGCTGGCCAGCTTTGAGGATGGCTCACGATGAAGACGATCGGCATGATTGGCGGGGTAAGCACCGAGGCGACCCTGATCTATTACAAGCAGATCAATGCCATGGTGCGGGCCCGCCAGGGCGGATATCACAGCGCCGAGATGCGCATCCATTCGGTCAATTTTCACGACTATAATGGCGCCCATGACACGCGCGACTGGCCGTTCATTCGCAACGGGTTTGACCAAGCGGCCAAGGGTCTGAAAGGCGCTGGAGCGGACTTCCTGGTCCTCGCCTGCAACACGCTGCACACCGTTGCCGACGCGATTGAAGACGCCACAGACCTACCCTTTCTGCACATCGTCGATGCCTGTGGCGCACGCCTATTGGCAGAAGGACGCAAGCAGCCGGGCCTGTTCGGGACCGCCTTCACCATGGCCCAGCCCTATTTCAAGGACCGTCTGTCCGAAAAAACGGGCCTGACGCCAATCCTGCCGGACGCGGAGACCCAGAAAGAGCTCAGCCGGATCATTTTCGAGGATTTGACACATGGCATCGTTCGGGACGCGGCGAAGCAATATTATCTCGACTGCATCCAGGATCTGAAAGACCAAGGCTGCGACAGCATCATCCTGGGCTGCACGGAACTCGGCATGTTGGTGACGGCGGAGAATTCGCCGCTGCCGCCTTATGATACGGCGCTGATCCATTGCGAAGCGATTGTCGACGCGGCCCTGGCAGATGAAGCCGATTGAATAGTTTGGTACTATCGAGACGATCGAATTGTTCTCCTTGAACACCAGGAGGCCTGCGCCAAATCAGGTATTTGGCTCGGGAAAATGTGATGCGACTTGCGATTTTCGGGATGGCGCTGGCGGCAACGCCGATGGCAATGGCGCAGAATACCAGCGGCGTGTTCGGGCCGGTCATCAATGCGGGCGATCGGGGCTGGGAATATCGCGCCACTTATGATCCGGACGATGAAGACGTGAATCAGCGACTTCACTACCAACAGGCGATCAATGGCGCGATGCGCTGGCGTGTGGTGGCACAAGTGCGGTCGACAGAGGATTCAGATTTCGATCCGGATTTTCTCCGCGGGGAACTGGTCTGGCAGGTCTCGCCGGATGCGCAGAAGTATCAGACCGGGTTCCGCTTTGAGGGTCGCTACCGGTTCGATGATCGCCCCGGCGATGTCACCGTCCACTGGATCAATCAGTGGAAGCCTATCGACAATTGGACGCTGCGTTTTCTCATCGGCGCCACGCAACAGGTCGGGAATGACCCGGCCGATGGCATCCTTATGCAAACCCGCGCCTCGGCAACCACCTCGCTCGCCGACGGCCCGAAAATCGGAGTCGAATGGTTCGGATCCTACGGATCGACATCAGACTGGCGGGCGCTTGATGAGCAGAACCACCAGATTGGCCCGGTGGCCGTCTGGGCGCTGAATGGGGATTGGAGCCTCTATACGGGCGCGCTCTTCGGCGCGACAGAGGCCTCACCCGACGGTCAATTGCGGTTACGCGTGACGCGGGACTATTAGGCTTAAAGCGGTTTCAGGGTTTTGCCGTTGAGGCCGCCCATCCGGCAGACTTCCATCCATTCGTCTTCCAGCACCGGCTGAACCGACAGGCGCATACTGGTCACCAGAGCCATCTTCGCGAGCGCCTCATTGGCCTTGACCGCTTTTAGCGTGACCGGTTCCGGCATGTCGGTCAGGGCGCGAATGTGGACGCAATCCCAGCGCTCATCATCGGTGGTCGAATCCGGCGCGCTTTCGGCTGAAACTTCAACCACGCCAACCACTTCCAGCCCTTCATTCGAGTGATAGAAAAAGCCGCGATCGCCGATCTTCATCTCGCGCATATTGTTGCGCGCCTGATAGTTGCGAATGCCGTCCCATTCTTCGCCCGCTTCGCCTTTGGCCTTTTGCTGGTCCCAGCTCCACTTGAACGGTTCGGATTTGAACAACCAGTATTTCATAAGCGCTCCTGTTTTCAGGCGCTTATCTAGGTCGCTTTGTCAGTGGCGTCCACGTCCGGTTGATCATTTCCGTCGGTTTGCTGCAGGCGGCCCTTGGCGCTGCGATTGCGCCCGGTGGCCGGCTTTAGCCCGAAGGCGGCACCGAGCCCGACAGGGGGCATGTTGCCATAGACGGTTTCGAGCGCATCGGCCTTGATCAGATAGGTTTCATGCCAGATGCCGACATCGCCCTCTGACCCGATGGCCTTGTTGAACGCTTTCCAGGCCGGTAGATGCTCGAGGCTCTTGTCGACCGAATAGGCATGCAAGTCCTCGAAGCTTCGCCAGTATTGCACCAGATATGGACTGCGCAGGCTGAAAAACGTCTTGGTGTGAAGCAAACCAAGCTCGGGGTTTTTGCCGAGCTCCGCCAGCATGCGCGGCATGGCCGCGAAAACCGGCAACCATTTCCAGACCTTCCACAATTTGTGGATCCGCATGCCGATCAGGAAGAGCACGAAATCGCCTTCTATCGCGGCTGTCATTCGACCTGGAACTGGTTTCGGCATCGCGCCCTCCCCGTTTTACAGAATGCTCCCCGCATTCTGCGCCTGACGGCACGCCTGGGCAACCAGGGGTTCCAACTCGTGCCAGTGCTTGTATTGCCGGACAGAGTGCGGTGCGCCCAGCCAGGCATCCTCGAAGGCTTCTCGCGTCTCGCCATCCTCCAGGATCGGCAACAGCGGATCAAGACAGATCCGGATGGCAAAGACGACCGCCCCGCTGTCGGGGAGTTTGCGGATCGTCTGCCGCTCGACCCGAAAGTGCAGGTCCTTTGGCGCTTTGCCAGCCGTGCCTGGCCGGTCTGGTGTGTAGCGCTTCTCGCTCGTCTGCACCGTCCAGTTGAAGCGTTCGAGCACCACCCCTGGCTTGAGGCCGGTAAAGATGCGTCCGATCCGGTCTGACAATCCCGGATCCCCGCCGGGCACGGGACCATGCAAGCCGCCCAGATCCAGGCCGATGCGTTCCGGCAGCGTCCAATAGGTGGGCGCGCACAGGACCCCGGCTGTCAGTCGCCAGTCGCCGGGACGCCGGGCCTCGAGAATACACAAATCATCCGAGACCAGAGACGCCGCCTCTTCCAGCGCCGTAGGCATGGACTGGCCTGGCACCTCGCCGGTCGCGTCGAGGATCAACGCCAGGGTTTCCTCGCAGGCGGCGTTGTCCAGCTGACCGGCAGACACATTGGCGCGCATCATCTTCATGATCAGGCATTTGTCGCGCAGCCAGGCTTCGGCCTCTGTGTCCGGGGTCAGCCATTCGGTCTGCGGGATCGGCTCAAGCCCGGGCTCAAAACCCGGTACGCCATTCAGGAAAGGAAGATAGGGCGGGCGCGCCTCAGGCGACACGCGCGCTGCCCCAGCTGGCAAAACCGGCAATCTTCGGCGTGTTCGGCAGATACATCGTGTCATGTCGATCGACTTCGAAGCCGCTCGATTCCAACATCGCCTTGGTGTCCCGAGTCAGATGACAGCCCCCCGCCATGCGTTTCCAGACGGGCTCGATCCGGCGCTGCCACTTGGCGACGCCTTC
Source organism: Hyphomonas sp. Mor2 (assembly GCF_001854405.1). Taxonomy (GTDB): domain Bacteria; phylum Pseudomonadota; class Alphaproteobacteria; order Caulobacterales; family Hyphomonadaceae; genus Henriciella. Next base: position 2,211,241 of record NZ_CP017718.1, read on the forward strand.
GTCCGGGGCGAGGCCGTGTTCTGAGAACAGCACTTTGCCGCCCGGCTTCAGCACGCGGCGAAGCTCCTGCAGCGCGCTTTCCCAGTCCGGGATTGTACACAGGACGAATGTGACCACAGCCGTATCGACACTCTTATCGTCCAGCGGCACCGCCTCTGCACCGCAGCAGTGAATATCGCACGCCGTGTCGCGCCGTCCCTCGGCCCAGGCAGAGCGAGCGCGTTTGACCATGCCTTCAGCGGGTTCGATCGCGTGCAAATGTTTCACTTTGGACTCATCGTAGAGCGCAAAATTCGTTCCGGATCCGCAGCCAATCTCCAGCACGACACCTTCGGCTTCGGGTACGATTTTCTCACGCTGTTTCATGATCGGTTTGGTGGCGCACGCACATGAAATCAGAGGCGGCACAACATAGCGTTCCCAGAGTCCGAACATGTCCTAATTCCCACTCAGCATGCGTTGACGGGTGCGATTGTCCTCCGGTTCGACGACCAGAGCGCTCTGAGTGATCCGAACCTTGTACTTCAACCGGTCCCCCATCGGGAAATAGACCGCCGAGCCGAACGGAGCGGACCCGCCCGCATCCTTCGAGGACAGCATGCCGGCCGAGAACAGGGTCTGCGTCTCGTCGCTGGCAGCAGCTTCTTCCTCATCCAGAACCCGGTCGAGCTCTTCCTCGCCGCCATAATTGACCAGCGCGCCATAGACATCGAACCCGATCTCCTGATCGAACATCTCCAGCTTGCCATCCTCACTGACGCGGCGGCCATAAGAGGTCGCGGTCGACAAGGTGGTTGAATTGAAGCGCCGAGCATAACGGCTCTCGATGAATTCGAGGCGGTAGAGGCTTTCATAGCCAAGCAATTGCTTCATCGGCGAAAAGCGAATGACCTGGGCACTGACCTGAAACTCGTCGCCCACAAATCCGTCCTGACGGATGATTTCACCATCGGGAAGCGTCATGGTCATCGTGTAGGTGTCTTCAGCATCGGCTTGCTGAACAAACTCGATGATCGCGACATCGCGCTCCTTTGTCAGGGCCTGATAGGTTTGCAGATTGAGCCCCGCCAGAACCCCGATGCCGGCCCCGCCGATCAATCCAATGCCCAGGATCAGGCGCAAGACCCCGGCTGCCAGCCGCATCTTCAGCAATCGCCCCATGCCGGCAAAACTCAGGACAAGTCCAACGACACCCGCCAGTGCCGGAATAATCCACCAGATCAGGTCCATGTGTCTCCTCCCAGGGCTTCCCCAATGGCCCTTTGCTCAAGACTATATCAGCGGTTAACGAATCCGCGAGGGATTAGTTGCAGGGCTCCCCAAACCGCCGGGATCATAGTAGCAAGAGCGAATGACAGATTTAAACGCCCTCATCGCCGCCCTGCCAAAAGCCGAGCTTCATCTGCATCTCGAAGGCAGCCTCGAACCGGAACAGCTGATGCTCTTTGCCGAGCGCAACCGGGTCGACATCCCCTTCAAGACGCTGGACGAGGTCAAGGCGGCCTACAATTTCTCCAATTTGCAAGACTTTCTGGACATCTATTATCAAGGCATGTCCGTGCTCCAGACCGAAGCCGATTTTCACGATCTGACGGACGCCTATTTACAGCGCTGCCAGGCCGACAATGTCCGCCATGTCGAGGTCTTCTTCGACCCCCAAGGCCATACCGAACGCGGCCTGCCATTCAGTACGCCGATCGACGGGATCCTTGCAGCGCTCGATGCGGCCAAGGACAAGTATGGCATCACCTACAAGCTGATCATGTGCTTCCTGCGGCATCTGCCGGAAGAGGACGCGTTCGAGACCCTGGCTCAGGCCGAGCCCTATCTGGATCGCATTCACGGCGTTGGCCTCGATTCCAGCGAAGTCGGGCATCCGCCTTCAAAGTTTGAGCGCGTCTTCGCCGCGGCGCGAGAGAAAGGCCTCAAACTGGTCGCGCATGCGGGCGAAGAAGGCCCGCCGGAATATGTGTATGAGGCGCTGGACCTGCTCAAGATCGACCGCATCGATCATGGCAACCGCCTGCTCGAGGACGAGGCCTTGATTGCGCGCGTCAAACAGGCCGGGTTGACGCTGACCGTCTGCCCCTTGTCGAACCTGTCTCTGTGCGTTGTCGATGACCTGAAGGCCCATCCGATGAAGCGCATGCTGGATCTGGGTCTCAAGGCGACGATCAATAGCGACGACCCCGCCTATTTCGGCGGCTATGTGAATCAGAACTATATTGAAACGACCACCGCGGTTGGGCTGACGCGGGACGATATTCTGACCGTCGCGCGCAACAGCTTTACGGGGTCCTTCCTGTCGCCGCAGGAACAGGCCGTTCATCTGAATGCCATTGACGAGGTGGCCGCCCGGTTCGCCTAAGGGCCGACCAGGCGCACCTGTTCACGCGATCCGCGGCCGACCTTGGCCTGCTCGCGCCAACCAAGCGCTGTATAGGCCTCAATCGCGGCGGCGTTCTGGATGTCCACATCGAGCTTTAACGGGCGCCCGACAAAATTGCGCGCGACTTGCAGCAAACCGCTGCCGACGCCGCAAAAGCGCCAGTCGCCATCGACAAAGACATGCGGGACATAGGCCTTGCCTTGTTCCAGCGTCAGAAAGCCGACCACACCGGCATTTTTCTCTTCCGCCACAAAGGCAATGTTCGCGGACAAGGATTGGCGCAGGCGTATAACCTCATCGCGCGCCGATCCACGCCATGGAAAGGCGGCGAGGCATTCCCGAAAGATCACCTCGATTTGCGGATAATCATCGCGCCGCCAATGGCGGATCGACCATCCCGCACCCGGATGAGAATACAGGCTCATAGGGTTAATGTAATGATTTCTTGTGGCGAGGGAAAGGCAGAGCTTGGCCGCCTTTGAGAATTAGTGATACGCCTGTTGCAAATAGAACAGGAGACAAGGTGATGCGTACACCAAAAGTGCTCGGCAGTTTGCTGGCGCTCGGCGTTCTGACCGGGCCGGCCATGGCCGATGGACACGAAGAGGATTCGAGCCGGAAATTCACCGCGGAGCGCGTGTTCGACATTGAATATGCTGCCGATCCGCAAATCTCGCCGGACGGACAGACAATTGTCTATGTCCGGCGCTCCATGGACAAGCTGAAGGACCAGGATCGCGGCGATCTCTGGACGCTGGACGTGCGGTCCGGCGCCCATCGGCCTTTGATCACGGGCGGCGCGTCTGCCGGGGCGCCGCGCTGGTCGCCGGATGGCAGCTCGCTGATCTACAATACGGCCACCAATGGAAAGCCGGATCTGCGCCGCTACTATTTCGATAGCGACCGTTCCGTTTCACTGGCCCAGCTGCCCAGTGGGGCCGGGAATGCGGCCTGGTCGCCAGATGGCACTCAAATCGCTTTCACAATGTTCACGCCAGGCGAGACGCCAAGCTTTGCCAAGCCCCCTGCGACACCAGAAGGCGCCGAATGGGCCGAACCGGTGCGGGTGTTTGACGATCTGACCTTCCGCTTCGACGGCCAGGGCTATCTCAAAGAAGGGGCCACGCATGTCTACACCGTCTCGGCCAATGGCGGCACACCGCGCCAGGTGACCAGCGGCGAGGCCGATTTCGGTTCCCCAGCCTGGCTCGGCAATGACGCGCTCCTCGTGGTCGGGAATGAAGCAGAAGATCGCGACCTGGATCCGATCGAGAGCGAGATTTACCGCGTGAGCCTGTCCGATCTGTCGCGCACGGCGCTGACGACGCGAGACGGTCCGGACGTCAATCCCGTCGTTTCGCCGGATGGCAGCCAGATCGCCTTTCTCGGCTATGATGATCTGCTCAAATCCTATCAGCAGGCAGACCTCTATGTCATGAATGCCGATGGCAGCGGCTCGGTCGAACTGGCCGCTGATTTCGATCGATCATTCGACGCGCTCGCCTGGCATCCGAACGGCCGGAGCCTGATCGCTCAGATCGAGAATGCCGGCGTCATTGACCTGGTCTCCGTCTCCATGGATGGAGCGGTTGAAACCCTCGTCACGAATCTGGGCGGCACCTCGATTGGCCGGCCCTATGCCGGGGGCAGTTTCACCGTGTCAGACACGCGCCGCCCAGTCATCGCCTATACAGCGGGATCACCGGATCGCCCTTCCGAGATTGCGGTCATGGGGCGCGGCGTCACGGACCGGGTGCTGACGGATCTGAATTCGGACCTGCTCGACCATCTCGACATGGCGACGATTGAAGAGATCCAGGTGCCATCGCGGGTCGATGGGCTGGAGATTGAGGCCTGGGTGGCTCTGCCCCACGGGTTTGTCGCTGATGGCTCTTATCCGATGATCATGGAGATTCATGGTGGCCCGTTCGCCATGTATGGACCCTTCTTTGCCAGCGAGATCCAGCGATTTGCCGCTGAGGGCTATGTCACCGTCTATGTGAACCCGCGCGGCTCAACCGGCTATGGCACCGACTTCGCCATGGCGATCGACAAGGCCTATCCGGGCAATGATTATGAAGACCTGATGAGCGTCGTCGATGCGCTGGTGGAGCGTAATTATGTCAGCGAGGACCGCCTGTTCGTCACGGGCGGATCCGGCGGCGGCATCCTGACCGCCTGGATTGTCGGCAAGACCGATCGGTTCGCGGCCGCCGCGACGATCAAGCCGGTGATCAACTGGATGACCATGGCGCTGTCAGCTGACATCGCACAGTTCGTCCGTCGTCACTGGATCCGCGAGGACCCATGGGAAAATCCGGATGCCTTTCTCGATTTCTCCCCGATCATGCTGATCGAGAATGTCGTGACCCCGACCCTGGTCATGGTCGGCGAGGAAGACTGGCGCACGCCAACCTGGGAGGCGGAGCAGTTCTACACGGCGCTGAAGCTCAAGGGCGTTGATACAGCCCTCATCCGGGTGCCAGGCTCTTCGCACTACATTGCCGGGCGGCCATCACGCCTGATCGCCAAGACCGACAATATCATGGGCTGGTTCGCGAAATACGATCCAGCCAAGCAGGACGACAAAGAGTAAGGCTGGCGACCGCTGAAAAGGGATCGGCCCGGCATCTGCAAGACATGCGGAGGCCGGGTCGTCTCGTCTTTACTGCTCTGAACCTGACGCGTCGAAGACCAGGGTAAAGGTCACAGGAACCGCGGGCGTGATCGAGGGCAGATTGGCCACTTCGCGCAGCGCTTCCAGCCCCGCTTCCAGATTGTGATCGGCCACATGTACAATGACAGGCTCGCTGGTCGCCACTTCCACACGCGTCGGGGCGATGCGGGTCACGAACACATTCGCATAAACGGGCGCATCGAGGCCATGCAGGGACAATGTGCCTTCCAGCTCCGTCTCCAGTCGGTCGCCAACAGCAAGCGCGGCGAATGCATCTTTCTCCACAGTCGCGCGAATCTCGGCCAGCGGGTAGGTATCGGTTTCGAAGAACAGATTCTGCATCCGCTCATTGCGCTGGTCGATTTTGGTTTCGACCTGCTCGAGCGGGACACGGATCACCGTCTCGCCGCGCTCGCTAATCTCGCCGGACAGGCCCGGGAAATAATGCGTTTCGATCAGCTCGCCCGCCTTGATCGAAGCAAAGGCGATCCGGGACGCAGACGAGTCGAGCGTCCAGGCCCCGCTTACGTCCGAAAGCTGGACGGGGGCTTCACCGCTTGCATCGCTGCCGCCAGACGGCGCGCAACTGGCCAGAGCCAGAGCGGCCAGAGAGACGCTGATCATGTTCACTAAACGCATTTTTTTCGCCTGATATTGCCTGATGGATCTGCATTTAGACTAAACACCCGACGGGGCGAACTCAAATCCCGGTTATCGATCGAGCCGTCTTACTCTTCTGGCAGAACGCGCCGTTCGATCCGCGCCTCGCCCGCCGGGTCGGGATGGACGATGACATCGGCGTCGGGGAAAGCCTGTTCAATGGCAAGTTCGATCCGGTCGGAGATTGCGTGCGCGGCGCGGAAACTCAGATCCGGATCGATCTGGATATCGACCTGAATGAACCGACTGCCTCCGGCCCGGCGTGTGCGCAAGGCGTGGTAGCCGCGGACATCGGGATCCTTCTCCAGGATCACTTGAATGATCGATCGGTCGGCCTCCGGCAATTCTTCATCCATGAGCTGCGGAATGGCCTGTTTCGCAACTTGCCAGCCGGCGACCGCCAGGAACACGGCCGCCAGCAGTCCGGCCAGCGCATCGGCTTGCGGGAAGGCGAAATAGGCGCCGATGATCACCGCCAGAAGCGCCCCGCTATTGGCGATCAGGTCGCCGGTATAATGCGCCCGGTCGCCCTCGACGATCAGGGAGCCCGAGCGCTTGATGGCGAGCGTCTGAAAGCCGACCAGTCCAAGTGTGATGATCAGGGAAAGCGCCAGGACCGCGACGGCGATAATCGGGCGTTCAATCGGCTGCGGGTTGAGCAGCCTTTGCGTGCTTTCCCACGCCACCAGGCTCGCGGAAGCGGCGATCAGGGCAACCTGGCCGAGGGCCGTCAGCGCCTCGGCCTTGTGATGGCCGAACCGGTGGTTTTCGTCCGGCGGCAAGGCCGCGTAACGGACCGCCCCGGCCGCGACCAGACTGCCGAACAGATCCAGGCCACTATCGGCGAGCGACCCAAGCACAGCGGCTGAGCCTGTGATCAGCCAGGCCAATAGCTTCAAACCCGCCAGTGTCAGAGCTGAGCAAACCGCGAACAGGGTCGCCGCCCGTGCCCAGGCGAGCGATGCGGCGCGATTCTGTTCGGGCGAGCGGGGATCAGGCATGCCACAGGCTTTAGCAAGTTCGCGTCGGATCTGCGAGAATCTATTCGACGAAGGACGCCGCTGACCCGCCTGGCTCATCGCGCGCAAACAAGTTTACGTTGCGGAACAGTGCTGTAAATGGTAAAGAAAATCTGTCAGGGGACAATTTTTCAACCATAACCAGACGCCCCTGGCGCGCCTGTCACGGGCGCATGGTGGGAGGAAAACATGAGTAAACGCTCGACACGCTGGGCCTTCGTGGCCCTGGCGGCGATTGGCCTGTCCGGCCTCGCCAATGCACAAACTTTCACGTTTGAGTCGACCACGACGGACCAGACCATGCTGGGCATGGCACCGGGGACCGGACCGTCAGGTCAGCATTGGACTGCAGAAGTGACCACAACATTTGCCGATGGATCAAGCACGACCTCATCGACCGAATGTGTGGCCACCTCGCAGCCCCCGAACAATAACATCTTTGCCATGCATGGCATTTGCGAAGGCAGCGCAGAAGGCGGTAGCTGGACCTCGATCATGGGCTGCAACCCCATGGGCGAAGGCAGCATGGCGATGGGATGTGTCGGTGGCCTGTACGGCAAGTCCGGCATGTTCGAGGGCCGCAATGGGGCCTTCACCGCGCATGTCAAAGATGGCACCAGCCACGGCACTGGTGAATGGTACGAAACCGACGCCGAAGAATAGGCGCGACGGCCACGTTCTCCTGATGCAGGTCAGGAGTCATGGCGGTTGAAAGTTAGGCGTTTGCGGCCTTGGCCGCGCGCTTGCGCTCATGTGGATCGAGGTGGACCTTGCGGAGCCGAATGCTCTGCGGGGTCACCTCAACCAGTTCATCATCGGCAATATAGGCGAGCGACTTTTCCAGCGTCATTTGCAGCGGCGGGGTGAGACGCACCGCTTCATCCGAGCCGGACGCGCGCACATTTGTCAGCTTCTTGCCCTTCAGCACATTCACCTCAAGATCATTGTCGCGGGTGTGCTCACCAATGATCATGCCCTGATAGACCTTGTCGCCGGGATGGATCATCATCGGCCCGCGATCTTCCAGATTCCACAAGGCGAAGGCGACGGCCTCGCCCTTGTCCATGGCGATCAGCGTGCCCGTGCGGCGGCCCTGAATCTTGCCTTTATATTTGGCATAATCGAGGAAGACCCGGTTCATGATCGCGGTGCCGCGCGTGTCGGTCATCAGCTCGCCCTGATAGCCGATCAGGCCGCGGGTCGGCGCATGGAAGACCATGCGCGTGCGACCAACGCCCGACTGTTTCATCTCGACCATTTCGGCCTTGCGCTCAGACAGTTTCTGAACCACGGCGCCGGAGAATTCATCATCGACATCGATGACCACTTCCTCGATCGGCTCCAGCCGTTCGCCGCCCTCGCCTTCCTTGTAGACCACTTGCGGACGCGAGACGCCGAGCTCGTAGCCTTCGCGGCGCATGGTCTCGATCAGCACGGCCAGCTGCAGCTCGCCGCGACCTGAGACGATAAAACTCTCCGCCTCGGTCGAGCGCTCGACTTTCAGGGCGACATTGCCTTCTGCTTCCTTGACCAGGCGATCCCAGATCACCCGGCTGGTGACCTTGTCGCCTTCTGTGCCGGCGAGTGGGCTGTCATTGACCCGGAAGGTCATGGACAGAGTTGGCGGGTCAATCGGCTGGGCTTCAATCGGAGTGGTAACGCTCGGGTCGACAAAAGTGTCGGCCACGTTGGCCTTGGCGAGCCCGGCAATCGAGACGATGTCTCCGGCTTCACCCACCTCAATCGGCTCACGCTCCAGGCCGCGAAAGGCCAGGACTTTCGAAACGCGGCCATTCTCGACCAGGCTGCCATCGCGTGACAGGACTTTCACGGTCTGGTTCGGTTTGATGCTGCCAGAGGTGATCCGGCCGGTCAGGATACGGCCAAGGAAATTGTCCGCGCCGATCGTTGTCGCCAGCATGCGGAACGCGCCCTCTTCGACTTTTGGCTCGGGTACATGCTCGACCACCAGATCGAACAGCTCGCTCATATCGCTGCGCTCATCCTCATACTGGGTCGACATCCAGCCATTCTTGGCCGAGCCGTACAGGATCGGGAAATCGAGCTGATCGTCATCGGCACCGAGGGCGTCGAACAGGTCGAACACTTCATTGATCACCTCATCCGGGCGGCGCTCGGGCTTGTCGATCTTGTTGACAGCCACGATCGGGCGCAGGCCGATCTTCAGGGCTTTGGAAACCACGAACTTGGTCTGGGGCATCGGGCCCTCGGCAGCGTCGACCAGGACGATCGCGCCATCCACCATGGACAGGATCCGCTCGACCTCGCCGCCAAAGTCTGCGTGCCCGGGCGTATCGACAATATTGATCCGCGTATCGCCCCAGACGACGCTGGTCGTCTTGGCCAGGATGGTGATGCCGCGCTCCTTTTCCAGATCATTGGAATCCATCATCCGCTCGACCGTCGCTTCATTTTCGCGGAACGTACCGGATTGTTTCAGCAGGCAGTCGACCAGAGTGGTCTTGCCATGGTCGACGTGGGCAATGATCGCAATATTGCGCAGGGATGTGGGCTCTGTCATGTCGTGCGTCCTGGGGAGGGAGGGCCGTTTGCGGCATTTATCGTTGCGCGCGCCATACACGGCGCCACCTGATTTGGCTATGGCTTAACCGCAACAGCGGCTGAACCCGGCGCAGGGCCTGATTGCAAACCCAGGGATTTGACGCCTGACTGGCGTGGAAATTGAATGTAGGCTTACAGCTAATGGGTCGCGCCAGACGGCGGGAAAAGGGAAGCAGACACAGCGTGAACGGGATCGTCAAAAAGCTTGGCAGAAAAGTCCAGACGTACCAGCTGGACCAGATCAGCCGTCAGGGTCGGTTTGATCCGCGCGAGTCGATCATTGTCTCCGCCAATCCGCGGGGCGGTTCGACCTGGCTGTTCGAAGTCCTGACCAGCATTCAGAACACGGCCACGCTATACGAGCCCCTGCACCAGCGCTGGATGCCTGAACTGGCGGAGATCGGCTTCGACTGGCACCAACGCATCCCCGCAGATGCCGACTGGCCCGAGGCCCGGCAATTGTTCGATGACATCCTGAGCGGGCGAAAACTCACGCCGGACGTTTGCCAATATTCCGACATCAAGGATTATCGCACCGCCGAGCGATTGGTGGTCAAGTTCATTCGCACAAATGACTGCCTGCCCTGGCTTTTGAACCAGTTCGACTTCAAGCTGAAGCCGGTTGTGCTGACCCGCCATCCGATTGCGATTGCCGCCTCCACGCTGCGCCATGAAAACTGGCAGGGCCGCCCGTCTCACTATGTCTTCCCGGAGACCCGATACAGCGACTATTCCGACAAGGATCGCGCGTTTCTGGAAGGCCTGTCGACGGTCGAGGAAGTCCGCGTCGCCAAATGGTGCACCCGCAATCGTTCCTTCCTCAACCATCCCGGCCATAACAAGGATTGGATCACACTCCATTACGAGGACATGCTGCTCGATCCGGAGAAAAGCCTGCGCCACCTGTTTGAAGCCTGGCAGATGGAGCTGCCAGAGGCGGCCATGTCGCTGGTCGACAAGGCCAGTCGCACCTCGCGCGAAACAACGTTTTCAGATGACAAGCAGCAACAGCTGGAGAAATGGCAAACAAGATTCACGCCGGATCAGATCGATCGCATGATCGCCATTCTCGACCATTTCGAAATTGACCTTTACGGCCGCGATGCGATGCCAAATATGCGATCCCGCATGGCCGCGCCGATCACGGTGTCCCGCCGCTAGGGCTGGTCCGCCTCGATCACTTCCTGTGCTTCGAGAATCACCGCGCGCTCACCGCTCTGCATCGTCTCCATATCGGTTGCCGCCTGCACTTTGGCTTGCGCCGCCTGCCAGTCACCGATTTTGACACGGACAGAATGTGCCCGCATTTCAGAGAAGCCCGCTTCAGGCTCCGCCGTCGCCAGGATGTTGATCAAATAGACGCCGTCTGCATCCGCTGAATAATCGATCCGCCATGTGTGCGAGGTGCCGCTCGCCATATCCATCTGCGCATTCCGCTCAGCTCCGAAGACATTGAGACCCTTGCCGCCCGTCGCTTTCAGTTTGAGCACGCCGGTCGGATAGCCTTCATTCACCGTCAGGGTCACAGATCCATTCTCACCGACCGCAATCGGTTTGGCTTCGTCGAGCGAGAAGGTGACCGATGCGCCGGGCTTGATCGTCGTGATCGGCGGCGCGAGCTTGACCTGTTTCGTTGGCCCGGTCGCCTGGAGGGTATCCGCATCAGCCAACACAGGGTCTGCGGTCTTCTGCTGAGCACATCCTGCCAGAAGCGCCGCCGCGCCAACGGAGATGGCCATCAAGTCTGATCTGAAATGCATCGTCTTCTCCCTTATCGACTAGCTGACCGTAAAGCTGAAACAGCTGTCGGCCGCGGTATTCTCGTCGAAATTGTTGAAATCATAGATTTCGATCGCATAGGTCCCGGCATCGAGGGTTCCCGTCCAGACCTCTGAGCCATCATTCGGTGATTCTGCCAGGCGGCTTTGCCCGCGTGAGTCTTGGGTGAACAGGCGACCGGTTTCCCAGATGCGGAAGTCCGGATCGGTCGTTCCTGCCGGGCCAGAGGTTTCCGTCGCCGTCATCGTCACCGGGCCGGTCGCGGGCAGAGTCACGGTGATGAACTCGCGGACGCCATGCTTGTTGCGGACGCTATCTTCATTCACAGGTGTGCCGTTCGCCTCAGCCGTGGAGCAGACGGTCACAGCGCTGCCGCCCGGGCTTGCCACCTTGTAGATCGGCAGGATGGTCGACACACCGCCTGTATTGGTTTCACCGACGCCGCGTGGATCGGTCGTATTGATCGATTCCGCCGCGAGCAGGCTGTCCAGTTGCGCAGCATTCACCGCCGCCTCATTGCGTACCCGATTGGCAAACTGGAACACTGTCGTGAAATTCTCATTGTTGATATAGGCGCTGTCCGTGAACGCATTGTAGAGCGGTGCCAGACCGCCTGAAATCGTGTCGGCACCATCATTTGCGCTGTCAAAAATATCGTAGAGGATCTGCTGAACGGAGGCCTCATTGAACCAACCAGGGGGGCGTCCGCCGGCGCTGGTCAAATCGACCTCGACACTGAAGGCAAAGCCGACATTTTGAGCGTCGCCACTGACATCGCGGTAGACCGGGTCACCCAGGATCATCCCGGCAAAAGCATTGCCCCACCCTTCGCCGAAGGAGAGTCTCGCATCCAGACGATTGCTGAGGCTGTGTTGTCCGCCAGGTGAGTCAGAGCGCGACAGCTGGTCCTCGAAATAGTGTCCAAACTCGTGCACGACGACATGCGTGTCATACTCGTCGGTATCATTGTTCGCCGCGCCCAGAATACGGATGGTCGGCACGCCGCTGATCCGCGTATAGGACGAAGTTCCGATATCACCTGCAGCATCATTGATTGTGTTCGAGGGGCGATTATTGATGCTCCAAAAGACCTGCAAGTCTGGAAAGCTCACGCTCGGGTCGACCACGGCAATATCGGTCACGGCTTCGTAAAGGCCGTCCAGAATAGCGAACGGTCCCGCCGCGCGGGTGCCCGTATACTCACCCTGAATCGTATTGTCGGCAGAGTTGACCGCCGTCGGATTCCATCCTGATCCGGCATTTAGATTACGCGTTGAATTGGCCGTTCCGGAATCCGTCAAAGACCCGGCGAGGACGTAAATCGCATTGCCATTGGTATTGTCGACGACTTCAAAATCCCAGGTCGCGCCTGTGGTCTGCAGCATCTGGCTACGCACCTGGATCCGCACCGGCGTTGAAGACGCGACGGTGACGGCGTAATTGCCGCTGGCATCGGTGATATCGCTGTCCAGCACCGTACCACTGCCATCGACCGCCTGCACAACCACGCTACGTGCAGGTGACGGCGCGAGATTGTCATAGTCGAGCGCGGCCCCGGCCACGGTGGTAGTCACGTTTGAGCCGATCAGGTGCCCAATCTCATCAAACGTCACGGCGCCGCTGATCGTCACCGAAGATGGCGGTGGCGGAGGCGGCGGCGGTGGAGGCGGCGGGGGTGGTGGCGGCGGCGGAGGCGGCGGAGGAGGAGGCGGGGGCGGCGACACAGTCGATCCTCCGCCACCACCACCGCCACTACAGGCCGCAACCATACCGGCGGCAAAGACCACGGCCATGACACTGGCAACGCTACGCAATCTAGTCGTTCGTGTGTGTTTCAACGTCCCATCTCCACTCGCACCACGCAGTTATACAGGGTCTGATCCGCCTCGACGACTAACAAGAGGTTAAAGCGCAGCAATCCCAACCGCGGCAGGCTGCGCGAAGTTCTGAAACCTGACAAGAGGGCTTCTGCGGTCCTGAACTAACTGTGATCTCTGTGCGACCGTCCCGGCGGCAACACCCGTCATGCGAGAAAGAAATCGGCCAGTGCAGTGTGATGTTGCGTGTTGTTGACAGACCGGATTGAAATAAGCTCTCTTTCCAGGGCGTGAGAGACATTCAAAGGGGAGTTCTTGTGAGACCACTAACTACACTTATCGTGGCTGTTTTTGCGGGCATCTGCCTGACATTTACTGCAGCGCCAGTCGCCTCAGCCCAGACACCAACGCCGAGCCTCGAGAATTTGTGGGCACAGCCGGATTTCTTCCAGCCGGCGCTGTCGCCAAACGGCCAGTACCTGGCCTATGTGAAACGCGAAGGGGACGAGGAATACATCGTTACCATCGATCTCAATGCTGCTGGGGGTGACCTGAAGAGCGTTCCGGTCGGCAAAGTGCAGATTAACAGCCTCGACTGGCTCACGGACGAGCGTCTACTGGTCAACTTTGTCGGCTATTATGGACGTCGTTCCAACAAACCCATCGCTTGGGGCGAGGTTCGTGAACGCTTCGAAGACGGCGAAATCCTGTGGCGCTCGGTCAAAACACAAAGCACCTCTGCGGTGATGGACCGCGATGGCGGCAAGCCTGTGACCTTGTTCGATCGCGACCCATTGCGGTCTCAACCCCGCTTCAACGCGACGCTGGTCTACGATCTGCCCAGCGATCCCAAGAATATTATCATGCAGGCCCCGGATGAAGGCGATCTGCACTTGTTCAAGGTCAATGTCAGCAATGGCAAGGCCAGACGGATCGAGCGCGGCAATGAAGACACGACCCAATGGTTTGTCGATCGCGAGGGTGAAGCGGTGCTTCGCTGGGACCTGAAATACAATGGTCGGATCATTCATAGTTACGCCCAGCGCAAGGACTCTGACGGCGAGGAACAGTGGGTACGGGTCAAGATCGGGCCGACGGACACGATCGCGAATAATGGCGGCGAAGCGTTTACCCCGCGTGCTCCGAGCGATCTGCCGAACAAGTATTATGTCACGGCCCGCCCGGAAGGCACCAAGACGGTCAGTCTGTACCTTTATGACTATACCACCGACAATTATGGTGATCCTGTTCGTTCTGATCCGAACATCGATATCGCGACCGTTCGCTTCAATCGCTCCTCCACAGCGCTGCAAAGCGTGACCTATTCCGGCGCAAAACCGATGACGGAATTCATGGACGAGAACACGCAGGCCCATATGGACGGCTTGCAGCAATATTTCGGACCCCAGGCCGTGATTAGCGCCTATGCGTCCGATACCAACGAGCAGAAGTGGTTGCTTGCCGTGGTCATCCCGAACGAAAGCACCACCTACGTGCTCTACGACAAGGCCACGCAAAGCCCGATCGAGCTGGGTAATCCAAACGGCGCGATCAAGGGCAAAGCGCTCGCGGACATGGAAATCGTTTCCTATACCGGACGGGATGGCATGGAACTGGTTGGCTACCTGACCCGCCCCGCCGGCGCGCAACCCGGCGACAAACCACCTATGATCGTCATGCCGCATGGGGGTCCTGAAGCGCGGGATGAGTACGGCTTTGATCTAATCGCTCAATCGCTGGCATCCGCTGGGTACCAGGTGTTTCAACCGCAATTCCGCGGGTCATCCGGTTTCGGACTCGACTTCGCAGATGCGGGTCGGCGCCAATGGGGCAGAGCCATGCAGTATGACGTGGACGATGGCTTTGATCATCTCGTTGCAGAAGGCCTGGCTGATCCGAACCGGGCGTGTCTGATGGGCTTCTCCTATGGTGGCTATGCGGCCTTTGCAGGCGCAACCCTGACGCCCACCAAATATCAATGCTATCTGGCGGGCGCTGGCGTCAGCGACTTGCCGCGCATGTTGCGATGGGTACGCGATGATCTTGGTGTCATAGATCTGGGACAGCCCAAACCGGGATCAGATTCCTACGCGTTCCGCTATTGGACGTCTCACATTGGAGATCTGGTAGAAGACCGTGAGGAAATCGAAGCCTACTCTCCGATTACGCATGTCGACGCCATTCAGCGCCCCATGTTCATCTTCCATGGTGAGAGTGACCGCATCGTTCCGATCGAGCAGTCACGGGTCATGATGGCCGCGATGGACCGCGCCGGAAAGCCGTATGAGTGGCACGAGATGGAACAGACCGGACACAGTTATGGCAACAATGTCACTCGCAGTATTGAGACGCTGGAGAAAGTCCTCGACTTCCTCGACAAGCATCTGCCTGTGGACGGCTAGGCCATCGGCCCTAGCCCAATCTCAAATCCAAATTGTCGGAAGGCGCAGAGAAAACTCTCTGCGCCTTCTTCTCTCCCGCGTTGCGTCCCGAGCCTGCGGGAAGGTCTCGCTTTTAGCCCCCCCTTAGCGGTTCGGGCCTTTGCGTTCCTTGACGTCTTCTTCTTCCGCGATGGCGCGGTCTTCAGCGTCAAAGACAATCTCAGCTTCCTCGCCCTTGCCATAGTCACGGGCTTTCTTGGCGAGGCGTTCTTGCGTGATGGCGAGCGATCCGGAGCTCACGGCCATCTGCTTTGAGCGATCCACACCGACCGCGTCGGCGTCACCGAAATTGGCGAACTCAGCGCCCAGGAAGACCACTTCCCAACCACGCTTCTCGGCCCGGTCGAGCGCTGCTTTTGCGCCCTGATAGGTCACCTCACGTGACGAGTTTTCCTGACCGTCAGTCATGATCACGATGACGGCCTTTTCAGGGTT
The DNA here is from genome assembly GCF_001854405.1 of Hyphomonas sp. Mor2. Taxonomy (GTDB): domain Bacteria; phylum Pseudomonadota; class Alphaproteobacteria; order Caulobacterales; family Hyphomonadaceae; genus Henriciella. The sequence continues at coordinate 2,227,041 of NZ_CP017718.1, forward strand.
GTCGGCCTCGGCCATGGTGATGGTGCGATTGATCGCATCAAAGAGCGGGGTCATACCGCGTGGGCTGACCTCGTCATTGGTCACATTGGACCAGGCGTCTGGCGTCACATCCTTGCGCAGGACATCGTACTGGAAGCCTTCCTGATGATCGAACACAGCCAGCGTCACGGTGGTTTCCAGGTCGTCAGCTTCACCGTCTTCAACCTTGCCGACTGCGGCAGCATAGGCATTCACCGAGCCCAGCGCCTCGTCCCAGATATCTGACATGGAGCCCGTTCGGTCGAGCAGGATGTAAGAGGAAACAGCATTCATAGTCGGAACGTCCGTAATCAGTTCAGGGGTCGGTTTGGTCTTGGCATTGGCTCCAAAGGCTAAAGCGGCAGCGGCGAGAACGCCGGTGACGGTCAGAGTTGTTCTTTTCATGAAATGCGTCTCCCATTCGCTTGTCGATGGGAAACAGGCTGCCTGCGAAACAAGGCGGTGAACTGGCTGTAATCTGGGCAATTTAACCATAATTGTGACCACGCCTGCCCGATTCCAGTCATCGCGCGTTCAGGTTCGACGCTCGGGATGAATGGCGAGCCTAGTGGGCAGGCGCGTTTTTTCGCCGTCCAAGGTCGCGCAGAAAATGGTAGATGGGTAGCTCCACCCAATGGCAAACCAGGTGCGCCAGTCCGATGGTAAGGGCGAGCAGGCCGGCAATCACCGCCCAGCTCATCTCCATAGGCTGATCAAACACCGCTTCATGCAGGGTCCGGGCGTACATTAGCACGGGCCAGTGCACCATATAGACGCTGAACGAGATCTTGCCGAGATAGCGCCCCTTCGCCAGCCAGTCATTCACGCTGCCGCGTTGCTGCGCGAACAGATACACGATCCCGGCAAAGACCGGCACCATGACGAATTGCATCTGCCCGGCCAGCCAGGGCGTCGCCAGCGCGAGAATAAAGACCAGCAAGGCAAGTCCACCGCCAAAGGGCAGCCAGGCGCTCGGATGGCGCTGGTACAGCTTGTAGATGAAGATCCCGAGAATGAACTCGCCCGTGCAACGCACCAGACCCGCTTTCAGACCGGGCCACAGCATTCCTGTCGAGAGATCCAGCGAGCCTGCCTGTGTCGCCACGATGGCGAAACAAAAGACCATGAGCAGGACCAGCACACTCATCCGCGCCTTCGGGGCGAGCCAGACGACCAGCGCGGCAATGCCAATATTGATCCAGAACTCCACCGAAATCGTCCAGCTCGGTGTGTTAAACGGCAGATAGCCGGGCCCAAGGCCGATCTCGTGGATCATCAGGCCATGCAGGATCAGAGCCCCGCGATCAATCTCTCCGGTGGTGTACAGATCGAGCGCCACCATCATGGCCAGCGTCGCCAGATGCAGCGGATACATTCTTGCCCAGCGCAGCCAGGCAAACCGGCCGAGACTGAAATCCTCGCGATTGAAATAGGCGTGGGTGAGGACAAATCCGGATAGGATCAGAAAAAAGTCGACCGCCAGAAAGCCGTTGAAATGCAACCCCTCCGGTCGAAAGTGCCAGACTGCGACGGTCAACGCAGCGATGCCGCGAAGCGTGTCCAGCGCTTCAAAACGCTGTTGAGGGGCGACGGTGACGGGGCGCATGCTTTCCTTGCTCTGACGGGGTCAGAACGGGCTATGCAAGGCAAGTGCCCGCTTTCGATGGCCGAAAGTGAAGCGCCCATGCGCAGATGGGCAGGCCCTATTCGCGTCCTCGCTCTTGCGCTCTGGTTCAAGCCGCGCCATACGCGCCTGAATCAAAAATCCCGATGGAGTCGACAATGTCCTCTGCGCCCAAAAAAGTAGTGCTCGCTTATTCCGGAGGACTCGACACCTCCATCATCCTGAAGTGGCTACAAACCGAGTTTGGGGCCGAAGTGATCACCTTCACGGCAGATCTCGGCCAGGGCGAAGAGATTGAGCCCGCGCGCGCCAAGGCGATCGCCGCCGGTGTGAAGCCAGAGAATGTTTTCATCGAGGACGTCCGCGAAGAATTTGTCCGCGACTTTGTCTTTCCAATGTTCCGCGCCAATGCGGTCTATGAGGGCGTCTATCTGCTCGGAACGTCGATTGCCCGCCCGCTCATCGCCAAGCGCCAGATCGAGATTGCGGATATGATGGGCGCTGATGCGGTCTGTCATGGCGCCACCGGGAAAGGCAATGACCAGGTCCGATTCGAGCTCGGCTATTATGGCCTGAACCCAGACATTAAAGTCATCGCCCCGTGGCGCGACTGGGACTTCAAGTCCCGCACCGACCTGCTCAAATTCGCTGAAGAGCAAGGCATTGAGATCACCAAGGATAAGCGCGGCGAAGCCCCCTTCTCGGTCGATGCCAACCTGCTGCACTCCTCCTCAGAGGGCAAAGTCCTGGAAGACCCGGCGGAAGCCGCGCCGGAATTTGTCCATATGCGCACCATCGCGCCGGAAGACGCGCCGGACGAGCCCGAGATCGTCACTATCGGCTTTGAAAAGGGCGATGCCTGCGCGATCAATGGCGAGGCGATGAGCCCGGCAACGATCCTGACCAAGCTGAACGAGCTTGGCCGCAAGCACGGCATTGGCCGCCTCGACCTTCTGGAAAATCGCTTTGTCGGCATGAAGTCGCGCGGCATTTATGAAACGCCCGGCGGCACTATCCTGCTCACCGCCCACCGCGGCATGGAGAGTATCACCATCGACCGCGGCGCCGGCCACCTTAAAGACGAGCTGATGCCGCGCTATGCAGAGCTCATCTATAATGGCTTCTGGTGGAGCCCAGAGCGCGAAATGCTGCAAGCGGCTATCGACCACTCGCAGCTTTATGTCACCGGCGAAGTGAAGGTGAAGCTCTACAAAGGCGGCGTCCACCTGGTCGGTCGCTCAAGCCCGTATTCCTTGTATCGCGAGGATATTGTGACGTTCGAGGATGATCACGGGGCATATGATCAGAAGGATGCGGAAGGCTTTATCAAGCTCAACGCGCTGCGGCTGCGAATCCTGGCCGGGCGGGACCGGAAGTTTGGGAAGAACTAGAGACTCTTCCTAAGTCGTCCTTCAAGCGCTCCCTCGGACTTGATCCGAGGGCCCAGCTCGTGAAGTTACGGCTGATAACGGGAGAGATCCCTGCGCTCCCGATCCGCGCGGCGCGCGCACGTGATGGATTGCCCAATCGAGTTGGGCAATCCGATCTGGTTAGATCTTTACGGTGAGCTGAATTGAGCTTGATTCCGCACCAATCTTCCCCTAAACGCCCTCCACCATGATGAATAGCACGCTCTTCTATTATTGTTGCACTTAGCAACCTAACCGCGCCCCACGTGAGGCGCGCACGAGAGCCCTATTCCCTTCAAACAGCATGACAGCACACCCGTTAGCGGGGCGTTTTCTCCACGCCGGATTGTAGACCCGGTCCCTTAAACAAGTGGAGTGGTCAGGTGAGAGGTTCGATTCCTCGACGCCCCACCAATCGAGGCGCAGATTGCGCCGATAGGCGCTTGGGTCATGCATTCCCATGGAACCCATTATGAAATATCTGCGTTTCCAGAGCCTGCAGCGCTGTTACCACTTACCAACCCGAGGCGGCATCTTTCGCACCGCCTATACGGTGCGCGACGCTGAGGACACGCGCGCCCATGATGCGGATGCGATCAATCATCATCTCGACTGGTTCGTGACACACCTCAAAATTCCACGCGAATCCGACTGGAATTATCGCGCCATCTTCTGGTTTAAGGACTCCGCACGCGAGCCCATCGACCATATCTGGGCGATGAAACATCTGCTGAAAGCAAACGGCTACTGGATTGATGTCGTGAAAACACAAAGGCCCGGAAGGATTATCTATGAAGATGACTGGCAAATCGCGGCCGTGCCCTGGCGCGATGCGCATTGAACACGCTAGTCCCACACGGTCTTCGCGGCGAGGTTGAGCCCCTCTCCCGATCGCGGGAGAGGGGTTGGGGTGAGGGCACCAATGTTTGCTTAGACGCGACTCCGTCACCCGCCGCACGCATCTTGCCCTCATCCCCGGCCCTTCTCCCGCGTCCGGGAGAAGGGGGCGCGAGGGGTGGATTCACGCCCTCAATCCCGCTTCAATCCCCGCCCCACGAAACCGTGTTAGACTCCACCTCATCTCCTCTTGATGAAAGGCTAGTCCGGAACGGCTGGATTAAAGGGGGGAGCGGTGGCCGCGTGGCTTGGCTTGGGGAGCTGTACCCCTTGCACGGTAACGCGCCGGGCTTCGAAGCCGGTCGCGCCAGCGATCATTTGATCCAGTGGATCAAATGAAGGCGCAGAAGGCCCCGGCAGGGGCATCTGCTTCCCATGCCTCCGCCTTCGCTACCGCTCAGGCCTGCTTCGGGGAAAAACATCCCCCGGATGTTTTTCTTACCCCTCCGCAGCCCCTGGCAGGCGCTTGGTCCAGGTGGCCAAGGTCTAACGTATGAAAGCATGTCACCGCGGGCGCGCTTGGTTCAGGCGCAGTATCGCCGTCTCGAGAGAGCGGCAGTTCCTCCGCGTTTGAAACAAGCGCGCCTCGCCTATCTATCAACTCAGGGGGAGCCCTCGTGAGGGGCTTTGGCGTGCCCTTCAAACATCGCGCGCCTCAGTTTCGACTGGCCTCCCGCTCCGGCCTGTGCCTAACGTGCGTGACTTAACTACTGGACCCCGCTCATGCTCAAGCTTGCCCGCCGCCTCGTCGTCTCTGCCCTGTTCGCCGCCACCGGCGCCAGCCTGTCGGTCGCGCAGGCGCCGGCCGCGCCGGCGGTCTCCACCGACCCGATCGCGTTCAATGCCAATGCGCCATTTGCGTCCGAGATCTACACCTTCTTCGTGCAGGACGAGCTGTTTCCGCCGACGGCGTGTCGGACCGTATTTACCGGCAGTTCCAGCATCCGCTTCTGGCTCAGCCTGGAGGAGGATTTTCCGGCCCTCGTCCCCTTGAATCGCGGCTTTGGCGGGTCGCAGATTACTGAAGTGATCGGCTATTTTGACATCCTGCTGAGCCGTCATCAGCCGCGCGAGATTATCTTCTATGCCGGAGAGAACGATCTCAATGCTGGCGCCAGCCCGTCCGAAGTCGCGGCGCGCTTCGAGGCCTTCATGGGCTTGAAGGATCAGCGCCTCGGCGATGCACCGGTCTATTTCCTGTCGGTCAAACCGTCCTATGCCCGGCTCGACGAGCTGGCGGCCCAGGCAGAGACGAACGCTCTGATCCAGGCCTATGCCGAGACCCGACCCGATCTGATCTATATCGACATCGCCACTCCCATGATGGCGGGCGACGTGCCGAAGCAGATCTTCATTTCAGACCAGCTGCATATGAACATGCAGGGCTATGCCATCTGGACCGAAGCCCTGAGCGATCTGTTGAACGATCCGGACCGCCCGAAGCGCACGGGGTGCTGAATTGTCTGCGAACAGCGGCTCAGGCCATTCGCGCTCAGCGCGAGTCTGGTTGAATTTGGCGGGCGGCGCCCCAAGATGAAATGAGACGATGACCTGGAGGGACCATGAGCACGTATAATTGCCGCGTCTGTGGACACACACATGCCATCACGCACGAGCTCAACTGCCTCAGTTGCGGCGCGGAAAAACCATGGGCGAGCGATGAAGATCTCAAGAAATGGGAGATGTATGATTACTGGCTCGCAGAAGAACAAAAGCATGCGCGCGCATACCAATCGCTCATAGATCAGTTCATGGGCTCAATGAGATTCAAGAAACAAATCCGACATCATGTCGACCTGGCCAACAAGGCCCAGGATGAAAAGAACAAGTATCGCTAAGGATCTTTATCGATACCGCCCCCGATCGGATGCTTCCCGTTTGCCATGAGCGTTTACGAGGACACCGATGTCCCTTTCGACCCGAATACACCGCTTAGACCTTTGGAGCTTTATTCATGACGACCCCTATCTACAAATCCACCATCGGCGTGATGATCCGCCAGGCCGAGGCGTTGGTCGGCGTGCTCGCTACGGGCCGCGATCATCTCGGCGATGACGCCGATGCCTTTATCAATGATCGTCTGATCGATGACATGCTGCCCTTCTCGTTCCAGATCCGGGCCGTGTGCAACTCCGCCTGGGGCAATATTGAGGCGATCCGTGCGGGTCAGGCCGGGCCGCCGCCAGACATGGATGTCTCCTCCTATGCGCAACTGGAATCGATGCTGTCTGAAACCATTGCCAACCTGAAAACCGTCACGCCGGAAGACGTTGACGCAATGCTCGACAAGGACGTGATTTTTGCCCTTGGCGATTTCAAGATTCCGTTCACCGGGCTCGGCTTCCTGACCTCATTCGCACTGCCGAATTTCAACTTCCACGTCACCACCGCGTATAATTTGCTGCGTCGCAAAGGTGTTGCGATCGGCAAGCGCGACTTTCTCGGCGCGCTGGATATGAATGTCGGCTAAAGCCAAACGCAAACGTCCCGGCCGCGCGGCCGGGACGTGTGAAGGTGTGGGGGGCCTTGATCTAGCCCGCGTGGAAGAGCGAGGTGATCATGTCTGCGCCCGGGGCGCCGCCGGTGCGGCGACGACGGCGGCGGCGCATACGAGACTGCAGCTCGTCGCGGGCCACTTTTAACGGCTGTGCATCGGCTTCCTTGGCAGCGAGATCGTCGCGATTGTCACAGAAATCGGCATAGGCCTCGAGTTCCGGCGCGAGATCAAAAGCCGCCAGGTCGACCATGATTGTGTCATCAAGGAATCCAATGCCCGGCAGATCATCCGGGATGATATCATTGGGATCCGAGAAATAGGCGAGCACTTCCAGAACCCGGGCCCGGTCGTCTTTTTCCAGGTTCCAGTCCCGGTCCTTCAACATCGCGACCATGGTCTGCAAGGTCAGCATGCGGGAGACAACAAAAGTCGGTGGATCGCTCTCCAGCGCCCGCACGGCCAGCGCTTCGGCGGCCAGAATGACGCGGTCATCATCGCGCAGCGCCCGATTCTTGCGGGCCTTGGAAAGGCGTTGCTTGAAATAGTCGATATCCTTCGGACCGAGTTCAAAATTGATCCGCACCGTCTGTTGTTCTGTGACGTCCATGGTGAGAGTCTCCCAGCTCTGTTCTGTATCAATCACAACGATGCCGACAGATCTCACGTTAGGCAAGCCCGACTTTCGAGAAAAGAGCCCTTGCCGCTCAGCGTATTAGACGCTTGGTTGCCCTGCATGGAGGTGATGACATGACACGAATTCGCCCTGCCAGTGAAACGCAATTGGCTGAGAACAAGGATCTGCTGGCCCTGGCCGCAGCAGCGATGGGATTTGAAGCCAACTCGCTGAAAGTGATGGCGCGGCAACCGGCAATCCTGCAGGGCTTCATGGGCCTGTCGGCGGCCATCCTCGGCCCGAATGCCAGCCTGGATCCCGTTTTGCGCCAGATGATTGCTCATATTAGCAGCGCCGCCGCAGGCTGCGCCTATTGCCAAGCCCATACCGCGCACGGGGCCGAACATCGCGGCGCCGACGCGGAAAAGCTTGCCGAACTTTGGTCATTTGAGACCAGCGATCTGTTCAGCCCGGCTGAGAAGGCGGCGCTCGATCTGGCCTTGGCAGCCGGCAGTGTGCCCAATCAGTCGACCGATGCCCAGTTCGAGACGCTGCGAGAGCATTTCAGCGAGGATGAAATCGTCGAGATTGTCGCCGTCATCGCGCTGTTCGGATTCCTCAATCGGTGGAATGACACGCTCGCCACGACGCTGGAGGACAGTCCGCTGGCCTTTGCAGAGGCCCATCTTGCACCAAAGGGCTGGGACGGCGATCGCCACAAGGATTGAGCATGTCCATTCGCCGATACCGGGACTCTGACCTGCCTATCCTGCATGCCGCGAACCAGGCGTCGGTGCCAGGTGTCAGCTCGGAAACTCTGGACGATCTGGGCAGATGGATCGACGTGTCGACCTGCTTCGTCGCTGCGGGTGAAACGGATGAGCCGCTGGGTTTTCTGACCCTGATCGAACCCGGCACGGACGCCTATCCGAGTGCCAATCTGCGCTGGTTCGAAGATTACCAAAGCCGGACCGGCAGATCGGTCATCTATGTCGACCGCATAGCCCTGCTTCCAGAGGCCCGCGGCCAAAGCCTTGGTGAAGCGCTGTATCGTGCAGCTTTCAAGCACTTTGAGGGCCGCGATGAGATGGGTTGCGAAGTCAATACCGCGCCGCCCAATCCTGGCTCTCATCGCTTCCATCAACGGCTCGGATTCAAACAAGTCGGCGCTCGCTCTTTTGAGCACGATACAAAATCCGTCGCCTATTACGTGCGCGCACTGTGATAGAGACAGACTTTGTACCGCGACGTTAGCAACCGTACGGTGCGATATAAGGTGATGCGATCACATGAAATTTTATCCGCTTTGATCTCGACTCGGATAAAAAACGGGGCTTCACTCCCCGTTAAGCCCTGCGAGAGAGGCTATTGTCGAGACCGCGAATCGGTCGTGAGGGAGACTGGTCGAGTTAAATGAAGCCAACGGATACCAGCAATCCTGACTACTTTCACAAAGTGGTCGATTGCCAATGGGCCTGCCCCGCCCACACACCTGTGCCACACTATATCAGGCTCATCGCTCAGGGCGATTATAGCGAAGCCTATCTGGTCAACCGCGCCTCGAACGTTTTTCCAGGTGTCCTGGGCCGCGTTTGCGATCGTCCTTGCGAACCTGCCTGCCGCCGCACGCGTGTCGAAGAAAAACCGGTCGCGATTTGTCGCCTGAAGCGCGTCGCCGCAGATCACCGCGATGACATTCGCGACCGCTTGCCCAAGAAACCTCCGCAAACCAATGGCAAGAAGATCGCGCTGATCGGAGCCGGGCCAGCCTCGTTCACCGTCGCCAATGATCTCGCGCCGCTGGGTTATGAGTGCACCATTTTCGAGAAGCTCGACAAACCGGGCGGCCTGATGCGCTCGAACATTCCCGCCTTCCGCCTGCCGGAAAGCGTGCTGATGGAAGAGCTCGGCTACATTCTAGACATGGGCGTCGAGCTGAAATTGGGCCATCCGGTCGAGAGCATGAGCGCGCTTCTGAAAGAAGGCTATGACGCGGTCTTTGTCGGCACCGGTGCGCCCAAGGGCAAGGATCTCGGTCTGCCGGGCCGTGAGGAGTCCCGTGACAATATCCATATTGGCATCAACTGGCTCGAAGAAGTGGCCTTCGAACATACCGACAAGATTGGCGAGAAAGTCCTGATCATTGGCGTCGGCAACACGGCGATGGATTGCTGCCGCAGCTCGCTGCGCCTCGGGGCCAAGGACGTGAAAGTCATGGCCCGTAAGCCGCGTGCCTTCTTCAAAGCGTCTGAATGGGAACTCGAAGACGCCGAGGAAGAGAATGTCGAAATCCTGGTCAATCATTCTCCCAAAGCCTTCGTGCACGAGAATGGCAAGCTGACCGGCATGCTGTTTGAGCTTATGGAATATGATCTCGACGAGGCCGGACGGATCATCGACCAGCGCGTCATCGGTGAGGAGATGATCCCGTGCGATGATGTGATCCTCGCCATCGGCCAGGAAAATGCTTTCCCCTGGATCGAAGCAGACTCTGGCATCGAATTCGACAAATGGAATGTCCCTCTGGTCGACAAGGTGACGTTTGAATCGTCGCGCAAAGGCGTGTTCTTCGGCGGCGATTCTGCCTTTGGACCACTCAACATTATCTGGGCCGTCGAGCATGGTCATCAGGCGGCGATCTCGATCCACAATCATTGTCGCGGCTTGCCGCTGACGGATCGCCTGCCGGATCAAATCAATCTTGCCTCAGCCAAGATGGGCATGACGGAGTGGCGCTACTCCAACGCTTTCGACGCCTCATCGCGCCGCAAGATGGAACATGTCGAACTGGTCGACCGGTTCAAGAAGATCGACACGGAGGTCGAGCTTGGCTTCTCCGCCGAACAGATCGCGACCGAGGTGCAGCGCTGTCTGAATTGCGACGTGCATACCGTCTTCGACGCCCCGCTCTGTGAGGAATGCGATGCCTGCGTCGATGTCTGCCCTGTCGAATGCCTGACCATCACGCCGAACGCCGAGAGCGAACAACAACTCCGCGAGGCGCTGACCGCGTCAGATCCGACGGTTGATCAGGACCTGTTCGTCTCAACCGCGCTGCCTCTGACGGGACGGGTGATGATCAAGGACGAGAATATTTGCCTGCATTGCGGCCTGTGCGCCGAACGATGCCCCACCTCTGCCTGGGACATGAAAGAAGGCGTCATCAAGATCCACCATGCAGCAGATCAGCTAGAAGTGACCGAGGCCTGATATGAGCGGACCAGGACTAAACGATTTTGTCATCAAGATCGGGACCGTGAACGGCACCGGCTCGGCCAGTGCGAACGGCCTTTTGATGAAGTCCATCTTCCGGATGGGTATCCCCGTGGTCGGCAAGAATGTTTTCCCGTCCAATATTCAGGGCCTGCCCACCTGGTATGAAATTCGTGTTTCTGGCGACGGCCATGCTGGACGCTCGGGCGAGGTCCACATGATGGTGGCGATGAACCAGGCGACCTATGATCAGGACCTGGCTGAACTCGCAACCGGCGGTGTGCTGCTCTATGACAGCACCTGGCCACGCCCACAGTTGGAAAACCGTCCGGACGTTACGGTGATCGGCGTGCCGCTGATGAAGATGTGCAATGAGGTGGTCAAAGCCGCCCGCTCGCGCATTCTGATGAAGAACATGGCCTATGTCGGTGCAGTCGCCGCTTTGGTCGATATCGATCTCGCTGTCATTCGTTCTCTGATCGAAGAAACGTTCGCGGCCAAGGCCAAACTGATCGATAGCAACATGGTCGCGGTCAAGCTTGGCTATGACTATGTCAAATCCCATTATGACTGCCCGCTGCGCTTCCGGGTGGCCGCTTTGGACAAGACCAAAGGCAAGGTGATGATTGACGGCAATACCGCCGCCTCGCTGGGCTGCGTCTATGCCGGTGCAACCTTTGGGGCCTGGTATCCGATCACGCCGTCGACCTCGCTGATGGATGGTTTTGTCAAATACTGCAAAAAGCTGCGCGTCCATGAAGAGTCCGGCAAGAACAAGTTTTGCATCATCCAGGCCGAGGATGAGCTCGCCGCGGCGGGCCTGATCATTGGCGCGGCCTGGAATGGCGCTCGCGCCTTCACGCCAACCTCCGGGCCCGGCATCTCACTGATGAGCGAGTGGATTGGCTTTGCCTATTATACCGAAATCCCGGTTGTGTTCTTCGACATCCAACGCACCGGTCCCTCGACGGGCATGCCGACGCGGACGCAGCAATGTGATATCCAGACCACCGCTTATGCTTCGCACGGCGACACCAAACATATCGTCCTCTACCCGTCTGATCCGAATGAGTGTTTCGACTTTGCGGTCCGCTCGTTTGATCTGGCTGAGCGATTCCAGACCCCGGTCTTCTTCCTGTCCGATATTGATCTCGGCATGAATGACTGGATGGTCGATGAGCTGACCTGGGATGACAATTATGTCCCTGATCGCGGCAAGGTCGTGACCAAGGACGACCTCGACAAGATGGAATCCTTCTCGCGCTATCTGGACGTGGATGGCGATCACATTCCGTATCGTTCGCTGCCAGGGACGGATCCGAAAGGCGCCTACTTCCTGCGCGGCTCAGGCCACAATGCCCATGCGCGCTATACTGAGCTTGGGCACGAGTATCAGGAGATCGTGGATCGCCTACTCGCCAAATGGGAGAGCGCCAAAACCGCTGTGCCTGCGCCGATCGTCCAGAAGGCCGCGGGCTCTACTCGATATGGCATGATCGCCATCGGCACCAGCGATGCTGCAGCGACCGAGGCGCGGACGCGGCTCGAAGCGGATGGCATGCCGGTCGATTATATGCGAGTCCGCGCCTTCCCGTTCACGGATGAAGTGGAAGCCTTCATCGCCGACCATGAGGAAGTCTTCGTGGTCGAACAGAACCGCGATGCACAGCTGCTCAACCTGTTGCTGACGGAAACCAATGCAGCGCGCGAGAAGCTGATCCCGGTCCTGCATTATTCCGGTGAGCCCTTGAATTACCGCTTTGTCTGCGACGCATTGATGAAGCGGATCAAACTGAGGAAGATCGCATGACCTCGTTTCTGAAACCCAAGATCCGCCGCCATAATGAGCCGTTGAATGAGCTCGGCCTCGCCCGCGTCGATTATGAAGGCAACATGTCGACGCTGTGCGCCGGTTGTGGCCATGACAGTGTGACCGCCGCGATTGTCCGAGCGTTTTACGAACTCTCGATCCCGCCGCACCGGGCGCTGAAGATTTCCGGGATTGGCTGCTCGTCCAAGACGACAAGCTATTTCATGAATGACTCGCATGGCGCGAATACAGTGCACGGGCGCATGCCGTCTTTTGCGACCGGAGCGCTGTCCGCGAACAATGATCTGCCGACCATCGGGATATCCGGCGACGGAGACAGTCTCTCCATCGGCCTCGGTCAGATGGCGCATGCCATGCGGCGCAATGTGAACATGCTCTACATGCTCGAGAATAATGGCGTGTACGGGCTCACCAAGGGCCAGTTCTCGGCCTCTGCCGATCTTGGTTCCTTGCCCAAGAAGGGCGACCCGAACGAGTTTCCGGCGATTGATCCGGTGGCCTTTGCGCTCTCGGTGGGTGCGACTTTCATTGCCCGAAGTTTCTCAGGTGACCGAAAGCAATTGGTCTCACTGATCAAGGCCGGTTTGAAGCATAAGGGCTTTGCGATCATTGACGTGATCAGCCCCTGCGTGAGCTTCAATGATCATAAGGGCTCAACCAAATCCTATGCTCACACATACGAGTTCTACTCCAAGGCCGTGCATGCCGACTATATCGCGCCGAGCCAGGAAATCGTCGCCGCTTATGATGAGGGCGAGGTGATGCCGGTCGAGTTGCACGATGGCGGCTATATTCAACTGCGCAAGCTCGATGCCGACTATGATCCAACCGATCGCGGTGCGGCGTTCAATCGGGTCATGGACAGTGAACGTAAGAACGAGATCCTGACCGGCTTGCTCTTTATCGACGAGAAGCAGCCCGACCTGCACGAAACGCAGAATATGGAAGCGCGGCCACTGAACGAGATTCCGTATACGGAGCTCAATCCCGGGGCGGACGCTTTATCGGCGCTTCAGGCGGAATTTCGGTAGTTTATCGACCGCATTCCTGACGCAAGTCAGGACCTATGGCGGTCGAGACCATGATCAGCCAGCCGCCATGGGTGCCAACTTGAGTTGGCAGTGCGGGATGTTCGCCACCGCGGCTCTAAGCCGCCACCACATTCTGCTCGATCGCGCCAAAGATCGACTTGCCAGCCTGATCCAGCATCTCGATCCGCACGCTGTCGCCGGCTTTCATGAACGGTGTCTTGAACTCGCCCGTCGCGATCTTCTCGATCATGCGAATTTCGGCAATGCAGGAATAGCCGAGCCCACCTTCGCTGACCGGCTTGCCGGGGCCTCCGTCTGCGCCTTTATTCGACACCGTGCCTGATCCAATCACGGTCCCGGCACAAAGCGGACGTGTCTTGGCGGCATGGCTCACCAGGCGCGCCAGAGAGAAGGTCGCATCCTCCGCCGCCTCGGCACGGCCAAAGGGTTCGCCATTATAATCCACCCGCAGCGGCAAGTGGACGAGACTGTCTTTCCAGACCTCTCCCAATTCCTCCGGCGTCACCGCGACCGGCGAGAAGGCACTTGGCGGCTTGGACTGGAAGAACCCAAACCCCTTGGCCAGCTCTGCCGGAATGAGGCCGCGCAGGGAGACATCATTGCACAGCATGATCAGCTTGATGTGTTCTGCCGCGTCTGCCTCGCTAACGCCCATGGGAACGTCATCGGTCACCACCGCGATCTCACCTTCCATATCGCAGCCCCAGGCTACATCGCCCAGCGGGATATCATCGCGCGGTCCGAGGAACGCATCCGAGCCGCCCTGATACATTAGCGGGTCATCATAAAAGCTCTCTGGAACTTCCGCCCCGCGTGCCTTTCGGACCAGCTCCACATGATTGATGTAAGCCGAGCCATCAGCCCATTGATACGCGCGCGGTAGCGGGCTCTCGCATTCACTTTCATGGAACCGAAAGGTCGGAACAGAGCCCAGCTCGACGCCTTCGGCCATACGGGCAAGGCGCGGGGACACACCGTCCCAATCATCGAGGGCGGCTTGCAGCGTCGGGGCAATCCGCGCCGCATCCGTGCAGCGGGTCAGGTCTTTTGAGACAACAACCAAACGCCCGTCGCGCGAGCCGTTCTTGAGGGTGGCGAGTTTCATATTCTAGCTTTCTTCAGCAATCTTCTCATGCAGCCAGGCGGCATGGCGCGGGGCCTTCTTGGTGCGGCTCCATTCGTCCAGCATTTCCGGCGCCACGCGCTTCAGCTCCGCATACTGATCAGGCGTGCCAATATCGCAGGCAAGTTCTAATCGATGTCCGCTCGGATCAAAGAAATAGATCGATTTGAAAATGCCGTGATGCGTCGGTCCAAGCACGTCTAGCCCGTGCGCTTCGGCGCGGGCCTTGGCGCTGAGCAGGTCTTCCATAGACCCCACTTTGAAAGCGATATGCTGCACCCATTGCGGGGTGTTCTCGTCCCGCCCCATGTCGGGCTGCTCGGGCAGCTCGAAAAAGGCGAGCACATTGCCATTCCCGGCATCCAGGAAAATATGCATGTAAGGATCATACGCGCCGGTAGAGGGAACGTGATCCTCTGCGATGGCGAGCTGGAAATCCATGCCCAGAACATCGCGGTAGAATTCTACCGTCTCTTTCGCATCCTTGCAGCGATAGGCGACGTGATGCACGCCTTGCAGGTTTGGAGCATCGGTCATCAGGCAGGCTCTTTCACATCTAACACGCCCCGGTTGACCTGATCACGTTCAATGCTTTCGAACAAGGCTTTGAAATTGCCTTCGCCGAAGCCTTCCTTGTAATCGCCCTTGCGCTGGATGAACTCGAAGAAGACCGGGCCAATCCGCGGCTCGGCAAAGATCTGGAGCAGCAGGCGCGGCTGGCCGCCTTCCGTGGTGCCATCGAGCAGGATACCGCGGGATTGCAGCTCGCTCACCGGCTCGCCATGACCTGGCAGGCGCTCATCGAGCATTTGATAATAGGTCTCCGGCGGGGCCGTCATGAAGGGCACGCCCCCCTTTTGCAGCTTGTCCCAACAGTCGACGAGATCATCGCAGATCAGGGCAATGTGCTGAATGCCTTCGCCGTTAAACTCGCGCAGGAATTCCTCGATCTGACCGCCACCCGACTTGCCTTCTTCATTGAGCGGAATGCGGATCATGCCATCCGGCGCCGTCAGGGCTTTGGAGGTCAGGCCGGTATATTCGCCCTTGATGTCGAAATAACGGATCTCCTGGAAGTTGAAGAGCTTCTCATAGAAGTCAGCCCAGTAAGCCATACGCCCCCCATAGACATTATGGGTCAGGTGATCGATCAACTGGAAGCCGAAGCCCTCGGGATTGCGATCCACACCGGGCAGATACTCAAAATCGATATCGTAGATGGAGAGGCCTTCGCCATCCTCGGTGTAGCGGTCGATCAGATAGATGATCGAGTTCCCGATCCCACGAATACCGGGAATGTGGAGTTCCATCGGACCCGTCTCGACCTGGATCGGTTCTGCGCCCTGCTCGAGCAGGTGGTCATAAGCGGCGCGCGCATTGCGGACGCGAAAGCCCATGCCGCAAGCGCTCGGGCCATGTTCCCGCGCAAAGAACCAGGCCGCCGATTTCGGCTCATAATTGGTGATCAGATTGATCCCGCCCTGGCGCCAAAGCTCGACATCCTTCGAGCGGTGCCGGGCGACCTTGGTGAAACCCATTGTCTCGAAGACCGGTTCGAGCATGCCTTTCTCGGGCGCTGAAAACTCAATGAATTCAAAGCCATCAAGGCCTGCTGGATTCTCGAATAGGTCTGCCATGCGGGCACCTCCATGAAAGCGTGAACGTCGATCTGAGTGCGCTATATCAAATAATAGTTGCATATGCAACTAATTGAGAGTTCCAGTCCTTTGCAAGCCTCATCCTGAGCCTGTCGAAGGACGAGGCGGACTGCCGGGAAGTGCGGCCCGTGATCCTTCGACAAGCTCAGGATGAGGGCCTGCTGATCTCTTCTCCAATTCACTCACCGCCGACCCCTGCCTGCGCAGGGATCGACGGAGTGTGGGCGATCGTGCCAAGAGAAGGGATGACCGCTACCCTGCTCGCCGAGCTCAAACACGCCTGCCAAACCTTCGCCGATCAGCCCGGACAGATCGCGGTGATCGTCCAGTCCAAACCAGATCCTGCTTTGTCTGTCTCGATCAATGCGGACCTGCGCCTGCCCGCCGCCAGCGTGGTTAAGCCGGCGATAGCCTGTGCGGCTGCCGATGCTGCACATCTGGATCTCCGTCAGCCCATCGCGATCTCGGATCTGGAGGAGACCTTCTATTGTTCGATAATCCAGGCCTTCGACCCGGGCGATAAAATCACGCTGAAGGCCGTGATCGGCTTGATGCTGATCGTCAGCGACAATCCGGCGACCACCGCAACCCTCGATGCGGTGGGCATGGACACGGTTAATCAGTGGTTAGAAACGAACCGTTTGAGCGATACCAGTATCAGTGTCGGCTTTGACGATGCCTCGCTTGGCGCTCCGCTGCGGGCAAACCTGACGACCGCGCAGGACTGTTTGCGCCTCTTGCAACTCATCGACAAGACGCCGGACTACGCCTTCATCAAACACATGCTCGCCAACAATCTGCGCAATGAGCGGATTCCGAAACTGCTGCCCGATGATGCCATCATCGCGCACAAGACCGGGACATTGAACGGGCTTTGCCATGACATCGCGCTGATTGAGGGTCCGGCGGCGGCTTTCTATCTAGTTGTGCTCGCAGACGGTCTGCCGGATGGACATGATTTCGCGAACGACATCGCTCGGTTTTCTAAGCAGATCTACGATGTGATGAGCTTGCACTCCTAAACCGCCCACCGGCTTCCTGACGAACGTCAGGACCCATGGCGGTTGAGCCATCAATCAGCCAGCCGCCATGGATGCCAACTTGCGTTGGCAATGCGGTGTCTTTCGTTGCTATCTCCGTGGCAAAAGCCGCGCATCTTGCGGGACGGGGTCCTCGAACGTCTTGATCGTGTCGCCAGTCGCCTCGTCGATCAGATGCTGGATCAGCTCCGGGAATAGAAGCGGCTCAGCAGCCGCTTCCCAGAGGAAGAATCCATATGAGCCAGGGATCGCATTGATCTCATTGAACCAGAGCTCGCCGGTTTCCTTGTTGGACATGAAATCAATCCGCGGAGCCCCGCGCTTACCGAGCGCGGAAAACGTGCGGCGGGCATAGTCGTGGATCTTGTCCTGCAGCTCTTTCGGCAGATCTGGATTAATGTCCCGCGTCAGGGACAACATGCCCTCAGACGGTTTGAACGTGCCTTTGGTACCGCCCTCGTCGGAGAGGTATTTCTCGCGAAAATCGAGCAGTTCGGCCCCGGATTTCGGGCGCTCGATGGCCGAGAGTTTGATCTCTTCGCCCTTGGCGATCATGGCAATATTATACTCGACCAGGTTCTGCACCTGCGGCTCGATCAGGGCGAGCGTGTCTTTCTTCAGGACATATTCGACCAGCGGCCAGACCTCGTCTGCCGTCTTGGCGAGCCCGACCCCGACGCTGGAGCCGAGATTGGCGGGTTTTACGATCACCGGATAGCCGAGCGCCGCTTTAACGTCTGGCAGGATCATGTCGGCATCTTCGATCTGTGCGCGATTGACGGTGACATGCGGCAGGACATTGACCCCCGCCGCTTTGACCAGCGCCTTGGTCACATCCTTGCGCATCGCGATCGAGGTGCTGGACGCGGACAAGCCGGTGACCGGAATGCCGAGCAGCTCGAAATAGGCCTGGATGCGGCCATCTTCGCCAAATGTCCCATGAAAGACCGGCAGGACGCAGTCCACCGGCTGGATCACTGTGCCATCCATGGCACAGACAACCGGGCCATTATCGCTCCAGCGAAACGTCACTTGCTGCCCGAGCGGCGGGCGCGGCTTGTATTTGGAGATATCGCGCAGGCTCGCACCGATCCAGAAACGGTTGGAAAAATCAGTATAGACCGGCAACACATCGACATTTCGAACGTCTGCGGCGTCCATCAATTGGTGCGCACTGACCACGCTGACATCATGCTCGGAGCTGGCGCCGCCGAAAATAATCACAGTTTTGAGCGATTTTGCCAATTTTTCACCAGTCTTAAGTCTAAGGTCCGCGTAGAGTATAGAGAGCGAATCGTCGAGCGGGATCAAGCCAGTCTATGACCACAGCATTGAAGCCAAATTTGGTTCAAATTGGGGACCCTGCCAAACCCCCTGTGGTGTTTGGGCATGGCTGGGGCCGGTCCTATCGCGATTTCATTCCAGTCGCTGAAGCATTGGCGCCCGTCGCAAGTTCCTTCCTTATCGATTTTCCCGGCTTTGGCGATTCTCCACGCCCGGACGAGACCTGGGGGACGGAGGACTATGGCGACCATATCCTCGACTTTCTCAAGACGGCGCATGGCCTCTCGCGTTTCACCTGGGTCGGACACTCTTTCGGTGGGCGCGTCGGAATGCGCATAGCGGCGAGACATTCCGACGTGATCGATCACCTGGTACTGGTTGCTTCTGCCGGGATCCCGCGCACCCGAACGTCATGGCAGAAACTGAAGGGCCGCCAGCGCGGCCTGGAGTTCAAGTTTCGCAAGGCCATGGCAAATGGCGATGACGCATTGCTCGCGCTGGAAAAGCGATATGGCTCGGTCGACTACATTCACAGCCGCGAGATCGGCATGCGAGACATTTTTGTGCAGACCGTGAATGAAGATCAGACCGCCACCCTGCCCCAGATTCAATGCCCGACCACGATTATCTATGGCGGTCTCGATGTGGATACGCCGGTCGAAGTCGGCAAGCGGCTGGCGGCCGGGATTGCGAACGCCCGTCTGATCGTCTGCCCGCACTATGATCACATCTCGATCCTGGACCGTGGACGCCATCAGATCGCCCTAACGATTAAAGAACGGTTGGGGGCCGAATAGATATGCTGGCCCATCTCCCCTTCGCTATTTTCGTCGCTGCGCTCGCTGGGTTCGGCTGGGTCAGAATCAATACGATCCTGACCTATTTCCAGCAGGAAGAGTATGACAGCTCGCGCTTTCTCGGCGCAGTGGTCCGAGTGCGTTTGTTCGATATCCTTGCCACGCTGGGCCTGATCGGCGTGCTCGTTGCGAACACCTATCTCGGGCTCGGCGCATATGCCTGGCTGATCGCAGCCGCCGTGCTGGTCCTGATCGCACTGCGCGAACGAGGATATACGTACAAGAAGCGGTTGGTTGCGACGGAGCGTCTGAAGCGAATCCGCTGGCTGGCCCGCGGGTTTTATGCTCTCAGCCTCGGCTTGCTGCTTATTCATTTGCTCGCCGTGTTTCTGATCCTGCAGCTCGTCCCGCTCTGGATCATGCTCGCCAATCGCCTGCTGCGTCCGCTGCAGGAGCGCGTCAATCAGGGCTTTGTCGATCAGGCGATGGAGAAATTGCAGACCTTCCAGCCCGTCACCATCGGGATCACGGGCTCATTTGGAAAGACCACAACCAAACACATCTTCGCTGAGATCCTGGAATCGGCTGGCCCCGTCTTCTACAGCCCTGGTAGTATCAACACTGTGCTCGGCCTGACCCGGAACATTCGCGAGAAGCTGCAGCGCGGGCACAAATTCTTCATCGCGGAAATGGGCGCTTATGGCATCGGCTCGATCAAGCGGCTGTGTGATTTTTCCGACCCTGGCTATGGCATCGTCACCGCAATCGGGAACGCCCACACCGAGCGGTTCGGCGACATTGAAACCATCGCCAAAGCCAAGTCCGAGCTGGTGGAACATGTGTGCGCTCGCGGCGGCATGGTGGTCTATCCAGATGAAATCCGGGAACACAAACCCTTCGCCGACTTGCGCGAACGGTATCCCGACCTCATCCGCACTGTCGGCGATTCGGAGGCGGCCGATTTTCAGATCATGCAGGCCGCGCTCGAAGACAGCAATTGGGCCATCGTGCTCAAGAATAATCGTGCCCCAGCTGAGCCGCTGATCACCTACACGCTGCCTCTATTGGGCGACCACAATATCCTGAACTCGGCGCTGGCCGTGGCGATGACCTATCTGATCAGCCCGGCCACAGCGACTCGCATTCCCGCCTTTTCCAAAGACGTCGAGCAAGTTCAGCACCGTCTGCAAAAGGTAGAGGCCCCCGGCCAGCCCCTGGTGCTGGATGACGCCTATAATTCCAACGAAGTCGGCTTCCGGAACGCCGTCACGGTTCTGAAAGAACTGGCCCGCCAGCGCGGCGGCAAGGCCATTCTCGTCACACCGGGCGTGGCCGAGCTGGGCCTGGAACATGACCGCGTGCATGGGCGCCTTGGCGAGCATGTCTCTGGCCTCTGCGATATTGTAATTGCGGTCAATCCGGATCGGATCGAAGCCTTCACGCAAGCGATCGATACCGACAAGGTCACCTATCACGCGCGCGCCTCTTTCGCCGACGCGCGGCGGTTGGTGACCGAACTCAGTGATGAGAAAGATGTCGTTCTGTACGAGAATGACTTACCGGATCTACTGGAAGAAACGCGCCTGCTCTGACGCGATACGTCAAGCGGCAGAGTAGCGCATTTGGATGCGATTAAGCGCGTCGTGCAGTTTTTCGATTGGTGAATGCTTTGGATCGGTTGTCTCGGGCAGGCTCTGCTCTGAATAATACCGCCCCAATGCCATTTCACGGGCGCGGCTGACACGGCTCTTCACCGTGCCGGGTGAACAGCCAAAGACGTCAGCCGCTTCTTCATAGGTGAAGCCAGCAGCGACCACGAGCAGGAACGCCTCGCGCTGGACGCGTTTCAGCGAATCCACCGCTTGCAGCATGCGAGACAGGCTGGAGCGTTGTTCGAGATTGCAATCTGCAACGAGCTGGGTTTCCAGCTCTTCGTGTTCCCGGGTCTCACTCCGCACATCCGAGCGGCGCTGCTGGTAGAAATCGTTTCGAAGGATCCGAAACAGCCAGGCGCGCAATGGTCCTTTGTCAGGATCATAATCAGCCTGGTGCTGCCAGGCTTTCAAACAGGCATTCTGAACCAGGTCATCAGACCGTGTCACATCACGGCAGAGGATCCGAGCATAGGCCCTCATTTCTGGTATCAGTGCCTCTAATTTCTCAGAGAACATCGCGAAATCCCCATAATTCAACCTACACTAGTTTTTTAATACCTAAGATTTCGTTTCCATGGAGAAAGACTTGCCGGGAGGTGCCTCGCGAGGCCTTGCGCAAACCATAGAGAAAGCAACAGCCCTGGATCACGCGCGTGAAAGCTTGAGAACACTTCAATCTATACCTGTGTCACCCAATCCAGTTACAGGATTTACGAATGAAGAATTGGGTTTACCCTTAATTAACCAACTCTTTGGACATCTTTAACGGCTAGAGGGGCTGTTCGATGTTCACAGACGAACTTGAGGGTATTTTGCCAGAGATTCGCGCCTATGCGCGGATGCTGTGTTCCAACCGGGATATGGCAGATGATATTGTTCAGAATGCCTGTCTGAAGGCGTGGAAAGCGCGCAAGTCCTTTGATCCCAAACGCGGCAAGTTTCGCGCCTGGATGTTCACCATCACGCGCAATGAATTCTTGCAACTGGTCCGCAAGCAGCGCCCCATGGATGTTTATGACCCAGCCGAGTTCGAATACAGACTGGTGCAGGAATGCCAACTCGACAGCCGCTCGGCCTGTTCAGATGCGATCCAGGCCTTGTTCAAGCTCACGCCTGAACAACGCGATGTATTCATCCTCGTTCTCGCCGCGGGATACTCTTACGAAGAAGCCGCATCGATCTGTCAGTGCTCGGTCGGAACAATCAAGAGCCGGATCAGCCGCGCCCGCGCGAAACTGACCGAATTGCTCGACACGTCTGATGCAGGTGACGCTGAATCGCGTGAGCAATCCATCGTTTTTCACGGTCTTGAAGACATATTCAGCCGCGTCGATACGCTGCTCAAAAACGCGGCCTGAAAACTTTTTTCAAAAAAATTGGAACGGTTTTGGCCCCTCATGCGTAGGGTCAATGGAAACGCCCGTTTCCAAATCTCCATTATTCCCTAGCCCGCATCGCAAGGTGCGGGCTTTTTTCTGCAGTTTTTTCTGAAATCGCCAAACCTGTAATGGAATCAGGGGACATGAGCCCGTCAAAGGGCGTTCGAATGTAAACTACTATACAACCGGTAATAGAATAGTAGGGGATTTCCCGTAGCGTCATTTTGGCTAGGGAGAACAACAAAAAAATGATTTCATATCCTCCTCCGAAATTCGAAGAGCAGAAATCGGAGATTCTGCAACGCTACCAAATCCTCTGCGAAGATCAGTCCGTTGGTGCTTTGTGCCTGGCCGACTCGATCGCCTTGGCGCTCCGCACACCTTATGTGATTGCCGCGCTCAATCGGCGCTATAGGGCCTGGTATCACTGTGAACATGGCTATTCGGGCTATTCGAGCGCAGATCTTCAATCCTATTTCGCGCGTATGCACCTGTCGCAATCGCGTTTTGATGTGGCCGACATTACCGAAGAATCCTTCTTCCAGAGTCATACTGACGGCATGCAATTGCCAGAAATGAAAGCGCTGGCTGGAGTTCCGCTGACGGACCCGAACGGCAAACGCTTCGGCACATTGTGCATCGCCGATCCGAATGTCCGCGAATGGACCGATGCCGAGCTCACCCTGCTCAACAGTTTCGGGCAACTGGTCAGCAATGATATCTGCATGCGCAGCGCGGCCCGCTATGCCGTTCGCGATCTGGTCGAGCTGGAGCAGGAAAAATGTGACCTGTTTGAGCTCGCCACCATCGATCCGCTGACCAAGGCCCTCAATCGCCGCGCCTTCATGCGCTTTGGCGAACGCGAGTTGAACCGGTTCAAGCGCGATAATACGCGTCTGTCCGCTCTGATGCTCGACATCGACCATTTCAAACAGGTGAATGACGTGCATGGCCATGCCGTCGGCGACCGAGTGCTGACCAAGATGGTGTCTGTCGCTGCAAATGTGGTGCGCCAGGAAGACCTGATCGGTCGCCTGGGTGGGGAGGAATTCGCGATCATTCTGGTCGATTCAGACGCCGACGCCGCTGCCAAAGTCGCGGATCGCATTCGTCAGGCGATCAAGCAGGTCAAGTTTCCGGGCGACGGTGGACCGTTCAATGTCACGGTCAGTATCGGCGTCGCCGAGCCCTTCTTCATGGAAGCCAGCGTCAATGAGGTGCTGGAACGTGCGGACGCCGCGCTTTATCAAGCCAAACGTTCAGGCCGCGACCGCGTGATTGTCGCCGCGGAGCACCTGCACGCCATGCCAGGCGAAACCGACCAGGTGGATCCTGACAGACTGGCGAGCTAGTCCGCCCCTACGTTTCACCCGCAAGAAAAGAAGGCCGCCACCCGATCCGGGTAGCGGCCTTTCCTTTTGAGCCTGAGCGCCTGTTCGATCAGAGCGTGTACAGGTCCATGACGCTGGCGATCCGGCGGATGGCCACCATGTAGGCGGCTGTGCGCAGGTCCGGGCAATCCGGATGCGCTGCGCGCACCTCCCGCATCGCGACATAGGCTGCGCGCATCGTGTCATCGAGGCCAGAGCGAACAAGATCAACCTCGCCGGCACCAGATTCCAGTTTCTCCTTCAACGCTTCATCCAGGCCATTCGGCAGAAGCGATTCAAGCTGTTGCAGGAACGCGCGGCTGCGGCCTTCTTCCTGACGGCGCTGCATACGGCCATAACGCATGTGCGAAATATTCTTCGCCCACTCAAAGTAAGAGACCGTGACGCCGCCCGCATTGGCATAAAGATCCGGAATGATCGTCACACCACGCTCAAGCAGCATGTCATTGGCCTCAGCGGTCACCGGACCGTTTGCGGCCTCGATGATCAGCGGCGCCTTGATCCGGTCTGCATTCTCTTGCGTGATCACACTCTCACACGCCGCCGGGATCAGAATATCGCACTCATGCTCGAGGCCTTTCGAACCGTCCGGGCTGTAAGTTGCACCGGCAAAGGCCGCGAGCGAATGACGCGCATGAATGTGGGCCTTGAGCGCTTCAATATCGATGCCTTCAGGATTGTACAAAGCGCCATCGCGTTCGACGACAGCGACAACTTTGGCGCCATCTTCTTCGCTGAGGAACTTCGCGGCATGATAGCCGACATTGCCGAGGCCCTGCACAACCACGCGCTTGCCCTCCAGCGTTCCGGACAGACCTGCCGCTTTGACATCCTCCTCATGACGGAAGAATTCCTGCAGAGCATATTGAACCCCGCGGCCCGTGGCCTCTGTACGGCCAGCAATCCCGCCCGCATTCAGCGGCTTGCCTGTGACGCAGGCGCGGGCATTGATGTCCGTCGGATTCATACGGCGATATTCATCCGCGATCCAGGCCATTTCGCGCGCACCCGTACCCATGTCCGGAGCCGGTACGTTTTGTGATGGATTGATCAGGTCGCGTTTGATCAGCTCATAGGCAAAGCGACGCGTGATCTTCTCCATTTCGTGCGGTTCCCATTCGGATGGATCGACGATCAATCCACCTTTCGAACCGCCAAACGGTGTCTCGACCAGAGCGCATTTGTAGCTCATCAGAGCCGCAAGCGCCTCGACCTCTTCCTTATGCACTTCGATCGAATAGCGGATCCCGCCCTTGGCGGGTTCCATATGCTCGGAATGGACCGAACGATAGCCTTTGAAACTGTGCAGCTCACCGCGCAGGCGGACCGAGAACAGGACCTCATAGGTCGAGTTACAATTGCGAATGGCCAGGGCCACGTCATCCGAAAGTCCGAGCAATTCGATCGCTCGATCATACATGAGATTGACGCTTTCCAGGAAGCCGGACGTTATCGGTTTTTTGACTTGGATGTTCATTTTTCCTCACCTTCTTTAGTGAGAAAAAGAGTACAACACATTGTTTTAGTTACAGATAATCAGAATTCAGAGTTTTCGGACCGGCGTAAACTCGATCACAAGTATGGTGACTCAAGTCCGGTAAATTCGCGCGACTTGAGTCACCTTTTGTTTACTGTGAGATCCGCAGATCTGAGATCGATGTTGCAATCTTGCGATAAGCTTCGGTCAGTTCTGCGGCCGTTTCGGGCTCGAAGTAATAGTCGCTATCGGTCGCGCAATATTGCAGCACTTGTCTCCCGGCGCGCGGCGCGTTCAAGGCCACCGAATAGACCTTGATACTTTTCAACTTCATGCCATCGCAAAGGGCTCGCGCCTGGGCATCTGAACTGCCCTGCTCCGGAAAGATCTCGGCATTGAACTCACCATCCGTCATCAGGATCACGACCTTTTCAGAATCCGGTTCTGTGAAAGATAGCGGCGCGCTCGCACCGGTGAAAATACCGTCCCAATTGTCCGAGATCAGATACCAGCTCCAGCCGACGCCGAGGTGTCCAGCCGTACCGCCGCCCGCCGACAGGTTTTCCACGTAGGTGTTCAGTCGCGTGCGGTCATTGGTCAAGCCAAGCGGTGTGGCGTTCCGGCACTCGGTGCCGCGATACCAGCTATGATCCGGGCGATTCGGATGACCGACTTTCCAGACACCGCCATCGCGATGATCTTCGTCTTCTTCGAACCAGGCCTGACGGTGTGCAAGATACGCTCCGGGTCCAGGGGTTGAGTCTGTGAAGGCTTCGCTGCCATCGCGTTCCCAGACACAGGTCGAGGTCAGTGTGTAAGTCTTGACTTGCGGCTCCGTCGCGCCGTCTCGAGCGATCTCGAAGTCAAAGCGCTCATCGTACAGCACTTCGCCGCGGCGATTTCTGCGCTCATAGGCCCGAATGCGCAGTGTGTACTCGCCTTCGCGCCAGTTGCGGCCATTGCGCCGCGAGTAGTTTCCGCGGCTTTCGCCGTACAGTGAATACGGGGAACCGTTATCGTTTCGGTTGCGACGGACAGGGCCCTGCAGCTCAAGGCGCATGCTGCCGACACGGCCACGCAGCGAACTTGAATTCGGGATCGTCACACCGACGGTCAGTCTTTGTTCCGTGCGGTCATTATTCGACCACCCTTCTATCCCAATCAGAGCGTCATCACCGAACTCAATAATGGGTTGGTTGCGACCGGCATCAATCAACTCGATCGTGAGATCGGAGCTGAGACGCCCCGGATCCGACGTGACGGTCGAATCACTGCCCGGAATCGTGTGGGTATAGGTTCGCGTGGCAGGCACGCCTGTGACTTGTTGGAAGTACGGGCCCGCATTGACCATGCTGTTGTAAGAGACCATTGCGATGCGCGTGTCTTCGGTCAGCTCTGCCGGTGCATCTGGTGGCAGCAGCACATCGATGGCTTCCTTTGCGGCCGCCTTCAAATTGGTCAGGCGGCTCGAACTGTTCATCGATCCCGAAATGTCGAACATGAAGGTCACGTCGAGCTTGTCGATCCCGTATTCCGCAGTCGACCTGACCTTGAAGTCCAGTTGTTCGCGGCCCATGACCCGCGAGAGCGTCGTCTCCTGTGAGCAGGCGATTTCCGTGTTTACTTCTTCAACCCCATGGATCACTCGCGTCTGAGCGGCGTTACAATTGAACCCGCCGCCGATGGAGTTGATCTGCGCGTCGATAAAGCCCTGGACCGCAGATTTGACCTCGCCATCCTCGGCGCCGGTCTGCTTCAGGCGCGCCGCGGCCAAGACCGCAGAGTCCACAACCAGCTGAACTTTCTGTTTTTTCTTGATGGTGTTCTGAAAATCCAGCGCAAAGCCGGCGACCGCGAAAATCGGAATGATCGACAGCGCGAAAACGATCGCAACTTGCCCAGACTCGCTTTTAAGTTTGTGGAACCAGCTCATTGAACTCCCCATCGGCCTTTTTTCAGCTTCAGAGGCATACATAGCGAATTATGACTAATTCCCGCTTGAGTTGTATTCTGATTCCGAGGGTTTTCGTTAAGAAATGAGCAACTATCCGGACGGCATTGGCCAAGTTTTTTGCCCGAAATCGAAATCAGGACTTGAACCGCGAGCCTTGCACTCTAGGCTCAATTTGTGTCGTCCCAGACGATGCGCACTGCGGTCATAATCGGCGGGGGCCGAACTCACTTCATGTCCAAGCACTATGTCAGTATGACGGACTTCGAGTATGTGGCGGATTTGCTGCGCGCGTTGCGCGTTTTTGCGCCCGAGTTTGAACATCTCTCAGAAGACGTCACTGAAGAACTGATCGAGAGCCTGGGGGTGTCGGAGGCTGCGCTTCGCCGTGCTGCGGCAGAAGTCGCGATCAAATCCGCGAACTAGCCTGATTCAGCTACTTCAGGCTTCCTGTTCGGCGACCCAGGCTTCCAGTGCTTCCATGTTGACTGTGATCAGAGCGCGCTGATCTCGCTTGATCAGCCCGAGCGACTCGAGCGATTTTAGACACTTTGACACGCTGATCCGCGTGACCGCCATGATCTCGGCGATCTCGGCCTGGGTGAGTTCCACTTTCGACTCGTTTTGCGCGATGGAGAGCAGTCGTTTGCCGAGGCGAAGGATGAGCGGCGACTCACGCTCTTCCCGCAGGAATTCGAGCGCGACCAGGAAGCGAATCGAAAGGTCGCGAAACAAAAACTCGGCAAAACTGACATCCTGCCCGATCAGTTCATAAACCGTCTTGCGTTCCAGCAGCACGACTCGCGTGGCATCTTCCAGCGCCGCAATCTGAAATGGATTGCCGGTTTGCAGATGCATGCCGGCATGATGGAGCACCTTGCCGCGGTCACGGTAGATCGCGGTCGGCGCGAACTCGCCGTCGCTCGGATAAAGCAATGTCACATTCCCCGACAGGACGATCAGCAAATGATTGTCGGTCTGCTCCAGGTCGAGAATGATATCGCCAGCTTCGGCCTGCAAAAATTCGCCGCGCCGTTCAATCTCGGCCCAGGTCGCGTCAGACAGGCGTTTTAGCTTATCCTGAGCTTCCGGAGATACGGTTCGAAGCAAAGAGCAACTCCACTGATCACGCCACGAATTTGCGTGGAGATGTTCCGTAATCCGATTCTCTCAATGCCTCACATAGTTGAGACAGTGTTTTATTGCTTCGGAGACTTTGAAGAATGAAAGTGCTCGCATCGTCTCGACTGGTATTGTCTTCGCCTTCCCTTTCAGGACTCTGCATTGCATCGAAAAACCAGCGAATCTCTACACCGAATGTCCGTGCTGCGCGCGACAAGAGCCGTGAGGCAATCCTGGACGTGCCCGATTCGTAGTGCTGCAGTTCCCGGTCCGAGATATTGAGCTGGTCAGCGGCTTCAGTGAGAGCGTAGCCCGCCGCGTGCCGAGCCTGACGGAGCTTTTCTCCCAGATGATGATCCAACTGCATGAGCGCTCCCCGACAAGCTCGATTCGAAACCTGAACGTAAACTAATTTACATTGAATGTTAATGAGGAGTAAATTTTGCTGCAGCAGCAAGGTGGTGAAGGTCGCGTTTCAGCGGGGTTTACTCGATAGGCTCGCAATCCTGATAGGCATTCGACGCATATGTGTATTCGAAATATCCAGCCGATCTCGGCGCGATGGAGACGCCCGTGGCGCCTGACTCCGTCTCAGCAAAGCAGTACATCGGTTGGGCGCTATAGTTTTCCAGACTGACCGACGCGACAATCTGGTCGGCCTTGCAGTCAAAGGCTTGAACCACAAACACCCCGTTCTTCATCGCCTGCGTTTTGCGCGTGAACCCATAAGTCGCATCAAGCGCCGCGCGGCAATCCTGAGCCTGAACACGATCCGTGAATGGAGTCGCCTGAATACGGCCGAGACTGGCCGTTCTCAGCGCCTGATCGCTCGATTCCGCCACCGTCGCACATGCGCCTAGAAACACGCCCGCCGAAAACAAGCCTCCTAGAAACAAGCAAAGCGTAGAGCTGCGATTCAACAGTGTTCTGCGTGGCACGGCTGTCTCCTGCAATTGGCGCCCAGACCCCCACCAAAGACCGATGGGGGATTGGTCCCCCCACCGGTCCCGTGGTGCATAGTGAGTGCGGACGTTTCCGGGCGAGAGCGCGAATAATGCGGATGGCTCGCGGGTCTCAAGAAAAGTCGCAGGTTCGGTCTTCGAACGATCTCCTTAACAAAAAACTACTTAAAGTAGCATTGCCGCGCACCCCGTCCCTGCGCGGCAACGGCCGCGCATCGATCGAAAAAATTTTCAGAACGATTGTCCGGAATCGGGAGACACTGAGATATGATCGGCCTCATGTGAAGCCATATCCCTCAAGCCTCTTTGAGATCCATAACCATGTCCGACCCGCAGGGATTCGATTTCGCCGCCAAGCTCAAGCCTGATGAGGACTTGTTGTGGACCGGGCGTGGCAGCGGCCGCAATCTCAGCACTTCGATCCTGTTTCCATTGATCGCGGTCAGTCTCCTCGGCCTATTTCTGGTCCTGGCTTTTCCGCTGAGTGGATTTCAGGCTGAGATGGCCCTTGTTTCCTTGTGGGCATTGGTGATTGCAGGCATTGTGCTATGGTTCTTTCGGGCCCGCATGCTTGGCCCGGCGACGGAAGAATACGCGATCTCCAATCAACGGATCTTTATCGTCTCAGGACCGATCGGGCGCGTCTGCCGCACCTATCTGCCGACGCCTAAAAAACGGGCGCGCGGAAACGCGCTCAAGTTTTACGCCATCAAACATGTTCGCAAACGCAAAGCGATCGTCTTCATTCCGGCGCGGTCGAAATCCATTCCACAAGGCTATCCCCCCGTCTTTGTCGGCGTCGAGGACTCCCTGCGCGTCGCCGAGCTCGCAGCAGACACATTCCAGCTTAAACTGATTAAGCGGTAAGCTGATAATCCTCAAAAACCCCAAAATTTCAACCTTATGTTGAGTAAATCAGCGAATGCTGATTCGCTAAAGCTGAGGCACATCATGCGAACTGCATTTGACTTGATCATTATCGGAAGCGGTCCCGCCGGACGACGCGCCGCCATTCAGGCCGCCAAACTGGACAAGAAGGTCCTGGTGGTCGAGAAATCGCGCCGGGTTGGGGGAGTCTCGGTGCATACGGGAACCATTCCCAGCAAGACGCTGCGAGAGACCGTTCTCAATCTGTCGGGATGGCGAGAGCGCGGGTTCTACGGCCGCACCTACAAGGTCAAATCAGACATTACTGCAGATGATCTGCGGCATCGCCTGACCAAGACTCTCGATCACGAAGTCGACGTGTTGGAACATCAGTTCACGCGCAACAATGTGACAATGATCAATGGCCATGCCCGATTTGTCTCACGCGAGATGATCGAGGTGACATCGCCGGATGGACGCGTTCGGCAAGTCTCGTTTGAGCGCGCTTTGATCAGCGTCGGTACGCGCCCCTACCGGCCCGACTACATCCCGTTTGATGGCAAACGTGTGCTCGACAGTGACGAGATCCTGCATGTCGAGGACTTGCCTCGATCGCTCACAGTGATTGGCGCAGGTGTCATTGGTATCGAGTACGCCACCATCTTCAGTGCGCTCGACATCTCTGTCACCGTCATCGAACCACGAACCAGCATCCTCAGTTTCATAGATGATGAGCTGATCCAGGAATTCACCTACGAGCTCAGAGATCGCGGCATTCGTTTGTTGCTCGGATGCAAGGCGCAAAACGTGCACGCGATTGAAGACCATTGCATTGTCGATCTGAGCGACGGTCGAAAGGTCAAATCGGATATGGTGCTTTATGCGGCCGGGCGGATCGGCGCGTCATCAGATATTGGCCTGGACACGATCGGCTTGAGCGCGGACTCGCGCGGGCGTCTGACCGTAGACCCCGTCAGCTATGAAACCGAAGTGCCGAATATCTATGCTGCCGGCGATGTCATCGGATTTCCAAGCCTCGCGTCCACGTCCATGTCACAGGGGCGCATTGCCGTGTGTCATGCCTTTGATGTGCCGAACCCGGCGCAACCGGAGCACTTTCCATATGGAATTTACGCGGTGCCGGAGATCTCGACTGTCGGCCTGTCAGAACGCGAATTGAAAGAGCAAGGCATTCCCTATGAATGCGGCATTGCGCGATTCCGGGAAACCTCACGTGGCCACATCATGGGACTTCAGCGCGGCATGCTGAAAATGCTGTTCCACATAGAGACCCGCAAGCTGCTCGGCGTGCACATCGTCGGTGAAGGCGCGACGGAGCTCATTCATATCGGACAGGCCGTCCTCGTCCTTGGCGGTGAGCTCTCTTATTTCGTCGACAATGTCTTCAATTATCCAACCCTGGCTGAGGCCTACAAGATTGCGGCGCTCGACGCCTGGAACCGGTTGTCGCTGCACACTCTACCTCAGGCGGATTCGGTGAACACAGATCTGGCCGTGGTGAATGGGTAATGCTCAACTTCAACCTGGAGGTCATCGATGGACCGTAACAGCCTGACTCTCCTCGCCGTCCTGGCGCTTTCTGTCTCTAACCTGTTCGTCGGAATCACCACCCAGAACAAGCTTCTGATCCTTGCCAGCGCCGCCATTTCCGCGGCTTTGGCGATCTTCTATATTTTCCGCGAATGGATGCGCCAGCGCATGGGCGCCGAAGAGGAAGCCGTGGCAGCTCCCGCCGCCACGAACGGTCTGCAACGCCCGGCCCGGTTTCCGCTCTGGGTGTTTGTCGTCATCCTGTTCATCATCCTGCCAGCGCTTATGTGGTTTCTGAGCCTGACCACGCCCGCCGGAAGCTGAAACAATGCGTACGACACTGGCGGTCGTCTTGTGTAGAAAATAATACGTATTGCGCCGCGAAGGGAATGGTGCCTTAATCGTTTCAATCGACGAAGATCGATATTTGTCTAATGACAGAGGGGATTTTGAAGCGCGCTATGAGCAAGCCTCAACTATCAGTCGATGATCTGGTGTATGTGGCCGATATGCTGCGGGCGATTGCCTGGGTCAGAAATGATCTGAACCCGGCCTCACCGGAAGCGCTTTACGAACTCGAGGAATGCCTGGGTGCTGCGGAATCAGCTCTGCGCCGGGTCGCGGCGGAGATGAATGTGTCCATTCCCGCGGGTAAGAAATCAAACTGAGCGGCGGGCGCGAGGCGCGTCGAACACGTCTTGCCCGGGCAGACCCTCGAAAAACCAACTCAACGGCAGTTCCAGATCGCGCGCGATGCGAGCGAGATTCAGTGACGCGATGCGCACCTCTCCGGCCTCCATCGCTTCTAGCGTTGATTCTTCAATCTGCAGGCGCTGCGCGAGCTCAGCCTGCGTGCGGCCAGCTTGCTCCCGCGCATCCTTTATTTTTCGACCAAGGTGTCGATCTATATCTGATCCCGACACGGCTTCCCCCGAAATTGTCGTTCTTTTATGCGACACAGGTCAGTCATACTGAAACGCCCCGTCGCGCAAGCATAATATTCAGTAATGATGGGCATTCGTCAGCTCAATCCCCATCACATTGAGGTGAGCGAAACTTGAGCCTCTCTATTTTAGATTGAATTTACTTTTGTCGCCCTACTCTCACACGCAGAGGCAAGGTCATGTCGAAGACACCAGACAATTCCATGGATGTTCAGATCGGTCAGCGCATTCGGCGCGCTCGCCTGGAAGCCGCCGTCACACAGTCAGAGCTCGGCCAAATCCTGGGTCGCTCCAGTCAGCAAATTCACAAATATGAGCAAGGCAGCAATCGTGTCTCCGCAGGCACCTTGTTCTTGATTGCGCACGCGCTCGATCGTTCGATCGACTGGTTCTTCAGTGACGCTGCGCTCGAGCGCGGCTCCGGCGATCCGCGCTGGACGCACTAAGCCGCTTCATCTTCAAGCGAGATCAGCGCCGCAGACTGAATACGAGCGACAAAACCCGCATCTGCAAGCAGCTCCACCAGGCGATCAAACTGCGCTTGCCGGATGGCACCTGCCAGATTGATCGTCTTGGACGGGCTGCTGGCGATGAACTCGATCAAGCCGTTTGGAAATTCATCCCATAGATCAACGGCCTTGAAGACCGGGTCATAACGACCAATCGGGATTTGCAGAGCTGTCGCAGCGCCGTGCTCACCCTGATGAAGATGGGCGATAGGAAGGTGAACGATGCGCGCACGTCGCACCAGATCCGAGACCCGCTCGGCGAGTTCGGCCATCTGGCCGCTTTGCCTGGCAGGCGCCTGCGCATTGACAACCAGAAGCGACATCTAAGCCGCGGCCACCCGCACGTCGTCGCCACCACGATCGCTCGAAGCGTCGAGCACGCCTGGGACATCCCATTCGCCTTCCGGTCGAATGACCTCATAGGGATCAGATGTGATTCGAATGGCCTGCGGATGGGCGGCAATAGAGATCACCATCTCCTTGTACTCAAAATCGGAGAAATAGAAGCTCGGGCGATCCTCCAGCAATTCGCAGTTGAGAGTCTTGGACCAGAGCGGCCACAGTCGGGCCTGGATCTGAGCGGTCATCCGGCGAAAGCCCTTGCGAGCCGCCACATCACAGGCCGCCGCCAACATGACCTTCACGACACCGCTGCTACGATGCTCTTTCAACACGCTCACGCGTTCGATTTTCCCAAATCCCGCAAACCAACGCAATCTCAAGGTCGCAATGGGTTGGCCTTTGTAATGGGCCAGCAAGTGCGTGGCACACATGTCATTGCCGTCAAACTCTTCATCATAAGGACAATCCTGTTCGCCCATATAAGTCAGCGTGCGGACCGCGACGACCTTTTGATAGGAGTCGAAACTGCGGACGAGTTCGATTTCGAATGTCTCGATCAGCTCCTGCGGCAGAGGCTTGGCGAGGCCGGATTGGCCAATATCGGTAATCTTCAGCATCAGGCGGCATCCTTCTCAGGCCGACGCACCGGCGGTTGCATCCAAAGCTTGTCGGCACCAAACCCGGCCGGCTTGAAACCAATGCTGACCATGGACCGAACGCCGTCCTCCGTCGCCCCGCGCGCGAAGGCTGGCACTTGTCCATATCCCTCAACCCGCATGGTCACGGTCGCCATCATCACATTCTTTCGGGCCTGATGGTTTGCGCCCGCATAGGCGCCGACATAAACGCCGGCACAGGTTTGCCCAAGCGCCGCGAGATGCTCCTTGTTCGGTCCGCTGGGATCGAATTCGCCGGTCTGGATGGCGCGCAATCCCTCGGGCGAAACCGGGACGATGATGAAGATGCCATCGATCGGGTCTCCGCAAACCCAGGATGTGGAACCCGTCACACTGTTGATCCACGCGATCGTTTCAGCTGATGTCAGCTGGCTGCCCAGAAGCTCTTCGGCGAGCGCCATCATTTCCGTGTGTTCCGAGGATTTGGCCAGGCGCCAGCCAAACGCGCCCATACCTTTGATGATTGCCTCCCGATCAAGCACGAACGGGTAAGTTTCCAGCTCTTCTACAATTGTTGTCATCGCTGCTCTCCTTCTCTTCTTTCGGGATGACACAATTCATGGAAGGTCGATGCAGACAGAATCGAATTACGGTAGTACAGAAATGTAATAGGGTGATGGATAGTGAAACGGCTGCGGCACAATGTTTGAAAATCTTGACTGGGATAAGTTGAAAGTCTTTAGCGTCGTCGCTGAACTCGGAAGTATGAACGCTGCTGCGACGAGGTTGAAAGAAACCGCGCCGACTGTCTCTCGCAAGATTGACGAGCTGGAACGCACGCTCAATGCGCGTCTCCTCTACCGATCTCCGCGGGGCGTGACCCTGACCGAAGCGGGCAAGAAAGCGCTCCGCTATGCGGAGATCATGTCAGATGCCGCAGATGGGCTCAGAAGCGATGTGCTTGATCACGATCTGCCGGCGGAAGGTCCGGTCACACTGTGCACGGGCGATGGCCTGGCGGCGCACTGGATCGCACCGCACCTGCCGGAGTTTCACCTGCAGAACCCCAAGATCGAACTGCGACTGGTCACAACGGATCAACCAGATTCGGATCTTCTGAACGAGAAGTCGGAGATCTCAATTCAGTTCAGCGAACCGCTGAGACAGGAAATCGTCTCCAAGAAGCTCGGCATTCTCCACTATGCCTTCTTTGCCTCGCCCGAATATCTGGAGACGTTCGGGCATCCGGCGAGCCTGTTTGATCTGCACAATCATCGCTGCATCATACATTCCGGATACGTCAATCAGATGGAGCGCTGGGCGCCAAAGGCGAAACAGTTCCGTGACCTGATCGACTTTGCACTGGTGACAAATTCCGGGTCCGTGATGATCGAGGTCTGCGCCAATGGCGGCGGTATCGCGCTGCTGCCAACCTACGTGCACAGCCTTGGCAAGAACATGACTCCCCTGACCCTGCCAGAGATCGCGCCGATTCGGTTCTGGCTGACCTACACCGAGCGCGTGCGCCGTCTTGCGCGGGCCCAAATCGTGATTGACTGGCTACGCGGCCTGTTCAACCAGAAATTCTCACCTTGGTTCCGTCCGAATTTCATTCACCCATTAACCGTGGATGAAGACGGGTCGGTGATGGATCCCCAGCTGTCGCCGCTGTCAGCACATCAGAATGCGTAATACCGATCTCTGATTTTTGCATAAGCTGTATTGCAGAAATTATATAACTGACCAGCTTGCTATAACGCGACGGTTTCGTGTCCAAATGTTTCGTCAAAGGGGATCATGGTAGGGTTCAAGACGATGTCGGGTAAAAAGGATTTACCTGAAAAGCCGCCAGAATGGGGCGAAAACTCCCCTTTGGGGGAAGCGCTTCGAGCGCGCTATCGAGACGTGCTCAACGAACCCGTTCCGGAAAAGCTGAAACAGCTGATCGAAGCGCTGAAGGAAAAGGAGCGTCAGGAAGCCGAGCAGCAAGATTCAGACCCTGACGATGATGACTCCGAATAGTGCCGCTTGAACGCGTCGCGCGTTTCACACTTTGAAATTTTCTCAGATTTTTTTTCGAGCGCCCGGGAACAATTCCAACCTGGCCCGCATAATCTTCAGTGTAGCGGATGCTACGCACACTGCGGAACACTCGAAAGGACATTCAAAATGGGGTCGGATCCACTGATTGATCGCGAAATGCCACAATGGACAAAGTCATTGCGGCGTCATGCTCATTTTTCTCAATCTATCGAAACAGAAGACCTCGCCGATGCCGAGCTCGATATTCAGGTGGATATTCTCAAGGCGATGACCGCCAAGGCGGCTGAAAGCCCCGTCGACATGTTGTTGAAACTGAAGCTCTGGGAAAGCTTCGTTTCTCCAAACGGAGAGATCCGCGAAGATGATGTTGAATCACAACTCATCCTCTCGGTCATCCGGGACCTCGAAGCCTTCATGCAATCCGGCGGCGGCTCGATGGCAACCTATGCCCAGGCATCCTGACGGCTGCCCGTGCTCAAACCACGAGAGTCTTCACGAGAGACTCAAGATGGGAGTCAGCGTGCACCAGCAAGGCGAAGGACTTCACGTACGGGGCCCAGATTGTTGCTCTGGCGTAGATCGAGCAGCAGATTCATGCAATCGCTAAACTCGCTCGTGTCCGTTTCCTCGCTGACACCAATGCGATTGACCACATCCTCGTCAAAGAACCAGCTGATCGGCAGATCCAGCACCTGGGCAATCTCGTAAAGCGTGCCGGCCGAAACGCGATTGACGCCTTTTTCGTATTTCTGAACCTGTTGAAAAGTCAGACCGATCATGTTGCCGAGCTGCTCTTGAGTCAGTTTCGCGTCGCGGCGCGCCTGACGGATTCGACGGCCAACTTGATGGTCCACGTGTGACGGTGTCTTCGCACTCATTTTTCTCTCCATTAGCGTGCGGCGTTTTATGATTGAAAGTGCCGCTTATTCGCGCAGCGATAGTATGTCGGTCATGGTGAAGAGAAAGTAAACTTGTTTACACGCCGCTTTCGTCGCGCAAAATCGACTGAGAACACATTGTTTCTTTTATAGATTTTTGAATTTCCGCCGCTTTGCCCTGAAGCGCGCGTGCCTGGTCCGTCAAGGCTTCTTCTCTCGCCTGCAAGTAACGGGCGTAGCCGTTCTGCAAGCTGATTCGCGCAAACCCATCGCTGTTACGGTCCAGTTTGGCGCGCTCTTCAGCAAGTTCCTTTTGCTTGCGTTCGATCAACCGGATCTCGGCCATGACGGCACTCAGACGACGCACCTGGTTCTGATGTTTGAGGTCCAGGAGACGCGGCACAATCTCATGCGAGTCAGTCATTGCGGGCTCCCATATGCTGACGGACGCGGTCGACATACTGGATCGCTGCCGCGACCGCTGCGAAGTGCTCTTGCTTGATTTCCTCATCAATCTCCACGAGGCGATACATGGATCGCGTGGTCGGTGGGTCGCGATAGATCGGAACGCCATTGGCCTGCGCCACCTCGCGGATCTTGGCGGCCAGATGATCAACCCCCTTGGCGACACAGATTGGGGCACTGTCACTTTCAGGATCCCATTTCAGCGCCACCGCATAGTGTTCCGGGTTGACCATGACGACCGTTGCGCTCTCGACATTCTTCAACATGTCGCTGCGAGTGATCTGCGTGCCGCGTTCGCGACGCTGTTGTTTCAGCTGCGGATCGCCTTCATTTTGTTTCATCTCTTTCTTGAGATCTTCCCGGGTCATGCGCAGGCGCTTGCCATGCAGATAATTCTGCAGCGGCAGATCCAGCAACGCCAGGACGACCTGGAACACGAAAAAGTAGAAAATGAGCTTGAGGATCTGATTGAGCGTGAACGCGCCCAGCCCCTCGCGTCCGAGTGCACTGGCCCCGTAATACTCGGTGGCAAAATAGAGCAGGAAGTAGGCTGCGATCAGACCGGCAAAAATCATCTTCGCGGCATCCTTGAGGAAATCCAGCAAGCCCTTCGCGCCATATTTGTTCTTGATGTTCTCGATCGGCGACAATTTCTTCACATCCGGCTGGACCTTCTTGGTCGAGAAGGCGATGCCGCGCTGCAGGATCAGGGCAAGAATGACGCACACGGCCAGCACCATGAAAATGGGCAGAAGCGCGAACAGGATGTCCGCCAGTGTCCCGCGCGTCTGCACGCCGTGATCGGTGAAGATATCGGTGGCGTACTCTTCGGCATAATAGAACATGCTCGAAAAACCGGTATTCAGCTGCCCGGAAGTAAAGGCGACAAAAACCACCGCAGAAAGTCCAATACCGATCAGGAGGCCAAGCGTATTGGCCTCCTTGGACATCGGAACATCGCCATCCTCACGCGCCTGTCGAAGCCGCTCATCGGTGGCCTCGAATTCCTTTTCGCCGGACTGGTCTTCCTGTTGCTCAGCCATGACGTTCTATAACCACACGATCAATTGCATGATGCGCTCCTGCCAGACCATGAGCAGCGCGCCGATAGAGACGGCGAGCAGGAACAGTCCGGCGCCAACCAGGAAGGGCGCACCGACAAAGGCAACCATCATTTGTGGCATGGCTTTGTTGATGAAGCCGAGACAGATATTGTAGAGCAGGTTCATCGCCACGAACGGCCAGGACAGCATGATGGCAAAGGCAAAGGCCGCATAGAAACTGTCAAACATATAGGCCTGACCTGTCCAGGAGACGCTGCCCACCGGCACAGTTTCATACAGCCCGATCCAGCTGGTGATGACCTGCAGGTGAAAATCCATGGAGAACAACAAAGCTGCGCCTGCCATGGTCAGCAGGTTGGCGGTCGCCGTCTGGGCTTCATCGTCCAGCGCGACGCCAAGGAATTGCGCGAGGCCGATCGATTGCGCAATCACTGAACCCGCAATGCCGAGCACCCAGATGATGACCCTCAGCCCGATGCCGAGGAACAGGCTGAGCACGATTTCCGTGAACATGACCAGCGCGAAGTCCGCCATCTGCGTCGGCATTTCATAATTGGTGATGCCGAGCCCGGTAATCGCCGCGGATAAAGCCAGCAGGACCATGACCCGCACCTGCGCCGGGATCACGCGCTCCCCTATGCCGGGGATCAGGATGATCACGAAAGACAGTCTGGCGACCGTCAGCATGAACTGCCCGACCCAGTCGGCAAGGTCGGGCCCGAGCAGATCAATGATCGGGATCATACGACCCCGACGATTTGAGGTCTGGTGCCTGACTTGATCTCTTCATAAGCAAGCACCGCATTGCGAATGCCCTTGCTGGCGAGGACCGTCTGCAGGAAACGTCGGCGTTTGGATGAGGTCGCGATCGATGCCACCACCCCGCGCGAGGCCGTTTCATTGAGCTTTTCCTGAATGCCATTGAGCAGCTCGCTGAACAGCTCTGGTGGCAGGGCGATATCGGTCGCGCCGCCTTCAGACTTGATCTCGTGCTCCGCGAATTTCTGTTCCCAATTGGTCGACAGCTGCACCAGCGGGAGGCGCCCTTCTCCGTCCTGCAACTTGTTGAGGATCTGGAAGGACAGGCGCTGGCGTACGAGTTCGATGATGTGCGTAAGCGCCGCGCCCTGAGACTTGGCTTCGCCAACTGTCTCGAGGATCAGGAAGATATTGCGGATCGAGACCCGCTCCTCAAGCAGGGCCCTCAAGACGGACAGCAACAGTTCTGGCGCAACCTTGGTCGGAATGTATTCATCCAGCAGGCGCTTATTATTGGCGGCGCGGTCTTCATCGGACACGCTGGTCAGGGCGTCGAGCGTGTTGAGCATCACCATGCGCGTAAAGATCAGTGAGAAGTTCGCCTGGATCAGTTCCAGCATATGCGTGGCAAGGACTTCAATCGGCTCGATCACCGGCACACCGGCTGCGACCAGTTCCTGCTTCTTCGTCGTTGGCAACCAACGGGCCGAAGCCTTGTACACGGGCTCCAGGACCTTTTCGCCTTGCAGGTGAGGCAGTTGGTCTTCTTCCATCAGAGCCAACATCGAGCCGGGTCGCAACAAGCCGGTATCGATCGGTACGCCCTGGATCTTGAGGCGATAGATGTTGCGCTCCAGCGTCGGATTGTCGGTCATCCGGATCGACGGGAGGACGAAGCCATACTCCTCTGCGATATAGCGTCGGATCTTCTCAATTCGTGCTTCGATGCCGCTATCGCCCTGAAGGACTGTGGCGACGAGATCGGGGGCGACCTCAAGATGGATTTCGTCCGAGTGGATCGAGTCGCCGATCTGATCGGCCTTCTTGATGTCTTCCTGTTCCTCGGTGACGGCGTTCTGCTCGATCTCCTGCTGCTGCTTGCGCAGGTAATAGGCGGCGACCGCGAATCCGATCGCGGCGGCCATGAAGGGCAGGAATGGCAGGCCAGGGAAAAGCGCGAAGACCAGCAGCAGGCCCGAGACGATCATCAATGCCGTCGCATTGCCGCCGAGTTGCTTGCCCAGCGCCTGGTCAATCGCACCATCATCGCGGCCCTTGGACAGGAGCAGCGCAGCAGAGACCGAAACGATCACAGCCGGGATCTGAGACACGAGGCCATCGCCAACGGTCAGGATTGAGTAGTTCGCCGCGGCCTCGCCAATCGACAGGCCGTGCGCCCCAACGCCGAAGCCAATCCCTGCGATCAGGTTGAGTGCAGTGATCAGCAGGCCGGCAATCGCGTCGCCTTTGACGAATTTGGACGCACCATCGAGAGAGCCGAGAAAGCTTGCTTCTTCCTGCTCCTTCTGGCGGCGCTGGCGGGCTTCTTCGTGGCTGATCGCGCCCACTGCGAGGTCGGAGTCAATCGCCAGCTGCTTACCCGGCATGGCATCCAGGGCAAAACGCGCCCCGACTTCCGCCATGCGGCCTGCGCCCTTGGTGATGACCATGAAGTTCACGATGATCAGCACGCCGAACACAACCAGGCCGACAAACAGGTTGCCGCCCATGATGAACATGGCGAATCCTTCAATCACTCCGCCCGCTGCATCGGTACCCGTATGACCTTCGGAAATGATCAGCTTGGTCGATGAGACGTTGAGCGCCAGACGCAGGATTAGCGAGGCTAGGAGAACACTCGGGAAGGAAGAGAAGTCGAGCGGCTTTTCAATGAAGATGGACGTCGTGAAAATCAGGATCGCAAAGGCGAAGGAGGCGGTCAGGCCAAGATCCAGCACCCAGGCGGGAACGGGCAGGACCATCACCAGAATCACAAGCATCAAGCCGATCGCCAGCAGGGCGGTCGGCTTTGAAAGATCGAGCAGTTTCATGTCTGACATCCGCGCCTTACCCCAGGATCAAGGGGATGATGGTATTGTTGAACAGGTCGAGACAGACGCGTGTCATGTACCCGATGCTGAGAAAGAAGACGACGACCACGGCGACGATTTTCGGCACGAAGGTCAGGGTCATTTCCTGCACAGACGTCAGCGCCTGAATCAGGCCGATGGCAAAGCCGAGCACCAGCGTCACCCCAAGAATGGGGAGGCCCATCAGAACGCCCGTCCATAGAGACGCGCGCAGGACTTCAAAAATTTCAGATTCGCCCATCATCCCCTTCAGCTCCGCTAGACTGGCATGCGCAAGAGTTCCTGATAGGCCTCGACGACCTTGTCGCGGACCGTCACAGCGGTTTCGAGCACCATTTCGGCATTGGCGAGCGCTTCGACCATGGCGTGCGGATCAGCACCTGAAACAGCCGTTTCAACCGCCACCTGCTCTGCTTCCTTGATCGCGGTTTTAAAATCCGAGACGCCTTTGGCGACCGCATTGTCATCCTCGGCGGGCTTGGCCGCGCCAGACGTTGGCGTCTGGATCTTGGCCGGATTGATCGAGGCATAGGCGGCAAATCCGAAATTGGTCACTTAACCCTCCTTAGCGCCGCAAGACATCGAGCAATGAATTGTACATTGTCCGCGCCTGCTGGAATGAGTTGAGATTGGCTTCATAGGACCGGCTGGCTTCCCGCAGATCGGCCATTTCCGTCACCAGAGAGACATTGGACAGGGTCACATAGCCCTGCTGGTCGGCCATAGGATGCTCCGGATTGAACTCTGTCGCGCCTGGCGTCTGATCGAGCACGGTGCGCAGTGCGGCGAAGGACACCTGACTGCCGGAGGGGGGCTCGCTGACCAGGATCTTGCGCCGGTAGCCGGGTGTGTCCGCATTCGAGACATTCTCCGCGCCGACGGTGATCCGCTGCGATTGTGTGCGCATTCCAGCGACGGCTTGCTGCATGGAAAAATCAAATGGATTCATATCCTAAGCCCCTATGTCCGTCGTCCGAGCGCGAGTTTCATCAAGTCCATGGACTTGGTGTATACATTCAGCGCCATCGTGTGTTTTCCGACCGCTTCGGCCGACTTGAACACTTCCTCTTCAATGCTCACCGTGTTGCCATTCGGGGCCGCCGGACCAGCTGTCAGGCGCTGCTCGAACCCTTGCGAGAAATCGACCCCATCTGGCTGATGGCTGGTGCGCGCCATGAACTCGGCAAAGGATTCCACCTCGACGGCCTTGTAGCCCGGCTCGTTCGCCCGCGCGAGATTTCCGGCACTGGTCTTCTGAGCCTCGGCCGCGTGCCGTGCCATCGCCCCATAGATCTGGAAGAGCGACATGTCAGACAGCATTGAGAAATCCCCATAAGTTAACGATTCCGCAAAATTTGCGACTATAAGTTGAAGAAAGGATTAACAGATACCCTGGGTTTAATTAACTTTTGACCGTACACGGCCAACTTGCCTCCCCCGGACGTTTATGGGGTTCGGTGACCGAGATTCTCCCCGGAATGATTTCGCTTGCCGGGATCAGCCACGCGTCCGGGATTGGCGACAGTGTCATCATTGAAAAACCCGGCCAGAATCTGATCGGTGAAATCATGACGGTCACGGGCGACGGGGCGAAAGTGCTGATGTACAGTTCGACCGACGCCTTGCGGATCGGTGACCGAGCTTTCGTCTCGCACCAGGATCATGTCGACATTGGCGACCATTGGCTGGGGGCGTTGATTGATTATCGCGGCCAGGTCCTGATGCGGCGCGTCCCGGAAGTGGCCAGGTCTGTCGCGGTGACGGTTCCACTACAACGAGATCCTGTCTCGCCAGCGGAGCGCAAGCCCCTCGGCACCCGAATGATGACCGGTCTGAATGTCACCGATACATTGCTCCCGATTTGCCGCGGACAGCGGATAGGCCTGTTTGCCGGGTCAGGGGTCGGCAAGTCGACCCTGCTCGGGCGCCTGGCCGGCGGGATGAACGCTGACCGGGTGGTCATTGCTTTGATTGGCGAGCGCAGCCGCGAAGTGCAGGAATTCATCGACAGCGTCCTGCCCCCGGAAATCCTGCCCAAGACCACCGTCATCGCTGCCACGGCCAGCGAGCCACCCGGTGCCAAGAAGCGCGCTGCCTACTGCGCCATGGCGGCGGCTGAGTATTATCGCGACCAGGGCCACTCCGTACTGCTCCTGTTTGATTCGCTGACCCGCTTTGCTGAGGCCCACCGCGAAACAGCCCTCATGGCAGGTGAGACTCCAGCATTGAATGCCTTCCCGCCATCGACCGTCCGCGTGGTCTCGGAGCTCGCTGAACGCACCGGCCCAGGGGCTAAAGGCAGCGGCGACATCACTGCCATCTTCTCGGTTCTGGTCGCTGGTTCGGACTTCGAAGAACCGGTCGCCGACATGGTTCGCGGGATCCTCGATGGTCACATCGTTCTATCGCGCAAGATTGCCGAACGCGGGCATTATCCCGCCATTGACGTCTTGCGCAGCGTCTCGCGCAGCCTGCCCAAAGCGGCGACCGATGAGCAAAACCAGATGCTGAGCATCTTCCGGCGTCTGATGACCACTTATGAAGAAATTGCCCCCATGGTGCGGGCAGGCTTGTTTGAGTTCGGCACCGATCCGCAGGCCGATCTCGCCCACGCCCTGCACCAAAGTCTGGATCAGTTCCTGACCGAGCCAAGCAATGGGATCGAGATGTCGTTTGAATATCTCAAGGGCTTGC
This sequence comes from Hyphomonas sp. Mor2, assembly GCF_001854405.1. Lineage (GTDB taxonomy): Bacteria > Pseudomonadota > Alphaproteobacteria > Caulobacterales > Hyphomonadaceae > Henriciella. Next base: position 2,270,857 of record NZ_CP017718.1, read on the forward strand.
TGACGCCGGCATTGGAGGGGCCCCCTCCACCCCATCAACCGACCGATCTAAAACCGGCTTAGAAACAGGTTCTGACTGGCGATTGAGCCAAACCCGACTGCATTTCCGAGCAAGACAAGGGCCGTTTGCGCCGGACCGGTCGCCGCTGCATTCCGGTTCAAGCCGTCCAGTGCCATATAACGCGAAACCATGCGATCAACGACGTCAGGGTCTTTCAGATCCTGAACCGAGGACAAGCCGAACTGGCTCTTCAGTTTCTCATCGAGAATGCGGGCCTGTTGATCGAGATCCAGCTGCTGCATCTCAGTCGGGAGTCCGAGCGCGCTTTCCAGTACGGTACGCACCGGCACGCTGCCGAGCAGGCGATAGAGCACGGTCTGATCCGTCGACCCGTCCGTGACCAGCTGAGAGATCTCATCCTGATAGTTCAGGCTGAGCCGCATCGCATTATCCTGTTCACCAACCGCAAGCTCGAACGACTCCGCAGCGAAGCGCGCTGTGAGGTCCTGCAGGTTTGGCAGGGTCAGCAGGATCTTGCCGTCAACCGGCCGCAGGGCTTCCGCGAACCGCGAATATTGCGGATTATTGAGTCGCGCCAGAAAGGTACTGGCCGGGTCCTGCACTTCGTCCAGAACCGTGCGGACATAGCCGGTCTTCCACTCTTCGCCAGCCAGCCCATAGGCCGTCATCGAAATCCGGCGCAAACGCGGGTCACTCAGGAAGTCCTCGACCGCCATGGGTTCGGCGAACTTCTCGGTGAAATAGTCGATATCGTTCTTGATTTGCGGCGAGTTGGAATAGGTCTGCAATTGCGACTCATAGGTCGATTGCAGGAAGTTCCAGCCTCCAAAACCTGATAAGGGGATGACCGGCTGGAAGACCATTTTCAGGCCGCCAAAGCGCCTGAGTTTTCCTGTCCAAGCAGTTGAGCCTCAAGCTCGATCACCTGCTTGAGATAGCAAAGCGCAGAATAGTAATTCCCGCGGCGCAGCATTTCGCAAAGCGTCGGGATCAGGTCCGGCTTGATGTGCGCGAACGCCCCCTTGAGGTCATCACAAGCACGGAACAGGGCCGACAAGGTGTCTTCTTCTTCCAGGTCCTTGGTGATCAGGAGCTGGATCGCATAATAGACCTGCTTGACCGGCGTATCGACCTCTTCGGGTTTTAGCGCGTCGCGGCAGCGCAGCACCATAACGTCAGGTCCCGGCACGCGGATGCGTCCCGGGCGATCGCCGTTTTCCAGCATGGTCCCATTGATAATAAAGCGCTCACCCGGAGCGAGTTTCAGCATTAAACCGGACATTCCTAGTCCCCTCTTTAAGTCTACTCTCGTTTTTCAAACCTAACCCTTGAGACCACCCATAATGGACTCATTGATTTCGATCAGATCAGCAATATCGCCTTCGCCGCTCAGGATTTTCATGCTGGCGCGTCGGACGAAAATGGAAAGTTCAAGCAGCGACTTACGCGTGGCTTCATTCAACTGATTTTCAGGATGAAGCAGGTCTGTGGCGAGGAGGGTCCACAGTTCGAGATTACGATTTACAGCGTCTGCCCAGGTTGAAGGATCGGTCTTCTCCAGATCTTTCGCAGCGATCAGTCCATCGGTGATTTGTTGAAACAAAGCATGTTCGAGAGACTTGTTATCAGCGGTTCGGTTACGAACTTCGCCATACGCTTTGTGAGCCAGTGCCTGCAATCAATCCTCCCAGGATCTTATAAAAGAGCCTGGAGCGCTCGAATAAGCGCTCCAGGCGGTTGGTATTATCGGAACAGTGACAGCAGAGACTGTGGCGCCTGGTTCGCGATAGACAGAGCCTGAGTACCAAGCTGCTGCTGAACCTGAAGGGCCTGCAGTTTCGCCGAAGCTGCTTCCATGTCTGTGTCGGTCAGACCACCGATTCCAGTCGTCAGAGAGTCGACCATGGTCTGAACAAACTCGCTTTGAGTTTCGATCCGCTTCTGAGCCGAACCGAAGCCAGCAGCGGCGTCGATAGACTGGCCGAGCAGGGTTTCGATAGACGTCAGAGCAGCGGTTGCACCTGTGTCCGTCGTGACGTCGATGGTTGCGAGGTCACCCAGGCCACCAGCAGAAACGCCAGCTGTACCGCCAGTAGACGAGAAGCTGGTAATGTCGACCGTGTCACCAGAATTGTTGGTGATCGAGATCGCATTATCCGTACGAGAAACAACATAGTCGGTCTGACCAGTCGCTGCCAGGAAGTTCGAAAGCTGAGTTTCGAGGTTGGCTGCGACGGAGTTGGCGCTGTCGCTAGCACCAGCAACATACTCGAATGTACGAACGCCGATATTGTTGTTGGTACCTGTGTCGTCCAGCTCGATGCGGTAACCGTTACCGTCTGCGACAGACGCGATGGTGATCGTCTGAGTCGCAGCGTCAGCAACCGTGTCAGCCGTACCAGCATTGGTGCCGCCATTGTCGATCAGAGACAGGTCGGTCACAGCCGTACCGCCATAAGTGGCAGCCGTGCTGGAGTTGGAGATAGACAGGTCAGCGCGAGCTACGTTGATGTAAGACGCGTTGACAGTACCGGCAGAGGTACGGTCCAGAGACGCCAGAACGCTTACATCGTCAGTAGATGCACCGTCGATCAGGTTGAGGCCGTTAAACTGAGCGGCGCCAACGATAGATCCAACCTGGTCACGCAGAGCGGCGATGTCGGTCTGGATCTTGGTCCGGTCAACGTTTTCTTCCTGAGCTGAAACGATCAGTTCTTTCATGTCCTGAAGAACGCTCGTGATTTGCTCAGACGCCGAACGTGCAACACCGACAGAAGAGTTACCGAGATTCAGTGAGTCCTGGATCTGCTTGAAGCTCTCAACGTCCGTAGACATGACCGTTGAAATCGCCCAGATCGCGGCGTTGTCCTTAGCAGACGAAACTTTTTTACCAGTCGAGATTTCAGACTGGACCATTGCGAGATCTTTATTGATGCCGCGCAATGTTTCGAGCGCAACCATGGCGCTATTATTAGTGAGAATACTAGACATTGATGCTGTTCCTATATTGGTGTGGTCCTAAGAGGGACTCTTTGTTCAATGTCATCCTGACAGCCCTTTTACGGCAAACCACTCTTGGTTGTATTTTCCTGTTTACTATTACAGGGTGTACATTTTCTTAATGCTAAGCTTTGCTCTCGAAGCCGCCGACCGAGTCTGAAAATTTCACCCGGCTACCGACGGAATTGTACGATCCAACCAGCGTATCCGACTGCATGCGGCCCAACCGCGTCAGGATGCGTCCGAGTCCGTGACGCATGGCTTCAAGGTGCCGACTGTGCTCACTCGCGGTGGCTTGCACCTTCTGAATACGATTAATCATAGCGGGCGGCTGCTGAGACAATGCGCCCGATTCAATCGCCGTTGTTAACTGATTGAAGTGCTCGAGTTTGATTTTGGCGAGCTCTCCGAGTTCAGTGAGATTTCCGGCAACAATGAATTCCGCCTCTCTTTCAAATAAAGATTCAATAGAGGCGAGACAGGCTTCTAGTTGTTCGGTGGTCATGCTCATGAGTCCGTCTCCACCTTTGCATCTATCGGCGTTGGCGCGGTATCCTGCTGATCCAGAAGACCAAGCGGGTGTTGTTTGGCAATGTCCTCGGCGATCGCTTCGACAAAGTATCTTGAGAACATCGCGGCGCCGTCTCCGCCCCCGAGCGTCAGGGCTTTTTCAAGCCCGGTATGGGTGAGAAGCTCGGCCCAGAGCAACTGCTCGAAACGGATATTGGTGTCTTCTTCCGTGGAGAGTTTCGGCTGCGTTGGCGCCTGCGCTAGGCTGGTCGGCAGGACATTGATCGGCGGTGTTGTGGTCATTCCTAGACCCTCGAATGCTTAATCGTTTTTAAACTTAAAGTTGTTAATTCAGTCTTTACGCCCCCTTGTTGTATTGGGGCCAGTCAGGATGACGCTAAATGATATCGATCTTACCTTCTGAAGGCTTGGCGCCCGCTCAGGCTGCGCCCAAGCAAAACAAACTCTCAGACCCTTCGTCGCCATCAGAGCAGCCCTCCTTTTCGGATATGGTTGCCCGCGATCCGTCCGATGGTCCTGATACGAACGCGTCTGATCCGAAATCCGATGCGCCCGTCGCCGACCCAACCTCGATGGGTGACAGGGAGCCGGCGCAAACGGCCATTCAGTCCGAGATTGCAAACCCGCAGATCGACTCTGAGCAGATCGATCCCGCACGCGCGCAAATCGAAGGGGCAGAGACCTCACAGACCGAACTCAAGACAAAATCCGCGCCTGGTCTGGCAACCGCCGAGCCTTCGATTCCTTCCTCGAAGGATGCAGCTGGCGCCCCGACTCTTGCCGCGGCGGAGGGATTGCCCGAAAGTGACGCGGACATGGCCCTGTCAACCAAACGTGCACAGGCCGCGATCGCGCCAGGCACTGCAACGATTGAGCAGGCCCAAGCGGCCAAATCGAACGCCAGTCCAGACTCAACAACTGGTCCCGATTTGCGCGCTTCGTCAGACAGTTCGGTCGAGGCAATCGCCAAACCTGCACGCTCAGTTCCGGAGGCGGTTCCGCAACCGACCACCGCACGTCCGGCGCCGGAAGCCGCAGAAGAAACGTTGCGGATTGTGCGTCAACAAGGCGGAATCGATCTGCCACCGCATGATGTCAAACTTTCGCAATTGGCGAGCGAGGCAGATGCCGTTGCCAGTACGCCTAAGGGCCTGTTCGCGGCCATCACCGGCGATATTACCGGAAACGCCGCGACGACCGCCCTTCCCGAGGCGCCGATCTCGCTAGGTCAGGCCACGTCAACATCCGCGCCCGCGGTCACCTCAGGCCTGACCCCGGTCGCGCCGTCTGTCCCGATTGCAGCGCCGAGTGAGGTCAATTCCATCATTCTCAATGCCTTGAAGAATGGGGCTGAGCCACGCGAACAAATCATTGTCCAGCTGGATCCACCGGAGCTCGGACGCGTCGCGATCGATTTCAAGTTTGATGCCCAAGGCTTGCAGCAGATTACAGTGACCTCGGAAAATCCCGAAGCGCTCCGCCGCCTGCGAGAGTTGCACTTTGAACTGACCGCAGCGCTGAAAGAGCATGGCCTGTCGGAACAGAATCTGTCCTTCCAGCAACAGGCGGATGGTCAATCCCAGTCCACCTGGCAGATGTCTGAGCCTGCCCGCTCGAGCGATATGTTCTCAGCCGCCGAAGAGGCCCCCGCCCCGGCCCAGATTGTTCGGTCCAATGCCGCTTATACGCGCCCTGACCGGCTCGATCTTACGCTTTAGGAGTCCGCCATGACCGAGATTAATCCAGCCGCTACAACAGGAAGCACGGGCAGCACGGGCGCTTCAAATTCGGCTCTGGACGCAGGCGGGATTGGCGAGGAATTCAACCAGTTCCTGCGCTTGTTAACCGCTCAGATCCAAAACCAGGATCCGCTTTCGCCGCTCGACTCGACGCAGTTTGTCGAGCAGCTCGCGACTTTCTCTTCGCTTGAACAACAGGTGCAGACAAATTCCAGTTTAGAGAACATTGCCGCGATGATTGGCGACCTGCATTCGATCATTGCGAATGACTGGCTCGGCCAGGAAGTCGCCGTGGCGTCCAAGCATGTCGCCTATGAAGGCGAGCCGGTCGAGTTCGAAGTGAGCCCATCCTTCGCGCATGATCAGGCGGTGCTCACGGTCAAGGACAGTCAGAACAATGTGGTCTGGCAAGAGGCTCTTGATCCGTCCACGGAACGTTATACCTGGGATGGAGATCTGGCCGAACAAAACGCCAAGGCGGCAAGCGGGATTTACGAGTTCCAGCTGGATCTGTTCAAAGACGGTCAGCCGATCGCGCAAACCGAAGCTGAATTTATCAGCAAGGTCACCGCGCTCGGAAACGAAAATGGCAAGCTGATTCTGGGTACGGACAATTACCTGACGGGTGATCTCGCGACCACCCGCAAGATCACGCCGAATTAGAGATTCTGCTTCGCCATATCGACGATCAGAACATTCTCGATGCCGTCATCAATCGAGTCCTTGAGATTCATCAGGATCATGGATCGGATCGTCTCGTAATTATTGATATTGGTCGGCTCTTCCAGCGTGCGACCATCATTGCTGAGGGCGATCAGCGTCGTCATGATATTGTCGCGCAGTTTTGGCTCTTCGGAGAAGAGTCTCTCTGACGTGGAAGAATCCGTTTCCAGACTGATGTGAAGGATGATCAAGCTGTTGACCTGACCGCCGCGCATGATCGGCACAACGAATTCACGGCTGAACTTGTAATAGGCCGTATTGCCAGAGCTCGGCTTTTTGCCGTAACCGTCATCCTTCTTGGCCGTTTTCTTATCCGATTTGTCGTGATCATCGCCATGATCGCCGTCAGCATACTCATCGCCCCCCTTATCGGATTGTACGGCCGTCGCCTCGGAGGGAGTCTTCAGGACCACCGCTGCAAAGCTGCCAGCGGCGACAAAGATGATTGCGACAAGACTGGTGACGATGAGTTTCATCACATTTCCTTTCAGAACGGGAGGACAGTTTCGAGGACCCTGGGAACAAGGCCACGTTTCATCCCGGCCATGGTTTCACCCTGGCTCAGGTAAGAGAGATTGGCGTCCGCGATCTTCTCGTAGGACACGGTATTGGTGCGGGTGATGTCCTGGGCGCGTATGACCCCCGAGACGGTAAGGTAGCGGATTTCATTGCTGACCTGGGTCTGCTGATAACCGGCAATGATCAGATTTCCGTTCGGCTCGACACCCACCACGCGCGCAGACAGGCGGAAGGTCACTTGCTCTGCCCGATTGACCGCGCCCGCTCCGGTGAGCGCGGAGGTGCGATCATAATCGACACCAGGCGAGAGCGTGCCACTTCCCGGAAGTACGGAGTCCGCGATTTGCGGAAGCCCGAACAAGGCGCCGAGATTGAATTGCTCATTGGTTGAACGGTTCCGCGACAGCGAGGTCTGTACATTGGCCTGGTCATTCATGTCGACCACGACCGTCAATAGGTCGCCGACATCCTTCGCGCGGCGCATCCCCAGCAATGCATTCGGCGCGGTCGTCCAGAGCGAGGCAGATTGAGCCTGCACCGGGTCTTCGGCACGCGAGGTTTGCGCCCAATCAATCTGATGCTGTGGTGCGGCCGCTTGTTGCACAGGGTCCGAGCCGCCCGACGCGCAAGCTGAAACCGTCAGAGCGACCATGCCGGTCGCCGCGAAAAATCCTATTTTACCCATATCCAGCCTCCTGCTTGGACTGTACCTTCAACCACCTGGCGCGACTGGAGGTTCAAAACGGGGACAGTCTCATCCAGACCGGCTTCCCCCATGGCGCGGCCGGTCAGAGAAATCTCCAACGGCCCTCTCATATACTTTACTGTGACAAGCTGATTGCGCTTCACCAGGCGCGGGCTCCGCGTGTCTTTTTGTTGAATGGTCTGGCCTGCATAAACAGTCCGCCGGACCTCGCGGCCCAGCAGGGATGCATGTTCATCCTGCCAGACATCGCCTTCCGGACTGGCATTTTCCGGGGTGATGACATCGCCGGCGCGGATGACATCATTGGCGGTCAACGAGACCGGGCTCGACAGGGTCAGCCCGAGGCTGAAGAAGATGGCGCTAAACATGGCGCTACCTCAGACGCGTGGTGGCGGCGAGCATTTCATCCGAGGCCGTGATCACCTTGGAATTCAGCTCATAGCCCCGCTGCGCTTCAATCAGGTCAGAGATTTCCTTGACCACATCGACGCTGGAATCTTCCAGAAAACCCTGCCGCAATGTGCCGAGGCCGTTCGTGCCCGGCACCTGTTGGTTCGGGTCACCGGATGCTTCGGTGCGTCTGAACAGATTGTCGCCAAGGGCTTCGAGCCCTTTCTCATTGACGAAGCTGACCAGCGAAATGACCCCGAGCGCCTGGCCGTTCTCGTCATTGTCGAAATAGGCTGTGACTTGCCCATCCCGGCTGATCGAGATGCGGTTCGCATCGTTTGGAATTGTGATGCCATCGGCCAGCGGATAGCCATCCATGGTGACGATCTGGCCATCGGCGCTGCGATTGAGTTTGCCGTCGCGCGTATAAGCCGACTCGCCATCCGGCAGGGTGATTTCGAGAAAGCCGTTACCGTCAATGCCGATATCAAGCTCGCCGCCGGTCTGGCGCATCGAGCCTTGTGTGATCTCGACCGAGACGGTCGAGGCTTTCACGCCGGTACCGAGCTGGATGCCAGCAGGGACGACCGTGCCGAGCTGCGACGTCAGCGTACCTGGCGTGAGATATTGTTGATAGACAAGATCGGAAAACTCGGCGACGCGCGGCCTGTAGGCTGCGGTGCTCATATTCGCGATATTGTTCGAAATGACATCGACGCGCATTTGCTGCGCGGCCATGCCGGTTGCTGCTATCTGGAGCGATTTCATGGGCTACCTCCTGTGCCTACCGGTTCCTCACCGCTGTAATCGTCTGGTTGATGCGCTGGTGTTCCTCCTCCAGCACGTTTTGTCCCGCTTCATAGGCGCGCTGGACCTCAATCATTCGCGCCATCTCCAGAACGGGAGAAACATTGGAAGCCTCAAGCGCGCCCTGAAGCACGTTGGCATTCTCGATCGGTTCGATGCCGCCTTCAGCCGTGAAGCGCGTATCGGTGTCGCGCTGCAGCTGACCGGTCGCTCGGAACACGCCTAATTGCCCAAGCAGTTCGCCATCAACGGTAATCGACCCGTCACCAGCGATCGAGATATTGGCCGCCTCGGGCGGGATCTGGATCGGGGTGTTTCCTGAGTCGAGCACGCTGGCCCCGTCCGGCGTGATCAATTCGCCTTCAGCAGAGACCTGGAAGGATCCAGCCCGGGTCAAGCGCTCGCCTGCTGGAGTTTGCACGGCGAAGAAGCCTTCGCCCTGAATCGCGACGTCAAACTGCCCGCCGGTGAATTTTACCGTGCCCTGGGTCAGATCAAAATTGTGCCCGGCGAGCGCCCCCATGGACAGGGACGGCGTATCGGTGCCTGTTTGAACCAGGTATTCGGCGAACACCGCGCGGTCCGTCTTGTAACCGGTCGTGTTGGCATTCGCGATATTGTTGGCGACGACTTGCAGTTCCTTCAACAAACCGTCTTGCCGGGAAAGCGTGGCGTAGATGCTGTTACTCATGGCTGGCTCCTGCCTGCGAAGATGAGAGGGCGAGTTTTGATGCGTCGAGAAGCGGCGCAATCTGGGATGGGCGAAGGCGCGTATTGCGCGTGCGGCCGGAAGTGTCCTTGCCATTATGGATGCGCTTCACGCGTTCCATGCGCAGGCCGTCTTCAAGGCTGAGTTCACCTGAGAGCGCGTCCCCGTGCGCTGCATACAGCGTCCAGTCGTCTTCGAGCGCGCCTGTTTCCAGGAGTTCGAGACGGGTCGATGGCTCGCCATCGAGTTGCGCGTAAGATTGCGCCGCAACTTGCGCGGCGCCCGCTTGCACGGCGCGGATTCCGGCCATCCGATTCACATCGATCAGGCTCGGATAGGCGGCGCGCAGATCGAACAGCTCTTCATCATCGCCGCTCCAATACGCGGCCGCGGCCAAAAGGTGTGCCACCTCTTCATCTCGCTCAACGGACTCCAGCAACGCCTCGACCAGGCTGAGCAGACCGAGCTCCAATGCGATCTCCGCCCCGCGGCGGCGCAGCGCATTGCCGCGTTCATTGTAAGGCAGGCTGGTATGGAATTGCGTCAGGGTCTTCAGCCCCTTGAGAGAGGCCGCTGGCTCCGCGCTCGCTAGATAATCATCGAGCGATTCAATAATGTTGCGATCAACAGCGGCGCGAACATCGTCCGCTTCCGCGATTGGCAAGGTGCGCACACGCTGCAGCCCGGCATAGAGATTGTCACTCTCCAGGTTCCGCATCACGAAAGCGAGGACCTGCTCGAAGCCGTGCTTGGTGTCATTCTGCTCGAGAATGGCCCAGGCCTCTTCCAGCGCGAACTCCTTGATGGTCGGGCGGAGCGTCCCGTCCCGCTCGATCAGGATCAGCAGCGCCGGCAGTTTCAGGGTCGGTCGGCTCATCAGCATGACCAGTCGATCATCGGACTCGCTGCCATTTGGCATGTCGGCGATGGCCGTCTTCAGAGCCGTCAACTGGGTCGAGTTCTCGATCTCCTCCACCGAGAAAGTCGACAGGACCTGTTGAGCAATATCAGCGCGTCGCTGAAGGATCAGGGTAGGAATGGCCTGCGTCGCAACGTCCTGGCGCATATTATGCGGCAATCCGCGAAGCCCTGGAATGTGGCGCTGGATCCGTTCGACCCCGTCCGGTTCAAATCCACGCAACTCTGCGACGGCGAGCCAGAAATCGGCTTCGCCATGACAGGTCGTCAGTTGCCGGAAATAGGCAATATCGGGCTCGTTTCGAGCTGCCATGAGATCGATGAACTTGCGATAGACCTGCCACTTCTCATCCGGCGCAAAGGCCAGCATCGCTCTTGCTTCACTGTACAGGCCGAGCGCCAGTTTCGACTTCAGGTCTTTGAGGAATGCAGCTTCGCCGTCCCCGCCATCCTCGATCTGGGCTCCCGGCAGCTCGGTGAACCGCCGCAGTGATTTTTCCACCGAAAAATCAAGCGGGTACTCATCCAGGCAGACCATGGCCTGCGGCATGGAGACGGCCTCGGAATCCGTCATCTCGGCCTCGCCATTGCGGACCAATAGCCCGCCGCGAATTGCGGTCTCAACAAATGCGTCCAAGCCCGCCGCGGTATCTTCGCGGACGGGCTCGTCACTCAGCTGGTCTGGTCCTGGTTCCGGGTCGGCATAAGCTGCCGCTGTCAGAACCAGGCCGAGGCTGGCATATGTCAGTCGCCGGATCATGCTGCTTGGCGTAGCCCTTTCACCGCTTCTTCAACTTCATCGAATGATGGGCGGACCCGGGCGGGCGCATGTCGGCGCGCCACCTCCAGGCAAATATTGACCGGGTTCTTGTGCAGGCTGGAGACCAGCATCTCACCGATCATCGAATAGAAATAATGCTCTTCCTTGCGCGTATGCGAGACCTTGGCCGCGAGCGGACCGACCACACCATAGGCCAGAAACACCCCGAGGAAGGTCCCGACCAACGCGCCGCCGATCATGCCGCCGAGCACCTCTGGCGGCTTGTCGATCGAAGCCATGGTCTTGATCACGCCGAGAACCGCCGCAACAATTCCGAGCGCTGGAAGGGCGTCAGCCATGCTCTGCAATGCGTGAGATCCGTGCAGGCGTTCTTCCAGCAGGCTTTCCAGATGCTTCTCGAGAAGCTCTTCAACCTGGTGGACATTGTCAAAATTCATGATCATCGAACGGATCGTGTCGCAGATCATTTCCACTGCCTCATGATCCTTGAGGATTTTCGGATAGCGCTGGAAGATCTCAGACTCGCTCGGCGCCTCGATATGCGCTTCGATGTCGACCGGGTTTTCCTTCAGGACGCTGAGCAGCTCATGCATCATGCAGAGCAGATCCTGATAATCCTTTTTCTTCCATTTGGGCCCGGCCACGGCCGCCATAACGTCGCCGCCTGTATGCTTGATGGTTGAAAAGTCGTTCGCAGCGAGAAACGCGCCCGTCGCGGCGCCCCCGATCATCATCATCTCAAATGGCAGAGACTTCAGAATGATGCTCATCTTACCACCGGCCAGAATATAGCCGCCGAAGACCATGCACATTGTCACGGCAAGTCCTAATATAGCGCCCACAGAACGCCTCCCTTCAACCCAATTCTACAAATTCTACTCATGTCGTTGCGACCTCCCGGAGGAAGGCCGGATCGATTGGTGACTTCAATCGAACAGCTCGTTGATGTTTCCAGACCCCAAGCTCGCCCTCGGCAATATCCACGGGGCCTTCCACCGTGTTGGCGGTGATGGTCAGCTTCGACCGGTGCGTGCCGGGCAGCGAGATCACAGATCCCTCCTCAAGCCGTAGACAGTCCGCGACAGTCATCGGCAGGCGGTCGAGCACCACATCGAGCTGGACGCTGGAGTTTTGAACCCGCGGCTGCGAAAAGCTCTTGGCGTCTCCAGTGACGGCCCCCCCACCCGGGGAATCGTCGCCCGCGGAATTCGCTATCGCCAGCACGGCGTCGAGTTTCAGGGCGACGCCGATGCGGAAGGCCTGGCCTTCCAGGTCGCACAAATAATAGACGATAAGGCAATTGCCCTCGACTTCCAGCGTCTCGAAGGCGGCCGCCTGAGGCGGCTCTCCGTCTTCCCCGAGCATATCGAAGGTCGCAGCCAGCGCCGCGCTCAGCTCCGATGCGGGCGGTTCCAGCAAGAGCTGCAAAAAAAGTTGCGGGGCTTCGGCCAGGCGCGAGGCGTCCTGCTGCATTTTTTGCGCCGCGAATCGCGCGGCGACGAGATTGTCGATCGATACGGCGACAACAAAATCGCGGTCTTCGTTTCGGAAGCCGTAGACATATGCGCCGAACAAATCATCCGCGAGCGCAGCGCCAGGACTGACCTCGCGCGACTGCAATCGCAGGTCGCCCTCGTCTTGTAAAACACCGTTCAACCAGGTGGAAACTGTATGCTCAAGGGTTGTCCAGAACGGCTTGTTCTGCAGCACACGTGGCGGAACGCCGCCACTCGATTCAAGCTTTTTCCGAAGCACGGCGCTCAAAATACACCCCTGGATGAATGAGAGATCTCTCTATTTAAGATTGAATTCTATGGTGAATAAAAAGTTAGCAGAGCCCAAAAAATCGACCTTGAGTTGTATTTCGGAAATTTACCGTACTTTGCTAAGCCACCCTCAGTGAAAATTTTGGGTAGGCACCATGGCTGACGCGTCGAACGGAATGGCTCCGGTCATCATCATCAAGAAAAAGAAAAAGGGTGGCGGTGACGGACACCATGGCGGTGCTTGGAAGGTTGCCTATGCGGACTTCGTGACCGCGATGATGGCCTTCTTCCTTCTGATGTGGCTGCTCAACGCGACGACGGAAGAACAGCGCAAGGGTATTGCCGACTATTTCAACCCGACCATTCCGATCTCGCGAATTTCCGGTGGTGGTTCGGACGGCTTGAACGGCTCGTCCATCTTCACCGAAGAAACTTATGCCAAGATGGGCACCGGTGCGACGGCCTCGTCGACCCTCGCGAAAACCAAGCCGCTAACGCAGGATGAAGCTGCTGAATTCTCCGAGAGCTCGTCGGGCGAAGCAATTACAGAAGCTCAACAAGCGGCCGCAATCGCCCAGCTCGAAATGATGCTCAGCGAAGAGGCGAAGTCGCTTAGCGACCACATCCAGGTGAAGCTCTCACCAGAAGGCATCGTCATGGAGCTTGTCGATTCTGAAGACGAACCGCTTTTTGCGCTCGGTGAGAGCCAGCCCACCGGTTTGCTGGATGACCTCGTGCAAACGGTCACTGATTCGTTCGGAGCGTTCGGAAACAATATCAAAGTTGTCGGCCATACCGATTCGCTGGCTTTTCGCGATGACTACCGGTTCGACAATTGGGACCTGTCGACAGAGCGCGCCAATGTCGCCCGTCGTCTGCTGGTCGAGAACGGCTTCCCACTGGAACGAATTCAGGAAGTCTCTGGCCGCGCCGATACGGATTTGCTGATCCCGGACGATCCCTTTGCGGCGCAGAATCGCCGGATCTCGATCACGCTGCTAAAGCAGGAAGTGGCGAGTTAAATCCCTCTTAAGTTGAGTTATTCGCTTATTAACCAATGATTTCTACTTTCGGTTGCATCGACTGCAGGAGCAACCGACATGAGTATATCATCATCTTTGAACGCCGGGGTCATGGGCCTCAATGCCAACTCGACCCGCCTCTCAACAATTTCCGACAATATCGCAAACTCTGAAACCTTCGGGTACAAACGAAGTCAGGTGGAGTTTTCCTCCATGGTTTTGGAACAGCGATCGTCCGCATATTCCGCGGGCGGGGTTATGGTCGACACGTTTAAGGATGTGAGTGCCGTCGGCTCTCTGATCTCAACCGGCAATGCGACGGACATCGCCGTCGCTGGCCGGGGCCTGGTCCCGGTGACCGATGTTCAAGGGGTTGATCAAACAGCCGCAGACCGAAATCTGATGCTGCTGCCCACCGGGTCCTTCACCGCCGACCAGAATGGCAACCTGCGCACACAGAGTGGCCTGTTCCTTCTTGGGTGGCCCGCTGACAGTGCCGGTTCGATTGGCAATGTCAGCCGCAATAGCGGCACCAATCTGGAGCCCGTAAACATTGCGACGTCGCAGTTCGTGGCGTCTCCCACAGCTTCGATCGAAGTCGGCATCAACCTGCCGGCTGACGCGACCACCGCCGGGTCTGCTGGCGGCGGCTACAGCCTGCCGATTGAGTATTATGACAATCTCGGTCGCGCCCAGACGCTGCGCATGGATTTCACACCTGTCGTCCCGGGCACCGGGTCTTCCAATCAGTGGCAGGTTCAAATCTTTGACGATGCCGGGGATCCGACGACCGCGATCGGCGGCCTGGATCTGACCTTTGACGATACGTCCGCGAATGGTGGCCGCATTGCCAGCGTCACGACATCCGGCGGCGCTACCTATGATCCCACGACTGGACAAGTCGCCCTCAACCTCGTGCATGGCCCGGTCGATGTCTTCATCGGTCGTCCGCTGGACACATCTGGCATGACGCAACTGTCCGCCCCGTTCTCACCCACCTCGGTGACCAAAGACGGTGCGCCGATCGGCGACTTGCAGTCGATTGAGATTGACGAGCTTGGAAACCTGCAGGCGATCTATGATACCGGTTTCCGCCGAACCCTGTATCAGATCCCGGTTGGTGACGTGCCGAACATGGACGGCCTGAAACCGCTCGACGGACAGGCTTACACCTTCTCTGCGCAAAGCGGTAACATGTATCTTTGGGATGCAGGTACCGGACCGGTTGGATCGATCTCAGGCTTTGCCCTGATGGAATCCACCACCGATATTGCGCGCGAATTGACCGACCTGATCGAGACGCAACGCGCCTATTCTTCCAGCGCTAAGATCGTTCAGACCGTCGATGAGATGCTGCAGGAAACCACCAATCTGAAGCGATAAGTCTCGCTAGTTCAGAGGGGCGCCCGACGTGAGCATTTCAAGTGCCATCGTATCCGCCAGGTCCGGACTCGACGCCATTGGCGCGCGTGCGGACCTGGTTGCCACCAATATCGCCAACGCCTCAACGCCCGGTTATGTTCGCCGGGCGCTGAGCGTCAGCGAGACCATTCTCGGTGCGCAAACCGCCGGGGTACAGGTCGAAGGCATCGATCGCTCGACCAATGCGCGCCTGACCAGCGAACGCAGGCTTCTGGCCAGTGATTACGCACAAGCCGAAATTCTCTCCTCGTCCTGGGCGTCTCTGTCCCAACGGATCGGTGAGGACATTGAAAGCTCGACCCTGTTCCAGAGGCTGAATTCGTTCGAGACCGCGCTGCGCGACGCAGCGCTCAGCCCGGAATCAACGACACATGCCAATCAGGTCGTGCAGTCAGCCAAGGATCTTGTCACCGAGTTCAACGCGCTTGGCGACCTGATCAACGAGCGCCGCTTCCAGGCCGATCAGGACATTACCGACAGCGTCGCCATCGTGAACGCGTCGCTGCAGGAGATCTCCGACCTTAACCGCTCTTTGGCGAGCCTTGATCGCACCACAGCGCAGGCAGCCGCCCTGTTTGATGAGCGCGGACGCGTGCTCGATCGCATTGCCGAACATATTCCGATCCAGACCTTTGAACGCGATAGCGGTGCCATTGATGTGCTCACCATCGAAGGCGTGTACCTGGTCGCCGGACCCCCTCGACTCATTGAATTTACACCCAGCAACACGATGTCGCCGGACTTCTCGCTGGCCGGTGGGGAGCTCTCAGGCCTGACCGTTGACGGCGTCGACATCACGCCTGGCGCGCCGACATTTGGCGCTGTATCCAGCGGATCGCTGGCCGCCTTGTTCACTTTGCGTGACACGGATCTCACAACCCTTCAAAACCAGCTCGACACCATGGCTCAGGACATGATCGACCGGTTCACAGATCCCGCCATCGACCCGACATTGTTGGTCGGCGATCCCGGCCTGTTCCTCGATACCAATGCAGCGGCGGGTGCCGGAATTGCCAGCCGTCTCGAGTTGAATGCGCTGGTTGATCCGGCCCAGGGCGGTGCGGCCTGGCGTCTGCGCGACGGACTCGGCGCGGTTGCCCAGGGCAATCCCGGAAACACGACAATACTGAATGGTCTGGTCGGCGCCCTGGGGCAGCTCAGCACAATTTCGCAGCCCGGCCTTCAGGGAAGCTATTCCGCCAGCGACCTGATCGCGCAGCTTGGCTCTCTGGCTGGGCAAAACCGGATCCAGAACGAAGCAGTTCGCTCTTCAGTGACGCTGCAGCATGATGCTGTGAAAGAAGTCGAAGCGGCCGAAACCGGCGTCGATATTGAGCGCGAGATGCAAGACCTCTTGCTGATCGAGCAAGCCTTTGCCGCCAATGCCCGCGTGCTGGAAGCGGCAAGCCAGATGATCAATCAGTTGATGGAGTTGTAGGGCCATGTCATCGATTTCACTCAACAGCTTTCTGAGCACCGCGCTGAGCAATTCGATCAGCGAGCTTCGCACGCAAATTGCCGATCGCGCGCAAGAGGCGACCACGGGACGTCAGGCCGATCTCATCTCCCATCTCAATGGGCGTATCGATCACGCGCTGCTTGGTGACAAGGCGTTGCAGGAGAATTCAGACGACCAGGCCCGCATTCAGCTGCGCCAGATTCGTCTGTCCCTGTCCGAAAACGCCCTGGGATCCGTCCGAGATCTGACAGAAGGCCTGTCGCTCGAAATGCAGGCGGCAATCGGGATTGTTGATGTTGAGCGCCAGCAAACCGTTGCCGCACAAGCCCGCGAAGCCTTGAGCGAAGTCCTCTCGCGCCTGAATGTGCGCCATGGTGAGCGCTACCTATTCTCCGGCGACGCGACCGCGACGCAGCCCTTTCAGAGCGCAGATGTTTTGCTGAATGACCTGCAAACCATCGCTGCCGGTGCGGTCGATGCAGATGATTTTGCCACCCAGGTCCAAACCTATTTTGATGATCCGGCGGGCGGTTTCCAGACCAGTTTCTATCAAGGCACTCAGACGGCGAGTGACGGCGATGCTGTTCTGCCAAACCAGGGCGCGTTCTCAGACATGTTCATGGGCCTCTCTATCATGGCGCTGTCGGCGCCCGGTACCGCCATTCCGTTTTCAGCGGTCGGCACACCTGCCATGGACAATGCCCTGGCGCGTCTCGACCGCGGCCGCACCCTGCTGGTCGATGTGGAAGCGGGCATCGGGATTCGCCAATCCAGCCTGCAATCAGAACTCGATCTGCTCGGTCGCGAAGCCGTGCTTCTCACCTCTTCCTTTCAGGATCTGACCGGCAAGGACCAGTACGAAGCCGCAACCCAGCTGAAGGAACTCGAGGCCAATCTTGAAGCCTCCTACTTGCTGACCTCCCGCCTCTCCAATCTTTCGCTCCTCAACTATCTGAGATAATCGCATGCGCCTTTTTTCTGTTCTCGCTTGTTTCGCCATCGCGCAAGGCAATATCTCGATCAAGGTGCGCGAGAACCCGGTCGTCTCTCAGCCCAATCCGTTTGCCGAAGGCGAAACCATCGTCCTGCCTCGCACCGATATTGATGTGACGCAAACCGGCAACGAGAACATTGCGCTGCTAGAGTCCAATACGACCCTGTCACAGCTGATCGATGGCTTGAATGCCCTCGGCGTGCGGCCACAGGAAATGGCCGACATTATCCGCGCCATGAGCGCCGCTGGCGCCATCCACGCGGAACTGGTTGTACGCTAAACTATTCCTGCGAATTCGGCGGCGGACGTCTACTCGCCCGCCGCTTCTTCCTTGATCCGTTCGACGGTGATGACGCCGTCTCGTTTCAGTTCCATCATCTTGGTGAGGAAGTTCTTTTCGGTCAGCTCCGCTGCAGCCTGATCCGGGGCGCTCATACGCTCCAGCTCTGACCGGAACTGATCAGCCATACGGTTGGAGATATTGGAGAGGAAATACTCCGCCACGTCCCCATACTGGGCTTGCAGGCAGCACAGGACCTCCATCAGGAAGGCCTGGTCCATCGCCTTGAACAGGACCGGGATCTGGTTGCGGTTGAGGATTTTCGGCAGGTCTTCGATCGCGAACATGCCGCGCTGGATGGGATCGACCTTCTCCGAATGTGACTGCTCCAGGAAACCCATCAGCGACTTGCGACGCTCATTCGGAACAAGGCTGAGCATCTCACCCACAGACTGCAACTGCGTCGTGTCATCGGCATCAACGGTTTCGGCCGCTTGCAGGTATTCCATCTTGACCATGCGCGCGATGACGCTGTCGATATCCGGCGAGGCTGGCGGCGGATCGACCATCTCGCCAAGCACCTTGGTCTGAACATCTTCGTTGAGCAGACAGATCAATTCCGAGCAAAGCGTAGTCTCTAAGTTGCGCAGGATGAGCGCGATAATATTGGGCGTAAGTCCCGCGAGATAAGCCGCTGTTTTGGAAGTCTCCCGTTTCGCGAGCTCCGCCCAGATGTCGGACAGATTGTCGAGCTTCGGCGCTTCAACGGGAATGTCCTCGTCCATCATCTGCCCGCCATAGACGAGATTTAGACGTGGCTCATCGAGGACGCCTTCGAGAATCTTGCGCGCCGATTCCGATCCACCGCGCAGAGAACCGCTATTCATCCGCAGCTGGCGCAGGAAGTCGATCACGATCTCGATCAATTGCTCGCGTGCCAGAACAGTGATCGACTCCAACGACGCTGCGATATTGGCGATGGCTTGATCATCGAGCATCTCGACGATCGGCTTCGCCGCGGTTTCTCCCAGCATGGCGATGACCACAGCGGCACGCTGCGACGGCGTGATGTGCTGCGTCGTGTTTTCAGACTGTTGCGTGGTATTTGGTTTGGTCGACACCTAGGCGTACCCCCTGATCAGAGCTTCTGTGATTTTCAACCACCCGTCCGCCAGAACGAAGAAGCCGAGTTTGAATGGCAATGAGACCACGGTGGGTGGCACCATCATCATGCCCACCGCCATCAGCACGGACGCGACCACCAGGTCGATCACCATGAAGGGCATGAAAATGACAAACCCGATCTGGAAGGCATGCTTGATCTCAGACAGCATGAAAGCGGTCGAGAGCAGCGCAAAGGATGGCTCATCATCCTGTCCGAGCGGGCGATTGAGCGCGTCCGACAGCATGTAGATCGCTTCAGGATCGGTGCGACGCGTCATGAACTCGCGAAACGGATCCGTCGTCATCAGCCAGGCCTCCTGTTCGGAGATGGTGCCATCGATGTAAGGCGACAGTCCGTTCGCCCAGGCGTCCATGAAGACCGGCTCCATGATGAAGAAGGTGAGGAACATAGCCAGCGCCATGATCATCATGTTTGGCGGCGCCTGCTGAACCCCGAGCGCCTGACGGAGAATCGAGAAGACGATCACCATGAATGGCAGGCAGGTCACCATCATGGCGATGCCTGGGACCAGGCTGAGAACAGTCACGAACAGGAAGAGCTGAACCACCGTTCCGCTCAGACCCTGACCGTCACCCCCAAGAATATTGTCCAGCGCCGCACCATCCGGAGTTGGTACGGTCTGAGCCGCCGCCACGCCCGAGGCAAACAGAACGCAGCCAGCGATCAGCAAAAAGGAACGGACCAGAAGCCCATCCCAATTCGTAGATCGAATGCTAGCCATCCTCTTGTTCCTCGATCTGGGTGAGGCGCACGCCAATGGCGCCGTCTTCGAGTTCGATCAGTTCACCGTGAGCGATGACGCGGTCTTCAACGACCAGTTCAATCGGGTCCTCAATCTTGGCGGTCAGCGGAATGATCGTATCGGGCTTGAGCTGCAACAGCTCAGCGACGCTCAATTTCTTCTGGCCGATCGACACAATCACATTGACCGGCAGGCCGTAAATCGACCGTCGATACTCGTTTTCGGGTGAAACGCTGCGGCGCTCTGCTTCACCGACGACGCTTTCTACTCGTTCTGGTTCTGACATCCTGTCCTCTTATGTGTTGTGCGGCCCCGAAAAGCGTCCGAGACTTGAATTTAGAAACTGGTCCATATCGAAACTCAGCCCGCCTTCGCCCCAATCGGCCTCGACCCGAATCTGGTCTGGCGCATCCAAAGCGTGCAGCTCGCAAATCTGCGACAGGCGCGGCGAAGCTTGCAGGGCTTGCCGGAAAGAAGCTTCCAGCGTCGATGGAATATGAAGACTGAGTTTTTCGACCTGAGGCGGCGCCATGCTGTCCAGCACTTGCGAAACTTCTGCGGCCAGAAACGCCTCGCTCAAACGTGGAAAGGCCGAGCTGATAAACTCGGCAATCGCTTGATGGATGGTGGTGGTCGCTTGGCGTTCAATCTCTGAAAGCGCCTGATCCAGACTGGCGAGCAAGACCCCTGTGTCAACCGGCTCTGGCTCCGGAATGACCGGCGCCTGCAGGTCCGGCGCTTCCGGCGAGGCCGCCTGAGCGTCAGCAGGCAGCTCTGGTTCGGGCTCGGGTACAAAGTCGCTCTGCCCGTCCGGCGCCTGGGTGTGTGCCTCCAGCGTCTGCGCCGTTCGCGACAGCGCCTTGACGTCAAATCTGGGAAGGGTCAGCGGCGACAATCTATTCATTGGCCGCTATCTTTCGGTCTTCTTTCAACCAGTCCTGAAGCAGCGCTGCCGTCTGTTCCTGATTTTCGCGGGTATAGTCCTTCAGATAATCAATCGGATCGGTTGGCGTGGCGCCGAACAAATCGTCTTCCACGCTGCCATCCGCGCCGCCCGCTCCCTCGCCTTGTCTTGCGCGTGCCGCAGCACCGCTATTGGCGAACATGGGCCGCATCACGCCAAAACCGAGGGCGAGGACAATAATGCCGAGGAAAATGGCCTGCACAGCCGACCAGAGATGTTGCTCGATCAGTCGCTGCATCAGACCGGGCGCAGGGGTCATTTCAACTTCGGGCAATTCCTGGAAAGGCATCAGCTCGATCGTGATCGAATCACCGCGAGCGGTGTCGAGCCCCGCCGCGTTACTGACCAGAGCTTCAAAATCCGCACGAACTTGTTCGAGCTGCTGGGCAATGTCTGTCGCTGCGAAGTCGAGTCCGAGCGCCTGTTCATTCAGAAGAACCGCGATGGACACCCGCTCGATCTGGCCTGGCAGGCGCTCTGTCTGCGTGCGCACCTCATTCAGCTCATACGACACCGTCTCGCCGGAATTCTTGCGGGTGCTTTCCGATTGCCCCCCCGCTCCGGCGCCATCGGGAAGATTGCTCGCCACCGTGAGATTGCCTGCGCCGCCCTGATTGGTTTCGCTCGCATCATTGGTGCTGCGCGACCGGATCACGCGTGATTCCGGATCGAAACGGACATCTGAAATGGTCTGACGCTCTCGGCTGACATCGACGCTGACGGAAACCTCGGCATTGCCATCGCCCAGGCGCGCCGTCAGCAGCCGTTTGATTTTCTGCTCCAATACCCCGGCCTGGGTTTCAGCCACGACCGATGGCGCTTCGACGATTTCCTTGTTCGGCCCAGCCAGGATGCCGTGGCGCGGATCGATCACGACGACATCTTCGGGGTTCAGGCCCGACACAGCGAGCGCGACCAGAAACTGAATCGCCTCGGCCTGGCCATTGCTCAGGCGGCGCGCCGAAGACAGCGTCACCGACGCGGTCGGGGTCGGCTGCGAACGCGAGAAGCCGGATCGGAGATTGGCCCCGATATGCACGCGCGCCGAATCAACCCCGGGCGTGGTCAGGATGGTCCGCGTCAGCTCGCCCTCTTTGGCGCGCCAATAGGCGGCATTGTACATTTCCGACGTGACCGAGAAGCCGTTCACATCATCCAGCAGCTCATAGCCCTGTACCGACTGGCGCGGCAGGCCATCGCGAGCCAGCGCAAAACGTGTCCGGTCGCGCACATTGGCTGGAATGAAAATCGCTTCGCCGCGAATGTCGTAAGACACGCCCAATTGCTCGAGTTCGTTAATCACTTCGCCCGCGCGCACCGGATCAAGCCCGGAATAGAGCAAGGACATGGGCTCCTTCATGGTCGTGCGCACCAGGAAGGTCATCGCCGCCAGGACGCCGAGCACAGTGAGGCCAAGGATGATTTGGCGCTGCAAGCTGAGAGATCGCAGAGTGGCGATAAAATCCATGTCAAAAAGGCCCGAGTTCTCGTTACGGTTGAGTTTGGTTAAAATCTCGGGCGAAAGCGTTAAGGCTTCCTTTACTAGGGATTGATTTAAACAGGAAAACAACTTTTGGTTTAGCGGGGCCAACATGAGCACCAAGGATGACACGAATCCGGAGGCGGAAGCCGCCCCGAAATCAGGTCTGAACATGATGGGACTCATGGTGCTGGGCCTGGCCTGCGCCACAACCTCTTTCGCCAGCGTGTTCTTCCTCGCCCCATCCCCCACCGCAGCCGCGACCGTGGCCGAAGCCGCCGAGCCGGAATATGTCCCGAAAGAGAAGCCGGCGACCGCGAAATCCCATACTTACACGCCGGTGCAGGAAATCCTGATCACGATCGGCAGCGCGCCCGCGACACGCTATCTGAAGATGCAGGTTTCCGTGGCAACTGAGAAAGCCAAGGCAAAAGACGTCAAATCGGCGGAAACCGCCTTGATCGATGCTTTTTTGCTTTATCTCCGGTCCGTTGAAGTCTCCGACTTCGAGGATCCGCACTTTTACAATCACATGCGCGAACAACTCGCTCGTCGCGCAGACCTTGTCCTGGGTGACGGGGTATCCAAGGGCGTTATGATCACCGAATTTTTGTTGAGGTAGTGCGTGCCAGTTTCTCCGTTTGATATCGCGATCATCCTGATCTCATCTGTCGCCTGCATTTATTGCATGGTGCTGAGCCGGAGATTACGAGCCCTGCAAAACACGCGAAACGGGCTCGGAGCGACGATCAAGGCGCTGTCTGATTCGATCAGCGCCGTCTCCGCAACCACGGATGAGACCCGCTATCATGCTGGTGAACTGGCGGTTCGGCTCGCGCACTTGATTGAGGAAGCCAAGCAGGCGTGTGAGCGGGTCGAAACCCTCACACACGACCTTAACCAGGCGCCGCCTCCAGTCAGGCAGCCCGTTTACCAGTCGCCCCCTCAAGCGGCTCCGGTCACGCAGGAGACGGCCGATGCGATGCGCGATGCCCTGACGCTCTCGAATGAGCGCCTGCGCGAAATCACCGATTTGATGCACCGAATGAAGCACATGTCGGAAGAATCAGCCGCCGCCGCCCAGCGCGATATACAGCCGCACGACACGCGCCCCGTTCAACTCAGATCCCGGATGAAAGTGGTTTAAGGCATGGTGGCGAAAGCGGCTAATCGAACCAATGTCCTGCTCACCCTGGGTGTGCTGTTCACCGTCGCCGCCGCATCGCGCCTGGTGCCCAGCAGTGTCGCATCCCCGGGCGGCGCAGAACCGGTGTCCACCGCCGCCTCAAGTGCGCTCGCGGTTGCAGCAGTGACGCCGGAACACACGCCCGTGCGATCAAAATTGACCGATATTACCGGACAGATCTGCTTCTCTGACGAGATGGCCGACGCTCTGGCGGCAGACCAGCTGCGCCTGTCCACCGAAACCAACAAGCTGAACGCACGCGAGCTCGAACTCGAGGCCTGGGCGACGGAGCTTGAGCAAACCCGTGCAGATCTCAGCACCCTGCAAGCCACACTCGATACGCGCTGGCAGGATATGCAGGCCTTCGCCAGTGAAGATCTGCAGCATCTGGCGCAGATGTATGGCGCAATGAAACCGGATCAGGCTGCAATCATATTCAATCAGATGGATCCGGGATTCGCGGCCGGATTCCTGCGCCTGCTGAACAGCGAACAAGCCGGTCTGATCATGGCCAATATGGAGTCCCAGCAGGCCTATATTGTCAGCGTCCGCCTGGCGAGCCTCAACGAAGATTTGCGACGCGACGACTCCTAGAGCGCGAGTGCTCTGCTCAATAATCAACTTTAAATAGTATTTGGCCCGGTTCTTGCCTTAACCATTCCGATTGGTAAACGGCAGGTTAATCTGATGGCACTTGGCAATTCCGGCACGTCGATTCGAATCCGGCGGCAGACCTGGATCACGCGCGACGATTTGAAGGCAAATCGCGACTGGATCTATGTCTATGGCGACAATGTCAAACGCGACGGCCGCCGCGGTCTGGCGCGGGAAATGCGAGGTGAACCCAATGCCCACGCCATCTCCGTCAGCTGGGGCCCGTTCGATCCTTTCCTGCCGGAAACCTTGGACGAAGCGAAGCGCGTGATCCATCGCGACCTCGCCGCTCTGGCCACACGCGGCGCAGATTGCGTGATCTGGCCGATGGCCGGAATCGTTCCTGAATTCCTGACCATGCCAGACGAGCTGTATCAGTATCTACGCCGCGAGGCGCGTCGGCTCCTTCGGGTCAAAGATCCCGTTTAGCCACGCGATCCGAAGCCCCGCAGCCTCAATCCAGCGCAGTTAACATTAATTAAAACAACCTAGAGTAGATTCATCCGGATGACATATTCTGGAGATCCAAATGCAGGCCGCGGTCAAAGAACAAGTCCCTGAGCAGAGCCCAGCGCCGCAACCCAACGAACGTTCGCTGATTTTCCGCCGTTGCAAGGCGGCATTTCAGGAAATCCAGAAGCACGGCACACCGCCGGATCCGACAACCTATGCGCTGTGGTACGCCTATGTGGCTCGCACGCCGCCTGCGGTAACGGTCGCGGTCGACAAACTTCTCGCCAGCGGCCGCGCTCTTGATCGCTATGAGCTGGCGGAAATCCACCGGGAGTTTCTCGCTGACAATAGCGCTGACGCCGCGCAAGAAGCGATCGGCAAGGAGTTTGAAGAGAGCATTCAGGATGTCTCCGAACTGATCAAATCCGGCATGTCCCAGAATGCTGAATTCTGCTCCACCCTGCACGGCATCGAAACCTCGACGCAGAAGCAGGATGCCAATGGCGACTTCAAGGCTATGCTGTCGCAACTGGTCAGCGAAAGCCTCAAAATGGCCGAAGCCTCTTCCCGCCTCAGCCAGGGTCTTCTGCAGACGCAGGAACGGGTCAAGAAACTGAATGATGAGCTCGAACAGGCGCGCAAGCAGAGCATGCTCGATCCCCTGACCGCGGTCTGCAACCGCCGGGCCTTTGAAGATCGCATGAACTGGCAGATCGAGGATGCGCGCGAGAATGGGTCAACCTTCTGCCTCGTGCTGGCGGATCTGGATGAATTCAAACGCGTCAACGACACTTATGGTCACCAGACCGGAGATGAAGTCCTGAAGAAATTCGCCTCGCTTCTGTTCGAACACACCAAGGGACAGGATCTTGTGGCCCGCTATGGCGGTGATGAGTTTGCGATCATCCTGCCGAATATCGAGATCACCTCGGCTTACAATCTGATGGTCTCGATCAAGCACAAGTTTGAAGGCACGCGCATGCCCAGCAATTCCGGTCACGCCGGTCTCGCCTCAGCGACGGCCTCATTCGGGATCAGCGGCTACAAGGATCGCCGCTCTTCCGAAGATATGGTGGCGGGCGCAGACACCGCGCTCAGCCGGGCGAAGACGACAGGCCGCAACCGCGTCTGCGCCGAAGGGCTCTCATAAAGCAGTCGCACGCGCTGCACGTCAGCCAGACCCTGTCCTGCCTCGCCACGGACCCGTGAACCGAACAGAGCTGGCACAGCCTTTACCTCGGCGCTGTTTTGGCCTTATTGCCGATCGTGACAGACCCAATCTTCAAAGTGAGCTGACCCATGCAATGGCAAGTCTATCTTTCCGGCGAAATCCATACGGACTGGCGCGACCAGATCATCGCTGGCGCGAAAGCCAATCATCTCGATATCGTTTTCACCTCGGCCAATACCCATCATGAGAGCAGCGATGCGGCCGGCGACGTGCTCGGCAAGCCGGACGATGATTTCTGGCGAGACCACCAGTCGGCCAAGGTCAATTCGCTGCGGATCAAGACCCTGATCCAGAAATGCGACATCGCGGTGATCCGGTTTGGCGACAAGTACAAGCAATGGAATGCCGCGTTCGACGCCGGTCAGTGCGCTGCCCTCGGCAAGCCCTACATCACCCTGCATGACGAGAACATCGTCCACGCCCTGAAGGAAGTCGACGGCGCAGCATCAGGTTGGGCAAAGACACCGGATCAGGTGGTCGAGATCCTGAAATACACGCTGGGGAAATAGGCGCCCAAAAGAAAACCCCCGAAAAGGAAGACCTTTTCAGGGGCTTAATTGGGTGCGGGAGTAGGATTTGAACCTACGACCTTCAGGTTATGAGCCTGACGAGCTACCGGGCTGCTCCATCCCGCGTCAAGGCGCTGTAGGTATGCCTTAAGCGGGTGAGCGTCAACCCTATGAAACGCCGGACACTGCTATAAACAGAAGGAAAATTGCATTCCTCGAATGGACTTGGATAATGGCCGAAACAGCGCTTGAACTTTTTCAGCGTGCGGAGCAGTTGAACACCGAAGGTGACCTCGCTGCCGCACGGAATTTTCTGAGACAATCGGCTGAGCTCGGGCACGTCCCAGCGACATTTCGCCTGGCCATCTCCGAGGCTGCGGGGCTTGGCGGACCGCGTGATCGCGCGGCTGCGGAAGCGCGTTTTGCCAATATTGCTCCAGATTATCCTCCCGCTCGCATGGCGCATTGCGTGGCACGTGCGGCGGGCTGGTCGGGAGCGGAAAACTGGGCCGGCGCCGTCGCACTTGAAATAGAATATGCCAAAAGCGGCGACTCGGCAGCGCTCATTGATCTCGCCCTGCTCTGCCTGTTGCGCCAGGCCCCTGACAGCGAACGATTTGCGCAGGCATTGTTCGCCAGCGCTCTGTCCAAGGGAGCGACCTTTGCAGCCCCGGCCCTGATGCGTTTGCATACCATGCGGGGAGAGCGTTTTGTGGTGCCGGACAGAATGCTCAAAGCCCTGGAACAGGCGAGCTATCTTCCCATTGGTCAGATTGAGCGGACCGCCAAATCTCAAAACAAACCACCCTCACGGCCAGCCGCAGCGCCCGGCTGGGACACGCTTCAGACGCTTCTGTCGACACCCCCTGCAGGCTGGCTGGATATGCCAGGTGAGCCGCTGGCACCGGAGGTTTCTGCCACATCCTGGACGCAGGCCGTGCATCCTTGTGTGTGTGACTTTGTCGCCGCCTATGCCGCGCCCATGCTGGTCCCGGCCGAAATTCAGGACGCGGTGACCGGCGCCCCGGTCCTGCATCCGATACGCAAAGCCCTACATGCCCGGATAGCGTCCTATCGCCAGACCCTCGCCATACATGCCCTCGAGCGGATCATGACAGCGCGCGCCGGCCAGCCCTGGCGCCATGGTGAGCGATTGACCGTCCTGTTCTACAAACAAGGCGATCGCTACGCACCGCATGCCGATTACTTCGCAGAGGACACAGAGGAAGACACCTACCATATGGAAGAATCCGGCCAGCGGGTGGCGACCACGCTCGTCTCTCTGCATGCGGCCGAGCGCGGCGGCGCGACGCATTTCCCTCATCTCGACAAAAGTTGGAATGGCACGACCGGAGACATTCTGACCTTCCGAAATCTCAAGGATGACGGCGCGCCAAATCCCCTCAGTCTGCATGAAGGTCAGGTCGTGGAGACGGGCTGGAAGACATTGGCCAGCCTGTGGATTCGCGAGCGCGATTATTGGGGCTAGACGTTCGCCTCCCGGCTCAGGGCAAATCTGCGGCCGTTTCTGTGACCAGCCAGTCGACCACGCTCTTGAGCGCTTCTTCCTGGTCAGCGCCGTCCGCTCTGGCCTCGGCGAAGACGCTCAGCTGATTACAAGCGCTGGTGCCGCGGTCGAGAATGGTGCGGGCATGTTGCACTTCAGCAAAGCAACCCAGCGCGCGGGCCTCTTCTTCCAGGGTACCGATCAGCTCCTCGATCAGGACCGGATAGGCGACCTGTTCCCCTCGGCTGAGATCGATCAGGCCGCGGGTGACGCCATAGCGCTGGGCCCGCCAGCGGTTCTCGTCCATCAACATGCGCGGATAGATGCGCCAGCGTTGATTACGTTGGCGCAGGCGGATCAGCATGCGCAGAATGCTCTGATAGAGCGCGGCGATACAGATCGCGTCTTCAAGCCGGGTGCAGACATCAGTGATGCGCATTTCCAGGGTCGGGAAGCGAGCGCTGGGTCGCAGATCCCACCAGATCTTGGAACTGTCTTCCAGCGCGCCGGCTTTGATCATGCGATCAACCATGCGTTCATACTCAGAGAAGCTCTCGAATCGATCAGGGATGCCGGTGCGCGGCATGGAATCGAAAATGCCCAGCCGGGCGCATTTCATCCCCATTTCATGCCCGACCCAGAACGGCGATGAGGTCGACAGCGCCAGCAGATGCGGCAGGAAGTAACGCGCCTGGTTCATCAGGTCGATGCGCGTGTCCGGATCCTCGATGCCGGCATGGACATGCATTCCGCAAATCAGCATGCGGCGGATAATGCCCTGCAAGTCCTGATCGAGCATATGATAGCGCGGCGCGTCCGTATGCTTCTGCTCTTCCCACTCGCCAAACGGATGCGTTGAGGCTGCCATGAGCCGCATACCGCACTTTTCTGCGTTTCGAATCAATGTCTTACGAAGCGCGGTCAGGTGCGTGCGCACCTCAGCAATATTGGCGCAGACCGGCGTCCCGATCTCAACCTGGCAGCGCAGGAATTCCGGCGTGACACGTTCACCGAGTGCCTCACGGCACGATTGCATGAATTCCGGCGGCGGTTCGACCACAAGATCGCGGGTCTCCGGATCAACCAGCAGATATTCTTCTTCGACGCCTAGCGTGAGCGATGGGATCATGGCGCAGCAGCTCCTCTCTTCGGGATCTGCGCAGCCAGTCTATGTCGGCAGCAAGGATGTCAGAGCAGGCCCCAGTTTCCCAGCCATGCGATCCACGTCTTGATCATTGGATATCAGGTCCTGACGAACTTCAAGAGTAATGTGGCGCAGACCGCGCGGGCCGACATGCCGGTCGACCGAGTAATTGAACACACGCGCGTCATAAGGTTGATTGTCGCCAACCACATAATCAGTGGTGTCTGCCATCGCCGCCATGAACTGGCGCGCGCTTGTCTCATCCTCGCGCCATAGCAGACCCATATGCCACGGCCGGACCTGCGCATCGCCGATCAGACGCGGGGTGAAGGAGTGCACCGACAGGATGAGCGGATCTTCATGGTCGCGGCAAACCTGATCCAGCGCCAGCTCGAGCTGTTCGTGATAGGGCTGGTGATAGGCTTCGATCCGCTGATGGCGATCGGCGGCGCTGAGCCCCTGATTGCCGGGGATGGGAATGCGGTCGGCTTCACCCGGGATCAGGTCAACCTTGTCGAGCGAGCGATTGGGATCGATCAGCAGACGCGAAAACTGACAGAACAGCGCCTTGCCTCGCAGCTGCCTTGCCAGGGCGAGCCCCAACGCACCGGCGCCAATGTCCCAGCCAATATGGGTCGCCAAAACATCCTCAGGCAGGCCGAGATCGTCATAGGCAGGCGGGATTGTGTTGCTTGCATGATCAACAAAAACGAAAATCGGCGCGTCGCCGCCATCATAGGTCCGGGATACGGGGAACTCAGTCATGACAGAGGCATAGGACAAGCAGCCGGAAATGGGGAGCGACAAGAACAGCGCAGCTGTGCGCTTTGCGGAACCAGAAATTCAGGCACAAAAAAAGCCCGGCAGAGCCGGGCTTCGTTTGTCTCACCAGCAAGCTGGCAAGTTTGTTCGGGAAGATGTCTGTTTTGCTTCGCTAGCTTTTGCTGACCCGGCAGCGACTTACTCTCCCGCGCCTTAAGACGCAGTACCATCAGCGCTAGGGGACTTAACGGCCGAGTTCGGGATGGGATCGGGTGGGGAACCCCCGCCATAACCACCGGGTCGGCGAAAGCTAGCAAAGTAAAGAAACCAAAATGACCGCAGATTTTGTTGTAAATTCTGGGATGTTTCTGATCTTCAAGCCGTATGAGGCGTTCACCACCACACACGAGTTTCTAAAGATCAAGCCAATCGAGCAATTAGTACCAGTAAGCTCCACGCCTCGCAGCGCTTCCACACCTGGCCTATCGACGTCCTAGTCTAGAACGGCTCTCAAGGGAAACCTGGTTTTGAGGTGGGTTTCCCGCTTAGATGCATTCAGCGGTTATCCCGTCCATACATAGCTACCCTGCAATGCGGCTGGCGCCACAACAGGTCCACCAGAGGTATGTCCATCCCGGTCCTCTCGTACTAAGGACAGATCCTCTCAAGTTTCCAACACCCACGGCAGATAGGGACCAAACTGTCTCACGACGTTCTGAACCCAGCTCACGTACCACTTTAATCGGCGAACAGCCGAACCCTTGGGACCTGCTTCAGCCCCAGGATGTGATGAGCCGACATCGAGGTGCCAAACGATGCCGTCGATATGGACTCTTGGGCATCATCAGCCTGTTATCCCCGGAGTACCTTTTATCCGTTGAGCGATGGCCCTTCCACTCGGGACCACCGGATCACTATGACCGACTTTCGTCTCTGCTCGGTCCGTCGACCTCACAGTCAGGCAAGCTTATGCCATTGCACTCAACAGCCGATGTCCGACCGGCTTGAGCTTACCATCGCGCGCCTCCGTTACTCTTTAGGAGGCGACCGCCCCAGTCAAACTGCCCGCCAGGCTGGGTCCCGGTCCCATCCAGGGACGCGGTTAGACAACGAAAAGAATAAGGGTGGTATTTCAAGGATGGCTCCACAACGACTGGCGCCGCTGCTTCAAAGCCTCCCACCTATCCTACACATACTATTTCCGGTGCCACAGCCAAGCTGCAGTAAAGGTTCACGGGGTCTTTCCGTCTGACCGCGGGTACCCCGCATCTTCACGGGGACTTCAATTTCGCTGAGTCGATGCTGGAGACAGTGGGGAAGTCGTTACGCCATTCGTGCAGGTCGGAACTTACCCGACAAGGAATTTCGCTACCTTAGGACCGTTATAGTTACGGCCGCCGTTCACCGGGGCTTCAATTCGACGCTCTCACATCTCCTTTTAACCTTCCGGCACCGGGCAGGCGTCAGACCCTATACGTCGCCTTGCGGCTTCGCAGAGCCCTGTGTTTTTGATAAACAGTCGCAACCCCCTGGTCTGTGCCCCTCAGTTCTGGTTGCCCAGAGTGAGGCCTCCTTCTCCCGAAGTTACGGAGGTAATTTGCCGAGTTCCTTCAGCATCGTTCTCTCAAGCGCCTTGGTATTCTCTACCTATCCACCTGTGTCGGTTTAGGGTACGGTCTATACGGGAGGGCTATTTCCTGGGACTTCCAGGCTGCCACCCCAATCCGATAAGGGATGACAACTTTCGAAATCCGTCACACACTCCCAGGCCCACGAATATTAACGTGGTTCCCATCGGCTACGCCTTTCGGCCTCGCCTTAGGGGCCGGCTAACCCTGCGCAGATTAGCTTTACGCAGGAACCCTTGGATTTTCGGCGAGCGGGTCTCTCACCCGCTTTGTCGCTACTCATGTCAGCATTCTCACTTCCGATACCTCCAGCACACCTCGCAGTGCACCTTCGCAGGCTTACGGAACGCTCCGCTACCGCTCTTACGAGCCCACAATTTCGGTAAATGGCTTTAGCCCCGTTACATTTTCGGCGCAGGATCGCTTGATGAGTGAGCTGTTACGCTTTCTTTAAAGGATGGCTGCTTCTAAGCCAACCTCCTCATTGTCAAAGCAATCCCACATCCTTTCACACTTAGCCATTATTTGGGGACCTTAATTGGTGGTCAGGGTTGTTTCCCTCTCCACGACGGACGTTAGCACCCGCCGTGTGTCTGCCGATTAGTACTTCTCGGTATTCGGAGTTTGATAAGGTTTGGTAATCCGGTGAGGACCCCTAGCCCAGTCAGTGCTCTACCCCCGAGAGTATTCGATCGACGCTCTACCTAAATAGATTTCGCGGAGAACCAGCTATCAGCAAGTTTGATTGGCCTTTCACCCCTAGGCACAGGTCATCCGAGAGCTTTTCAACGCTCAACGGTTCGGGCCTCCAGTGCATGTTACTGCACCTTCACCCTGCCCATACCTAGATCACTTGCCTTCGGGTCTAATGCTGCATACTCGGTCGCCCTATTCAGACTCGCTTTCGCTACGCCTACACCTAACGGTTTAAGCTTGCATACAACACTAAGTCGCTGACCCATTATACAAAAGGTACGAGGTCACTCCGAAGAGCTCCCTCAGCTTGTAAGCATCCGGTTTCAGGTACTGTTTCACTCCCCTCATCGGGGTACTTTTCATCTTTCCCTCACGGTACTGGTTCACTATCGGTCGGTAAGGAGTACTTAGGCTTGGAGGGTGGTCCCCCCATGTTCAGACAGGATTTCACGTGTCCCGCCCTACTCGAAAAGGTCTTCATTTTACAGCTACGGGGCTATCACCCACTATGGCGCAACTTTCCAGATGCTTTGCTTTATTTCAGACCAGGCCTGGTCCCCGTTCGCTCGCCGCTACTAAGGGAGTCTCAATTGATGTCCTTTCCTCCGGGTACTTAGATGTTTCAATTCCCCGGGTTAGCTTAATAACACCTATGTATTCAGTGTATTATATCTCTCTATTGAAATGTATGACCAGCATCCAACCGAAGTTGAATAATAGTCAAACATCTCGGAGATGGGTTTCCCCATTCGGAAATCACGGGATCAATGGGTGCTCTCGCCTCCCCCGTGCTTATCGCAGAGTGCCACGTCCTTCATCGCCTCTTACCGCCAAGACATCCCCCGGATGCCCTTTTGACGCTTGATCTCATAATAGAAACTCATGTGCAGAGGTGAACGCCCCGTACTAGACGGTTCGTCACCCATACAAATGGGTTTCTGATCAGACATTGTTGGTTTCTTTAACAGACTGACCCTTTATGACAGGCTCACCTCGTTACTCCATCCGGTTAGTGAGGAGCTTGCTGTCGATGAACAGCGAGGCGGATCAATCTTCCCTTACGTTTACAAACATCCTGGAGACACGCTCCAGAAACTTAGACACTTTCTTCATTTGCTAAGCGGTTTTGACGCTAACCAACCACCAAAATGGTGGAGCCTAGCGGGATCGAACCGCTGACCTCCTGAATGCAAATCAGGCGCTCTCCCAGCTGAGCTAAGGCCCCGAAAAGGGTGGTGGGCCGAGGAGGACTTGAACCTCCGACCTCACGCTTATCAGGCGTGCGCTCTAACCGCCTGAGCTACCGGCCCCAATTATAGGCTGCCCGGTAGCACCAGGCTGTGTGTCTGCCAACCGGCTAGACACAGCAAATGAAGGAAGAGAAACGAAGACGGCACAAACAACCGCATAGTTTTTGCTGGTCAAAGCCAGCTGTCTTTGAACGTTGCCATAGAGCGTGAGCCCAAATGACAAACATCCTTAGAAAGGAGGTGATCCAGCCGCAGGTTCCCCTACGGCTACCTTGTTACGACTTCACCCCAGTCGCTGAACCTACCGTGGCTTGCTGCCTCCGAAGTTAGCTCACAATCTTCGGGTAGATCCAACTCCCATGGTGTGACGGGCGGTGTGTACAAGGCCCGGGAACGTATTCACCGTGGCATGCTGATCCACGATTACTAGCGATTCCAACTTCATGCCGGCGAGTTGCAGCCGACAATCCGAACTGAGACAGCTTTTGGGGATTATCCCATTGTCACTGCCATTGTAGCACGTGTGTAGCCCTACGCGTAAGGGCCATGAGGACTTGACGTCATCCCCGCCTTCCTCCGGCTTAGCACCGGCAGTTTCCCTAGAGTGCCCACCCAAACGTGATGGCAACTAAGGATGAGGGTTGCGCTCGTTGCGGGACTTAACCCAACATCTCACGACACGAGCTGACGACAGCCATGCAGCACCTGTGCACCGGCCCCGAAGGGAGAGATCCATCTCTGGAAATCGTCCGGGCATGTCAAGCGTAGGTAAGGTTCTGCGCGTTGCTTCGAATTAAACCACATGCTCCACCGCTTGTGCGGGCCCCCGTCAATTTCTTTGAGTTTTAACCTTGCGGCCGTACTCCCCAGGCGGAGTGCTTAATGCGTTAGCTGCGTCACCTACAGGCATGCCTGCAGACAACTAGCACTCATCGTTTACGGTGTGGACTACCAGGGTATCTAATCCTGTTTGCTCCCCACACTTTCGCACCTCAGCGTCAGTATCAGTCCAGTTAGCCGCCTTCGCCACTGGTGTTCCACCGAATATCTACG
This sequence comes from Hyphomonas sp. Mor2, assembly GCF_001854405.1. Classification (GTDB taxonomy): domain Bacteria; phylum Pseudomonadota; class Alphaproteobacteria; order Caulobacterales; family Hyphomonadaceae; genus Henriciella. Next base: position 2,305,089 of record NZ_CP017718.1, read on the forward strand.
AATTTCACCTCTACACTCGGTATTCCGCTAACCTCTCCTGATCTCTAGACTCCCAGTTTCAAATGCAGTTCCGAGGTTGAGCCTCGGGATTTCACATCTGACTTAAAAGTCCGCCTACGTGCGCTTTACGCCCAGTAATTCCGAACAACGCTAGCCCCCTTCGTATTACCGCGGCTGCTGGCACGAAGTTAGCCGGGGCTTCTTTACCAGGTACTGTCATTATCATCCCTGGCGAAAGAATTTTACAACCCTAAGGCCTTCATCATTCACGCGGCATGGCTGCATCAGGCTTGCGCCCATTGTGCAATATTCCCCACTGCTGCCTCCCGTAGGAGTCTGGGCCGTGTCTCAGTCCCAGTGTGGCTGATCATCCTCTCAGACCAGCTATAGATCGTAGCCTTGGTGAGCCGTTACCTCACCAACTAGCTAATCTAACGCGGACCGATCTTTCACCGATAAATCTTTCCCCCGGAGGGCGTATACGGTATTACCTTTCGTTTCCAAAAGCTATTCCGTAGTGAAAGGCACGTTTCCACGCGTTACTCACCCGTCTGCCACTATATCGTTCGACTTGCATGTGTTAAGCCTGCCGCCAGCGTTCGTTCTGAGCCAGAATCAAACTCTCAGGTTGAGAATTGACTTCTGACGATGCGTCATATGCTCCAGGAAAATGGAGCGACGCCTAGCTGTAAAGCTTGTTTACGTTTTGACGAGAAACCCTTGCACAAAATCACTACCGGCCGAGGCCGATATTTTGTGAAGGTATTTCTTTTTGAAACGCAAATCGTCATAGTCATTATGTGGTCCTAAAAGGACCGCAAGTCGCCTATGCCGCCTGCGTTTCTCTTCCTAATTCCTGCGATGTCAAACAGCTGGGCCGAAGCCCGTTTCGGCGTCTGGAGCAAGGCGCCCCGTCGACCGGAAGTGGCGGCTTATACAGCCACCGAATTTTGCGTCAACACCCTTTTTCCGACTTTCTGCAGAGCGATTTCAGCGAACTGAAAAACCCCTGATTTTGAGCCGAAAAGTTCCCTCGAGCCGTTTGACCGGCCCCAGTGAGAGAGGCATTTCCGTGAAGCGCCGGTCTCTACAGACCTGCCCTCACCCCGTCAACACCGTTTCTCACCAAAACTGCAGAAAAGGTTGCAAACGCAACTTTCCGTATTTTTGGCGACGCAAAGCCGTTGAGCCGTTTCACCGGCCCCACAGATTTGAGGCATTCACGAAGCAAGCCCCCATATAGAATCTGTTCGGGGGTTTTGGCAAGGAAAAAATTCGCCTGTTACGCACATTTTTGCAGGCGCGGCGTTAACCTTTAGGACACCTATTCTGGCTGCAGTTCCAGCAAGCCTTTAGCCACTGCGGATATAGGCCTCCATGGCCTCTGCTTCGGCCAGCACAGAGTCGATTTTGTACTTCACCAGATCGCCGATCGAGATGATGCCGATCAGCTTGCCGCCATCCACCACGGGCAGGTGGCGAATCCGGCGATCTGTCATCCGCCCCAGGCAAGTGTCCACGTCTTCTGCCGGATCCGCTGTGATCACGCCGCGTGTCATCGCCTGTGACACGGTCATATCACCGGTCTTTTCCCCGTTACGGGCAAAGCGGCGGACAATATCGCGCTCGGACAGCACGCCGCAGAGCTCGCCGCTTCCATCCACAGCCACGATCGCACCGATTCTCTTCTGATCCAACGTTTTGGCGGCCTCGAGCAATGTCATCGAATCGGAGATCGTCTCCACCGTGTTGCCCTTGTCCTTGAGAATCGTATCGATCAGCATTGGCCACCTCCCTGCTATTGGCGCTTTATATATAGGGGACCATAGCACAGCTTTTCAGACTTTTGGGAACCCGCCGCGATTGTTTCGAACCAAAACATCGACATTCGCACGCCCCGAGAACAACATCCCCTCCGCTGGCGCCCCGTGATTCCGGCAGATAAGTCGCCAAATACGAGGCTGGCATGGCCGTTGCACCCTTGAACCACAACACGCTTCAAGGGGATATGAAATGAAAGCGCCAAAATATACTCGATCTTTCTGCATTGGGGGCATGGGCCTGCTCGCCGCCGCCTCTCTGATTGCCGCGGCTCTGCCGGTCATCAGTTAAGGTCAGCAATAGACGGCATCACTGGCCTCAATGGGCCAGAAATGAAAAAGACCCCCGCATCCCAGCATGCGAGGGTCTTTTCGTTTCAGCAGGGCGTGATGCCTATTTCAGGATGAAGGTCACCTTCAACACCACGCGGTATTCCTTGATCTCCCCCTTGTCGAGCACGATGGACTGGTCCTTGACCCAGGCCCCTTCGACATTCTTGAGCGTCTTGTTGGCGCGAGCGATGCCTTTATCAATGGCATCCTGAAAGCTCTTTTTCGATCCTGCGATAATCTCGGTTACGCGTGCTACAGCCATTCTGGCCTCCCTTTGTGTACTCAGGCGGACGTCGCCTGGCACTCAAAGTGCCCCCAACAATCCCTGGTGGCAAGGAAATGCGCGTCTTGGTTGAGACCGCGCGTCCTAAGCGGCGAGCTTTTCGGGGCGATTCGATCCACCTTGCGGGGTCGCCTCGACCGGGATCCAGCAGACAACTTCTGTGCCGCCGCCCTGGCGAGACTTGATACCGACATTGCCGCCATGCAGCTGGACGAAATGCTTGACCAGAGACAGACCGAGCCCGGCCCCGCGGCGATCACTCGAAGTGAAACTGTCGAATCGGGTCGCCTGATCCTCTGCCGGGATACCGCGCCCATTATCCTTGACGGTGAGCTTGGCTGTATCGCCCATGCGCTCGGCTGAGATCGTCACCTTGCCGCCCGGGTCGGTGAACCGCAATGCGTTCGACATGAGATTGAACAGGATCTGGCGTATCCGCTTCTCATCCGCTTCGATCCGTCCGAGGTCAGCGGCGATATCCGCCACCACCTCGACCTCGGTATCTGCAGCATTGGTGACCCCAATCGAGACCGCCTCATCAATCAGAGCTTTCAGATCAACTTCGCTGATATCGAGATCCATGCGGCCCGCTTCGATCATGGCCAGGTCGAGAATGTTGCCGATCAGGTCATTCAAGTGGTTTGAAGCCTCACAAATCGCATCCACCTTGTCGCGCTGAGCTTCATTCAGATCGCCGATTCGTTCCATTTGCAGGAACTCGCCATAACCAAGAATGGTCTGCAAAGGCGAGCGCAGCTGATAGCTGACATTCTTCACAAACTCGGTCTTCAGCCGATCCGCGGTTTCGAACGCTTCGGCGCGATCGCGCAGCGCGGTTTCGACCGAGCGCTGGGCCGAAACGTCGGCAAACCCGATCAGCGTATTCCCATCGGGTAGCGGCTTGGTCACGTAAGTGAGGATCGAGCCATCCGAGCGGCGCATCTCCCCGGTTGTTTCCTGGCGCGCGCCAGGATCGGTGATATGCGCCTTGATGGCGCTCCAGGTGCCGCGATCATGAAAGAGCGGCACGCAGAAGTCGGCAATATCATCATAATCCGGCTCGTCCTTGAGCAACTCTTCTTCGACGCCCCACAATTCAGCAAAGGCGCTGTTGGAGAGTTTCAAGCGGCCATCCGAGCCAAACACCACCACCGCCTCGTGCAGGCTGTCCAGTGTTTTGCTCTGCGTTTTGATCATCGCATTATACTTGGTGCGCAGATCAAGCTCGCTGGTAATGTCCTTGAACAGAATCAACAGACCGCCCATCGGGTGGCGCTGGCGCGTCACTTTCAGCGTGCGATTGTCGGGCAGATGCCATTCGTCTTCCTCGATGCCGCTAATATCGAGATAGTAGGAGAGTTCTTCGGCGCGCCATTTCGCGTACTCCGCTTGAGCTGGCAGCTTGCGACGCTCGCGCAAGCGATCAAGCAATTGGCCATGGCTCGGCATGTCGAGCAGAAAGCCTTCGTCCATGTCCCACATCTTGGCAAAGGCGCGATTGTGGAAGGTCAGCTTTCGTTCGGAGCTGAAAATCGCCACCGCATCGGCGACATGGTTCAGCGTCTCATCATGCGCGCGCACATGCTTGTCGAGTTCGTCGCGGGCGCGTTCCTGTTCTGTGACATCAAAGGCCATCGCCCCGACCCCGCCCGACAGCGGGAAAGACAGAACCCGCATCGCCCGGCGCTCGCCCTTGATCGCAATGTGGCGGGTCTCATCGATCTCCTTGCCATCCGTCAGCGTCTTGCGGATCTGCTCAACGGCTTTCTCGTCCAGCATCACCTGACGCTCGAGCACGCGGTCGAGATTGTCGCCATCGACCACATCAACATAAGCCGGGTTCGCCCATTGCAGCCGGCCAACACCGGAAATGCGCCAGGCCGGGAATGGGGCCTTGCCGAGCATGTCGAGGAAGGCAGTCGGGTCGCGGGCGATCACTTGTCGTGCTTCTTCCAGGCGCCCACGGGCTGAGCTTTCTTCCAGCCCCTTGATGGTGGAGTCCGTAATCCAGACGACGACGCGCGCACCGGCTGTGCGGCCATCCGCTTCCAGGAAACGGCCATTCTGTCCGATAATCGTCAGGGAGAAGGGTTGGCCCTGCTCGGCCAACTCGCGCAGACGGATACGCAGTGTGGAATCAATTCCGCTGGCATCGCGGGCTTCGAGATCTGCGAGCCCTTCAATGATCCGTACGGCTGGATCGACGGATACCGCATCATCGGTGAACCGCAGCAAGCTCGCCAACGCGACCGGCGAGCCGTGAATATCCGGCGGGGTAATATCGTCAGCGTCGACGTCTATATCATCGCCCTGCCAGACCAGGATCACGCCGGGATGCGCGCCGAGCACGGACTTCATCTCCGCGACAGAGGACTCCGCTTCATTGGCTTTTTCCTTGTAGCGCTTGGCCGCGCCCCGCGCCCCGTCTGACGTTCGCAGCGCCCAAAGTATGAAGGCCAATCCGAGCGCCAGCGCGCCCACTGCAATGATCAATGGCACCTGATCGGCTGTGACCTGCATCGCAAACTCCGTTCCCGTTTTGGCGAATCAGTCGCCAAACCGCACTCTCTACTGGTTAACCGAATGCTGCGTTTGCGTTAAGTCCGGGTTAACGATCTGCCGCTGAGCGTTAAGATATCCACTTGAAATGCGAAGAGGCCGGGATCTCTCCCGGCCTCCTGAAGGCTACGTTCAGCCGCGATGGCTTACTTGAACATGCTGGCTTTGCGGAAATGCTTGACCAGAAGATAATAGACCACGGCGCGATACTTCTTGCGCACGGAGCGGCCATACGTGTCCATGACGGCGGCGAGGCCCTCGTCCAGTTTTGGCGTATCCTTGAGGCCGAGCTTCTTGATCAGGAAACTCTTCTTCACAGTCTCCAGCTCGCTCTTTTGCGAAGCCGACACGGTCGAGGCGTCATTGCGGTAGATCGAAGGACCGCAGGCAATGGTGACTGCCGTCAGAAGTTTCATGTCCGGCTTCATGCCGCACTTCTCTTCAATGTCCTTGGCATATTTTGCGATCAGATCGTCACGTTTTCCCATCATATTCCTCCGTGGGATCAGACCGCTTGAAAGATGCGGTCATTGAGGTTGTCATAGCTACTCAACTGATTGGAATTCTTAACGAGCCGGACTCGACAGCGCGGTCAAGGCTTAGGCTCATATATGACTGGGTTTTATGCGAAGTCGGCTCACGATATTCGTCCGCATGGTCACATTCTCGACGCAAGCCTGACGGAAACGTCATGTGGCGTTCATGTCGCGAATGATTATATGAGTATCCGGACCCAGCGTGGAGTAGTCATGATCCGATCCATAATTCTGGCTTCCCTGTCAGCCGCTTGTCTAACCTTCACGGCCCACGCTCAGGCGGACGAAGACGAGCTTCTGCGCCTGCCCGGACAAGGCGAGGTTCGCGACGATGCCTTGCGACAACGCGCACAGGCCGACCGTCTGAAACCCGGCGCCGGACTGTTCATCACGTTCGACACCGACAATAATGGACGCATTAGCCCGACCGAGATTGATGCCGGAATTCCGGCCGCGTTCGAACGAGCCGACAATAATGAAGATGGCTATCTCACCGCGCTTGAACAACAGGACTGGGCTAGAAGCCTGCCCACCCGCGATGACAGTCTTGCCAATCCCTTCCGCTTTGATCCCAATCTCGATCGCCGCGTTGATCTTGAAGAATTCACACTGGTGATCAACAATCTTGGTCTCGACTATGCCGATGAGTTGAGCGGCGACATTATCATTGCTGATCTCAAGGCGCCGCGCCTAACGCGCGAGGACCGCCCGGGCGGACGCGGGGACGCGCGACCCGACGCAGCGGACCGACAACGCCCAGGGGGCGGTAGCCGATCCTTCGGTCAGTAAAGCCAGGCATCAACCCGCGCGGTTGAACGCTTCTGTCACCCAGGCCCGAACCTCATCATCGAAATCATCGATGCTCGTCAGTTTGACCTTGTGCGTACACATGCCGCTCATCGCTTCGAGACGACCTTGCGGCGCTTCGCCTTTGAGATTGATGCCCAGATCGATCCGGGTCTTGGTCGAGGGCTGAATAAGCGCAAACTGTTTCTTGCGGCGCAGGCTGACGCTCGTTTTCTTCGGCGCAATCTCAAGCTCGGCACCAAAGGTTTTGACGAAATCGACAATCGCATCGTGGATCGGTTTCAGCGACTCCTTTCCCTTGTACTGATTGGTCACCAGATCCTCCGCGCCGACATCCAGATTGCCGATACATTTCTGCGCGATCAGATTGGCGAAGCCATGCGTGACGCCGTGCTCGCCCTTTAGCAGTTTCATGATCTCGCCATGCTTGGCAGCGCCACTTGCCGCGACAATTGTCTGCCAGGCCTCCAACGACTTACCGGTCTTTTCCGGCATATTGTCGATCATGGTCTGGGCCAGTTCTTCAGGTGATTTAGCCATGGTCTATCCCTCCTTGACCAGTTTGACGGGCGCAGCATCGGGCTCCAGCGGCCAATGCTCAATCTTCTGTTCTTTCTTCGCCATGAGCGCGACGACGGGCGACATCAACGTCACCATCTTACCGCTAAAGGCAGGCTTTCCGGTCTCGGCAATGCTCTTGAGATTTTTGGCAATAAAAGCCTGACCGCCAATCATCTGCTTGTGCAGATCGCTGCCTTCGATCGCATCCTCAATGATGAGATCAAATTCGGTCCCACCCGCTTTTTCACGCAGCTCGTAAGTAACCTTGCAAGGGGCGTCCTTCAGATTGGTCATCTGGAAGGTGTGGCTGTAAAGATGTGGCGGTTCAAACGCGAGCACTTCGCCGACCACCATGGCGATCTTGCGATTAGGATGCACCATCCGCATCTGGGCGCCGGGCTTGAGACCATCCTTGGTGTCGCAAATGCTGCCAAAGAAAAACGGAAGCGGCTCGTCGGTTGCCACCAGCACCGACCAGACCGTTTCGATCGGTGCGTTGATAAAAGTCCGGTGTATGCTCTTTTCGGCATATTTTGGTTGTTCAGTCATCGTTCCCATCCTCTTTGTGTTTTGCGTTGACCTGCGCGACCCCCTCAGCCGCTTGTTTGATGAAACTCAGTCGATCGGCCCAGTAGCCGCTATAAGCGTCGATCCAGCGCTCATGAATGGCCTGGATTGGCATCGCGTTGAGATACAGACGTCGGGTTCGGCCATCCTTCTGGCTGACCAGAAGCCCAGCCTCCTCCAGCACTTTCAGATGGTTCATGATCGCGATCCGGCTGACATCAAAGGCCTTGGCCAGCTCACCAACCCCCTGTCCCGGCTGATCGCGCACCAGGTCCAGGATCCGCCGCCGCGTTTTGTGCGCCAGCGCGTGAAAGACCAGATCCATATCCTCATTAGTAATCATGTAATTACCTAATTACATTTAAACGCATGAGTCAATCGCTTGAGAGAATTTTTTCTCAAAAGTGGTGGATCAACTCATGGATGACCGCCCTGGTCCCGCCCTAGAAATCGACCGCCCGTCCGGCTTTTTCCCAATCGCCATAGCGGACCCGTTCTTCACTCGGCCCCCCCTTTTCGCCCGAGCGCTTGGATTCAAGGTCTTGCTCTTTTTGCTCTTGCTCGGCGCGGCGTTCGGCCGCTTCTGCCAGCGCGCGTTTTGCAGCGGGAGACAAATCCGGTTTTGTGACGTTTTTTTCATCTGACATGAACAAGACTCCCGGTTTTGTTAACCAATCCATATATCTTCTGAGAGAAGACGTAGGCCCTCTAGTTTAGCGCGCAAGGACCCCTGACACATGGGCACAGCAAAGACTTTCATGCTCCTGGCCGCCCTCACGGCTTTGTTCATGGCGGTAGGCTATCTCGTCGGCGGGATGATGGGAATGGGCATCGCCTTCGTGATTGCTGGCGGCATGAACCTGTTCTCGTATTGGAATGCAGACAAGATCGTCCTGCGCATGCAAGGCGCGCGGCAGGTGGATGATAATGAACGCAGCCCGATCCTGCGCACCTTTGTTCAGGACACCAAGGCCCTGGCTCAGGCGGCCGGTATGCCGGAGCCGAAGATCTATATCATCGACACGCAGCAACCGAACGCCTTTGCGACCGGACGCAATCCACAGAACGCCGCCGTCGCGGCCACAACCGGGCTGCTCAATCTGCTGTCGCGTGAGGAAACCGCAGGCGTCATGGCGCATGAGCTTGCACACGTGCAGAACCGCGACACGCTGACCATGACCGTCACAGCGACCATTGCCGGGGCGATCGGCATGCTGGCAAATTTTGCGCTTTTCTTCACCAGTCGTGAGCGCGGCGGGATGATCTCGGGATTGTTGATCATGATCTTCGCGCCCATGGCCGCCGCCCTGGTGCAAATGGCGATCAGCCGGTCGCGCGAGTATGAAGCAGACAAACGCGGGGCTGAGATTTGCGGAAATCCGCTCTGGCTCGCCTCGGCATTGTCCAAGATTGACCGCGGCGCGCGCGCGACCATCAATCGCCGGGCTGAGGCCAATCCCGCCATGGCGCACATGTACATCATGAATCCATTGGCAGGTCGCCGCGGTGACAATCTCTTCTCCACCCACCCCGCCACTCAGAACCGCATTGAGGCCCTTAACCGCCTGGCGGCCGAAATGGGCGTGCAACCCGAGAGCGTGCAGCCCCGCCGCGCGGCCGGCCCCTGGGGCTAGGCCGCCGCTTCTTCTGCTTGACCTGACCGCTCGCGCTCCGCAAACAGCGCACAAACCCGCGCGGGCCAATGGACAGGACATGCACTCAACTTTCAACAAACAGACTCACGAATGAGCGGCGCCTTTGCCCGCCTGGCCGCAGCCCAGCTGCTGATGACCGTGCTCGAGGAAGGCCGAACGTTGGACGAAGCGCTCGCATCGACCGATCGCTTTGACACGTTGAAGGGTCCGGATCGCGGATTTGCCCGCGCCATGGCCAGCGCCGCTTTGCGTCATCTTGGCCGTCTCGATATTGGCATCGCGCCGTTTCTGGATCGCCCGGTTGAGACCGCACCGCCACCGTCGCGGGCGCTGCTGCGCATTGGCGCCGCGCAAGCCTGGTTGCTCGAAACGCCAGATCACGCCGTGGTTGGCGAAACCGTGGCGGCCGCCAAAATGTGGCCGCGCGCCCAACGCGCGACGGGCTTCCTGAACGCGGTTCTGCGCAAAGTCGTGGCCGACCGCACCGCGTTTGATGCCGCACCCGTCGAAACGATTTGGCCAGGTTGGTTTCAAACCGCGCTGAAGAACGGCCTGGGGGAAGACGCCATGCGGGCGCTGGCTGAAGCGCAGTTACAAATGCCGAGCACCTATCTGACGCCAAAGTCAGGCGACGCCGAGGCCCTTGCCCAGCAGGTGAACGGCGCGCTCATCGGCACCGGTTCGGTGCGGGTGGACACCAGCGATCTGGAAAATCTTCCCGGCTACGAAGACGGCGACTGGTGGGTTCAGGATGTGGCCGCCACACTTCCGGCCCGGATTCTGACGCCTGAAACTGGCGAGACAATTCTCGACATCTGCGCAGCGCCCGGGGGTAAGACTCTGCAGCTGGCGGCCGCAGGTGCCACCGTCACCGCGATCGACCGCTCCAAGCCCCGATTGAAACGATTGAAGCAAAACCTCTGGCGCACCGGGTTCAAAGGCAAGGTCGAGGTCGTTCAGGCCGATGCGACGGACTGGCAACCGCCCGCCCCGGTCGACAAGATTTTGCTCGACGCCCCCTGCTCGGCCCTCGGCACCTTGCGGCGACATCCGGAAGGTCCCTGGATCAAGAGTGAGGCAGATGTTCAGCGGTTCCCGGACATTCAGGAACGCTTGCTGCGGGCGAGCGCTGAAATGCTGAAACCGGGGGGCTCGCTGGTCTATTGTGTCTGCTCGCCGCTGCCGCATGAGGGCACGGACCTGGTCGATCGCGTTCTGGCCGATACGCCCCTCTCTCGACTGGCTGTAGACCCGGACGAAATCCCGGGTTTTGAGGGCGGCATTCTCGCCAATGGCGACCTGTTAACCCTGCCCAATGGTAAATTTCAGCACGACGCTTTTTACATTTCTCGCCTGCGGCGCGATTTATGACAAATTAGTCATGAATTCAGGCGCTTTTGCCACAAATGGGCCTTTTCAGGTTCATAGAGAGTTCACCTGAGATCCGCCAGAACAGGCACAGTCAAACGCGTGCATAAGGAGCACTATAAGATGACGACTGATATGATTGCCATGAAGGCACCGAAGAAACTGATGGCCGGCGCGATTGCCGCCATGGCCCTGGCCGTAACCGGCTGTCAAAGCACCTATGGCGCGAACACTGTGAACTCTAGTTCCGTGGGCTATGCCATGACCGTCAAACCCGGCGTGGTCACCAATGTGCGTGCCGTGACGATCAAACCGGACCGTTCGATCATCGGTACCGCAACGGGTGCCGTTCTGGGCGGTCTTGCCGGATCTGAGCTGGGTGGCGGCGACAAGGCACAGACAGCTGGCGCGATCGGTGGCGCTGTGCTTGGCGGCATTGCCGGTAACATGGTCGGCACCGCCGCCGGCACCAAGCAAGGCATTGCGGTGACAGTTGAGTTCAATGACGGCAATGTCAAAGCCTTTGTGCAACCGGCTGATACCAATATCCAACCGGGTCAGCGCGTGAACGTCGAGTTCCGTCAGGACGGCGCCTATGTCGTTCCGGTTCAGTATGCGCCTGGATACTAATCAGTCGCAGTGAAACTCTGATTTCGTGACCGCCGTCAGCCTTGTGCTGGCGGCGGTTCCGTTTTAGGCGTTCAGCATGAGTGATGTGCTAATTTCACCGTCGATTCTCTCGGCGGACTTCGCAGAGCTCGGCGCAGAAATCCGCCGAATTGATGAGGCCGGAGCCGACATGATTCATGTCGACGTCATGGACGGCCATTTTGTGCCAAACCTGACCTTCGGGCCCCCGGTGATCGAGAAACTCAGGAAACACTCGGAAAAGCCATTCGATGTGCATCTGATGATTTCTCCCGTCGATCCATACATAGAAGACTTTGCCAGGGCCGGGGCCGACATCCTGACCGTTCACCCGGAAGCCGGTCCGCATCTGCATCGCACGCTGCAGGCGATTCGCGCGGCAGGCATGAAGCCTGGCGTGGCGCTCAACCCCGGAACGCCCGCAGAGATGGTGGATCCGGTTCTGGATGATATCGATCTGATCCTGGTCATGTCGGTCAATCCCGGTTTTGGCGGACAGAGTTTCATCGAAAGTCAGCTGAAAAAAATTGAGACGTTGCGCCAAAAGATTGATGCGAGCGGACGTGATATCATTCTCGAAGTAGATGGCGGACTCAATCCTAATACAGCGCCCAGCGCCATTGCTGCCGGGGTTACGGCGATCGTCGCCGGATCGGCCGCCTTCAAGGGCGGGCCGGAACACTACGCATCCAATATTTCCGCCCTGCGGGCGGGGGCAACGATATAAAGAGTCTGGGTTCGCCATGAGCGACGCGAAATCCTCCCAACCGCTCAAAGCGAAGCGTACCGACGCGGAAGACGCGGCGATCTGGGATCGCTTTGCCGGTCGCCCGGGCGAGGATGCCAGAGTATCTGCGGTGCAGAGGCTTCGCATCGCCGGATCGGCGCCGGAAGGGTTCGGCCTGCATATGCGCCAGATCGTGCCGCCTGATGATCTGCGCGGCGAGATGCTGATGCGCGGGGTCTGGCGGATTGGCATGGATCGGATCGAGCTACCCGATGGCACGCCGCCCTGGTCCATGGCGATGCCGTCCCGGCACTATGCCAATCGCTTGCACCGATTTGACTGGCTCGCGGACCTGTTCACACAGGGTGAAGCCGGGGCCGACCGTGCCCGGTTTGTGGTCGATGACTGGATTGAAAATTTTGGCCGCTTTGACGGATTCTCCTGGCGCATGGGCTGTGCTGGCGACCGCGTCTGGAACTGGATGCGCTGCGGCGCTGCCCTGTTCGAACAGGGCTTGCCAGAAGCCTGCGAACAACGTCTCGACTCACTTGGTCGGCAAGCCCGGCATGTCTTGTCCATGGTCGATGCCGAGCTTGAACCGCAAGCGCGATGGCGCGGCTGCACGCTCGCTGTGGCGCATGAGGTCTGCCTCGGACACGGCAAGGGACTCGATGATGCGGAAATGCGGCTGGAGAGCGAATGTACGGCGCAATTCTTCCCGGATGGTGGCCACGTCTCGCGATCCCCGGCGCGCGCGCTGCGTTGTCTGGCAGACCTGATCACGATCCAGGACCTGCTGTCGCGTTCAGAGCGGGATGTTCCCGAATTCATTCCCCGCTGGATCTCTCGCATTGGCGGCATGGTCTCATTCTTCAGGGCGGCAGATGGCGGACTGATGCCGTTTCATGACGGCGATGAGCGCTGGCCGGAAGCGGTCAATGCCGTTTTGTCCCATATGGACACGCCGCCACGAAAATTCTCGGTCGCTCCGAAGTCGGGCTTCCACAAGCTGCAAAAGAACAAGACCGTGCTCGTGCTCGATGCAGGTGCGGCACCGGAACCGCCATTTGGAGACAAGGCGCATTCCGGCGCGCTTGGATTTGAGCTGCATGATGGCGACGCCCGGATTGTCACATCTTGCGCCTGTAGTCCTGAAATCGATATCGCGTTTCGCGCGGCCGTACGGGGCACCTCGGCGCATTCGACCCTGATCCTGGGCGATAGCGATTCCTCACGGTTCAAGACGAATGAGGACACCAGACTTCTCTACCCGGTCGGGCCCGAGGGCATTTCAGCCAAGCGGCTGGAAGAGGATGATGAAATCTGGCTTGACGCGCAGCATGGTGGATACAAGCAATCGCATGGCCTTCTGCACCGACGTCGTCTGTTCATGTCCGGGGACGGCGCCAGGCTGACCGGCGAGGATTCGCTCGCCCGTCCGGTGTCCGCCGGAGCGACGGAAGATGACACGCCAATCGTTTACTCACTGAGATTTCATTTGCACCCGACTGTGACCGCGGTCATGGCTGGTGATTCAATTGTGTTGCATAGCGACTTTGGGACGAAATGGCGGTTCAAGACCAGTCACGCCAAAGCCCAGTTAGAAGAGACGATCTATCTCGGGAGGGGAATCATCGAACGTAGTGAGCAGATCGTCCTGAGTGGCAAGGCCCTGCCCAGCAGTGATGGCTCGACCCCGCCAAACTGTGTAAGGTGGGCTTTTTTGAAGGTGCAGAATAAGTGAGACCGCAGTTCGAAGCTCGCCGCGCCATGGCCCTGACACTCGGCTTCGACGTCGTCGCGGCCTTCTTTTCCATGGCGCTCGCGGTCTTCTATCGGTGGTCTTCAACCGGCGGCGCTCCACCGGAGCAGGTCACGCTGGCGGTGATCGCATCCAGCGCCTTTTCCTTCGCTGCGCTCGCCGCCTTCTTCATCATGCGCGTTCATCGGCAGGTCTGGCGGCATTCCGGCTGGCCCGACGCCTTGCGGATTATGCAGGCCGTTGCCCTGACAGCACTGATCTTCCTTCCATTGATGTTCCTGTGGAACCGATTGATCGGATTCCCGCGCACAAGTTTGCCGGTGGCCCTTGGCATTTGGGTCTCCATTCTGTTCCTCGCCCGCATGATCGCCCTGTCGCGCTCGACGCGGCGACCCTTCCAGATCTTCCGGTCGATCCGCGCGGATGCGCCGCCGGCCATACTTGTCGCCAATGCGATCGAAGCCGCCGACGTGCTGCGCGATCTACAATCGACCAAAGGTGGAGCACCGGTGCGCATGCTCGGTCTGATCGAGGCCGATGGGGCTGAACCGGGTCGCGCGATTCGCGGCGTCCCCGTGCTCGGGGGCCTCAATGAGCTACCCAAGATGCTGGACTTGCTGGCCGTCCGTTATGGCGCCACCCCGTGGGTCGCCGTTGCTGGCGCGGTGCGCGAGCGTGAGACCATGAACGCGATCCTTGAGACCGCGACACAGCATGGATCGCGCGTGATGGCGCTGGGACTGGACAGGGAAGGCCTGCATCTTCAACGCGTACGCCCAGCCGATTTGCTGGCACGCCCCATGCGCAAACTTGACACCGACCCGGTTCGCGGTCTGCTCGAAGGCAAACGCGTTTTTGTCACCGGCGCCGGTGGAACGATCGGATCGCAACTTGTGCATCAATGCGCTGCATTGGGCGTTGCCCAGCTCACCCTTTATGATGCGTCAGAGTTCAATCTCTATGAGATCGATCTCACGCTCCGTGAAGCCTATCCGGACCTCGATGTACTGACCCATATTGGCGATGTTCGTGACAAAACCCGGTTGCGACAAACGGTCGAACAGGCCCGGCCCGACATCATGATCCACGCGGCAGCGCTCAAACACGTGCCGCTCATGGAGATGAATGCCTGTGAAGCCATTCTCACCAATGTCGGCGGCGCGGTAAACGCGGTCGACGTCGCCATCGAATTCGGGCTGGAGCGGTTCGTCTTCATCTCCACTGACAAGGCGGTCGACCCGGACAATGTCATGGGCGCCACAAAGCGTCTGGCTGAGCTCGCGCTCGCCTATCGCGCCAAAGGCACACAGCTGGCGGTCTCGATGGTGCGCTTTGGCAATGTGCTTGGATCATCCGGATCGGTGGTGCCCTTGTTTGAGCGCCAGATCGCAGCCGGCGGCCCGGTGACCCTGACTGATGACCAGGTTTCGCGCTACTTCATGACCGTCGAGGAAGCCGCTTCTCTGGTCTTGCAGGGAACCGCCCACAATGGGCAACCGGGCGAATCCTCTCTCTATGTACTGGATATGGGAGATCCGATTCGCATTCGGACGCTGGCCGAAGCGATGATCAGAATGAAAGGGATGGTTCCCTATCTCGATATCAAGATCAATACGACTGGCTTGCGCCCGGGTGAGAAGCTGCATGAAGAGCTGACCTATGCCGATGAGCGCCTGATCGCGACCGGCATTGATGGGCTCAACAAGGTCACGCCCGAAAGCCGCAAGAATGAGCCAGAGGGGTTCCAGACTCAACTGGCGCATCTGTTGACCGTGGCCGGAGAGCGCCAGCAGCCACTGGCCCTTCAGACCCTGGCGCAACTGGTGCCAGCCTATGATCCCCCAGGTTATAGCCGGGAAATGCGGCAAACCGGTTGACGCGTCGGGGACTCATGATAGGCGGGCGAGCGAATTCAGAGTCTAGCCTGAAAGCCGCTTCATGACCCAATCCACCAAAATTCGCCGCGCCCTGATATCCGTGTCTGACAAGGAGGGGCTCGTCGAACGGGCCAAGGCTCTGGTCGGATTTGGGATAGAACTTGTGTCCACGGGGGGCACCTCGCGCACCCTGAAAGACGCCGGTCTGGACGTCAAAGATGTCGCCGATCTTACCGGCTACCCGGAAATGATGGACGGACGCGTCAAGACGCTGCACCCGGCTGTGCATGGAGGCCTGCTCTATCTGCGCGACAATGACAGCCACAAGGCCGACGCTGAGGCGCACGGCATCGAGGCGATCGATCTCGTCTATATCAATCTCTATCCGTTCGAGGCGACCGTGGCCTCCGGGGCCGGATTTGAAGACTGTATCGAGAATATCGACATTGGCGGCCCCGCCATGTTGCGCGCCGCGGCCAAGAATGGAGACTTCGTCTCCGTCTGTACAGATGGCGGAGATCTTGACGCCGTGCTCGCCGAAATGGCAGGCACAGGCGGACGTGTCAGCCGCGAGACGAGCCGTAAGCTGGCAGCCAAAACCTATGCACGGACTGCGGCTTATGACGCGGCAATCTCTGGATGGTACGCCAAACAACTCGACGAAAACGCGCCGGACTGGGTCGGCTTTGGCGGCAAGCTGAACGAAGCGCTGCGCTATGGTGAAAACCCGCACCAGAACGCGGCATTTTATGTCACTGGCGAAAATCGCCCAGGGGTTGCCACTGCCCGGCAGGTTCAGGGCAAGGCGCTGTCCTACAACAATATCAACGACACGGACGCGGCTTATGAGCTGATCGGGGAACTCGGCGATGAGACGCCGGCCGTTGCAATCATCAAGCACGCCAATCCGTGCGGCGTGGCCCTCGGCAGTACGATCATCAATGCCTATCGTGAGGCGCTGGCCTGCGATTCGACCTCAGCCTTTGGCGGGATCGTCGCGCTCAACCGCCCCTTGGATGAAGCGACAGCCAAGGAGATCACGTCCATCTTCACCGAAGTCGTCATCGCTCCTGGCGCTGACGAGGCCGCGATCGAAGTGTTCAAGAAAAAGAAGAACCTGCGCCTGTTGCTGACCGATGGTCTGCCGGATCCGGCTGCGCCAGGGACGTTCGTGAAGACGGTTGCGGGCGGTCTGCTGGTTCAGGATCGCGATTTTGGTCGGATCAGTCGCAATGACCTGAAAGTCGTCACCAAACGCGCACCGACCGAAGCGCAGCTCGACGATCTGCTGTTTGCCTGGCGCGTCGCCAAGCACGTGAAGTCCAACACGATCGTATATGCCAAGGATCTCGCTACGGTTGGAATTGGCGCCGGTCAGATGAGCCGGATCGACTCCGCCCGTATCGCCGCGCGCAAGGCCGAAGACG
This sequence comes from Hyphomonas sp. Mor2, assembly GCF_001854405.1. GTDB lineage: Bacteria > Pseudomonadota > Alphaproteobacteria > Caulobacterales > Hyphomonadaceae > Henriciella. The sequence goes on from NZ_CP017718.1 coordinate 2,322,019, forward strand.
CCAAGGAGAAAGAAGGGTTCGACACTCTGCGCACGACGGGATGCGTCGCCGCCTCGGACGCCTTCTTCCCGTTTCCTGACGGTATGCTCGCCGCAGCAGCGGCCGGGGCGAGCGCGATCATTCAACCGGGCGGTTCGATCCGGGACGATGATGTCATCGCCGCGGCAGACGAAGCTGGCCTCGCCATGGTGCTGACCGGGATGCGGCACTTCCGTCACTAGCGCGAGCGGCGCTTCGACTGCTAGCTAATCCCATGAGCAAGCTTCCTCCGCCCTTTGACGATCAGGGTCAGCACTGGCTGAAAATCCGCGTCTATTATGAAGACACTGATTTTACCGGCATGGTCTATCACGCCAATTATCTGCGCTTTTTTGAGCGAGGTCGGTCGGACTTCCTGCGAGACGCAGGTGTCAGTCACCAAAGCCTGCTCGCTCGCGATGAGCCTGCCGCTTTCACACTGACCAATGTCGAAGTTGATTACAAACGCGCCGCCAAGGTCGATGACCTGCTGACTATTCGCACGCGCAGCCTTGGGGTGAAAGGCGTGCGTATGTTCTTCAACCAGACCTGTCTGCGCGGCGATGAGATTATCGCGGAAGGCCGCATCACAGCGGTGATGATCCATGCAGATGGCCGTCCAATGCGTCCGATCAGGGACGTGGTCGAACAGCTCAAACCGTTTGAGTATCAGCCGCCAGAATCTGAATAGTTACGGCGTCGGGCAGCTGCCACCATTGTCATACATATCTCTCGACAGTTGCTGGAACCGGTCGCCCAGCTCTTCGAACTGCTGCTCGGTAAAGGCTTCAATATCGCCGGATTCAAGGCCGGTTTCGATCCGATCTGCAGCGCCTTCAACATCCAGATTATCCGCAGATCGGAACTCCGTCATGATCACCAGGATTTCCTTATCCAGATCAATGTTCTCAGCGCCTGCGACCGTCTGAGCGGCATAGCAGGCGCAAAACTCACCCACATCCGTACTGGCATCGCCACTGATCATGCCTTCCGATCGTGCATCCCCTGTGAACAAGTCACTGCACAGTTCGGTCAGGATCTTCTCGTTTGGCGGCGCGCCATTGCAGGCGGTCAGGACAGTTATCGCGGCCGCAGCGGTCATCAGTAGTCTCATGGTTCTCTCCCTCTGCCGCCAAGCTCGGGGAAAACACCCGCAAGATCAAGCCCGCTTATTGCACCACGTCCTGCCACTCGCTGTGTTTGGCCAGGGTGGCCTTGGCAAATGGGCAGAGCGGGATGATCTTGAACCCTTCCGTGCGCGCATCTCTCACGGCCGCTTCGACCATCTTCTTGCCGACGCCCAGGCCACGCATCGAATCCGGCACGCCGGTATGGTCAATAATGATCCGGCTGGTCCCTGCGCGGGAATAGGTCATTTCCGCCTCGTCGCCATTCACGACGGCAACATAACGGCCACCGTTCGGGCTGTCTTCGCGTTTGATACTGATGTCGGTCATCGTTATCTCCTTGCTTGCCCAGGCAGATAGGGCGATCGGCTCGGCTCGACCATGCCAAGGGACCTGAATTCTGTTATCCTGAGGCTGCATAAGCGATCACACAGCCCCTGCTGACATGTTTTGGCAGGGCAAAATGGTAAGGCGGGGAACGAGGAGGCAAACATGACCGAGAAGACAGCCCGCGAGAAACTCGCCGCCAAGAAAGAGCTCAAGAAAGTCGTCATGGACAAGGCCTGGGGCGGCATCAAACCGGGCGAAACAATGCTGGTGGCGACGCCGCTTATGGTCGATGCGCACATTCGCAGTCTGCCGCATGGGGCTACGCAAACGCTCCCGGCCTTGCGCGACGCGCTTGCCGCTGAGCAAGGGTGCGCGGGCACCTGTCCCATGTCGACCTCGATCTTTGTCAGAATGGTCGCCGAAGCTGCACTGGAAGATCTTGCCGACGGCAAGACCGTGTCGGAGGTGAGCCCGTTCTGGCGAGTCATCACCAGTCAGGACAAGATCACCAAGAAACTCAACATCGACCCGGCCTGGATCGACGAGCAGCGCGCCTTGGAATCGAGCTAAGCAAAGGTCACGCATGCAAAAGCCCCGGACCAGACGGTCCGGGGCTCGCTTGTTGTGGGTCGGCGTCCGCGGTTAGGCCGCGTCAGCACTGCCTTCGATCAGTTTCGGCTTACCGCCTTTTTTCGGCGCACCAATTTCGATCTTGCGGGGCTTTTTCGCTTCCGGCAGTTCGCGGACAAGCTCGACACGGAGCAAGCCATTGCGCAGTTCAGCGCCTGTCACAATGACATGATCGGCCAGCTGGAACCGGCGCAGGAAGCCGCGCTCGGCGATGCCGCGATGGAGGAATTCGCGTTCCGTCTCGCCTTCTGCAGGCGGCGCCTTGCGTCCGGCCACGGTGAGCAGTCCGTCCTTGGTCTCAATATCGAGATCGTCTTCGCCAAAACCGGCAACCGCGATTTCGATCGCAAACTCATCGTCTGCCACACGTTCAATATTGTAGGGGGGATAGCCTTGCGCGCCATCGAGTCGGGCGGCGCTATCAATCATGCTGGCCATGCGGTCAAAGCCAACCATTGTGCGATAAAGGGGGGTCAGATCAATCGTACTCATTTGAAACAGTCCTTTCACTAGCAACTGTGATCCGCGGCGATCTTGCAAAGCCGCGAGAATTGAGGTTCGAAACTTTTCGGTGTCCCAGCCCGACCATCGGCGCTGGCGAAAAATTCCGTCGCAACCTGCTTGGCAGCGTCGCGACACAAGCTATGTGGAAACGCGTTAGACGTGATTCAAGCCCTTTTCAGGAGTCAAATGATGAAGACCCAATTTATGCTCGGCGCTGCCGCTTTTGCCCTCGCCGCCTGTTCCGGCGGCACAGAAGCTCCGGCAGAGACCCTTGAGGCGGAAACCCCGCCTGTCCTCGAGGAGGTCGAAACCGGCCCGATCACGCTCGCAGATGCGGTTTCCGGTGAATGGCGCAGCGATGAGGAAAAAGCCCGCGATGACTGGCGTAACCCGGCCGAAACCCTGGACTTCTTCGAAATTGAGCCGGGCGAGACTGTCGTCGAAATCTGGCCGGGTGGCGGCTGGTATACCAACGTCCTCGCGCCCTATCTCGCCTCCGGGGATGGGACCTTGATTGCCGCGGTCTGGGACACGAATGTGTTCGAAGGCGAGCGTCTCGCCCGCATCGAACAGCGCATTGCCGATTTCAAGGCCGTGTATGAAGCCGACGTGGACCTGTTCGGTACACTCGAATACAGCGCATTCTCCGCACAGTCCGGCCCGCTCGCCGCGCCGGAGAGCGTCGATACTGTTCTGACCTTCCGGAATGTCCATAATTGGATGGGCGGCGACTACACAGCGAAATTCTTCGACGATGCCTATGCCGCGTTGAAGCCTGGCGGCGTCCTGGGTGTGGTCGAGCACCGGCTTCCGTCCAGCGCGGAGCAGAACCCGCGCGCCGCCTCCGGCTATGTGCATGAGGACTTCGTCAAGGCGCTCGCAGCCTCGGCCGGCTTTGACTTCGTCGAGGCCAGTGAGATCAACGCCAACCCGAACGATACCGCCGACCATCCATTCGGGGTCTGGACGCTGCCGCCCGTCAGCCGCACGACCGACCGGGAAGGCAATGCTCCAGAGGGGTTTGACCCGGCGCCCTATCTCGAAATCGGTGAGTCCGATCGCATGACGCTGAAATTCAAGAAGCCTGACGCCGCGCCGCTAGAACCGGTCGAGTAACCGGCGCAGATATTCCCGTTCCTCTTCGTCGACCGCTTCATCATAGCGGCGGCGAAGTTCGTCGAGGATATCCTTGGCACGCTGGCGCTCGGCCTCGTCGGGAATGTCGACACTATTGCTGTCATCGACGGCGCCGGTCATGGCATTGCCAAATGGATCGGCACCGCCGCCGGCCTGATTTTGCTGATCTCCAAGCCGGTCTGCCCGCGCTTCATCCAGGGCTTCAGCCAGGCCCTCGGCGAGTTCTCGTAACTGCCGCGTGGCCTGTTCCTGATTGCGAATGGCGCGCCCTTCATTGCCATTTTCCAGCGCGTTGCCCGCACGGCGCTGCGAGCGTTCGATCGCTTCCAGCGTGTTTTCATCGAGCAGACCGCCCGCGCCCTCGTCCTCGCCGTCTTCTCCCAGGCCGAGCTGGTTTTCCGCGAGTTCTTCGAGCCGGTCGGCGAGCCCCTCCTGACGGTCTGCGAGGGATTGACCCTCCTCGCCCTCAAGCCCTTCCTGGACCTCTCCGTCGCCAGTCTGGAAGTCTCCGCCTGGGCCCGGCTCGTTCTCGCCAAATTGCTGCTCACCGGACTGACCGCGCTCGCCGCGCTGTTCGGCGAGCGTGTCATCGTTCAGCTCTCTCTGCTCCCGCAAGAGATCGGAGAGCTCGCGCATGGTTTCGGTGATCTCGCGCTCTTCCTCGGGCAGATCCTCGTCATTCTCGTTCTCGCCCTGCTCACCCGGCATGCCGGGGAAACCTTCGCCTGAGCCGTTCTGCCCCTGCTGGAACTGCAGGTTCTCGAGCATATTGGTGATATCGGCCAGCAATTGACGCGCCTGATCGGTGGCGCCGGTCTCGGTCAGATCCTCAAGCGCGTCGAGCATGTCGGAGAAGCCCTGCCCGCCCAGGCCGGACCCTGATGGGCCCTCGGCGCTGTCTTCATTGCTTGGCGGGGCCTCGAGTCCATTGGCGAGCGCTTCCGCCATTTTCGCAGCGATATAGCGTTGGGCCGCGTCCTTGAAGGCTTCCACCAGGCGCGCAATTTCTTCCTCGCTGGCCCCATCACGCAGAGCATCTTCCAGCGCCTTCTTGGCCGCCATCAGCGCCGCGTAGGCATCTGCTGCCGAGCCATATTCCGCCCGGAGCGCCAATGACCAGAGCAGGGGCTCGGTCGCCTTGGCCTCGTCGGTCGTGGTCGAGGCCTCGAGCGCATATCGCGCGGTCGTGAGACCGGAATAGACCAGCACATCCTTGAAATATCGCGGTGCTTCATAGGTCACCGCCTCCAGCATCACCGCGCCCCGCTGTACGCCTTGCGGCGCCTGCATCAGACGCTGCGTGGCGGACAGATAATAAGCCCCGGCCTGGGTGGAGTCCGGCACGTATTCGGCTTGCGCATAAGGCGCGTCTTCGCGCAGCACCGTGACGCGCACGTCCTGAATGGCCTTGGCCAGCGGTTGCAGCAGAAGCTTCTCCGGCAGTTTGAAAACGTGCGGCTCGCTGAACCCGACTTGACCGGCGCCATCCGTCACCTTCAATCGGATCTCGACCCGAGCGCCCGCCCAGCGATTGCGTGTCAGGTCGATCTTGGACTCATCTTCCGCCTCGCGCGGACTGATCGCGCCGAGTTCGACCGGCACCAGATCCGGCTCCCGGTCGATGCCTTCAGGCTTGATAGCCAGTTCCAGCTTGGCCACGCCATAATCATCGCTCGCTGTCCAGCTGAACTCGGTCCGGTCGCCTGCACCGAGGACGGGCAGTTCCACAAATTGCGCGACGGGGGGATCATCTGGCGAAGTTAGTATCGTCCAGGCCTTGCGCTCACCCCACCAGCGAACGGAGATCTGGCTATCGGCGGCAATCGTCGTCGTGGCTTCGAAGGCATTATCCGGCGTCGCCAGAAATCTTGTCGTGTTGCGCCCGGTATCGGAGATCACCCGGAGTTTCGGTGTAGACGGCGCCTGAACGCGCAGGGTCATGACGGAGCCTTGGGGCACGCGGATCTGGCTCTGGTCTTCCTTCAGGAAAATCGGCGCGCGGCCCGTATGCTCTGGTGGCGTGATCCAGGCTTCGATCCGCATGGTCTCCGCCCCGAACAGGCTGCCATAATCCGGATCCAATGCACTCGAGAGGCGTTGATAGTTTTGTCCCCAACCCAGCGCGAACAATCCAACCACGGTGAGCGGCAGAATGAAGCGCAGGCGGAGCGGGTCGATCTGTTCCCAGACTGCGGAAAAGCCAGGGACGTTCAATCGCCGCGCTTCATCCGTCAGGCGGTCTTCGTGTGCGCGCCACAATTGCACGCCTGCCTGTTCCGGACGCGCCGGACGGTCCATCAAAGACGCCAATGGGCGCATTTCGGATTGTTGATCGAGCGCATCGATCGCTTCACCCGGCTCGGGTCGCCTGTAGCGCCGGATCCCGCGCAGCAGCGCAATGATCGAACCGACCAGGAAAATCAGCGTCGCCAGCGCCCCCAGGCGCGGCGGTGTGCGCTCGAACACGCCGAACAAGGCGGCGCAGACAAACACGCTCAGAAGCGCGATAAAAGGCCACCAGGCTTTCCACAGCGCAATGTCCCGAAGCCGCCGGAAGGTCCGGTTGATCAGGCGTTGCGTGCCGGGAATGCGGTTCAGGTCAGCCAATCGGGCGTCTGCTCCAGTTGTATCATTTCATCAAAGCTCGGGCGTCGTCGAACCAATGCAAATTGATCGCCATCGACCAGAACTTCCGCCACAAGCGGTCTTGCATTGTACTGACTTGAGAGCACAGCGCCATAGGCCCCGGATGACATAAAGGCGATCCGGCTTCCGGCCGCGACTTCCGGCATCTGCCGCTGCGCTGCAAACTTGTCCGTCGACTCACAGATTGGACCGACAATATCATAAGTGGTGCGCGGCGCGTCTGCGCCTGGCTCAGCCAGAGGCAGGATATCATGATGGGCCTGATACAGTGCCGGTCGCATCAGGTCGTTCATGCCAGCATCAATGATCAGGAAGGTCCGGTCCGGCGCCGGCTTGTGATACAGCACTTCGCTGACCATCACGCCGGCATTACCGGCAATCACGCGGCCCGGCTCGAGGATCACCTGAAGACCGAGCCCCTCGGTCACCTCGCGGATCATTTGCGCATAATCAGAAGGCGGCGCCGGCGAGTCGCTCGCCTGATAAGGAATGCCGAGGCCGCCGCCGAGATCGATGCGTTTCAGATCATGTCCAGCCTCACGCAGGAATTTCACCAGTCCGATTGTCTTGTCAAACGCCGCGCGCATCGGTTCCAGATCGCCGATCTGCGAGCCGATATGCACATCCACACCGACCGCTTCGACCCCCGGAAGCGCCTTCATCTGGTGGTACAGCTCCGGCGCATCGGCCCAAGGCACACCGAATTTGTCGCCAGCCTTGCCGGTGGAAATATTCGGATGGCCACCTGCAGCGACATCCGGGTTCACGCGCAGCGCCACCGGCGCCACCTTGCCCCGGCTCATCGCCACTTCGGACAGGGCGATCAATTCAGCGCCGCTTTCGACATTGAACTGATGGATACCGGTGTCGAGCCCCAGCGCCATTTCCTCGCGCGTCTTGCCGACGCCGGAAAATACAATCCGTTCGGCCGGAATTCCTGCGGCCAGTGCGCGTTTCAGCTCCCCGCCGCTGACCACATCAGCGCCGCAGCCTTCGCTCGCCAGGGTCTTCAGAACAGCGAGATTTCCGTTCGCCTTGACCGAATAGGCGATCAGGCACTCCATGCCGTCAAACGCCGCAGCTATGACCCGTGCATGGCGGCGCAAGGTCGCTGTCGAATAGACATAGACGGGGGTCCCGACCTGATCTGCAATCTCGTTCAGATCGACGCCTTCGCAGTGAAGACGGCCATCCTCATAGTTAAAATGATGCACGCGCGATCATCAGCCGGGGCTGACCTCCCCCATGCTTTCTTCCTCAACCTCCACCGTCGGCGCGGGCTTCGGGATCTCACCGCCAAGCGTGTTGTAATAGGTCGTGTCGTCATTGATCTCATGACCGGCAAACAGCACCGCCGAATCGACCGGCTTGGAAGTTTCTTCTGTCGGCGCTTCCTTCAGGATCGGGGGCGGACGCTCAAGGTCACCGCGCAGGCCACAAGCCGCGAGGCCAGCAAGCGCGGATAAGGCGAGCGCAGTTTTGATCATATATTTCATTTGGCGCTCCTATCCGAGGCGTTGGGTCCATTGCTCAACCTGTTCGGCGACCCGAACCGGCGAGGTTCCACCATAGCTTTGCCTGCTCATCGCTGAGGCTTCAACAGTGAGCACGGAAAATACGTCATTTGTTAGTCGGGGTTCAACCGCTTGCAGATCCTCCAGGCTGAGTTCCGGCAGGTCGCAGCCTTTCTCCTCGGCTTTTGCGACCAGCGCGCCGGTCACATGGTGCGCATCGCGGAACGGCATTTTCAGCTCCCGGACCAGCCAGTCGGCCAGATCCGTCGCGGTCGAGAAGCCTTTCGCGGCCGCGGCGCGCATATTCTCGCGATTAAACGTGATCGTCTCCATCATCCCCGCCATGGACGCAGCGCACAGGCCGAACGTATCGAACGCCGAAAAGGTCAGCTGTTTATCGTCCTGCAAGTCCTTCGCATAAGCGAGTGGCAAAGCCTTCACAGCCCCTTGCAGAGCGGCAAACTGACCGGTGATCAGGCTCGCCTTGGCCCGGACCAGCTCGGCGGCATCCGGGTTGCGCTTTTGGGGCATGATCGAAGATCCGGTCGACCAGGCATCTGACAGTTTCGCAAAGGCGAATTGAGCGCTGGTCCAGAGCACGAGCTCTTCGGCCAGGCGCGACAGGTGCGTCGCGGCGATGGACAAGGCCGACAAGGCCTCCAGCGCAAAATCACGCGCTGACACCGCGTCCAGTGAGTTGGCCATCGGGCGATAGAAGCCAAGCGCCTCGGCCGTTGCATCGCGGTCGATAGAAAATCCGGTTCCGGCGAGTGCTGCGGATCCCAGCGGGCTCTCATTCAACCGGCGGGCACAATCATCCATGCGGGCGCGATCGCGCTCGATCATCTCGACATAGGCCAGCAGATGATGGCCCAGCGTGACGGGCTGCGCGGTCTGCAAATGGGTAAAGCCAGGCATCACCGCATCGGCATGCTCGCCAGCGAGCTTGACCAGCGCGCGTTGCAGCGCTCTCAGACTGCGTCGTGCTTCGGTCAGGGCACCCCGGGTCCAGAGGCGGAAATCTGTCACGACCTGATCATTGCGAGAGCGCGCTGTATGCAACCGCCCGGCCGGCTCTCCGATCAGTTCCTTCAGCCGTGCCTCGACATTCATGTGAATGTCTTCCAGCTCGGCACGATAAGGGAAGGTGCCGTCCTGCACTTCGGCCACCACCTGATCGAGCCCGTCCTGGATGGCCATGTTGTCGTCTTCGGAAATGATCCCTTGCTCGGCCAGCATGTCCGCGTGGGCACGCGATCCGGCAATGTCCTCGCGCACCATACGCCGATCGACATCAATCGATGCGTTGATCGATTGCATGATATCGCTGGGCTGTGCGGCGAAGCGTCCACCCCACATTTGCTGGCCTTTTTTGCTGTCACTCGCCATATCGCTGTCTCGTTCTGTTCAATTACTTGCGGGCTTTCACCCATGGATCGTTTCTTGCGCATCGCCATCCCGACCATGTTTGCCGGAATCGTTCTCGCGCTGCTTTACGCGGTCTTTAGCGCCAGTTCAAAGGGAAGTAACCGCGACCCTGTGGCAAGACTGGCGACGGGCACCTTGTCCAAGCTCGATGTCAGCGACCGCGGCCAAGCTGCCCCACCGGCTCCGTTCATCAATGCGGCGGGCGAAACCGTCACCTATCAGGACTTTGAAGGCCAGACCATCCTGGTGAATTTCTGGGCCACCTGGTGCGGTCCATGCGAGAAGGAAATGCCCTCACTCGGCGCTTTGCAATCCGCGCGCGGTGGCGACACTTTCAAAGTCATCGCCATCAGCGTCGATGAACTTGCCGACCGGGCCTATGCGCAGCAAAGACTGCGCGAACTCTCCGGCGGTGTGCTTGAATTCTACACGCTGGCGGACGGCCCGGATGGCTGGAACGTGGTGTATGATAGCGGCGCGGGCGGCGGCTTCCCTACCACGATCCTGTATGACCGCACCGGTATCAAGATCGCCAAGGTCGAGGGCGACGCCGATTGGGCGAGCTATGAAGCCGTCGCCCTGATCGATCTGATCACCGAAAATTAGACGACGCCGTCCCAGAGCAGTTTCAGCCCGACGGCAAAGATCAATCCGTACAGGATTCGGTAGAACAATTCCTGGTCGATCCGCTTGACCAGCCAGGCGCCGAACAGGACGCCAAATGGCGCAATCGTGATGAGGATCAGGGATGTGGTCAAATTCGTCTGATCGAACTGACCGAGCATGGCGTAAGGCAGCACTTTGACGAAATTGACGACGAAGAAGAACATCACCGCGGTGCCTGCATAGATCTGCTTGTCGAGATTTTGCGGGATTGAGTAGGCCTGAAAGGGCGGCCCGCCGGCATGCGCGATAAAGCTGGTAAACCCGGCCACGGTGCCTGAAATGAAGCCGAGCGGGCGATTGCCTTGAATAAACGCATCGCCGCCGCGCGGTTTGAAAATGGCGTAGATCGGGAATAGGACAGCGATCGCGCCGACACAGATCCGCACCACCTGATCGTCAACATACCCGGCGAGCAAACCGCCTGCGACAATCCCGAGAATCGCGCCGGGCAGCAGCAGGACCAGCAGTTTGCGGTCCCAATGCTTACGATAGGTCCAGACGCCAACCCAATCCATCACGATCAGAATGGGCAGCATGATCCCTGCGGCCTGGACCGGTGAGATGACCAGCGCCATGAGCGGTACGGCCAGCAAGGCCAGGCCGCCAAACCCGCCTTTGGAAATGCCTGTGATGAGCACGGAAAACACCGCCACGCCCCAGAAGACCGGATCATGCATCATCGTATCTGATTAAGCTAACCCGTCAGATCCAGGGCCAACAGCAAGGTGCGCTGGCTGGCACTGAAATTATCGTCGGAGATCACCCAGATGCGCGTCGCGCCGGATGGCGCCTCGCCAATTGCAACGCCCTCGAAATTATCGACGGGCAGCGGGCGTGTGAGCTGCGCCTCTCCAACCCGTTCGCCAGCGCGATCCACCTGCAGCATCACTCGCGGTCCTCTAACCGGATCATAAGCGCGAAATACGCGCGCGGTGAGAGTCTCGCGAGCCTCTGCTCCCGTCATCAGAAACAGAGCGGGTTGTTCGGTATATTGCAGCCCTGACAGGGTGCCGTCCGTCTTTACGATGCCGACAGGCGAGCCCCCGGACCGACGCATCTCGAACCCGACGGAGAGGGTCTCATCGGTGAGCGCCAGCGCCTCCGGGCCGCGATTGTCTTGCAGTAGCGCGCCATCCACGACACGGTCCAGGCTGACCACCGGGGCGGCACGGGCGGCGGATCCACAGGTTTCCAGATCGAACGCGGAGATGCGGTGATCCTGCTCGAAGCTGACAAAGGCCACGCCGTCTCGCAGGCTCAGCCCCTCTGAGTCCCCATCTCGCTTATTGGCAAAATAGTCGCCGTCGAGATCGCGCATGTAGGAAATGGCGCCGAGGCCATCCGGCGTGCCGGTTTCGGGATCAATCCCGATCCAGATAAACGCCCCCGCATCGCTGATCGCGAGCAAGGACCCAGAACCCATGACGGCGAGGCCGGACAAGCCGCCGAAATTGGATTCGGTTGATTTCAGCTGCCAGGCCCCAGAGAGGGTCAGGCCTGTCAGTTGACGCTCTCGAGCAGATGCGCTGCCGCGCTCCGCCTCGATCACACGGATTTCGATCGATTCTGCGCGCAGATAAGTCGCGTCCTGCGGACAGGAGACCGCGCGCAAGGCGTCTGCGTGATCAGAATAGGTCCAGACTCCCGTCTCCGCCCCTTGCTCCAAAGCCCGCGGCGCCTGGACATCGGCCGCCGTGCAAGCGGTCAAAGCGGCAAAGGCGAGTATTGAAACAATGCGCATATGAACGTCCCTTTCAGCGCCCGTCTAAGCGGCTGAATACGGCATGATCGTGAAGAAATTTACATTCTTGTGCGGCGAACATCACGTCCGGAGCCAACTTTTGGCCCGCCATAGCGCGGTGCGCCTGCCCCAGCCCCCGACGTTGCGCCGCCCGGTTTGACCGTCTCTCGGGTCAGAGGCGGCACGGCCATGGCTTCCGGTTTCGGCGCTTCGCCATTCTCGTCAAACAGGCTGGCCAGCTGCTCGGTCATCGCCCCGCCAAGTTGTTCAGCATCCACGATCGTGACAGCACGCTTGTAATAACGGGTCACGTCATGACCGATGCCGATGGCGATCAACTCGACCGGGCTGCGGGTTTCCAGCTCTTCTATGACCTGGCGCAAGTGTCGCTCCAGATAGTTGCCGACATTGACCGACAGCGTGGAATCATCGACCGGCGCGCCGTCGGAGATGACCATCATGATCTTGCGCTGTTCCGGGCGGGCGAGCAGACGATCATGCGCCCAGAGCAGCGCCTCGCCATCAATGTTTTCCTTGAGCAGCCCTTCCCGCATCATCAGGCCGAGATTCTTGCGCGCGCGCCGCCAGGGGGCGTCGGCGGACTTGTAGACAATATGGCGTAGATCGTTCAGACGGCCTGGCCCGGATGGCTTGCCCGCCTTGACCCAATCCTCACGGCTGAGCCCGCCTTTCCAGGCTTTGGTGGTAAAGCCGAGGATCTCAACTTTCACGCCGCACCGCTCCAGCGTCCGCGCCAGGATGTCCGCGCACAAGGCCGCGACCATGATCGGGCGTCCCCGCATCGAGCCGGAATTGTCCAACAGCAGGGTCACGACCGTATCGCGGAAATTGCTGTCATCTTCCTGCTTGAAACTGAGCGGCGCCGTCGGATCGGTGATCACGCGCGTCAGCCGGGCGGTGTCCAGCACGCCCTCTTCCAGATCGAACGACCAGGACCGGTTCTGTTGCGCCATCAGGCGGCGTTGCAGCTTGTTGGCCAGTTTCGACACCGCCCCCTGCAGACTCTCCAGCTGGTGATCGAGATAGGCGCGCAGGCGGCTCAACTCTTCCGGATCGCAAAGATCAGCCGCCTGGGCGACTTCATCATTCGCCGTGGTAAAGGCCTTGTACTGGAAGCGGTCCTTATCATCGCCATCGCGGAAATTCGGACGCAGCGGCTTGGTGCCATCATCGCTGTCTTCAGGATTGTCTTCGGCATCCATGTCGACATCGGCATCAACAGAGACATTGGTCTCCTCGCCTTCCATGTCTTCAGTGTCGCCGGCATCAATCTCTTCCATTGTGGCGCCCTGGGTTTCCTCCCCGGACTCGCCATCTTCGGCAGAGTTTTCCTGATTGTTCTGATCCGACTCTTCTTCCGATTCCTGATCCTGTTCGCCCTGGTCTTCGCCGATCTCGTCGCCCTTGGTCAGGTCGCGGATCAGGTCCTGGATCGTCCGGGCAAACTGTTCCTGATCGTGCAGCTGATGGATCAGCTTGTCGAGCGTGTCGGCGCCGCGCTTATTGACCTCATCCCGCCACAGCGCGGCAATGCCCTCGGCCGCCGGTGGCAGCGGACGCCCGGTCAGGCGCTCACGTAGAAGAAATTCAACCGCCGGGGCCAGCGGCGCGTCCTGGCGGTCTTCCATTCGGGAATAACCGGCCTTCTCACATCGCGACGCGAGTGCAGCGTCGAGATTGTTGGCCGTGCCATCCATGGCGCGCGCACCAATACTCTCGATCCGGGCCCGTTCGGCCGCTTCATAGACCTGACGACCGACCTCGCCGTCCGGGCGCGCCTTTGCATGCGCCACCGGATCATGGTGCGCCATCCGCAGCGCCGTCGCATCTGCTTCGCCGCGCACCTGCGCTGCAACCTCCGGGGCCAGATCACGGGGCGGCGGGACCAGGACCAGGCGCTCAGCCTCTGCGCGCGGGCCATCGCCGGAGAAGTTCACCTCCACGTCGCGCGTCTGGCTCATCGCCTTGGCGGTGGTCGCCAGCGCCTGCTTGAACAGCTCGTAAGGGGCCTCGTCGGTTTTACTCATGCGGCTGACTTAGCGCGCACAAACAGATTTGCGAAGGGGCATTTGGACGCCTGACGTGAGGTCACACTGCTTGTGTGATCAATCCGCGCTAGTCCGACGCCAGGGCGGGCGAACCGGGCACCGATCCGAAAGCAGGTCTAGGGCGCCCAAACTCAGCGCGGACACGGCGGCACACGACCGCTGCGACAAGCCCGCACGCCAGGAAACAGAGCGACACGCCCACCTGCGTCGCCGGCCCCGGCACGAACAGCGTGAGCAGGACGAGCGCCGCCAGGCTCTCGCGTTCAAAGGGCAGCCATCCCGCCTGATGCCCGCGGTAAGCCACAAACCAGAGGGCAGGCACCAGCAGCACCAGCTCGTAATACATCGAGTATGGCGCCGTGAGCAGCGTCGCGCTCGCCAGAACCGCGTACCGCCAGGTCGCGTCCTCGGTCTTGCGGCAGATCCAGATGACGGCAGCGATGGCGGCAAGATAGCTGAGGCCGGCCAGGCTGAGCGCCAATGTGTCCGGCAGCCAGGCAAGGCGAGCTGCTGCGTAGACATTGACCATCTTGTACAGCGGCATCTCTCCATCTGAAACGGATCCAGAGACCACGCCGAGAAACTCGAAGAAGGCGATCCAGGTTGAGGCCCCGAGCAGCAGCAGCGCGCTTGCCCAGAGCAGGACGCTGCCGAGCGCTGCGGCGGCGAAGGCGCGCCAATGGCCACCCGCCAGGAACAGAACCGGCAAAAGAATGCCGAGCTGCGGCTTAAGCGTGAGCAGCGCAGCAGCGAGCCCCGCAAGCACAGGTCGCGACTTCGCATGGAACACAGCCAACAGCATCAGACTGGCCGTGAACAAGGCGTTCTGGCCGGTATTCAGGACGATTAAAACAGGAATGGTCGCGATCAGGGCAATCAGAGCATGCCCACGCACCCCGAGGCTGCCCAGGACCAACGCAAAGGCGGCGATGCCGAGCCAACACCACAGCGCATAGGCCATCTCGAAGGGCAACCATCCAATCGGCGCAAAGATCAGGCCCGCATGCGGAGGATATTGCCAGGTCAGCCCGTCGACATTCGCCCCGGGGCGGTGTGTCTCGATCGCGGCAGCCAGCCCATCCGGGGCATACAGAGCGGCCATATCGCCGCCAAGCGTCTCACGCGCCGCGGCCCAGAACGCGACGAAATCGCCGCCAAAAACATAGTCAGGTGAGCCTCCCAGCAGGTAAATCACGAACACCGCATACTGAAACGCCGCCACCGCCAGGAGGATGGCGAAAGCGATATTCGGCTGAAAATAGCGTTCAAGACTGGACATAGGCCGACCTGCTTCTGCTGGCCCGGCCTAAAGGTAACCCAATAAAATTTAGTGAAAACAGGCGCAGAGCCTGGTTTTCGGCTTAAGCGACTTTCACCATCAGGGCGCTCTCCGGCAGCTCCTCGGCGAAACAGCGCTGGTACATTTCCGCCACCAATGGGCGTTCCAGCTCATCGCACTTGTTGAGGAAAGTCATCCGGAACGCGTGTCCGAGATCGCCGAAGATCGCAAAGTTCTCCGCCCAGGTGATCACGGTCCGCGGGCTCATGACGGTCGACAGGTCGCCATTCATGAACGCGTTCCGGGTCAGATCCGCAAGCGTCACCATGCGGCTCAGGGTCTCCTGATCGACATCCCCAGCTTTCGTGGCAACGATTTCCACCTCGGCATCATGTTCGAGATAGTTCAGCGTGGTGACGATGCTCCAGCGGTCCATCTGGCCCTGGTTCAGCTGTTGCGTGCCGTGATAGAGCCCGGTCGTGTCACCGAGGCCGACTGTGTTGGTGGTCGCGAACAGACGAAAATACGGGTTCGGCTCGATGACTCGGTTCTGGTCGAGCAGGGTCAGTTTCCCGCTGGATTCCAGTACGCGCTGGATCACGAACATCACATCCGGACGTCCGGCATCATATTCGTCAAACGTGATTGCCACCGGACGCTGCAGCGCCCAAGGCAGGATCCCTTCGCGGAATTCCGTCACCTGCGCGCCGTCTTTCAGGACGATCGCGTCCTTGCCGACCATGTCGATCCGAGACACGTGACTGTCCAGGTTGACCCGGATCATCGGCCAGTTCAGGCGCGCGGCAATCTGTTCGATATGCGTCGACTTGCCGGTACCGTGATAGCCCTGCACCATGACGCGGCGATTATGCTCAAAGCCAGCCAGCAGCGCGATCGTGGTTTGCGGGTCAAACCGATAGGCTTCGTCAATGGCGGGCACATATTCCGTGCGATCCTTGAACCCATGGACGATCAGATCCGTGTCGAGGCCAAATACCTCGCGAACATTGATCTCTACCGTCGGTTCCAGGCCCTGCAGGGCGTCGCTATCGCTCATCACGGTCATGCGAATGGTCTTTCATCAAGTCTTATCAAGGCTCACCTATCACAACCGGCGCGCGCGCCAAGTGTGACATTGGGGGAAGCGGTGCGATTGTTTCGGCAGGACTGGCATTGTGAACACACTCGCCTTAAGTCCATCTACGAAGAAAACGAGCAATAGAGAGCCATTCATGCCACATGTGACCGCCAATGACATCCAGATCGCTTATGAAGAGTTTGGCGATCCGGAACATCCCACCGCGCTCCTGATCATGGGACTGGGCGGTCAGTTGACCATGTGGTCGGATGAACTGGTCGAGGATCTGGTGGCCGGCGGTTACCGGGTAATCCTGTTCGACAATCGCGATATCGGACTGTCGCATTTTCACAGCGGAGAGAAATCGCCCAGTATCCTGCGTCAGATCTTGCTGCGACGCCTCGGCATTCGCCTGAAGACGCCCTACACCTTGAACGACATGGCCCAGGACACGATTGGCCTGATGGACGCGCTCAAGCTCGACAGCGTACACCTGGTCGGCATTTCCATGGGCGGCATGATCGGTCAGCACGTGGCCTCCCTGGCCCCGGACCGGGTGACCAGCCTGACCGCCATCATGACCACGACCGGCAATCCGAAACTGCCGCGCCCGTCGGGTGAGATCATGAAGGCGATGATCCGCCGCGGCCCGCAACCGACGACGCGCGAGGCGATCATCGATCAGTCGGTCGCAACTTTCGGGGTCATCGGAACGCCGGGCGAGGATCAGAACACCAATGGGATGCGCGATCGCATCACCCGGTCCTATGACCGTTCCTACCATCCTGCCGGCCTGTTGCGGCAAATGTCGGCCATTGTGGCCTCCGGAGATTTCCGCAAGCATACGCGCAGCATCAAGGCTCCGACCCTGGTCCTGCACGGAACATCAGACCCGCTCGTGCCGATTGAAGGCGGGCGCGATATTGCCAAACTCGTGCGGGGCGCGCGCATGGTCGAGCTGGATGGCATGGGGCATGATGTGCCGCCACGCTTCCTGCCCGAGATTACGCGGCACATGCTCGATCACTTCGCATCGACCAAGGTCTACGCTTAGGCGAGCATGGTCGCGACCAGCCTCAAGACAAGAAAAAACGCGCCCCGGTCTCGGAGCGCGTTTTTTTTGATCATATGGAAGCGAAGCGTCTAGGCTTCTGCTTCTGCCTTCTTGGCAATGTTCTTTTTGATTTTCAGCGCCTTGGCCGACAGGACATCGTCCTTTGCCTTGGCGAGATAGGCATCAAGGCCGCCCAGCTTGTCGACGGTGCGCAGGGCTTTGGCTGCAACGCGCATGGAGAAACGCTGGTCCAGCGCTTCAGAATGCAGCGTGACATTGACCAGGTTTGGCATAAACCGGCGCTTGGTCTTGATATTCGAGTGGCTGACATTGTGTCCGACCATAGGGCCTGTGCCAGTAAGTTCACATACGCGGGACATGGGTCGCTCGCTCATTGTCTAGATTGAAACCGAAGCGGGGCTATTACGCTCCCTGACCGGGCACGTCAAGCGCGCAGATGAGTCGAAATGCAAGCGGTTCAAATCGGTGCATAAAACAGATTTAATCTAGGCAAAACAGTGACGGCTTCGTTCAGCCTAGCTTTTGACACAGACATATATATCAAGTGAAATTCCAATTCACACGAGGCGCTCGCCATGATCAAAAAACTGCTCGCATCTGCTGCTCTTGCTTCGCTTACCGTTGCCAGCGTGTCTGGCGCGGATACAGCCTTGGCAGAGCCGCATATTCTCTCGCAGATCAAAGCCGGTCAGCCGATGAAGATGGACTACACCATCAAGGCCAGCGCCTGGGTTCTGATCATTCCGATCACCGGGAAAGCCAATTTCCAGGTGGAGATGAACAAGAACACCTATGCCATCAAGAGCCAGGTCAAGACGACCGGTCTCGCTGATATTCTGGTCAATTATGATATGGAGCTCGCGTCCTCCGGTTACACCACGCCGGACGGGCTCGATACCTATGCCTATATTTCTCAGAACAAGGACGGCAAAAAGAACCGCCGGGTGGATCTGAAATATCTGGGCGACGATTTTGAGATGCTCGCCACCCCGGCCTTCGGCAATCTTGGCGACCCGGCCGCGACCGCGCCGCAGGTTCTCGACGCCAAGGATCCGATCACAGCGCTGATTTCATTCGCGCTGGAACCTCGGGCGGCAGATGCAGACCCATGCGGCGGCCCGCTCAAGATCTTTGACGGTCGCCAGCTCACGCACCTGCACCTGACCAATCATGGCCTGAAAAGCGTCAGCTCAGAAGCCTGGAGCGGGCAGGCCTATGAATGCCATATCGAGATGGACAAGGTGGCTGGCTACAAGCCAGGCGAAGCCAATAAGGACACGCTGACCGGCATTGATGGTCCGCTGCGCATGTGGCTGGCGCCATTGCCTAATGGCGCGCATGTACCGGTCCGCATTGAGGCAGAAACCGATGATATCGGCACTGTGACGCTGCAAGCTTCGCAACTCAAATTCACGCCGCTGGAAGACTGATCCGTCCCTATCCACAGCAATTGCGGGCGGGGGACGGCCTAACCCTCCGCCCCCGTTGACGAGCAGGCGGGCCCTGCCTAAGCGGGACGGTATGACAAAAAAGCCCCTGAAAATCGTCAGTTGGAACATCAATTCGGTCCGGCTGCGCCTGCCAAATGTCGAAGCCTTCGTAGCGGCCGAACAGCCGGACATTATCTGCTTTCAGGAGATCAAATGTCAGAATGCCGAGTTCCCGGAAAAGGGCTTCAAGCAAATGGGGCTGCCGCACCTCGCGATTAACGGTCAGCGCGGCGGGCATCATGGCGTCGCCATTGCCAGCAAGGCGCCGATCGAGATTCTCGAAACGCCCGCCCTGTGCCGCGAAGGCCACGCCCGGGTCAACGCAATCAAGGTTGAGGGTGTAGAGCTGCACAATATCTACCTGCCGGCGGGCGGAGACGTGCCGGATCCGGACGAGAACCCGAAATTCGCCCACAAGCTCGACTTCGTGAAGCGCCTCGGGCGTCACTATGGCAAGTCGGCGAAGGACGGCACCCCGCGCGTTCTGGTCGGCGATCTCAACATCGCGCCGCACCCAAACGATGTCTGGTCGCACAAGCAGCTACTGAAGATCGTCTCGCACACGCCCGTCGAGACCGAAGGTCTTGAGAAAGCTCGCAAGAAAGGCGGCTTCACCGATCTCGCCCGGCATATCCATGACGAGAACCAGCGCCTCTATTCCTGGTGGAGCTATCGCGCTCGCGACTGGGCCGCCTCGAACAAGGGACGACGCCTCGATCATATCTGGACCACCGACGCGGCGACAGCGCTGACCGATATGGACAGCTACCGGGTGCATCTGGCCTGGCGCGGCGGCTGGAAACCGTCCGATCATGCGCCGATCAGCATTGAGATGGCGAGGCCCTGAATAGGCCTTGGGCGATCCCGAAACGTGACCTAATCCCGGGCAAATCCGCCCGAAATTGACGCAGACCCGATAGCGTCACGCAATCTTCAAACTCGGAAAACCGCATTCTTTCAATAGCATAGAGGAAGCCCTCCTCCTTTGCATGGCAGCTCTTCGCGAACTCGCTTGTTCGGCGAATCCAATCGATGAAGGGTCATCCTGCAACGTGACTGCACAACTGCCGTCAGCGCGGAAAGACATAATCATGTTGCGGGAGGGATTTCTGGTCGGTCTTCGGATCGACGCCAACACAAAGGATGAAATCCATGCGTAAAGCAATTGCAACTCTTATCATCGCTGCCGCCCTGGCAGCTCCAATTGCCCAAGCTGAGGGCACTCCTATCACCGTGAATATAAGCTATGACAGTACGCTTCTGGCGACGGAAGAGGGCGCGAAATCGGTTTACAGATCGATCCGCTCTCAAGCCACACAAGCGTGTAGCAACACCCAACCCGCCACCGGCCTGTTTCGCGTCGATCGCGACTGCCGCGACGATCTGGTTGACCAGGCGATCGGCAAGATCCGTCTTGCCGCGCTCGAAGACGGCCTGCAGCCCCTCTATGTGTTTGCAGCCCTGGAGTCTGACGAAGAGAGCTCCAAACAGTAATTGCTATTTCGATCAAAAAGAACGGGCGGTGACAGAAGTCGCCGCCCGTTTTTCTTTTTCAGATCGAGACCGCCTTAAGCGACGCGTTCGACCATCATGTGCTTGATCTTGGCGATTGCCTTGGCCGGGTTCAGGCCTTTCGGGCAGACTTGCGTACAATTCATGATCGTATGGCAGCGATAGAGCTTGAATGGATCTTCGAGATCATCGAGGCGCTCACCGGTCGCTTCGTCGCGACTATCGATCAGCCAGCGATAGGCCTGCAACAATGCCGCAGGGCCGAGATACTTGTCGCCATTCCACCAATAAGACGGGCAAGACGTCGAGCATGAGGCGCACAGAATGCACTCATACAGGCCGTCCAGATGTTCCCGCTCTTCTTCGGTCTGGTTCCACTCTTTCTCAGGCTCCGGCGTATCGGTCTTGAGATAAGGCTGTACATAGGCGTGCTGGGCGTAGAAATTCGTCAGATCCGGGATCAGATCCTTGACCACCGGCTGGTGCGGCAGCGGCGCAATCGTGATGTGCGGCCCGGCAATTTCATCCCAGCCTTGCGTACAGGCAATCGTGTTGTGGCCACCAATATTCATCGCGCATGAGCCACACACGCCCTCGCGGCACGAGCGGCGGAAAGCCAGCGTCGAGTCGACATGGTTCTTGATGTAGATCAGCACGTCGAGGATCATCGGCCCGCATTTGTCCATATCGACAAAATACGTGTCCCAGCGTGGATTGCCGCCCTCTTCCGGGCTGTAGCGATAGATCTTGAACTTCTTCAGGTTCTTGGCGCGATCCGGCTTTGGCCAGGTCTTGCCTTTCTTCGGCGCGGAGCCTTTGGGGAGTGTTAGCTGTACCATGCTCGCTCCTAGTAAACCCGCTCTTTGGGTTTGATATATTCGATCTCGTTCGACATCGTGTAATTGTGCACCGGACGGTAATCGATGGTGACTTCGCCAGCTTCATTGGCCCAGGCGAGCGTGTGCTTCATCCAGTTCTCGTCGTCGCGCTTGTCGAAATCCTCACGCGCGTGGGCGCCGCGGCTTTCCTTGCGGTTGGCGGCGGAGTTCACCGTCACGGCAGCCTGGCCGATCAGGTTGTCGAACTCGAGGGCTTCCATCAGGTCGGTGTTCCAGATCAGGCCGCGATCATCGACGCGCATGCCGTCAACTTTCTTCTGAACGCCTTCGATCTTCTCAACCCCTTCGTCGAGCACTTCGCCGGTGCGGAACACAGCGCAGTTTTCCTGCATCGCCTTCTGCATTTCGAGGCGAAGGTCGGCGACCGAGTGATCGCCATCGGCGTTGCGAATGCGATCAAAGCGGGCGATATGCGCGTCGGTCTGACTGTCCTTGATGGTGGGCTGGCTGGCCCCCGCTTCCAGAGTCGCGCCGCAGCGCAGACCGGCTGCGCGGCCGAACACGACCAGGTCGATCAGAGAGTTCGAGCCGAGGCGGTTCGCCCCGTGCACCGACACACAAGCCGCTTCGCCAACTGCCATCAGGCCAGGCACGACCGCATCCGGATCGCCATCCTTCTTGGTCAGGACCTCACCGTGATAATTGGTTGGAATGCCGCCCATATTGTAGTGAACGGTTGGCAGGACCGGAATTGGTTCACGCGTCACGTCGACGCCTGAGAAGACTTTCGCCGTCTCGGAAATGCCCGGCAGGCGCGCCGCCAGCGTCTCGGCGGGCAAGTGTTCCAGGTGCAGGTAGATGTGATCCTTGCCCTCGCCTACACCGCGGCCTTCGCGGATCTCAATGGTCATCGAGCGAGACACCATATCACGCGGCGCCAGGTCCTTCACGCTTGGCGCATACCGCTCCATGAAGCGTTCGCCTTCGGAATTGGTGAGGTACCCACCTTCCCCGCGCGCGCCTTCGGTAATCAGACACCCAGCGCCGTAAATGCCGGTCGGGTGGAACTGAATGAATTCCATGTCCTGAAGAGGCAGACCGGCGCGCAGCACCATGGCGTTGCCATCGCCTGTGCAGGTGTGTGCAGACGTACAGCTGAAAAACGCCCGTCCATAACCGCCCGTTGCCAGAATAACTTTCTGGGCGCGGAAGCGATGCAGCGTGCCATCGTCCAGCTTCCAGGCCGTAACACCGCGGCAGGCACCTTCATCATCCATGATCAGATCAAGCGCGAAATATTCGATAAAGAACTCGGTATCGTTCTTCACGCACTGGCCATACAGCGTGTGCAGCATGGCGTGACCGGTGCGGTCAGCCGCGGCACATGTGCGCTGAACCGGAGGGCCCTGTCCCATCTCGGTCGTATGACCGCCGAAGGGGCGCTGATAGATATTGCCTTCTTCATTACGGCTGAACGGCATGCCCCAATGCTCGAGCTCATAGACAGCCGCTGGTGCCTCGCGCGCGAGATACTCGATCGCGTCCTGGTCGCCGAGCCAGTCTGAGCCTTTGACCGTGTCATACATGTGCCACTGCCAGTTGTCGGGGCCCATATTGCCCAGCGATGCCGCAATCCCGCCTTGCGCCGCCACAGTGTGCGAGCGGGTCGGGAAGACTTTCGTGATACAGGCCGTCTTCAGGCCCGCCTGGGCGGCCCCAAGTGCGGCGCGAAGGCCGGAGCCACCGGCGCCGACGACGACAACGTCATATGTGTGATCGATGAATTTATAGTCGCTCATCTCTTATCCTCTTCAGCCCGCGCGCCTTACGCGCCTGCCGTAAACCAGATTTTCAGCACCGACAGGATCGTCGCCGTTGCCAGCGCGAACACCGCAAATGTGTTCAGGATCAACAGAGCCTGACGGGTGCCGCTTCTAGCGATGTAGTCTTCAATGACGACCTGCATGCCCAAACGCATGTGATATAGCGCCGCACTCAGGGTCAAAATCAGCAATATTGCATTTACCGGTTGCGCCACCCAGGTGAGCGCACCCTCATAGCCTGCCTTGCAGGCGTGGATGATGGAATAGATGAACCACGGCACCAGGAACAAAAGCGCCAGTGCGGTCACACGCTGACGAATATGATGCAAGGTGCCGGTTCCGGCAGAGCCCAGGCCTCGAACTGTCTTTGCACTCGTTGTCATCGCCGCCTCCTAATAGAAAGACGCCAGCGACCAGATGACCGCGGCACCGATGATCGCAAAAGCGAAGTTGAACATGGACCAAAGGCTGGCCAGACCTGGATTAAACCCGACCATTGGCCCGTCCCAGATCAGGTGACGCAGGCCATTGGCGAAGTGATACAACACCGCCATCGACCACAGGAAGAGCAGGATCTGTCCCGGCAGGCTGAACGCAATTGTTTCGACAAAGGCGTAGGCTTCGGGGCCTGTCGCCAGCGCGATCAACCAGGCGCCGATCAGAAATGCGCCCCCATAAAGACCAACGCCGGAAACCCGATGAAAAATTGAGCCTGCCATGGTCCAATGCCATTTCCAGACCTGCAGATGCGGCGATAGGGGGCGATTATCAGCCCGTCCCTGTCCAGCCATATAGTCACTCCAATGCGCATGCACTTTCGATGCGGCATCTCTTAAGCGCGTCGAAAAGCCTGTCAACGCGTCGCAATGCGCTGATTCAATCACTTTCAGGCTACCGTTGGGTGAACCGGGCAAGCGCTGTGACCGCCTTTTCAGACCGAAGGCATCGACCTAGCATGCTGGATCATCAATACAGGGCGACGTCATGCATTTATCCTCTCTGCGAACCTTGGCAGCCAGTTTGGCGGTTCTGATCGCTTCGCCCATTGCGATGGCGGATCCTCTGCAATCTCTGATCGACCAATATGAGGCCTTCAACCTCGCTGGCGATCCAGACGAAGCCGCCCGCGCGGACGGGATCGACCCGCGCACATGGCCAATAGTCACGCCAGACCATTTCGAACACCGCGCGCAACAGGCCTCAGAGATGCTGTCCGCCCTGAACGCGCTCGAGACAAATGAAACCGGTCCGGAAGTGGCCATCCTGCGGCATCTCCTGCAGGCCAGCATCGATGCCCATGCTTACGACACGGCGCGTATCCCTTTCACCGGAGACTGGGGATTCTTCGCCGCGCCACCTTTCACAGCGATGCGAACCCGCTTGACCACGAGAGAAGAAGCAGACGCCTGGATCGCGCGGCTCAACGATCTGCCGCGCTTTTTCGATGAGCAAGTCGAAAACATGCAGCGCGGGATCGAGACCGGCTGGACGCAGCATGGGGATCCATTGTCGACCTCAATCGCTCAGATCAAGGCCCAACTGGTTGAAGATCCGACCGACAGCACCCTGTTCCTGCCGTTCGAATCGCTCAGCGCCTCCGGACTCAGCGAGCCTGAAATTCTCGCCTTGAAGTCCGAAGGTCAGGCGGCTGTAGAAACGGCCCTGGAGTCTTATACCGACCTGCTTGAGTTCATGGAGCAAGCCTACGCCCCTGCCGCACGAGCGGAGCCGGGTCTGGCGACTCTGCAAGGCGGACAAGAGGCATATGCGGTCGCGGTTGCTCTCCATACAGCGGGCGCCGGTTACTCGCCTGAAGAGATCCACCGGCTCGGCCAAACCGAAGTTGCCCGGATACGGGCGGAAATGGACAAGATCATCGACGAAGTCGCCTTTGAGGGCAGTTTCGAGGCGTTCATCACCTTCCTCCGCACCGACCCGCAATTCTACGCAGACACACCGGAAGAGCTGTTGGAAAAGGCCTCCGAGATGAGCAAGCGTCTGGATGCGATCCTGCCGCGCTATTTCCGGACATTGCCGCGCCTGCCTTATGGCGTGGCCCCTGTTCCTGCCTCCATCGCACCGGGCTACACGACCGGACGATACTCGAGCGGCGATGCGGAGAAAGGCATTGCCGGGACGTATCTGGTCAACACGTACGCTCTCGATCAGCGTCCCTTGTATGAACTCCCCGCTCTATCGGCCCACGAAGCCGTTCCCGGGCATCATTTACAGATTGCACTGGCACAGGAACTTCGCGATGTGCCGGAGTTTCGCCGGTCCTACTACGCCACGGCCTTCGGTGAAGGCTGGGGTCTCTATGCCGAAAAGCTCGCTGGAGAGGCCGGTTTCTATCGCACGCCCTATGAACGGTTTGGCCAGCTCTCTTATGAGATGTGGCGCGCCTGTCGTCTGGTCGCGGATACCGGCCTGCATCATTATGGCTGGAGCCGTACAGAAGCCGAAGCCTGTTTCAACGAGAACACCGCGCTCGCCCCGCTCAATATCAAGACCGAAGTGACCCGCTATATTGGCTGGCCCGGACAAGCCACGGCCTACAAGGTCGGTGAGCTGAAAATCCTCGAAATGCGCGCAGACGCCAAGGCCGCGCTCGGCGATCGGTTCGACATTCGCACATTCCACGACGTGGTTCTGGGCGCCGGAGCGATGCCACTCGATGCGCTGGAGCGCTGCGTCGATCAGTGGATCGCCGCGCAATTGACAGAGACGTCTGCGGAATAGCGGGTCGCCGCGGCGCTGATTAGCGTCGCGTCAGGCTTTTCAGCGGGCGAATGACCGCCCTAGAACGGCCCTCGTGCAACAGGATGCTTCTTCTCAGATTCAGCCGGACTCCGCGCCTCGCAGATTGAGCGTCAGCCAGGTCTGGATGCTGACTCTCGCCGCTGCGGTGGTCACGGCGAACGCCTATTATGTGCATCCGATCATTGCCCGCGTGGCGGAGGATTTTCAGGTCAGTGCGTCGATGATCGGGATGGTGCCGGCCTTCAACCAGATGGCTCTGGCGCTTGGCATCTTTCTGCTCCTGCCGCTTGGCGATCGCTTCTCGAATCGAACCCTGTCGACAATCTTTGTCTGGGGACAGTTCCTGGCCATCGCGCTGATGGCCTTTTCGCGGGACTTTGGTCTGTTCGTGACCGGATCGACCTTGCTCGGCTTTGCCACCATCGTGCCCTATCTGCTGCCGACCTATGTCTCCAAACGGGTGGACGCGCAGGAGCTGGGCCGGGTCACGGCGATGCTGACCACCGGCATCATTGCCGGCATCCTGATCGCCCGCGCAGGCGCCGGTGTGGTGGCGGAATATTTCGGCTGGCGGACGGTCTACTATATCGCCACGGCGCTGATGATGATCGTCGCCATCTTGCTGCCGCTGACCATGGACCGGCGCGAACCATCCGAGACAACCGCGACACCGACTTCTTATTTCGCCCTGATCGGATCCCTGTTGCCGCTGACCATGAGACACCCAGAAGTGCTGCTTTCCGGCACGATTCAGGCCCTCAGCTTTGGCACCTTCATCTCGATCTGGTTGGGACTGGGTCTGCACCTGACCAGTCCGGAAATGGGATATGGCGTCGATGTGGTCGGCTATCTCGCCCTGCTCGCCATCGTCAACATCGTGACCACCCCGCGGCTCGGCGCTCTGGCCGACCGCATGGGTCCGCGCAAGACCCGGCTGATGGCCTCAGCCTTTCGGGTGATTGGCATCTCGCTCTTCCTGGTGTTCGGATACAATTTGTGGCTGCTGATCATTCCGATCCTGATTGCCAACGTGTTTGGCCCGGTGATGGATGTCACAGGGCGCATGACCATTCTCAAGGAGTCGCCGCAGATCCGGACGCGGCTGATGACGGTCTATATCGTCTTCATGTTCCTGGGGGGCGGGATCGCCAGCTGGGCCGGAACAACCGTTTATGACCTTTGGGGCTGGATCGGAAACGCCACGCTCGCTGTTGGCCTTTCGATCATTATCAGCGCCCTCAGCGCCTGGGCCTATTTCCGCTACGAGCGCTGAACCCAAAAGCCCGCCTCCTTGCGGAGACGGGCCTGTTTGGCGTCATCGAATGATGATGGAGAGGTTAAGCGCCAAACCGGTACCGGGCCCCGATCGAGAACACGTTCTGGGTGTTTTCAATGTCGAGCGTGCCCGGGAAAAGCTGATTGTCGAGCTCAATGTCTTCGGTGGCGCGGTAGGCATACTCACCGAACAGCTCCCACTGCCCGTCCAGCTGCCAGGTTGCGCCAGCCTTGATCTGATAGGCGAGCTTGGTTTCGCTGTCATCGATGACGGTAATGGCAGACGGCTGATAGGTGACATCAACGCTGGAGAAACCGATCCCGGCCCCGACATAAGGCTGGAACGCCCCGGCTGTGTTGAAGTCATAATAGCCGTTCAGAAAGACCCCGGTATTGGTGATCTCGCCCTGACCGTCCGCCACGACCGCTGCCACCGTCACACCCAGGGGTGTGGGCGAGCCTGCAATGGCCGCCGCGTCGACGCCGTCAATGCTGCCACCGCCCAGGGTGACACCTGTGTGGGTGTCTACGTCAGCGCCGGAATAGGCGATCTCGACACCGCCGCGCCAGCCATTGCCGAAACGCGCGCCAAATTCGCCCGCGAAGGCGGTGCCATTGTCGAATTCCGTGTCCCAGCCATAGGCGGTGCCGGCCGCAACTGGCAGGGTGCTGCCATCGCCGAGATTACCTGTGGTGAATGCCCCGGTTGAACCGCTATTGCTGCTATCATTCTGTTGCGCGAATCCGATTGATCCGCCGACATAGTATTCCTGCGCTGCAGCGGCGCCGGCGAGCACGGCGCTCACCGCTGTGAGGGAAGCAAGTTTGATTAGATTCATCTCTAACTCCGTGTGTTTTGAGCAGGGGGATGTCCCTCCGCCACGACTTCAATTAGTATTCTATATACGATAGACAATATTAAATATCATTTGGCTTGCTAATTGCGTCACAGTCTGCACAAGGCCCCTGTTGGGGAATTTCTGATCTAGGACGTAACAATGCTGCCAAAACCGCTGGCTCAAATCGCACCAAACACACTCGAATTTGAAATCCTGCCGCTGGTCAAACCCACCGGATTTCGCGAATATGATGCCCGCTGGTGGTTCAATGGCATTGGCCACGAAAAAGCCCCGGAATTGAACCTGACAGGCGTTCAGGCGCTCGGCCTCGGCATGGCAACCCTGTTTCACGAACTCGGCGTTGAGCCCAAGGTTGTCACCGGCCACGATTACCGCTCGATCAGTCAACCAATCAAGAATGCCCTCATCCTCGGCCTGGTCCAGGGCGGGTGCGAAGTGCTGGATATCGGCCTGGCGCTTTCACCAATGGTCTATTGGAGCCAGTTTGAGCTGGATTGCGCCTGCTGCGCCATGGTCACAGCCTCGCACAATGAGAATGGCTGGACCGGCGTGAAAATGGGCGCCAACCGTCCGCTCACATTCGGCCCGGATGAAATGGGCCGCCTCAAGGAAATCGTCCTGAATGGTGACTTCCAGCCCCGTGCCGGTGGCGGACATTTCCGCGTCGATGGCATGCGCGAGCGCTATATTGACAGCGTCGCTGAAGGCGTCTCGATCAAGCGCCCCCTGAAAGTCATCGCGGCCTGCGGCAACGGCACCGCCGGTGCCTTCGCGCCGGACGCCCTGCGCAAGATGGGCGTCGAGGTGATCGAGATGGACTGCAATCTCGACAACACGTTCCCGAAATACAATCCGAATCCGGAAGACAGCGCCATGCTGCACGCCATGGCAGCGGCCGTGAAAGAGCATGGCGCCGACATCGCCCTTGGCTTTGACGGCGACGGCGACCGTTGCGGCGTGATCGACAATACTGGCGACGAGATCTTCGCCGACAAGATCGGCCTGATGCTGGCCCGCGACCTGTCCAAGGAATATCCAGGGGCGAAATTCGTCGTCGATGTGAAATCCACGGGTCTCTACAAAACCGATCCTGTGCTCGAATCCAACGGCTCGACGGTCGACTATTACAAGACCGGCCACTCCTACATCAAACGCCGCACCACGGACCTTGATGCTCTGGCCGGCTTTGAAAAGTCAGGGCACTTCTTCTTCCGCCCACCGATTGGCCTCGGTTATGATGATGGCCTGATCGCCGCCAAGGCCATTCTCGAGATGCTCGATCGCAACCCAGACAAGACGATGGCCGACCTGAAAGGCGAGCTCGGCGTGGCCTTCACCTCGCTGACCATGTCGCCGCATTGTGCCGATGAGATCAAGTATGAGGTCATCGATCGCATCGTTGAAGAGTATAAAGGCCTGCTGGGCACTGAAATTCTTGGCCGCAAGGTGGTCGACGTGAACACAGTCAACGGGGCCCGCGTAACTCTGGAAGACGGATCATGGGTGCTCGCCCGCGCGAGTTCCAACAAGCCGGAATTCGCGGTCGTGGTCGAAAGCATGCGCTCGGAAGAGGACATGATCGCTCTGTTCCGCGAAGAGGTGAAGCCTCGACTGGCCAAATATCCGGAGATTGGCGCCTATAATCAGGAAATCTGATCCGCGCTGCGTTCTGACAAAAAGTTCATAAAAATCAGCGACGGAGACCGGCTCCGCGCGCGTTTCACCCCTGTGCTCAGCATCAGGCTGGGCAGAGGGAGAACACTATATGTCATTTCGATCGGGCCTTTTGGCGACGACACTCATTCTGGCGGCTTGCAGCGGCGGCGGGGGCGGCGACTCCACCACACCAACCACGCCAATCACGGGCACAAATTCAGCCCCCGTCGTGTCTGCGGTCGTCGCCGATCAAACCGCCAATGTCGGCTATGATTTCGCGATCGATCTGGCTGGCACGTTCTCTGACCCGGACAATGATACACTGACCGTAACCGCCGATTTCGGCGCCAATGCCAGGGGCCTCAGCCTGTCCGGCACAGTGATTTCAGGGGTCCCGAACTCCAGCGGCGATGTAACGGTCACGTGCACAGCGACTGACCCGGACGGCGCCAGCGTCAGCGACACGTTCACGATTGCCGTGACCGTCGATCAAAGCGCTATTTCTATCGTATTTGGTGGCGCGATCGATCTCGATAATCTCGACAATTATGCCGGTCAGACCGTGCCCAATTACATCACCAAGCTGAATGATGGTGGCAATCCGATCACCGATGAAGGGGCCACGCTGGGACGGGTTCTGTTCTATGACACGTCGCTGTCGACCACGGGCACGGTCTCCTGCGCCTCCTGCCACATTCAATCGCTTGGTTTCAGCGATCCCGGCATTGTCAGCACGGGGGTGGAGGGGGGCCTGACCGGACGCCATTCCATGCGGCTGATCAATACCATGTTCGCCGATGAGGAGGATTTCTTCTGGGACGAACGCGCGCCCAGCCATGAGGCCCAGGAAAGCCAGCCCATCCAGGATCACAATGAAATGGGATTCAGCGGGCAGAATGGCCGCCCGGACCTCAACGCCCTGATCGCCCAGATGGAGGCGACCGAGTATTATGAAGAACTGTTTCGCTTCGTTTATCTCGACCCGAACATTACCGAGCAGCGCATCCAGCTGGCGCTCGCGCAATTCACCAAGTCGATCCAATCGTTTGATTCCCGCTATGATGTCGGGCGCGCACAAGTGAACAATAATGGCGCACCGTTTCCCAACTTCACGGCCGACGAGAATGCCGGCAAAATGCTCTTCATGCAGAATCCCAATGATGGCGGTGCCGGCTGCAATCGCTGCCATCGAGCCCCGGAATTCGATATTGCGCCGAACTCGGATCACAACGGGATCTTTCGGGTGGCCAATTCGGTCACCGAGTTCGACCTGACCAATACGCGCTCGCCAAGCCTGCGCGATATGGTCGGTCCGGGCGGCAGCTCCAACGGACCGTTCATGCATGATGGGTCGCTGGCCACGATTCGGGATGTGATCGACCATTATGATGACATCCAGGCCCCGACCAGCGAACCACCGCTGACAGAGTTTCTGGCGACGCTCGACAACCGACTGACGCAAGGCAACAATCCGCAAAACCTCAACCTCACCGAGACCGAGAAAGATCAGCTGGAGGCGTTTCTCCTGACCCTCACGGGCGTGAGCATCTATACGGATGAGAAACTGTCCGATCCGTTTTAGAGATTATCTCGGTGTCTCAATCTGAAGCGTGAGACACCGATTTCGTCGAAAAACATTCATTATTACTGAAGATTAAGCGCGGCGGTCGGGCTTCTGCGCCTAAGCCTGCCGAATGGATTGGCACGGTCAGAATGGACAGGTTCGGTCCGCGATGCGCATCGGCGCGGTCGCTGCGCTGCATCTCGTCATTCTGTACTGGGCCCTGATGTCGAAACGGGTCATTCTGAGCGCCGCTCCGCCGACCAGCATTGCGATCGAGATTGTGGAATTGCCCACACCCCCGCCCGCCCCTGCGCCCGACCCAGAGCCGGAGCCACCCCCAAACCCGACCCCCGAGCCACCCGACAAGCCTTCACCTCAACCGGTCATTGCAACCCCGACGCCCGCGCCGCCAACTGCGCCCATTTCGAATGACCCGGAAACGCCACCTGCCGTTGAGCCGTCTTCGCGAGCCATGCCGGAGCGCCCCACCGTCCTCACTCAGAAAGACCCTGCGACGGCCCCTGACGCTGAAGCCGCCGCGGCCACACCCGCTGAGAATGCCGATGCAGATACCGTCACCCCGGATCAGATGGCTGGCGTTTTGCGCCAGCTCGAATGTCAAAAGCTGACACACCGCACGGTTGAGTCCTGCCCGAGAACAGATCCTTTCACCGCCTGGGCTTCCAACACCGAACGCGCGCGCATCGAACGGAACACAGACTGGGACCGGTCCTATCGCTCCAAGTCAGTGATCGACAAATTCTACGAACGCGAAGTCCGAGAGCGCCTCCCCTGGCCAGATGAAGACCTGTTTGCCGACCCGATGGCGCCTGGCGCTTACAATGCCGAACGCATTCGCAGAGGCCAGGAACCCCTATGGAGCAAGGAAATGCGCGACGGGTTTCGTAAGCCCGATGAGTGAACCGGGGATGCCTGCGTCACCGCACATCTTCATAATGCTCAGCCAGACGCTGAGACTTTACCCCGAACCCCCACATCAAGCCGACATAGAGATAGGTCAGATTGGCGCGCCAGAAGCCCCATTCCGCCACCCGGCGGTCTGATGACCAGACCTTGCGCGGCACCTGCCGCACCCGGCCCCGTCCTTCTCGCACCACGCGCAGGCAGAGATCGGCCTCTTCCATGATCGCCTGTTCGGGATCCCAGCCGCCAATCGCTTCAAAGTCTTCGCGCCGGCAGATCATCACCTGGTCGCCGAACAGCAGACGGCACCCTCGAAAGAACGAGATCGGCCGAAACAGAAGCGGCGCGTACCAGGTCTTGATGAAATTGTGCGCCGTCGTCACCCGGCGCACGCCGGTTGGGCCGCGCATGACAGAAATGAATCCCGCCAGAGCCGTGCCTCGTTCCTCGAGGACTCGTTCCGCGATTTGGGTGAAATCTGGCGGGACAATTGTATCGGCGTGGAGAAAGCAAAGGATGTCGCCTTTCGTCGCCGCTGCGCCTGCGTTCATCTGTTTTGCGCGGCCTTTCGGCAAGTTTGGGAGAAGCTCAGCAACACTTTTCTGCACCAGATCGGGGGTCGAATCCGTACTTCCAGCGTCTGCGACCACGATATCGCATGGCGGCGGCGACAGCGCCTCCAGCGCCGCCAGCGTGTCTGGCAGCGCATCGGCCTCGTTCAGCGTCGGAATGATGATCGAGACGGACATATCCCAGCCTTAACCGGCTCTCACGCGAGGTGAAATCACGATCCGGTCAGATGGCTATTCTTCCAGCGCCAGCGCCACGCCTTCTCGCCGCGGGTCTGCGCCGCCATCGAGACCGTCTTCCGTGACCAGGATGACATGCAGGCCGCTATTCTCGCCCCGGCGTTCCTGGACAGAATAACCCAGCGCATTGAGCTCATCGGCAATCTCCTGGCCACCCTCAACATCGACTTCAACACCCACCGTTTCGCCGCGGGCAATGATGTTCGGGCGCGCCACGGCCTCCTGTGCGCTATCGCCCCAATCGAGCACGGCAAGGACCGTCTTCGAGACATAGGCCACAATCGAGTTTCCGCCCGGCGAGCCCGTCACCATCTTCAGGTCGCCATCCTGATCGAAGATAATCGTCGGCGACATGGAGGAGCGCGGGCGCTTGCCTGGCCCGGGTGCATTGGCAACCGGCAGGTTCGATTTGCGCGGCTCACGCGCAAAATCAGTCAGCTCATTATTGAGCAGATAGCCATTGACCATACGCGAGTTGCCGAAAGCGGCCTCCACGGTGGCGGTCATCGAGACCACGTTACCGTCTTGATCCACAATCGAAAAATGAGTCGTGCCCGGCGCGTCCTCGGTCGGGTCCTGTCCCCAGAGGCCGACCATCGGATTGCCACCCAGCGCCACGCCCGGATCGCCTGGCGTCGGCTTTTCGCTCGGCTCGAACACTTCGGTTGCCCGGATATCGAGATAGCGTGGATTGATCAGGTCCATGGCCGGGACCTGCACAAAATCGGCATCCGCGACATAGTGATCGCGGTCAGCGTAGGCCAGCCGCTGCGCATCCACAAAAGCCCGCACACGCGCGAATGGTGCGGTCGCGTCTTCAGGTAGTAGGCGATCATAGAGACCCGGAATGGAGTTCTGCGTCACGCCGCCTGAACTGGGCGGCGGTGCAGAGCAGATTCGATACTCGCGCCAGGTCCCGCAGAGCGGCGGTCGCACTTTCACTTGATAGTTTGCAATGTCTTCGACCGTCATGGTTGACGGGCGCGGATCTTCGGCAAGCGCTGCGACAATCGCCTCGGCATTCTCACCGGCATAGAAGGACCCAATCCCTTCCGTCGCGACCCGGCGCAGGGTTTCGGCATAATCCGGATTGTCCCGCACGGCGCCTTCAGCCAGCGGTTCGCCGTCCGGGAAGAAGTAAGCGGCACTGACGGGATGATCATCGAGCCGCGTGAATTGCTGGATGCGCGCATCACCGAGCGTCCCGGCCAATCGTGGGCTGACAATGAAACCGTCATCCGCCAGTGTAATTGCCGATTCAAAATTGCTCGCCCATTCATTCTTGCCGTGGACGTCGTGCGCCGTTTTGTAGAGCGCAATCGCGCCCGGAACGCCTGCCGACTTGCCCGATTGCCAGGCCTCGAGAAAGCCCAGAACTTCGCCATTTTCGACAAACAGGTTCTCGTCGATGGCCATCGGCGCCGTCTCGCGGCCATCATAGACGGTGATCTCATCCTTCTCGCGCTCATAGACGACCATGAAGGCGCCGCCTCCAATGCCGGAGGATTGTGGCTCCACCAGACCTAATACAGTGTGCACAGCAATCGCAGCGTCGACCGCATGACCCCCTCGGCGCAAGGCGTCCAGTCCAGCCTCGACGGCCCGAGGGTCAGCGGCAGCAACCATGGCGCCATGGGTCCAGAGATCCTCTTCAACGACCGGCGGTTCCGGCGCTTCGATTTCAGAACTGTTATTGGCTTGCGCGCAGGCGGCCAGGCACAGGGCTGAGGCGCCTACAAAAACAAGTGATCTTACTGACATTCGGTTACGCTCCGACTTGGCGAATTCATTACAGCACCGTAGAGCGGTTATCGAATGCAGGAAAGGCTATGCATGTCCAAGCCAGGTCAAAAAAATCTGATCACGGATGTTCCCGGACTTCGCGTCGGCAACGCTCAGGATGAAGCGGTTTTGACCGGCACCACCGTCATCGCTTGCGATGAGGCTGCGGTCGCCGCGGTCGCGGTCGCTGGCGGTGGGCCCGGCACACGAGAAACTGACTTGCTGAGCCCTGACAAGCTGGTCGAAGCGATCAATGCAATTGTGCTGTCTGGCGGCAGCGCCTATGGCCTCGCCGCCGCCGATGGGGTAGCCGCTCGGCTCGGTCAACAGGGAATCGGCTTCGCCATGAGTGAAGCGCCAGGGGTCCCCAAAACGCCGATCGTACCTGCTGCCATTCTCTACGACCTTGCCAATCGCGGCGACAAGAACTGGCAGGACAACCCGCCCTATGCCGCCCTTGGTCGCGCCGCACTGGACGCGGCGAATGAGACGTTCGAGCTTGGCCGCGCTGGCGCAGGTTTTGGCGCCAGGGCCGGACAGCATCGCGGCGGGCTCGGTTCGGCCTCGATCGTGACCCATGACGGAATGACCGTCGGGGCCATCACTGCCGTCAATAGTTTCGGCTCTGTCTATATGCCCGGCACAGATGCCTTCTGGGCCTGGCCGTTCGAGATTGATGGTGAGTTTGGCGGCGCCCGCCCGCCTGCCGACTATGCCGCTGACGCTGAAGACTGGGGCGCGGCCAAGCAGAATCCTCAGCCGCGCGAGAATACGACAATTACCTGCATTGCCACCGATGTCGCGCTCACGCCGGGCCAGGCGAGCCGGGTCGCTCAAATGGCTCTATCCGGCTTTTCGCGCGCCATCCGGCCGGTTTTCGCACCGTTCGATGGCGATGTGGTCTTCGTCGTTTCAACCGCGCAGCAGCCGCTGCCAGACCCGGCTCCACTGACCCTCGCCCGGCTCGGCGAACTCGCCGCCGGCACCCTCGCCCGCGCGATTGCCCGCGGGGTTCACGAAGCACAGTAATTTCCTGAGTTCAGGTGTTGCTTTCCGGGAAACCGAAGAGTATGTGACCTCTTCCGCGCTTCGGTAGCTCAGTTGGATAGAGTACTTGGCTACGAACCAAGGGGTCGGGGGTTCGAATCCTCCCCGAAGCGCCATTTTCTTGATTTTCATAAACCCCTTATTCCTCAGAGGCGGGCGGATCCGTCTTCAGCCGGATCGGGGGGCAGGCTTTGCGCGCTGCGAAGATCTTGCGTGAGTCGATGGCAATCCCGGCTTCGCTCAGCATGTTGCGCCCCACCAGAAGGGGATAATTGAAGCCGGAGCGGTCGGCGAGATTGACCTCGCCATTGACGCGGATGCCGCCAATGCACAGGTCCATGTTCACCACCGGGCGGACAATCGTGCCGCCGCCGCGGCGGCGGATTGAGACCCAGCGCACGACAGGCTCTGTGTAGATCACCTCACGACCGCGCCGACTGGTCAGCTTGAAGGTGATCATTTCCGGCATCGGGTCTTCCATCGATGTGTCGAAAATCGGCGCGATCTCGGCGGCTGGGGGATCGTCGGGCGCGTCGCCGCCGCCCATATCCTCATCGTCCAGCTCAGTGTCGCCAATCAGGACGGCCATCTCCTCGTCCGGGGCCGTATTCACGGCGAATTCGGGGGGCAGGATTTCGGCGTGAATAGACGTGGTCTTGGCGCCGCTATCGAGCTTGGCACGCATCAACAGGCCGTGCGGCATCACGCGCGCGTGCTCGAGCCAGCCGCGGGTGTGAAGCACGGGGGCATCAGATGCGCTGGTCAAGCTCACCGCCAAGGAAAGAAGAATCGATTGTCCCAACATTGGCGCCCCTAATTGTAGAATTATGCGGCATTATTTAGGCAGGCATTGGGATCCGTCTGTAGACCAGATCCGCATAGTCATGCACCAGCGCTTCTGACGTTTGCCCCGGCGTATATCGGAACTCGCCAATCTCCGCGACGGGCGTGATCTCAGCGGCGGAGCCTGTGATGAAGCACTCATCAAACGTCCCAAGCTCATCTGGCATGATCGCCCGTTCAATCACTTCAATCTGGCGCGCTTTGGCGAGCTTGATCGCCGTCTGGCGCGTGATGCCGTTCAAGAAGCAATCCGGGGTCGGCGTATGGATCGCACCGTCGCGCATGAAGAAAATGTTCGCTCCTGTCGCTTCAGCCACCTGGCCGCGATAATCGAGCATCAGGGCGTCTGCATATCCGTCATTCTCCGCTGCATGTTTGGAGAGGGTGCAGATCATATAGAGTCCCGCAGCCTTCGCGTGACAGGGGGCGGTGAGCGGGTCGGGACGGCGATAAATCGCGTGCGTCATCCGAATGCCTTTCATCTTATCTGCGAAATAGTCGCCCCAAGCCCAGACGGCGACGGCCAGGTGAATCGTGTTGTTTTGCGCTGACACGCCCATCATTTCGCTGCCACGCCAGGCGAAAGCGCGGACATAGGCATTCTCCAGGCCAGACTTGGCAAGCGCCTCTTCCTTGATCTTCTCAAGCTCATCAACCGATACCGGGAGCTCGAAACCCATGATCTTGGCAGAGTTTGCCAGGCGCTCGGAATGGCGTCGCGACGCATAGATGACGCCGCCATAGGCCCGCTCACCTTCGAACACGCACGAGGCATAGTGCATGGCATGCGTCAGCACGTGCACTTTCGTATCCCGCCACGGGACGAACTCACCGTCCATCCAGATGTAACCGTCCCGATCATCATAGGCTTGGTCTGCCATTGGCTTTTCCTGTCTTGCACTTTTACTCAATTCACGGGCATTCTCAGATCACCATGGTGTATGTCAACCAAATACGGGCAAATGCGCCCGGCTTCGATCCGCGACTGTTTCTTCGCGATGAGGAACTGGATTATGGAATCGCCTTGCTTCTGGCCGGAGAACGCGCGCTGATGAAGGCTGCGGGCGAGATCGCGCGCGACTTTGACCTGCCGCCTTTGGCCGCGCGCGTCCTCATCACAATCCGGTTTCAGCCTGGCCAGACCGTGACCGGTTTGCGCGAGCAACTGGACTCCACCACCCCGACACTCGCCCGCATTCTCGGCGATCTCGATCAGCGCGGACTGATTGAGCGGCGCCAAAGAGATGATGGCGATCGCCGGACACGGTCTCTCTATCTCAGCCATGAAGGCAAGCGGATGACAGATCAGGCAACGCTGACCATGCGCGACCGGCTGCGTGCGGCGTATCGGGCCGCCGGATCAGGTGCTGTCAGCGGCGTTCGGGCTGTGTTAGAGGCGCTGATATGAGGGCTGAAACGCATCTTCTTATTGTCGACGATGATGATCGGATCCGCGACCTGCTCAAGCAGTATCTGACGCGCGAAGGACACAGCGTCACCACCGCGCCGGATGCCGCGGCTGCGCGCAAGCTGTTCCAGACGTTCAGCTTCGATCTGGCCGTGTTCGACATCATGATGCCGGGCGAGGACGGGCTCAGCCTGCTCAAGGCCTTGCGCGATGAGGGCAATGATACGCCGGTCATGCTGTTGACCGCTCGCGGTCAGGCCGATGACCGGATTGAAGGGCTTCGCCTCGGCGCCGACGATTATCTGCCTAAACCATTTGAACCCGAGGAGCTCGCCCTGCGCGCCGCCGCGATCCTCAAACGCAGCCATGTGCCGCCGCCACCGGAAGAGATTGAAATGTCCGGCCTGGTCTTCGAACCAGCCAAGGGTCTGCTGCATGGCCCGGAGGGTCACATCCGCCTCACCGACAGCGAGCTTCAGCTGCTCAGCTTGTTGGCGCAAAAGCCTGGCGATCCGATTTCGCGGGAGGATCTTGCCGCGCAGGCCTCGAACGGAACGGAACGCAGCATTGACGTTCAGGTCACCCGCCTGCGCAAGAAAATCGAACCTGACCCGAGGAACCCCATTCACATCCAGACGGTGCGCGGTATCGGATATCGGCTGATGCCGGATTAATCGAAGGGACGACCTCCATGCTGAAACTCCACCATCTGCGCGTTGGGCGCTCGATCTTTACCGTCTGGCTGCTCGAGGAACTCGGCGCCGAGTACAAGATGGACATCTATGATCGTAATGAAATGGGCCGTGCGCCGCCGGAACTGAAAAACGCACATCCGCTCGGCAAGTCACCCGTGATTGATGATGATGGCTTTGTCCTGGCAGAATCCGGCGCGATCGCACTCTACCTGCTCGAGAAGTTTGACCCGGACAACAAGTTTGGCCCGCCTGCCGATCCCAAGGGTCACGCCGAGTGGATGCAATGGTTGATGTATACCGAAGCGTCTGCCTTCGCACCGATGCTGATCAAACTGCTGCTCTCCCGCAGCGAAGACAAGCCGCCCGTCTTTGACATGTTCGCGGCGGGCGAGGTGGCTTTACAGCTCGGTTATGTCGAGGCCCGGTTGGCCGACCGCGACTATGTCATGGGCGATGCGTTCTCGGCGCCGGATATCGGCATGACCTATGTTGCGGAAATGGCGGAGCGCCTTGGCGAGCTTGGCCCGTATCCCAAACTCAGCGCCTATCTCGCCCGCAACAAAGCCAGACCCGCCTTTCAACGAGCCCTGGAAAAAACGGGCGGCTAAGCGCCGGTCTGGCGCACCTGATCTTTCAGCGTGAACGTCTCTTCGTTCAAGCTGTCCCTAGCTCTTGCCGCGGCGAACACGGCGGCGACGCCAGCCACGGCGCGACTCTGGTTTTGGGGTCGGCTCAGCCGTGACGAACTCGTCCACATCGCCAATGGCATTCACAAGCGAGCGGGAACGCTCGAGCAGGTGCTCTGGCTGTGAACTTGGCGAGATCCTATTTCCTTCAGTCCGATACATAACTTTTTCCTTTCAACTTGACCGCAGCGGAAATGGGTCCAGATACATGATAATTCCAATCTAAAGATACTGATTTACCGATAGCTCAGGACTATTGATGCGCCCGACCCTTAGACAGCTCCAATATATCGTCGCCGTCGCCGATACCGGCCGATTTCACGAGGCCGCCAAACGCCTTCATGTCAGCCAGCCCAGTCTCTCTGCACAGATTGCCGAGGTTGAGAAACAGCTGGACATCCAGCTAATCGAACGGGGCCGCAATGGCGCCTTGATGACGCCGCTCGGGATCGAGTTTGTCCGCCGCGCCAGACTTATTTTGCGCGATGTCGAAGATCTGAAATCTGCCATGCAGGTCAGCGATGAAGCGTTTGCAGGCCGGATCCGCATGGGCGTGCTTCCTTCGGTCGGCCCCTATCTCCTACCACCTGTGGTCACCGACCTGCACCGGTCCTATCCGAACCTGCGTCTGATCATCCAGGAGCATTGGGCTGATGATCTCGACCGTCTGATCAAGGAAGGCGCGCTCGATTGCGCCATATCTGCGCCGGAAAACCACAAGGATCTGGCGAGCGAACTGCTGTTTGAAGAGCCGCTCTGGATCTGTACCGCACCGGACGACCCCCTTGCTGGCCAGGGCGCCGTCCCGCTCGAAGCCTTGCGCGACCGGGAGCTGCTCAGCGTTGGACAAAGCCACCGCTGGAACGGTACGATCGAGCAGCTGGCCGAATTGGCGGGCGCCAAGATGAGCGGGGTGTTTACCGGCACCAGCCTCGACGCCATTCGCCACATGTCCGCGACCGGTGCAGGGATCGCCATCCTGCCAGCTATCTATGCGTTGGCGGAGGCCCGCCGCGATGCGGATCTGGTCCTGCGTCCGCTCGATCATCAGCTGGCCAGACGCGCGGTCGCCCTGGTCTGGCGCCCGACTTCCCCACTTGAGCCAAGCTTTCTGAAGATCGCCGAGATCCTGCAACAGGACGCGAAAGCGATTCTCAGCGAAACTGGCGGCTGACCCGGACCCTACCCAAGGCAGGCGCGTCTGCTTATAGATTCTCCTTGTTGCCGGATGCGGCCATGGGAACCGGAATTGATGAGCAGTTTTCGCCTGCGAGATTATACGCCGAAGAGCTTGTATGGACGGCTCGCCACTTTGGTGGCGCTGCCGGTTATCGCCATCTTCGCGATATTCGCGCTCTATTATTATCAGGAACACATTCGCGACGTGAACGAAAAGCTGTCGCAATCGATCGCGCGCGAGGTCGGCTTGATGGTCGATGTCTGCCAACGTTCGAACCTCGCGCCAAACGACGAAGCGCGCGTGGAAATGCAATTGGGACTGCAGCTCGATTGTGATTATGAAAATGCGATGACCTGGCCCATGGGCGCCAGAGAAAGCTTCAGCTATGACGATGTCTTGCGTGGTCAGATCAATGCGGTGACCGAGCACGATCTTCAGGTCCGGGTCATCGAATCCGGACGGGTGCTGGATTTCAGACATGCGGGTGAGGATAAGACGGTGCGCGTGGTGGTCGACCGCAAGCGAGCGCTTGCCGCGAACACGCACTTCACGATTGTCTGGGTCCTTCTCGGGGCCCTGTTCATGCTTACGCTCGCCTTTGCCTTCCTGCGCAACCAGGTCCGATCGATCCTGCGCCTGACCGAAGCGGCGAAGGCCTTTGGGCGTGGCCGCGATGTCCCGGGTTTTCGTCCAAGCGGCGCCACCGAGATTCGCGACGCCGCTCGTGCAGTAACGGATATGCGCGCGCGCCTGACGGCCTTCACCGACCAGCGCACCGCAATGCTCGCTGGGGTCAGCCATGATCTACGCACGCCGCTCACGCGGCTGAAATTGCAGCTCGCGATGATGGAACAGAGCGAAGAGATTACCGGCGCGCGCGCCGACCTCGATGATATGTCCAAGATGCTCGACGAGTATCTGGCCTTTGCCAGCGGCGAGGAAGGCGAGCGGGCCGAGGTCCTGCGCCTTGATCATATCACCCGTACCGTTGCTGAGCGAATTGATGGCGTCCAGGTTCAGGAGGCCCCCGAAATCACGCTCACTACCCGCCCCATGGCGTTGACCAGGACCCTGTCCAATCTGATGTCGAACGGCGTCGGATACGGAAATCGCTGCGAGGTGCAGCTCGTCAAAGGCCCGCGCATGGCCGAAATCTTGATCGATGATGACGGACCCGGAATCCCGGAAGATAAACGCGAGGACGCCTTCCGACCGTTTCACCGTCTTGACGATGGCCGGTCACAAAATGTGTCCGGCACCGGACTGGGTCTGACTCTGGCGCGGGATTTCGCCCGCAGTCATGGCGGCGATATTCGCCTTGAAGACAGCCCGATGGGTGGTCTTCGGGTTCGGTTGAGATTGCCTTACTAGGTCTCGGCTTCTCCGTCCGGCGCGGCTCGCCATTTTTGCCTTCGGGCGCTGATCCATTCCAGACGCTCTTCAATCTTGATCAGTTCGGCATCCAACGCCGCCATGGTGCGGCTGAGATCGGGACTGGTTTCCTGGCGCCAGGCGCGCTCTGCCTGCGCAATGACCCAGGCGAGTGCCGTGATCTGAACACCGCGCGGCAGCTTGCTGGCGCCATCCAGCCCGGCGCAGACCAGAGCCCATTTCGCTGTCGCCGCGCGGGCTTTCACGCGAAGCGCGAGGCCATCCAGGGAGCGATCCCGCCAGCGCAGATAGGACATGGCGCCGTCGCGCACCTCTTCCATC
Source organism: Hyphomonas sp. Mor2 (assembly GCF_001854405.1). Taxonomy (GTDB): domain Bacteria; phylum Pseudomonadota; class Alphaproteobacteria; order Caulobacterales; family Hyphomonadaceae; genus Henriciella. Next base: position 2,364,127 of record NZ_CP017718.1, read on the forward strand.
GCTTCAAACCGCATCATGATGACGTCAAACAACCGGGTGCGGGCGGTTTCGTCTGCGTCGACCGACCCTTCACTCATCGCCGCGTCGAAAAGCGGCGCGACCGCTTCCGAGAGATCTTGCTTGTCGGCAACGCCGTGAAAGTCTTTCAGACCGAGCCCGGCTTCTTCCGCAATGGCCGCAAGCGACAAGTTGCCCCACTTTTCGGTCTCAGCCAGCGACAAGGCCGCGCGGACGCCTTTCTCGATGATCTTGCTGGACTTCATTCGGTCTCCCTGGACAGCTCATTGTCCCTTGCAATGGCCGCTGCAATGGCATCTCTGAATGCAGATGGCATGGCGGAATCCGACATCAAGACCTCAAGCGCCGCCTGCGTTACGCCATTGGGAGACGTCACGTTCTGGCGCAGCGTTGCCGCATCCTCTTCTGACGCCTCCATCAGCGCCCCTGCGCCTTCCACGGTTTTGCGCGCGAGGCGCATAGCAAGCTCCGCGTCGAGGCCGTGAGCCGCTCCGGCAGCGGCCATGACTTCCGCCAGCAGGAACCCATAGGCCGGTCCACAACCGGATACGGCGGTGGCAGCGGGCAACAATTCCTCGCCAATCGGCCCCTCAACAGCGCCCAGCGGTGTGAGCAGGTTTTTCAGCATGGCGACGGTCGCGTCCGATGTCCCAGGCCGGGTGCACAGGATGGTCACGCCTTTACCGACAAGGCCTGGCGTGTTCGGCATGGCGCGGGCGACACGCGCGGTTCCGAGCTTCGCCTCAAGGGTCGCAAGCGACACACCCGCCATGACGGACAGGACCTGCGTGTTGGAACCCACGCGCGCAGAAATGTCCGCTGCCAGGTCGCCAAACACTTGCGGTTTGACAGCAATGACCAGCATATCCGCCGTCGAGACATCCGGGTTGAGCCGCACCTCGCCCTGCTCTGCCCAAGCGTGCACAGTGTCTGGCGCGTATGGATCAACAATATCGATCGCCCCGGCAAACCCGGCTTTCAGCCATCCGCCCGCCAAAGCTGATCCCATCCGGCCGGCACCGATCAGTGTCATGGTCTGTGTCATTGCTTCGCTACTTTCTGCGATACGCTTCCAGGTCTCTCGCCATTTGCGACGGCCTTAGCCCTTTTCCGGCCAGAAGTCGCTTGAAATCCGGACCATGGTCAAAGTGCTGCAGCTGGCGATGATAATAGTTGATGTATTCGAGCCCCGCGAGCACAGCCGAAAAGGTCGCGCCGCCTTTGTCCCAGGCGCCGGTGAATGACCCGGGTGTGAGCCAGCCATAGATGACGATCGCGCCGCCCAGCAGGGTAAGCAACAGGGATGGCCACTGTGCCAGTGAGATCACGCGCATGGTCGGGCCGAATGGGTAAGCCCGGTCTTCCATCTGCTTGAGCTTGGCGCGCCAGTAATAGGCGCCAATGACCAGGAGCAGCATCATCGGCACGAAACTGACCAGCAGCACCCAGCTCGGCGTCCAGCCGGTCAGCATGATCAGAACGCCGGGAACCAGCAGCACGTTTGCCGCTTCCATCTTCCAATAACCGGAGAGACGTCGCTTCAGTTTGGCAGCAGCCATATTGAGATTCTAGGCTTCGCCCGCCGTTTCGAACAGCGCCGCTTCCAGGGCCTCGCGCGGGGTCTTGCCAGCCCAGATGACGAAGTTGAACGCCGGAACGAACATGTTCACCGCATCCAGTCCAGCTGCGAGAACCGCACGGATCTCGCCAATCTCGGGCTCAACCCGATCAAGCATGGGCAGGGCATGGCGGAATATGATGACGCCTTCGTCGGCCCAGTAATCGAAGTGGCCGAGCCAGAGGCGTTCATTCGCCATCATCACCAGCTCCGCGATGGCCGAGCGGCGGGATTCCGTTGGCTTGACGTCCAGCGTGATCGAAAAATGCATGGCAGGCGGCTCATGGCGATGCGCAAACATGCCACCCATGTCGCCCCATTTCGATGCCGTTATGCACTGGATGGTGTCATCCTCTTCATCGCGCTGAAAATCCCAGCCAGCCTCTGTCAGGCAGCTTTCGACAAGCTCAAGCGCGTCGCTCTCAAATGTCTGGGAACGGTCTAAGGATAGGCTCATGGGCTCCCCCTTCCGAATCAGTCAGGCCTTCTTGCCTCGGGGTCAGGCTAACCATGCCCGACTCAGCGCGCAAGAGTCTTGGTTAAAAAGCAGTGGAAACGCCTATTTCTCGAGCTTCTCGAGGCGCTTTTCGAGGGCCTCGACGCGCTCCAGAGCCTGCACAGCAATTGCCTTCAACGCTTCGACTTCCTCGCGGCTGGCGAGATCCATATCGGCAATCATCGCACGCACGCGCGACTGGCCAGCGGTTTTCACTTCCTCACCGGCGGCGCGGGCGGCGCCCATCGCTCCGGTCATCAATCCGGCGAGATCATCCAGCATCGGGCTTTTGGCAGACATGTTGCGGACTCCTATACGCGTCTTGAACCTGTAACCATTTGTGCCTAGCAGATGGGAACACAAAAGCCGACAGGAAAGACCGCCGCATGAGTCTTCTCGCCATAACTGCCCAGCAAGCGGCCATGAGCTTCCCGGAAATGTCTCCGGCTATTTTCCAGATTGATCTCGGTTTTCTCGGCCTCGGCAAGTTCCCGCTTCGCTGGTATGCGCTCGCCTATATTGGCGGCCTGATCATTGGCTGGCGCTATGCGCTATCCCTGGTCAAACGCCCGGCGCTCTGGGGCGGGACGAGCCCGGCGACGCGCGATGATATAGATGACCTGCTGTTTTACGTGACCCTGGGCGTCATCCTGGGCGGACGGATCGGCTACATCTTATTCTATCAGTTGCCGTATCAGTGGGATCAGACCATGGCCGACCCAGCGAGCCTGCTGCGAATCTGGGAAGGCGGCATGAGCTTCCATGGGGGCTTGTTGGGGGTCGCCATCGCGATCTGGTGGATCGCCCGCCAGCGCGGCGTTTCCCTGCTGTCGATTGGCGATATCGCTGGCGTGGTCACCCCGATCGGGCTGTTCCTTGGGCGGATGGCGAACTTCATCAATGCCGAGCTATACGGCCGCCCAGTCCCGGAAGGCAGCACCTGGGGCATGGTCTTTCCCGAAGGCCGCGTCCCCGGCTCGACCCCGCCTGCCTATGACTGGAACACCGGCGAGTGGGTGTATCGCGGCGATGAATTGGCGCGCTATCCGAGTCAGGTCTATGAAGCGGTTCTGGAGGGCCTGATCCCCGCGATTGTGCTGTCAATCATGGTCTGGCAATTCAAGGCACTGCAGCGACCAGGACTCATCGCCGGTCTGTTCCTGCTCTTCTACGCCTTTGGCCGCACCGTTTCAGAACAGTTCCGCCAGCCCGATGCGTTTGTCGAGGGCCTGCCTGCCTGGATCACCATGGGCCAGATCCTGTCGCTTCCGATGTGGTTTGGCGGCGCCTGGCTGGTCTGGAATGCGCTCAAGGCCACGGGCGTGACTTCGAAAGCGTGAGCGCGCTCAAAGATCGTCTAATCGCAATGATTCGCGCGAGCGGACCGATCTCGGTCGCCAGCTATATGGATCTCTGCCTGCATGACCGGCAGCACGGTTATTATGCCACTCGTCCGGGGCTCGGCACCGACTTCATTACAGCGCCGGAAATCAGCCAGGTATTTGGCGAGCTGCTTGGCCTGTGGCTGGCGCATGAATGGCAACATATGGGCGAGCCGAGCTCCTTTTCTCTGGTCGAGATCGGCCCCGGGCGCGGCACGCTGATGACGGATGCCCTGCGTGCAGCCAACTCGGTTCCTGGATTTAGCGATGCATTGCGGCTGCACTTCATCGAACCGAGCCCGGTTCTTCGCAAACGGCTCATGACCCAGTTCAAATCAAGCGATCCGGTCTTTCTGGATCAACTGGAGCAGCTCCCCACGCAAGCGCCGGTCCTTGTCCTCGCGAATGAGTGGCTCGATTGCCTGCCGGTGCAGCAATATGTGCGCGTCGGCGAGGCCTGGCATGAGCGCGTCATTGGCCTCGATGACAACAGCGCCCTGACCTTTGGACTCAGCGATACGCCCGCGGCTTTCGAGCCGGACGTTCCGGACACGCAGACCGCGTTCGAAATTCAGCCGGGATTGAAGACCCTGACAGACACGCTGCAAGGCATCTTGTCTCAGACACAAGGCCGGGCGCTGCTGATTGATTATGGCCTGTCATCAGGCGTCCCGGGCGACACGTTGCGATCCTACGAGAATGGCACGCAGATCAGCCCGCTCGCTGCGCCTGGGGCCAGTGACCTGACGTGCGATGTCGACTTCGGTCGCCTGAAGCGCCTGGCCGATGCGGCCGATCTCGCCACCTACGGCCCGATGTCTCAGAGCCAGTTTCTGCTGGCACTCGGCGCGGAGGCACGGCTCAATCAATTGGCAAAGCTGCATCCGGACCAGGCCGATGCCTTGTATGCAGGCGTGAAACGCCTGGTCGACCCGGCAGAGATGGGCACACGCTTCCAGGTTCTTTGTCTGTCTGCGCTGAAAACCCCGTCACCTGCGGCATTTTGAGCAGAAACGTGATAAATTCGCGCCAAATTGACCTTGACGTCAAGGTAAGCCTTGCGTTTCCTGTCTGTCCTGCTACCTGCGACGCAACGTAAAACCAAGCCAACTCTGGGAGTCGCCGATGAAGGTCCTCGTGCCTGTCAAACGGGTCATCGACTATAACGTAAAGGTCCGCGTAAAATCGGACCAGACCGGTGTCGATCTGGCCAATGTCAAAATGTCCATGAACCCCTTCGATGAGATTTCAGTCGAAGAAGCCGTTCGTATGAAAGAGGCCGGGACCGCGACCGAAGTCGTCGCTGTTTCCATCGGGCCTCAGCAGGCGCAGGAAACCATCCGCACCGCGCTCGCCATGGGCGCTGACCGCGGCATTCTGATCAAAACTGACGACGATGTTGAGCCACTCGGTGTGGCCAAGCTCCTCGCCAAAGTCGTCGAGGAAGAAAGCCCCGATCTGGTGATCTTGGGCAAGCAGGCGATTGACGATGACAGCAACCAGACAGGCCAGATGCTCGGGGCTCTGCTCGGCTGGCCTCAAGGGACATTCGCGTCTGAAGTCAAAGCTGAAGGCGGCAACGTCAATGTGACCCGCGAAGTCGATGGCGGCCTGCAAACCGTGGCCCTCGACGGCCCGGCGATTGTCACCACCGACCTGCGCCTGAACGAGCCACGTTATGCGTCTCTGCCGAACATCATGAAGGCCAAGAAAAAACCGATCGATATGAAAGAGCCGGGCGATTATGGCGTCGATATTTCTCCGCGTCTGACCGTGGTCAAAGTGACGGAGCCTGCCGAGCGTGAAGCCGGCGAGAAGGTCGAAGACGTCGCCACGCTGGTTGAAAAACTCAAAGCTGCGGGAGCTGTATAATGGCTGTTCTGGTAATTGCTGATCACGATAATGCGGCTCTGTCTGATGCAACCGCAAAAACTGTCACCGCGGCGAAAGCCTTTGGCGGTGATGTAGACGTTCTGGTTGCCGGAAAAGGCGCTGGTGATGTCGCTGCCGCTGCTGCTGGTCTCGACGGTGTTCGCAAAGTCCTGCACGCGGATGGCGATGCTTATGAAAAGCAGCTCGCTGAAGCCATGGAAGCTCTGATCGTTCCTCTGATGGACGGCTATGACGCTCTGTTCGCGCCGGCCACCACGATGGGCAAGAATGTCACGCCTCGCATCGCAGCTAAGCTCGATGTGATGCAGCTGTCCGACATTATCGGCATTGAAGGTCAGGACACATTTGTGCGTCCGATCTATGCCGGTAACGCGATCATGACGGTTAAATCCGCTGACGCCAAAAAGGTCGTCACCGTTCGCGGAACGGCCTTCGAAGCGGCCGGGTCTGGTGGGTCTGCAGCGGTCGAAGCTGTCGACGCGCCAGCCGGACCGTTCAAGTCTGCCTTCGTCTCTGAAGAGATTGTCGAAAGCGACCGTCCGGAACTCACGGCTGCCAAGCGAATCGTGTCGGGTGGCCGGGCTCTCGGTTCTGCCGAAGAGTTTGAGCGTCTGATGAACCCGCTGGCGGACAAGCTCGGCGCTGCTGTCGGCGCTTCTCGCGCCGCTGTTGATGCCGGTTATGCGCCCAACGATTATCAGGTCGGTCAGACCGGCAAGATCGTAGCGCCTGAGCTGTACATCGCGATCGGTATTTCCGGCGCGATCCAGCACCTGGCCGGAATGAAGGACTCCAAGATCATCGTCGCGATCAACAAGGACGAGGAAGCGCCGATCTTCCAGGTCGCTGATTACGGCCTGGTCGCGGACCTGTTCAACGCCGTGCCGGAGCTGACCGACGCGCTTTAGGTCCTGAAGACTTTTCCAATGAACAAACCCCGGCCCAAGGCGGCCGGGGTTTTTCTTTGCGCGCAGTACCCTAATGTCCTCTATCGAGGGAGAGCTCCATGCGCGATTCGATAGCAAAACACCTGGATCACGATCCGCACTTCGAGTGGCGCGGCAAGAATGTCACCCGGATCGAGAACCTGTCGGACATCGTGTTCGCGCTTGCCCTTGGCATGTTGCTCCTGACCGGGGTGCCACCGCAAACGTTTTCAGAACTCGTCCTGTTCCTGATCTCAATCATTCCTGTGACGGCGAGCTTTGCGATTCTGGTGCTGATCTGGAACGCGCATTTCGTGTTCTTTCGGCGCTATGCCCTGGCCGACAATACGATCGTTCTGATCAATTCAGTGCTGCTCTTGATGGTGCTGTTCACCGCCTATCCCTTGCGGTTCATCTTCGATGGCCTGTTCTGGTACATCTATGGCGTCGCTTCGGGCGACTATACACACTTGCTCGGAAAGGAGATGGACTTCACCAACTCCGGACGGAGCATGGCGTTTTTCGGGGCCGGGTATGCGGTGATCTACGCCTTGATGAGCCTGATGTATGCCCATGCTGTGAACAAGGCCGAGTTGATTGGCCTGTCTGCCAAGGAGATCCTCCTCACACGCCGGTCGGTCTGGCGTCATCGCGGCGAAGTGTTGATCGGCATTGTTGTTGCGCTTAGCGCCTGGCTATCGCCCATCGGGCCGTTTGCCGGATTCCTGATGGTCCTGAATTGGCCCGCCGCGCATCTGATCGACGCGATGATCAAGGACGCGGGAGACCCAGTGGAGTAATTTGCTCCATCACATGTGTCGTGGATTGACCTACTGGCTGAGGTGCGCCACGACGCGTCGCGTATGCGGCTGGATGCGATGCTCGAACAAGTAGATGCCTTGCCAGGTGCCGAGCGCGAGCCGCCCTTCTGACACTGGAATCGACAAGGAAGTTTGCGTCAGCGCCGCCTTAATGTGCGCGGGCATATCGTCCGGACCTTCGGCGCGATGGCGTAGATAAGACATGGACGGATCATCCGTATCGGGGACCAGGCGTTTGAAGAACGCATCGAGATCCCGCTGCACATCAGGATCGGCATTTTCCTGAATGACCAGCGAGCAGGACGTGTGCTGGCAGAACAAGGTGAGAAGCCCTGTCGCTGTGTCTTCACCTCGGACAAACATCTCAATGTCACGGGTAAATTCGTACAACCCAGAGCCTGTAGTGGAGAGTTCGAACGTGGCTTGCATGTTGAGGTCTACTCCAAAAAAAGAGCGGCCCGAGAGCCGCTCTTCTTGTTCTATGTATCCAAGAAGCTCCGCAATTTCCGGGATCGGCTTGGATGCTTCAGCTTGCGCAGCGCCTTCGCCTCAATCTGGCGGATCCGTTCGCGGGTCACCGAGAATTGCTGGCCGACTTCTTCTAGCGTGTGATCGGTGTTCATGCCGATGCCAAAACGCATGCGCAGCACGCGCTCCTCACGGGGTGTGAGCGAGGCAAGTACACGCGTGGTGGTCTCGCGCAAGTTGGACTGGATCGCTGCATCGACAGGCAGAAGCGCCGCCTTGTCCTCGATAAAGTCGCCGAGGTTTGAATCCTCATCGTCGCCAATCGGCGTTTCCAGAGAGATCGGCTCCTTGGCGATTTTCAGAACCTTGCGGATCTTTTCCAACGGCAGGCCAAGCTTTTCAGCCAGCTCTTCCGGGGTCGGCTCACGGCCAATCTCGTGCAGCATCTGACGCTGTGAGCGGACGATCTTGTTGATCGTCTCGATCATGTGCACCGGAATTCGGATCGTCCGGGCCTGGTCCGCAATCGAGCGCGTGATCGCCTGACGGATCCACCAGGTCGCATAGGTCGAGAACTTGTAGCCGCGGCGATATTCAAACTTATCCACCGCCTTCATCAGGCCGATATTGCCTTCTTGGATCAGATCGAGGAATTGCAGGCCGCGATTGGTGTACTTCTTGGCGATCGAGATCACCAGGCGAAGGTTGGCCTCGACCATTTCCTTCTTGGCGATGCGGGCTTCGCGCTCGCCTTTTTGGACGCGCTGAACAATCTTGCGATAGTCATCAATCGGAATACCGATCTCTTGCGCAACCATCTGGATCTCGCCGCGAATGGCTTCGATCTTCTCGGCCTCGCGTTCGGTGAAGCGCTCCCACTTCTTCGACATGCCGGAGACTTCTTCGACCCAATTCGGATCTAGCTCGCGGCCAAAATAGTTTTTCAGGAACTCAGAGCGCGGCACACCATGCGCATCCGCGAGACGCATGAGCTGGCCTTCCAGGCCCATCAGCTTCTTGTTGATCGCATAGAGCTGCTCAACCAGAGCCTCGATCCGGGCATTGTTGATGTGCATGGTCTTGAGCGCATCGACGATGTTGGCGGAAATTCCGTCATAGTTTTCCTGGTCTTTCGGCGTCAGGCCTTTGCCTTCCATCCGACGTCCGACCAGTTTTTCCTGCAGCTTGCGGAACTTGGCGAAACCGGTCGCCATTTCGTCGAGTTTTTCCAGAACGCCTTCGCGAAGTTCGGCTTCCATGCCCGACATGGACATGGCGGCGCCTTCTTCCTCATCCTCGCGCTCTTCGCGCGCATGGCGCTCTTCGACGGTTTCGTTTTCGCGGGCTTCGGCCTCTTCCTCGTCGAGCTCTTCTTCCTCAGGCGGCGGGTTTTCCGCGCCGTAAGTGGCTTCCAGATCGATCAGGTCACGCAGCAGGATACGCTCATTCACCAGCTCGTCGCGCCAGACCATCATCGCTTCGAAGGTCAGAGGCGATTCACACAGGCCGCGGATCATGGCGTCGCGGCCGGCCTCGATCCGCTTCGCGATGGCGATCTCGCCTTCGCGCGACAAGAGCTCCACCGCCCCCATCTCACGCAGATACATGCGCACGGGATCATCGGTCCGGTCGGAACCGCGCGCATTGCCCTTCTTGGTCACCGCGCCGGTCGTGCCGGTTGTCGCCACAGCGGTCGATTTGGCCGCCGCTTCGCCCTCTTCTTCATTGTCGACAACAGTGATGCCCTGCTCGGACAGCATGGCCATCGTGTCCTCGATCCGATCAGATGAGAGCTCATCCTCGGGCAGAACTTTATTCAATTGCTCAAGCGTCACATAGCCCTTGGCTTTGGCGTCCTTGAGGAATTTTTTGACTTTGGTGTCGCTGAGGTCGAGGACCGGACGGTCTTCGCCTTCTTCGAGTACTTCCGCTTTGGCTTTCGCCATGTATTGCTCCTGTCCGCTGCGAGCCGCATCGCAGCATACACTTTTTATCCCGTTAAAGCCGGATCAATCCTGATCTGCTTTCTCCGCTGCCTCATTGAGACGCGCTGTGCGAGCCCTTCTCTCTGATACTAAACGGTGCCGGTAACGCGCATCTTCCGGCGTTGCAAAAGCTTCGCCAGAATTGCGGCCGGACCCATCCGTACCTTCCGGGCGTGCATACTGTTCCAGGGCGATCAGCCATTCCCGTTCCTCTGGCCCGCCTCGGGCAATCTCTGGGGTGTCGGGATAAGTTGTTAGCAGTTCTGCAGCGCGCGATTTTCCAAGGCTCTCTAAATGGTCACTGAGTCCCTTGCGGTCAACACCTGATTCTGCAGTATTTTGGCTGATCAGGGCGTCGCGAATGGCGGAAACATCCGGGTCTGGCAAATCTGCAACAGCCAGGGCCTCAAATCCGATCTCGGCAAGGTGGTGATGATCCACCGCCCGCACAACCAGACCGAGCCCTCTTGTCTTGGCGGGCGCGCCGCCTCGTAGGGACGCGTCCAGCAATTTGCCACCACGTGTGGGGACCCGACCGCCGCTACGCCCCGCCGACCTCAATTGCCAGAGATAGTCCCGCATCCGAGATTTCAGTTCGCGTTCATAGGCTGACTTGACTGCGCTGTGTTGGATCGCGCTGGCAGCTTGCATCAGGCGCTGTTCGAGGCCCGCCTGACGCTCCGGTGTATCGACGGCTTCGGCATCGCGTTCGCGCCGCCAGAGCACCTCGACCAGCGGCAAGGCATTGTCCAGCAGCGTGCCCATTGCTCCTGGGCCGCGCTCGCGGATGAGATCGTCCGGATCCATGCCATCAGAGAGCAGGCAGAAAAACACGCTACGTCCCGGCTGAAGACCAGGCAGCGCTCGCTCGATCGAGCGATACGCGGCGCCGAGGCCGGCGCGGTCGCCATCGAAACACAGGACTGGCTCCGGCCCGGCGCGCCAAAGCAGACCGAGTTGGTCCTCTGTGAGGGCCGTCCCCAGCGGCGCCACTGCGTGACCGAAACCCGCTTCGCACAGGGCAATGACGTCCATATAGCCCTCGCAGACAATCAGTCCGCCTTCCTCCGTGCCGCCAAAAGCTTCGCGCGCGGCCTTGTAGCGATAAAGCACCCGCGATTTGTGGAAGAGCGGTGTATCCGAAGAGTTGAGATATTTCGGCTTGGCGTCAGGCTGCAACGCGCGGCCACCAAAGGCGATGACCTGACCGCGCGCATCCTCGATCGGAAACATCAGTCGGCCACGGAAGCGATCATAAGGATCGCCGCCGCCATCTTTCTCGACGGCGAGTCCCGCCTCGATGATTTCGCTTTGGGAGAAACCCTTTGATCGGAGGTATTCGAACGTCTGGCGCCAATCGTCCGGGCTGTAGCCCAGTCGATACTTGCCCCAGCTGTTTGGCTTGAGCCCCCGTCCTTCCAGATAGGTCCGCGCTTCTGTCCCCTCGCTCGCCCGCAAACGTTCCTCATAGAAGGCTGCGGCGGCTTCACAGGCTGCGATCAGGCGCAGGCGACGGTCATACTGTTCCTGACTTTCCGGCGTTGCCTTGGGCAGCTGCATCCCGGCCTCGTCGGCGAGCTTTTCCACCGCTTCCATGAAGGACAGACGCTCGGTCTCCATGACAAAGGAAATCACGTCGCCCCCAATCCCGGAGGAGAAGCACTTGAAGATCTTCTTCTGGTCGTTGACGTAGAAACTGGGAGTCTTCTCATTGGTGAAGGGCGACAGGCCGACCCATTCCTTGCCCTGCTTTTTCAGCTTCACCTTACGGCCAATCACATCAGACGGGCGAATGCGGGCTTTCAGCTCGTCAACAAAACCGTCAGGGATGCGAATAGGGGCGCTCATAGAGCTTCTATAGCCCGGAGCGAAGCGGTTGTGTTAACAATTCGCATTGCTTTTTTTGGGCCAGATGACGCATTTTTCATCTCAATCACGCGAACGGGTCCCCTAAAAATACCACAAAATCCGCCTGTTCGATCAAATTTCACAGGTCCTGGAAACCGTATTCTAGTTTGCCCGCGATAATGTCCGTTCGTGGTGGAAAATTGCGTGAAACAGAAGAACGAAATTCGATCTGTACCGAGCGAACGGGAGTTTGCATCGAACCTGATTATGGTCGCCGCGATCATGCTCGTGATCGCGACTGTGATTGCTGTCGCCACAACCTGGTACACAACCCGCCATTATGAGCCGCAGATTCATCATCGTGCCTTGCGCACGGCGACCATATTGCCGCTGATCATTGTCCCGCTCTGCACGTCGATTGTCGGGTTCCAGAGCATCCTCAACCATCGCCGCATGCTTCGCATCTTCCACCTCGCGCATACGGACGAAATGACCAGCCTCGCCAATCGGCGCGCTTTCATGCAGGAGGCCCGGCACCGGTTCCATTCGATTGACCTCGAATATCATGGCTTGTCGATCTTCATCATCGATCTCGACCACTTCAAGAAGGTCAATGATGCCTATGGCCACGAAGCGGGCGATGAAGTCCTCATCCACGCCTCACAGCAAATTGTTCAAGCTCTGCCGGAAGACGCCATGGTCGCGCGGCTTGGCGGCGAGGAATTTGCCGTGCTGCTGCCTTATGCCGATATCTCGCAAATCTATCATTATGCCGAGGCGATCCGCCACCGCGTTGCGTCGAAGCCGTGTGCCTACCAGGAGCACCGGATCCAGGTCTCTGCCAGCGTCGGCGTCGGCATAGCCCATCCGCGCGATGATGTGCGCTCGGTCATGACCCGGGCAGATGACGCCCTCTATGACGCCAAGGATGAAGGCCGAAACCGCTTCGTCATCGCCGCTTAGGGCGCGTCGGTTGCGCTGATCTCCGGCTCGGCTGACCCCGTTTCTTTGACCACAAACCAAGCCGCCAGTGCTTTGTACAGATCGAAGCTCTGGTCATCATGTTCGCGCACATAGCCTTCCGGCCAAGCGCTTGAACGAGCCACGACAATGTCATTGTCGCGGTCGACATAGAGGGTCTGACCATTGGCGCCAGACGCGGTGAATGTTCCATCCGCATAGGTCCACCAATGCCAGGCATAACCGCGATTGGGATTGGTATGAACGATTCCCGGGAGCAAATGCGGTTCATCCGAGACGGTGGCGCGGTTGACCCAATCGAATGGCAGGATCTGTTCGCCATTCCAGGCCCCGCCTTGCTCGATGAACAATCCGAAGCGGGCCCAGTCGCGCAGGGCGGCGTTGAACATCGCCCCACCCACTTCAGCGCCGTCGGCCCCGGCCGCATCGATGATCCAGCCCGCATCATGTTCCATGCCCAGCGGCCGCCAGATCTTTTGCTCCAGATAATCAGCAGCATTCATCCCGGTCGCGCGGCGGACCAGCTCCAGCAAAACCTGGCTCTCCGCTGTGTTGTAATTGAACTTGGTACCGGGCTCAAACTCTCGCGGGTAGCGGATTGCAAGGTCGAATGACGGGGCCTGACCGGTGACCACGCTTTTGGTCAAGAACTCGACCGTATCGTCCAACTTGCCTTCCCACAGGTCGGGGTCGTAGCGAATGCCGGATGACATTTGCAGCGCCTGTTTGATGGTCACGCCATCATAGGCTGTGCCTACCACTTCAGGCAGATACTTAGACAAGGGATCGTCAACGCTTTCAATCTTGCCGTCCGCAACCGCCACCCCGACCAGAGTCGACGTGATCGACTTGACCAGCGACCAGGTGGTGAAGCGCGTTCCAGCATCGGCCCCACGGCCATAGCTCTCATGAACGATGCGGCCATCGTGGATAATGATCAGGCCGGACGTTTCCATATCTGTATAGAGCTCTGCGAGCGTACGGGTCTGGCCGCCATGCTCGTAGGTAAACCCATCGAGAGCGCCCTCGACAGCGGGCAATGGCGTCGAAGCTTCGGGTCCCGATACGGTCCGCGTCGGATAGAGCTCACTGGCATTTTGGAAGAAATAATCCTGATCACCTTCAAACGCCTGCGCTCGGGCGATGACATCATTGGGAGGCGGCACAAACCGCGTATAGGCGAACACACCCAAGACAGCGCCCAGGACAAGGGCAGCAACCGCAATCAAAATCGACTTCATGACAAGTCTCCCGCAACCTTGGCGAGAGAGATGCCCTGAAATTTAGGGGTTCGTCTAGCCTATCGCCGCGCGAACAGCCTTGCTGGCTGGACCACACTCGATCCGTCCAGGGTACTTCTGTCGCAAAGCGGTCATGCAGCGACCGACATCTTTGAGCTTACGGGCCTGCAATTGCGTCACCACTTCAGCAGCAGCGGATTGCAGAGCGTCACCAGACAGGGGTTCGGGCAGGAAACTCAGGATGATTTCAAGTTCTTCGCGCTCACGCTCGGCGTCGGCGATACGACCTGCATCGTCAAATTGCTTGATCGAGGTCTCGCGTTGCGCCGCCATCGTTTCCAGCAAGTCTTCAATGACTTCGTTATCACAGCCGGAGCACTTACCCCGTTTGCGCGCGATCACATCGCGATCATCCATGGCACACTTGATCAATCGCAGAGTTTGCGCCTCGACACCGCAAGAATCCTCGGATTCGGCCTGTAACAAGGCCGCATCGATGCGGTTACGAAGTGTGATATGGATGGTTTGATCCATCTGACCCATATTTGACGCCTCAAAAGCCTCATTTTTATGCGCCGAATCCGCTTGACGGCTCGGCCCGCAACACTCTATCAGCCACCCGTTTGCCCCAAAATCATTAAGGCAAAGTGGACCTCAAGAGTCCAGCGAAGTCGCGGAGATAAGCGTAAGATGGACAAAAATCAATCCAACTTTGCCAGCCAGGCTACCGGCGCCCTCGCCTTGGCGGATGGGACAGTATTCCTAGGAACGGGCTCAGGTGCAGTAGGTACGGCGGTCGGAGAGCTGTGCTTCAACACGGCCATGACCGGATATCAGGAGATTCTGACAGATCCGTCATATGCTAAACAAGTGGTCCTGTTTACCTTTCCGCACATCGGAAATGTGGGTGCGAACCCGGAAGATCACGAAGAATCGAGCGAAAATGCCGCCAAAGCCGCTGTTGGAACAGTTTTTCGCGAATCTATCACACCGCCGTCAAACTGGCGCGCCGACGATCATTTTGACGCCTGGCTCGCCAAAAAAGGCATTGTCGGCCTCTCGGGCGTCGACACCCGCGCTCTGACACGCCTGATCCGCGAAAAAGGCATGCAGAAATGCGCCATCCAATATGCGCCCGATGGCGATATCGACACGGCGTCGCTCATCAAGGCCGCAAAGGCCTGGGAAGGCCTGGAGGCGGCGGATCTGGCGGCCAATGTTGATGCGGATGCGGCCTATGACCATTCTGAGCGCCTGTGGGACCTGGGAACGGGCTTCGCCGGCGATAGCAGCGGCGAGAAACATGTCGTCGTCGTGGATTTCGGCGTGAAGAAAAACATTCTTCGCAACCTGGCCGAAGTCGGTATTCGCGCGACCGTTGTGAACGGAGACACCACGTTCGACGCGATTGCTGCCCTCAACCCCGATGGCGTTGTGCTGTCAAACGGCCCAGGCGATCCTGCGGCGACGTTTGAACGGTCCGGCAAAATGCTGAAAGCCCTTGTCGAGAGCGGGCTGCCCATCCTCGGAATCTGCCTCGGCCATCAATTGCTGGCCCTCACGCTTGGGGCGAAGACGATGAAGATGGAGCAAGGCCATCATGGCGCCAACCATCCGGTCAAGGACCTGGCGACTGGCAAAGTCGAAATTGTCTCTATGAATCATGGATTTACTGTCGACGTGGCGACGCTACCCAAAGGTGTTGAGGAAAGCCATCGCTCTCTGTTTGACGGCACAAATTCGGGCCTGAAAGTGGCCGGCAAACCGATCATCTCGGTCCAGCATCACCCGGAAGCGAGTCCTGGTCCGCAGGACAGTTTCTATTTGTTCAAGCGCTTCGCCGATCTGATGGACGCTTAACGCAGGCTTTTCACGAGCGTTTCAAACGCCTTGTAGAATCCCTCCGCCGAGACGCCCTCATCGCCGCGCAGAAGTGCAAACCCGGCCCCGTTGAGCGCGCTTTGCAGCATGATGGCGAGCGGTTCGATATTCTCTGGCGCCACCAGACCTTTTTTGGACAGGTAGCGCACACCCGCCTGCACATTCTGAATGCCAAGATCGTGATCGCTCTCATACCAGCCCTTCATTCCAAGGACGGAGGGTCCGTCAATCAGCACAATCTGCTGAAAGTCCTGGCGCGCAACGTATTTCAGATAGGTTCGCGATCCGGCCATGAACGCGGCGTACGGATCGGTCCGGCTTCGCGCTGCAATCGCCGCGGTGCGGGCTTCGGTGTCCATCTCGACCTGTAACCGGGTCCAGACTTCCCGAAACAGCGCGTCCTTGGTCTTGAAATGGTGAAACAGGGCCCCCTTGGAAATGTCGAGTTCGGCACAGATATCGGCGATGGACGTATCGGCGTAGCCGCGCATGCCGTACAGACGCGCCGCCACGTCGAGCAATTGCTCGCGTGTCTTTTCTGCATCAGCTTTCGATCTTCGAGCCATCAGCCAGCCATTGGTAATTGACGTTTAACATACCGTTGGTATGTATAACTTGTACAGAGCCTGCATCGCAGGTGCGCAGATTTGCCAGTACGTACAACTTTTGTTCGTGAGTCGTGGGGACGTAACGCGGACCTGAGGAAAGGCCAGACCGGTTGCCCGGCCTGGCCTTTTCGCATTCTATTCAGCTGCTTTATTAGCGCTCGTCTTCTTCATCCTCCGCCTCGTCGAGGCGGAACAGGCGGGGGTCAACGCGAACGTTGGTTTCCACGTCGACCAGATCGACCACCGTGGTCTGCAAATTTCCATCCATGGCCAGCCAGCCCAGCAAGTCATAGCTTTCGGCATCGAAGACCATGGTCAGCGTGCCCTCAAGCTCGCCCGTGGCATCACTGACCCGCACGCCGACCCGATCCGCATTTCGCATCACGCTCAACACCTCGACATCCTCATCGAATTGCAGATCGGTCGACAGAATCAGTCCCAGTGGCGTCGCGCCGATCGGCACACGGTCAACGGTTTCCAGCTCGCTGTCTTCCATTGCCACCGTGGTCCCGTCCGAGACAATCAGAATCGGCGTCGGATCGTCATAATCGAACCGCATCCGCCCCGGCCGGCTGAGCGCAAATGTGCCGGTCATGACGCTGCCATCTGCATTGGTTTGAGCAAAGTTGCCCGTTGCGGTTCTCGCTGAGGACAGCGCCGTGCTGACCTGCCCGAGGATGGCTGGCCATTCCGCTTCTGGCACCTGGCTCGACCGCACCGTCGGCGCTACCTCAGCTTGAGACTCCGTGATGGCCGGATCGGGGTCAGCCACCGTCGGCAGGTCGACCTCAGGTTCATCGATAATTGCGTCGACCGGGTCCTCCGAGAGATCGGAGATTGGCTCGGTCGATTCCTCGGTCCCCGCCGTGCGGTTCTGGTCTTCACTTCCGGCTACAGACACAGACGGCGTCACTGTATCGCCCGGGATGACCGTCTCGGTCGCGGGCTGCGCCTCATCAATGGCAGCCTGTAGACTGACCTGCAAATGCGGGCCAATCGCCAGGGCCAGAGCGATGGTGGAAATCGCGGCTGATAACATCGGGACACTCCTGTTTGAGCGTCAGACATAAGCGGTCTTCCGCAACAAAAACAGGGCTGAATCAGGGCATTTTGGCCCGGTTTCGTTGCCGGGTGTTCAGGCAGCTGCCATTCAATCAACCTGCAACTGATCGTGTGAGATCAATCCGAGTGCACCCGCTCCACTTCAGTGACGATATAGGTGAGCGGGTCTTCGCCATGCGAAGCAATGGTCACATACTCTCCGGGTCGAAATTCATGGTCTCCAAGCCGGAAACCGCCCTCGTCCGGGCCTTCCACATCCTCATCATAATGGAAACGCCATTGATTGCCGCGATGCGTCAGCCAGCCGTCTGCTGTCTCGGCGGGGTCTGGATGGAACCGATCCACCGTGCATTTGGCCCGCAGCGCACGCCACAATTCAAGATCGATCTTTCCGCCCGCATCCAGCGGCGCGACGAGCACATAGCCTTGTTGGTCATCTCCCTCAGGAACACCTGGATTACGGGCCAGTCTCAGGACAATTCGTTTCAAAGGCATTGGTCTATCTCTCCTCTAATGCGCCAGCGCCAGGGCGGGACCGACTTCGGCATTCATCAAGGCCCGGCTGGTGCCGCCAAACAGCATCTGGCCAATCCGGCTATGCCCGTAGGCTCCCATGACGATCGGGCCAGCCTTGTGCGTACCCGCGATCTTCAACAGGCCGTCGGAGACTTTCCCGGAGAATGTTTCGACTCTCGCGGTTACCCGCTCATCGTGCAGCCAATCAGACAACGCCTCAGGCGTCGTGATTTCAGGGGCCCCGCCCAGTTCGCGGTCCTTGTCCGGATTGTGGGCGACAATGGCTTCGCCCAGCGACTGAATCAGCGGCAGATGCGCCCGCACGGCGCGCATGGCGCGCGGACTGCCATCCCAGGCGATCACAGCCGGACCCGTCAGTTTTCCCGATGAGGACGCCAAAATCGCGGGCAGTCTCTCTTCCATCAGAGCGTATTCGAATACCGGGTTCAGCGCATGACCCGACTGAGCCGCTTCGCGCGGGAATACAGTCGCATCGCTCAAAATAGCGTGATTGGCGACCAGGGTCTGAACATGCCCGGTTTCGTGCTTGAGATCGGCGTTCAGCCAGCTCCCGGCTTCTGAAACAGCCGACTTGAAGGCCGCATCATAGTCCTTTCGCAGCGTGGTTTGCGCCGCCGAAACCGCACTGACACCGGACGCGCCAGCCATGACCGCCTCCGCCGAGACGAAATACATGGCCGTATTGGCCGGGTCGGGCATGGCCAGCAAGCCATCCATTCGCGTAGCAAGCTGTTTTGCAACGGAAATAGATGTCTCAAGATGGGGCACACAACGATCCACATCGCCGCCCAGAACGCACAGAACTGCCATAGTTTCGCTCCTTTTCCTCTCTTGAATCAGGTAGGAACGCGCCCGTAATGGCGAAATAAGGGGAAATACTTGCTCATCGCCGACGGATCAGATGATCCACAACGTTTCCAATAATTCACTTGGAAAAATTGAGTCGTAATGGCGTGTTCAATTTGAAGCTGGGAGTTTATCCATGAAAACCACACTTACTATTCTGGCCGCGGCGAGCTTGCTCGTTGGTTGTCAGAACGTATCGAACCGGACGCTGGGGACGACAGCGGGCGGCGCCATTATCGGCGCGGGCGTCGGCATGATGGCCGGCGGCGACGATAAGAGAAACGCCGCCATTGGCGCCGTGGTTGGCGGCCTCGCGGGCGCAGCCGTCGGCGTCTATATGGACAAGCAGGAAGAAAAACTACGTCAGCAAACCGCTGGCACAGGCATTGGCGTTGAGCGCGTCGGTGACCAGATCGCACTCTCTATGCCGTCTGGCCTGACCTTTGATGTCGATAGCTCAACCATCAAGGGCGACTTTTACGGTCCGCTCAATGATGTCAGTGCAACACTGTTAGAATACCCCAAGACTGCGGTCGATGTGGTCGGTCACGCGAGCTCCGATGGCGACGATTCCTATAATCAGGGATTGTCGGAACGTCGTGCCTCATCCGTGCAGACCTATTTGGCCAATAGCGGCGTTCAGCCCGTACGACTGAACGCAATCGGAATGGGAGAGACCCAGCCCATCGCCGATAACGCGACCCCTGAGGGCCGAGCTGCCAACAGACGCGTTGAGATCCTTCTCACGCCGATTGTTGAAGACGGCGCTTGATCAGAAAAAGGCCGGAGTAGAACACTCCGGCCTTTCTTTTTGTCTCTTGTTCTGGTTGCTGGACTGCTCGTTTAAGAGCCGCCCGCCAATGAATCGAAGGCTGGGTCGGCGATGGCTTTGCCGATCAATTCCTGAACCGCTGGCGTAAAAGCATCGATGACGTTCTGGCAGGCGCTCAGGGCGCTGAAACTGGTTTTGAAGCTATACTCGGTCGAAACGGTGTAACCTTCAGGGTTGGACGCGGAGCTGAGATTCAAACCGATATTCCACGAGCCGGTACCGAAAGAATTGAAGCTGAGCTCTTCAACAACCCCGTTTATGGTTTGACCATCTGCATCGATGGCACCCGCAGCAAAAAGCTCATCTCTGAGCGCCCCTTCTATAAACTGCACCGGCGTCTTTCCCGGCGCCACTTCGAGAGCGCCTAGCGCCCGGCAAGTCATATTGTCGCTTACGCCTTCCGCTGTCGTGAAGTCACCCACTTGAACCTTGGTATCCCCAAGCGCTTTCTGAAACGCCATGACATTCTGCGTTGAGACGGTGTAAGGCCGACTAGAAGTTGTCTCGCATGCCCCCAAG
Organism: Hyphomonas sp. Mor2; assembly: GCF_001854405.1. GTDB lineage: Bacteria > Pseudomonadota > Alphaproteobacteria > Caulobacterales > Hyphomonadaceae > Henriciella. The sequence continues at coordinate 2,384,089 of NZ_CP017718.1, forward strand.
AGCAGCACGCTCAATGTTGCCGCGCCCATAATGATCTTTTTCAATTTATTATCCCTCAATTTTACCCAACCGTGAACAGGTTGTAACACTTGATTGCTGCCCAAGATTGAGTCGTCAACAGACGAAATAAAAAAAGGGCCAGGAATACTTCCTGGCCCTAATACTTTGATGTATACTAGTTTACGCAGCTACTTTCTCTTTCACGCCCCCAGGAGGAAAGCGTGAGTAGAAAGTCTCGCCCTTCGCAGCCATGTCGCGTAGCAACTGTGGAACTGCGAAGCGCTCACCATATTTCTCGGCCAGGCGATCTGCCTCGGCGACGAATTCCGGGATGCCCCAGATCAGATCCATGTAGGATGCACACCCGCCGGTATATGGCGCAAAGCCCCAGGCGAGGATGGAGCCGATATCGGCATCGCGGGCATCCGTGATAACGCCCTCTTCGAAGCAGCGTGCAACTTCAACCGCCTGGCGGACCAGGAAACGATTGGTCAGGTGCTTTTTGAGGTCTGGTGGGCACTCATCGACTTTAACGTCGATCCGAGAGTTCAGATCCGGCCAAAGGCGAGCGGGTTTGCCCTTCTCATTATAGTCGTAGAAGCCCTTACCGGCTTTGCGACCCACACGGCCCTGATCTTCAACCAACCAGGCCATCATCTGACCGAGCTCATTGGCATTGTAGTCGACGCCCGCAGCCTGCGCCATTTGGCGACCGACCTTGAGCGCTGTGTCTAGACCGACAGAGTCAGACACTTCCAGCGGCCCCATCGGCATGCCGGACTGGCGGCCAACATTCTCGATGATGGCAGGCTTGATGCCTTCGGCCAGCATGGCCATGCCTTCCTGCGTATAGGTGCCGAAACAGCGCGAGGTGTAGAAGCCGCGGCTATCGTTGACGACGATTGGCGTCTTGCGGATGGCCAGCACATAATCGACCGACTTGGCGAGCGTCTCTTCGCTGGTCTTGTCACCGGTAATGATCTCAACCAGACCCATCCGCTCAACTGGCGAGAAGAAGTGGATACCGATAAAGTTCTCAGGGCGCTGCGACGCCTCCGCGAGCCCTGTAATCGGCAGGGTCGAGGTGTTTGATCCGAAGACGGCATCGGCGCTCAGGACATCTTCCGCCATTTTGGTGATCTTGGCTTTCAGCTCAGGATTCTCAAACACCGCTTCGACGACGAGATCAGCGCCTTTAACGTCATCATAGGAATCGGTCGTGGTGATCAGGTCGAGCAGCGCGTCACCTTTTTCCTGAGTCGACTTGCCACGCGAAATGTCCTTCTCGACCAGGCGGCGAGAATAATCCTTTCCTTTCTCAGCATTCTCTTTCGAGATATCGACCAGAACGGTTGGAATGCCGGCCTTGGCCTGGACATAGGCAATGCCTGCCCCCATCAGTCCGGCGCCGATAACCGCAATTTTCTTGAACTCGGTCTTGTCATACCCTGCCGGGCGGTTGCCGCCTTTTGACAGTTCTTGCATCGACAGGAAGAGCGAGCGAATCATCGCTTTCGCTTCCGGGCGCTGCTGGGTGTTGATGAAGTAGCGGGTCTCGATCCGCAGACCGGCATCAATCGGCACCTGCGTGCCTTCATAGATGCAAGACAGGATGTTCTTCTGCGCCGGGTAATTGCCATACGTATTGGCGGCCAGCATCGCATTCGACATGGTCGCAACCTGGCCAGCACCTGGGCTGCGGTGGACGACGCCACCTGGCAGTTTGAAGCCTTTTTCATCCCATGGGGCTTTCGCATCCGGGTTGGCTTTGATCCATTCCTTACACTTGGCGACGGTGTCAGTGCCTGCTGCAAGCTCGTTCACCACGCCCATTTTGTGGGCTTTTTCAGCGTTAAAGCTCTTGCCCTGAAGGATCAGCGGCAGGGCTTCCTGAACGCCAATCAGGCGTGGCAAACGCTGGGTTCCACCGGCACCCGGCAGAAGGCCGATCTTGGCTTCCGGCAGACCGAACTGGATCTTTGGATTGTCGTTGGCTGCGACACGGTAATGCCCGGCAAGCGCCACCTCGAGACCACCGCCCAAGGCGAGTCCGTTTAGCGCCACCGCAACCGGCTTGCCGCAGGTTTCCAGCTCGCGCAGGGTCTTGTTGAGCGAGAAGCCGCGCTCAAATTCCTGTGCGTTCCGCTCGGCCTCAGACAGTTCCGTCTTGGCCTTGCCGCCACCAGCGCTTTCATTCATCTCACCAAGGTCTGCCCCGGCGCAAAAGCCGGAAGGCTTGCCTGAAGACAGGACCAGGCCTGTGATCTTGTCATTGGTCGCAACTTCGTTCGTGATCGCGATAATGTCGGCGATGGCTTTGGCGGTCAGCGTGTTCATGCTGCGGCCTGGCACATCAAAAGTGGCATGCGCGATGCCATCACCATCAATGTCGAAAGAGAATGTTTCGAGTTTCATTGTAATTATTCCTTATGGGGCAAATTGCCCTCATCCGTGTTTTCGTCTTCTGAATCTGATCCGGCTGCCATCAATGTCGTGCCAAGAGCGGCACCGATCGCGACCCCCAAGGGGAGCCAGATGGCGATGTCGCCCGTGGCAGCGCCCACCGCCGCGCCGATCGCGACGCCAGCACCGATACCAATTGGTAGCGCGGATTTCTTCGCCATGATTTAGACGCGCTCGATAATCGTCGCGGTGCCCATGCCGGCTCCAACGCAAAGCGTGACCAGAGCGGTCTCTTTGTCTGCGCGCTCCAGCTCATCCACCATGGTGCCAAGGAGCATGCCGCCGGTCGCCCCCAGCGGGTGACCCATGGCAATCGCGCCACCGTTCACGTTCATCTTCTCGTGCGGGATATTGAGCAGGTGCATCATCAGCATTGGCACAGAGGCGAAAGCTTCGTTCAGCTCGTACAGGTCGATATCATCGACTTCCATGCCGGCTTTCTTGAGCGCTTTCAGTGACACTGCGGTCGGTCCGGTCAGCATGATGCCGGGCTCCGATCCGATCGAGGCCATTTGCTTCACACGGGCGCGCGGCTTGAGGCCCAGACGCTCGCCCATTTCTTTCGATCCGAACAGAACGGCGGACGCGCCGTCTACGATGCCAGACGAGTTGCCCGCGTGGTGCACGTGGTTGATCGCTTCCAGTTCGGGGTAGCGCTGCTTGATCACTTCATCGAAGCCCATGGCGCCCATCCCAGCAAAGCTGGGGTTCAACGCGGCGAGGCTCTGCATATCCGCATCCGGGCGCATGTGCTCGTCATGATCGAGCTGGATACCGCCCATCTGGTCTTTCACGGCAACGATGGATTTGGAGAAGCGACTTTCTTCCCAGGCTTGCGCGGCGCGGCGCTGAGACTCGACGGCATAGGCGTCGACATCATCTCGGGAGAAGCCCCACTTCGTGGCGATGGTATCAGCACCGACACCCTGCGGCGAGAAGTAGGATTTCAGGGCGATCTGTGGATCCGAAGACCAGGCCCCACCGGCAGCGCCCATGGGGACGCGGCTCATGCTTTCAATCCCGCCGCCAATCGCCATGTCGGCTTCGCCGGTCATGACTTTTGCCGCCGCCATGTTGCAGGCCTCCAGGCCAGAGGCGCAGAAGCGGTCAACCTGAACACCAGCTGTGGTTTCGGCATAGTCTGCGTTCAGTACGGCAATCCGGGCGATATCGCCGCCTTGCTCGCCAACTGGTGACACACAGCCAAGAACAACATCGTCGACATATTGGGTGTCGAGATCGTTGCGGTCACGGATCGCTTCCAGGGTTTGGGTCGACAACTCGAGCGCGGTGATTTCGTGCAAGCTGCCAGATTTCTTACCTTTACCGCGCGGGGTGCGCACGGCGTCGTAAATATAGGCTTCAGTCATGGGAGGTCTCTCCTGTCGTTAACTTGTGAATACTCATTTTGCTGGCGCCTTCATCGGATTGATGGCGAGCGAAGCTCGCGCCCGGGCAGCTTCCTTGCCGCGAGAATCGTAGAGGTCGGCTTCGGCAAAAATAACTTGTCGGCCAATGTTGCGAAGCCGAGCGGCGACTTCAATCGCACCGACTCTCACAGGTCGTAAAAAGGTTGTGTGCAGGTCGATCGTGGATGGGAAGGCCCGCGTGCCGGTCTTCATTGTCGCGAGCATTCCGATCGTGTCGTCCAGCATGGCAGAGAGGTAGCCGCCTTGAACGTAACCTGCCGGATTCGTGAACTCCTTCTTGCCCACAAAGGCGACGCGGGTTTCCATCTTGCTCATATCGAGCGAGATCAGCTTGAAACCGAGAGATTTGGAACTCTCGGCCGGCTTGGGGAAAACTTCCGCGAGAAGGTGGGAATCGTCGGGCAAGCTACAGCGTCCTCGCAATCAGCATTTTCATCACTTCGTTGGCGCCGCCATAGATGCGCTGGACGCGGGCATCCTGGTACATCTGGCCAATCGGATACTCGTCCATATAGCCCCAGCCGCCATGCAGTTGCAGGCATTCATCGATGATCTTGCACTGCAGATCCGAGATCCAGTATTTCGACATGGACGCCGTCGCCGCATCGAGTTCGCCCTTAAGGAGCAGCTCAGTGCAGTGATCGGCAAAGACCTTGGCCACCGTCGCTTCCGTTTTGCATTCGGCCAGTTTGAACTGAGTGTTCTGGAAATCGAAAATCGTGCCGCCAAAGGCTTTGCGCTGCTTCACATAGGCGACGGTTTCTTTAATCGCGCGCTCGATCATGCCGATGCCCTGGATGCCGATAATGTGGCGCTCCTGAGGGAGCTGCTGCATCAGCTGAATAAAGCCCTGGCCTTCTTCAGGGCCGAGCAGAGCCGACGCGGGCACTTTCACATCATTGAAGAACAGCTCGGACGTATCGGCCGCTGGCTGCCCGATCTTCTTCAGGTTGCGACCGCGCTCGAAGCCTTCCACCTCGTCGGTCTCGACCATAAGGATCGAAATCCCCTTGGCGCCTTTGGACGGGTCAGTCTTGGCGCAGACCAGGATCAGGTTTGCGGTCTGACCATTTGTGATGAAGGTCTTGGACCCATTGATCACATAACCATTGCCGTCTTTCTTGGCCGTGGTCTTGATGTTTTGGAGGTCAGAGCCTGTGCCGGGCTCTGTCATCGCGATCGCGCAGACCATTTCGCCACTGGCCAGTTTTGGGAGGAGACGCTGCTTTTGTTCTTCAGAGCCATAATGAATGATGTAAGGCGCGACGATCGCATTGTGCAGGCCGAGACCGAACCCGGCAATGCCCTGCTTTTCCAATTGCTCGATAATCACCGCGTCGTGGCGGAAATCACCCCCGGCACCGCCATACTCTTCTGGCGCAGACACCAGCAACAGACCCTGCTCACCGGCCTGTTTCCAGACCTCGCGTGGCACCACACCGGCCTCGCGCCAGCCTTCAACCTGCGGCTTCAATTCTTTCTCGAAGAATTGCGAGACCGCATCGTCAAAGATTTTGATTTCCTCATCCTGACGCCAATTCGCTGGCGGAACATTGAGGATATCGGTCATGAGGCAACTCCAGAAGATGTGTGACGTTTACGTTCACGTCAATTTAGGCGCAAATGCCCGTCTTGACCAGCGGTGACGCTACGGGAGGGCACTGTGAAAACAGCCAATCCAGGCGGGATTGGCTGCTTCATCATGGCTCAGGCTGCTAGAAGCGGTCGGCGGGCAGGGCCATCAGATATTCGGCGCCCGTCTTCAGCTTCGCCAGGTGAGATGCGGTCTCCGGCAGGACACGCGCGATATAGTACCTGCCCGTGACGATCTTGTCGTCATAGAATGGATCGCTGCCCCGCTTCTCAAGCGCCACGTTTGCCATTTTGGCCCACATATAGGCGAGCGCAGTCAGACCGAAGAGCTGCAGGTAGTCCGTTGAGGCTGCACCTGCATTGTTGAAATCGGTCATGCCGTTTTGCATGAGCCAGGTGGTGCCTTCCTGCAATTGGGCTTTGGCGCTGGCGAGGCCCTCAAGGAAAGGCTTCAGCTCGGCATTTCCTTCATTCTCGCCGATGAAATCATCAATCTCGGCAAAGAAGCTAAACACGGCGCGACCGCCATTGGCAGCAAGCTTCCGGCCGACAAGGTCGAGCGCCTGAATGCCGTTGGTGCCTTCATAAATGAGCGTGATCCGGCAATCGCGCACAAACTGTTCGAGCCCCCATTCCTGGGTGAAACCAGACCCACCATGAATCTGCAGCGCCTCGTTCGCCATCTTGAAGCCGCGATCCGTCAGGAACGCTTTGATCACCGGCGTCAGCAGAGCCATATAGTCGCCTGCCTTCTCGCGAACTTTCTCGTCCTGCGATTTGTGGTGCAGATCGCCATGCAGCGCTGTCCAATAGGTAAACGCCCGCGCGCCTTCGATGAAGGCTTTCTGATCCATCAGCATGCGGCGCACGTCCGGATGAACGATCACTGGATCGGCAGGTTTGTCCGGCGCTTGAACGCCTTTCAACGAGCGGCCTTGCAGCCGATCATTGGCGAAATCAACAGCATTCTGATACGCGACTTCGGCCTGGCTGAGGCCCTGCATGCCAACGCCGAGGCGGGCCTCGTTCATCATCACGAACATGGTGCGCATGCCCTTGTGCTCTTCACCGACCAGCCAGCCGGTTGCGCCGTCATAATTCATCACGCACGTCGCATTGCCGTGAATTCCCATTTTCTCTTCGAGACCACCGCAAGACGCCGCATTGCGTTCACCGAGCGAACCATCGTCATTGACGATATACTTTGGCACAACGAAGAGCGAGATGCCCTTGATGCCTTCTGGCCCACCCTCGATGCGGGCCAGGACCAAATGAATAATGTTCTCGGTCAGATCCTGCTCACCGCCGGAAATCCAGATCTTCTGGCCGGTAATCTTGTAAGAGCCGTCAGGCTGAGGCACCGCCTTGGTCTTGATCAGACCGAGATCGGTCCCGCATTGCGGCTCGGTCAGGTTCATCGTGCCGGCCCACTTGCCGGATGCCATATTGGGTCCGTATTTGGCTTTCTGCTCGTCTGAGCCACCCGCCATCAGCGCTTCAAACGCACCAGAGGTCAGGCCGGGATACATCGCGAAGGCCATATTCGCCGACGAGGTCATCTCGCTGGTTGCCATATTGACCACGTGCGGCAGGCCCTGCCCGCCCATTTCCGGTGACTTGCCAAGCAGTGGCCAGCCATTCTCGACCATTTGCTGATAGGCTTCCGGGAAGCCATCCGGCGTCTTCACGCTGGCATCGGCATTGCGGATACAACCCTGTTCGTCGCCGACCTTGTTCAACGGAAACAAGACCTCCTTGGCGAACTTGCCGGACTCTTCGAGGATGGCATCGATCAGGTCCGGCGTAGCTTCCTCGAAGCCTGGCAGGTTGGAATAGTTTTGCAGCGACAGAACATCATGCAGGATGAATTTCATGTCGCGGACGGGTGCATCATAGCGTGGCATATCGGGCTCCCCTCAGGAATCATTATTAAACCGTGACGCTTGATCTAGCGTCACGGTTTTGAAAGGTCATTCAACTCTCGCGCGTCAAACTGTAATTGATCACGCGTCGTCGAGCTGCCGGCGGGCAACTTCATCATAGGCTTTGAGATTTTCGGCTTCAGCGGCGCCGGGACCGATCTTGTCGAGTTGCTCTTCCAGCCACTCGATCCCGCGATGCAGTTCCTGCAGCGCCATTTCGATATCCTCGCGCTGGCTTTCCAGCTCCTTGATCTGGTTTTGAAACTTGACCAGGGACATGCGCATTTGCGCGCGCTGACCATCTTCCAGACCATAAAGGTCAAGAATCTCGCGAATATCCGCCAGGGGCAAACCAAGGCGTTTCAGACGAACAATTATCTTAACGCGGCCACGGTCACGATGAGAGTAGACGCGGGTCATGCCGTCCCGAGCCGGGTGGAGCATGTCCTTGTCTTCATAGAAGCGCAGAGCGCGTGGGGTGATTCCAAACTCGCGAGCCAGTTCTGAGATAGAGAAGGTCCGTGAATCAGCGATAGAAAGAGAAGAAACGGTATCAGGCATGAGCTCAGTATGCATCGTCTTTACGCGAACGTCAACGTCACCTGCCTCGCGTTGACGTAAAGGGTATGAACAAATCTTACGAAATTGGCCGCAAACGTTTACCTTTTTAACTCGGAATTAAGAGCGCTCACGTCATCTCAGGGTTGAAAATGGGTAATTCTGTCTGTCTGACGAATCAGATGGGCCAGTGCTGGAGTACCGGGCATGAGCCAATACGGGTCCTGGAGCGTGAAAGGTGTGGATGACCGCGCCCGCGCCGTCGCAAAGGAAAAAGCGCGCCTCAAAGGCGTGACGCTAGGCGATTATATCAACAACCTTCTGCTCGAAGGCCACAGTGAAGCCGGCCCCCGGGATCTTTACGGATCGCCCTTCCAGTCCGAACGCAGCCCCGCTTCGCATGGTGGCGCGCTTGATTCGCTGGCCCAACGGATCGAAGCGGTCGAAGCGCGCAGCACCCTTGCCATTACCGGCATCGATCAATCGGTTCTCGGAATGCTGGCCCGCCTGGAGGGCACCGAGAACTCGACCGCGGCAATGGCGGCCGAAGTCGAAGGCATGATCGATGAGCTGCGCGAGACCCATGAAACGCTGCATGCGAAAGTTGGCGCACTGGAATCCGACAAAAGCGGTCAGCAAAGCTTGGAAGCCATGAAGGCGCTGGAAGACGCGCTCGGAAAGCTCGCGTCTCACGTCTATGAAGAAGGGCGCATGACCCAGGACGAGACCCTCGCCATGAAGGGCCGGGTCGAAGCGGGCTTCAATGAATTGAGCGACCGGGTCGAAGGTATCGAGGTCAAAGTCGAATCGACGCTGGCCGGCGCAGCGCAACGCGTCGAGAAAGCCGTCGAGCAGGCCGAGCTTCGCGCCGAAGGCACGTCCCGACACTTGTCTGAACGGTTCTCGGCAATTGAATCCACCGTCGCCTCCAAGCTCGCCAAGGTGGATCAGGTCGACGCCCGGATGAGCAGCGTCGAAGGCGATGTATCCGGCGCCATCACCTCAATGGAAAGCACACTGTCGCGTATTCAGGACCGGCTTAGCCGCGCCGAGATGACGACTGATACGGCGCTCAAGGCCCTGGAACAAACCTTTGCCAATCTCGATGAGCGCATCGACACGGTCGCTGAGCTTGCGAACCCGGAAAAAGCCAGTTTGCTCCGCGAGGAGCTGGAACAAAGGTTCAACGAACTCGCCACCGATTTGCGCACCAGTGTCGAACAGACCCGCCAACACCTGGCAGCGGAAATCGAGCGCGCAGCGGATCAAGCCAAACCGGAAATCGTCGACAGGCTCGAAGCCCGCGTCGCTACTCTGGAGGCCGACACTCCGGCAGACGCGATTAATGGGTTCGGCGATCAGATTGCACGCCTGTCCAGCTCTCTGGATCAGCGCATCGTAGAAAGCGAAAGCCGCAGTGCCGCCGCGATCGAACAGGTCGGCGAACAGGTCGCCAGCGCCATCAAGCACGTGCAGGCCCGCCAGGAGCAAGGCCAACGCGAACTCGCTGAAAAGGTCGACGCCCTGGAAGAGCGCCAGGCCACCAAGCTGTCTGAGGCGATTAACAATGTCTCGGATCGCCTGTCCGAAATGCAGGCGCAAACATCGGCATCTGTCTCGCCGGTCCAGAAAGCAATTGTGTCTCTGGCCTCGCGTCTGGAAGCGCTGGAAGATTTCAACGCCCCGCCGCTGGTTGAGCCTGAAGCCGAAGCTCTGCCAGAAATGCCGGAACTGCCCGCTGACGTGGAGCCGCTGGCCGCAGAGTCCGAGCCAGAAGCCGACCTGATTCCGGACCTCGCAGCCTTCGAGGATATCGCGCCCGAACCGGTTAAACCTGATCTGCCTGCACCAGCTAGCGCGGAAGAGCCGGAGGATTATGACTTCATCGCCGGTCTGCCGGACTTCGATGAGGATCCAAACGTGGTCGGCGCCGATGCTCCGGATCTCGCTCCGGAGTCCGAACCCGCCGCGACCAGCTTTGCGGAAAGCGCCCATGAATGGGAGGCGGCCACCGCTCAAGCAGATGATGACTATCTGCCTGAGAGCGAGCCTGTTGAGGCCTTCGACCCCTTTCAACCGGAAGAGAGCGCGCTGCAGGACACGCCTGAGCCAGCTGAAGAAGACCCTCTGGCCGAACTTGGCAGCTGGGACGAAGCGCATCAGGAGGCACGCGATTCGGACATCTTCTCAGATGCTGAAGAGCCTGGACCGATGGAAGAGCCAGTCCTCACTGATACACCAGACGAAGCGGAGGAGGCCCTCGCTCACAATCTGGATGATACCTTCGATCCGGATCTTGAAGAAGAGGATCCCCTTCTTGAACCCGATGATGACGCCACGGACTATCTGAGTCGTGCGCGCAAGGCTGCGATTGCAGCGTCGGATCCTGCAACCAGTGATTCAAAACCCATGCTCGGTCGTCGATCAGCTGCTTCAAACGCACCAAAATCCTCCGGTGGGGGACGCAAGGTTCCGGTGATCGCGGCAGCCTCCGTACTCGCTCTGGCGGCCGCAGGTGCGACGGGCTGGATCGCCTTGCGCGGTAAGACCAGTTTCACCGGAGCCGATAATCCAAGCTTTGCCGCAACGGATCTCGCCGATCAGGCTGCAGCAGAGACGGTCGCGGAACCAACCTTGAGCGGGATCGAGTTCGCCGAAGAGGTCTCGCCCCTGGATGAGACTTTGTTCGAGGAAGAAGGCAGTGTCGCCGGGATGCCTGAGGCAGAGCTGGAGGCCGCCACCGCTCCGACCATGGCGCTCAGTCTGCCAGAAATTCCGAAAGCACTTTCCTTGGAACGCGCTGCCGTGGAAGGCGATCCGATTGCGCAGTTCAAATGGGGTGAATCCCGCCTCGCCGCCCAAGATTTCGCAGCCGGAGCTGACTTTGTCCGCCGCGCTGCGCGCCAGGGTCTGCCCGCCGCGCAATACCGGCTTGCCAAACTGCATGAGCGCGGCATAGGTGTCCCGCGCGATTTCTTCGAAGCGCGCAGCTGGACAGAGAAGGCCGCGATCGGTGGCAACACGAAAGCGATGCACGACATCGCCGTCTTCTATGCCGATGGCGAAGGCGGTCCACAATCCTATGCCGCAGCGGCCGAATGGTTCCGCAAGGCCGCCGATTACGGCGTTGTAGACAGTCAGTACAATCTCGCCCTTCTGTATGAGAATGGACTTGGCATTTCACCGAGCCAGACCGAGGCGCTTTACTGGTATGAAATCGCCGCCGCGAGCGGTGATGCCAGCGCCCCGGGCAATGTCGCCACATTGAGAGAAGCCCTGCCGTTGGAGCAAGCGCAACAGGCACAACGTCGGGCATCCAGCTGGACGGCGACGCCCGTTGATCAGGCCGCAAATGGCGCATTTGGACTGCAGGACTGGGACCGCTCCACACAGACGCAAATCGCGACTCTGCAAACGGTTCTGAATGGGCTCGGCTACGACACGGGCACGCCAGATGGTATTGCCGGATCAGGGACGCGCGCGGCAGTGGAAGCCTATCAGGCGGCGAACGGTCTGGACGCCAATGGTGTTATCGACGAGCTGCTGATCGAAACGTTGAACCGTCAGACTCAAGGCTTGGCGGGATAACTGCCGCTCGCCCCGAACCGGATCCGCCGGAACAGGATATAGACCCCGACAATCGCCGCTGCGATGGCGAGCGCATGAGTTTCCAACCGGGTCCAGTTATTGACGACAATGCCCAGCAGGCCCCAGCCCAGGGCAACAAAGTACCAACCGCTGCGGCTTACATGGTTCGCAAACACCGTTGCCAGGATTACGGCTGGGACGAGGGTCATCCACAGCGACTGCCACACCGCATCGCTGGGTCCGCGCCCGAGCAACCACCGCCCGACATCCGGTACGCTGATTGACACCGCCACGGTGAGCCAACCGGCCAGCATTCCAACGGTCACTCCATACAGAACACTGCGCAGCGACCCGTCATAAGTCTGGGTCTGGTCGAGGCGATAGGCCGCTTCCCAGGCGAAAAAGCCGATCGGTAACAAGAGCAGAAAATCCAGCCAGACCGAGCCGATGCTCTGCGCCGATATCATCCAGATCACATTTCCAAATCCCGCCAGCGCCAGCGGAGCTGCAACTTGCCGTGTCGCATGATCCGGCTTCTGCAAATGCAGCAGCGCCATCGCAAAGAATCCCAGGAAAATCACACTCCAGATCGCGAAAAATATGCCGATGGGAAGCTCTGGAGGAATACCATCGGCAACCGCGCGGGCACCAATGCTCTCTCCGAATCCCAGGCTCGGCAGAGCGGGCGCCAGGAATTGACCCAGCGCAGCCAGTAGAAGTGCGTATCGATTAAAGTCAGTCATACAAAGCCTCTACCTACTCCATGGCAAAGCTTGCAAAAAACTTCCAGTCATCGATTCGTGATCGGCTTATGCCGCCTTGGCCGCAGCTTTATACAGCGCCAGGAACAATTCCCGCGTTGCCGGTTCTGCGAGCCCCGCGCCGCCTGGCGATTTTGCCATCAGCTCCAGATCGTGCAGGCGCTCGATCAGGCGGGTCAGACGCGGTGTCGGCCATTTGCGAAGGCGGGCCTGAAATGCGGGCCAATCGGATTTCCAGACCGGCGGCTTCAGCTTCATCCCGACATTCGCCGCGCCGCCCTCGCCCTGCAAAGCCTGGGCATCAAGCATGCGGCTCGCTTCCATTTCAAACATGCGCACCAGGCTGATCGGCGACAGCCCGGCATCCAGCACCCGGTCCATCTCCGCCTGCGCTGAAGCCGGCTCACCATTCAGCGCCAAGAGGACGGCGCGGCGGGCATTCTCGTCGGCATTGGTCTCGCACAGCGCTTGCACGTCCGCCAAACTCACGGCGCGCCCAAGGTCATGGGCATAGATGGCAAGCTTCTCCATCTCTGCATTGGCGAGACTGCGATGTCCGGGCAAACCTCCTACGAATTCAGACAGCGCATCTGGCTCGATCTCGACTTCCTGCTGTTTGAGAAAGGATTGAACCAGCTCTGACATATCCGAGTCGCTATCGGCGAAGAGATGCAGCGCAGCGGCGTGCGGCGCCGCTTCGAATGCCGTGCGCAGTTTTGAACGCGTATTGAGACCGCCATTCTGGATCACAAGCTTTGCCGCCACTCGCTCGATGGGCAGATCCAGCACCTCTTTCATCAGCGTGAACAGTTTCTCGCCTTTGGCGCGGATGCGGATAATCGTGCCTTCGCCGAGCAGAGAGACAGCTTCCAGCGCATCGAACAGTTTGGCGGGCTCGCGTTTAACGTCATCTTCATCGAGGGTCACGACCGTGGCCGGATCGGAATGTGTCCAGGCCTTGATCAACGCAGTCGCCGCATCCGCGACCACGCCTTCATCGTCTCCGAAGATCAGCACAAACGGACAGGCAGGATCAGGCTTCTTCGCAAAACGTTCCGCGCGGTCGCCTTGCAGCTTCATTCGGCGCTCGCCGTCTTGATCCGCAAATCGTCAGCAATGCGCCGGGCCAGAATCAGCATGGCTCGATCCGTCGCATCGATTTGCGCCGCAATGTCCGAGAAAGGCGCGTCCGGCACCAGGAAGCTCGTCTCTGCGGATGAGCGTCCCGAAATCGCGGTGTCGCCATAGGCGAAGACATAGTCGGCGCGGACGATAATGTCGGTCCGCGTCGCGGCTTCGTCGGGTTGCAGGGCGAGCCGTCCGATCCGTTCATCGAGTTCGATTTCCAAGCGGCCGCGTGTATCAACCCCGGGCAATCCAGGCGCGAGCTCCTGCAGCAGTGCTTTGCGCAGGGAATGACCCGCACGGCCATCGATCGTGCCGATCTGGATGTTTCCAGCGGTCGCATCGCTCGCATAAAGCGGCGTAAATCCGCAGGCCGAAAGCGTCAGCGCCAGAAGAGCAATCGCAAACTGTCTCATCACACCACGATATTCACGATCCGGCCGGGAACCACAATCACTTTCTTGATGTCTTTGTCAGCGATGAAGGTCTGCAGCGCGGGGAGTGCCAAGGCCGCGGTCTCAACTTCGTCCTTGTTCGCCGTCTTGGAAACAGAAATCTCTGCCCGGCGCTTGCCATTGACCTGGATCGGTAAGGTCACGCTGTCTTCGGCCAGCAAGCTTTCCTCCACCTCTGGCCAGGCGGCCGCAGAGCAAAGGCCTTCGCCGCCGATCAGCGCCCAGCACTCTTCTGCAAGATGCGGCATGAACGGCACCAGACAGCGCGCCAGCATGGAGGCGCCCTCAAAGCGGGCTTGCAACACCGCGTCGCCGCCCTGCTCGGCTTTTTTCAAGGTGCTCACCCATTCGTGCACGGTGGCGATGGCCGAATTGAACCTGAACTCTTCGATGGCCCGATCTATCGCATGAACGGCCTTATGCGATGCACGTCGGAGATCGATCGCCGAATCGTGCGGGGCCGCGTCACGCGGCGCTTCGCTGAGCGCATTGAACACGCCCCAGACGCGCTGGACGAACCGCCCGGCGCCTTCGGCACCCGATTGCGTCCATTCGACGTCTCGTTCTGGCGGGCTGTCCGACAGGACGAACCAACGGGCCGTGTCGGCACCGAACGTAGCAATGATATTGTCGGGGTCGACCGTATTCTTTTTCGACTTGGACATTTTTTCGATCGCACCGACGGTCACAGGCGTACCGGATTCGCGTTCGATCCAAGTGCCATCCTGCTGCTCGATCTCAGACGGTTGGAGCCAGCGACCATCTTCGGATTTATAGGTCTCGTGCGTCACCATGCCTTGCGTAAACAGGCCCGCGAACGGCTCACCGCTGGGCAAGTCTACCTCCCCGACATCGCGCATGGCGCGCGTGAAGAAGCGGGCATACAGCAAGTGCAGGACGGCGTGTTCAACGCCGCCGACATATTGATCTACCGGCAACCAATAGGCGCGCTCCGCCGGATCATCGACGCTCGCAAAGCGGGCGAAATACCAGCTGGAATCATTGAACGTGTCGAGCGTATCTGTCTCACGCAACGCCGCTTTTCCGCATTTCGGGCAATTGCAATGCTTCCAAGTCGGATGATGCTCCAGCGGATTGCCCGGCTTGTCGAAGCTGACATCGTCCGGAAGCTTGACCGGCAAGTCTGCCTCAGGGACGGGCACGATGCCGCAATCCTCGCAATGGATGACCGGGATTGGGCAGCCCCAGTATCGCTGCCGCGACACGCCCCAGTCGCGCAGGCGATAATTCACCGTCCCCTGGCCGAGGCCCATTTCTTCAATTCGAGCAATCGCCAGTGAAATCGCTTCGTCGACCGGTTTCCCATCCAGGAAGCCCGAATTCATGATCGACCCCGGTCCGGTATAGGCGGCGTCCATGTCCGCGCCCTCGCCGGAGCTGACCCAGGCAGCGGAAGCAGCCTCTTTGTCGGATGGCTTCACGACGGGCAGGATTGGCAGGTCATACTTGCGGGCAAAATCGAAATCGCGCTGGTCATGCCCCGGACAGGCGAAGATCGCCCCGGTGCCATAGCCCATCAGGACAAAATTCGCGACATAGACCGGAAGCGTCTGTCCTTTCATGAAAGGGTGAGTGACTTTGAGGCCTGTATCGAAGCCCATTTTCGGGGCCTTTTCGATATCGGCTTCCGACGTTCCAACCTTGACGCACTCGGCGCGAAAATCCGCCAGCGTGCCATTCGATTCGGCCATTGCGATGGTTAAAGGATGGTCGGGCGACAGTGCCAGAAAACTCGCCCCGAACAGTGTGTCCGGGCGGGTGGTGAAAATTTCGATCCCGTCGGCATGCCCATCCGGAGAATCTCCGGCCCACTCGAAGCGCATCTGCAAGCCTTCCGAGCGGCCGATCCAGTTGGCCTGCATCGTCCGCACCTTTTCCGGCCAGCGGTCGAGCTTCTGGACCTTGTCCAGCAAATCCTCGGCATAGTCGGTGATCCGGAAGAACCATTGCACCAGTTCGCGCTGCTCAACCTCCGCGCCGGACCGCCAGCCTTTGCCGTCAATCACCTGCTCATTGGCGAGCACGGTATTGTCGACCGGGTCCCAATTCACTTTGGCCTTCTTCTGATAGACGAGGCCCTTGTCCATGAATTTCAGGAACAGGCGCTGTTGTTCGCCATAATAGTCGGGGTCGCAGGTCGCGAACTCGCGCGACCAGTCCAGAGACAGGCCGAGTTTTTCGAATTGGGCCTTCATCGCGGCGATATTCTGATAAGTCCATTCGCCCGGATGTACGCCTTTCTCCATGGCGGCATTCTCCGCCGGCATGCCAAACGCATCCCAGCCCATAGGGTGCAAAACATTGTAGCCCTTGGCTTTTTTGTGCCGCGCTACGACATCGCCCATGGCATAGTTTCGGACATGACCCATGTGCAACCGGCCGGACGGATAGGGAAACATTTCCAGCACATAGGCTTTTGGCATATCGCCCGCCTCCGCCGGAGATTTGGCTTTAAACAGCTCAGCCTTTTGCCAGGCCTCACGCCATTTGGGTTCCGCTGCTTGCGGATTGTATCTTGAGGCCATGGCCTCCCCCATAAATTTTAAAACTAGTCGAGTTCAGAAGCTTTGAGATTACGCGCGCGAGATAGGATCGCGTTCTCTAGCTGGATACCGGTCTCGGGATCTGCATCTGCATCCACCCAGGTGCCATCCTGATTCACCTGACGGAAGACAGAGACTTTCACGCCGTCTGCTCGCAACCGGGAATCGAGGATGTAGACCGTGGCCTTGACCCGTTCATTCGGCGCGCTCTCAAATGCCCGCCAGTCATAGATGATCGTCCCGCCATAGGGGTCAGCGGTAACCAGCGGCAGCGAATCTAACGTGTCCAGACTGGCCCGCCAAAGATACGGATTGGCCCCACCGGAAATTTCCTCAACCACACGGGTCTCGACACTGCCGCCACCGCCGCCGAAGACACAACCTGATAGCGCGACGGCGCCGATGGCTGCTGTGATCAGGGTAGATACTGCCTTCATATTGTCATTTCCCGTTGGCAAGGTCTTGTTGATTAACAGTCTCTATAGCACCTGAAACTGAGCCTGCCAGTGCCGATATGTTATCGGGTTCATCCGCATCGAAGGAAGCCACATGATATGAGACAATTCTGCGTTTTCGCTCCCTGTCTGCTGCTGGCCCTACCAGCCCTCGGGCAAGGATCCGCGCCGCTTGAAACCGAGTTTGATCTCGAAGCCGTAACGTTGATCATGCCGCTCGCAGATCGGGACTCCGATATCGCGACGGAGCCGGTCCTGGGCGAGCTGTCGATCAATGGATTGAGTGAGAAGGTTCTGGAAAACGGGACGCGCGTACGCGCGCGCGGCACGCTGCGGCTACAACGCGATCATCCCGCTCGCCCCGGTGGCATAGGCGGTTTCGGAGATCTCACAACTGCGCCCACAGGCGCTTTTTCCGGCCTCTCGGCGGCGGCGTCTATCGAGACCAGCGATCTGCGCGCGCGGCTGGAAACGGCTTATCTGCAGGTCGATGGCGGCTATGGTGAGCTGCGGATCGGCAAGGATCGAGGCGTCGCCAGCCGGTTCCATGAAGGGGCGAAATCTGTCCTCTCGCATGGCCGTCTCGACAGCGCTCTGCTTGACCCAACCGGCCTTTCAGCAATCCGCACGCGCCACGATCTGACCGGGCCCAGCGCCAAGATTTCCTTTGCCAGTCCGCGCCTGATCGGGTTTCGCGCCGGGGCGAGTTTCACCCCTGAGGTAGATGCTGACGGGCTCGACCGCCGTCCGGCCGCATCGGCAGGCGGGCTCGCACCCGAGACGCAGAATGCCATCGAACTCGCCTTGAACGCGAGTCGGCGATTTCGTGAGTCGGGCTGGCGAGTCGATATCGGCCTTGGCTGGTCCAGCGCGGATGTTTCCTCAAACGGATTGACTTCGCCTTACGGCTCCGTCGAAACCTGGTCAGCGGGTACGCGGATCGAGCGCGACGACTGGACCTTCGGCACCTCCTGGTTGGAGTCGGATAATGGCCTTTCGAATGGGGCCTATTCGGCCTGGAGCGCCGGGCTTCACCGAGAGGCTTACAACACTGAATTTTCTGCAGAATATGGGGAATCCGCTGAAGATTCGGCCAGTCTGGATGCGGCGAGTTGGCGGATCGGCGCGGCCCGTCAATTTACCCCGAACACCCGACTTGCGATCGCCTATCTCAGCGATGAGATCGAATCACCACTGCAAACCCAGCGTTCACAGGGCATTGTTGTCGAAATCACACTCTCACAGAAAATTGTGCAGATAACTGGAAATTAAGGTTCTATTAACTGATGTGACTGCTATCTATTGGGCAGGAGTATCTGACATGCGCATTCTTGCGGCGTCTCTTGTATTATTTGGTGGCTGCACCCTTCCGGCGATGGCCCAGCAAGACGTGCCGGAAATGCCTGCTCCGACCATGGCTGAGACCGATCAGGCCGAGCCTGACTGGTTCCAGAAGTTCAGCCTCAGTGGTGCCAGCCTGGATTCTCCTGTGTGGGAGTCGCGACCATCTCAGACCTTTAACCTGGCCTGGATCAAGGGCGACCGTTGGAGCCTCAGCCTGGACCTCACCTCGCGCGGTGAGGACTCGCCTCTGCCACGGGAAGAGATGATGGCGGAAGCCGAGTTCCGGATCACACCGCGCATCACCGTCGGTGGTGAGCTGACCATCGGGGCGGAAGAACTCGATGATACGGCTCAGTGGGAAGATCAGGAAATCGAAGCAGGTATCCGGCTTCGCTCCGCCTTTAAATTCTAGGCTTTCGCGCCTTTCTTACCCCCACCATAAGCAGGATCCGCCGCGGCGGAGGCTTCGTCCAATGGCCATCTGGGACGGGCGGCGAAGTCCAATCCCATGCCCGTGACCATCCCCGTCTGTAAGCGCTCGGCGCCGGCCTGGGCGATCATGACGGCATTGTCGGTACAATGGCGTAGGGGCGGTGCGATCAGGCGGGCCCCCGCGGCTCTAGCGACATGTTCAAGCGCCGCGCGAATGGTCTGATTGGCGGCAACGCCCCCCGCTACAACCAGTCGCTGAGCGTCGCTGAAATGCGACTGAAATGCCGCCAAAGCGCGCTCGGTCTTGCCGGCGAGGCACTCCGTGACCGCAAGTTGAAACGCCGCGCACAGATCGGCGCGACCTTGCTCATCGAGCGCTTCCTTTTCGACCACCCGCGCGGCCGCGGTCTTGAGTCCGGCAAAGCTCAAATCGAGATCTGGCCGGTTGAGGAGCGGACGCGGCAGGTCGAACCGCGAGGCATCCCCTTGCCGCGCCAGGCGCTCGACCGCCGGGCCGCCTGGAAATCCGATGCCCAGCGTTTTTGCCAGTTTGTCGAAGGCTTCCCCGGCCGCGTCATCAATGGTCGAGCCAAGACGGCGATAGGCGCCAAGCCCGGTCACTTCCAGAAACTGGCAATGCCCACCGCTGACCAGCAGCAGCAAATAGGGGAACGGGCAGGCTTCAGCGATCCGCGGCGACAAAGCGTGGCCCTCGAGATGGTTGATCGGTATGAAGGGCTTGCCGGCAGCGAGGGCGAGCGCCTTGCCGGTCATCATGCCGA
The DNA here is from genome assembly GCF_001854405.1 of Hyphomonas sp. Mor2. Taxonomy (GTDB): domain Bacteria; phylum Pseudomonadota; class Alphaproteobacteria; order Caulobacterales; family Hyphomonadaceae; genus Henriciella. The sequence goes on from NZ_CP017718.1 coordinate 2,403,561, forward strand.
CCATCACACCCCCGATCAGGCCGGGCCCCGAGGTGGCCGCCACCGCGTCCATGTCTGCGAGATTGCATCCGCTTGCCTCGAGGGTTTGGGCGATGACGCTGTCAGCAATATCAGCATGCGCCCGGGCCGCGATCTCCGGCACCACGCCGCCATAAGGCGCATGTTCCTCGATCTGGCTGTGCACGGTCTCAGCCAGGATTTCCGAACGCCCGTCGGCATGACGGCGCAGCACCGCGGCGGCGGTCTCGTCACAGCTGGTCTCAATACCGAGAAGGGTTACAGGCGCATTCATCAGGCGGATATAGACAGTTCAGGCCCGGGTTGAAACCGGGTCAGTCCAGCAAGGCCGCTCGCAATTCCGGGATCCAGGTCTCGGTAAATGTGTCATAGGCTCTGAGCTCCCCCGCATAATCCCAATAGCACCAGGACATGCCGCGCGCCTCGGCGGCCTCTCGCAAGGCTTGTGTCCAGCGCGCGCGCTGGTCGAGTGGCACCTTCCGGAACACGCCGAACTCTCCCAGGAATACCGGCATGCCTGTGCTGGCTTGCACCTCGGCGGCGGCGTCCAGGCGGGCTTCCATTTCTGCCTCGTCTTTTGCCGTGCCCCAGACCAGGCCGGTGCGCGTGCGGTCCGTCCAATGCGCCCCCTGGTGGGTGAAATCGAACGGCTGATATTCATGGAAGGTCAGGATGACGCGTTCAGCACGCTCTGGTTCGGATGCCAGCAATCCTTCCAGTTGCCCCCAATCGGCCGTCCCAAGAATGACCCAGCGATCCGGGTGATCTCGCCGGATCCGTTCCAGCAATCGCGCGTTGATGGCGTCCGTACGCTTCACGGACATCCGTCGATGCGGCTCATTGATCGTTTCGAAGATCAAATGATCGGGCGCGCCGATAAAATGCGTCGCCAACTGATCCCAGATCGCTTCCAGAACCGGCTCATATTTTCCGGGGTTCTGATTCAATCGACTAAAGTGATGCACATTGACGATGATCTTCAGATCGATTTCCGCCGCCCATCTGACGATCTGATCGACTCGGGCCAACATGGCAGGATCAATTGTATAAGGAGCCTCTTCCTCCATATGGGCCGTCCATCTGACCGGCAGCCGGATCGTGTCAAAACCGGCTTGTTTCAGACGCACCAGATCCCGTCGGCGCACGACATAGCCCCACTGCCCCTCGAACGTGGCTTCCAAAGCGCTGCCGAGATTCATGCAACGGGCAATCGGGGACGATTGGAACGGAACAATGGATGGCTGCCCGGGAGACACACCCTCACGCTGCACGCAGGCCGCCAGAAACAGGCATAGCGACAGTACAAGTTTGCGCATTTAGCCCCTCCTGTCAGCCACCGCTTGCACGCGGATAAGATCGCCCTTAGCTGGACCCTACGCAGAATCGGAGCCGCAATGTCAAGCGCCATCACCGTCCGAATTGGGACACGAGGGTCTCCCCTGGCGCTTTATCAGGCAAATCTGATTGCCCGCACGCTCGAACACGTCAGCGATGGCGCCTTGCGCGGTGAGATCGTCACTTTCTCGACCAAGGGTGATCAGCTGACCACGGAACGTTTGATCAATTCAGGCGGCAAAGGCCTGTTTACCCGAGAGATCGATCATGCGGTTGATACAGGCGAAGTGGACCTCGGAGTTCACAGTCTGAAAGATGTCCCGAGCCTGCTTCCAGACGGACAAAGCCTCGTCGCCTATCCCGAACGCAATGATCCACGCGATGGATTCCTGACGACAAACGGACTCACGCGCCTTCAGGACCTGCCAGACGGCGCGGTGCTCGGGACAGCAAGTCTCCGGCGAGAATCGCAGGCGCTGGCGCTCCGTCCGGACCTCAAGCTTGTTCCATTTCGAGGGCGGGTTGAAACCCGGATCGAAAAGCTGAAACGCGGGGAAGCAGATGCCACTTTCCTGGCCATGGCCGGGCTGAAGCGCCTGGAGCTGGATCATCTCGCCCACCCGGTTCCGATGAGCGATATGCTGCCGGCGGCCGGGCAAGGCATCATTGCGGTCGCGGCGCGCGACTCAGCCCTGCAGCCAGATCTCCAGACGGCCCTCGCAAAACTGGATCACGCGGCGACCCGCGCCATGGCCACGGCGGAACGGGCCTTTCTGGCAGAGCTCGACGGGTCCTGTCGCACAGCCATGGCGGCGCAGCTAGAGAACATGGACGGCGCCTGGCACCTGCGCGGCGAAGTGCTGACGCCGGATGGGCAGACCAAATGGACCGCGCAGGCCACCGCCTTGTTGTCAGCCAGCCTTGAAGACCTGGCGCGGCTCGGGCGACAGCTCGCGATGAATATTCGCGACCAGGCAGGCGGCGACCTGCCGGTTTTTACTGACTGATCCGATCGTGGCCGATCTGCCTCCCATCCTGATCATTCGCGCCGAGCCTGGCGCGCGCGAGTCCGCGCAGCGGGTTGAAGCCCTCGGTCTGCGCGCGGTGGTGTCGCCTGTCTTGTCCATGAAGACACTGGCCGCACCCGAGCAGCCCACCCCTCAAAGTCTTGCGGGTCTGGTCTTCACCAGCGCCAATGGCGTGCGCGCATACGCGGCGCGAGCGGTGGACGTCTCGCTTCCGGCCTGGTGCGTTGGCCCAGCCACCGCCGCGGCGGCGCGAAGCGCGGGCTTCACTCATATTCATGAATCAGCTGGAAATGCGGTCGACCTTGCGCACTTTATCGCGCAGCGCAGCGTACCATCCGGCAAACCGCTGCTGCATATCGCCAATGCGGCTGCAAAAGGCGATCTGAAGCGACAGCTCGAAACGCATGGGTTTAGCGTCGCGTTCGCGCCGCTCTATGAAATGCAAGGCGCGGAAACCTTGTCCGAAGAAGCCGTACACGTCCTCAGGGAAGGTGGGCCCGCTTGCGTCCTGATCCATTCCGCCAAAGGGGCGACACGGTTCGCCGAACTTGTCGCTGACCTCCCGACGGATCACCTCACTGCGGTGGCCATCTCAGAACCTGCGATCGCACCGCTCCAAACGATGACTCTCGCTGCGAGATACGTCGCCTCGACGCCAAATGAGGACGGCGTGATCGCGGCGCTGCAATCTGCAATTGCCACACTTTCGGCCTGAAGCGACACAATATAAGGTGCGCAAGCCAGCCAGATCGGAGACCTGCTCATGACCTCATCCGCCCTGCCACCTGAAACAGGGGATGAGGCACCGATTGATGCGGAGTTCGAGCCGGCACCGTCTGCCCCGCAATCAGACAAGGCGTCTGGACGCGGACCAGGATGGGCGGCCTTTGGCGGGCTTGGTCTGATTGCGCTGGTCAGCCTGATCCTGGCTGCCGCGGGCGCAGGTTTGATTCCCGGACTCGCGCCGGGCACTAGCAAAGTCGCCGCGCTCGAGACCCGATTGAGCGAGCTCGAAACTGCACGAACCGCGTCGAATGATCAGGCGACTGAGCAAGCCGCCGAAATCTCGGCCTTGAAGGGTCGCGCCGACAGTTTGAGGGCCGATCGCACGCGTTCGGTCACCGACCTGCGGGCGCTGCGCGACGAGATTGACGAGATCCAGACCGATCTTGCCGCCTTGCAGCGCGCCCGAGTGGCGACCCTGGCCGATGAAGGCACGAGCGACGGAACCGGTTCGAGCAATCTCGCCGCATTAGAGACGCGTATATCTGCCCTTGAAGATGCTCTGGTCTCGCAGCTCGATGGCTACAATTTGGCCCTCGACCTGATGAAAACCCGCGTCGATGCGCTCGAGGAAAAAGCCGGTGCGGAAGGCCTGACCGCGACCGCTGCGACCAACAGTCGAACCGAGGCGGCCCTGGCCCTTTCCGCGATTGAAGCCGCGGCGCGGCGCGGGCGTCCGTTCCTGTCGGCCCACCAACGCCTGCAAGCGGCCATGCCGGGGAATGAGGCGGTGAGCGCGCTCGCACCGGTGGCGCCAAAGGCCATTCCGACGCTGACGGAATTGACGGCGGACCTGCCGCAGTTGATCGACGCGGCACTTGATCAGGAAGCCGAAAGCTCGACCGGCGGCTCGGGCTGGATGCGCAGCCTGTTCGGCGACGGCATTCAGGTCCGCCGAGACGGCGCAACGACGACGCGTGACCATTTGAGCCTGGCCTCTGCGGCGCTCGACTCCGGCGAACTGGCTGAAACAATTGAACATATTCGCGCCATCGACGCAGATCTTCAGCCTGTCTTCACAGATTGGTTGCAAAATGCGCAAGACCGACACCTGTTGGAAGAGACCCTTGAGGCGCTGCGCCTCACCATGATTGCGGAAGAGCGCCCATGATCATCCTGTTTTTGATCATCTTGCTGATCGTCCTGGCGGGCATCTTCGTGATGTGGGCCTCGCGCCTGCCCGGCGGCCTGACGCTCGATCTGGGCGGTGGCACCGTCTACGAGTTCGAGATTGTCTGGGCCCTGCTCGCCATTCTTCTGGTTGGGGCCGCCATGGCGCTGGTCTGGTCACTGCTGACCGGCCTGGTCACGCTGCCGAGCCGGTTCAGCCGCTCGCGCAAGGCGTCAAAGATCAAAGCCGCCAACAAGGCGCTGGCTGAGGGCCTGCTCGCCGCCGAAGCGGGGGATGCGGCCCTGGCCAAGAAACTGTCCAAGAAAGCCGCGCAATTTGCCGATGATGACCGGCTGAAACTGCTGCTCGAAGCCCGCGCGGCGGAAATCTCGGATGACTGGTCCGGCGCTGAGCGCGCCTGGGGACAGTTGGCCCGACTTCCCGGCGGACAGCTTGCGGGCCTCCGCGGCGCAGCCTCTGCAGCTAGCGCCCGCGGCGATACGCTATCGGCCGAGACCCGGACCCGCGAAGCGCTGGAAATGAAGTCCGGCGCGGACTGGCCATTCAATACGCTGTTCGACACCCAGGTCGCGGCTGGCAACTGGAATGAAGCGCTGAAGACGCTCAGCATTGGCGAAAAACGCGGCCAGATCAGTGGAGAGAGCCTGCGCCGCCGCCGCGCTGTGCTCTACACCGCTCAGGCCGCCGCGCTGCAGCATAATGAACGCAAGGAATCGCAGCGCTTGCTTGCCGATGCGATCCGCTCCGCCCCGTCCTTCCCGCCCGCTGCCTGGCATGGCGCGCGGCAATTGATGATCGATGACAAGATCAAGGCTGCCCAGGGCGTGCTCGAGCTTGGCTGGAAGGCCCGGCCACACCCCGCCCTCGCTCAATTGGTGCGCCGCCTCGACGACAAGGCCTCTCCCGCAGCAATCGCCGGACGCTTGAAAGCGCTGGCCGCGGCCAATCCGGATCACCGCGAAAGCCGGATCCTGACCTCAGAACTCGCCATGCAGGAGCGGGATTGGCTGAGCGCTGTGAAGACCCTGGCGCTGCTGGTCGAGGAGAAGCCCACGGCGCGGCTCTGCCTGTTGCTCGAAAGGGCTTTGCGCGGCTATGGCGACCTGACGGAAGCCGATCGCTGGGGCCGGATGGCGGTGACCGCGGCCCGCGAACCGGAATGGTCTGACATCGACCCCCGCGGCAGCGCGTTCCAGTATGCGCGAGGCGACTGGGCCCGCCTGGTCTATGCCTTTGGCGATGCCGGAAACCTTGTGCATCCCCGCTATGAATCCTCCGAACGCGAGCTGGATGCAGGCCGTCCGATTGCCCTGCCGGCGCCCGTCTCCGGCCCGACCGAGGCAAAAACCCCTGAAACAGAAGTTGTGACCCCGCCGCTCGATTACGTGCCGAGCGACGATTAGGCGGTTTCCGGCCCAAACTGTCCGGACACTTTTCAGCACGCCGACGCCTTCCATAACGGCATTGTCATCCCCATCTATGCAAATTCGCGATAGGGACTATTCGCGATTGAGGGAAAGACGCTGCCGATGATCGGGGCTATGACCCTCACCAACGATAGAACTGGAACGGTTGCCTCAACGTAGAGGGGTCGTGAAGGGGACATAAGGAGGACCAGTAAATGGCCAATACAACTGCGAGCCGTGCGCTCACGCTGAGCCCAGAACAGGGCCTTAGCCGCTACCTCTCAGAAATTCGAAAATTCCCCATGCTCGCCAAGGACGAGGAGTTCATGCTCGCCAAGCGCTGGCAGGAGCATGAAGATTCCGAGGCCGCCGAAAAAATGGTGACCTCTCACCTGCGCCTCGTCGCCAAGATCGCGATGGGCTATCGCGGCTATGGCCTGCCCATGGCTGAAGTGATCTCCGAAGGCAATGTCGGCCTGATGCAGTCGGTGAAGAAGTTCGATCCCGACAAGGGCTTCCGCCTCGCCACTTATGCGATGTGGTGGATCCGGGCGAGCATTCAGGAATACATCCTGCGCTCGTGGAGCCTGGTCAAACTCGGCACGACGGCTGCGCAGAAGAAACTGTTCTTCAACCTGCGCCGGATGAAAGGCGAGATTGATGCGCTCGACAATGCCCAGCTGAAGCCCGATCAGGTGAAGCACATTGCCGACAAGCTGAACGTCTCGGAGAAAGACGTGATCTCGATGAACGGTCGGATGAGCGGCTCTGATGCCTCGCTGAACGCCCCAATGGGCGCCGAAGGCGATATGGAGTGGCAGGACTGGCTCGAGGATGACGAACCGAACCAGGCCGAAGAGTTTGCCCGCACGCAGGAATTCGATGCCCGGATGGAGCTGCTCCAGACGGCCATGGCCGACTTGTCCGAGCGCGAGCAGCATATCCTGCAGGAACGCCGCCTGACCGACGAACCAAAGACGCTCGAAGAGCTGTCTGAGGTTTACAATGTCAGCCGCGAACGCATCCGCCAGATCGAAGTGCGGGCGTTTGAGAAGCTGCAAAAAGCCATGCAGAAAATGGCCAAGGAATCTGGCCTCCCCATGGGGGCCTAGCGCTCTCCCGGCGGCTGATCTTCAGTCGCCGGATTTGCCTTTGGATCGATAAAATCCGGCGGCTTGATGCCGAGCACCAATGTGCCGATCAGGGCCACCACCATCACCACAAAGACCACGACGGCGACGAGCCCGCCGCCGACCCCGAGCGTGCGGCTGAGATAGCCGATAATCTGCTCATATTGGAGCACGCCCAGACCGGCTGCGACGACGCCGAGAAACTTCAGCGCCATCTCGGTTTGCGACGGAAATGTCCGGAAGTGGAAGAACACCAAGAGCAGCACCCAGACCCCGAAGCCGAGGGCGTAGAGCGGCGCCGTGACCCGGTAAATGTTCGATGATCCGTCTGCGGTGAGCAAGGCAAATGTGTCCAGGTAGGAGGCATTCATCAGCGGCCAGAGCAACATCAGCGCGCCGCCCATTGCGATCGGGAACGAGACGTCCTGGACAGCCGATCCGTACAGATTCGCAAGAGACTTGCGCAGCCGCACCAGCAGGATGCCGACCATGAGCAGCATGAACAGCATAAGCAGCTTCACCGGCATCACCAGGCGATGGACAGAAGACAAGGTCGCCGGGTTGTCCGCCTGCATCGTGTTTACAAATTCCCGAAACCGGGTGCGGGCCTGGCAACACTCGGTAATCGTGACCAGGTTCCCGGTCGGAAAACAGGTCTGTTCCTGGGCCGCGCTATCGGCAAACTCCAACCAGAGGGGATCGCAATTGGCATAGAATTCTGACAGGCCGCCTTCGCTATTGGCGTTGATTTTCAGCTTGATCAGAATCTCCTGCACAGACGCCCGGCGCAGAGCCGGATCGTCTGCTTCAACCCCTTCATCCGCCATCAGTGCGGCGGGCGCAATTTCGAACAGGGACCGCGTATTGGAATTGTTGAACGCACTCGACATCGCCCACGAGGCCACGGCCAGCAACAGAATAACGCCGCCAAACGCGATGCGCCCGAATCGAACCTTGTTCCAGAACAGCGCATCGACCAGCATCACTGTCGGCTTCCAGAACGCCACCAGAGCCAGCAAGCCAACGATGGGAAAGAACAGGAAATTATGCGCAAACAGGGTCGCGAAACTGAGCCCCAGTCCATGCGGTCCGAATTCGGCGAACAAGGTCACGGTTTCGATCAGGATCGCCGCATAAATCACTCCAAACACGATTGTGACCATGACTCGCGAGCTGGCTTTTGTCATACCGTCCTCACCCGAAACCGGGTGCCCTCTCCAATCCCTAACCGTATAGATCATATGGCTTTTTCACCTGCAATCCAGATCACAACCGCGGATGATCCGCGAATTGCGCCCTATACTGCGATCCGGGAGCGGGATCTGACCGGCGGCACCGATGGGCGCTTCATTGTCGAAGGCAAGGTCACGCTGAACATTCTGCTGTCCCTGTCCCGGTTCGAGGTGGATAGTCTGTTCCTGAGCGAAACGCGGCTTGAGCCCCTGGCGGACCTGCTTGCAAATGTGCCAGATTCGGTCCCGGTCTATGTCGCCGGACAATCCCTGATGGACGAGATTGCGGGATTTCCGATCCATCGCGGCGTGCTCGCCTGCGCGCGGAAAGGTCCGCGGGTTGAGCTGGACTCCTTGCTCGCAGCTGAGGGCGCTCGGACCTTGCTGGTGCTCAACCAGATTTCCAATCACGACAATGTCGGCGCCGCTTTCCGCAATGCTGCGGCCTTTGGCGCGCATGGCGTCATCCTCGATGGCGGCAGCTGCGACCCGCTCTATCGCAAATCCATTCGGGTCTCCTCCGGTAGCAGCCTGTGGCTGCCCTACCATCATGGCGGCACCGGTGCAGCGCACATCGCGGCCTTGAAAGCGGCTGGATATGCTGTCTGGGCCATGACCCCGCGCGGCGATGCGGCGTCGCTCAAAGGGCTGCAGCCGCCCGACAGGCTCGCCATCCTGCTCGGCGCAGAAGGCCCGGGGCTGCCGGATGAGCTGATTGCCGCCTGTCAGCCGGTCCGGATCCCAATGCAGACCGGCTTTGACAGTGTTAATGTCGCGACCGCTGGCGCGATCGCGCTATCACATGTATTCAGGCCTGACTGAGGCCGGGGACGGCAGGGGCTGGACCTGACGGGGCGAGACGAGAAACGGGAGTTTCCATGCGCTATATCGTGACCGGAGGCTATGGCTTTATCGGCTCAGCCGTCGTCCGCCAGCTCTGCGCCGCCGGGCACGAAGTCTTCAATCTCGACAGCAAGACCTATGCGGCCAATCCGAACGCGATCGCCGATTGTGACGTCCAGAATGTGCATGCCTGCATCACTGACCGCCAGGCCGTTTCGGCCTTGTTCAAGGCCGCCCGCCCGGACGCGGTCATCCATCTCGCCGCTGAAACCCATGTCGACCGCTCGATCGACGGCCCGAGCGCCTTCATGAAGACCAATGTCGACGGCACGTTCAGCCTGCTCGAGGCCGCGCTCACGCATTGGCAGGCCGCCGGGGCACCGGCTGAGTTCCGCTTTGTGCATGTCTCGACCGATGAAGTCTTCGGCGATCTTGACCCGCAGGACCCGCCCTTCAACGAACACACGCCTTACAAGCCGTCCTCGCCTTACTCGGCCAGCAAAGCGGCGAGCGATCACCTGGCACGGGCCTGGCAGCGCACCTATGGTCTGCCGACCGTGATCACCAATTGCACAAATAATTTCGGCCCCTGGCAAAATGGCGAGAAGCTGATCCCGACCGTGATCCGCAAGGCCGTGCTCGGTGCGCCGATCCCGATCTATGGTGACGGTCAGAATGTGCGCGACTGGCTCTATGTCGAGGATCATGCCCGCGGCCTGATCGCGGCGTGCGAGGCAGAAGCGGGGACGACGCTGCTCTTCGGGGCGCGGGCGGAACGCGGCAATCTTGACCTGGTCCAGACGATTTGCGCCTTGCTGGATGAGGTCCGCCCGAAGGATCGGCCTCATGCCGACCAGATTGAATTTGTCACCGACCGCAAGGGCCATGATCGCCGCTATGCAATCGATCCGATCAGCGCCGAGCGGGAGATTGGCTGGTCGCCGCAGTTAAGCCTGGAAGATGGCCTGCGGGAAACTGTGGCCTGGTATCTGGCGAACTTGTCAGAAGACCTGGTCGATCAGGATGACCGTCTGGGGCTGGCCCGGACTTGAGCTTGGAGTTCGCATTCCTGACGCAAGTCAGGACCCATGGCGATTGAGAAGCCACGCAAAGACTCCTCCCAGCCGCCATGAGTGCCAACTTACGTTGGCAGCGCGGAAGCGTATATTTTCTTCAATTTCGATGGAGATCTCACGACACAGACCCGCTCATCTGCCGGATCGTCTCCGCCACCTCTGCCCCAAAGGCATGATGCGGCATGTGTCCACCATCTGCGAGTTTGACCAGTTCCAGCCCCTCCACCTGATGCTTCAACCGGCCGGCATGCAGCTGTGGACTGATCACCGTGTCCAACGCGCCGGAAAAGACCACGGTGGGCACCTTGATCTCTTCATAACGCGTCTGCTGCGCTGCAAGCTCCGCCCGCAATCCGTTCACATCCTTGGCATTCGCGGCAAAGTTTGACGGGCGAAACAGCAAGCCGATGCCGGACTTGTCGAAATAGCCCTCAGGGGCGGGTTTCGGAGAGAACACATTGGTCACCCCGCCGCGTACCTGGCTCGGGCCAACAATCGGCACCAATTGAGTGAATGCCGGACCGATCAGCGGATGCGAGGCATACTTGTTGTACCAGGCCTCGCCGCCGCCGCCCCAATCATGCGAGACCGGTGCGAGCAGCACCAGGCCCTCCACCAGCTCCGGATGATCCAGCGCCACACGCAAGGAGACCGCGCCGCCAAAACTGTGACCGACCAGGATCGCCTTCTCTCCAGGCGCCAGTGCCTTGAGCGCACCAGCCACCTGAGCCGCCTGCACGGCCAGCGTGTCGGCGTCCTCAAGTCGCTCCGAATGCCCGTGCCCTGGCCGATCGACCATCAGGATGCGGTGCGAATCAGCCAGAAGCGGCGCCAGCGACCAGTCAAACTCTCGCGCATTGGCCGAGGCCCCATGCACCATGACGACGACCGGCCCGGTCTCGCCTTGCTGCAGGACGTGGACATCGGCCCCGTTCACATCGATCAGCGCACCGGATGCCGGGTGTTGCTTATTGATCCGTCCCGCATAGAGCGCGCTGTTCACACAGGCGCCCAGCCCGGCCAGGATCAGGATCCCAATCGTAATTGTCAGCATCTTCAAACAGGCCGGCCTTCTCTGTCACGCCGGATACGACTTATGCCGCGTTTGGCAGACGGAAAGAGCGGATAGATTTCCAGCGCCCTTTCATAGGCGCTGATCGCCTCATCTTCCGAGCCGAGGCGTTCCAGCACCGCGCCGAGACCGCCCCAGGCGCCGAAATGGCGGGGCTCGAGGCGGAGGGCCTCATTCACGTCGCGCAGGGCTTCGGAATAGTTCTCCTGCGCCAGGAACACGGTGGCGCGGCGATTCCAGGCTTCAGCATAGTCCGGCTGGATCGCGATGACCCGGTCATACAGCGCGCGGGCATGCTCAAGATCGCCAAAGGCCTGCGCCTGAACGGCGCGTTCCATGACCAGGTCCGCCGCATCCGACCCGCTTTCCATCCAGGAGGCCCAGATATCGAGGGCGATATCATTGGCTTCTTCTTCGGTTGGCGCGGTTTTTAGCTCATCGAACATCTTTTCAGACGGCCCGAAATCCGGGCTGCTGACGAGAAGAAGACCTGAAAAGGCGAGCGCTTTGAACATGGGTCAGAGTATGGGCTGTTGAAGAGAGGGTGCCAAGGTGATTCCTGTATCCCCCTCTCTTGACAGCAAAATGGGGCTAAAATCCGAGCGCTTCCGCGATCGCCTTCACTTTGGCGTCGCGGTCCGGCATCGCGGTGGCAATCATCTTGTGATAGCGCGCCAGGATTTCCGGCGAGACCTTGTCCGGACTGCCGGCATCGAAGGGCGGGTTTGGATCATACTCGATGCTGAGCTGGATGAAGCGGGCAAAATCGTCACCGCGAATGCGCGCCGCCAGGGCGAGCGCAAAGTCGATGCCTGAGGTCACGCCGCCGCCGGTGAAGCGATTGCGATCCTCGACAATGCGCGCGCGCACCGGCACCGCGCCAAAATAGGACAGCTGGTCGATGGACGCCCAATGGCAGGCGGCCTGGTAGCCTTTCAGAAGACCGGCTGCGCCGAGCACCAGCGAACCGGTGCAGACGCTGGTCACCCAACGGGCTTCCTCGGCCATCTTGCGGATCCAGGTCAGCACGGTCTCATCCTGCATGATCTCCATCGTGCCGAGCCCGCCCGGAATACAGAGAATATCGGCTTCTGTGATCTCATCGAATGTGGCGGTGGGCAGAAGCGGAAATCCGGCATCGGTGGGCACCGGATCCTTGTCCTTCCAGACCAGATTCAACGTCACATTGCCAAGCCGTGACAGGACTTGCGCCGGCCCGGTCAGATCGAGCTGGGTGACATTGGGAAATACGAGGAAAGCGACAGATACAGGCGAGCGTTCAGGCATGGCCATCTCCTTTCAAGAGTGAATGGCCCAGGCGAACGGCTCTGTTGGTCCTATCCGACGCTCCCCGGTGGTGCTCCACCTTATCTCGCCAGTCGCGTCGATGCCGGAAAGATTAGCGCAACGAAAAAGCCGCGTCCATCATGCCACCACCAATTCTGGAAACAGCGCGCCCAGAGCCTGCTCATTGGCATCGCAGACACCGCGTTCGGTGACCAGGCCGGTAATATATTTTCGCGGCGTGACATCGAAGGCATCATTGCGCACCGGCGTCTGGTCCGGCTTGATGCTGACGGCCGTCACCTCTCCGGCTGCCGTGCGGCCGTGCAGCAGAGCGACTTCGTCACCGCCGCGTTCCTCAATCGGGATTTCTTTCAGGCCATCCTTCATCTTCCAGTCAATCGAGGAAGAGGGCGCGCAGACATAGAACGGGACGTCATTATCATGCGCCGCCAGCGCCTTGAGATAGGTGCCGATCTTGTTGCAGACATCGCCTGTGTGCGTCGTGCGATCCGTGCCGACAAAGCAGAGATCGACGAGGCCATGCTGCATCAAATGTCCACCGGCATTGTCGACGATCAGCGTGTGCGGGACACCGTGCTGAGCCAGTTCCCAGGCCGTGAGATGCGCGCCTTGATTTCGCGGCCGTGTTTCGTCGACCCAGACATGCACGTCGATGCCTGCATTATGGGCTTTGTAGATGGGCGCAATTGCTGTGCCCCAATCGACGGTGGCAAGCCAACCGGCATTGCAATGGGTGAGAATGTTGACCGGCCCGGCAGTCGTCTTCGCCGTCTGCGCCGCTTTGACCAGCGCAACACCATGTTCACCGATATTAGAACACACCTCGACATCATCATCGCAAATCCTGGCAGCATGAGCATAGGCAGCGGCGGCTCGTTCGCTTTCCGGCAAGCCATAAAGCGGTGTCACGACGCGTTCGACGGCCCATTGCAAGTTCACCGCTGTGGGTCGCGCCGCCATCAGCATGTCTGCGGCGTGCGCCAGCGCGCCATCGCTCGGATCCTGCTTCGCGGCCAGAGCGACCCCATAGGCGCCCGTGGCCCCGATCAAAGGGGCCCCGCGCACCAGCATATCAGCGATGGCGCGGGTGGCGTCCTCTACGGTTCTCAACGTCTCTATGCGCCATTCATGCGGCAACACGGTCTGGTCGATAATATCCACTGACCAACCATCCGCATTCAGCCAGATCGTTCGATATGGGCGTCCATCAACTTTCATATTGGTTCCACCTGTGTTGCCTGACCAAGGCAATGAGCAAACGCCATGCCGCATGCGCGTGTGGCGACCACCGATCAATGATTGACGTTGATCAGCCCAGCATGTCAATTCCGCAGTCGAGCGCGGGAACACGGCGATAAGTGTCGGCGCATGGCCCGTAATATGCAGACCCAAGATAGGATCTGAGAGCAAGTGAGTGGTGAGTCATGAGAAATCGTTGGTCAGATCAGGACGCCAAGGACATGATTGCGCATTATGGCGCGCAGGGCGTGAATGAAGATCTGGCGCTGCGGGTCTATACCAGCCGCCTGATCGGCGTTGAGCCTGAACTCGTCATCCATGGCGGCGGCAATACGTCGGTCAAAACCATCATTCCGGACTTTCTGGGCAAGGAGCGCGAAGTTCTATGCGTCAAAGGCAGCGGCTGGAATCTCGACACGATTGAGCCAGCGGGTCTGCCGGCGGTGTTGCTCGAACCGATCACGGGCCTGCGAACGTTTGACTCTCTGACTGACGAAGACATGGTCTCGTTCCAGCGCGCCAATCTGCTGGATCCGGCGTCACCCAACCCCTCGGTCGAGACCCTGCTGCACGCCTTCCTGCCTCACAAATTCGTCGATCATTCGCATGCGACCGCGATTCTGGCGGTTTCCGATCAGCCCCAAGGAGAGACTCTCTGCCGAGAGATTTTCGGCGATCGCCTCGCCTATCTTCACTATGTCGCGCCTGGCTTTGACCTCTCCAAAGCCACAGCAGCGCTGTATGACCAAAATCCGGACGTTGAAGGCGTGCTGCTGCACAAGCACGGCCTGTTCACCTTCGGGGAGACCGCCAAACAATCCTATGACCGGATGATTGAATTTGTGTCCATGGCGGAAGCCTTCATTGGTGACGCAGCGCCCTTTGCGCCAACCACAAGACCCATGGCGGCGCCGACGGCATCTACCGCGCAAGTCGCGCCCATCATCCGAGGGGCCTGTTCGACCGATCTGGGCTATGGGCGCCACCATAACATCGTCACGACGTTCAGAACGTCCCAAGCCATTCGGACATTTGTCGATGGCGAGCATGTCGCGTCCTATGGCACGCGGGGCGTCGTCACGCCCGATCATGTCATCCGCACCAAGCGTCAGCCACTTGTCACGCCTGCGCCTTTGGCCAGCGATTTACCCGCCTTCCAGGCAGACGTGACGGCGCTGGCCGCGCAATACCGCACAGACTACCAGGCCTATTTCGACCGCAATAATGACCGCGTCGGCGGCGATAAACGCATGCTCGACCCGTCCCCCCGCGTGGTTCTGGTCCCAGGTCTCGGGCTGTTCGGGGTCGGCACATCCAAGAAAGCTGCGAACATTGCCGCTGATCTGGCAGAAATAACCATCGACACCGTGTCCCTGGCCGAACGCGTCGGAACCTTTGAAGCCCTGCCGGAAACCGATCTGTTCGACATGGAATACTGGTCGCTTGAACAAGCCAAGCTGGGTAAAGGCGTGGCCAAACCCCTGGCCGGGCAGGTCGCCATCGTGACGGGCGGCGGCGGGGCTATTGGCGCAGCGACGGCAAAGCTCTTTGCCCAAAACGGCGCG